>CALNZO010000008.1:0-294870 GCA_942491175.1 uncultured bacterium | reverse complement strand
ACGGTGGGCCTCTCAGAGCACGTCACTGACTTGGCGGCGGTGGACAGCAACGATCCCTGCGTCGAACGTCCCTGATGCGGAAAGGAGGTATTCATGGAACCGATCACCGTCCCATATCTTGACCCGAATCGGCAGATTCCGCAGAGCTTAATGCAGCCTGAAAAAAGCCTGGTCAGGCAGCCACCGGCTGGGGGCTTAGTTCTTCGTAAAGTCGCTCAAGAGCGTCGATGTTGCCAGTAAGCGTGTAACGCTCCAGGACTCTTTCCCGCGCCCGGCGACCCAGTTCGGCTGTGAGCACAGGCTGCTCCCGCAGCACCGGCAGCAGCGTCCGCAGCTGGGTTGTGACGCCCTGGGTGCTGATCACGATGCCGGCGCCGCCCTCCAGCACCTCCCCGTCGGCCCCGGCGTCGGTGGCCACGCAGGCGGTGCCGCAGGCCATGGCCTCCAGCAGGGCCAGGGAGAGCCCTTCCACCAGGGAGGGCAGAAGGAACACCTCCGCCAGTTGCAGAAGGGCCACCCGTCGGGCGCGGCTGGGCTCGTAACCCCACCAGATCACATCGGTTTCGCTGCTGTTCTGCAGCGAGGAGCGCAGAGGACCGTCCCCCACGATCACCAGTACGCAGCCCCGGGGCCTCACCAGTCGCCAGGCCTTCAGCAGGGCCTCGACGTTCTTCTCCGTGGCCACGCGGCCCATGTAGAGGAACACCCGCCGTCCTCCCACCTGGAGCCGCAGCAGGGCCAGGTCGGATTCGGCGCCCAGGGCCGCCGGTGCCCAGGCGTCGGTGTCGACCCCGTTGGGAATCACCGCCAGCCGCTCCCGGCGCACCCCGAGCCGCACCAGCACATCGGCCTGCAGATCGGAAAACACGATCACCCGGTCGAATTTCGCCAGCGAGGGTGCGTAGAGCTGGTAGGTCAGCTGCTGGGTGCCGGCGGTGAGGTTGCGCAACCCGGCGTCGAAGGGGGGATGGAAGGTGGCCACCAGCGGCAGACCCAGCTGCTGGCAGAGATCCGGCAGGCGGAAGTCGAGAGGGGAGAGGGTGAGGCTGGCGTGCACCACATCGGGCCGGAGCCGCTCCAGCGACTCCCGCAACTCCCGCTGGGCTCCGGGGGACGGAATCGTGTAAACCTGCGATTTGACCAGATAGGGCAGGGCCACCTCCGGGTTTTCCATCGGCTCGCCGCTGGCGGGGGTGTGGAAGTGGATGAAGCTCACCGCGTGGCCGCGCTGCCGCAGGGCTTCGGTGGTGCTCAGGCCGTAGGTGACGTTGCCGCAGAACGGGGATTTCTTGCCCAACCAGGCAATGTGCATCACCTGTACGACACTTGCAACAGCAGAATTTAGCAGCGATCCCGGGGGGCAACCCCTCTCCGCCAGGGGCGCTCGCTGAGGGCCGCGATGGCCGCGATGGCCGCCAGCCCCCAGAGCACCGGCAGAAGTCCGTAGCGGCTCACCACGGTGCCGGCCAGCACCAGGGGCAGGCTCAGGGCGATGTTGATCAGGTTGTTCTGCAGACCGAACACGCGGCCCCGCTGGTTCTCCGGCGTGTCTTCCTGGATCGTGGTCTGGGCAGGGATCGCCAGCAGGGCGGCGCCCACCCCCAGCAGCCCGCAGAGGAGCAGGGTGAAGACAAGACTGCCCCGCAGCTGGCCCAGCAGCACCAGGCACCAGGCGATGGTGCCCAGACCGGCACTGGCCAGGAGGCGCCGGTTGAAGCGGTCCCCCAGCTGGGCCATCGCCACGGCCCCCAGGGCCAGGCCCACACCGCTCATGGCCAGCAGGAAGCCGAAGCGGGTGGGGCCCAGCCTGCCGATGGCGGCCGCCAGGCTGATCGCCAGCACGTACAGGGCTGCCAGCAGGCTGTAGAGCAGCACCAGCTGGAGCATGGCGCGGCGGACGTTGGGGCGCTCCCGCAGCACCTGCAGCCCTTCGACGATCTCCTGCCAGACCGAGATCGACCGTGGCTCTCGCGGCGGTTCGGGGATCACGATCCCGGCGATGGCCACGGCCGCCGCCCCATAGCAAAGGGGCAACAGAACGAACTCTCCGCCGCCGATCCCCACCTGGGCCAGCAGCGAGCGCAGCAGGCGCAGGATCGGGTCCCCCAGGGCGAAACCGACGATGGTGGCGGCCATGCTGGTGGCCTGATACACCGAGTTGGCCGCCAGCAGGTTGGGGTTGGCCACCAGCAGGGGAATGGCCGCCTGCTCGGCCGGGGCGAAGAACTGGGTGAGCACCGACTCGCAGAAGGTCATGGCTACCAGAGCCCAGTAGCCCCAGCTGAGTCCCAGCCACATCGGCCCCGGCAGCAGACACAGGGGGGCCAGCAGCGTCAGGGCGGCGCGAAGGCCGTTGGAGGCCACCATCACGGTGCGCTTCGGCCAGCGGTCGGCCCAGACGCCCGCCACCGTGCCCAGCAGCATGGCCGGCACGGTGTTGGCCACGTAGATGCCCGTGGCCAGCAGGGTGATCATCTGGGCCCGGGTCTCGAAGCTCATCCGGATGGCGGCGGCCGCCTCGGCGAGGGCTTCGTTGCTCTGGGGGGTGTCCGTCACCCAGTACTGGGCGATCAGGAACACCATCAGCACGATGTAGAACTTGTCCGCCAGCTGGGAGAACACCTGGCCGATCCAGAGCCGCCGGAAGCCCGGCAGGGCCAGGACCACGGCCAGCCCCCTCTCGTTCTTGCCGCTCGGGCTCATGTGGGCTCGGACGGGGTCGGGGGCATGGCTTCGCAGGCAGTCCGCAGCAGTCTGAAGGCTCGCGGTCGCTGGCCCAGATGCTCGCCGCACCATGCTTCCACCAGATCCAGCAGGTGCAGCCACACCGCCTCCGGACCCATCAGCTGGCCATCGCGGCGTCGGGGCGGGCCGGGTCGTGTCAGTCGCTGCAGCAGGGCCAGCTCGGAGGCATTCAGCATCACCCGGGCGCCGGGGACCGCACCGATCGCGAGCCCCTCGCTGGGGAGCAGGCTGCTGCGCCACTCCCAGTCACCGATCGGGGGCGTCAGTGGGGCGCCGCTGCGGGCGCAGTGCTGCAGCGGCAGAGCGAAGCCCCCCAGGGCCAGCAGGTGCACACTCCCCTGGACCGCCACCGCCACGGCCTCCACCCGCTCGGCCCGCTCCGTCACCACTCCCTCCAGACGGCCCAGCTGCAGCAGAAGGTCGGCGAGCATGCCCGGTGCCGGGGCCTCGCCGGGTACGAGTTTCAGGCACAGCTCCGCCAGGGCCTGGGCCGCGGCCAGGGTCTCCAGCCGCTGGGCCAGTCCGGTGTAGTTGCGCAGCACCCGCAGCTGACGCACTCGTCCCAGGCCGCCGCGCCCCCCCACCTGCAGATGGAGATGGGCCAGGGGCACCGCGGCCGCCAGGCTGCTCTTCGGCCGCCGCGCCCCCGGCACCGCCAGGCGAGTGAGGCCTTCGCTCTCGCTCAGCAGGGTGAGCAGCCGGTCGTGTTCCCCCAGGGGGCGACAGGTGAGGACGAGGCCTTCGAGGCTGCGCTCAGGCACGGCGCCCGGGCACGGGGGGTGGCAGGGGGGGCATCACCGTCGGCTCAGGCCCCGGCCCGCAGGGCCTGCATCAGGGCCACACCCCGGCTCGTGCCCAGCCGGCCGGCGCCGGCCGCCACCAGGGCCAGGGCCTGCTCCAGATCGGCGATGCCGCCGGCGGCCTTGACGGCGGCCCGGCCCCGGGCCAGATCCACCAGGCGGGACACCTGATCCGTGGTGACGGGAGGACCGAAGCCGCTGCCGGTCTTGAGGTAGCGGGCGCCGGCATCGATGCTGATCTCCACCAGCAGGGCCAGGGCCTCCGGATCCAGGCGTCCCACCTCCAGGATCACCTTCACCGGCAGGCCCAGATCGGTGATGGCCGCCAGATCGTCGAGCACGGCGCCGCCGTCGCCATCGGCCAGGGCACCGAAATCCGGCACCACGTCCAGTTCGTCGGCACCGGCGGCGGCGGCCGACTCCGCCTCGGCCCGCTTGATCGCCGTGGGAACGGCGCCGAAGGGGAACGCCACCACTCCGATCAATTTCACCGGTCCCTCCACCGGCAACCTCTCGCGGGCCACTCCCAGCCAGCGGGAGGCCAGACACACCCCGGCGAAGCCGAAGTGGCGGGCCTCATCACAACATCGATGGATCGCCTCCACCCCCCGGTGGGGGTCCAGCAGGGCGTGGTCGATCAGGGGGGCGAGATCGGGCCTTTCCGCCTGCCGCTCAGGCGTCACGGGCCTGGATGACGCCGAAGCCGCCGTGGTTGCGCCTGTAGACCACCTGGATCTGGCCCGTGGACGCCTCGCGGAACATGTAGAAGTCGTGGTCGATCAGATCCAGCTGGTGCAGGGCCTCCTCCAGTTCCATCGCCGGCATGGCGAAGTACTTGCGGCGCACCCCGCGGTGGGGCACGGCGGGCTCAAGGCCATCGGTGAGGGAGCCACCGGGGTCGGGGAGGCTGGCGGCGCCGGCTTCCTCAGCGGCGGCGGAGCGGTGCACCGGTCCCTGGCTGCGCTCCTGGAGCCTGTCCTTGTAGCGCGTCAGCTGGCGGCTCAGCTTGGTCGCCACCATGTCGATGCTGGCGTAGAGATTTTCGCTGCGTTCCTGGGCCCGGATCACCATGCCGTTGGCGAAGACCGTGACTTCAGCCGTCTGCTGGGGGACCCGGGGATTGCGAGCCACCGACAGGTGCACGTCGGCCTCCTTGACCATGCCATTGAAGTGGCTGATGGCTCGGTTCAGCTTGGTTTCGGTGTACTCCCTGATCGCCGGTGTGACGTCGAGATTGCGGCCGTGGATCAGCAGTTTCATTCGGATGCGCCCCCCAGAGGAATGCGGACTCTGGGTTCCTTCCCAGGCTAGGAACGGAGTTGCATGGTTCCCAACACTCCCGCAATTCTTTTTGAACCCCAGGGCCCGGTTCCCTTCCCCCTGGCCTGGGAGTGGCAGCGCCGGCTGCAGCGCCGGCGCCTCGACGATCCCGCCCTCCCGGACGCCCTGCTCCTGCTCCAGCACGAGCCCTGCTACACCCTGGGCCGGGGGGCCAGCCTCGACCACCTGGGGTTTGACCCCGCCCATCCGCCCCTGCCCCTGTTCCGCATCGACCGGGGCGGTGAGGTCACCCACCACCTGCCGGGTCAGCTGGTCCTCTACCCGGTGCTCGACCTGCAGCGCCATGGCGGCGACCTGCACCTCTATCTGCGGGCCCTCGAGGACGTGGTGCTGGCGGTGCTCCGGGACCTGGGCCTGGAGGGGGAGCGGGTGGAGGGTCTCACCGGGGTGTGGCTGGAGGGCCGCAAGCTGGCGGCGATCGGCATCGGCGCCCGCCGCTGGATCAGTCAGCACGGGCTGGCGCTGAACGTGGACTGTGGACTGGAGGGCTTCGGGGCGATCGTCCCCTGCGGGATTGGCGAGCGGCCCGTGGGCCGGCTGGTGGACTGGCGGCCCGGCCTCACTCCGGAGCGGGTGGCGCCTCTGCTGCTGAAGGCCTTCGCCCGGCGGTTCGGGCTGGCCCTGCGGCCACCGCGGCTCCAGGAGGTTCTGGCGGCCCCGGGGCCGGAATGGAGCAGGGCAGGCCTGGGAGAATCCTGAGCTCCCGCCCCCTCCGCGCCTGCCGCCCATGAACGCCAGAGCCGAGATCCATTGGAGCGGCAGCCTCCATGACCGCCGCGCCCTGGCCAGCCGCCACGACTGGAGCCGACTGGAGGGACTGGAGGGCCTCTGGCCCGAACTCGAGCGCCTCCATGGCGAGGCGGTCGCCCTGGAGGCCCCCCATGGCCGCCATCCGGAAACGTTTCGATACCGGGAGCTGCGCCAGGCGATCGATCGGGCGGCGGCGGCCTTTGCCGACCTGGGGGTGAGGGCCGGGGATGTGGTGGCGCTGTTCGCGGAGAACGGTCCCCGCTGGCTGGTGGCCGACCAGGGGCTGATGCGGGCCGGCGCCGCTGATGCGGTGCGGGGCAGCGGAGCTCCGGTCGAGGAATTGCGATACATCCTCGAGGATGCCGGTGCCGTCGGACTGGTGGTGGAATCGGCCGCCCTGCTGGAGCGTCTGGCGCTCGAAGGCCCGGCCCTGGAACGGCTTCGCTTCGTGGTGCTGCTGGAGGGTGAGGCTCCTGCGGATCCCCCACCGTTGCCCTGCCTCCCCTGGCGGGAGCTGCTGGCGCGCGGAGCAGCCCAGGCTCCGCCACCGCTTCCCAGCGGGGGGCCCCAGCGGCTGGCCACCCTCCTCTACACCTCCGGCACCACCGGCCAGCCCAAGGGGGTGCCCCTCAGCCACGCCAATCTCCTCCATCAACTGCGCACGCTCGGGGTGGCGGTGGCCCCGAATCCCGGCGACCAGGTGCTCAGCGTGCTGCCCATCTGGCATGCCTACGAGCGCACCGCCGAGTACTTCCTGCTGAGCTGCGGCTGCCGGCAGACCTACACCACCCTGAAGCACCTGCGCCCGGACCTGCAGAAGGTGCGCCCCCAGTACCTGATCAGTGTGCCCCGGCTGTGGGAGGCCCTGCTGTCCGGTTTCGAGGATGCCCTGGCGGCCATGCCCGCCTCCCGCCAGCGCCTGCTGCGCTCCGCCCTGGCCCTCAGCCGGGCCTACCACCGCAACCGGCGGGTGGCCCTGGATCTCACCTTGACGGCCGAATCCGCCCCGGTTCGGATGCTGGCCGCCGCCGGTGCCCTGGTGGCCTGGCCCCTGCACGCCCTGGCCGGCACTCTGCTCTGGCCCAAGGTGCGCGGCCAGCTGGTGGGCGGCCGGCTGCGCACGGCCATCAGCGGCGGCGGCGCCCTGGCCGTCCATGTGGATGGCTTCTTCGAGGCCGTCGGCATCGAGCTGCTGGTGGGCTACGGCCTCACCGAGACCAGCCCCGTGCTCACCTGCCGGAGGGCCTGGAGCAACCGACGGGGCAGCGCCGGCCAGCCCCTGCCGGACACAGAGGTGAAGGTGGTGGATCCGGTCAGCGGCAGGACGCTTGCCCCAGGCGAGCGGGGACTGGTGCTGGCCCGGGGGCCCCAGGTGATGGCGGGCTACCACCACAAACCCGAGGCCACAGCCAAGGTGCTGGATGGGGAGGGCTGGTTCGATACCGGTGATCTGGGCCTGCTCCTGGCGGATGGAACCCTGGTGCTGACCGGCCGGGCCAAGGACACCATCGTGCTCAGCAGCGGAGAGAACATCGAACCGGGTCCCCTGGAGGAGGCCCTGGTCGCCTCCTCCCTGGTGGAGCAGGTGATGGTGGTGGGCCAGGACCGCAAGCAGCTCGGCGCCCTGCTGGTGCTGAAACCCGAGGCCCTGGAGGCCTTCGCGGCGGCTGCAGATCTGCCCCTCCCCGCCCCTGGAGCCGGCGCCGCGGCTGACCCGGCCCTGCTGCGGGCCCTCTGCCGGGAGTGCAACCGCCTGCTGGCGGCCCGGCCAGGGTCCCGGCCGGACGAGCGGCTGGGGGGAGTGGCCCTGGTGGAGCCCTTCAGCATCGACAATGGCCTGCTCACCCAGACCCTCAAGCAACGGCGGGATCGCATCGCCGAACGGAACCGGGCCGCCATCGCCGTGCTCTTCGGTGACCGCTGATCCTGCCCCCCGACGGCGCCCCGTGGTTGACCGGATCCCCCGCAGCCTGACAGCCTGCACCCTGCACCTCCCTTCCCATGGCCGACGGCAAAACCCTGAACATCAAGCGCTCGATCACGGTGCGGGCGGTGGTGACGCCCCGCTGGAAGGAGGATGCCGAGCGGGAGCTCAGCAGCGCCCTCACCAACTTCGACCAGCAGCTGGCCCAGCTGGAGCAGGAGGGGCAGCGGCTGATCGAGGAGATCCGCCGCCAGAGCGCCAATCCCCTCGATCCCCGGGTCCAGGAGCAGGTGGGTTCGGTGCAGCAGCAGGTGGCGGCCAAACGGGCCGAGTTCGAGGAGCAGAAGCGCCAGGTGCTGGAGCAGCAGCGGCAGGTGCGCGAACTGGAAATGGAGCAGGTGGTCGAGCAGGGCCAGATCGAAAGCTTCTGCGATGTCCAGGTCGGCGACAACCTGGTCCAGAAACTGCAGGTGTCGGTGCTGGTGCGTGATGGGGTGATCGAGGCGATCGAGGGGGGCTGATCCTCTGGCCACCTAAAATCCCCACCATCACAGAGGTAATCCCCCGTTGGCCACCCACGAAATCTTCATGCCGGCCCTCAGCTCCACGATGACGGAGGGCAAGATCGTGGAGTGGCTCAAGAAGCCCGGAGAGCGGGTGGAGCGGGGGGAGTCGGTGCTCGTGGTGGAGTCCGACAAGGCGGACATGGACGTGGAGGCTTTCCAGGAAGGCTTCCTGGCCGCCGTCCTGATGGAGGCGGGCAGCACGGCGCCGGTGGGGGAGACCATCGGGCTGATCGTGGAGAGTGAAGCGGAGATCGCAGCAGCCAAGGCGTCGGCTCCGTCTCCGGTCGCCGCGGCTGCGGCACCGGCCCCGGCAGCTTCTGCGGCGACTCCGGCCGCCCCGGCGCCCCCCGCTCCAACCCCGCCGGCTCCTGTCCCGGTGGCCACACCATCCATTCCCGCGCCGGCGCCGGTCCCGGCTCCTGCTGCCGCCACAGACGGCCGGGTGGTGGCCACGCCCAGGGCCCGCAGGCTGGCCACCCAGCTCGGCGTGGCTCTGGCTGCGGTGAGGGGCAGCGGCCCCAACGGCCGCATTCAGGCCGAAGACGTGGAGCAGGCCGCCGGCCAGCCGGTGAGCGTGCCGCGGGTGGCTGAGGGCACGGCCCCGGCGATGGCACCCGCCCCCGGCAACGGCTCCTCTCCGGCCCCGGCCGCCCCGGCCGGTCAGACCTTCGGGCGCCCTGGTGAGACCGTCCCCTTCAACACCCTGCAGCAGGCGGTCGTCCGCAACATGAACGCCAGCCTGGCGGTCCCCTGCTTCCACGTCGGGTACACGATCACCACCGACCGGCTCGATGCCTTCTACAAGCAGGTGAAGCCCAAGGGGGTCACCATGACCGCCCTGCTGGCGAAGGCCGTGGGCGTGGCCCTGGCCCGCCATCCCCAGGTGAATGCGGCCGGCGGTGACGCCGGCATGACCTACCCGGCCGCCGTGAACGTGGCGGTGGCGGTGGCCATGGATGACGGGGGGCTGATCACACCGGTGCTGGCCGGCGCTGACCGTACCGACCTCTATTCCCTCTCCCGCCACTGGGCCGACCTGGTGGCCCGCTCCCGCTCCAAGCAGCTGAAGCCCGAGGAGTACACCACCGGCACCTTCACCCTCTCCAACCTGGGCATGTTCGGGGTTGATCGCTTCGACGCGATCCTGCCCCCCGGCACCGGCGCCATCCTGGCGGTGGCCGCCTCCCGGCCTGTGGTGGTGGCGCTCAAGGACGGCTCGATCGCCGTCCGGCGCCAGATGCAGGTGAACCTCACCGCGGATCATCGGGTCATCTACGGCACCCACGCGGCCGCCTTCCTCAAGGATCTGGCCGATCTGATCGAGAACCGCCCCGAGAGCCTCGCGCTCTAGGCAGGTTCTCCCTCTCCCCTGTGGCCGCCACGTTGCTTCGCCGGCTCCTCGGGCCTCCCCTGCCACGGTCCGCCGCCCGCAGCGAGCGGTTGCCGAGCTTCGAGGCTCTGGCGATCCTCTCCTCCGATGCCCTTTCTTCGGTGGCCTACGCCACCGAGGCCGCCATGGGGGTGCTGGTGCTCGCGGGAAGCGGCGCCCTGAGCCTGTCTCTGCCGATCACCGCTGCGATCGTCGTCCTGATCGCCATCGTGGTGCTCTCCTACCGCCAGACCATCGAGGCCTACCCGGAGGGCGGCGGCTGCCCTGCTGGTGGATTACACCCTCACCGCCGCCGTCAGCCTGATGGCCGGCACCAAGGCCCTGGCCTCCCTGCTGCCGGACCTGCTGCGCCACGAGGTGGCCTTCGCCCTGCCCACCTATGCCTTCGTGGTGATGGTGGCGCTGCTGGCCCTGGCCGGTTTCGGCAACCTGCTGCTGGAGCATGGTGTCCGGCCAGATCCGCCGCCGCCGCTGGCGGCCCTGGAACCCCTCGGCCTGTTCCTGGTGCTGGCGGCCAACACGGCTTTCGCCGATTTCCCCCGGTTGGCGGCGATGTTGGCGGAGGACCGGTTCCTGCCCCGCCAGCTGGGCTGGATCGGTGACCGGCTGGTGTTCCAGAACGGCATCGGCGTGCTGGTGATGGGCACGGCCCTGTTCATCCTGCTCTGCCGCGGCGATACCACCATGGCCGTGAACCTCTATGCCCTGGGGGTGTTTCTGGCCTTCACCCTCTCCCAGGCGGGCATGGTGGTGCGCTGGTGGCGCCGTCGCGGCGGGGGCTGGCTGGGCCGGTTGCTGATGAATGCTCTGGGGGCCCTCACCACCCTGCTGGTGCTGGTGGTGATCGCCATCCCCCTGATCGTCGCGGTTCTGGCCCGCATCCGTCGTCGCTATCGCCGGGTGGACGCGGCGATCGCTCCCACCGAGGCCGACCGGGGGCCGATCCGGATTCCGGAGCGCAGCGAGCCGATCGGCAACGACAGCATCGTCTGGGTGCGGGCCGAGCGGGACGATCCTGTCCGGATCCGGGCCCAGTGGAAGCAGTGGGTGGGGGAGGATCCCCGTCTGGACCTGGTGATCCTGGACAGTCCCTACGCCTCCCTGATCCAGCCCTTCGTGAACTTCGTGGCCGCCTGTGAGGTCCTGCACCCTGACCGTTCCCACACCATCGTGATGCCCGTGGCCATCCCCCGTTACCCCCTTGATGGCCTGCTGCTCAACCAGAGGGGCATCAACCTGCGACAGGCTTTGCTGGCCGAGAGGAACAGGGTCTTCACCCTGGTGCGTTTCTTCCTGCCGGCCTGATGCGCTCCCTTTCCGAAGCCGCCGATCCCGCCGATGGGCTCCTCTCCAGCTACGCCTTCGTGCTGCCCGAGGCCCTGATCGCCCAGCAGCCGGTCGAACCACGCCATGCCGCCCGTCTGCTGGTGCTGGAGGCCGCCGGCCCCGATCCCGATGCGGCGGCGGCCCGCCACATGACTGTGTGGGACCTGCAGGAGGAGCTGGAGCCCGGCGATCTGCTGGTGGTGAACGACACCCGGGTGCTGCGGGCCCGCCTGGCGGCCCGCCGCGCCAGTGGTGGGGCCGTGGAGCTGCTGCTGCTCGAGCCCCGCGGCGGGGGCCTGTGGCTGTGCCTGGCCCGCCCGGCGAAGCGGCTGCGTCAGGGGGAGACGCTCACCCTTGAGGCGGAGGGCCAGCCGGCCCTGCCGGTGCGGATCGAGGGCGCCGATCCGGCCAGCGGCGGTCGGGTGGTGCGCTTTCCGCCGGCCTGCGCCGACGCGGCGGCGATCGAACCCCTGCTGGAGCGCTACGGCGCCATGCCCCTGCCGCCCTACATCGAAGCCGAGGCAG
The DNA here is from genome assembly GCA_942491175.1 of uncultured bacterium. GTDB lineage: Bacteria > Cyanobacteriota > Cyanobacteriia > PCC-6307 > Cyanobiaceae > Cyanobium. The sequence goes on along the minus strand of CALNZO010000008.1, from coordinate 283,503 downwards.
GGATGGACGACAGTCGTTACCAGACCCGTTACGCCGCCAGGCCAGGGGCGGTGGCGGCCCCCACGGCCGGTCTGCACCTCAGCGACGAGCTGCTGGAAGCGCTGCGGGACAGGGGGGTGCAGCGGGCCACGGTGACCCTCCACGTGGGACTGGGCACGTTCCGGCCTGTGGAGACCGAGGACCTCAGCCGGCTGGCGCTGCACAGCGAGTGGGTCGAGGTGCGTCCGGAGCTGGTGGAGGCGGTGGCGGCCTGTCGGGCCCGGGGCGGGCGGGTGATCGCCGTCGGTACCACCTGCGTGCGCAGCCTGGAGGGGGTGGCGGCCCTCAACGGTGGCCGGCTGGCCCCCCATACCGGGCCTGTGAACCTGGTGATCCAGCCCGGTTTCCGCTTCGCCGTGGTGCAGGGTCTGCTGACCAACTTCCATCTGCCGCGCAGCTCCCTGCTGCTGCTGGTCAGTGCGCTGGTGGGCCGGCGCCGGCTTCTCGCGCTCTACGCCGAGGCGATCGCCCACGATTACCGCTTCTTTTCCTATGGCGATGCCATGTGGATCCCCCCCGAGGCGGTGCTGGAGGCTGCCCGGCCGGGGGGGGCGCTACCGATGCGATGACCTGGCGCCCAGGGCACGAACTCCTTCGAATCTCCCAACCTGGACGGAAATCGAAACCTGAGGAACTCCATCCATAATCCCCATCTCCTCTGATCAGCTCTATCGCTGCCTGCGCGACCAGGCTGGCGAGGGGATGTATGTGAACTGGCAGACGATGCTGTTTGATCGCAGTGTAGGCACCAGGAATCATCAGGACAGCTGGTATCTGGACAACGACCCCCCCCGGAGGTGTGATCGGGGCCTGGATTGCCCTGGGGGACATCTCGATGGACTGCGGGCCGTTCAAGATCTACGAACGCACCAACCGGAAGCGGATCGATCCCTCCGCCTGCGATTTCGCCGATCTGGAACATGACCGGGCTTTTCGATTGACGATCATCACAGGCCTGCAAAGTCACGGCACGAGAAGATCCTCAAAGCAGCCACAATCCATCCCCTGCCCTGGTCGGCAGCGGCAATGAGCTGACCGAGATCCGCACCGTGGCTGTCGACCGGGGGGCCAGCTGACACCCGCATTGCCATCGCAGGGGTGTCCCCGGTGACCCAGGCAAAAAAAGACCCCGTACCCAGGCGGCACGGGGGTGGAGGCGGTGAAGAGGCTCAGGCCGTGGCCAGGTTGGCGGCCACGAAATCCCAGTTGACCAACTTGTCGAGGTAGGTAGTCATGTAGTCGGGACGGCGATTCTGGTAGTCGAGGTAGTACGCATGCTCCCAGACGTCCATGGTGAGCAGGGCCTTCTGGCCATGGGCCAGGGGCAGATCAGCGTTGGGAGTCTTGGTGACCTTCAGGGTGCCGTTGTCGAGAACCAACCAGGCCCAACCGCTGCCGAACTGAGTGGCGCCGGCGGTCTTGAACTGTTCCTTGAAGGCGTCGAAACTGCCGAAGTCGGCGGTGATCTTGTCGGCCAGGGCGCCGCTGGGGGAGCCACCGCCCCCTGGCTTCATGCACTGCCAGTAGAAGCTGTGGTTCCATACCTGGGCAGCGTTGTTGAACACGCCTGCCTTGGATCCATTGCCGGCCACCGCCAGGATCACCTCCTCCAGGCTCTTGGCCTCAAGCTCGCTGCCTGCGATCGCCTTGTTGAGGTTGGTGACGTAGGCGGCGTGGTGCTTGCCGTGGTGGAACTCCAAGGTCTGCCGGGAGATATGGGGTTCGAGTGCATCGAGGCTGTAGGGCAGTTCTGGAAGCTGATGAGCCATGGATGAGTGTCAGATTGGAGGCATTGTAACGAAGGTCACAGGCAGTCCGTCTGCCGACGACGCTCTTCAGCCCTTCACCTCCAGAAGCTCCACCTCGAACACCAGGGTGGCGTTGGGGGGGATCACCCCACCGGCTCCGCGCTCGCCGTAGGCCAGATCGGGGGGAATCACGAGCTTGCGTTTGCCGCCCACTTTCATGCCGGACACGCCTTCGTCCCAGCCCCGGATCACCCGGCCGGCGCCCAGAGGGAAGCTGAAGGGGCCGCGACCGTAGCTGCTGTCGAATTCCTTGCCGTTGGTGAGGGTGCCGCGATAGTTGACCACCACTGTCTGGCCGGCGCTGGCTTCGGGCCCTTCACCCATCTTCAGGTCGGTGATGCGCAGCCCGCTGGGGGTGGTGCGCTCGGTGGGGGCGACGAGTTCTCCGCCCAGGGCTGCGGCTCCGGTGGAGGCCAGGTCGCCTGTGGTGTCGGGGGCCATGGTGAAGAGGGTGGGGTTGGGGGCGTCGGGGTCGAGTTCAAGGGGCGCTGTCACGGCTGGGCGGGCCGCAGGTGCCGCGGTTGACAGACTGGAGAGCGCCACGGCCTGCCGCATGCCGGCTTCGGCCGCCGCCGGCGGGGCCGCCTCCACCACCGAGGGGGAGACGAGCTGGCTCACCAGGGCCAGGGTCAGACAGGCCACGCAGACCAATGAACTGATCAGGATGTCGCGCATGCGGAAGATTCCTGGGTCAGGCGATTCTGCCAGGGCCATCAGTCGTTGCTCTCGGAGCTGTTCTGCCGTTGGCGCAGGGCCTGCTCCAGCCGGTCGATGCGGCCCCGCAGCTCATCGAGTTCGCGCTGCCTGGCCAGACCCAGGTCCTGCAGCAGCTGGTCCCGGTTGCGCTCCAGCTGGCGTCCGGCCTGCTGCTCCACCTCCGGCGTCTCACCGCGCAGGGCCCGCAGAACGTCCTCGACCAGGGCGGAGGCGTGGTTGGGGTCGAGGCGGCCGCTGCTGACCCATTCCTGACTTACGTACTTGAGCCGGTCGGCCACCATCGAGGTGGTGCCGAGGCCGCGCAGCAGCAGCATCTGCAGCAGATTGCCCTGATCCATGAATAGAGGCTTCCTTGGGGAAACGGCGTGGTTCTTTCCCGACCTTGGCGCTTCCAGCGTTCGGCGACCATGGGCAATGACCGTCGGTCCCGTTGGATCGTGGCGACCGCCGCCGGCCTGCTGGCGGGGCTCAGTCTGCCGCCGCTCGGCTGGCCCTGGCTGCTCTGGCCTGCCCTGGCCGTGCTCTGGGGACTGGTGTCCGCTCCAAGGCCATCGATCGGGCCGGCTGTCCGCGCCGGCTTCTTCTGGGGGCTGGCGGCGGTGCTGGTCAGCCATCGCTGGCTGCTCTGGCTTCACCCCCTGGACTGGATCGGAATCCCCGGCCCCCTGAGCCTGCCGATCTGCCTCGCCCTCTGGCTCGCCTGCGCTCTGGCGGGCGCAGGGTTGGTGGGGGTCTGGGGAGCCCTGGTGGCGCGGCTCGACGGACACCGCTTCAGCACAGCCCTGCTGGCGGCGGCGCTGTGGGGGCTGGCGGAGGTGGGTCTCTCCAGCGGTCCCCTCTTCTGGCTGGGTGTGGGCGCCTCCGCTTTGCCGGGGGACCGGGCCCTGGCAGGTCTGGCCTCGCTGGGCGGGGCGGGCCTGCTGGCCGCTGTCCAGCTGATGGTCGGCTGGGGGCTCTGGCGAAGCTTCACGGCCCCGGTCCGCCCTCTGCGCTGGGGCGTCGCGACCCTGGCTCTTGTGGCGGTGGCCCATCTGCTCGGCCTGGCGTTGCTGTCCGGCCCGGATCTCTCCGTGAAATCGGCTCAAGGGCTTGAGAGCGGCAGGGTCGAGCGTTGGCTGGTGCTTCAACCCGCCATCCCCACCCGCCAGAAGTTCCAGCCCGCCCAGCAGCAGCGCTTGCTGCGCCAGCTGGCGGCGGCCCAGGGGGAGACCCTCCTCCCCGACCAGGCGTCCGGTGAGGGGCCGATCACGGGGTTGCTGCTGCCCGAGGGGGCCCTGGCCCTGGGCCAGGGTCTGCCGGTGTCGGCCCCGCTGGAGGTGCTCAGCGGTGGTTTCCGTCGGGTGGGCCTGGAACTGCGCAGCAGTGTGTTGCGCTTCGCCCCCGGGGAGCAATCCGCCGGCGGCTGGATCGACAAGCACCGGGTGGTGCCGCTCGGCGAGTGGGTACCGCTGGCGGGCCTCTGGCGCTGGAGCGGTCTCTCGGCGGTGGGCGGCATCGAACCCGGAGCGGCCTCCCGCCTTCTGGATCGCCCCGGCGGGGCGGTGGGCGTGGCCATCTGCTACGAACTCTCCGATGGAGCCGCCCTGGCGGCCGCCAGCCGGAACGGGGCACGCTGGCTGCTGGCGACGGCCAACCTCGATCCCTACCCGGGGATGCTGCAGGAGCAGTTCAGGGCTTTGGCCCAGCTGCGGGCCATCGAGACCGGCCGCTGGTTGATCAGTTCCGCCAACACCGGACCGAGTCTGGTGGTGGATCCCAGTGGCCGGCTGGGCGAACAGCTGCCCGCCGGCCGGCCCGCCTCCGGGATCCTCACCGTGCGGCAGCGTTCCGCACTGACCCCCTACGACCGCTGGGGAGACTGGCCCCTGCTGGGGATCGCTGCCGTCGCGGGGCTGGGGCGCTGGCGTGGGTGATGGGGCTGCGGAATCTCGCCAGGCCGCTCAGGCCGCCGCCTCCTGGATGGTTTCAATGTGAAGGGTCTGGGTGGGATAGGCGAAGCCGATCTCCTGCTCTGCAAAGCTCCGCAGGAGGCCGAGATTGATCTTCTGCTGCACGTCGAGATACAGCACGATGTCTCCATCGGGGACGAAGAAGACGAACTCGAATTCCAGGGCGCTGTCGGCGAAGCCGGTGAAGTGGCAGCGATCGAATTCGGCGGGGGGATGGGCCTGAACGACCCGGGCCACCAATTCGGGAATGGCGGCCACCTTCTCCACCGGCGTCTCGTAGAGCACACCGATGGTGTGGGCCACCCGTCGCCGCGGCAGATCGCTGAAATTGCGGATCGTCTGGTTGAGCAGTTCCTCATTGCTGATCACGATCCGTTCGCCGCTCAGGCTGCGGATGATCGAAGAGCGCAGTCCCACCTTCTCCACCGGCCCGAGCACATCCCCGAAGCGGATGAAATCGCCGATCTGGAACGGTTCGTCCAGCAGGATCGTGAGGTAGTTGATGAAGTTGGTGAACGGTCCCCGCAGGGCCAGGCCGATGCCGATACCGGCGCCGGCCAGGGAGGCATAGACGGCGCCCAGCTCCACCCCCTGGTTCTGAAGGAACACCAGGGCACCGACGATCCAGATGATCGTGCGGATCATGGGGGCCAGACCATCGAGGGTGGCCAGCTGTTCGTGTCGCCCGAGCCGTCGCATGGATCGGTTGACCAGCAGCAGCAGCGTGCGGTTGATCAGCCGAACCACCAGCACGACCGCCGCCAGCAGCAGGGCCGTGTTGACGAAACGGTCGGGACCCTGGTCGGCCTGCAGGCCATCCCATCCCCTCACCAGGGACTGCCAGCCCCAGAGGAACATGGCCAGGTAGCCCAGAAGTGCAACGGTGCTCAGCACCATGCGCACCACGGCATCGTCGGTGTTGGTGGCGGTGCGGGCGGCGATGCGCCGCAACAGGCGCCCCACCAGCCGCGTCACCAGCCAGACGACGGCGCAACCGGCAAGCACCCGGATCGCGGCTGCGAGAAGCGTTACACCCAGGATCGTCATGAATTTTCATGTGGCTCGGGATACCTTTGCACAGCTGGTGGTGGGGCCAGGTGCGCCATCAGGGCGTCGGTGATTTCGGCGGGAAAGGCCACCTGGATGTGGTCGTTGCGCAGATGCAGATCCCGCTGGGGGAACGGGATGGTGAGATCGTGACGGCGCAGCATGGCTTCAATGCGGAAATTGAGCTCACTGCGGATCTCATACTGACGGCGTGGCTGGTTGATCCACACCAGCAGGTGGAAGTCCAGGGAACTCTCCCCGAAGCCGCTGAAGAACACATGTGGCGCCGGAGCCTTCAGGATGTCGGCGTATCCCTGGCAGGCCTCCAGCAGCGCCTGGCGCACCAGCTGGCAATCGGAGCCGTAAGCCACCCCCACCGGAATCTGCAGCCGGGCCACGGAGCTGCCGTGACTCCAGTTGACGACTCGGGACTCGAGAAACTCCGCGTTGGGAACGATGATCGAGATGCGATCCAGGGTGACCACCTCAGTGCTGCGCAGATTGACGCGGATCACCGTCCCCTGGAGATCGCCCACCTCGACGAAATCGTTCACCTGGATGGGCCGCTCGAACATGATGATCAGGCCGCTGATCAGGTTCTTGGCGATGCCCTGCAGGCCCAGGCCGACCCCCACCCCCAGCACGCTCGCGAACAGCGCCAGGGAGGTGAGATCGAGGCCCCACAACTGCAGCAGCACCAGGGTGCCGAGGAACAGCAGGCCGTACTGAAGCAGGAAGGCGATGGCTTCCTGGGAGCCGGGCTCGATGGCGGTGCGCTGCAGCACCCGGGTGCGGAGCATTCCCTTGAGGAATGCCACGCCGCGCACCAGCACCACAAACAGCGCCACCAGAATGACGGCGTCGAGCACCGAGTAGCTGCGTCCACCCAGGGGAAGGAACGGGGAGCCCAGGCTCTCGGTGATCGCGTCGAACAATCGGCTGATCAGCAGCCGGGTGGCCGGGAAGAAGCCGGCGATGACCCAGGTCGCCGCCACCCAGGCCCCGAGCTGCAGCACCACCAGCAGGCCATGCAGGAGCCAGTCCATCCCCCGCAGCGGTTTGACGCTGCCCGGGTCGCTGGGGAGCGGCTGGGTGAGGGCCGAGGGCAGGAACCGCCGCCACAGCAGCGAGAGCAGCCGCTGCAGCAGGAACGCACCCAGCAGGATCCCCAGCGAGATGGGGATCATCCGGGCCACGTAGGCGGGCTGGCGTTCGGAGCGTCCCCTGGCGATGGCCTCCGTGATGCTTCTCCGCCACAGGTCCGCCTGCTGCTGGACAGTCAACGTCTCCGGTGTGTCGCGCCGGGTGACGGTGAGGATCACTTCGCCATCGAGGGTGATCACCGGCAGGTTGTTGAGCTCCTTGACACTGATCTCCGCGGGCTTCTGGGTCGCCACCACGTCCTGCAGCAGCCGGTTGGCCCGTTCCACCCGCTGCTCGGCCGTGAAGTCCTTGGATGCGGTGACCTGGAACAGGCGGTTGCCGTCGAGTTGCAGGTAGGCCGGGAGCTCAGGCCGGGGCTGGGCCCTGGCGGCCTGGAACGGGGACCCCACCAGCAGCAGCACCAGCAGCGCCACCAGGGCGCCCCAGCGCCAGCGGTCTCGGGGGCGGCGAGGCCATGGGCGCGGCGGCTCGGTGGGCTGGATGACCATGGGCACGGGGGGGTGAACCCAGCTTGCCGCCGATCCTGACGTCTGGTGGCCGACGTCAGGCGGCTGCCAGGGGCGGGCGGGCCGGGCTCGGGAGCCTCAGGGACGCCAGCCAGGAGAGGCTCACCAGCAGGGCCGAACACCAGAGGCAGGCCTGCAGGCCACCGCTGGGGGTGCTGCCCAGCAGGAACACGGCCCCGGAGAGCAGGGTGCCCACCAGCCGGCCGGCGGCATTGGCCATGTAATAGAAACCCACGTCGAGGCTCACCGATTCGGAGCCGGCATAGGCCAGCACCATGTAGCTGTGGATCGAGGAGTTCATGGCAAACACCACTCCGAAGGCCACCAGGCCGCCACAGACCGCCAGGGCCGGATGGGCGCCGCGCCAGAGGGCCACGGCGATCAGGGCCGGGATGGCGCTCAGAACGGCACTCCAGAACCGCACGGCGGCCACACCCGGCGGCGCGCCGCTCCCCCAGGAGCGGCGCAGGGCCGGGGCGGCCGCCTGGACGATCCCGTAGCCGATCACCCACAGACCGAGGAAGCCGCCCACCTCCCAGAAGCGCCAGCCCAGGGCCGCTTCCAAAAACACCGGCAGGGCCACCACGAACCAGACGTCGCGGGCGGCGAACAGAAAGCAGCGGGCCAGCGAGAGCCCGTTGATGCCCGGCGAGGGGGAGAACAGGCTGCGGAAGGCCGGTTTTGCCTTCATCCGGCCGATCTCTCGAGGCAGCTGCAGGGTGAGCAGGAAGGCCAGGCCGAGGCCAGCGGCCATGGCCGCCACGGCGGCATTGAAGCCGATGGTGCTGAGCAGCACGCCTCCGAGGAAGAAGCCCACCCCCTTGAGGGCGTTCTTGGAACCGGTGAGCAAGGCCACCCAGCGGAACAGCCGCTCCTCCCCCCGCCCGGCGTCGCCCGGGGCTTCCGGTACCACCGTCTTGATGGCGCTCTTGGCGCTCATCTTGTTGAGATCCTTGGCGATGCCGCTGATCGCCTGGGCCGCCATCACATAGACCACCGAGAGCGCCTTCGGCCAGCCGTCCGCCACGGGCACCAGCAGCAGAAGGGCCAGGATCTGGAGCAGGGTGCCCACCCAGAGGGTGAGGCGCAGGCCGTAGCGGGCGCCGATCCAGCCGCCGCCCAGGTTGGTGAGGACCCCGAAGAACTCGTAGAAGAGGAACAGCAGGGCGATCTCCAGGGTGGAGAAGCCCAGCTGGTGGAAGTGGAACACCACCAGCATCCGCAGGGCCCCGTCGGTGAGGGTGAAGGCCCAGTAGTTGGCCGTGACGATCACGTACTGGCGCAAGGGCGTCATGGCTGCTCCCGCTCCGCCACGTGGCAGGCCAGGTCGGCCATCCGGCAGCTGTAGCCCCACTCGTTGTCGTACCAGGCGTAGACCTTGAGCTGGGTGCCGTTCACCACCTGGGTGGAGAGGGCGTCGACGATGGCGCTGCGGCTGTCGTTGACGTAGTCGACCGAGACCAGGGGCCGCTCCTCGAGGCCGAGGATCCCCCGCAGCCGGCCGGCGGCGGCCGCGGCGAAGGCCCGGTTCACCTCCCGGGCCGTCACGGTCCGCTCCAACTCGAACACCGCGTCGGTGAGGGAGGCGTTGAGCAGGGGCACCCGCACGGCGTGGCCGTTGAGGCGGCCCTCCAGTTCCGGAAAGATCAGCCCGATGGCCCGGGCCGAGCCGGTGGTGGTGGGGATCAGGGACATCAGGCCGCTGCGGGCCCGGCGCAGATCCCTGTGGAAGCCATCGACCGGCACCTGGGTGTTGGTGATGTCGTGCAGGGTGGTGATGGAACCGTGGCGGATGCCGAAGCTTTCGTGCACCACCTGCACCACCGGCGCCAGGCAGTTGGTGGTGCAGGACGCGGCGGTCACCAGCCGGTGAACGGCGGGTTCGTAACGCTGGTGGTTGATGCCGTAGACGATGTTCAACGCCTCGGCGCCGGCCACCTGGCCCTTCACCGGGCAGGCCACCACCACCCGCTTCAGACCGCAGCGCTCGAAATAGGGCCCCAGGGTTTCGGGGGTGCGGATGGCGCCGGTGCACTCCAGCACCATCTCCACCCCCGCGGCGGCCCAGGGAACGGCGGCAGGTTCACTGTGGCTGCTCCAGCCCACGGTGTGCTCACCCACCCGGAAACCCTGGCCGTGGGGGCGCACCGGCTGGGACCAGCGGCCATGGACCGAATCGAAGCTGAGCAGATGGGCCGCGGCGGCGGCATCGCCGGCGTGGTCGTTGACGTGGACCACCACGAGGCCGGGACGGCCCCAGAGGGCCCGGAAGAGCAGGCGGCCGATGCGGCCGAAGCCATTGATGCCGACCCTCATGGCAGGACGCTCAACCAGGGCTCTCCCTCACGGGAGCGCCGGCGGAGAATGACGGGACGCCTGAAAGCTACATCAACCGAACTTGATCGATGGTGCTCCCCGTCACGTCGCCTCCTGCCCCGCCCCTGCCCGCCGAGCGGGCCCGTCTCCTGCTCAAGGCCCTGGCCGATCCGATCCGCCTGGAGATCATCGAGGCCCTCGGTCAGGGGGAGCGCTGCGTCTGCGATCTCACGTCCGATCTCAACCTGGCCCAGTCACGGCTCTCCTTCCACCTCAAGGTGATGCGGGAGGCGGGCCTGCTGGCCGATCGGCAGGAGGGCCGCTGGGTCTACTACCGGCTGCGCAGCGAGGCCATCGAAGAGCTGCGGGGCTGGCTGGCCAGCCTCTGCCTCAGCAGCGCGGTGCCGGCACCGCCCTGCCCCTGAGGTCGCTCAGCTGAGGGCCGGCTCGGAGACCGGGGGGGTGCTCCTCCTGGTTCGTCGGCCTCCTCCTCCGTCCCGAGGGGGGCCAGCAGATCCAGCACTGCCAGCCGCACCCCGGCCAGCCGTCGCTCCACCCCCTGGCGGGCGCGCTGCGCATCGTCCAGTTGCTGAAGAAGCCCCGCGCGCTCGCGCACGGCCGTATGGAAGCGCTCCACCTCCGCCTCCGCCCGGCGACGGCCCTCCAGGGCCTCGGCCAGCTCGGCCTCAAGGCCTTCCCGTTCAAGACGTTCGGCCTCCTGAAGTGACGCCCACTCCTGGGTCCTGGCCGCGGCGGTGGCCTGCAGGTGGCGGCGGAAGCGGCGCTCCTGCTCCAGCTCCTCCCGCAGGGCCTCCAGTTCGCCGTTGGCCATCGCGATCAGGCTCTGGGCCTGGGCGGTGAGGGCCTCGACCGCCTGGGAGAAGGACGTGGACATCGGGACGCCAGGCGAATGATGAAAGCTCTGCTCTAGCTCTGCGTGGGGAAGCCTGTCGGTAGCGAAGGGCTCCTGGCGGGGGGTGAGGTCGCTGCGATCAGCCCCTGGGCCCAGCGGGGAAGCACAACGGCCACGGCCTCCGGGAAGGTCAGGGGAAGCCCGGTGCCCTGGGCGTATCCACCGGCACTTCCCGGTTACAGGGTGTCGTCGATCGACGAGGAAGGTCCCAGTTCCGAAGACGTCCCCATCTCCACTGAAATCATCTGTTGACTTTGTTGATCAGCGTTGGGGCCGATGACATCGAGTGGCGTGCCCTTCAGGGAGATCAGGCCCGTCACGATCGCCAAGGCGACCGCAAGAATCACCGCCCCGAGGACCATACGCAGCAGGGGCATCTTCAAGCCTCTTCGCTGACCTCAGCATAGCCCGTGCATGATCAGGTATTCCCCCCTCGGTGCCCTGGCTCAGAAGAAGAACTTCACCCCGACCTCAACCCCGTTCTGATCGATGTTGTAGGCGTTTTCGGGGGTCTCTCCGTTGGTTCCACTCAGGTGGAGATACCTCCAGGACAGGTTGAGCTGGGTGGAGTTGCCGATCGCATAGCCGAGCCCGGCCTGGGTGTTCCAGGAGTAATCCTCCGAATTGTTCACACCGAAGCCCCCGATGTCGGCGCGGGCGAAGAGCCTCAGGCGGGGGGAGAGAAAGACCATGGCCTGGGTGCCGATCAGCGGCTGGGCCACGATGCCCCCGTAGGACTGCTGCCGCTGGAGGTTCCAGCCCTCGAGCGTCCGGGACCCCTCCCCACCCGGTCCACGGAATGTCAGGGTGCGGCTGGGCCCCTGACTCTCCAGAGCCAGGTTGTATCGAATGTCGACGAACCGAACCCCGGCGTAGGGAATGACACTGAAGCTGCCGGCCTTCGCCACCGCCGATTCCCTGTCTCCGAAGCGATAGCGCAGGGCCAGGTCGTAGATCCCCTGGATGCTCCCGATCTGGGCCTCCAGGCTGCGCTGGCCGTCGGGGGTGAGGGTGAGGCTGCGACTGCGGTTGGGGCCTTCCAGCGAGCGGGTCTTGATCTCCGTGAGAGTGCCCTCGGCCGACTTGAGGGAGACGTAGCTGATGTCGGTGAGAAGGCCGAGGCGTCCGTACTCGACGCTGCCTCGGATGTAGGCCACGGAGGTCAGGGGCCTGAGCACCTGGTCGAGGTCCAGATCCAGCTCGGTCTCGTAGCCCTGGATGGTGGTGGTTCCGGTGGTGCGCAGCGGCGCGAAGCCATAGAGCTCAACGGTGCCGGCCCAGCTGGGCTCTGGCCTGGGATCGTTCTGCGGCGCGGCGGGGGTGTCCTGGTCGATCACTCCATCGGCAGTGAAGGTTTGCGGGGCACCGGCGGCGGCCTCCTGGGCCAGCGCTGGAGCGGCCACTCCGATCAGAGGGAGCAGGCCAGAGAACAGGAGACTGAGGCCGAGGCGCATGGATCTCAGAGGAGGAGAACGGGTCTGATCGACGGGCGAGGCGACGATCTTTCCCGATTCACGTGGATGGATGAAGCGAAGCCTGGCACAGCTGATGCAGGATCCAAGCCATCCTCCGGCTGTTGTTCTTATATCAGAACAGCGTGGATCATCAAGCCATTGCGTGGACTCTTGCGCTCCTGCGACAGAGTTGCCGCCAGGTGTCAGTACGGATGTCAGTACAGATGTCAGTTCGCAGGCGCGGTGGTAAAGGAATCGATCCATTGCTGTTAAGAAAGTGATCAATCACACGCTTGATTGCGCCTGCGACGCTTCACAATCCTGCTGATCCGCCGGTCCTTTGACCCGAATTCTCCTCGTGACCGTTCAGCGTCCCGATCTGGCCCTGCTCCCGGCCCTGCTGGTGTCGCTGCCCCTGGCCCTGGCCCTGGTTCTGGTTCTTGTGCTCCTGATCCAGCCCGCGCCCGCCCAGGCGGCGGCCACCTGTCCGCCCTCGATGGCACCAATCCCGGCGGCCGCTACCGGATCGGTGCGGCAGGCCGCCTGCCGGAGGAAGCGGAGGCCACGGTGCGGGCTGCGACCCTTCTGCCTGGGCCGGACGGAGGCCACCAACCGGGAGTTCGCCGCCTTCGTGGCCGCCACCGGCTACCGCACCCAGGCGGAACGTCCCCTGCCGGCGGAGCAGTTCCCGGAGCTCTCCGCCGCCGAGCGCCGCCCGGGTTCGGTGGTGTTCCGCCCGCCCTCTCCCGGGGAGCCGGTGCAGGAATTGAGCTGGTGGCACTGGGTGCCCGGCGCCGACTGGCGCCACCCGGAGGGGCCCGGCAGCTCCATCGATGAGCGGCTTGATCACCCGGTGGTGCAGGTGTCTCTGGAGGACGCGGAGGCCTATGCCGCCTGGGCCGGGGCGGAGCTGCCCAGCGAAGCCCAGTGGGAGTTCGCCGCCCGCGGCGGACTGCGCGATCGGACCTTCAGCTGGGGCGACAGCTGGCGCCCGGGCCAGGCCAACACCTGGCAGGGGGAATTCCCCGTCAGCAACACCGGCGAGGATGGCTACCTCGATACCGCCCCGGTGGGCCGCTTTCCTGCCAATGGCTATGGCCTCAGGGATATGACCGGCAATGTCTGGGAGTGGACGGCGGATTGGTACCGGCCTGACCACGATCTCCTCGCCGGAGAGGAGGACCCCCTGCTGGCCGATGCCGCCGCCAGCAGCGATCCCCGGGATCCGGGGGTGGCCAAGCACGTGATCAAGGGCGGCTCTTTCCTGTGCGCCCCCAATTACTGCAGCCGCTACCGGCCTGCGGCCCGGGAGGCCCAGAGCCCCGACACCGGCACCTCCCACATCGGCTTCCGCCTGGCGGCACCCCCTAGCAGCTCCAGTCGCTCCATCAACCCTCACCACCGCACTCCCCATCCGTGGCTGATCCCCGTTTCGACGCTCCGCCCGCCTGGATCCGCCGCCTCGGGGCCCTGGCCCTGGTGGCCCTGCTGGTGGGCTGGCAGGCGGGTTGGCTGCCAGCGGCCGCCCAGACGATCACCGGCACGCCGGGAGCCCCCAATGCCACCACCACGCTCCCCGGCAACCAGCTGCCGGCCCCGGCGCCACCCTTCGGCGGGGTGATCAAGGACGGCGCCCTGCAGTCCAGGCCCTGGTGGTCGCCGCGGATCGTGCCCCCGCCTCAGGCCCCCAACGTGCTGCTGATCATCACCGACGACGCCGGTTTCGGTGTGCCCAGCACCTTCGGCGGGGTGATCCCCACACCGGCCATGGACCGCGTCGCCAAGGCGGGGCTGCGCTACAATCGCATGTTCTCCACGGCCCTGTGCTCCCCCACCCGCGCGGCCCTGATCACCGGCCGCAACCACCACTCGGCCGGCTTCGGCGTGATCGCTGAGCAGTCCACCGGCTTCCCCGGCTATAGCAGCATCATCGAGCGCGACAAGGCCACGATCGGCCGTCTGCTCAAGGACAACGGCTACTCCACCGCCTGGTTCGGCAAGGACCACAACGTACCGGCGTTCCAGGCCAGCCAGAGCGGTCCGTTCGATCAGTGGCCCACCGGCATGGGCTTCGAATACTTCTACGGCTTCGTGGGCGGTGACGCCAACCAGTGGCAGCCGAACCTGTTCCGCAACACCACCCAGATCTATCCCTTTGAGGGCCAGGCTCCCGGCACCTGGAACCTGGTGACCGCGATGGCCGATGACGCCATCGACTACATGACGCGGATGCACCAGATCAACCCCGCCAAGCCACTGTTCATCAAGTACGCCCCCGGCGCCACCCACGCGCCCCATCACCCCACCCAGGAGTGGGTGGACAGGATCCACTCCATGCATCTGTTTGATGATGGCTACGAGAAACTGAGGGAGCGCATTTTCGCGAACCAGAAGAAACTGGGTGTGATTCCCGCCGACGCGAAACTCGAACCCTGGCCAGCCGATGTGATCACTCCCTGGGAGAAGTTGAGCCCGGAAGCGAAGAAACTGTTCATCCGCCAGGTGGAGGTTTTCGCCGCCTATGCCGCCTACAGCGATGCTGAAATCGGCCGGGTGATCCAGCAGTTCGACGACCTCGGCAAGCTCGACAACACCTTGATCATCTATATCAACGGTGACAACGGCACCAGCGCGGAAGGTGGGCCCCTGGGCACACCCAATGAGGTCGCCTTCTTCAATGGCGTCAACGAGATGCCGGTCGACGTGCAGATGAAGTTCTACGACGTTTGGGGCTCTGAGCAGACCTACAACCACATGTCGGCGGGCTGGTCCTGGGCCTTCGACACCCCCTTCACCTGGTTCAAGCAGAACGCCTCCAAGCTCGGTGGCGTCAACCAGAACATGGTGGTGTCGTGGCCGGCGCGGATCAAGGACAAGGGCGGCCTGCGCGAGCAATTCGTGCACGTTATCGACGTGGTGCCGACGATCCTCGAAGCCGCCGGTCTGAGGGCACCGGAAGTGGTGGACGGCATCCCCCAGAAACCCATCGAAGGCACCAGCTTCCTTTACACCTTCGATTCCAAGAACGCCAAGGTGCCCACCCGCCATAAGACCCAGTACTTCGAGATGATGGGCCAGTGGGCCTTCTATCACGAAGGCTGGCTGCTGAGCACCAAGGTGAACCGCGCTCCCTGGGACGCCTTCGGCCCCGCCAACCCGGATCCGCTCAACAACCAGGTGCTCGAGCTCTACAATCTGAACAAGGATTTCAACCAGACCACCGATCTGGCGGCCCAAAACCCGCAGAAGCTGAAGGAGATGAAGGCGGCGTTCATCGCCGAAGCGAAGAAGTATCAGGTCTTCCCGCTGGATGCGCTCAGTGGCGGCGCGATCGTGGCGCCGCGGCCGAACATCACCGCCGGCCGCACCGAATTCGTCTACACCCATCCGATGGTGGGGCTTCCCCAGGGCGATTCGCCCCTGCTGCTCAACACCTCCTATACCGTCACCGCCGACATCGAGGTGCCCGCAGGCGGCGCCGAGGGCATGCTGCTCACCTCGGGCGGCCGCTTCGGGGGCTACGGCTTCTACCTGAAGAACAGCAAGCCGGTGTGGGTGTGGAACATGGTGGATCTGGAGCGCCTCAAGTGGGAGGGCACCGAGCCGCTCTCCCCCTGGCAAGCACAAGGTTGAATTCGATTTCGTCTACGACGGCAAGGGGGCGGGCACCCTGGCCTTCAACAACTTCAGCGGCGTCGGCCGCCCCGGCACCGGCACCCTCAAGGTGGACGGCAAGGTGGTGGCCACCAAGACCATGGCCAAAACCCTGCCGATGATCCTGCAGTGGGACGAGAGCTTCGACATCGGCTCCGACACCCTGACCGGCGTCAACGACGCCGACTACCAGCCGCCGTTCCGGTTCACCGGCAAGCTCAACAAGCTCACCCTCAAGCTCGATCGTCCCCAGTTGTCGCCTGAGGAGATCAAGAGCCTGGAGGCGGCGATGCGCACCAAGGCGGTGAGTGAGTGAGGCAAGGGGGCCAGCGGCCTCCCATGGCCGACAGGCCATGACCCGGCTCCGCTGAGGATCAGGGCCTGCCGGGACACAAGCGCCGCCATTCCCCCAGGGCTTCTCCGGCCAGGTCGTACGGCTTGCGGCTCAGGGCCGCGCCGTAGCGCTGCTTCTGAGGGGAGCCGCTCCAGGAGGAGGAGGAGGGGCAGGGCTGGGGAGCGGCTCCGGCCCTGATGCTCTGATCGGCCGCATCCAGGCCCAGCCGCAGCCGGAAGGGGCCTTCCTGTCCGTACTGCTCGCGGAAGGCTTCTCGATCGATCGGTGCCGGCGGCGTCCATCTGCGATGGCCGCTCGGAAGGGCCCTCGGGGAAGGCGGCCTGGAAAACCCTCCATAAGGAAACACAATGGGAACTGGGCAATCCTGTCCGAGGCAATATCCCAGGGAAGTTCCCTCTCAGCTGGCTCGATCACAGCACCATCACTCCCGCCGCTGTTCCCTTGCATCTGTATGGGGACTGAGTGTTTATGCTCCAATCCCATCCACGGCCTCACCGAGTGCCCTGTGGAGTTAGATTGTTAGTAATGGGAAGGGATGGGCAGATATCCAAATCAACTGCGTTTATGCAGCTTGTTCATCCCAGAACTCGGAGGTTGATCATGACCAGCACAATCGTTGAGCTGATTCTGGGCTACGGCTTTGCGCTCCTTCATTTCGTAGGCTTGCCAGCCATTCTTTTCCTGGTGGTATTCCTGCCGGGGCTGATGCGTACCACCGGTGAGACCATCGGGTCGTCCGCCGCCCGTCCCTCGGGTGGGATCGTGCTCTCGAGGATGGTTTCCACCCGTCGGCCACTCGCCCGGCCGGCTGCCTTGACCATGGCCAACAGCGCCTGAGTGACGATGCCCCGCGCCCCCCCTGAGAGCCCGGGGGGCGGGGGGGCTGATCAATAAGAGCCAAGCGGACTCGAACCGCTGACCCCCTGCATGCCATGCAGGTGCTCTACCAGCTGAGCTATGGCCCCATTGATGCCCCGGCGGAACCGGCGCTTGAGGAGCTTACATCGTGGCCGGCAGCGCCGTCAGACCTGGCGCCACACCGCCACCAGCCGGCCCTGGACGGTCACCTGGTCGCCCGGGACCAGGATCGGCTCGTAGGCCGGGTTGGCGGCCTCCAGGCGCACCTGGCTGCCCTGGCGGTGGAAGTGCTTCAAGGTGGTGCCGCTGCCCGGCACCAGGGCGCTCACGATCGTGCCCTCCCGCAGGCAGGCGGGGTCGGTCACGGGCTCCATCAGCACCACGTCGCCGTCGGCGATGTGGGCCTCCACCATCGAATCGCCGTTGACCGTCAGGGCGAACAGGCCGCGGGTGTCGAGCACCGGCGCCAGATCGAGCCGTTCCTGCACGTCGTCGAAGGTCTCCACGAGACCGCCGGCCGCCACCGCCCCCAGCACTGGAATGCCCGCATGGGTCTCGCCGAGCAGCTGCAGGGTGCGGGCCTGACCCTCCTGCCAGGTGATCCAGCCCTTCTGCTGCAGGTGCCGCAGACGGCTCTGGATCGGCGCCGGCGAGCGCAGGCCCATGGCCTCCATCATCTGGCGGATGGAGGGGCTGTGGCGGTGGCTGCCGATGTAGTCCGCCAGCCAGTCGTAGAGCTCCCGCTGGGCCTCGGTGAGATCCTGGTGGGCGGCGATCACGGGCAGTACGGATGAACCAGTCCCTTTCTGCCATCCCGTGGGCCGTTTGTCCACTCCCCCCGGGCTTCCGATCCCCGGCTCAGGGGTCCCTCAGTCGGTGACCCCCCCCAGCAGGGTGGCCAGCAGGGCCTGCTGCACGTGCAGGCGGTTCTCCGCCTGGTCGAACACCCGGCTGGCCTCCCCCTCGATCACCCCGGCGCTGATCTCCTCGCCCCGGTGGGCCGGCAGGCAGTGGAGCACGATCGCCCGCGGATCGGCCTCGGCCAGCAGGTCCTCGTCGAGGCACCAGCCGGCGAAGGCGCGCTCCCGCTGGGCCTGCTCCTCCTCCTGGCCCATGGAGGCCCACACGTCGGTATAGAGGGCGTGGGCGCCGCGGACCGTGGCCAGGGGGTCGTCCAGCACCGTGATCGTGCAGCGCTCCCCGGCCAGGGCCCGGGCCTGCTCCACCACCGCCGGGCTGGGAGCGAAGCCGTCGGGGCAACCGATCCGCACGTCCATTCCCAGCAGGGCACCGGTGATCATCAGGGAGTGGGCCATGTTGTTTCCATCGCCCACGTAGGCCAGGGTGAGGCCCGCCAGGTCGGTGGGGCCGTGACCGAAGCGTTCCTGGATGGTGAGAAAGTCGGCCATGGCCTGGCAGGGGTGCTCCAGGTCGGTGAGGGCATTGATCACCGGGATCGTGGCCCAGTGGGCGTAGTCGGCCAGGTCCTCCTGGGCGAAGGTGCGGATCGCCAGGGCGTCGCAGTAGCGGCTCAGCACCCGGGCCGTGTCGGCGATCGGCTCTCCCCGGCCCACCTGGCTGACGGCCGGGTTGAGGTCGATCGTCTGGCCGCCGAGGCGGGCCATGGCGACGATGAAGCTCACCCGGGTGCGGGTGGAGGCCTTGGAGAAGATCAGCCCCAGCACCCTGCCGCGGAGGTCGATGCGGCGCTCGCCATTCTTCAGCTGGCGGGCCAGCTCCAGCAGAGCGAGGGTCTGGGGACCGTCGAGATCGGCCGATGTGAGCAGGTCATGGCCCTTGAGCGGGCCGAGCGGGGCGCAGGGGGACACCATCGACCCACTTCCCAAAGAACCCTTATGCGAGATCGACCCCCCCGGCGTCAAGGGGGGCAGGGTCGCAGGCCGTGGCGCCCGGGGTGGGAGGGGCTGGTTGCAGGCAGCAGGATGAAGGGCGCCGATGACCAGGCCCCCGGGGCTTCCCAGCAGGTGCTGGAGGGGTTCGAGGCCCGCAGGGAAGGCAGGTCGTTGCGGGCCAGGTGAAAACCCAGGAAGGGACGCCCGAGGCGGCGCGTGGCCGCCGCCGCTTCCCTGGGCCACGGGAGGAGCTGGCCGGGGCGGAAGTAGAGGGGGCTGAGCGTGTCCAGGCGCCAGCCGTCGCTCCAGCAGCCCCGTTCGCAGACCCCGCTTTTCCCCACGAAGGCGGCCATGGCCTTGTAGTTCTGCAGCGGGGCCTGCTTCATGGCCAGCTCCCGCTGGCCGATCTGCCACTGGCCGAGCAGCCACACCGCCAGCAGGCCGGCCACGGCGGCCCGCCGCCCCCGACCCATCCGCCTTGTCAGTTCCCAGCCATCGCCGCAGAGGTAAGCAAGGGCGGGGAGCAGCACGATGTAATACCGGGCCTGGGAGAGGGGCTTGATCAGGTCGATCATCAGCATGAACGCCAGGAAGGTGCCGATCACCACCAGCAGGAAGCGGGCCTCTCCCGCTGCCGGGGAAAGCCTCTCCGGCCGGGGTCGCGCTGGGACCTTCCGGGAGGCGCCTGGACGCTGGCCGGCGGTGAGGGTGAACACCAGGGCGACGGCCAGTCCCGCGGCGAACAGAAGCAGCTGGAGCGCTTCCCCCCGGTTCGGTGCCAGCAACGGCAGGGTGCCCGCAAGGGCTTCGCTGAGGGTGCCGCTGATCGGCGCCACCTGAATCCAGTCGAGCTGCTGCATCCGGTTGCTGAAGGAACCCGTCAGCAGATGGCCGGCGGGCCATGCCAGCAGGGCCGCGACCAGGGGCAGCGCCCTCCGGCGCGGGCGCAGGATCAGGCCCTCGGCGCCGCTCACCGCCACCACCACCAGAACGAACAGCAAGGAGAGGTAGTGGGTGAGGGAGAGGAGCAGGCCGGCCATGAGGACAAGACCCTGGAGCGGCCTGGCGCTGCTCGGCTCGGGCGCTGAGCTTCCGGACGTGGTCTCCAGGGTCCGCTGCCGCAACCTCAGGGCCGCCCCCAGCATCACGGCCGAGAGGGCCAGGGAGGTGGCGTAGCTGCGCGTTTCCTGGGCGTAGTAGAGAAACGCCGGGCTGGTGCCCAGAAAGGCGATGCTCACCAGCCGGCGCCCCGGCCCCCGCCCCGAGGCGAACAGGGCCGTGGCCATCAGGCCGATGCTGGCCATCAGGAAACTCAGGCCACGGGTGGCCGTCTCGCCGCTGCCGTTGAGCCCCATCCACAGCTTGAGCAGGACCTGGTAGAAGGGCGGGTGGGTGTCGGGCAGCAGCCAGTCCCGCAGCATCCCGCCCCATCCGGCCAGGCTGGCCGTCACCGACCAGAGCTCATCCGACCAGTAGGAGTAGCTCTCATTCAGTCCGCGGCCGGCTGCCGCCAGCAAAAAGAGGATCAGCAGCGCGGTGATGGCCGGCTGGATCCTCTGGCTGTTCAGTGAAGGGAGGGCCACGGCCTGGACTCCTCGCCGGGTTGAGGCAGTTCAGAACTCAGACCGCGGCTCCCTCGAGCACCAGGGCCTCAGGCATCGTGCTGGAAGCCAGAAGTTCCTTCAGCTCGTCTCCCTCGATCACCTCCTTTTCAAGGATCTTGTGGGAGATGGTCTCCAGGAGGTCGCGGTTGTGGCGCAGGATTCCCAGGGCCCGTTCATGGGCCCGGTCCACCAGACCCCTCACCTCCTTGTCGATCTCCAGGGCGGTGGAGTCGCTCACGGCCCGGCGGGGATTGGACGGGCCACCGAGGAAGCGGCTGCCGCCCTGTTTGTCGTAGGCCAGGGGGCCGAGGGTCTCGCTCATGCCGTAGGTGCCGATCATCTGCTCGGCGATGTCGGTGGCCCGCTGCAGGTCGTTGGCGGCGCCGGTGGTCACCTCACCGAACACCACCTCCTCGGCCGAGCGGCCACCCAGGAGGGTGGTGATCTGGCCTTCGAGGTCTTCCTTCGAATTGAGGAAGCGCTCTTCGGTGGGCAGCTGCAGGGTGTAGCCGAGGGCAGCCATGCCGCGGGGCACGATCGAGATCTTGGCCACCTTGCTGCCACCGGGCATCAGGTGCCCCACGATGGCGTGGCCCACTTCGTGATAAGCCACCACTTTCTTTTCATCGGGCTGAAGCACCCGGCTCTTCTTCTCGAGGCCCGCCACCACCCGCTCGATGGCTTCGTTGAGATCCCCCTGCTCCACCGTGGTGCGGTAAGCACGGGCTGCAAGCAGAGCAGCTTCGTTGACCAGGTTGGCCAGATCGGCGCCGGCGAAACCGCTGGTCGCCTGGGCGATCTTGTCGAGATCGACCCCATCGGCCAGCTTGACCTTCTTGCCGTAGATGTCGAGGATCATCTTGCGACCGGAGAGATCGGGACGATCCACCAGCACCTGGCGGTCGAAGCGGCCCGGGCGCAGCAGGGCCGCGTCGAGGGTCTCCGGCTGGTTGGTGGCTGCCAGAACGATCACCGGTTTG
Source organism: uncultured bacterium (assembly GCA_942491175.1). Lineage (GTDB taxonomy): Bacteria > Cyanobacteriota > Cyanobacteriia > PCC-6307 > Cyanobiaceae > Cyanobium. Next base: position 262,286 of record CALNZO010000008.1, on the reverse strand, counting down.
TCCTGGGCCGTGAAGCCATCCATTTCCGTGAGCAGCTGGTTGAGGGTCTGCTCCCGCTCGTCATTGCCGCCCACCACGCCCATGGACCCCGAACGGCTCTTGCCGATGGCATCCAGTTCGTCGATGAAGATGATGCAAGGGGCTTTCTTCTTGGCTTCTTCGAACAGATCCCGCACCCGGGCGGCACCAGCGCCGACGAAGAGCTCCACGAACTCCGAACCGGAGATGATGAAGAAGGGCACGCTCGCCTCGCCGGCCACGGCCTTGGAAAGCAAGGTCTTGCCGGTGCCGGGGGGGCCCACCAGCAGCACGCCCTTGGGGATGCGGGCGCCGATGGCCATGTAGCGCTCCGGTGTCTTGAGGAAGTCGACGATCTCGTTGAGCTCGGTCTTCGCCTCGTCGACGCCGGCCACATCGGCGAAAGTGACCCGGGATTCCTCATCAGGCACATAGACCTTGGCCTTCGACTTGGTGAAGCTCAGGGCACCCTGGGCGCCCCCTCCCATGCCGCTGCGGCGGGCGAAGAACTGCAGCACGAGGATGAAGATCAGCGGCGGCACCACCCAGCTCAGGGCCGTGGTGATGAAGCTGGGCCGCTTCGGCGGCGCGGCGGCGAACTCGACCCCGTGCTGCTCCAGGCGCTGGGGCAGATCCATGTCGAAGATCGGGGTGGTGGAGAGCACCGTGGGGGCCCCTTCCTCCGGAGGCTTGGTGAGCTCGTAGCGGATCTGATCCTGGGTGATGTAAGCCCGCTTGACGTTGTCGTCGTTCACCTGGTCGATGAACAGGGAGTAGGGCACCCGCGGCACCTGGGTGGCGGGGTTGGGCAGGAAGTTGCTGAACAGCAGCAGGACGCCGAAACCGATCAGGAGGGCGTTGACCAGGCCAAAGCGCCGGGTGGGGCGGTTGTCGTCCTGACGAATGGCCATGCTGCAATCAACGTCTGATCGTCCCAAGCTAGGCCTGGCCGTCACCGGCCGGTCCACCGCCGGGTCGGGAGAACCGAACGCCCGGCTCCTCCCGCCCCGAAGGACCCCCTGCCCCCATGTGCGGCCGCTACTCCCTGACCACCTCCCTCGACCGGCTGCTGCCGCGGCTGCGGGGCCCCCTGCCGCCCGGGCTGGTGGAGCATTACTCCCCCCGTCCCCAGGTGCGGCCCGGCGAGCCCGTGCTGCTGCAGCGGCAGGAGCACGGGCGGCCGGAGGTGGCCCTGGCCCTGTGGGGGCTGGTGCCTGACTGGTGCGCCGATCCCCTGAAGGCCCGCCGGCCGATCAACGCCCGCAGCGAAACGGTGGCGGAGAAACCCTTCTTTCGCGGGGCCTGGCGCCACCGCCGGGCCCTGATCCCCGCCGATGGCTTCTACGAATGGCAGACGAAGACGATCGCCGGCCGGCAGCTCAAGCAGCCCTGGCTGTTCCGCCGTCGGGATGAGAGCCCCTTCTGGCTCGGCGGGCTCTGGGACCGCTGGCTGGGCGGGGACGGAGGGGAGCTCGAGACCTCCGTGGTGCTCACCACCAGTCCCAACGACCTGCTGGCCCGGGTCCACGACCGCATGCCGGTGGTCATACCCGAGGGGCTCGAGGAGGCCTGGCTGGAGCCCGCCGATGGCCCGGCCCTGCGGGCCTTGGAGCCCCTGATGGCTCCATGGGATCCGGCCGCCTGGGAGGCCGTGAAGCTGGAGCGGATGCCGGGGGAGCCTGTCCGGCGCCGGGAGCCGGCAAGGCCCCTGGCAGCTAGCGGATATGCGGCCGATTTGCAGCTGGATCTTCTCGACCGGCCCCCTGGGTGATTCCGTCTGCCGCTAGACAGGAACACTGTTGCCGGCGATCCCATGAGCCTCGACCAGCTGGATGCCTTTCTGGCCCATGCGAAGGGGGATCCCGGTCTGGACTGCCGCCTGCATGATCCCGCCGACCCGCCCGATCTGGCGGCCTTCCTGGCCCTGGCCCGCGGCGCCGGCTTTGCCGTCGACGAGGCGGACGTGATCGCTGCCCAGCAAAGGGCTGAGGCCGGCCTCAGCGACGAGGAGCTGCAGGAACGGGCCGGAGCCGAAGCCCGGCGCCTGCGCCATTTCATCCCCGGTTGAGAGAGATGCCTGAACGCGTCGCGGCCTATCCCCGGCCCCCGGCCCTGGTGCCCTGCGGGCGGCATGTGCGGGTGGAGGCCCTGGGGCGGGTGTGGTGTGACACCCACCGCAGTCTGCGGGTGCTCGAGACTTTCCATCCCCCCGTTTTCTATCTCTGCCCGGACGACGTCGATCTGAGCCTGCTGGATCCCGTCGCCGGCGGGAGCTTCTGTGAATGGAAGGGTCTGGCCCGCTACTTCGATCTGGTGGTGCCTGAGGAGAAGGGCGGCGAGCTACGGCGGCGCCGCGCCGTGTGGAGCTACCCCACCCCCACTCCCGCCTTCGCCCCCCTGGCCGGCTGGCTGGCCTGCTACCCGGCCCTGATGGATGGCTGCTGGCTGGATGGGGAGCGGGTGATCCCCCAGCCCGGGGGCTTTTACGGCGGCTGGATCACCAGCGATGTGGAGGGCCCTTTCAAGGGTGATCCCCTTCACCCCGAACTGATCTGAGTCACCGGCATCGGCAGGCCTTGGGGTCAGCCGCCCCTGAACTGGTGCTCACTGAGGCCGTACAACGTTCTGTTCAGCGTCCGGGCGTTCCCATTCATGAGATAAGCCGCAAGAATCCTGTTGTCCAGGAACCATCGCTGGTCATAGCGGACGTGTAATCGATTGCGCATCAGGAAGTCTTTGTTGCCCATGGCGATGTGAGATCGCTGATGAGAAATATCGATCTCCTGAATCTCTGCTACACCCAGGCGCTGGAAAATCGAGTTGATCTGTGCCAGGGGATCCAGGCAGAGGTGCTCATACAGATTGACCACCATCGGCATGGCATTGTCCTGTATGTAACTCATGATCTCCTGGTTTCCAGCAACCCACAGATTCATGGCACGGTAACTGGCCAGAAGGCTGCCGTTCCCTGTTTTTCGCTTCATGGAAGCGGCGAAACTTCGTGGATCCTTGACGGTGAAAACAACGCCGATATCTGAAACCATGGTTCCCGCCGCCAGGCTTGCTTCGTGGAGGGCGGAAAGGCCTGCCAACGATTTAGAGGAATCTGTGACAACAACATCGGGCCCGAAATGTAGTTCAATATCTTCGATGAGAAGCCGATATTTATCCTTGGCAGGAAGTGTGGAATTCAATCCGCAGAGATGGGTGCGTTCAGACCAGAAAGTGCAGTTTGACCATTCTTCACCACAGGAGCACATTGATACATCATCATGGCTTCCCCAGCGCGCCATGTAGTTTCTCATGTGAGAGGTGGAGAAGAAAGAGTTGATCTCTCCGAGACTCAGCACATTGGGGTGACTGCTCAGCAGCTGTTCGGTCAGGGTCGTACCACTGTGTTCGATACCGGCGATGTAGATGAATTTCATTTCGGCTCTCGCTCATGGTGACCCCAGTGTTTGGCCATGGCTGGCATAGGGCTCATGGTGATCCAAGTGACAAGGTGATGCAAACGGCAGTGGATTAACGTTTGATGCCAATCCAGTATTGCCAATCCAGTAATGCCAATCAAGTCATCTTCTGTGAGGCGTCAACAGTACGGGGCTTTGCCCCAGCGTTTGAGCCTTCAGGACATGATTGATACCGATATGCAGCTGACTCTACACGATCCTTTTCTGGTGCATGCTGGATCCCATCACGTCAAGGTCCTGGCTGGCTGGTGGGTCCTCCATCTGGGTCTGATGAATGGCGGCCGCATGGATGAGGGTTGTTCATTTCCGCTCCAGAAATGCCCTGATGTTGTCAGCACAGATCACATCTGGAACGATGCTTGAAGATTTCATATTGTTGCGTAGCTGCCGCCGCTTGGCCACTTCATGGGTAGGAACGTTTGCCGTGGCCGCAGCTCTTCTATCCGAAAAACTGGAGCAGTTTTTCTTCATTGACCTCTATCTGAGCGAGCAACTCAGCCCATGCATTTTTGATCCTGAACGCGTCAGAGTCAAGATGATCAAGCTCCCTGGTTCTGTGGATCGCTGGCGATGAAGTCAGGATCGCTTCACCCTGCTGAGGGAGTGGAAACGGCCGCAGGATTTCCCACCAGCAGAAGATCCTTCCCCAGCATCCGCGTGCATTCCAAAGGGCAACCCGGTGCCTGGGACAGGCTGGTGAGATCGAGGCTGCCGAGTGGGGTTGCAGCGCTTCGTCCCCCCAGCAGTTTGGGGGCGATCACGGCCGCCAGCCGCTGCACACAACCCTGCCGCAGCGCCGCGGCCGCCAGCTCCGGACCGCACTCCCACAGCACCTGGTTGCAGCCCCGAGCCGCCAGCGCCTCCAGCAGAGGCAGCGGCTCGCAGCGGGGCAGCTCCAGCCGTTCCACCCCCAGCCGATCGAGCCGCCGGCGGGCCTCCTCCGGCGCCTCCCTGCTGTGGGCCACCAGGGTGGGGGCCACTCCCCGATCCCACAGGCGAGCGCTCTCCGGCAGATCCAGCCCCCGGCTGAGCACCACCCGCAGAGGCTCCGGAACGCGCCGTCCACGGCTGGTGAGCAGCGGGTCATCGAAGCGCACCGTGCCGCCGCCCACGATCACCGCGTCGCATCCGGCCCGCAGGCGATGCACCCACTCCCGTGCCGGCTCGCCGCTGATCCACTGGCTGTCGCCGTTGGGAAGGGCGGTGCGGCCATCGAGGCTCATCGCCCACTTCAGGATCCCCAGCGGCCTTCCGTGTCGCACACGATGGACGAACGCGGCGTTGAGATGCTCGGCGGCCTCCCGTCCCACCCCCTCGATCAGCGCGATTCCCGCGGCCCGCAGCCTGGCGATGCCCTCCCCCGCCACCCGCGGATCGGGGTCGGTCATGGCCACCACCACCCTTTCGATTCCTGCCTCGATCACCCTTTCGCTGCACGGCGGGGTGCGGCCGTGGTGGCAGCAGGGCTCCAGGGTCACCACCAGGGTGCCCCCGCCGGCCCTGTCTCCCGCCTGGGCGAGGGCACCCACCTCGGCGTGGGGGAGCCCGGCGCGCTCGTGATAGCCCTCCCCCACCAGAAGCCCCTGTCGGTCCAGAACCAGGGCGCCCACCATGGGGTTGGGGCTGGTGCGGCCCTGTCCCAGGACGGCGAGGGCCAGCGCCCGCTCCATCCACGGCACCCATTGGATCTGCTCGTCAGCCCCCCGCCCGTTCATCCGCTCTCCGCCGGACATCGTCACGCCATTCAGGAAGACGGCGCCACTCCGCCACCACATAAGGGGGCACCGGCAGCTCGGTGAACACTCCGGGCAGTTCCAGCCGCAGGGGCCGGTTGCGATCCAGATCGCTCAGCAACGGGGCCAGGTCGAATTCAGCAGCGGCGTCGCGGGTGTCGTTGCCCAGCCTGGCCGACGCCAGAGTGACGTCTTCCAGCTCCCAGAGGAAGCGGCCGCTGCTCACCAGCAGGGGGGTGGGGTGGTCTAGGCGCACCCGGCCGGGGTAGCCCACGATCCGCAGCCGCAGGGCTCCTCCGGGCGCCCCTTCCCGAAACGCCACCACCTGCCAGCTGCGATAGTCCAGATCCCGCAGGCTCTCCAGACTTCTGACCACTCCCGTGGCTGTGATCGCATCGGGATAGGCATGGACCAGACCAGCGACGGGGCTTTGGAAAGCAAGTAACGAAATCGCCAGAGAAGGCAAAATCATGAAAGTTAATATCCAATTTGTTGATAGAAACCACCATTTGGCTTTGCTGGCCGAAGTCCATGATGATCGACATCCGACTGTGGAATCAGCAGATTCTTTCGTTATCATAATTAGCTGAATCATGGGTGGAATCATGAAGCCCTAAAATTAACTTAGACGGATTATTGCCGAAGATCATTTCTAGCCAATGCCTCCTCGATGACTTGCTCAAGTGAGGAGACATTTACGAGGCAGTTGCCCTGAAAATTAGATTTTTTGTCTAGAAGGTGAGCTTCTACATGCCAATAGCGCTTATTTGTTGCTAGGGCTAGCTGGTAAAAATGCGGAAACATTAGCTCATTAGATTGTATTTCAATGATAGTTGACCCCTCAGGCATCCAAATCATGTTGGTCAAGCCAGCCCCATGAGCACCAATTAATATTTGGGCACTAGAATAGATTGCAATTTGTTCATGAAGGCTGTAGCGCTCTGACTGAATGCAAGTGATATTTAGTCGTCTGCAAAGGTCAATTACTTCTTGCTCGTTAATTAAATTTCGATGCTTTGCGTTCGCCCTTGAAATGTAGATAATTCTATTCTGATTATTAGATGTTAGTTGTGAAATTGCATGATTGGTCAATAGGCGATTCCGGATCTCCTTGAGGAGAAGGGGGGAGGCACGTGCTGATTCAGTGACAACCAGTTTGTTGACCTTGGTTTTCGATGATTCGATCACGGGTAGTTTACTTGTTTCCAAGCCAAGAAGTCGAAGAGAATCTATTATGAACGGAGTGTTGGGATAGTTTCCTGTTAATATAATATTACTGCCGTACCCTGCTTTTATTGCTGCAATAACCTTCGGCATGCAGCATATAAACCAATGATAGTAGTTCGTAAACCAAAAATCGCCAATCCAGGCTCCAGTTTCAATGGTCTTGGAACTTGCGGACCAAAGTTTCGACGCATGCTGTTGATTGTATTCGGTGCCTTGGATTCGCAGGAATTTTCCTCTCCTGCTGGCGACTCCGAACCACTGCCCACTCTTGGTTTTGATGACTTGGGTTATGTAGGCGGTTCCAATATCTGCCAGTATCGTTTCGGGTATGATTTGACCGTAGGTAGTTCGAAATGAATGCTTATACTGGGGATCTCCAAGGCAAATCTGATTTGATAAATGCTCAATATCGATGTTTTCTGGAGTACGATGCGGGAGCTGCTGACAGGAGCTGACGGTGATAATATTGCACCCGCAATCAATTTCTAGGTCCTGTATAGTCGTTGGAGGGTGGAGTTGAAGCAGAACTTTTCTTGCCAACGATCTCAGTAGCCGTTGCAGCAATGTTTTGATCCACACTCCCTTCATTGTAACGGCTGGCGCTCCGCTCCGGGGATCGTCTGCCAGTCGGTGTGGGTGGCCCACAGCGCCCAGATCGCCATGGCCCGCAGGTAGTGGCAGGCCCGGAAGGTGCCGGCGGCGGTGATCGCCTCAGGTGTGCGGAACTGGAGTCCGCCTTCATACACCTGGTGCACCACCGCTTCGCTGATGGCGAAGGCCGTGTCGCTCTGTCCCATCAGCCGGTAGTAGGCGGCCAGGCCGAAGTTGATGCCGGTCCACACCTCCAGAGGGTGGGTTCCCTTCGGATCCAGAGGGGTACCGTCGCGGCGCAGGCCGTTGGCCACGCCAAGCCGGCCGCCCTCGAAGGCCTCGAAGCACGCCTGGCGGATCGCCGCCAGCGCCGAGAGGGCTCTTTCCTCACTCACCACCGGGGGCAGGCCCAGCAGCCGGGCGTAAAAGTCGCCGCAGAGCTGGTCAGCCATCACCACAGGGGTGCCGCTGCCGGCATCGATGGCGTAGTACTCGCCGTTCCAGAGCAGGGCATCGAAATGGCTGCGGGACTGCTCCAGCCAGCTGCCGAAGCGCCGCTGTTCCGCGGCGGTATCCAGCCCCAGTTCGAGCTGGAGCTGCTGGCCGATGGCCAGAGCCGCCTCCAGCGCGGCGATCCAGAGGGCGCCGCAGTAGGCACTCACCCCCTGCAGGGGCCAGTCGTCGAAGGTCTGGTCCGGGGCGCCCCCATTGTCGGGCAGGCCGTCGTCGTTGATATCGAAGCGCTTCAGGTACTCCAGGGCGGTCACCGCCGCCGGCCAGCAGTCGGCGAGAAAACGGAGGTCAGGGCCTCCGGGAGCCAGCCTGTAGGTGCGCCAGACCTGCAGAACGAAGTCACTGGCCAGGTCCTTCCAGAGGTTGCAGTCCTGGTAAGCGGTGTAGTTGGTGGCGTCGAAGGGGCGTTCATTGGGGGCCCCGAGATCGTGGGGGGTGGCTCCCGCAAGCTTGCGGGGGGCTTCCACCCGCCCACGGCCCTGAGTGAAGTACCAGCCGATCGGCCGCGGCGTCGGATCGGAGGCGGGGATGGCGCGGGCGAAGCAGCGCAGCACGGCCTTGTCGAGCTCCGGCCAGAGCTGAAGCAGGGCGAAGGAGCCGTAGAGCCGCACGTCGAGGCTCTCGTACCAGGCGTAGTCGAGGCACTCCAGCACCCCGAAACGCCCCACCGGATCCTCCGGGTTTGCCGAGGTCCAGAGGCTGCCGCCGCTGGCCAGGTCGTAGAGCTCGTTGAGCAGGGCCATGCGCAGAGGTTCCGGCAGGTCGTGGCGCCCCACCACCGGTGCCTGCCACGCCTCGATCGCCTCGCGCCACTGGCGCCAGTCCCGCAGGGCCTCGGAGGCGATGGCGACGGCGTTGTCGCCGCTGGCGCCGAAGAAATCGGTGTAGCGCCGCAGGGCCCGGCAGCCGCTGGCGAAGCCGGTGACCGGCAGATCCCAGCTGAGGACGAAGGGGATCTCGATGCTCTCCCCCGGCTGCAGCCGGCAGCGCACGGCCATGGCGGCGCTGGCGGGGTCGTGTTGGCGGCTGCGACGGTCGTTGTCGCTTTCGGGGATGGAGCCGTTGCGGCTGAACGGTTCCCAGAGCTCCGCCCCGTCGCCGCTGGGATCCCAGCGGCTGCAGCGGAACACCTCCACGGTCTCCATGCCGGGCGCAGCGGCATCGGGCACGGCCAGGCACCACTGCCCCTGGCCTTCGGCGATCGGGCCGGAGCGCAGGCCCTCCAGGAGGATCCCGCGCAGACCGGGGGCATCGACCCGACGGTTGCGCTGACCTTCGGTGGCACCGATCGCCGGGACGTAATTGTGTTCCGGACTGCCGTCGTCACGGAAATGCACCGCTGCGGACGGGTCGGTGTTGGTGAACCAGCCGACGGTGTTGCGCCAGCTCAGCAGCAGGGAAAGGTCGAGCGGAGCGCCGGTGGGATTGCGCAGGGTCCAGCGGAACACCGCCACCGGATAGCTGGTGCGCTGGTAGTCACCGGGCAGGATCGGGCTGAAGGCCTCCGCGCTCACCTCGGCGGAGAAAACGCCGCTGTGGTTCCAGGCGCAGACCGGGTAACGGGCCGCCACCGTGCCGGTGCTGTGGTCCGGCGTGCTGGCGGGATACCACTGCCAGGCCCCCAGCGGAGCCGGACCCTTCCCGTCCCGATGGGCTTCATCCCTGGTGTCGTCGCTGGCTGGAGCCGTGGCCAGGGCATGGGCGCGGTGACCCTTCCCGTCGCTTTCGAACAGGGCGAACTGGCAGTCCGGAATCAGCCCGAACCAGTGCTCGCCCCCATCGAGGTTCCAGAGGTTGAAGCTGCCGTCGGGGGCCCGGCCGATGCAGCCGGCCCCGAACCCCCCCAGGGGCATGCCGTGATTGGGGCCGTCGTCGATGTTGCTGGCGTAGCGGACGGTGTAGGGCTTCTCCCAGCCCAGGCCGAAGGGGCGCTGCCAGCTGGCGGCGGGGGCCTGCCAACGGGACGGGCCGCTTCGGCCCAGGTTCCGGAGGGCGGAGAGGCCGAACGGCGGCATCGGGATGCTGAGGTTGGGCCCAGCTTGTCAGAGGCCGGCCCCTCGGCGCGGTCGCCGGTACCCTGCCATCAATGGTGTGGATGGCGTGAATTTTCTTGCGCGTCTTTTCGGTCCGGGCATCGTTCCGCCGCAACGGTCGAAGGCCTACCGCCCGGAGATTGACGGGTTACGGGCCGTCGCCGTCATCGCGGTGCTGATCAATCATCTCGACCCCCACTGGCTGCCGGGGGGATTCCTCGGCGTGGACATCTTCTTCGTGATCTCGGGTTACGTGGTGACCTCCTCGCTGCTGGCCCGACAGGATGAGAATCGCTGGCAATTCCTGCGGCGCTTCTATGGCCGCCGCGTCCGCCGTCTGGTTCCTGCCCTGGTGGTGAACATCGTTGTCGTGTCGATGCTGTTCACCTTCTTCGTCTCCCCGGTCGATGATTTCTATTCCCCTGTCATGCGGACAGGCACGGCCGCCGTGTTCGGCGTTTCCAACCTCTACCTGCTGAAGCAGGGCTCCAATTACTTCGCCACCGACAACCACTTCAATGTGTTCATGCACACCTGGTCCCTGGGTGTGGAGGAACAGTTCTATCTCGTCTGGCCGGCCATCCTGCTGCTCTGTGGACTCGGGGTGGTCGGTGCCGGCGCCGGTGGCCTGCGCCGCCTCAAGATCGTCAGTCTCGTGCTGATGGTCGCGTCCCTGGTGCTGTACGTGGGACTGAGCCTGAGGGGCAACCCCGGGCAGGCCTTCTTTCTCACCCCTGCCCGTTTCTGGGAGCTCACGGCCGGCTGCGGCGCCTATCTGCTTCACCGGGGCAGCGGCAGCGCTCGCGATCTGGGCCGCAGGCTGGCCTTGCCCCGCTGGCGGGGGCCGCTGAGCCTGCTGGCCCTGTCCGTCCTGCTGGCGCTGTTGCTGCTGCCGGAGTCCTGGCGGCTCACCACCACCGTGGGCACGATGCTGCTGACCGCGGCGCTTCTGATCCTGATGCGGCCCACCGAAGGTCTCGGACGATGGCTCTGCCACCCCCTCAGTCTGGCCATTGGGATGGTGTCCTACTCCCTCTACCTCTGGCACTGGCCGGTGATCGTTCTGGCCCGCTGGACGGTGGGCTTCAACTCCCTGACCCTGCTGCCGGTCCTGGTGCTGATCACCCTGTGCACAGCGCTCTCCTACCGGCTCGAGTGCCTGTTCCGCTACGACCATCCCGCCCTGGCCGGTCTGGGGCGACCCGGCCTGGCCTATCCGGGGATGACCCTGGCGGCCATCTTCTGCAGCATGGGTCTACAGGGTCCCCTGATGGGCCGTCTCTTTCTCGGCACCAGGAGCCACACCGTCGGTCTCTCGGCCAACATGAAGCGGATCACCGGCACGACGGTCGACACCGTTCACTGCTTCCAGGAACCGACGGACCCGATCTCCAGCGTCGATGGGCTGGATGACTGCACGGCCAAGGCGGGGGGGGATCTCCCCACCCTCTATTTCGAGGGAGACAGCCACACCCATGTTCTGATTCCTCTGGGGGAGAGGCTGCTGGGCAGCGGCCGCTACAACGTGGCCTTCATGGCCAGGGGCGGCTGCCCGGTGCCCTACTTCTCCAGCTGGGGAGAAGAAGCCGCGGTTCCAGCTCGCTATCGCCGCTGCCGGCCCTACGCCGAGCAGCAGATGCGTCGGGTGATGGCCCGCCTGAAGCCTGGCGATCGCCTCGTGCTGGTCTCGAATCTGGCCGGACATCTGCAACGTATCGGCGAAAAGACACGCCTCAGAGCCGAAAATTCCTATGCCGCGGCCTTGCGCCATCTCGATGGCGAGGTGCGGCGCCGCGGCGCGGGACTGGTGGTTTTCGGTCCCCTGCCCACGTTCCCCCAGAGCAGGTTCGGGGGGCCGCTCACCCTCTGTCAGGCGGAATGGTTCCGACCCACACGGTCCCTGAATCCCGACTGTCGGCCGGTGCTCAAACCTCGCCGTGCGCTGGCGGCCGCGATCGCCCCGGTGCAGGCCCTGCAGGAACGCATCACCCGCGACCTGCCGGGGACCAGCCTGTTCACCCCCTTTGACAGCATCTGTCCCCCCGACAGGAGTGTCTGCTCCAATGTCCGGGACGGAACGCTGCTGTACAGCGACGAGACCCACCTCACCAATGCAGGGGCCCTGCTGCTCTATCCCAGGCTGATCGCCTTTCTCGAAGCCCTGCCCGTGACCGCACCACCCGTGCAGCCGCCGGGTCAGCCGCCCGCCAGCTGATCGCTGCCCAGCTCCTGCTCGATCAGGGCATCGAGGGTGACGGCGCTGCGCACCAGCGACTGGTAACGCTGCACCACCCGGCGGTTGCGCTCCAGCCAGCCACCCGGATCGCTGCTTCCCCCCAGCAGACCCCCGCTGGGGCCGCCCCTGTCGTCGTCGAGCAGTTCGAGGTCGTCCTGGTGGGCCAGCAGGGCCAGCACCAGGGCATGGATCCGCTGGCGTCGATCGCTCATGGGCAGGTTGGGGTGGGCAGAGGAAGGGGCACAGCTGGCCTCGGGGGCATCATGGCCAGCAGTGGCAGAGGGGCACTGCTGGAGGGTTCACTGCTGGAGGTGCTGGGCACCGATGCCGCCGGGATGGCCGGTCTCTCCCGTCACTGGCAGGACAAAATCCTGCAGGCGGATCTGGTGGCGGCCCCCCGGCGGCTGCTGGCTGAGCTCGAGGCCTGGCGCGCCGACGCGTCAGGACCCGACCTCATGGCCAGCGACCGCCCCGCCCAGCTGCTGCCTCGACTGCGACAGGCCCTGGAGGAGGGGCAGAGGGTCGTGCTGCTCGCCAGTGGCGATCCTCTCTGGTTCGGCATCGGTCGCCTGCTGCTGCAGCACCTTCCGTCCGAGCGGATCCGGTTCCATCCAGCCCCCACCTCCCTGCAGCTGGCCTTCGCCCGCCTCGGCCGGCCCTGGCAGGACGCCTCCTGGATCAGCCTTCACGGCAGGGATCCCGAGCCGCTGGCCGCACGGTTGCAACAGCGGCCCCCCGCCCTGGCGGTGCTCACCGATCCCTCCCGGGGAGGGGCCGCCGAGGTGCGGCAGATCCTGCAGGCCTCGGGGCTGGAGGCCGCCTATCAACTCTGGCTGGGGGAGCGCCTGGGCCATCCTGCCGAGCGTCTGCGCCAGCTGAGGCCCGCTGATCCCCTGCCGGAGGATCTCGACCCCCTGCATCTGGTGCTGCTGATTGCTGCCGATCCAACCCCGATCGCAGCGGAGGCCCTGCCCCTGTTCGGTATTCCCGATGGCCTGTGGTTGCAGCATCCCGATCAGCCGGGGCTGATGACCAAGCGGGAGGTGCGCGTGCAGTTGCTGGCCGACCTGGAGCTGCCCGAACGGGGCGTGCTCTGGGATGTCGGCGCCGGGGTGGGTTCGGTGGGACTCGAGGCCCTGCGGCTTCGCCCGGGACTGGCCCTCTGGGCGGTGGAGCGCCGGGCCGGTGCCGCTGCCCTGATCGGCGCCAACGCCGACCGGCTGGGGGTGACGCCGGCGGGGGTGCTGGAGGGGGAAGCCCCGGCGGTCCTGGCGGAGCTGCCCGATCCGGACCGGGTGCTGATCGGTGGCGGCGGCAAAAGGCGCGCCCTTCTGCTGGAGGCGGTCCTGGGCCGCCTGCGGCCCGGCGGCACGGTGGTGCTGCCCCTGGCCACGCTCGAAGCCCTGGCCCAGCTGCGACCCCAGCTGGAGCAGGCCGGCCTCAGGGTGAGCCTCACCCAGATCCAGGCCTGGCGTGGTGCCCCCCTGGCAGAGGGCACGCGCCTGGCTCCCCTCAATCCGGTGCTGGTGCTGAAGGGGGCGCGCCCTGCAGCGGGGTGATCCGCACCGGGGTGCCCACGGCGATGCCTAGGGCGGCGGCCTGACCGGCTCCCAGCTCCAGCACCCCGTCGACAAGGGCGTCAGGGCCATAGCCGGGGCAGGGCAGGTTCATGCAGGGCGGGACGGAGGCCTCCAGGTCGATCACCTTGCCGTTCCGCACGAAAAGCATGTCGAGGGCGGCCGGAGTGCGATGCATCCAGAACCGGGCCCGGGCCGGCGGCGCGTAGGGAAACCACATGCCCCTCAGGGGCGGCAGCGGCGGCCTCATCTGCAGACCCATGGCGAACTGGCGATTGCCCCTGGGCACCTCCAGCTGGATGCAACGGGAGGGCGGCGGCTCCTCCAGGCACCACTGGGCGCTGACCGGCAGGAACTGGGGGGGGCTCTGGCTGCGTCCGGGCTCTGCGTCACAACCCAACAGCGCCAGCGCACCGGCGAGGGCCCAGGGGCGGATCAGGAAGCGCCTCATGACCTGGGCCCGGCAGGGGGGCGCCCTTCGCAGAGGCAGTAGCCGCGGCCCCGCAGGGTGTGGATCAGACGGCGCTCACCCTCCTTCTCCAGCTTCTGGCGCAGATAACGCACGTAGACCTCGATCACGTTGCTCCCCCCATCTCCCTGATCAGGCCAGATCTCCTCGAGAATCCGCTCCCGGCTCAGCACCACGTCCCGGTGGCGCAGCAGCAGCAGCAGCAGCTGGTATTCCCGGGAGGTGAGGGTGAGCTGGCGCTGGCCCCGCCATGCCTGCCGAGCCTCAGGATCGACCCGCAGATCGGCCACCTGCAGCAGGGCGGAACCCGGAACGGCGGCATGGGTCTTGCCCCTGGCGATGGCCAGATGCAGTCGCAGACGGGTGAGCAGATCGCTGGTGCCGAGGCTGGGCAGCCAGAAATCATCGGCTCCGCATTCCAGGCACTGGCTGCGGCTTTCGACGCTGTCGCTGGTGATGCCCAGCAGCAGGGGGCGGGCCCCCAGCCACCGCCGCAGCTGTGGAATCCGGTCTTCGCCGCCCGGCGAGAGGACCACCGCCGCCACGACCATCCGCGAGGCCGCCTCGTCGGCGGTCTCCTGCAACAGAGGTCGGTAGCCGGACACCTCCAGGCGCGGCCCCAGGCCCGTGGCCTCAGGACCCAGCAACAGCACGGGGATCGGTTCGGACCCTGGCATCACGTCACAGGGGCGCATCGGCGTGGTTGCCGGCGGGTTTGGCCACATGGGGGAGACCCCAGCCCAGTTTGTTACGCAGCACCTGGAAGAATTCATGGTCGGCCAGTCGCACGAAGCGCACAGGGTGGTCGCTGCGGCGCACCAGCACCCGGTCCTCGGGCCAGACATAACAGCCGGCGCTGCCATCCACCACCATCATCAGCCGCTCGGGCGTGGCGGGAAACACCGTCACCGGCTCCCTGTCGCTGAACACCAGGGCACGGGAGGCGAGGGAGTGGGCGGCAATCGGGGTCAGCTGCAGCACCGGACAGTCGGGGGTGATCACCGGTCCCCCGGCGCTCAGGGCATAGGCCGTGGAGCCGGTGGGGGAAGAGAGGATCACTCCATCGGCGGCGATGTCCACGGGGGCGTGGCGGCCGATGGCGATCTCGAAGTGGCACATGCTCGTGAGGGGCTCCCGGTGCAGGGCCATCTCATTGAGGCAGAGCACCTCCCAGCGCCGCTGCTCGCCGCGCATCACGCTCACCACGAGCATGGAACGCTCCTCGATGGTCCATTCCCCTGCCACCACCTGGGCCAGGGCCTGGTCCAGGTCCTTGAGGTAGGCCTCGGCCAGGAAGCCCAGATGGCCGGTGTTGATGGTCAGGATCGGCACGCCGATCGGGGCGGTCTGGCGGGCGGCGGAGAGGACGGTGCCGTCCCCCCCCAGCACCACCGCAAGGGCCATCTCCTCGTCGAAACGGGCGGGGACGCAGGCGGCATAGCCCCTGGAGCGCAGGTGCTGGTCGGGATTGGCGAAACCCACCACGCCACCGGAGCTGCTGACCCGGGCCACGTCCAGGCCGGCCGCGGTCAGGCGACGCTCGATCAGGTCGGCGGTGCTGATCGCCAGATCCTTGCCGTCGTTGACGATCAGTCCGACCCGGGGCAATGGGCCAAGGCAGGGGTGCCCGTGAAATCTAGTGCGTAGGCCAGCGGTCCTATGCGTCGGTCTCCCGAGGGCCCTCGGCTGCTGAAATCAAAAGGTCAGCCCCAGGAAATCGTCCAGCACGGAGATGGCGATCTGGACATCATGACTGCCGTTGAGTGAGGGAAGGGCATGGAAGAAATAAGGGAGATCATGAATGCTGGCAAGCTGATAGTAATCGGGTCGGATGCCATGGCCTGTAGGAAAGAGTTCAAGCACAGAACTCCTTCTGGCATGGATCAGATTGGTCAGTCCAGCGCCATGCAGAGCAATCACGTGTGAGGCGTGGCGGAACAGGGCGATCTGCTCAGCAAGGCTCAGCTTCTCAAGTTGAATGGATGAAAATCCATGCGATTCCAGATAGGCAGAGATTTCCGATTCATTGGTGATCCGCCTTGAGTTTGCACCTCGGCGGCTGATGAACACTTTTCTTGGCAACTCTTTCGCCAGGGCGTCATCGGCTGGGCGGTGAAGGCGATGCCGCATTTCCCGGACGGTCAGAGGCGAGATCGCGTCGAAGGGAGCACCGTTGGCATGCTGATGCCGATGGGCCGATGTGGCCAGGATGACTTCGGCGAGGATGTGGGAGCGACCTGCCGAGGGATGGTGCGCAATCAGGCTGTCTTTGGAAAGCCCCAGCCTGTGCAGCGATTCGGCCTGCCAGGGCCTGAGTGGGGCAGGCACCAGAAACTTCACCTTGGCCTTGGACAGGCGGCTGTGGTGTTCTGCCGCCAGAACCCGGGGCAGAAAATCGAGAAACCAGTGGAAGTAACCCTTCCAGCCACGGAAGTCCACAAGCGAGCAGAGGGTGCCTGGGATCCGCGTGGTGGCGGGAAGGTAGGCGCGACAGGTCAGCTTCAGCGCCTTGAGCCCCTCCAGTCGCAGAAAGGGAGTTGTTTCGTGAAGGATGGTGCACGGTTTGGCAACGCCGATCAGGGAAACCAGATGGCCATCCGACGCCTCAACGTAGTAAAGGGGAGGCAGCGTGAAAGGAGTCAGAAAGTCAGCGATCCTGCCGAGGGGTTGCGACCAGGGATTGCGGATCGCGTAGTGGCACTCCTGACGGCCTGTGTAGAGCTGGGTTCGATATCTCCCCGCGGCACCAACAAGGTCTGTAGGAGAAGGCTTCGGCATCGACGATTCAGAACTGCTCCAGGAAGCGGAGGTCGCTGCTGAACAGCCTGCGGATGTCGTCGATGCCATGGCGCACCATGCAGAACCGCTCCACCCCGAGGCCGGCGGCGAAGCCGCTCCAGCGCTCCGGATCGATGCCCATGCCCTCCAGCACCGCCGGGTCGACCATGCCGCAGCCCATCACCTCCAGCCAGCGGCCGCGCCACTGGACGTCCACCTCCGCGGAGGGTTCGGTGAAGGGGAAGTAGCTGGCCCGGAAGCGCACCGGCAGGTCTCCGAAGAACTGTTGCAGGAAGGTGGTGACCGTGCCGCGCAGATGGCTGAAATCCAGCCCTTCGTCGAGGGCCAGCACCTCCACCTGGTGGAACACGGGGGAGTGGGTGGCGTCAACGGCGTCGCGGCGGTAGACCCGTCCCGGGGCGATCACCCGCACCGGTGGCGGATTGGCTTCCAGGTGGCGGATCTGAACCGGGGAGGTGTGGGTGCGCAGCAGCCGGTCACCGCCCAGGTAGAACGTGTCCTGCATGTCCCGGGCGGGGTGATGCTCGGGAATGTTGAGGGCGGTGAAGTTGTAGTGGTCGGTCTCGATCTCGGGCCCTTCCGAAACCCGGTACCCGAGACCGGCGAAGATGTCGACGATTTCCTCGATCGTGCTCTGCAGGGGGTGGCGATGGCCGGGCGGCACGTAGCTGCAGGCCATGGTCACGTCGAGCCGTTCCAGCTCCAGCCGTTCAGCCATGGCGGCGCTGCGCACGGCCTCAAGCCGCTCGCCGAGCAGCCGCTGCACCTGTTCCTTGAGCCGGTTGGCCCGCTGGCCCACCAGCGGCCGCTCCTCTCCCGGCAGGCGGCCCATGGACCCCAGCACTCCGGAAAGGCGCCCCTTCTTGCCCAGCAGGCCGACCCGCAGGTCTTCGAGGGCTGCCGCATCGGCGGCGGCGGCGATGGCGACAGCGGCCTCCGCTTCCAGGCGCTCCAGCTGGTCGGTGAGCTGCTGCAGGCTGACGGTGGCGCTCACGGCTCGGATCGGAGGAGGAAGCGACTGTAGGCAGCAGCGTCTAACTTGCCGCCAGTCCCCGCTCCCCAGGGCCGATGGCACCGCTCCGGATCCTGATCAGCAATGACGACGGGGTCTTCGCCGACGGTATCCAGGCCCTGGCCGCCGAGGCGGCCGGTCGCGGTCACAGGGTCTCGGTGGTCTGTCCCGACCGGGAGCGTTCCGCCACCGGCCATGGCCTCACCCTGCAGACCCCCCTGCGGGCGGAGCGGGCCGATGAACTGTTCGCCCCGGGCGTCACGGCCTGGGCCTGCAGCGGCACCCCCTCCGACTGCGTCAAACTCGCCCTCTTCCGTCTGCTGGAGCAGCCTCCGGATCTGGTGCTTTCCGGCATCAACCATGGTCCCAACCTCGGGACCGACGTCCTCTATTCCGGCACCGTGTCGGCGGCCATGGAGGGCACGATCGAGGGCCTGCCCGCCCTGGCCGTGAGCAGTGCCGACTTCCACTGGCGGCGCTTCGAGGCGGCCGCGGCTCTGGCCCTCGACGTGGCCGAGGGCCTGCAGTCCGCCGGCTGGCCCGAGGGCCTGCTTCTCAACCTGAACGTGCCCCCCCGACCCGCCGAAGCCCTCGGCCCGTTGCGCTGGTGCCGGACAGCGGTGCGGCGTTACATCGATCAGTTCGAGAAGCGCACCGATCCCCGGGGCCGCACCTATTACTGGCTGGCCGGCGAGGTGGTCGATGATCTCGAAGGCACCGGAGCCGGTCCGGCCGAGTGGCCCACCGATGTGGCCTGGGTGCGGGAGGGGGGGGCTTCCCTGACGCCGCTGCAGCCTGAACTCTTCTGGCGCGGTTCGATTCCCTCCTTGCCGGGGCTGGAGACCATCGGACGCAGCGATCAGCTCCTGCGGTAGATCCTCTGCAACAGCCAGAGGCTCAGAATCAGGGCGATCAGGTGGGCGAACAGCACCTGGGTGTTGCTGAGCACCGAGAGCATCTCGATCGAGGTGATCGGAAGCCCCAGCACCCGGCTGCCGCTGCCTGGCGTCGCCTGCAACTGGGCCCCGAGGAAGCCCGGCACCTGCTGGGAGGCCTGCACGAACAGGCTGCCGGCCAGGGCCTGGTAGCCAACCGATGCCAGCGTCAGCCCGACCAGGTCGGCCACCAGGCCCCGCTTCACCAGGCGGGAGGTCTCGCCTTTGCTGGGCCGCACCGGGCTGGCCAGGGCACGGCCGCAGCGCACCACCAGCCAGGATTGCCACAGACTCCAGAGCAGAACCAGGAACGAGAAGGTGGTGAGGGAGAGGCCGGGGCCCAGCCCCAGGGCGCGGGAGGAGTTGGCCGCCAACCGGCCGCCGATGTTGTTGAACAGGAGCACCCCCACCACGACCACCCCGAGGGCCAGCTGGATCCAGAAGCGCACCCAGCCCATGCGGCGAAGGGCATCGGCCATGCGCTGCAGGTCCAGCTGGTCGACCATGGAGGAGGGAACGGAGATTCCAAACTTGCCATGGGAGGATCCTTGCGGCGAGGGCGCACGCCGTTGATCCCGCTTCACGACCCCCAGGACGCCCTGCGCCCCACCGCCATCGCCCTGGGCAGCTTCGATGGGCTGCATCAGGGTCACCGTCGCGTGATTGCCGCGGTCACCGGACCCCCGCTCACCGGGGAGAAGGGGCTGGTTCCCACCGTGGTCAGCTTCTGGCCCCATCCCCGGGAGGTGCTCCACGGGGAACCCCGGCTGCGCCTGGATCTTCCCCAGGAGAAGCTCACGCTGCTCGAACCCCTCGGCATCCGCCAGCTCGTGCTGGTGCCTTTCACGCGCTCCCTGGCGGCGCTCACCCCGGAGCTGTTCGTGCGCCGGGTGCTGGTGGAGCGGCTTCAGGCGCTTCGGATCGCTGTGGGAACCAACTTCCGCTTCGGGGTCGACCGCAGCGGCGATGCCGACGACCTGGCTCGCATCGGCGCTTCCCTGGGCATCGAGGTGCGGGTGGTCCCCATGCTCTGGGATGGGGCCGAGCGGGTCAGCAGCAGTCGCATCCGACGTGCCCTGGGGGACGGCGACATCGGGGAGGCGGAACGGCTGCTGGAGCGTCCTTACCGGTTCAGTGGCCGGGTGGTGAGCGGCAGGGGTCTGGGCCGGAAGCTGGGTTGGCCCACCGCCAACCTGCAGGTGGACGGGCGCAAGTTCCTGCCACTGGAGGGGGTGTATGCCGCCCTGGCCTGGCGAGACGACGAGGTTGCGGCGATGGCAGCGGTGATGAACCTGGGTCCCCAGCCCACGGTGGACCCCCTGGCTCCCTCGGCGGTGGAGGTGCACCTGCTCGACCGCCGACTCGATCTGGCAGGCGCCCGGCTGACGGTCCAGCCCCTGCGGCTGCTGCGGCGCCAGCAGGCCTTTTCCAGCATCGAGGCCCTCTGCGGGCAGATCCGCCGGGATGCCGACCTGGCCCGGCAGGACTGTCTGATCCGGGATGGGACCTCGCTCGGCCCCATGTCCGGGGCCCAGCAGGAGCAGGACCCACGCTCTCCTCGGGTCTGATCAGCCGTCCCATGGCCGCCTCGCACCGAATCCGTCCCATACCCTGGAGGCCTCACCTGTGCCGGTCCGGTGACGTCCGAAGCCCCAGTCCCGCCGCCGACGCACCGCGGCGCCGAGCGTGCCGCCATCGACCGGCTGGTGGATGCCAACCTCGACCGGGCCCGGGAGGGGTTGCGGGTGCTGGAGGACTGGGCCCGCTTCGCCCTGGACCGGCCCGACCTGGTGGCTCGCAGCAAGGAC
The DNA here is from genome assembly GCA_942491175.1 of uncultured bacterium. Taxonomy (GTDB): domain Bacteria; phylum Cyanobacteriota; class Cyanobacteriia; order PCC-6307; family Cyanobiaceae; genus Cyanobium. The sequence continues at coordinate 241,865 of CALNZO010000008.1, read as the reverse complement.
CTGCGCCAGCGCCTGGGCGGGCTGCACCGGGAGCGGTACAAGCTGGCGCGCCACACCGCCACTGATCCGGCCGCCGGGATGGCCCATCCCGCCCAGGCCGAGCGCCAGGACGGCCGAAGCGTGCTGGCCGCCAATGCCGCTCGGGTGCAGGAGGCCCTGCGGGTGCTGGAGGAGTTCGGTCGGCTCGAGGACCCGGAACTGGCGGTGGAGGCGGCGAAAATCCGCTATGCCCTCTACGACCTGGAGGTGGATCTGCTCCATGCCGGTCGTGGCGGCGACCAACGCCGGGCCCTGCTGCTTCGCTGCCACCTCTATCTGGTCACCAGCCCGATCCCTGCCTTGGAGGAGGTGGTGGCTGCTGCCCTGGAGGCGGGGGTGCGTCTGGTCCAATACCGCGCCAAGCCCGAGGACACGGCCACCACGCCTGGAGCTCCCACGGACGACCGTCGTCGCTACGAGCAGGCGAGCGACCTGTGCCGCCTCTGCCATCGCCACGGGGCCCTCTTTCTCGTCAACGACCGCATTGATCTGGCCCTGGCGGTGGGCGCGGACGGGGTCCATCTGGGCCAGGGGGACCTGCCGCCCGCCGTCGCCCGCCGCCTCCTGGGTCCGGATCGGCTGATCGGCAGCAGCACCCATCGCCTCGAGGACCTGCGCCGGGCGGTGGCCGACGGCTGTGATTACGTCGGCGTCGGTCCGGTGAACGCCACCCCGACCAAACCCGGTCGTGAGCCGGTGGGCCTGGCCTACGTGGCCCAGGCCGCGGCGGAGTGTCCCCTGCCCTTCTTTGCCATCGGCGGCATCGATGGCGCCAACCTGGCGGCGGTGCGCGATGCCGGGGCGGATCGGGTGGCGGTGGTGCGGGCCATCACCGCGGCGGAGCGTCCCGGTCAGGCCACCGCCGCCCTGCTGGCGGGCCTGGAGGCGGCGGCGTGAGTGGGCTGCCGCCATCCGGAGCTGCACCCCCAGACGGGATCGGCCTGCGGATCAACGGGGAGCTGCGTTCCTGCCCGGCGGGCCTGCGTCTGGATGCCCTGCTCGTGGTCCTCGGTTATGAGCCCCGTCTGGTGGTGGTGGAGTTCAACGGCGCGATTCTCCCCAGGGACCGCTGGTCCGCCCAGGCAGTCGTGGAATCCGACGTGCTGGAGGTGGTCACCATCGTGGGAGGTGGTTCCTAGATTCCAGCCATTGTGAAATCTTCAGACATGGGTTCCCGATGGTTCCGGCGCCTGGCCGGTCTGATGGTGGTGCCGCTGCTGGTGGCCGGCCTGCTGGTCACGGCGCCCCATCCGGCCCAGGCCGCCAGCGGGGGACGCATCGGCGGCGGGAGCTTCCGTTCGGCTCCATCGATGCCCCGCAGCTACGGGGGCGGCGGTTATGGGGGAGGGTACCGAGGGGGGTACGGAGGCGGTTACAGGGGCGGCGGCATCGGCTTCCCCTTCATCGTGCCGATCTTCGGCTTCGGGGGCGGCGGCCTGTTCGGCTTCCTGATTCTCATGGCCGTGGCGGGGGTGGTGGTCAATGCCCTGCGCGGTGGCGGTGGACCGAGCCTGGGGAGTTCCGGATCCGATCTGGCCACCCGCTCCCGGCCCGACGGCCCGGTGACCATCGCCCAGATCCAGGTGGGTCTGCTGGCCACCGCCCGCGACCTTCAGGACGATCTGAGGCGCCTGGCGGGAGGGGCGGACACCTCCAGCAGCGGCGGACTGCAGCGAGTTCTCCAGGAAACCAGTCTGTCCCTGCTCCGCCATCCCGATCTCTGGGTGTACGCCAACGGCGAAGTGGGCCAGGTGCCCTTCGCCAGCGCCGAATCCACGTTCAACCGGCTCTCCATGCAGGAACGCAGCAAGCTGGAGCGCGAGCTCACCGCCAACGTGGCCGGCCGCCGTTTCAGTGAGCCTGCGACAGTGGCCCCCGGTGCCAGCGATGCCACCAGCGACTTCATCGTGGTGACCCTGCTGGTGGCCAGCCGCAACCGGCTGGCCATCAAAGGCGCCGGCTCCGCTGATGAACTGCGCGAGTCGCTCCAGAAGCTGGGAGCTCTGGGAGCGGATGACCTGCTGGCCCTGGAGGTGATCTGGCAGCCGGAAGGGGCGGGCGAGGTGCTCAGCACCGAGCAGGTGATCACCGCCTATCCGAATCTGCAGCATCTCTGATCGGGCAATGACCCGGCGGTCAGGACGTCGCTGCCGCCCCTTGCCAGGGCCCTTGAGGCCCCCCAGACTGCGGCCTAGCCACCTTCCTCCCCGATGGCCTCCCGCCGGATGAGCTGGGTCAATACCCCGGTCCTGCTTGAGGCCATCGAGCGCTACGAGCAGGGTCGTCTGCCTCGCTCCCTGGCCCTCTGGTTGCAGACCGTCCTGGAGATCGACGTACCGCCTTCAGGCCCCCTGCGCCCGGGAGGCTGAAGGATCTGCCCCTGCCAGCTGCAGGATCCGCAGGGCCGCCATCGCGGCTCCGTAGCCGTTGTCGATGTTCACCACCGTGAGGCCGGGGGCGCAGCTGGCCAGCATGCCCATCAGGGCCGTATGCCCACCGGCGCTCACCCCGTAGCCCACCGCCACCGGCACCCCGATCACGGGCTGGGGCAGCAGGCCGGCCAGAACGGTCGGCAGAGCCCCTTCCATGCCGGCACAGGCGATCAGCACCCGCGCCCGGCGCAGCCGTTCCAGCTCCCCCAGCAGGCGGTGCAACCCGGCCACCCCCACATCCAGAACCAGGTCGCTGGCCACCCCATGGCAGGCCAGGGCCAGTCGGGCTTCCGCGGCCACCGCCAGATCGCTGCTGCCCCCGCTCAGCACCGCCACCCGGCCGAGGGAGGGGTCGGCCGGAGGCGGGTCGGGCCAGGTGAGGCAGCGGGCCAGGGGATGGTGCACGGGCGAGCGGATGGCACCCGCGATGCCGACGCGGTCGGCCAGTTGCCCCAGGACCGCGGTGGCCTTCTGTTCGGAAACCCGGGTGACCAGCGCCAGCTCCCCAGCCTGCTGCATCTCCTGCATGACCGCAGCGATCTGGTCGACAGTCTTGTGCTCCCCCCAGACCGCCTCCACCATCCCCAGCCGCCGGCGGCGGCCCAGGTCGAGCCGGGCCTCCTCGCTCAAGGCACCTCCAGCTCGCCGGCGTACACCAGCGGAAACGGATTGGCGGCCTTCGCCTCGTCAGCGGCACCGGGATCCACGGCCAGAGCCCGCCGGGCCGCGGCCTCGAAGCGGCGCTGCACTGCCGCAATGTCGCTCTCAGGGATGGCCAGCCACTGAGGGCGGCTGCGCCAGTGGATCAGCAGGATCCCTTCCTCCTTTTCAGCGTCCCAGAGAAGCTGCCGGCCGAGAAAGCCATCCTGCCGCTGCAGCCAGGGCTCCCAGGTCTCCTGTTCCGCCTGCAGCCAGGCCTGGCGGGCCGCGGCGGGCACCTTCAACCGCAGGTGTTCCACCACGGTCCTGTCGGCGCTGGCCTGGCCCTGGCCAGGGCTTTCGGTGCTGACGGCGAAGGCATCGCCTGGAAGGCCAGCCAGCACGACCAGGAGCAGGCAGAGGGCAAGCAGAAGGTTAAGGGGCCGGGCCGGAGGAAGACGGGTCATGGCTGCTGCAGCAACGCCACGGCGTGGCAGGCGATCCCCTCTTCCCGGCCCGTGGGACCAAGCCTTTCGTTGGTGGTGGCCTTGACCCCCACCTGGCTGGGAGCCAGGGCCATCCGGGCGGCGATGGTCTCCCGCATGGTGGCGATGTGGGGCTTGAGCCGGGGTCGTTCCGCCACCACGACCGTGTCGATGTTGACCACCTGCCAGCCCCGTTCCCGCACCAGATCCATCACCCGCTCCAGCAGCACCAGGCTGTCAGCCCCCCGCCAGCGCTCGTCTTCCGGGGGAAAGTGGCTGCCGATGTCCCCCAGGCTGAGTGCCCCGAGCAGGGCATCCATCAGGGCGTGAACGAGCACGTCCGCGTCGCTGTGGCCCTCCAGCCCCAGGCCTGCGGGATGCTCCAGGCGAACTCCCCCAAGGATCAGGAGGCGGTCCGGCACAAGGCGGTGGATGTCGTAGCCGTTGCCGATGCGCAGCTGCATGGGGGCCTTCGAAACTGCCCCAGTGTCGTCGTATGGGCCCTGTTGCGCCTGCCAGCGGGCATGCAGGTCGGGGCGCCGTTCCCGGGTGCGGGCCAGCTGCTGCTCCAGCCGCCAGCGGGCGATGGCGCCGTGATCGCCGCTGCGCAGCACCTCCGGGACCTCCATGCCGCGGAATGCGGCCGGCCGGGTGTAGTGGGGGTGCTCAAGGAGCAGGCCGCTGTGGCTCTCCGCCTCCAGAGAGTCCGGGGAGCCCACCGTACCCGGCAGCAGCCGCACCACGCCGGCGATCACCACCAGGGCGGGCAGTTCGCCGCCGGTGAGCACGAAGTCGCCCAGGGAGACCTCCTCGTCCGCCAGGGCCCGGATCCGCTCATCGAAGCCTTCGTAGTGGCCGCAGAGCAGTACCAGCTGGTCGTGCTCGGTGGCCCAGCGGCGCAGGTCGCTCTGGTGGAGCGGCTGCCCCTGGGGACTCATCAGAAGCACCCGCCTGCGCGGCAGAGCAGGGATCGCCTCGAAAGCGGCGTAGACCGGCTCGGGTTTGAGCACCATGCCGGCCCCTCCGCCGTAGGGCTCGTCGTCCACCTTGCGGTAGCGATCCTTGGCGTGGTCGCGGGGGTTGTGGGTGTGGATCTGGGCGATCCCAGCCCCGAAGGCGCGACCGATCACCCCCAGCCCCAGGAGGGGCTCGAAGGCATCCGGCGCCAGGCTCACCACGTCGAAGCGCACGGCCGCCTCAGCCGGAGGGCCGGCTGACCCGGCGGATCTCCGAGCTGAAGCTGGCCCGTCCAGGGCTGCCGTCGGGGCGATGCTCCACGCAGCTGCGCAGGCGCAGGTTCGCCTTGGTGAACCAGATTCTCTCCTTGACGGTCACGTGTCCCCCGTCGCTGGTCAGCTCCAGGCTCCCGTCCGGCCACAGTTGCCATCGGCCTTCGGTTTCGGCGCCGTCCGGGGCGCTGCCCCTGAAGCGTCCGTCGGCGTGGAACAGCAGCCGGTGGCGGCCCCCGGCAGGCGGGGTGATCTCCAGGCCGCCCAGCTCACCTGTCCCATCCTGAGCCAGGTAGGCCACCTTCAGCTCGCCCCGCTCGGAGCTGTGCCAGCTGGCCTCCTCCTCGCTGGCGTCGGCTGGAGGCTCCTCCAGGCTGAAGCGGCTGCGCAGGGACAACCAGTCCCCGGCGCAGCAGACCAGGAAGGCCTCGATGCTCTCGGGTGGGAAGGGAGCAGGGGCCGCTTCGAGTGGTGGATCGGTGGCGCTGGTCACGGCACGGGAGGCATCACGTTCGGGCCGCGAATGGGGCCTGGATGGATCCTCGCAAACTCCCTGCCTTGATGGAGAGACCCTTTCCGGGGGCTAGTCACCCCGATAGCCCAGTTCAGCCAGCCGGCCTGGATGGCTGCGCCAGTTGGGCACCACCTTGACGAACAGTTCGAGGTAGACCGGCCCGTCGAACACCTTCTGCATCTGCAGCCTGGCTCCCTGGCCGATGGCCTTGAGCATCTGGCCGCCCTTGCCGATCAGGATCCCCTTCTGACTGCTGCGTTCCACCAGCACGGTGGCCAGCACGGCCGTGCGTTCCTTGCCCCGGGCGCCTCCCCCGTCCTCCACGATCCGCTCGATCCGCACCGCCACCGAGTGGGGAACCTCCTCCCGGGTGAGGCTGAGCACCTGCTCCCGGATCAGTTCCGCCAGCAGGAGCTGTTCCGGCTGGTCGCTCACCGCGTCGGCGGGGTAGAGCATCGGCCCCGGCGGCAGGTCGGCGGCCAGGGCCTCCACCAGGGCCCTGCAGCCGTCACCGTGGAGAGCGCTGCAGGGATGGAGGGGCCAGTGCCGGGGCCGGTCGGCATCCGCCTCAAGCAGTTCCCGGTAGGTGGCGGCCAGATCCTCGGCGTCCGCCCCCACCCGATCCATCTTGTTGAGGGCCACGTGCACCGGCACCCGGCAGTGGCGCAGCAGGTCCACGATGAAGCCGTCGCCGCGGCCGGCCGGCTGGCTGGCATCCACCAGCAGCAGCACCACGTCGACCTCGCCGATCGCCCCCCGGGCGCTCTGGACCAGCCGCTCCCCCAGCAGGTGGTGGGGTTTGTGGATGCCCGGGGTGTCCAGCAGCACCAGTTGGGCCGTCGGGGTGGTGAGGATGGCGCGCAGTCGGTGGCGGGTGGTCTGGGCGACGGGGGAGGTGATCGCCACCTTCTGGCCCACCAGCTGGTTGAGCAGGGTGGATTTGCCCACGTTGGGGCGTCCGATCAGGGCCACGAAGCCGGAACGGAAGAGAGCCCCGGTCGCCGATCCTTCCCCCGGTGATCCATCACTGGGCTGGGCATCGCCGGGGCTGGCGGTCGGGGCACTCGGGTCCATAGCCTCAACACTGCCAGCCCACGGGCCCCGCCGCCTGCACACCGCCATGACCGATGCCGCTCCACTGACCGACACTCCGCTGGAGCCGACCTTTCCCCAGGCGATGGAGATTGCGGCCCAGTGGCTCGGGCTCTGGGAGGCGGGTGAGCTCAGCGATGAGGTGCTGGCCGATCGGGTGGGGGAACTGGTGGCGAGCCGCGATGGCGCCCGGGGTTTCTTCGTGGTGAGCCTCACCGGTGAGACACCGCTGATGGACCGTCTGCCGGAACCCCTGGCCGCCGCCCTGCGACAGGCCGGCGAGGGGGTGGTGGATCTCACCGCCCGCAACCTGGCCATGAGCACGGCGATGATCCTGCACCATCGCCGTACGGGAGACCCTGAGCATCAGGCCGGTTCGGAGCGGGTGCAGCAGCGCAGCACGGAACTGTTGCGTCAGCTGGAGCCGGTGGCGGTGAAGCGGCGTCTGGAACCCCTGCTGGCCGCCGCCGGCGAACAGGAAGACCTGCGTCATGACGTGACGGAGGACAGGGCCTTCCTGGATCGCTGGGGATACGACGCCGAGCAGCGCCGGGCCATCGCCGCAGCCATCGAAGCGGTGGCCGAATGAGGCGGCCCAGCTGGGGATGACCCAGCGAGCGATGGAGTCCAGGCAACTCCGGATCGAGCCCGGTCTTCAGAATTTCAGGTTGTCAGAATCTCGGGATGGGAATCGATATGGCCTACTGGGCATCGAAGCTGAGGCGGGCTGGTGCGACGTGATCCCTGACGCTGCCTTGCAGGTTGTCGATCCGCCTTGCCCTAGCGGGGAGGGGTCGACAGTTCGGCAGGATCGCGATTCGCCGGTGGGGGCAGGTATTCCGGGGGCAGCACTGACACGTCAGCAACGGGTTCCCACCCCGCCGGGGCGGTTTCGGGGGCGGCGGGCACCCAGGCAGGGGGCGGAACCGGCAGGGACTGGGCCTGTGCGGGCAGACAACCCAAAAGTGTCACCGCGGCCAGGCCCATCAGGTCGGCAAAGGGGCTGCGGCGCCAGGCTGGCCTCACGGGGTCAGGGGCGCCTGCACGGCGGCGGAGGCCTCGACTGGAGCCGCAGGCGCAGAAGCCTCTGCAGGAACCTGGGTGGCAGCGCTCACCCTGGCAGGGGCAGGGACCGGCGGCAGCGGCGGAGGTGGGGCGATGGCCACCGGCGAAGCCGGTCTGGGGCGGGGGGCTGCCACGACTGACTCCTCGACGGGGATCGGCTCAAGGTTGATCACTGCTGGAGTGACGGTCCCTGCAGAAGGGGCCGGCTGGCGGCTGGACCATTCCTTGATGTCCTCGATCACCCCGGGATCATCGGGATGGGTGAGCACGTCGACCGTCCCGTCGGCCTGAACCGCCAGGGGCACCTGGGTGGGTTTGCTGACCCTGGTGGAGGGCACGTAAATCACCCGAGCCTGCTGCAACTTGGCTGTCTTGGTGGCGGTTGGGGCTGGAAGGGTGCGGATCGCCTGGCGCATGGGCTCCCTCAGATTCCGGGGGAGGGGCGCCATCGGATCGCCGCTCCTGGCCCAGCGTGCCCGCTCGGCCCTGGCGACGAGTGGCATGGCCGGGGTACCCAGATCCTCGATCGTGAGAACACCTCCGAGCTGCTCAGCCTTGGAGAAGTTGCGCTCCAGGAGGCTCTGGGGCTGACCCAGGCCGGCGGCTCCGAGGGGGGGGGCATCGATCCTGAACAGCGGGCTTGCCACCGGAGCAGTGGCAGTGCTGGAAGGTTGGATCCTCCGGAGGGAAGAGCGCGACCGGCGGCCGGGGTCCGGACGCGCTCTGGAGGACTGGCCCGGGCCGCTGAGGTCAAGGCTCCGGGTGAGGGGGGTATCCAGCAGGGAACCGATCTTTTCTGAGGCCGAACTGAGCACATGACCCGTGGTGACGCCCAGATGGTCGAGAGGGGATGGGGAGCGGACGCCCGCGGACGCGGGAGTGGGAGTGGTTTCGGGAAGCAAGGCCACGTCCTCGTCGGCACCCAGGCCCTGGGGGTCGGCAGGGGAGGGAACGGCCATGTCCTTGACCCGGGCCTGCCAGCGGTCGTGGACGTCGATCGCCAGCAGGGGAAGCCAGAGGGCCTGACTCAGCAGGGCCCAGGCGATGGCTTTGTGACTGATGGTGGGTTCGCGGTACATGGTCAGCAGGAAAAAGAACGTTCAGCGGTTGTTGTTATTATTATCGAAATCATCGGCCACTCTTCTTACGTAGAAATAGGTGTTGGTGAGCTGACCCAGGGGTACAAGCACCTGGTCGAGGAGGTCGGTTGCTTTGGCATACAAACTGCGGTTGACGATGATGGTGTCCCTGTCGCGTAGAGGTGGATTCAGACCCTTTGAAACCCCGATCCCTTCGTTGTATGTGAACACTTCGCGGGTGCTGGTGCCGTTGCGATTCAGACGTACGAGTTGAATATTGTTCGTGTTCGCTCGCCAGTTTTGCGTACCTCCGGCCCGGAAGATGGCTTCAGCGAGAGGTGTGTTGGCGGGGAGGCTGAGAGTGCCAGGAGACCTCACTTCACCGATCACCGACACAGTGATGGTGGCAGGGGCCAGATTGGTGGCACCGATCTGGAGGATCTCATCAGGGATGATCTCATCGGTGCGGGCCACAACCAGTGTGTCCCCATCGAAGAGAATCGGATTCTGTCGTTGGTTGCCGACCTGGAACAACTGGGCCAGATCGAGAACGGTCTGTTTCTGGCTCCCATCGGGGCCGGCCAGTCGCCGCAGCAGAACATTGCGGATGTCGGCGTTGAGGGTGATGCCGCCAGCCGTCTGGATGGCGGAAACCGGCGTCGAGTAGGAGGGAAGCGGGTAGAGCCCTGGGCGGGTCACCTCCCCGATGATGCTGACTTTGACCGGGCGTGGCGTGGTGAGACTGAGAAACAGCTCCGGCCGCACCAGCTGTTTGGAGTAGAGAGAGGTGAGCCAGCGGGTGGCCTGGCCGATGGTCAGCCCCGTCAGCTGAACGGAACCAAGCAGAGAAAGCGTGGATGTGCCATCGGGGAGAACGGTGATGGGGCCACCGATGGATGCTGCCGAAGGATCGGTGAAGGTGAGCTGGAGCCCATCACCGGGCCCGAGCACATAAAGATCGTTGTAAACCTCAGTGACGGAAAGGGGAAGTGGTGCCTCAGCGGCAGAATCGGCGGGGGGGGCAGCGACCATGAAGGACCCCGGCCTGGTGCCTTGGGGTGCCAGCCCCTGGGGCACAGAAGCTCTGAGGGCAGTGGGGCTGAACATCAGTCCGGCAAAGCCAGCCAGGCCTGCTGCGGTGAGTCGACCTCGCAGGGAGCGATGGGCCAGGGTGCAGGACCTCTCAGACCGACGGGGTGACCGCAGGAGAACAGGTGTTCGGGGTAGAGAGGCCACCGACGTCGATGATTTGGGTTACCACCATAGTCGCTCCAGTCAAAAAAGAGGCGCTCTTCTCCAGTTGCCATTAACATGGCCAGACCTCCCTCTGCGTTGGATGAAGTGACGACAACAGGCGCTCCTCCTGAATTCTTTCCGGGTGGAACGCCGCAGCCGTCTGCTCTGCCTGCGGTTTCGGGTTCCGGGCTCCCACCGTCCTATTCAGGTGATCAGCCACTGAACAGCCCCCTCAATCCCACCAATGAGGCTCAGTCCTCCGGTGGTGGCCTGGGGGGGCTGATCCGGACGGTCAAGCGCCGGCAGACTGTCCTGCTCATCACTTTTGCCGTGGTGACCGGGGCCCTGGCGATCAATACCCTGCGCCAGCGCATCTTCTCCCCCGTCTACCAGGGGGGGTTTCAGATGCAGATCAGCAATCCCTTCGACGACAAAAGCGGCGCCGGCAGAGGCGGATCAGTGGAAACCATCGCCCGCAGCGAGATCACGGCGGACGTCCCCAGCCTGATCGTTCTGATGCGCAGTCCTCTGCTGATCGGCCCGGTTGCCCAGCGCCAGGGGGTGCCGATCAGGGAGCTCCAGCAGAATCTCTCGATCAGGCAGGAGTCTGCGGCCGTTGATAACGTTCTCAATGTCACGCTGCGATGGCGGGATCCGGCCAAGGGCAAGGCAATTCTGCGTCAGCTCGCCAAAAATTACACCGACTTCTCCCTTACCCAGCGGCAGGCTGCTGTCAATTCTGGAGTTCGTTTCCTGGATGAATCGGCCCCGGCAATTCAATCCAGGATGAAGAAACTCTCCGAGGAGATGCTCAAGTTTCGCGAACGGAACAATTTCATCGATCCAGCCGCGGCGGCTACCCAGATTCTTACAGCTCGTGAAAACCTGGTTAATCAATTACGGGCATTGCAGAACGATCAGGTTCAGCTCGACAGTCAGCTGAAATCCATCGAGTCCGGCAAACTGCAGTTCACCCCCAGTGGAGCTCCCACCGCTCTCGAGCAGCTGGGGCGTTCCACTGTGCTGGTGCCTGGCAGGGGCTCCTCCGGTGCGGAAGCTGCTGCTGGAACCACCACCCCTCTTGCTCTGCTCAACCAGTTCGAGCAGGAGTTGGCCACTGCCCGAGGCACCTACAAGGAGAATTCTCCGATCGTCCAGTCCCTGCTGGCAAGGCGAAATCAGTTACTCCCAGTGGTCCAACGCCAGGAAGCTGACGGGGTCAAGGCCCGGCTGCTCGCCAACGTGTCCCAGCAGGATGAAATCAATCGTCAGCTCTTGCTTCTTGGAGAAAACTTCAAGAACAACCCGCAGAAGTTGGCAGAGTTTGAAGACATCAATCAGCGTCTTTCGATCGCTCGAGAGCAATACACATCCTACATTCAGGCCAAAGAGCGCTACCGCCTTGAAATGGCCCGGTCGCTCACGCCATGGGAAGTGATCGCTCCCCCTGATTTTGGTACCACTCCTGTAGATCCCAATGTCCAGACCAGCCTGCTGAGAGCCATCATGATCGGGCTGCTTGCAGGTCTGGGAGCAGCTGTTCTGAGGGAACGTACAGATAATGTTTTTCATACACCGATGGAGGTGGAGAAGGAGCTGTATCTGCCTGTGCTCGGTCTGATTCCTTTCCTCCCTCTTGAGCCGGGGGTCGACATCGCCACAAGCATTTCCAAGATGTCGTCCAGCGAGCGGTTCGCCATCAAGGAATCACTCCGCAGCCTGTTCACAACTTTCCGTCTTCTGCGGGCAGACAGAAATATCCGCATGGTGGGCATCACCTCCTCCACCCAGGGCGAAGGAAAATCCACTGCTGTCACTGTGTTTGCTCGCACCTTGGCGGATCTCGGTCTCAAGGTGCTCATCGTCGATTCTGATATGCGTCTGCCCATGCAGGCCCGTTACCTCGGCGTCGAACCTGGAGATGGTTTGTCCACCCTCCTTTCCGATGCCAGCAAACACTCGACAGAGCTCATCCAGACCATCGCCGAGAACATGGATGTGCTGCCGGCAGGTCCGAAGCCTCCCGATCCAGCGAAGCTTCTGAACTCCGCTCGCTGCACCGAAGTGATGAATGAGCTCCGCGGCTTGCCCGGCTACGACATCATCATCGTCGATGCTCCTCCCTGCCTGATGCTCGCTGACCCGATCCTGCTCGGCGAGAAACTTGATGGCATCCTCTTCCTGGTGGGTCTCGGCAAGGTGAGTCGTGAACTGGCCCCGCAGGCCTGCCGCAGAATCAAGGCCACAGGGGTGGATGTGCTGGGCATCATCTGCAACCAGGTCAACTTCCCGAGCCGTCTGAACGATTACGGCTACGAATACGGCTACTACTACCACTACGCCTATGCCTCCGCTTCCGGCTATGCCAAGAGCGGTTCCCAGAATTCCTACGGAGGTTTTGGCAGTTACATTCAGCGCTACCGGGACAGCTACATGAAGGCAGGAGCTTCTCAGCCCAGGATCAATTCTCCGTACAACCAGGGAGATTCCGAAGTCAAGACCGATTTGAAGGTTGAACGTGCCGACTCCCCCACGCTCAACGTTCCCTCAATCATGGCTGGAGGAGAGGCATCCAATGGAAGAACCTCCGACACCTATCTGCCGAAAGCGGTGGGCGGAGAATCCAGGTTCCGCGCATCCCGGCGTCGGGGAGGGGGCGGGCCGATTCAATGGTTACGCCGTCGTTTCGGTGGCGGAAACTCTCGCTGACCTGCGGAGGTACTCGAAATCAAGACATCTGAAGATCACCGATCTCCTGAAGCTCAGTATTGTCTGCATCTCATGTCATCCGTGGGGCACCTGGTCAGACGAGTTACCCTCCCCCTCCATTGATTCAGGCCAGGCCGAGAGCACGGCTTCAAGAATCACCAGATGGTCATAAATCGGTGCAGCCATCGGATGGCAGCGGCGCACCCAGTCCAGGGCTGAAAGCATGTCGATCTCACGTCTTCGGGCCGTGAGCCCCACTGCCAGTAGCGGTGAGCGTTCGCAACCGGCCATGCAGTGGAGATAAAGAGGAGGCGCCTGGCTCATCAGGGCTTCCGCCCTTGACAGGGCCAGCGCCAGCCGCCCTTCCCGCATTGGCTCCTGATGGCGGTGATCGGGCAGGGCGACGCGGTCGGACATCCATCCGGCAGGCAGGATCAGGCCTGCTGAGGCCTCCTCCTGGGAGTAGCAGCAACTGAAGCGGCTGTGGAATCCGGAGTCCTCCAACTGCCGCCAGTGGGTTTCGCTTCGGGGCATCGGACCGACGGCCAGCTGATCGGTGAGAACCCAGCTGAAGGTCAGGTAAGGCCTCTGCACTGACGCGCCAGGACCGACGGCCCCCTGGCTGGACTGAAAAAGCTTTCGCAGGGCGTTGATCACCATCAGCCCAACGGAATCAATGGTGCCGTTCCCTGTGCCGACATCTGGGCAGTCTCCTGCTGGGGCATGGGTGTGGAGGACGAGACGGTGATGGGAGGAAAGGGGAGTGAAGCAGCCAGGCGACTTGTCATCAGCGGTGTCGGGGGCGCTGATCTAAGCCGGAGTTCGGAGCACCGGCTCCAGTGTCTGCAGGATCCTGCCCCAGAGACGTTCGGAGGGTGGCGTCCCCTTTGGCCCTCGCAGACTGATCAGGGTGCAGCCATAGGACCGGTTGGGCCGCAGCCCGACGAGGCGCTCCAGCCTCACCCGCCCCGTGGACCCTTGGTCAGTCAGGGGAGTGAGCTGGACACGAGTCACGCCGAAGCCAGCCGTCTGGCCCGGTCCCCGCACCAGGCAGGTCTGGAGGGTGGGTTGCCCCTGCACCAGTCCTGCGGCGGAGGGAACGGGGCTGTTGATGAGGCGGCGGTTCTTGAGTTTCAGGCTGGGCTGATCTCTGCCGATGAAACCGGTCTGGAGGCTGAAACGCTGGCGCACCGTGGCCGCCATCATGATGAGTTCAAACCCGTCCCGCAGGCTGATGATCACCGGGGCCGAGGTGGAGAGCTGATAGCCGCGTTCGGCAGGCCAGCCGGCGGTGGTGGGGGCAGGAGTGGGCGATGGGGTGAGCCCCTGGTCGCGAAGGCTTGCTTCCAGCTCGCCTTGCGGCAAGGGATCCGGTGCTGCTGGCCAGCGCGGCATCACGATGGCCTTGGCCGCCAGCAGCGCGGCGATCGCGGCCAGGATGCCGTACCAGCGAACCATCAGGGGAGCGGCCCTCACGGTCGTTCCTCCCGCTGTGGGGGGGCAGGCAGTGGTGGCAACTCCCTCTCCAGCAGACGCATGTACACCATCCCGAACATCAGCACGGCCACACCGGAGAAGATCAGGGACCCGGTGTCTTCATGGAAGAAGTCGAACAACCAGCTGCCCTTCGAATGCCCGTAGCCGGCGAAGAGGGCCAGCAGAGCGATGCGGAAGGTGTTGCAGATGAGCCCGATCAGTGGCGCGATCAGCAGCACCTGGAGGCGACTGGCCCAGGAACGGATCGGGAAGGCCAGCTGGAAGATCACCGCCACGCAGAGGATCTGGGCCATCATGTCCAGTCCGTTGCAGGGGCCCATCACCTGAACCCCACCTCCGGGAAGCAGCACACTCCTGGCATTCACCAATACGTCGAGGCCGAGCCCACCCAGCCAGAGTCCGGAAATCCTGGCCGTCAGAAGGCTGATCGGAGCTTCCGGCAGGGTTCGCATCAGCAGGGAGAACGCCGGCAGCAGCATCAGGCAGAGCAGGGGATCGCGGAAGCGGCCGATTCGGCCAGGTCGTTCTCCCATCAGAGCCAGGGCAAAGCCGGCGATCGGTGCCAAGGCGAACAGGAGGCCCTCCCAGTGAACGATCACCGCGGAGCGTGCCAGGACCCAGAGGAGCAGAAGGGTTCCCAGGACCAGCCCCCAGGCCGAGGGGCGTGGCTTGAGATCTTCGAACTGATCCTCCATGCAGATCACCGCTCCACCCCAGACAAGCAGGGCGAACACGGTGATGTGTTCCGACTGGCTGGTGTGGAAGACGGCGATGTTCTGGATCGCCACCGCAGCGGCCAGGGTCAGCCAGAGATTGCGGGGGGTCGGCGGTGGGACAGCCGGAATGGCTTTCTTCCACGAGGGAGGAATCCTGCGGAAGACCTCCCTGGGCAGGGACTGGGGGAGGTTGTTCATCGGGCGAGGGCATCCACCAGGAGAGGGGACGAAGTCCCCTCCCGCTGATCGTATTCCGGGACAAGCTGCCGCAGGAGTTGTCCTGTCGCCTCTTCGTTCCAGTTCTCGAGGGCCTGGTGCAGTTGCTCGATCAGGGGAAGAAGTTGGTCGCTTTCGCGCCGTGGCTCGGTGGCCCTGCGGATCAGGGGGTGCTGGGTGGGCTGGTTGTCGGCACTGATGAGCAATTCTTCGTAGAGCTTTTCCCCGGGTCGCAATCCGCTGTACTCAATGGCGATATCACCGTCGACGTTGTTCTCATCGCGGACCCTCAGACCTGAAAGTTCGATCATCTGCCGTGCCAGATCGGCGATGCGAACCGGTTCTCCCATGTCGAGAAGGAAGAGATCACCGCCGATGGCCATGCCGTTTGACTGGAGCACCAGTTGAACCGCCTCCGGAATGGTCATGAAATAACGCGTGATGGCCGGATGGGTCACGGTGACCGGACCCCCGTTGGCGATCTGATGGTGAAAGAGGGGAATCACCGAGCCCGATGAGCCGAGAACGTTTCCGAATCTGACCATCGACAGGATCGGACCTCCGGGTTCGATGTCGGCGGCGGCGGCCTGGATGAGCAGCTCGCAGATGCGTTTGCTGGCCCCCATCACATTGGTGGGGCGCACGGCCTTGTCCGTGGAGATGAGGGTGAGCCGCTCGACGCCCGAGGCACGGGTCGCGGCGATCACCGCCTCGGTGGCCTGGATGTTGTTCGCGATGCCCGCGCAGAGGTTGGCCTCGACGAGTGGGACATGTTTGTAGGCGGCGGCGTGGAAGATCGTGGCCACCTCGTGGCGGCGACAGAGCAGGGTGAGGCGACCGGCATCACAGGCGTCCCCGAGGATCGCGTGCAATTCACTGTTGCAGTGATGGGAGCGCAGTTCCCGCTCGATGGCGTACAGGGCGAATTCGTTCCGTTCCACCATCAGCAGCCGGGTGGCGCCAAGGGCCACGATCTGACGGCAGAGTTCGCTTCCGATCGAGCCTCCCGCCCCGGTGACCATGACGGCCTTGCCTTCCACCCCCGCCTTCAGCAGCACCGGATCCGGATTGGAGGGTTCCCGGCCCAGCAGATCTTCGATCGCCACCGGCTGAAGGTCGGAGACGATTCTCTGACCGCTGGCCATCTGGGCCAGAGAGGGAATCGACAGAACCTCCAGGCCGAAATGGGTGAGCTGATCGACCAGCAACCGTTTGCGTCGCCTGGGGATGGTCGGCATGGCCAGCAGGACCTTGCGGACGCCGTGGCGTTCGATCAGTCGGGGCAGCCGCAGGGGACTGTGGATGGGAAGATTCTGCAGGGTGCGGCCCTGAAGGCTCTCGGCGTCATCCAGAAAGGCGACGATCCGGAAGCGATGATCGTTGCGCAGGGCCAACAGCAGCCCCATGCCGGAGTCTCCAGCTCCGTAGATCACGGTTCCTTCGCCCAGGCCGGTGCCGTTTCGGTGATTCTCGCGCTGATCAAGATGATGAACCAGGACGTCTCGCAGGACGATGCGGCTGGCGATGGCGCCGCCGGTGAACAGCAGCCAATAGAGGATCCAGAAGGAGCGGGGAGGTTGGGGACCACCCATCAGGGTGCTGACCAGCAGAAAGATCAGCACCATCAGGCCTGAGCGCGGCACCAGCCCGTAGAGGGAGTGGCTGCCGGCATAGCGGGTGAGACCCCGATACCATCCCGACAGCACCAGCACGGGGAGGCCGGTGATCACGGCCACGGGAAGAAGTCCGATGGTGGGAGGCAGGAACCCTCTCAGCAGGACGGAGTCGGGAAGCCGAAGGATGAAGGCTCCCAGAAAGGCCGCAATGATGAGCAGCCCATCAAAGACCACCAGCAGAAGCCTGCGAGCCAGCAGCTGCTTCTGCACATGGTGCAGTACTGAGAGGTGGGGAATCAAATGATTACTACTGCAGGAATCGAGGCTTCAGGAAGATGCCAGCGGCAATGCGGCGCAAACGAATGATGGATTGAAGTCATGGCCATCTTGTGGTCCCGGCAGAAAGTCTGGTGCAGTCAGGACGATCAGTTCGATGATGTCTCGGGGCCGGCTCGATGGAAGGAACCACCCATTGATCAGCGCCATTCTCCAGTCATGTTACTGCGCTTTCACGGAGTGAACCGCACGGCGCCGTGCCGATCCAGCCAGAGGCCCAACATGAGTTCCGCCACCACCAGAGCCAGTTCCAGGGCCAGGCCGTGGGCGAGCAGGGCCCATCCCAGAAGGGCGGTGGCACCGATGTAGAGCAGAGCCACCCGACTGTGGGCCCAGCCGGCCTGATGCAGGCGCTGGTAGAGGTGCAGCCGATGGGCCTGGAAAACGGGCTGGCCTGCTTTCCAGCGTCTCAGAACGCACAGGAAGGCATCTCCGAGCAGGGGAAACCCCGCCAGCAGCAGGCCCAGGGCCCCCAGCGCAGAGTCCTGCTGGAGCACCATCCCGGCGAAGACAGCCCCGAGAAAAGTGCTGCCCACATCGCCCATGAACACCCTCGCCGGACTCCAGTTCCAGGCCAGGAAGCTGAGCAGGGCGCCGATCAGCGGCAGCAGGGCGTCGCCGCTCTCCTGTGTCGTGGCCAGCATGGCCACGCTCAGCAGCACCACCATGCAGCCGGCGACAAGGCCATCCAGCCCATCGCTGAAGTTGACGAAGTTGATCACTGCCGTGACGGCGATCACGGCCACCGGCACCAGCCACCACGGCATCATCAGGGGGGAGATCGCCACCAGGGCCAACGCCGTGACGATCTGGATGCCGTACCGACCGGCCGCCGGCAGGCCGAGGCGGTCGTCCAGCAATCCCACCAGAGCCAGCGGCAGGCAGAGGAGGGGAATCCAGGCCGGCCAGCCGCCACCGGCCAGCGGGGCAAGGCCGCAGCCGGCCAGGACGAAGGCCAGGCCACCGCCCCTGGGGGTGGGCCGCTGATGGGAGCTGCGAGCGTTGGGTTCATCCACCAACGTCCGGCGCAGCCAGGGAATCAGAAGCAGCAGCAGGAGAGCCCCGAAGCCGCCTCCCAGCAGGAACACCGCCAGCCTGGCTGTTGCGGTCATGGGGTCAGGGGGAGCACGGGAAAAGGCTCGGGAGGTCCCCCCAGGATCCGATGGGCCTCAGTGAAGCCTGCCAGGTCGGCCCCGATGCGCAGAACAGCCTCGAAATTCTTTGGGGAGAGGAGCAGCAGCGGGGCGGCGAGGGCGTGGAAGAGCCGCGGGGGGATGGCCACCACCCTGCAGTGGCGGGCAGGGTCGTTGGCTGGGGTTGCCTGCTGAAGACGCCGCAGCATGGTGGCGTAGCTGATGGTGTCATCCCCGCCGAGGGGGAGATGGACCGGCTGGGAAGGGTCGGGCTGGCCTCCAGCCAGCTGGTCGGCCAGGTGCAGGGTCACGGCGGCCAGCTGGCGGCAGTGGATCGGCTGCCGCAGACCGCCCTCGGCCGGCAGGGGTAGCAGGGGCATACGGCGCAGCAGGCGGCGGAGCCTGCTCAGGTTGCTGTCCACCAGGGAGCCTGCCTGGCCGTAGATCAGCGTGGGGGCCAGGATTCGCAGTGGTAGGCGATGGGTGGCGCAGAGCTGGGTCAGCAGGTCTTCGGCACGCCGCAGTCGTTGCACCAGAGCCCGGTCAAAGCTGTTGGCAGCGAAACGTTTGGTGATGACCGAGGAGGAGGAACAGGCGATCACGCCCTGCACTGCGGACCAACCGGTCGGGTCCTTGGTGGCGCAACGGGCCAGCCAGGGGGCGAACGACCAGAGGGGGGCGAAGCTCACCAACAGACCCTCCAGGCCCTGGACAGGCGTGCTGCCGTCCTCCAGATCGCAGCGCACAAACGGCCGGGTGGTGTCGTTCCCCGCCTGCCTGATGGGTGGCCGGCGGCCGGCCAGCAGCAGCGGTCGTGCGCCGGCCAGGTCGATCAGAGCCTGGCCGCTTGGGGTGCTCGCTCCGAAGAGGGTGATTGGCGCTGGGGAGGGGAGAGTCAAGGAGGGATCAGCGGCAATCGTTGCGATCGAGCCGGCCGTCCCAGCCGCTCAGGCGCCAGAGGGAGGCCCGCAGCTGATCCCGCCGGAGCCTCAGCTCCGATTCCGGACGCAGATCACCGGTGACGGCCTTCGAGCCATCCACCTGCCAGCCGGTACCGGCGTAAACGATCCGGGCGATGGCCAGCGTTCGCGCCATGTGGGTCTCTGCGGTCACGATCGTGAGACGACCCGGCTCGGGCCAACGGCTCAGCAACTTCGCCAGCGTCGTCACCTGTCCGACCGTGTCGCAGCCGGGAAGCAATCTGATGAGCTTTGAGGCGTCGCCGTACCAGAGACCCCGCTCCTGGAGATGTTTACGGGTGATCTCCTGATATTCGACATTCCCCTGGAAAACCAGGAAGGCGTCGGGATTCCTTCGCCACATCATGAAGGCCGACAGGCTTCTCTGAGGGTCCTCGATGAGAGCCGTAATCACCCAGGGGCCCCTTGGGACGGCCGCGTCGGGAGAACTCGGGGCCCGTCCAGGAGACAAGCGTGCGGGGCTCCACCGGCTCAGCAGAGGAGCTGAGAACCAGGCGAGGGTGGCGACCCCCGCAAGACCAAGGAGGACGAGGAGACGGCGGGGGTGGGCCCAGAGCCGGCGGGGCGAGAAGCGGTGGGGTGTTGGCCGCCGCCGCCGCACCCGGACCCGAAGTGACCCTGGACCGGCCTGCCCCATTGCTTCTCCCAGCCTCTCCTGGTCCGGCAAGGGATTGTGAGCGTCGGGCCGTATCAGATTATCGGTCCTCCATGGACGACCTCTCTCCCCGCTCCACAGGCGGAATCCGACTCCAGAGCCGCCGTCCGTAGCGCAGGGCGAAAGGGATCCACCAGAGCAGACCGAACGTCCGCCGGTAGGCCAGCCTCACTTCCTGAAGGCGCCTGCGGGTCTGCCGACCACTGGCGCCTCCCTCCCCCATATGGACCAGTTCCAGGTCAAGGCACCGGGGCAAGAGGCCGGGGCAGGCACTCAGGCGGAGGAAGTAGTCCAGGTCGGCGGAGAGCCGGAAGGGCTCGGCGTAGTGATCAAGGTGCCGTCGGGCTCCCGGGCCGATCAGGGTGGCCTGGTGGGGCGGGGTGGAGCCCAGGAACAGCCCGAGGCGATAGGTCGGGCGGCCGCAGAAGGCCGTGCGCCGTCCCAGCCGGAGCGCCCCGTCCGGCCCCGGTTCCGCGTAACGGCCAGAGCAGATCAGCAGATCCGGGGGATGCCCCCCCCGCGCGACCGGCTGGATCGCCGCGATCGCCTCCTCGAGGACGGTGGCTCCCGCGGCCCAGTCGTCACTGCCCCAGAACAGCAGCCAGTGATCCGTGGGCACGGCGCGGAACCCCTGGTTCATGGCTCCGAAGATGCCGGGGAGGGCAGGCTCCTGGGGCTGCCAGGCGAAGCGTTTGTCCCGGTGACAGAGAGCCTCCAGCCAGGCCCGGTGCTCCGGACCGCTGGGGCCATCGACGAACAGCACCCGCCAGTGGGGCCAGCTCTGGCGCTGCAGGGACGTCACCAACCTCGGCAGAAGATGGTGGGAGTCGAGGGTAGGAACGACCAGGGTGAGACCGGTTCCAGGTGCCTCAGGGGGTGCCCCGACCCCGGCGGCGGAGAAACTTCTCACCCCTGGCGGCGAATCAGCACCTCGCCCAGGACCAGCAGGTCCATGCGGGTACGCAGGAAGCAGTCGAGGGCCTGGGCAGGGGTGCAGACGATCGGTTCGTTCTCGTTGAAGGAGGTGTTGAGCACCATCGGCACACCGGTGCGGTCGGCGAAGGAGCGGATCAGCCGGTAATAGCGGCCATTGTCGGTGGCGTTCACGGTCTGGAGCCTGCCGCTGCCGTCCACGTGGGTGACGGCGGGAATGCGTTCGCGCTGCTCTTCACGGATCGGATAGACCTGCATCATGAAGGGCACCTCGCCCTCGAGGCAGAACCACTCGCCGACGGCCTCCTCGAGCACCGAAGGGGCGAAGGGCCGGAACGACTCTCTCCGCTTGATCTTCAGATTGAGGATGTCCTTCATGTCGGCCCGGCGGGGGTCGCCGAGGATCGAGCGGTGGCCCAGGGCCCTCGGCCCCCATTCCATGCGCCCATCGAACCAGCCGACCACAAGCCCTTCGGCGATCGCCTCGGCCACCTGGCCGCAGAGCTCCGCTTCCTCCGGCTGCTCCAGGGTGCAGTGGGCCTGCTCCAGGGCCTCGCGGGTGGCGGCGCCGGACAGCAGCTCGTCGATTTCCCCGGGGGTCGGTTGGCTGCCCAGGTAGGCATGTCGCATCGGTGTGGAGCGGGGCTTTCCCAGCCCGTGCCACACCTCAAGGGCCGCACCCAGAGCGCCCCCGGCATCGCCGGCCGCCGCCTGGACGTAGACCCTTCGGAAGGGGGTGGCCAGGGTCACCTTGCCGTTGGCCACGGAATTGGCGCCACAGCCCCCGGCGATGCAGAGCTGGTCGCTCGGATGGCTCCGGTGCAGGGCCCGGAGCAGGTGGAAGAAGGCTTCCTCGTACATGGCCTGGGCCGAGCGGGCAATGTCCATGTGGCCCTGGGCAAGGGGCTCGTCGGCCCGGCGGGCGGGGCCGAGCAGGGTTTCCAGTTCCGGGCTCCAGTGACGGCCCACCACCGGTGCGCCGTGGCTCCACTGGTGCGGCAGGCGCTGGGTGGCGTGGAGGAAGTAGCGAAGATCCAGCCGGTAGGTGCCATCGGACCGGAGGCGCACGATGCGGCGCATGGCCTCCATTCGGGTGGGCTCGCCGTAGGGAGCCAGTCCCATCACCTTGTATTCGTCGCCGTAATTGGGGAATCCCAGGTACTGGGTGATGGCGGTGTAGAAGGCGCCAAGGGAATGGGGAAACCAGATCTGGCCATCCAGGCTCAGCTGGTTGCCCTGGCCATGGCCCCAGGCTCCGCTGGCGAAGTCGCCGAAGCCATCCACCGAAACCACGGCGGCTTCCTCGAAAGACGAGGCGAAGAAAGCCGAGGCCAGGTGGGCACGGTGGTGCTCCACGAAGTGCAGCCGGGCACGGATCTCGGCTCCCGGGAAGGCTGCGGCCAGCTGCTGGCCCAGATCAGCCCGTTCCCGCTTGTTGCGCCAGCGGTCGATCAGGAAGCGGGGATCAGGACGGTGGCTGAGGGTGTAGGCCACCTTGCGCAGGCGGTGCGCTCCCGGCAGGGAATTGATGGCGATGTGATCGAGATCGGCTGGACCCACGCCGGCATCGGCCAGGCACCAGGCCATGGCCTCCGATGGAAAGCCGGCCCAGTGCTTGATGCGGCGGAAGCGCTCCTCCTCGGCCGCGGCCACGATGACCCCATCACGGATCAGGGCGGCGGCGGCATCGGCGTGGAAGGCGTTGATGCCCAGGATGAGCGTCATGAAGCTGCTGAACCGGATGACGGGTGGTGGGATGGGCCGCTGGGGGCACCGACGACCGGAAGGATCCGAGGATCAACCTCCCGGGGTGCACATCTGGAGCCGCCCCGATGGTCCGCACCACCCGGCCGGCCTCGGACATCCCCGTGCGGAAGGATGGATTCAGATGGCCTGGCTGATGCGACCTGCGCTCGCAGGCGGATCATAGGCGGATCTCCACGGGCGGCTCCTTCTCGAAGGACCGGAGCCGCGGCGGTCTCGCTCATGGACCCGGGACTGGAGACAGGCTGATGCCCAGGTGGGCCTCGAGCCAGTGCTGCAGCACCATCAGGCTCCATCGGCGGTACCAGGGCCTCAGGTCGATCCCGGCAGGGGTCGGGGGCAACCGCAGGGTGAGGGGGGAGGCCGGATCATCCAGCCAGAGCTGGAAGGGGAAGCGGAACCCCTGCTTGGGGCGGTTGAGGAACCATTCGGGCAGCTCCGGCATGCTTCTCTCCAGCAGTCGCTTGCCCTCGGCCAGCCGCAGCACGGCGGGGATGGGCCCCAGCCGCCGCTGCAGCTGGGCATCCACCAGGGGCAGGCGCAGTTCCAGCCCGGAGGCCATGGCCATCACGTCACTGTCCGGCAGGAGCTGGTTGCGCAGATACCGGGTTCCCTCCAGCCAGGCCACCCCTTCCAGGCCGTCCCGTCCTCCCGTCCCATCGCCGGCGGCTGCGGCGAGGCCGGGCGTCCTGAATCCCCAGTGGGCCAGCAGGCGGTCGGTCTCGGCCGTGGAGAACAGACCCCGGAAGCATCCGTAGGCCTGAGCGAGGGAAACCGGGCTCTTCATCAGGTCGGCCAGCCGCTGCTGTCTGGCCCGTCGCCCTTTCGGCAGCCGTCGCAGCACTCCTGCGGTCAGCGGGCCCGCCGGGCCGAGGCGACGGCGCCAGCGGCACAGCTTCGGAACCATGCGGAAACTCGGGTAGCCCCCGAAAAGTTCGTCGCCCCCAAGTCCGGAGAGCGCCACCTTCAGCCCATGCTCGCGGGCCAGTCGGGCCACGCACCAGGTGTTGTAGCCATCGATGGACGGCTGATCCTGGCAGGCAAGGAAATCAGGCAACCACTTCCGGGCCTGGTCGGCCGAAAGATTCAAAGGCGTGTGCTGGGCGCCGAAGTGGGCGGCGATGCGAGCCGCCGGGCCGGATTCGTCGAAGCCATCGGCTCCCCTTTCCTCGAAGCCGATGGTGAAGGTGTGCAGACCCCGGGGAGCGAGGGCCAGCAGAGAGGCGGAGTCGAGCCCGGCGCTGAGGAAGAGCCCCACCGGCACGTCGCTCACCATGTGGGCCGCCACGGAGTCCTCCAGGGCCGCCCGGGTGAGGCGCACCGCTTCGTCCGCCGTCATGCCGTGCTCGATGGCGCCATCAAGGGTCTCCGGCAGGGCTCCCCAGGGCTCCACCCTGAGTCGACCACGGCTCCAGAACGCGGCGTGGCCGCTGGGCAATCGCTGCACCCCCGCCACCAGGGTGGCGGGCTCGCTCACCGACCCGGTGGCCAGGTAGCGCCCCAGGGCCTGCTCATCCAGGGCGACCGGGGGGCCGTCGGCCGCCAGCAGGGCGCGCAGTTCCGAGGCGAAGGCGAGGGAGCCCCCTGGCCCGGAGCGGAGGTAGAGGGGCTTGATGCCATGGGGATCGCGGGCCAGCAGCGCGCTGCGTTCCTGGGTATCGAACAGGCAGAAGGCGAACATGCCGCGCAGGGCACCAAGCCCGTCACGGCCGCGGCGGATCAACCAGGCCAGCAGCACCTCGGAGTCGCCGCTGCCCCGAAACCGCTGCCCCTCGGCTTCGAGCCGCTGGCGCAGGTCGGCGTGGTTGTAGATCTCTCCGTTGAAGACCAGTTGCCAACGGCCGCAGGCGGAGGCCATCGGCTGGTGGCCGAGGGGGGAGAGGTCGAGAATGGCCAGCCGCCTGTGGACCAGGCAGGCGTCGTCGTCCTGCCACACCCCGGCATCATCCGGCCCCCTGTGGGCGAGCCGGGGACCGACCTGCCCGGCGAAGCTGCCCGGTGCCCTGCCCAGCTGGCCCGCGATGCCGCACATCAGGCCTGGGCCCCGCCGGCGGTGGGAATCCGTCCGCCCGGAGCGATCGCTTCCAGGTGGGCTTGGAAGGTGCGCCGTGCCGCCGCTGGGCTGGCCTGCTCCCGCACCCAGTCCAGCGCACCGGCAGAGAGGGTGTCGCGCCGGCCGCGATCGGAGCAGATCGCGGCGATCGCAGCCGCCATGGCGGAGGGTTCGCTGGTCACCAGCTGTCCGGTCCGTCCCTCGATCACGTAGTCCTCGGGGCCGCCGCACCGGGTGCTGACCACGGGCACTCCGCAGGCCATGGCCTCCAGGGCCGCGATGCAGAGGCCCTCCTGGTGGGAAGGAATCACGAACAGATCCAGGGTTTGCAGCACCTCCGCCAGGGGGGCGGGGGCCAGGCAGGGATGGCAGCGCACCCGTTCCCCCAGACCCATGGCGGCCAGACGGTCGTGGAGCAGATCGACATTCTGCTCCCCCGCCAGGACCAGCTGCACCGGCCTGTCGTCGGCAACGAGCCGAGCCACGGCCTGGAGCAGAAGGGTGATGTGTTTGCGAGGGTCGCCGTAGCGTCCGGCAAATCCGATGCGCCAGGGCACCAGGCGGTCGGTGGCTGGATGGAACACGTCCGGATTCACGGGCATCCGCATCACCCCGTCCATGGGGCGACCGGCGATGGCCTCCAGGGCCGCTGCCGTGTAGGAGCTCAGCGCCAGGATGCGTCCCTGGGGGGCCCGCAGCACCTGGCGCTCCAGCCGCCGCAGCACCGGTCCGTTGAGTCCCCGGTCGAGCAGGCGCCTGGGCAGGGAGAAGCGGCTGACGCGGTCGACCCGATCCGCCTGCCAGGGGGTGGCCACCCAGGCCAGGAAGGGGATCCCCAGCCGGGCCAGGGGGGTCGCGCAGAGGGGGTTGCCCGTGACCGACAGATGAATGTCGCAGCTGGCCACCAGCTCCCGCCAGGCCCGCCTCGGCAGGTAATGGGTGAACTCCAGTTCCGGCAGCCAGGCCCCGAGGCCATGCCCTTCATGGCCTCCGTAGACGGGGCGCTCCATCTGGCCGGGTCTGCGGCCGCTGGCAACGGCATGCAGGGGCACCGACAGGCGCGGATGGGTGCTCCAGGGCGCATACCAGGCGAAGACAGGCTCGATGCCCAGCTCGATGAGGATCCTGGTGATGCAGCGGGTCATGGCGGGAACCCCCCCGTCCACCGGCTCGATCGTGCTGATCAGGGCCCGGGGCCGCCTCATGGCGCCAGCCAGCCGAACAGGTTCCGGTTGTCGCGTACCCAGCGGATCAGATGACGCACACCGTCGTCGACGCTGATCGCAGGCTCCCAGCCCAGTTGCTCGGCGGCCTTGTTGATGTCGCAGATGAAAACCGGCTGGTCGCCGGGGCGGGACTGGCCGCTGAGCGGCGAGAGGGTGATGGCCAGCTCCTCTTCGAGAAAGCGCAGCAGATCCCGCAGGCAGAGGGTGTTGACGGGGCCGCCGCCGATGTTGAAGGCCTGGCCGCTGATTCCCTCGCGGTGGTGCCAGGCGGCTTCGTAGGCCCGGGCCAGATCCCGGACATCGAGAACGTCGCGGGTCTGCCAGCCGTCGCCGTAGAGGGTGATGGGCCGCTCCAGCAGGGCGGCGATGCTGAACCAGGCCACCCAACCCTGGTCCTCGATGCCGAACTGGCGTGTGCCGTAGATGCAGGACTGGCGGAAGGCACAGGTGTGCAGGTCGTAGATGCGGGCGTAGTCGATCGTGTACTGATCAGCGACCCCCTTGGAGCAGCCGTAGGGGGAATGGAAGTCGAGGGGCTGGCGCTCGCTCACGCCGGCGGGCAGATCCCGGAACCGGTAGCCATGGGGCGTCATCTCCACAGGCACGGTCTCCATGCCGCCATACACCTTGTTGGTGGAAGCGAAGAGGACGAAGCTCTCGGGGGAACGGAGCCGCACGGCCTCCATCACGTTGAAAGTGCCGAGGGCGTTGATCTCGAAGTCCTCCCGAGGGTTGGTGTAGGAGGTGGTGACCGCCACCTGGGCCGCCAGGTGAAGCAGCATCGAGGGTCTGACGGTCCCCACGACATCGGCCAGGGCGTCACTCTGGCGGATGTCCACCCGATGAAAGTCGATCTCTGGATGCTGAGCGAGCAGCCACTGGAGATTGTCCTCCGTGCCGCGTCTGGAGAGGTTGTCGAGAATCACCACCTCCCAGCCCAGAGAGGCAAAGTGCTGGGCGGCGTTGACGCCGATGAAGCCGGCGCCGCCGGTGATCAGGATCGAAGGCATCGAGGGGAGCGAAGCGGGGGAATCGACGGTGGGCTGGTCGGAGTGGGGGCTCTCCGGGATTGGGAATCCGGGCACGGAGATGACGGAAGGCTGGCGTTGCTCAGCCGCTCCCGGCAGCTAGGGCGGACCTTAATCGAACATCCCGATCATGAGAAATCGTGTCTGGAAGCGAACGGAAACGAGGCTGTCGGGGGGGCGTCGGGCCGGCGGCTTCAAAGCGAGGTTCGATCATCCCGATCCTCCAGGAGCAGGAGATTCAGCAGAAGTTCTGCATACATCCGCTGCTGGGCGTAGGCCCAGCCGTGCCACCCCTCAAGAAGGCCGCCTTTCCACAGCAGGCAGTACAGAAGAGCGGTGAGTGGGGCCAGAGGCGTGTGCTTCCTCAGCCGATCAGCCAGGGACAGCTGCCGGGAGGGAGTGGAGCGCAGCTTGGCCGCTTCGATGGCCTGGTAGCTGCGCTGGGAGGCCAGCCAGCGCTGCAGGGGTTTGCGGTCGTCGTGAAAGATGGGATGCCTCAGGCTGTGGACCGGACCGGACAGGACGATCCGGTGGCCATGGCCGTCATTGCGATAGCGGCCGGCCCCGTGGCGATAGAGGCTCACCCGAGGGGGCAGCATGCCGCTGCGCAGGGGGCGCCCAGCGATGCAGTAACGGAAAGGGATGGCGAAGCCCGCCACCGCCGCGTTGGCGGGATCGTTGGTCACCCTCTGGATCTCGGAGGCCAGGGAAGGCGGGATGAGGTAGTCGGCATCAAGGCTGAGCACCCACGGGGTGGAAATCTGGCCCAGGCCGAAGTTGCACTGGTCGGCGAAGCTGTCAAAAGGGCGATGCAGCACCCGCACCGTGGGATGTTCGGCAAGGATGGCGAGAGTGGCGTCGCTGCTGCCACTGTCGATGACAAGAATCCTGTCCAGCCAGCCGAGGTGATCGAGGGTGCGGCCGATGTTGGCCTCCTCGTTGTGGGTCAGGATCAGGGCTGTGATGGGTGGGCCGGAGGGCCTGGCGACGGGAACTCCGGCGTCGGAAGACCTGGCGGTGATGGCCGGAATGTGACTCATGCCGGAGGTCGGGAATGTTGCTGGAGCAAGGCCATGCGTTGTTGTTGCTGCTGCTGCTGCCACAGGGCCCATTGCTGTTGCTGGTGCTGCTGCTGGGCCAGGAGGGTGGGAATGGCCAGGAACGAGCCCAGCGAGATGCTCATCAGAATCAGAACGAAGGGGTCGCCATAGAGCTGGGCCGCTGAAAAGAATGCCGGAACG
The DNA here is from genome assembly GCA_942491175.1 of uncultured bacterium. Lineage (GTDB taxonomy): Bacteria > Cyanobacteriota > Cyanobacteriia > PCC-6307 > Cyanobiaceae > Cyanobium. The sequence continues at coordinate 213,952 of CALNZO010000008.1, read as the reverse complement.
TTCGCCAGGGCGAACGCCATCAGACCCATCAGCAGGGCTGACGTGGACTGGGGGAGATACTTGAGCAGTCTGAAGTTGCGCAGCAGCACCAGAGCCAGCAACAGCAGAATCACCCCGAGGATCACGATGCCGGGCACGCCAAGTTCCAGGATCAGGCGGCCACCCCCACCCTCGGAGACGTATGCAACACTCCGGATGGCATTCCGTGCCGCATTCCTGATCAGGCCTCCCGTACTGGCACCGGCGCCCACCCCCATGCCGATGCCATCGGACACCTCGATGGCCCTCAGGGCGGCTCCGAGGCCCTGGGAGTTGAAGCGTTCCACCAGATCCTCCTGGATGGTCTGGGTGCGGCCGGTGAACTCGCCGAAGTCCTCCCCGAGATTCTCCGAAAGGAGAAAGGCATAGAGGGGATAGGCGATTCCTGCCACGCCCAGCACGCTGGTGATCACCCGCTCCTTCGAGGCGGGACTTGCTCTGCGGCTGAAGAGCAGCAGATAGACGGCCACGAAAGCCAGGATCAGCACCTGGGCCTTGCGCCGTCCGGTGAGGATGGTGAGGAAGGCGAAGCCCACCGCCAGAAGCAGCAACCCGAACTGGATGGTGGGCTTCTGGCTGGCGATGCCCATCGACGCGGCGATGCAGGCGGCTGCAGAAAGCTGCCAGGAGGCGATCTCGCTGGTGCGCCAGAAACCGGAGGCCCCCTGGGCCGAGAAGCCGACACGGAAGGTGATCAGCAGGCCCTCTCCCACTTCCTTGAGGGTGGGGTGATCGACCCCCTGGAAACTGAGGTACACGGTGATGCCCATCACCGCTGAACCGATCAGATAGAGCGTCAGCAGACGCTTCAGAAAAGCCAGATGGCACCCCACCTGGAAACCCACCCAGAGGCCGAAGGCGGGTGCGAGGTAGAAAGCGGCTCCGATGGTGGTGAGGCGGATGTCGGAGAAGCGGGCGAAGCTGTTGAGGGTCTGGAGGCCGATCAGCGCGAAGTAGATCGTCACCCATTCATCGAAGCGGGGCACCGTCCAGAACATGGCCCGCAGGTTGAAGCGTCCCGTTCGCTCGAGCAGCACCACGCCGCAGAGCGCGAAGCCGATCAGCACCAGCCCGACCATGTAACTGGGCTGGTCCGGGGTGATCTTGCGCAGGGGATCCTGGACGAAGCCGATGATCAGAGTGACCAGCAGGCCGGAGCGCCAGTCCCCATCGAGGAGCACCGCAGCGAGCACCCCGAACAGGACGATCAGCAGCAGGATGGTCATCGGCCGGCGGAGGAGGTCAGCACCTGGCGGTAGGTATCACGCAGCTGAAGGGCAATCGTGTTCCAGGAAAAATCCGTCTGAGCCAGGCTAAGGGCGCGAGCCCGCATTGACAGGGACGGCCGCTCCAGAGCGGTCGACAGGGTCAGCGCCAGCGCTTCGGGGTCGCTGGCGCTGACCAGGCCGGCTCCCATGCGGGCAACGTCGGCGGCGACGGCCACCTCTGGGGAGAGGATCACGGGTGTGCCCGCCGCCAGAGCCTCCACCGCAGCGATGCCGAAATTCTCCGCCGCCGATGGCAGCACATACCAGTCGGCTGCCTTGAGGGTCTGCCACTTCGCCTCCCCTTCCACGAAACCCAGCCAGCGGCACCGTGCGTCGATGCCGAGAGCCCTGGTGCACTGACGCAGGCCCGCGACGTAGCTGGCCTCCCCTTCGCCGGCGATGGTCAGTTCCCATTCCGCTTCGGGATGGTGCCGCTGCAGCAGGGCCAGTCCCTCCAGCAGGTTCTCAAGCTGCTTTTTCGGGTGCAGCCGGGACAGGAACAGGAAGCGCACCGGTGCGGCACGGTCGTGGCCGCCCTCAGGAGCGAGGTTCTCAATGGGGCCATGCACCCCCAGGGGGAGCACCAGACCGGGAGGGGCCAGGCCGAGGGCGGCGGCTTCATCCCGCTCGGCCATGGTGGTGAAGTGCAGGGCGGCCGCTCCCTGTAGGTTGCGGCGTTCGATCAGACGCAGCAACAGGCGCTTGCGGCCGCGGCTCTGGGCCAGGCTCCACGGGCTCAGCTGGCCGATGCTGCGCAGGATGTAGGGAACACCCGCCCAACGGGCCTGGGCCATGGCGCTGGTGGAGGGATAGGAGAACAGGGCATGGATGTGGAGCAGTTCGTACCGCTTCAGATGTCGAGCCAGCCACAGGCTGAGCCCGGGGCTGACGGCGAACTCCCGCAGGGAGGCCATCGGAGGACTCCAGCGGGGGAAGGCCAGCACCGGCACTCCTTGATGCCAGTGCCAGCGGCCGGTGACCAGATCGGGATGCAGGCCCGGGCCATGGTCGTTGGTGGTGAGGATGGCCGCCTCCACGTCATGCCCGCGCAGGGCAGCCACCATGTCGATCACGGCCCGGCTGGGGCCTCCCCGGAGGGGGCTGATGGAGGGGATGACATGGAGAACCCTCATCCCCGGGAGCCATGGGCCGGTCTGGCCTTCGCTTCCCTGCCCCGGAGGGCCTGGGACGCCACCGTGTCAACCGGGGGGCGCAGGGAAAGGATCAGGGCCCTGGCCATCTCAGCGGCGCTCCAGAAGGGCCAGTCCCGCCAGAATGCCCTCTGCGGCGTTCTGAACGCTGAAGTGCCCGTTGACCCGTTTCCGAGCCGTCGCCCCCATCCGGGCGGCGGCGCCTGGATCGGCGGCCATCCGCCCCATGGCTGCCGCCAGGGCCGGTGGGTGGCCGAAGCGGCTCACCAGGCCTGTCAGACCTTCGAGCACAAGGTCCTCGGCGCAACCCACGAGGTCGCTCACGATCGCCGGCAGGCCGCAGGCCATGGCCTCGTTCACCACCAGTCCCCAGGTTTCGCCATGGTCGGAGGGCAGCACGAGGCAGTCGGCCGCTGCGTAGGCCGACGGCATCTCCGACTGGTTGAGGAAACCGGCGAAACTCACCGGCAGGCGGTGACGGGTGGCATGGGCCCTGCAGGCTTCCTCCAGGGGTCCGGTGCCCACCATCAGCAGATGCACCGCGGGAGCCTGGGGCTCCGCCAGCAGCAGGCGCAGGGCTTCCATCAGGTCGATCGGATGCTTCTTGGCCTGGAGTTTGCCGGCGAACAGGAAACAGAAGGCCTCGGCAGGGATCCCCCAGCGGGAGCGGAGTTCAGAGCGCTCGGGCCGCAGGCCATCGGCCCGGGCGCCGAAGTAGGCGTTATCCACGAAGTGGGGGGAGGCCACCAGCCGGTTCTGCGGTACGCCGTACTGGCGGTACCAGCGGGCATTGGCCGCCCCCACGGGCAGACCGACCGTGATCCCCCGGAACAGGAACCAGTAGGTGAGGGCCAGGGGCCAGGAGCGGGGACGGAAGGCATTGGAATCCATCCGCAGCAGCACCGGCAGACCCCGCAGGCGGGCCGCGAGGAACAGCTGCACCATGCCGAGGAAGTGCCATCCGGTGAGCAGAAGGGCATCGGGTCGTTCCCGGGCGGGACCGAAGCCCAGCTCCCTCATCGGATGTCGCAGCCAGACGCCCCGATAGCCGGCCGTGATGCCACGACCCCGGCCGCTGGCGGCTTCATGCCAGGCATAGCCCTCCAGCAGGGGCACATCCCAGCGGAAGGGGACGCCGAAGCCCAGTCCCTGGGTCTCCTCGCCTGGAAGGGTCAGGTAGAGCACCTCGCTGCGGAGGCCTGGGGCTTCGGCAAGGGTCTGGAACAGCGGCGTCTGGTACTGAATGGGGTGGCTGCCGGCGATCAGCAGACGGCGGCGGCGGGTGGGCAGAAGGGCCGGCCCCTTGGCCTGCAGGCGAAGAGCCCAGAGCAGGCCTCGGCCTTCGGCCAGCAGCGTGGGAGGAATCCACCATGGATGGCGCAGATGGTGGCGACTGCGCACCGACCCCAGCCAGCCCCGCAGGCAGGCTGCCAGTGCCGTTGGCAGGGGCTGGGTGCGCAGCTGGAAGTAGTAGCGCCCCACGGCGTGGTCGGGCTTCACGGTGGTGAGGTGCTTGCCGTAGCTGCGGGTTCCGCCCCGTTCGGCCCGCAGGTGATGGATCAGGGCACCCGGCACGTACTGGATCGGATGGCCGGCCCGGCGCCAGCGATGGGCGAACTCGGCCTCGAAGCGGTAGGCCACCCGAACGAAGTTCTGGTCGAACCCCCCCAGGTCCAGGGCCTGCCGGCGAGGGATGGCCACGTTGCCCCCCATGAATTCCTCCACCGACCTGGGCCGCAGGCTGTTGAACAGGAACGGGCCATCCTCCGGATCGCTCTGGCCGCCATGCCAGGGCTGAAGCACCCGCCCCGCCAGCATGGCGTCGGGGGTGGTCTCCCCCGCCCGTTCGTGGGCGGTGAGCAGCTCGGAGTCGGGCAGGATGTCGTCATCGAGGAACAGCACCCTGTCACCGCAGGCCTCCTGGAGGGCGCGGTTCATGGCCCCGGTGATCGAAGGAGTCGGCAGCCGCAGCCAGCGGATCCGGCCCTCCTCCTGCCAGGCGGCCAGGCGTTCTTCGCTGGCCGGATCGTGGCGGGGGGTCTGGTCGACCACCAGCAGCTCGAAGGGGGGAGGATCGAGGGCCAGCAGCGCGGCGACGCTTTCGATCAGCACCTGATCGCGGCCGTAGGTGGGAATCGCGACGCTGAGGGTCATGGCAGGGTGGCCAGCTTGAGTCGGGCCTTGAGATGCCAGGGGTTGAGCGCGAGGGCCTGGCGAAGGTAGAGCCGGGCCAGGTCGGGACGCTCGCGGGTCAGGCAGGCGCCGATGAAGTAAGCCCCATCGGCCTGCCGGTGGGGTTCCGCTCCGGAGTCGCGGCAGCGATCGCTCAGGGCCTCGGCCTGGGTCAGCCAGGGGGTCTCCTCCTCGCCGCTGCGTCGGGCCTGGGTGGCCGCGACGATGAGCGCATGGAATGCGTCCTGCTCCTGACGCCGTGATCCGCTGATCGATCCGGGCGAGAGGGTGGCCTCGTAGAGCACCTCCGGAACGACCAGATGGGTGCCGATCTCCACCATGCGGCTCCAGAGATCGATGTCCTGGGCGAAGTAGAACATCGGCCGGTAGCCCCCGGCCCGCTCGTAGGCGCTGCGACGCATCATCACCGAGCCATGGATGGCGGGACCGGTGAGCCCATCGGCCAGGTCCCTGGGCTCCGGCGTGTTCACGCGGGCGGTGGCTCCCTCGGGCACCACCAGCCGCACGTGGGTGGAGCAGAGGCTGGCGTCAGGGTGCTCCTCCAGACAGCGGAGCTGGCGCTGCAACCGGCCCGGGAGAGAGAGGTCCCCCGCATCCTGACGGGCGATGAATGGTCCGCGAGCCACCTGACAGCCTTCGATCAGGGAGCGGGTGAGTCCCCGGCCCCGGCGCTCCAGCACCCTCAGGCGCGGGTCACGGGCGGCGTACGCCGCGAGGATCTCGCCGGTGTCGTCACTGGAACCATCGTTGATCACCACGATCTCCAGGTTCACCTCCTCCTGGGAGGCAAGGGAATCGAGGGTGGCGGCCAGGCTGGAGGCACCATTGCGCACCCCCATCACCACCGACACCAACGGGGCCTTGCCGGATTCGTGGTCCACAGGCTCGTGCATCACTTCAGGACATGTTCCTCCCTGAGCGGGGTGTTGGCTGCCGCCGTGTCCGGACCCCCATGCTCAACCGGGCGGCCCGGCCCCAGCCGAGGCTGGCCGCCAGCAGCCCATAGAGAAGGAACTCCATGCGCCGGCGTAGCTCCCGGGCTCCGATCCGCCGGGCGAGCCTGAACATCCGGGAGGAGGCCTGCTCCGCCCCTGCGACGCCGCACTGGCGGCTCAGCAGGAAGGAGGAACGGGCGAAGCGGGCCATTTCCGGACCGCGGGGGTCCACCCCGGCGGTCAGAGCGCTGCGCAGCAGGGAGTCCTGCGCCCTGGCCCGGTGCTCCAGCTTGCGGGGGTCCAGGTGGCCCCGGTCGCTCAGGTGATCATCACCCATGTGAATCCGCCGCACGGACACCTCGATCGGCACCCATACCAGGGGCGCCCCGGCCGCGCCTGCCCTGCCGTCGTACTCCCAGTCCTCCTCGTTGATCCACGGCTGCCAGGGACCGATTCGGTCCAGCAGGGCGCGCCGATAGAGCGGACAGCTGGTGGTCCACCAGCGCTCCAGCAACAGCAGGGGGAACAGGCGCTTCAGGGGCGTGCCGGTGGCCCGCATGGGACCACGGCGACGGACGGGCTGCTGGGAATGGTCCTCTTCCAGGCTGGGGCCGTAGGCGATCTGGCCCTCGGGAGCTTGGCGCAGGGCCTCCACCTGGGCGCTGAACTTGCCGGGCAGAAGCAGGTCGTCGCTGTCGAGGTACTGCACGAATTCACCACGGCTGTGGTCCAGTCCCCGCTGGCGAGCGGCGCCGGGACCACCGTTGGGCTGATGGATCACCTGGATGATTCCTGGATGGGCGGCAGCCAGCCCGTCGGCCACGGCAGCGGTGTCGTCGCTGGAGCCGTCGTCGACGATCACGATTTCGATCGGCCGGTGGTCCTGTTCCAGCACGCTGGCCACCGCCTCGCGCAACAGCCTGGAGCGGTTGTGCACCGGGATGATCGTGCTCACCAGGCCGGCCACCGGGGCGGGCCGCAGGGCGGCGATGCGTTCGAGGGGAGGGCGCCGCATCACGGCCCGGGCCCGCTCCAGGTTGGGGTTGTCCCGGCGGTGCTTGAGGGGCTGGCCGCGGTGCCAGAGGTGCACGATCGGTTCGTAGCCCCAGATCCAGGTGGGCCGGGTGAGGCAGCGGTCCCAGAACTCGTTGTCCTCCCCACCCCAGCCGACGAAGCCCTCATCCATCCCGCCGATGGCGGCATAGGCCTCGGCGGTGATCGCCATGGAGCCCCCGGCCTCGAGGTTCTGCACGATCGCCTCCGCCGGCCGTGCCCCGTAGTCCTCGGAGCCGTCCAGCACCCGGGCGCTGTGGTCCTCGTCGAGGTAGAAGACGAACCGCTTGGGATTCACCACCGCATAACCGCGGGCGACCCGCTCGAGCAGACGGCGGCCGTACTCGGCCGGCACCAGCATGTCGTTGTCGTGCAGCAGCAGCACGGGAGCCCGGGCCTGGCGGGCGCCCAGGTTGAAGGTGTGGGAACGGTTGTAGGGGGCCCCCGGGTCGGAGAGAGGCCCATGCACGTGGCGCACCCAGGCCGGGAGCCGCTCGGCGATGCGGGGCTGGCTGTCCTGCTCGATCACCAGGCATTCCAGGCGGACATCCTCCTGGGCGGCGAAGGATTCCAGGGTGGCCAGAAGCAGGGGCAGCCGTTCGGTGCCCCGGTGACCGATCAGCACGCTCAGCTCCGGCGGGCCGTCGCCCCAGCGGGGGGCGCTGCGGCGCCGGATCGGTGCTTCCTCCAGGCAGCGCTCCAGCAGGCGCAGGCCCAGTCCGGGTTGGACGCTGGGGGCATGGAGGCGGGAGGTGAAGCGCCACAGACAGGCCTGGCCGCGCCCATCGGGGGCGGCCTCGAGCCGCTCGTTCCGGTTGGCGATTCCCAGATGGGCGGGGGCGGGCCGGTGGAGCAGGCGCTCGTAGCGCAGCCGGTCCTTCAGCCAGACCCCCAGCCACTCCTTCAGGGAGGCTCCCCCTGCTTCAGCCATGGGGATCCGGCAGGGGATCGGGGTGGTGATCGGCAGGCTGATCGAGACCGGCGGCGGCCTTCAGCAGGTCGGCTCCGTCGGCGGCGTGGCTGCCGCTGTGGGGCCATTCGCTGCCGGCGCTGGCATGACGGAACCGCATCCCCAGCAGTCGGCGCAGGTCTTCGGCGCGGCCCCTGCCCAGCCAGCGGTCCAGCCGGCCGGCGGCAGCCGCTGTGGGCTCCGGCGGGGCCGCCGGCAGGGGGGGCAGGGTCATCACCTCCCCCAGCGCCCGTCGCCAGGCGTCCAGGGAGGCCGCCTCGCTGTAGCGGCCCGCGACAAGAGCGTGGCCGGCGCGGGAGAGCCGATCCAGCAACGGGGCCTGGCGGAGTCTGCCCAGTTCGTCCGCGGCGGCGGCGGTATTGCCGCAGGGAAACAGCAGGGCCGTGGCTTCATGCACCAGGGCTCCCTCCAGCCCCGATCCCACGTAGCGGCTGCTGACCACGGCCATGCCGCTGGCCATCGCCTGCCAGGCCACGATCGGGCCCGTCTCCCATGAGGAGGTGATCACCAGCGCATGGTGATGGCCATAGATCCGATCCGCCAGTCCCCTCTGGTCGACGTGACCGAGCATCCGCACCTGGCCGCGCTCGATCCAGTGGGCCAGGTCGCTCTCCAGCGCCAGCCGCCGGGGACCGTCCCCGGCGATGCTGAGCTGGGCCCGGATGCCCCGGGCCTCCAGGGCCTCCAGCAGCGGAGGCAGGTCATGGACCCGTTTCTGGGCCTGTTCCAGCCGGCCCACCCAGGCCAGCTGCAGGGTGTCCGCCGGATCACCGGTCGGGGCCTTCCAGGGTGGCACCGGCACGCCGTAGGGGGCGTAAAGAACCCGGGAGGGCTCCATCCCGCCCCTTTCGCTCGCCAGCCGGCAGGCCAGACGGTTGGTGGCGATCACCGCATCGATCCCGGCACCGTGGCGCTGCAGGTCGCCGTAGTACTCCGGCTGAAGCGCATGGAGCGTCATCGCCACCCTCCCGCCGAACCGGCCCTCCCGTCGGGCCCTTCGGGCTGCCGGGTAGAGATCGACCAGGTTGACGCCGAGCACGAGCTCGGGGTTCAGCCGTTCCAGCAGACCGGCGATGGCGCGGATCCGCCCTTCGGCACTGCCGCTGGGATTGCGGATCGGCTGCGCCGCCAGGGCCGGATAGGCCTTGGCGTAGACCCCATGCCGGTGATGGTCGCCGTCCGGCATGGCCACCGAGACATCGAGGCCTCCCTCCCGCAGGCCTGGCACCAGATGGGCCAGCCAGTCCTGAACACCGCCGAGAAGGTAGGCGGAGGGAGCCAGGATCAACACCTTCATGGCGTTCGATCCGGGTAGAGGACCCCTGGCCCGGCAGCCATCAGCGGCGGCACGGGCAGGTGGGGCAGGGGGGCGATGGGCCTGACGTGACCGCCCAGCTGGCGTATGTAGATGCCCTCCGGCTCGGGACAGGTCTCCCATTTGCGGAAGAAGCTCTCCTGGTTGGCGGAGGTGTACTTCCCCCAGACCCGCTCCGACTGCCCATCAAAGGAGGTGGTGGCTGGCTGGTCATTGGCATGGTGCAGATAGGGGCAGGACACGCCCTTGATCCCGACGCCGGCCAGGGAGGCACGGGCGGTGTAGTCCATGTCCTCGAAGCCGATGCCGCTGAAGCTCTGGTCAAAGGCGCCCACCTTCTCCCAGCAGCTCCGGCTGATGGCGAAATGGGACCAGGTGTTGTTGAGCAGGGTCAGATCCACCTGCTCCCACGCCATGGCCTCCGCCCAGCGCCGCAGCCAGGGGTCGATGCGAAGGTCGTCGTTCAGCACCAGGGTGGTGGGGGTGGGACTGGCCTGGAGCAGTTCGTTCCAGAGCTGGCAGAGCCCCACGACCCGATCGTGCAACAGGAAGCGGCAATGGGGCGGCTCGCCTTCCGCCAGCTCCTGTCGCAGCCGATCCAGATACCGGCCATGGCTGACCGGATCGCTGTGGCCGTTGACGGCCACCAGGATCGGCACCTCGGGAAAGCTGCGCCGCAACGACCGGTACAGGGGTTTGAAGTAGCTCTCGTAGCGGGCTTCAAAGGTGGTGATCGCGATGCTGAATCGATCAGCGAGTTGATGTCTGGGGGGGAGGAGCGCCCTCGGAACGCGGCGGCGGCTGCCGTGCAGCACGGCCCGGGCGGCGAGGTAGAGGCGCAGGTTGAGGGAGGAGCGGTTCATGGCTTGGGTGAAGGGCCTCGGCTCAGCGCTGAGGGAGGGCACCGATCGCCTCCACCAGGGCGCCGTAACGCTCCCGGGGACGGATGTGGTCGCGGAAGCAGCGGGCACAGTCCTCCCGCCGGGCCTCCAGGTCAGCTCCCAGGTGGTGGGCCGCTGCCAGGAAGCTGGGGCCGTCGTCGACCATCACGCCGCAGCCGAAGTCCTCGACGAACTGGAAACTGCTCTGGCGGCTGCAGATCACGGGCACCCCCATGGCCAGATACATGCAGAGACGGTTGGAACTGATGCCCATGGCCTGGAACTGGGGGGCCGGATTGGTGTAGACGGCCAGACCGATGTCGTAGCCGACCGCCGATCGCCAGGCGTCCTGCCAGGACAGGCGGTTCGTCTCGATGTGCAGCCGGCCGCCCAGGCTCAGGCGCCTCAGCAGATACAGCGCCAGGGGATCGATCCCCAGCGGCTGGATCACCGCGCACAGGGAGGGGTCCTCATGGAGGGCATCGAGCAGCCAGTCGGCACCGGCGGTGAGGTTGAAGCCCCCCGAGATGGCCAGGGTGAGGGAATCGGGGCCGATCCCCCAGCTCCGGCGCAGCTGACGACGCAGCTCCGGATCCCTCGCCGGGGGGTTGCGGAAGCAGCCGGGGTAGACGAGAACCGGCTGCTCCGGCGGCAGGCAGGCGTAGTCGCGCACCAGTGGCACCCGGTGGGTGTCGTTGACGATGGTGAAGCGGGCCCGGCGGTAGGCGTTCAGGCAGAGCTGTTTCCACCGGTTCGAGCGGGGACCCCGATAGCTGCCGGCGCGGATCTCGTCGCCGAGCACGAAGGAGGGACGACGGTGCAGCCTGGCCAGCACACCCACCAGGGCGATCGGATCCTCGGTGGTGCCGGAGAAGCAGGCATAGCGGCGCCAGCGGGGCCGCCAGGCCTGGCTGAGCAGCCAGCGCATGGAGTAGGCCGCCCGATGGGTGGTGACCCGCTCGCCGTAGGGAGCTGTGCTGCCGCAGGGACCGGGAGCGAACACGTGGACATCGTGGCCTGTCTCCAGGAGGGCGGAGATGATCGCCTCGTTGGGGGGCGAGTGGAGCAGTTCCGGCACCAGCAGGAAGTGGGCCGCGATCGGCCGTGGTGGCGAGGAGGCGGTCATGGAGGAGACGGGGCGTCTAGAGCGCCCTGGGGGTGCGGGTCGTGCTCAGGTCGGTGGGAAGTTCCAGCCTGCCGGCGCGGTAGTCCTCCAGCAGACGGTTGGTGTAGGAGCGGATGAAGTCCACCGGAAAATCCTTGCGTCCCGGGCGGGGTGCGGCTTCGGTCTTCTCCCGGGCTTCGATCCGGTCGTACCAGTTGTGGTAGTGGGTGATGGTGCCGTCGAGGCCGTAGAAGTTGCCCAGCCCGTAGCGCAGGTAGGCCAGCTCGTCGCTCCAGACCGTGGGAGGAGATGGGGGCGTGAACAGCGGCTCGCTGGACCGATTGGAGACATAGACGTCCATCGGCACCCAGTCGAGCCCATGCCGGCTCAGTTCGTCGGGGAGGTGGTGGGTGATGTGGGGAGCATGGAAGTCGATCTCGTACCGGGGCCGCTGCCAGCGGCCACGACGCCGCCAATGGATCCGCCGGCAGCGACGGAACCGTTCGGTGTGCATCAGCAGAAAGGAACTTTCCGGTTTGCCGGCTCCGAACGGCCTGGTGAGGGGGCCACAGCCGATGTCCTGGGGCGACACCAGCGCCACCCCGTCGCTGAGACGGGAGCGGCACAGCTGGAACCAGCCTGGATTCAGCAGGATCACATCCGCATGGATCAGCAGGGTGTAGGGAGAGCGGGAGCGGCGCAGCAGGGCATTGAGGGCGTCGGGCTGGCTGCAGCGGCGCACCACCACCTCGGCGCCCCGCTCCCGGGCGAAGGCCACCGAGCGGTCGGTGGAGCCGTTGTCCAGCACACAGACGCGGGTGTCGATGCCCGCGGTGGTGGTCTGCAGGGCCTCCAGGCAGTGGGGCAGGAACAGCTCACTGTTCCAGCTGGTGATGCCGACGAAGAGTTCGGGTGAGGTCATCGCCTGGGAAGCAGCCGTAAACGCCGCAGCAGCCGGACCGGCAGCTGCCGCTCCAGGGCCTTCAGCCGTTCGCTGGTTGCGGACTTGTCGGCCAGCAGACGACCCACCAGCCGGTCCAGCTGCTCCCTGGCTCCGTAACGGGCGTAGATGGTGGCGAGCTCGGCGGGAAAGCGTTCCATCTGGCGCCGGGTCTTTACGTTGGCGTAATAGCGCATGGCCCCCAGTTTCTCCTGGGTGACAATGCCATTGCAGCGTTTTGAGAAGCGCCACCATAGGTCGTAGTCCATCAGCAGGCTGAGGGATTCATCAACGCCCCCGGCCTCCTGCCAGAGGGAGGCGGTCCAGAAGCAGCTCTGCTGGAGAAGGAAGCAGCTGTTCTCCATCGCCAGCAGAGTCTCCTTTGAGCCCTCCCGAGCGGGCACATGACGCAGGAACTGCTGGTCGGCGCTGATGATGTCGCCGCTGCCGATCACCCAGCGACCGGAGGGCTGGGCGGCGAAGCTGGCCAGCACGGCGTGGAACGCTCCCGGCAGGAAGATGTCGTCGGAGTTGAGCCAGGCCAGAATTGAACCCTGAGCGTGGCGGAAGCCCTTGTTGATGGCGTCCGACTGACCACGGTCGGGTTCTGAGATCAGCACACGGATCCAGGGGCGGTAACGGGCCAGCACCTCGGGCGTCTCGTCGGTGCTGCCGCCGTCGACCACGATGATCTCGACGTTGTCGTAGCCCTGCCAGAGGATCGACAGCAGGGTGTCCTCGATGTAATGACCCTGGTTGAGGGTCGGGATGACGATGGAGAACAGGGGCCGGTCCGGATCGGCACTGAAACGCTCGGGCACGGTGAGTCCGGGGCTCTTGGCCCAGCCGTAGAGGCTATGGGAGTCGGGCAGCGGGATCTCAACCATGGCGGGGTCCGGCCGCGACGGCCCGTTCCATGCACGCCAGCAGCCGGGGCGCCACCTGATCGATGCTCGACTCGCGGAACACCCTGGCCCGGCTGCGCTCTCCGAGCTTGCGGCGGGTTTGTTTATCCATGCTGAGCATGTGCAGGGCCACCGCGAAGGCCCCCAGATCCAGGTAATCCACCGTGACTCCGCAGCCGTCGGCCACGAAGTCGACGATTCCGCCCCCATGCCGGAAGCAGATGGTGGGCACGGCCGCGGCGGCGGCCTCCAGGGCGACCACGGGATAGGGATCTTCTCGCGAGAGCAGGCCATGGACCGCGTAGCGACGGATGATGTCGATGCCGGAGGGCATCGGCGGCAGCAGCAGGACCCGGTGCTCCAGGCCGAGCAGGCGCAGATCTCGCTGGGCCACGATGACTTCTGCCTGGTCCGGTGCCGCGCCGAGCCAGACGGCCAGGAAGGGCTCGCCGGCGAAGACCCGCTCACATTCACGCACCAGCAGGGGAAAGAGATCGAACCCTTTGCGGGGAATCGCCTGGCCGGCGAAGCCGAACACGAAGCAGCCCTCCTCCAGGGCGGCATCGAGGCGCTTCAGAAGGGGATGGTCCGGAACCCGCAGGGGCGAGGGGTGAGCCTGAACAGGCCGATCATGCTCGGGAGGGGCAAAGGGTATGAATTCGGGAATGGTCGTGCAACGTTCGAGGGGGAGGCCGTGATGGCTCAGCAGCGACTGCCTCACCCGCTCGGCACAGGCCACCACTTCGCCTGAGAGGGCAAGTTGGCAGGCCACATCCTCAGGCGTGCTCATGGTGGCGAGCGTCGTCTCGAGTTCGTGCACGTGGGTGAGGCAGGCAGGCCGCTGGGGATCGGCCTTCAGGCCCCTGAGGTGCCGGCCCATGACCAGCGTGTTGAGGTAGATCAGATCCGGTCTGCGACTGCTCACCGCCCCCGCCAGCAGGTCCGCGGGGCTGGACGACGTTCGGCCCCGCAGCCTGGCGGCCAGCCGCTCACGCAGGGGCCGGAAGAGCGGCTTGCTCCAGGTCACGGTGGGGGCAAGAGCCTCGAAATCAGCTCGCAGGGGGCCATCACTGAGCAGCACCACGGCGGGATCGATCCCGCACTCATGGTCCATCAGCCAGCGCAGCAGCCACAGCAGCAGCAGCGGGGCGCCACTGCGGGTGGCCATGTGCGAGACGAACAGCACCCTCATGAGCTGATCACCTGCTTCCAGAAGATCAGCGTCAGCAGGAAGGCCAGGGTCCGGGTACGGTCATTGCCGCTGCGGTGGGCGTCGAGGATCCGCCTGAGCAGGGCCGGGTCCACCAGGTCTTCGATCAGGCTGCCGTGGTCCTGGAGAAAGGCGTGCATGCGTGGATCGCGGTACCAGTCGGCGCTCAGGTCGTAGCTCACGTACCTGGCCCGTCGCAGGGGCGGCGTCCAGTAGAGCGGCGGCGCCTTGGTGAGCATGCGGGTGCGGTCGAAGCCGTTCTCCTCAGGGAACGCCAGCAGTTCGGGGCAGTTGCGGGCAATGGCGTAGCGGTGCCAGTTGGAGCCCAGCTTCCAACCATCCGGGAGGTTCCAGATCGCCTCGATCCAGCGGCGGTCGTGGAAGGGGGAACGCCAGGCGCTGGAGGCCCGGTACATACGGATGCCGTTGGCATAGAAGTTGGGTACCCGCTGCTCGAAGTAGTAGCGGGTGAGGCCGTCCAGAAACTCCCCGTGGCAGAAGCCGGCGAGCCTTTCGGCCCGTCGTTCCCGGCCCTCCGCCGTCAGCTCGCCGGCCAGCTGGGGCGCCAGGTGGGGCAGTTCCTCGGGGTTGAACGTCGGGTGACGGGCCAGCTTCATCCGCCAGAAACGGCCCAGGGCGGATCCAGGGGCCAGGGATGCCAGCCGGCCCAGCCAGCCCCTGTCGAAGTAGTAGGAGCGGGCGAATTCCCCGAGCGTGCCGACGAAGAACGTGGCATCGGCAGGGATCGCTGCCTTCAGTGGATAGAGGTAAGTGTGCCAGTGCCAGGCGGTCTTGGTGCCGTTGGTGATGCCGGAGATGGTGGGGGCCTGGGCGAAGAATTCCGCCAGATCCAGCGTGATCAGCTGGTGGGGAAGGTCGAAGCGCTGGGCCATGGTCCTGGCCACCTGGACGTCGGTGGCCTCCTCCCGACCCATCGTGATCAGATGGGGCCTCAGTCCCAGGCGCAGCATCGACGCGAGGATCACGCGGGAATCGAAGCCTCCTGAGAGGGAAAGGAAAGGCTGGTTTCCCGCCAGCCTGGCCACTGAGGCGTTGAGGGCTTCCACCGCCGCCTCCGGGTCGGGGGGTGCCGCGGGAATCCTGTCGAGAGCCGCCACCGACCGAAGCGCAAGCCTCCCGTCGGTGAAGTGCAGGATGCTGCCGGGGGGCACCCGATGGATCTCCGGGTGGAGCGTGTGGTTGTCGGTCAGGTTCTCGAGCTGGCAGAGATCACCGAGGGCCTGCCAATCCCAGCTCCAGTCCAGACCGCTGCGGCGTCGGATGTCCGCCACCTGGTCCCCATGGAACAGGCGACCGTTCCGCTCGGTGTAGAAGTAATGGGTGGCACCGACCGGGGAGGTGACCACCGTCACCTCGTCCCCTCCGGCCTCGATCACAAGGGTGTATTCCCCTTCCGCGTCGGTCAGGGATTGGGTCCCCTGCCTTAGAAAGCGGCCCAACAGTTCGGCCTCCGGGAGGTCGCAGTAGCCGATGCAGGTGAGTCGGTGATCGCCGAGCTGGATGGTCATGGATGCCTAGGGCCTCAGCCTGCCGAGGATGGACTTGCCTGCGCGCTTGATGCGGGAGCGCAGCGTCCCGAGGGCGTGTACCTGGGAGGCGTCAGGAGCGTCCTCCAGGGGCAGACCAGCCCAGGGTGTCTGTTGGAGGAGGTCCCGATAGCGCTGGCGCCAGGGGTGGGTGCAGCGGTGGTGCCAGGGTTTGGCGATGCCGGACCCGGCGAAGTGGATCACGGCGGGTCTGGCTCTGACGACTTCGGCCTGCTGGCCCAGGGGGGTGGCGGGATCGGCATACTTCGACTGCATCCAGAGGTGGGGCAGGGCATTCCACCGCCAGTCGAGGCGGTGCCAGCGGGTTTCGAGCAGGGAGTTGAGCACGTCCTGATCCCAGTGCTTGATGCGCTCAGGATGGGTTCTGGCGAATTCAAGGCCGTTGGCCAGGATGTTCTCCCTGCGCCAGCGCTCCAGATCGATCAGCATGACCCCGGAGTTGAACACCAGGGAACCTTCTGCCAGGCCGAGCCTGCGGCGATCGAAATCCTGGTTGTGTTCCTCGACCGCAGCGATGCTGTTCTCTCCAAGCGATGATTCCCAGAGATCCCGTAAAGAGTCGACGACGATCAGATCGGAGTCGAGATAGAGCACCTTCTCCACTGCGTGGGGCAGGGCCGCGGGCAGCAGCAACCGGAAATAGGCGGCCAGGGTGATGTGGCCGAAGACGGGAAATCCCGACAACATCTCTTCATCCAACTGGAGGAAGGATACCGAGGGGAGGAAATCTCCGAGATAGGCAGCCAGTCGAGCCCTTTCCGCAGAATCGATGACGCCGTGCAAGATATAGACGCTGATGCTCTCCTCTGGATTGGAGAGATGAAGCGACTTCAGCATCACAGCACAGTGCCGGATGTAGTTGTTGTCGATGGTGCAGGTGATGATCATGCTGAAGGATCCATTGGCTCACTGAACCCGTGGCGAGGATGGCCACCTGGTTGATCCAGGGAATCGGGCAGGGTGTTGGCGACGAAGGTGAATTTCATCAGGTGGACGTCATGGCCACGGTGCTCTGCAGGGGGTGTTTGGACTGGTCGTGCCAGAGCCTGGCGTAGAGCCCGTCGAGGGCCAGGAGTTCATGGTGCTGGCCTCGCTCGACGATCCTCCCCTCCGAGAGAACGCAGATCAGATCAGCCTTGACGATCGTACTCAGGCGGTGGGCGATCACCAGCACAGTGTGCTGGCGTTCGAACTGTTCGATCGCCTGCTGCACCAGACGCTCGCTCTGGCTGTCGAGCGCGCTGGTGGCTTCATCGAGGATCAGCAGTTCCGGTTTGCGCAGGATGGCTCTGGCCAGGGATATTCTCTGACGCTGGCCGCCGCTGAGTCGGTAGCCGCGCTCGCCGATCATCGTGTCGTAGCCCTCGGGAAAACCCTCGATGAAGCCGGAGGCCTGGGCCTTGGATGCGGCCTCCATGATGGCTTCCTTGCTGGCCTGCGGGACCCCGAAAGCGATGTTTCTGGCAATGCTGGTATTGAGGAGGAAGGTGTCCTGACTGACGACCCCCAGGCGTTGCTGCCAGCTGGCAAGATCGATGTCACGAAGATCGATGTCGTCGATGAGAATCCTGCCTTCGCTGGGATCGTAGAGACCCACCAGCAGATCGGCGATGGAGCTCTTGCCGGCACCACTGAAACCCACCAGGGCAACCGTCTGGCCGCGGATGATTCTGAGATGAATGGAACGAAGCGCCGGGGAAAGATCGGGGCTGTAGCGAAGTGAGACATCATCCATCAGGATCGAATCCTTCAGGCTCAAGAACGGCGTACCTCCTGTCCGAACGAATTGCTTGTCGTCATCGCGAAGGATTTCGTTGAGCCGGGTCACCTGGGCGGAATTGGCGGCGTAGCTTGTCGCAAGCCCCGTCAGGGCGCCGACGCGCTGGTTCAGTCGCTGCAGGGCGATGATGAAGGTCACCAGGCTGGGCAGCACACCGGTGCTTCGATCCTTGAATAAGACCAGACTCAGCGCGGCGATCAGGGAGATCGCGATGATCGGCAGCATGTTGGAGATCGGCTGCACCAGATTGGTGAGCTTGCTCAGCTGAATCGTGTTTCGCCGATTCTCTCTGAGAACCCACTTCAGCTGTTCCTGGGATTGCTTGAGCTGGCCGGTGCTGTGCAACAGGCGCAGACCCTGAATCTGCTCGGTCTGGCGGCTTGAAATCTCGACACTCAGTTTCTTCTGCCGTTTTGCATTCCTGCGAATGCGCGGTAAGAGCACTCGCTGGACGCTCTGCATGACGCCCGCAATGGCGAAAGCCCCAAGCAGCAGCCATGGAGAGATGGCGACAAGGATCGAGAGATAAATCAGTAGCTGCAGGGTATTCATCACCACCCCACTGGCCAGGGAGATCTCCTTCTGCACGGTGGCGCCACCGCTGCCCACGTAGTTCAGAAGGTTGCCGATTCGATAGCGGCTTGCACAGGCGAAAGTAAGAGCGAGAACCCGTGCATTCAGTTTGCTGGTGATTTCTTCGCTCAGTCGGGCGCCCATGACGGCCGTGCTGACGTTGCTCACGTAGCTGGTGGCCGCCATCATGGCCTGCAGGGCGACGGCGGTGGCCAGGAGCAGCAGGAAGATGGCTTCCCGCCCATTGGAGCTGTTCAGCACTTCGGCGACCCAGGCATGAAGCGAGGGCAGACGGCGCAGCGGCGCGAGAAATGAGATGCTGTTCCAGTCACTGCTCTGGGGGTGACTGATCAGGCTCACCGCAAGAAAGATGACGCCAAGAGTGGCTCCTTCACTGAGACTGGCTGCCAGGCTCGTGGTGAAGTTGAGAACGATGAGTCTCCAGGATCGCTTCGCGGAATGCCGGATCAGACGGGCTGCAGGTCTCTGATCGAGAAAGGGGGCGATCAGAGGGCTTATGATTCGTCTGGCGATGCGATAGGGAAATGGCATCAACGGCAAGGCGAAAAGGACGCTTGAAGCGGTACGAGTGGAGGAAGGACCATCCCTGATCTGATGATCGGAATCTATGCAACCAGATTGAAGATCCGAGGATGAATGTACGTCAGCGAATCGTGGCAGCGAATCGTGTCAGGCCATCGGCTTCGTCAATCGGATCAGGGGGAGGCGTGACATCGAGAGACCAACAGGCTGTATGGAAGGCAATCTAGGCCCAGGTCCCTCCCCTGGAACAGGCGTGGAAAGCTGGATTGGCCATACGATTGCCTTAGAACCCAATAGGTCTGTATTAGAGGGCAGGGAAGGGGAAGAGGTTCACCCCGGCATGAGGCTGGGTCCACTTCCAGGGCCAACCGGTTCCTTCCCCATGGCCGGTGAGCCCCCGCATGTGATTCAGCCGCCTCCCTGGCTTCGCCGGCTGCTCTCCGCCCTGGCCCTTCTGTTGCTGGCCGTGGCGTCGGGCGGCGATGCCCCGCGATCCGGCCCGGATGCCCTCGCCGCTGGAGAACTCTCGGAAGGCCCCCTGGACCATCGGCACCTGGCCATCGTCATCAATGCCGCCGATCCCCTCAGCGAAATGATCGGCCGGACCTACCAGGCCTCCCGCCTCATCCCCGCCAGCCAGGTGATCCGGGTCCGATTTCCCCCCGGTGTCTCGGACCTCAGCCCGGAGGTCTTCCGTTCCCTCAAGCGCACGGTGGATCGGCTCACCCCGGCCCATGTACAGGTCTATGCGCTGGCCTGGGCGGCTCCCTACCGCGTGGGCTGTCAGTCGATCACCAGTGCCTTCACCTTCGGTCTGGATGGCCGCTTCTGTGCGGAAGGCTGCCGGACCACCGCCCTGAGTCCCCTCTTCGCCCGCGGTGATGTGCGCCGGCCCTGGGACCAGCTGCGCGTTCGGCCCAGCATGATGCTGGCGGCCACCAGCCCGGACAAGGCCAGACGCCTGATTCAGCGCGGCATGGCCGCCGACGGCACGGCCCCCCCGGGGACGGCCTATCTGCTCAGCAGCAGCGACTCCGCCCGCAACACCAGGGCAAGGGGCTATGGGCGTGTGGAGGCGGCCCTGGGTGCCCGATTCCGGGTCAGGGTGCTCAGCTCCGATGCTCTGGTGGGGGCGGAAGACGTCATGGCCTACTTCACCGGACTGGCCTTCCCCCCGGGAATCCGCACCAACCGCTATCGGCCGGGTGCCGTCGCCGATCACCTCACCTCCTTCGGGGGGCGGCTGACCGACAGCACCCAGATGAGTGCGCTTCGCTGGCTTGAGGCCGGTGCCACGGGGAGTTACGGCACCGTGGTGGAACCGTGCAGCTTCCCGGCCAAGTTCTCCGATCCTGGTCTGCTTCTGACCTATTACCTGCGCGGCGACACCCTCATCGAGAGTTACTGGCGCAGTGTGGCCATGCCCGGACAGGGTGTGTTCATCGGCGAACCCCTCTCCAGACCCTGGCAGGCACGGGAAGGACTCAACCCTGATGCCGCTTCTGATGCCAGGCCCAGGCATGGGCGATGATGGTTTCAAGCTCGGGGAAGCGGGGGCGCCATCCCAGTTCCCGATGGGCTCGCTCGGCCCCGGCCACCAGCTGGGGAGGGTCACCGTCCCGTCGCCTGGCCACGTGGGCCAGAATTCCGCGTCCGGTCACGGCCTTGGCGGTTTCGATCACCTGCTGGACCGAATATCCCGTGCCGTTTCCGAGGTTGTAGGTCAGAGGTTTCCGCTCGCTCTCCTCCCGCTCCCGCAGCCTGAGCAACCGCTCCAGACCCAGCACGTGGGCATCGGCCAGGTCGGCCACGTGGATGTAGTCCCGGATGCAGGTGCCATCGGGGGTGGGGTAGTCGTCCCCGAAGATCTGCAGGTAGGGCTCCTTCCCGCTCATGGTGTCCAGCACCCGCGGGATCAGGTGGGTTTCCGGGTCATGATCTTCCCCCAGGTCACCGTCGGGATCGGCCCCGGCGGCGTTGAAATAGCGGAAGATCACGCTGGGCAGGCCGTAGGCCGCAGCGAAGTCGGTGAGCAGCTGCTCCACCATCCACTTGCTGCGGCCGTACGGATTGATCGGAGCCTGGGGATGCTCCTCGGTGATGGGCACCTGCTGGGGGATGCCGTAGGTGGCGCAGGTGGAGGAGAAGACGATCGGCAGGGGGCGCTCGCTGGCCACCAGGGCTTCCAGCAGGGTGAGGGTGTCTCCCAGGTTGTTGCGGTAGTACTTGGCCGGATCGCTGACCGATTCGCCCACGTAGGCGTAGGCGGCGAAGTGCAGCACCGCCTCGATGGGTTTGCCTGCCAGGGCCGTGCCTACAAGGGCTGGATGGCGGCCGCGCAGCAATGGCTCAAGGACTTCGCGGTCGCCCACCTGGCCCAGCACCAGCGGAACCTTCAGGGTCTTCTCGACGATGTCGGCATGGCCGTAGACCAGGTTGTCGAGCACCACAGGCTGGTGGCCGGCTCTGGTCAGGGCTCTGACGGCATGGCTGCCGATGTACCCCGCTCCGCCGGTGACCAGAATCCTCACAGCCGCACCTCGGCACCACTCGCGCGGTCGGCAACGTACTCCTTCACGGTGCGCCGGAGCCCCTCCCGAAGGGGAATCGCCGCCCGCCAGCCCAGAGCGGACAGGCGACTGACGTCCAGCAGCTTGCGAGGGGTTCCGTCGGGCTTGCTGGTGTCCCAGCCGACCCTGCCCCGGTAGCCCACGGCGTCGGCCACCATCGCTGCCAGCTCCTGAATGCTCACGTCCGATCCCGTACCCACGTTGATGTGCTGCAGATCCCCGGCGCCCGGTTGCCAGTGGCGCAGACAGAACAGGGCTGCGTCCGCCAGGTCGTCGACATGAAGGAATTCCCTGCGAGGCCGTCCGCTCCCCCAGCAGATCACCTCGGAGGCGCCCGCTTCGCGGGCTTCCTGGAAGCGGCGGATCAGACCCGGCAACACATGGCTGTTGGTGGGGTGGTAGTTGTCGCCGGGGCCATAGAGGTTGGTGGGCATCAGGCTGATGGCATCGAAGCCGTGCTGAAGGCGCAGGGCACGACACAACTGGATGCCCGTGATCTTGGCAATGGCGTACCACTCATTGGTGGGCTCCAGCGGCCCACCCAGAAGGGCCTCCTCCCGGATGGGCTGGTCGGCCAGTTTGGGATAGATGCAGCTGCTGCCCAGGAACAGCAGCCTCCGGGTGCCCTGGCGCCAGGCACTCTCGATGACGTGCTGCTGGATCTTGAGGTTGTCGAGCAGGAAGTCGGCGGGGTAGGTGGCATTGGCCAGGATGCCTCCCACCCTGGCGGCGGCCAGCACCACCACGTCCGGTCGCTGATCGGCGAACCAGGCCGACACGGCGGGTCCATCGAGGAGATCGAGGTCGCCGCGGGCGACGGTGAGCAGATGGTGGTGCCCTTCCGCCTTCAGCCGGCGGGCGATGGCCGAGCCTGCCATGCCCCGATGGCCCGCGATGAAGATCCGATCGGTGGGTGAGATCAGCATGGGGGAGAAATCAGGTTCCGGCTCGGCAGGTCGGGGTCGAGAGGATGTCGTCAAGGCACGGTCGTCAGGCCGACCTGGGGAGGATTCTCCATGGAGCCGACGACGGCGAACCCCTCGCGGCGCAGCATGGCTTCCTTGGCGGCCTCTTCCTTGTCCGCCGCCACCATCTCCGCCACCAGTTCCTCGAGGGTGGTGGTGGGTGTCCATCCCAGTCGTTCCCGGGCCCGGGTCGGATCCCCAAGCAGGGTCTCCACCTCCGCAGGCCGGAAGTAGCGACGATCGATGCGTACCACGGTGGCTCCGGTGTCGCGGCGGGCGCCCGTTTCTTCCACACCGGTGCCGCTCCAGGCGATACCTCCCCAGCCGAGTTGCTCGGCGGTCAGTTCAATGAAGCGTCGCACCGTTTCCTGGCGGCCGGTGGCGATCACGAAATCCTCCGGCTTCTCCTGTTGCAACATCCGCCACTGCATCTCCACATAATCCCTGGCATGGCCCCAGTCGCGCAGGGAATCAAGATTGCCCATGAAGAGGCTCTGATCGAGGCCGGCATCGATGCGTGCCAGGCCCCGAGTGATCTTCCTGGTCACGAAGGTCTCTCCACGGCGGGGACTTTCGTGGTTGAAAAGAATTCCATTGCAGGCATACATTCCGTAGGCCTCTCTGTAGTTGACTGTGATCCAGTAGGCATAAAGTTTAGCGACGCCGTAGGGGCTGCGGGGATAGAACGGTGTCGTTTCCTTCTGGGGGATCTCCTGCACCAAGCCATAAAGTTCGCTGGTGCTGGCCTGATAGATGCGGGTTTTGGAGGTCAATCCAAGGATCCGCACGGCTTCAAGAATTCTCAGGGTGCCGAGGGCATCGGAGTTGGCCGTGTACTCAGGACTTTCGAAACTCACGGCCACGTGGCTCTGAGCCCCGAGGTTGTAAATCTCGTCAGGTTTGACCTGCTGGACGATCCGGATCAGGTTGGTGGAGTCGGTGAGGTCTCCGTAATGGAGCACCAGGCGGGGATCCTGCTCATGGGGATCCTGGTAGAGGTGATCGATCCGGTCGGTGTTGAAGCTGCTGGCCCGCCGCTTGATGCCGTGCACCACATAGCCCTTCTCGAGCAGCAACTCTGCGAGGTAGGAACCATCCTGGCCTGTGATGCCGGTGATCAGCGCCGTCTTGGTCATGGGTTGTCCTGGGGATTCATTGAGGTGGCGGGTCACTCTCTCAGCGGGTCTTGGGGTTCCGCCGGCGTGGGACCTGGGGCCGGGGATGGGGACGGAGACGTTGCTTCTTGGAGGGTCCTGTTCCCGGTTGCTCCACCCGTTCTGCGATGCATGGCCTGCCCGGGAGGGAACGAGTGGAGCTTAGCGGCAAAGATCATGAACGTCAGAAGTCCCGACGACCTCAAGGGCATCGGGACACAGAAAGTATCCAGGTCAGGCTTGAAGCGGAAGTGAGTGTCCTGCCGGGAATGGCTGGATGATCAGCTGATGCCCCCGTGCAGGACGTTGCCTCCTGCACGGGAGTGACAGGAATCAGTCGCGCCGACCACCTCCCTGCAGAGCGATGATCAGGCGCAGGATGAAGATGAACAGGTTGATGTAGGTCAGATACATGCCCAGGGCGCCCGCCAGATACTGGTCGTCCCTGTAGGTGCGCGGCATGGTGTAGAAGTCGACAAAAGCCGCTCCCACGAAGATCACGGTTCCGAAACCGGCGATCATGAGCTCAAAGCCGCCGGCAGTGAACATGCCGGGGGCGAAGAAGCTGCCCACGAGTTGGACCACCATGGCAATCACCAGGCCGATGATTCCAAGACCCACCACGGCGCTGAGCGACTGGCCGACACTGTCGCTCATGCGACGGCCGAAGAAGGAGGCGATCACGAAGGTGATTCCCGTGGCCAGGGCTGCCGTGCCCACGGCGCCGATCCCGGCAGCGGCCACCGCGTAGCTGACGATGCCGCTGAGGGTGAAGCCCGTGATCAGGCTGTAAGTGGCGAGAATCGGAAGGGCGGTGCCGCTGTTGCCCTTCACGGCGGCGTTCTGCGCAACGAAGAACAGAATGAAGTTGCCGATCAGCGCCACCCAGAACAGGGGCATGAACAGGGCTGGGGAGCTGGCCATGAGCGACATGCCGCCGAGGACTCCCGCGGCGGTGAGCACCATGCCGCCACCGACATAGGGCAGAGCCCGATTGACCACATTCGGCCCGACGAGAGCGCCCGACTGGGCCTCGCGGATCGCTTCCTGGAAATTGCTGCTGGCCGGCATGGCTCAGGTGGAATCAAACTCCATCCATCCTGCCAGCGGCCACTGATGGCTGGCAGGAACACCTGTGCGGATCTCCCTATGGGAGAAGGCAGCAGTCCCGATTCAGCGCCCCCGTGGGGCGCCATCGCGGCGGGCATAGGCCTGAACCAGCCGCTGGACCAGGGGATGGCGCACCACGTCGGCATCGGAGAATTGGCAGATGGCGACCCCCTCCACCCCCTGAAGGACCTGGGCGGCTTCCACCAGGCCGCTCAGCTGACCCTGGGGCAGATCGATCTGGGTGGTGTCACCGGTCACCACCATCCGGGCGTTCTCCCCAAGCCTGGTGAGCAGCATTCGCATCTGGGCGCAGGTGGTGTTCTGAGCCTCGTCGAGAATCACGAAGGAATCGGCGAGGGTGCGGCCCCGCATGAAGGCCAGCGGAGCCACCTCGATCACCCCCTTTTCCAGAAGCTGGGCTGTGCGCTCGTTCCCCAGCAAGCCATGCAGGGCGTCATAGAGGGGACGCAGGTAGGGATCCACCTTCTGCTGCAGGTCTCCCGGCAGGAAGCCCAGCCGCTCCCCGGCCTCCACCGCGGGCCTGGTGAGCACCAGCCGCTCCACCTTGCGCTCCTGAAGCATGCGGACCGCCTGAATGGCAGCCAGGAAAGTCTTTCCCGTCCCGGCCGGTCCGATGGCCAGGGTCAGGTCGTGGCGTTCGATCGCCTCCACGTAGGTCTTCTGCCGCAGGGTGCGAGGTCTCAGGGGCCGGCCGGAGACGCTGGTGGCGAGAACCTGGTGCCCCATGCTGCCATGCTCGTCGGTCCGGCCGGTATCCAGAGCCGTCTGGGCCGCCTGGATGTCCACAGGGCCGATCGGTTCACCCCGTTGCCATAGGTGGGCCATCAGCTGGATCAGGGCGCGGAGGCGCTCGACCTGGGGCTCTCGACCGCTGATCTGCAGATCCAACCCCCTCAGGACGATCCTTGTGCCGGTGAGGGCTTCAAGTCTCCGCAGCGAAGATCCCCCTTCGCCAGCCAGGGAGAGGGCGGCGGAGGGATCGGGAAGGGAGAACGTGGAGGGGAGCTCGCTCAGGCCTCGGCGGCGGCAGGTTCGGCGGTGGGTTCCGCTGCAGCGGACTCAGCGGCAGCTGTGGCGTCGGCTTGCGCCTGTTTGGCCGCAGCGGCTTCCTCAGCGGCGGCAGCCGCTGCGGCATCACGGGCCGCAGCCTGCTTGAGTTTGCCGACGGTTTCGGCTGGGCGGGTGGACTTCTCGATCAGCCCCCCTTTCTCCAGCAGGGTGCGCACCGTGTCGGTGGGCTGGGCCCCCTGGCCCAGTCGCACGCGGATGGCCTCGGTGTCGAGCCGGGTCTCTTTGGTGCGGGGGTTGTAGAAACCAAGCTCCTCGAGCGGACGGCCGTCGCGGCGGGAGGTGCTGTTGGTGGCCACCAGGCGGAAACTCGCCTCCCGTTTCTTGCCGAACCGTTTCAGCCGGAGCTTGATCATCTGGAAATCGTGGATGAACGCAGCCCACTACGTTACAGGCCACAAGGACCCTCCTGGCCTCCAGCGGGATGGACGACATGCCTGCTCCATTCATCAACCCGAGGCCTCCCAAGGCCTCGAGTGACGGAATGGAAGGGCGGGTCGCCAGGATGGGGTCAGACACAGCCAGCAGAGGCCAGGGGGTCGATAGCCCCGTATCCCTGCCTTTCAGTACGGGGGGGAAGGGATCGGACGTCGAGCCGCCATCCGACCGGACCATGGCGAGCTTGTGGTGAATAGTTCAGAGACTATTGTAAAGATGTTGGAATTTGTTAGGATTGATTTTATTGGTCACTGGTTCAACCTGAGTGTCGACATTTTCAAGGCTTAAGTTCAAATTAATATTTGAGGCTCATCGCTTGAGCGTGGATCTGGCCTACGGCCGTGCCATGCGTTTGGCCCTGGAGCGAATTCCAAGGTTGTACCTGATACCTGAGTGCAAGTCTTTGTTTATCCATATTCCGAAGGCGGCAGGTTCTTCAATTCGTTCTTCTGGATTATTTTCTTCTGCAACAAAGATCAGTGGAGTGGCCCCCTCGGGGCATCTGCCTCTCCAGAAAATCGGGGACATCCTTGGCGATGAGTTTGTCGATCGTCTTAATGTTTTTACCTTCGTGCGACATCCTCTCACCAGGTTCGAGTCCGCCTATCGCTATATTTTGTCCGGGGGCAACCATGAAGGGGACGCAAGGATCAGCCGTCACATAAAAGACAACTACAAAGGATTCTACGATTTTCTTGATGGCTTCGATTCAGACGACTTTCTGAATGTATGCCCACACTTTCGCCCCATGTGGAGTTATTTTGGCGCTTCTGTCTCTGAAGCTGAAGCTGCCATTCGTGGCCTGATTTTCCTCGGTCGCTTTGAATCTTTGCATTCAGATTGGGAGCGATTGCTGCAACTCCTTGGGAAAGGGCCGATGGATCTGCCCAAGGCGAATCCGACCAAGTCGACTATTTCTCTTGGAGATGAGGACCGAGAGTATTTGAGGCTTCACCCGGGATTCAATCGATATTATCAACACGATTTCAGGCTATTCGGGTATGCCCCGCAAGCCTGATGGGTGGCCCAGTCCGGTCGCACGGCCGGCTTGCCGCTTGGAGAGGAAAATCATCTCGAGTTTCTCCTGATGATCAGAGCTGACCAAATCCCTTCCGTTTCTTTGCTGACTTCTGGGATTTTCGAGGGTGCCCGCCGCCGCGGGGAGCGGCCCCACCCATCCCCGGCATGGCACCCATCCCTGGCATCCCCGGCATGGCGCCCATTCCTGGCATCCCCGGCATCCCGCCCCCCCGGCTCATCTGCTGCATAAAGCCGCGCATCTTCTGGAAGTCGGCGAGCACCTTGTCCACGTCCGCCGGTGCGTGGCCACTTCCGGCGGCGATCCGGCGGCGACGGGAGGGCTGGGCAGCGAGCAGCTCGGGCTGGCGGCGCTCGGCCTCGGTCATTGAGCCGATCATGGCCTCGATGCGCTTGAGCTGGCTCTCACCCTGCTTGAGCATGCCGTCATCGATCTTGTTCATCCCCGGGATCAGTTTCATCAGCCCGCCCAGGGAACCCATGCGCTTGATCAGGCGCATCTGCTGGACGAAATCGGAGAAATCGAAGCTGGCTTCCTGCAGCTTGCGCTGCATCTTCTCCACATCAGCCAGCTCCACTTCCCTGGTGGCTTTTTCCACCAGGGTCAGGACATCGCCCATGCCCAGGATGCGGCTTGCCATCCGCTCCGGATGGAACGGCTGCAGGGCCTCCACCTTTTCACCGGTGCCGATGAACTTGATCGGGGCGCCACTCACCTTGCGGATCGAGAGCGCCGCCCCGCCGCGGGAATCACCATCCAGTTTGGTGAGCACGGCGCCTGTGATGCCCACCTGCTCATGGAAGGCTCTGGTGAGATCGGCCGCCTCCTGGCCAATCATCGAATCCACCACCAGCAGCACCTCGTCAGGGTCAGTGGCTTCCCGGATCCTGACCATCTCCTCCATCATCGAGGTGTCGATCTGGAGGCGGCCGGCGGTGTCCACCAGCACGATGTCGAAACCTTCCTCCCGACCCCTGGCCACACCGGCGGCCGCGATGGCCTCCGGTTTCGCCTCGCTGCCTAGGCTGAATACCTCCACATCGATCTGACGGCCAAGGGTCTGGAGCTGGTCGATGGCGGCGGGCCGATAGACGTCGGCAGCCACCAGCAGGGGCCGTCGTCCCTGCTCCTTGAGGTGAAGCCCCAGTTTCGCGGTGGCCGTGGTCTTGCCGGCCCCCTGCAGGCCCGCCATCAGGATCACGGTGGGACCGTCCTCGGCCCGGACCAGGGGAGCATTGGCTCCCCCCATGGTTTCGACGAGCTGGTCGTGGACCAGCTGGATGAACTTCTGGTCGGGGCTCACTCCCCGCACCACCTCGGCCCCCACGGCCTTGCGTCGCACCTCCTCGACGAATTCCTTCACCACCGGCAGGCTCACATCGGCCTCCAGCAGCGCCCGCCTCACGTCCTTGAGAGCGCCGTCGACGTTCGTTTCCGAGATGGCCGCCTGGCCGCGCAGTCCCTTGACCGCTTCCTCGAAGCGCTGGGAGAGTTCGTCGAACATCAGTTGAGGGATCGGGTGGCCGCCAGGCGCCAGCTGTCGCCGTCGCGCCCGAATACATAACCATTGCGAAGCTCCACCGGCGCCGTGCGCTCCACCACCTTCCCGTCGGCATCCAGCCTGCGATCGCTGTAGCGAAGGCGGGTAACGGCAACGATGCGGCGGGGACTGCGCTCCGTGAGGCTGAGGTCGGTAATCCGCACTTCAATACGCTGGGTCTGACCCCGGGCGGCATCACTGCGGCGTTCCCTGGCGAGCAGGGCCATCGGCCCTTCCCTGGCGATGCGATCGAGCCCCAGGGGCATGGGTTCGCCCTTCAGCACCGCGGTCTTGACGGCCAGCCAGTTCTCCAGAAGTCGTTGGATCCCCGCCTCATCAGGAGTGATGGCGGTGAGTGGCCTGATGGTCGGAGCCCCCGCCTCGATGGAGGGAGCCTCCGGGGCCTGTGGGGCCGCTGCCGGAGGGGAGGGCGGTGATGGCCTCGCTGCGGACGGCGGGGCCGTGGAGGGTGCGGGGGGCGATGGCCCCGGTGTGGGCGCGGGCTGTCGCTGCCGCAGGAGCCAGGGTCCGCCGATCAGCACCATCAGGGTGGCTGCGCCCGCCACCAGCCACCTCCGGGGGGGCCAAGGCCTCCCCGGAGGGCCCTCCTCGTCGGGCTCGGCCTCCCCATCGGTTTCCTCCAGGCCCTCCGGATGGGGAAGGGGGGAGAAGCCTGTGGAGCGGCTGCCGATGTCCCCGCCCAGGAGGGGGGGCAGCGGATCGAGGGGACTCAATGGTTCGAAGTCCGAGAAGGAGGCTGCCCCCGCCGGCTGCAGCGACGGCGACGGGGACGGGGAGAGGTAGGTTCTGCCCCGCCGTTGATCCTCCCTTTCCACATAAGCCACCACGTCCCGGTCGCTGAAATAGGCCACCAGGTCGGGCTCGGCCTCCAGGTCCCTGTAGCCGGGCAGCACATCCCTCACCAGCCAGTCGCTGCAGTAGGCACAGAGCTGCCCCAGGGGGTCGGAGCTCTTGCTGGCCACCCACTCCCGGAGCTCCTGGCTTGCGCCCCGCTCGAAGCTGGATCGCGCCGTGTCCGCTTCCCCCAGCAGCAGATGGAGATTGGCCATCAGGGGTTCGATGCCCTCGCGCTCACTTCTCAGCAGCCGGTCACGGGCCTCGGCGATGCGCTCGGGCTTGCGCTGGGCGAAACCGGAGGCGGTCAGCGCGATGGTGGCGAGGAAGTCGGCGGCTTCCGAGCCGCCATCCCCCCAGCGGCTGAACAGGTCCACCTGTTCCTGAACGGTCAGGAAGGCCCGGATCTGGTGGAAGAAGGACTGGAAGTCCGCGCTGGAGAAATGGGGATCACCATCCCCTTCCAGGCCTCCGCGGCGTTGCACCAGTTGGTCGAGCAGGGCCAGCCCCTCGCGCCGCTCCTCGCTGGCGACCAGATCCCGACTCAGCAGGTCGAGCACCCGGTAGGGCGTGAGCCGCTCCAGCTGGCCATGGAGGGTCTCCCTCAACTCGGGCCTCCTGCCGAGCCGTTGCAGCAGTTCCAGACCCTGCTGCAGGGTGCGGGCGGCCGCTTCGAAGCGACGCTGTTCCTCCAGCTCCCTGGCCGCAGCCAGGCAGGAAAGGCCCGCCAGCAGGCTGAGATCGGCTTCCCGGGCACTGCCCACCATGGGGGCCTGGTTCTGTTGCAGGCAGCGGCTGGCCAGTTCGAAGGCTTCCAGCGGCTGGCCTCCCTCCATGAGAAGCAGCAGTCCCCCCACCTGTCTTGCGCTTGCGATCTCCAGGGCCGGTTGCAGAGTGCTCCCCGGATCCGCCAGCCTTGTGAGCTCCATCTCGTAGGCGGTGCGCCGCTCGGCATCGCTGAGGACATCGGCGCTGGCCCGGAGCAACTCGGCCCTGGCCTGCAGGGTTTCCGGGCTGAAATCCCCATGGGGCACCCGGTCAAGCCTCAACTGCAGGGTGCGCAGCACGCCCTGGGCATCGGTGGACGGAGAGACGCCCAGCAACCGGAAATGATCGATCGGAAGGTCCAATCCGTGGGTGTCGCTGGGGCGTGACTGTAGTCAGAGGCAGTGGTTTTGACTGTCCCGAGGGGACGGACCCCGTACAGTCGGAGGCAAGAATCGCATCGTTTTCCTGCCATGACCCAGGAACTGACCGCGGCGCGGGCTGCTCAGGCAGCCGCGGGGGTGTCCGCGTCATCCACCGAGGCCGGCAGCCACGCGGTGAGGCTCGAGGGTCTGTATCCGGCCGAACGGGCGGGCGTCAGCCGTGAGGAGGGCCTGATGCTCTACCGCGACATGACGCTGGGTCGCCGCTTCGAGGACAAGTGTGCCGAGATGTACTACCGCGGCAAGATGTTCGGGTTCGTGCACCTCTACAACGGCCAGGAAGCCGTCTCCACAGGGGTCATCCGGGCGATGCGTCTTCAGCACGACTGGTTCTGCAGCACCTACCGCGACCATGTCCACGCCCTGAGCTGCGGCGTTCCGGCGCGGGAGGTGATGAGCGAGCTCTTCGGCAAAGCCACCGGCTGCAGCAAGGGTCGGGGCGGTTCCATGCACCTCTTCTCCCGTGAGCATCATCTGCTGGGTGGCTATGCCTTCATCGGCGAGGGCATCCCTGTGGCCCTGGGGGCGGCGTTCACCAGTCGCTACAAGCGCGATGCCCTCGGCCAGGCCGACAGTGATGCCGTTACCGCCGCCTTCTTCGGTGATGGCACCTGCAACATCGGCCAGTTCTACGAATGCCTGAACATGGCGGCCCTCTGGAAGCTGCCGATCCTGTTCGTGGTGGAGAACAACCGCTGGGCCATCGGCATGGATCACAACCGAGCCACCAGCGAACCGGAAATCTGGCGCAAGGCGGCCGGATTCGGCATGGTCGGCGAGGAAGTCGACGGGATGGATGTGCTCGCGGTGCGGGCCGCAGCCAAGCGGGCTATCGAGCGTGCCCGGGCCGGGGAGGGTCCGACGCTGCTGGAGTGCCTCACCTATCGTTTTCGTGGTCATTCCCTGGCCGATCCCGACGAGCTGCGAGAGGCGGCAGAGAAGGAGTTCTGGGCCAAGCGTGATCCGATCAAGCAACTGGCGAGGCGTCTGATCGAGATGGGCCTGGCCAGTGCCGAGGAGCTCAAGGAGATTGAGAAGGAGATCGATGCCGAAGTTGCCGATTGTGTGGAATTCGCCCTGGCAGCCCCCGAGCCCGATGGCAGTGAGCTCACGCGCTTCATCTGGGCGGATGACTGACCCTGGGCAGCCAACCGAGGGCTCTTTCAGGGCAAATAGTCGATCTCCATGGTCAGCAAATCCAGTCGTAGGCTCAATCAATTGATCTTGAGGTCGCAAAGCCTGATGCTGATGAAGCAAGCCTGATGGTCCAACATGTTCTGGTCACGTTCACCGATGAACGCATGAAGGTGGCGCGCCGGCGATTGTGCCGCCAGGCGAAGGAGATGGATCTCTATACGCAGATCATCGGAGCTTCACAGAAGGATCTAGACCCTGCCTTTCGTCAGCGCTTTCGGGAGTACCTCAACCCGGAACATCGAGGTTTCGGGTACTACGCCTGGAAGCCCCAGATCGTCCTGCAGACCCTGGAGCGCCTCAACGACGGCGACCTTGTGCACTGGATCGACTCCGGATGTCATCTCAACCCGGTCGGAAGGCAGCGGCTGCGAGAGTTCTTCGCCATGGCCGAAGAAGCACCCTCGGGCATCCAGGGATTCGCCTGTGTTCCTCCCAACGGATCACTGGTGTATCGCGGCCGGAAATTCCCAGACCAGGGTGAATCCCTGTGGACGAAAGGAGACCTGTTCGATTGTCTTGATGTCCGCGACAGGCCGGAGATCACAGGCACCCAGCAGTTGGGAGCCACCACCTTCTTCCTGCGAAAATGTCCCGCATCGATCGACTTCATGCGCCACTGGATCCGGGTGTTCTCCGACGATTTTTCGATGATCGACGACAGTCCTTCCCGATCGCCCAATCTCGATGGCTTCATCGAGCATCGCCATGACCAGTCGATCTACTCCATTCTCGGCAAGCTGCTGCCTATCTCGACGGTCTCGGTGTTCGAATTCTGGTTCCCCCGGGTCGATTCCTGCTGGATGCCTGACTGGGACATGGTGCGGGATTCTCCGATTCAGATCCGCCGGGACCGGGGTCTGAAAGGAGAGAATCGGCTGAAGATCGCCTCCCTGAAGGCCAAAGGGAAGCTCAAGCGACTGCTGGGGGGATGGCGTCCGGGATGAACCTGCCTGGGCTCAGCCCAGGGGGGCGCAGCGGCTCGACATGCTCCGCAGTTTCCGCAGGGCCTTCAGCTCGATCTGCCGCACCCTTTCCCGTGAGATAGCCAGCTGACGTCCGATCTCGGCCAGGGTGTGTCGCTCCATGCCATCCAGTCCGAAACGCAGGCCCAGCACCTCCCTCTCCTGGTCAGAGAGATGGCTCAGCAGTTGCACAAGCTGTTCCTGGTGCATGCCCCGCTCCACCTGATCAAGGGGCTCTTCGACGGAGCAATCCGGAATCAGATCTCCCAGGAAGCTGCGGCCTTCTTCGGCGTTGATGGGAGCATCCAGGCTGGAAATGGTGAGAGCCTGGCGCAACAGGGAGTCGAGCTCCTCGACGGGCATGGACAGGGCTTCGGAAATCTCCTGGCGGCTGGGCATGGCGCCGAGTTTGTGGGCCAGATCCATGCTCACCTTGCGGATTGTGGACAGCCTTTCGCTCAGATGGACCGGCAGCCGGATGGCCCGCGACTGACAGGCGATGGCACGGGTCATGCTCTGGCGGATCCACCAGAAGGCATAGGTGGAGAACTTGTAACCCCTGGTGGGATCGAATTTCTCGACGGCTCGCTCGAGTCCGAGGGATCCTTCCTGGATCAGATCAAGCAGTTCC
This sequence comes from uncultured bacterium, assembly GCA_942491175.1. Lineage (GTDB taxonomy): Bacteria > Cyanobacteriota > Cyanobacteriia > PCC-6307 > Cyanobiaceae > Cyanobium. Next base: position 180,765 of record CALNZO010000008.1, on the reverse strand, counting down.
ATCCCTTTGCCCTGATATTTCTTCGCCACACTCACCACCAGGCGGAGATTGGCGCGCATCATGCGTTCCTTGGAACGCCGCCCGACCTTGATGATCTTCTTTTCATGGACCGAATAGTCGCTTCTTGATTCTTCCGACAGGTGCATCATCGCCTGAACCTGGTTACCCAGCTCGATCTCCTCGGCCGGGGTCAGCAGGGGCTCGCGTCCGATCGAGGTGAGATACCAGGTGATCGAGTCGCTCCCTCTGCGGCTGGAGCTCTCTCTGGTCGCGACGGCAGAGACAGTCATAGGGGGGTGAAGGGCGCGAGAAGTTGCGCCGATAGGTGAATGAACAAATTATCCACCCTTGGACGATAAAAGAGTGTGCCAGGAACACCAGTTAAGGATTAGCTTGTTTAGCCAAAGGCAATAGGATTTCTTTGGGGAATGACTTCCTTTGGATGAGTAAAAGCTAAATTTCCTGTTTGCGTAGCGGATCCAAGGCAGCGTTTCGGGTTGGGAAACTGCCCATCGGATCCTGCGGCCAGGCCCATCAGTCCCTGGTCCTGGCTGCCGGCTCTGGGGCGCCGGATCCCCCTCCTCACCGGGGCGCCCCGAAGGCCAGCTCCTCAGCGACCGCCTGGGGGCTGGCCCCGCCGGCTCCTCGCCGATCCCGACAGCGCAGGCCGGCGAGGGCATGGTCGAGGGCGGCGGCGGCCAGCCAGGCGCCGTCACCGTGATGGCCTTCCGTTCCCTCCGGAGCGATGGCGGCCAGGGCCATCGCTCCGCGACCTGCCGCATAGCCGGCCAGCACGTCCCCCAACCCGGCCCTGGCCGCCTCCGGGCACGCCGTCAGGAGTTGCCAGCGGCGTCCGTCGGGGGCTGCCACGACGCTGCGCGCCCCCTTCAGCAGCACGCTGGCGCCGCTGCGTAGGGAGGCAGCAGCAGCGGCCTCCGGTCGGGGCAACGTCGCCAGATCGGGGAACAGGCGCCGGAACTCCTCCGCGTGGGGGGTGATCCAGGTGGGCCCCCGGCGCCGCTGGAGCCAGTCGGCACCCATGGTCGCCAGCCGGTTGAGACCGTCGGCATCGAGCACCAGCAGACCCGTGAAATCGCTCAGATCGCGCCAGCGTCTTCCTTCCCCTGCTGCGATCGCCGCCGGGGGGTGGTCTCCGTTGCCGAGGTCGCCGAGTCCTGGTCCCACCAGCACCGCATCCAGCCGTTCCAGCCAGCCCTCGGGCAGATCGGCCAGGGCCAGCCCGCCTGTCGGGGTCGCCCCCAGGCCGGGCTCGAGCACCAGATGGGGATGGACCTGCCAGAGGTCGGCGGCGAGCTCCCGGGCCGGCGCCATCCTGATGCTGCCGCACCCGGAGGCCGTGGCCCCGGCCAGGGCCAGATGGGCGGCGCCCCTGAAACGGCGGCTGCCTGCCAGCACCAGCAGGCGTCCGCGCCCGTATTTCCCTGCGGCCGGATCCAGGGCGGGCCAGGGGGCCTCCGCCTGGTCGATGGCGCTCAGGCCCAGGAGTGGGTCGTCGGGAAGGTGGCGACGCAGGGAGGGGCCCAGGCCCAGGTCGATCCGCTCCAGCCGTCCGACCCAGCGCAGGGCGGTGTCCTGCACCAGGCCTCGCTTGATCAGTCCGATGGTGTAGGTGGTCGCGGCGCAGGCGGCCACCGTGCCCAGCAGCCCGCCGTCATCGGAGCTGAGGCCGGTGGGAACGTCGATGGCCACCAGGCCTTCGGGCCGGCGCTGCTGACGCTCCCGCAACAGGGTCTCGACCTCCTCGCCGGCGGGGCGCGTCTGGCCGAGACCGAAGAGGGCATCCACCCAGAGGGCCGGATCGGCAGGGTCGGGGGGGGCTTGCAGCTGGGGGATCCCCAGCCAGCGGGCATGGCGAAGATGGGCGTCAGTGAGGGGGCGGCGGCGCTCGAACGGGCACCAGATCCGCACCGGACGTCCGGCCAGATGCCATTCCCTGGCGACCACCAGGCCATCGCCGCCGTTATGTCCCGGCCCCACCAACACCAGCAAGCCATGGCCGGGATCGGGATCCGGCTGCCTCAGCAGCCGGCGACTCACCGCCAGCGCGGCCTTCTCCATCAGGGCCTCCACCGGCAGACCGCTGGCGAACAGCTCCTGCTCGATGGCGGCCATGGTGGCGCCGTTCACCAGGAGGTGATCGGGATCCATCGGCGGCCAGCCGGTGGGCATCGGCCGGAAGCTCAAGGCAGGCCGGAGCAGCGCTCTCCCATGATGGAGGTCTGAACCGATTTGACCCACCCTTCTCCTTGTCCGCACCCGCTCCAGCCCATTCCCTCACGGCCACCCCCGCGCAGCCCGTTTCCCCCGTGGCTGCCGAGGTGGTGGAGCGCCTGCGCGGCTGGCCCGGGGAGCGTCGGGTGGCGGTGGGACTGTCCGGCGGTGTGGACAGTTCCCTCACCGCGGCTCTTCTGGTGGCCGCCGGATGGCGGGTGGAAGGTCTCACCCTCTGGCTGATGAGCGGCAAGGGCTCCTGCTGCGCCGAGGGGCTGGTGGATGCCGCCGGCATCTGCGAGCAGCTGGGGGTTCCCCACCATGTGGTCGACGCCAGGGCCCGTTTCCAGGAGCAGATCGTCGATTTCCTGGTGCAGGGCTACGGCTCCGGTATCACGCCGCTGCCCTGTTCCCGGTGCAACCGGGCCGTGAAATTCGGGCCGATGCTCGACTGGGCCGAGGCGGAGCGGGGCATCGGACGCATCGCCACCGGCCATTACGCCCGTGTGCGGCCGGCCGGGACTGGCGAGGACCGGTCCGGGAGCGGCCAGGAGGGCGACCGCCATCAGCTGCTCCGCGGTCTGGATCGCCACAAGGATCAGAGTTATTTCCTCTACGACCTGCCTCAGTCCGTCCTGGGCCGGTTGGTTTTTCCCCTGGGTGAACTCACCAAGGAGGCCACGCGCGCCGAGGCCGCCCGCCTTGGCCTGCGCACCGCCGAGAAGCCGGAAAGCCAGGATCTGTGTCTGGCCGAGCACCACGGCTCGATGAGGGAGTTTCTGGACACCTATCTGCCGCCTCGCCCGGGGGAGATCGTGCTGGCCGACGGCACGGTGCTGGGGCGCCATGACGGGCTCGAACATTTCACCATCGGTCAGCGCAAGGGGCTGGGTGTGGCCTGGCACGAGCCCCTCCACGTGGTGCGGCTGGATGGGGCCATGAACCGGGTGGTGGTGGCTCCCCGGCGGGAGGCCACACGCCTTGCCTGTGAGGTGGGGGCGATCAACTGGGTGTCCATGGCCCCACCGAGCCACCCGATCGAAGTGGAGGTCCAGGTGCGCTACCGCAGTCCACCGGAGCGGGCCCTGCTGACGCCCCTGCCCGAGACGCCCGCCGACCGTGCCGCCGAGCGACCCCACAGGGCCCGTCTGGACTTCGACCAGCCTCAGTTTTCCGTGGCCCCGGGACAGGCCGCGGTCTTCTATGGCGGTGAAGCGGTGCTCGGGGGTGGATTGATTCAGACCGACGGCTGACGCACTTCGCTGCGGAACCGGTTCATCGCCGACTCGATCACCACATGCATGTCCATGTACTTGTATTCGGATAAACGACCGCCGAAGATCACGTTTTCTGTTGCCCGACCCCGCTCCTGATATTGTCGATAAAGTGATTGATTGCGCAGGTCATTGATCGGGTAGTAGGGGATGGCGTCGCCGGAGCACATCTTCGGATATTCCTTGGTGACTACGGTCAGTTCTGAGGACGAACCCTCAAAATGCTTGTGCTCAATGATGCGGGTGAACGATTCGCTGGCATCACAGTAATTGATCACCGCATTGCCTTGGAAATTATCCGTCTCCAGAATTTCATTTTCAAAATCCAGGGATCGGTACTCCAGCCGACCGTAGGGGTAATCGAAATATTGATCAATGCAACCGGTGTAAACCACTTTTCTGGCCAAGCGTGAGAGATGAGATCGATTGTCGAGAAAATCGACATTCAGGCGTACTTCGATTCCTTCTAGCATTGCTTCGAACAGGGCGGTATAGCCACCGATGGGGATACCCTGATAGCGATCGGTGAAATAGTTGTTGTTGTAGGTGAAGCGCAGGGGCAGGCGCTTGATGATGAAGGCCGGCAGATCCCGGGGGTCCTTGCCCCACTGCTTGCGGGTGTAGTCCCTGATCAAGGTGTCATAGATATCCTTTCCCACCAGGGAAAGGGCTTGCTCCTCGAGATTGGCAGGCTCACCTAGGAACCGCTGGGAGTCGATCTTCTGACGGGCTTCCGATGGGGTGCGGGTTTGCCAGAGCTCATAGAAAGTATTCATATTGAAGGGAAGGGAATAGAGCCTCTCCCCTGAAATCGCCTTGGGCGAATTGATGTAATTATTGAAGTCCGCAAAACGATTTACGAAGTTCCATACGGTTTTGTTGCTCGTATGAAAGATATGGGCCCCGTAGCGATGAACGTTGATGCCTTCGATTCCTTCCGTATAGCAATTTCCGCCGATGTGCGACCTGCGGTCAAGGATCAGACAGCGCTTTCCAGCATCTGTGGCCAGGCGGGCGAACGTAGCCCCGAACAGTCCGCAGCCGACGATCAAGTAGTCGTAAGCAGGAGATTCATGGCTGAGAGCAGGGCTTTGTTGAGCTCCCATGCTGACGCTGCCCGCTGAAGCGTTGTCTGTCACAGGAGGATTGACTCGCGGCCAGGGTGGGCTGGGGGGAGGTCGGGCACAACTGAAAAGTCTGGAACTACATTCACCGATCAGGTGAAATTATTCAGATCAACAGGCAGAAGATCTTTGATCCGTTGCTGGATTTCGGGTGGCTCCTGCATGCCATAGGTGGCAAAAATGTTGATGCCGCTGCTGGTGCATTGTTTGCATAGATCACTGCCATAGCGCTTCGCCTGCATGGCCTTGAAGGGTATGTCCAGATAGTTCGCGATCGATGGTGCCGATGGGGATTGAACGCAGCAGACAGAGAAATTGCCTTCGTGGTCGAGGCAGACCTGGGATTCCCTCATGAAGCAATTCTGGGAGCGGTGCTCCCCGATGGCCTGCTGCACCAGCTGGGGGCTGTAGTAGATGTATTCGAGTTCTGGGGGAATTGTCTCCAAGCCATCGAACATCTTGTCGATCGGCATATAATATGCGTGATAGGGAGTGAATCGCATTCCAAGCTTGTCGCAGAAATGCTTGAAGAGGCTTACTTCGTGGAGGTTTTCTTTGTGTACCAGATAGCGCACGTCGATCTTGTTGAAGCATTCCCAGTCTCCCAGGGTCTCGGAAATGCGCACCAGATTGGCCAGGACGGGCTCAATGCGGCCCCCTTTGTGATTGATCTGATAAGTGCGCTGGGTGAAGCCTGAAACAGTGATCGTGAAGTTCCAGAGATGCAGCGGCTTCAGCAGGGACCAATCGTAGTCGTAATTGAGATTGGATGAAATTCCGCAGGGAACTCCATGGCTTTCGGCACAGGCGATCAACTCGTGCAGCTTGGAGTGGAGGGTTGGTTCTGTCCAGTTGTACAAGCCGAAGCGACAGTTTCCATTGGTTTCAGCCTTGGCCTTGAGGCAGATCTTCTCGAAAAGTTCGATCGGCATTTCCGTCAGCTTCTGACCGATGCTGTTGGAATATTCCGGCATGCCGACAGGGCACGCCGTGCAGCGAAGATTGCAGCCGCTCACCACATCCACCCAGAACTCGATCACCTTCTGGCCGGGAGGTTTCGGGGAGTAATCGGGCCAGAGAAAATTCTTGACGGCGCTTTGCACGGTGGGCGGGACAGCGCGTTTTAAAACCGTTGGCAGTGCCATCTTGAACTGTTCACAAACGTATTGGGTGCTCGCATCGTAGCCGGTGTCTGCTGACAATGAAGCCACCATGGTTGTCCCAGCACGGTTCCGGGCGTCCTGACGGCAGATCCCTCAATCCAGGCTGGGAGCGCGGTCTTCGCCTAGCCGGTCTTCTCCAGCCGCCTGCCCAGAATCCGCCCCGCCCGCTCCAGGGTCCGCTGACGGCGACGCAGCCAGCAGCTGACCGGTGCAGGGGTCAGCCATCTGACGGACTGCTGCAGCCGGCGGTTCCAGACCACCTTCAGGTGCTGGCCCAGCATCTGCCTCCGGCAGGCCGCCAGCTGGGGGGCGGACGGGGCCTCCAGGGTCGGCAGGTTCAGCTGCTGAGCCAGCCGGTGGGTGGCTTCCCTCCAGAAGCGGGTGGCAGCGTCTCGAATCTCGTGGCACTCCCGTATCGAGCTGACGCTCATCAGTGTTTCGGGTCCGAAGCGCTCCACCTCCAGCACACCCGGAAGCCCCAGGGGATTGGTTCCCTTCTCACTGACCACCAGGCATCCGTGGAGGGGCGCCTGCCACATGCGACCTGAGAGGGTGGTGCCCCGCTGGTAGGGATACATGAGGCCATAGCTGCACCAGCTGCGAGCCAGCAGCCGATTCGCCTCCAGGTAGCTGAGCCCGTGGGTGCGCAGATCGAGCCTGTCCCAGTTGCCACCATGGACCTTCACCAGATCCCTGCGGGCGAGTTCGGCCAGATCCTGCTGAAAGGGATCGTTGCCGATGGGCTTGAAGTTGGCGATGTGCAGGGGTCTTCCCAGGCGTTTCCTGAAGGGGGATGCCTGCCAGAATTCAGGAATCACAGGCAGATAACCTTGAACCCAGGTGATTCCTTCAGCGACAGATTCCGGGTGGAACAGGGAAATCAGCCGAATCAGCCGGGCGTTGGGAAAACGTCTGCGCCAGTCCACCTGGAGTTCCTTGACGTAGTCATAGACATGGACCTCACCCCTGTGATTCTGATGGCTGAGGCCGGGATCTCCTCGCAGGATCACCAGCACGTCCACTGCCTGTCTGGAGGGTGGACGCTCTCGGCTGACGGAGAATCCGGCCGCCTGGTAGAAGAGCGTCACATTCCAGATGACATCGAGATCCTGGAAATCGATCGACAGGATGTGACAGAGAGGGGAGGAAGGCACGCGATCTACCAGTAGGGATCGCTGGCCAGGCTCACCCTGAGCAGGCCGCTTGGACTCCCCGGCACCGTGGCCACGCAGGCCCGAACCATCCGTCCGTTGACCTCGATCTCACAGGCCCCGCAGCTGCCGCCGAGGCAGCCGGTGGGGATGGTCACCGCTGCCTGGCGGGCGGCTTCCAGCCAGTCCTGGCCAGGCGTGGCGGAGCTGGTGCGCCCGTCCGGCCACGCGACGGTGATGGGAGGGCGGGAGAGGGCGATGGGCTGATGCCGGGCGCTGGCCGGAATCTAAGGGTTGGAAGGCAGCCTGGGGAGGAGGGTCTGCAGGCGTGCAGGGGGGCGGGTTTCAGGCTCAGCCGGCCTGCGGTGCTCAGGGCGAATTCCTCTCGGCCAGCAGCGGTGACAGATCGATGTGGGCTTCGAAGGCGTCTGCCAGGCGATCGAGCAGGGCATCCCTCTGGCGGCCGTGGTGGGGTTGGTCTTCCCGCAGCGGCGGCAGGCCGCGGCGCTGCCGCAACTGATTGAGCCAGCGCCGTCGCCAGGGGCCGTTTTCGAAGATCCCGTGGAGATAGGTGCCGGCCACAAGGCCACCCCGGGTGCCCGCGGTCGCCCACCAACCCAACGTGGCTTCTGCCATCAGGGGAGCACAGACTCCCTCCTCCAGCCTTTCGCTGAAGCCATGGTGGAGTTCGAACCCCTCCACCATCGCAGGTGCGCCAGCGCCAGGGGGCCAGAGGGCTGTGCTCCGCCGTTGCCTCAGCGCCTTGCCGCCCCGGAACACGGTGCGCAGGGGCAGAAGCCCCAGGCCCTGGTCCCTTCCCTGCCCTCCCTCCAGTCCTTCGGGGTCGAGCAGCTCCCGGCCCAGCATCTGCAGGCCGCCGCAGAGGGCGAACAGTTGGCCACCTCCTGCCACATACTCCCGCAGCTCCTCCGCCATGCCGCTGCTGTGGAGGATCGCCAGGTCCTGCAGGGTCTGCTTGCTGCCGGGAAGGATCACGGCGTCGGGCCGCTGCAGGGGTTCCCCGGGGCGCCGCCACTGCAGCTGCACGCTGGCCTCAGCTTCCAGCGGGTCGAGGTCGGAGAAATTGCTCAGGGAGGGCAGGCGCAGCACCGCGATGGTGAGTTCGCCGCGACCTTTGCGGCTCCTTCTCTCCAGCAGATCGAGGGAGTCTTCGGGGGGAAACAGCTCTTCGAGCCAGGGCATCACCCCCAGCACCGGCAGACCGGTTTCCTTCTCCAGCCAGCGGCGTCCCTCATCGAAGAGGGATCGACGGCCGCGGAAGCGGTTGATCAGCAACCCGCCCATCAGAGGCCGTTCGACAGGTCGCAGCAGAGCCAGGGTGCCCACGATCTGGGCGAAGACCCCACCGCGCTCGATGTCCGCCACCAGCAGGCAGCGGGCCCGCAGGTACTGGGCCAGCCTCAGATTGGTGAGGTCCCTGGCCTGCAGATTCACCTCCACCGGGCTGCCCGCCCCTTCCAGCACAAGACGGCCGCCGGGATGGGCCGCCTGGAGTTGCTCCAATCCCTCCCTGATGGCCGACCATCCAGGTCGGAACCAGTCGCGGTAGTAGTGCTCCGCCCGGGCCGTGCCGACAGCCCGGCCCAGATGGATCACCTCGCTCGTGCTGTCCCCCCGGGGTTTGAGCAGAACGGGGTTCATCGCCACCTGAGGCTCGAGCCCCGCGGCCCAGGCCTGAAGAGCCTGGGAGTAGGCCATCTCTCCGCCGTCCCGGTCGACCCAGGCATTGAGGCTCATGTTCTGTCCCTTGAAGGGCAGGGGCTGTTCGCCACGACGTCGCAGGACCCGGCAGAGGGCTGCCGTCATCAGGGATTTGCCTGCGCCGCTGCTGGTGCCCAGCACCATCAGCGGCCTGGGTGAGGCGGGGTGAAGGGCGCTCAACAAAGGGGCCTGTAGCGGCGCAGCGCCTCCAGGATCCGCTCCCGCCGCCCTGCGCGGCGTATTTCTGCGGGGCAGTCCCGCAGCACCTTCCGTCCCATGGGCGTGAGCCGTACCCGCTCGGTCAGTCCCTGGCCGTCCACCTCCCGCCGCAGCACCCCGAGCCGTATCAGCCAGAGAAAATGCTCCTCCGCCTGCTCGGCGCTGAGGGGGCGGAAGCTGAGACGGGCCCAGTCGCTGCTGCTGGCCAGCTCCTGGCTGCTGAGGGAGTCATGTCCCACGGCCTCGTAGAAGCCTCGCCGGAAAGGCAGGCAACGGAGCGAGCGGGAGGCCCGGTCCAGGGAGCGCTGATCGGTGCCTGCCATCACCATGTGGCCATTCTCGCCAATCGGAGGGCAGGCTGGAGGCTCTTTCGCCTTGTCGCCGTGCTCATGCTGGCCTCCGCGTCCCCTGCCCGTCGGCGGCTGCTCGTGCAGGCCGGGCTTGCCCATCGGGTGCGGGTGAGTGGGGTTGATGAGGCCACTGTGATCGATGCCGATCCGCTGCGGCTCGTGCAACGCCTGGCCCGGGCGAAGGCCACCGTGGTGGCTGAGGCACTGGTCAGCGAAGGGGGCCCACTCACCTCAGGGGTGCTGGGCTGCGATTCGGTGCTTGTGGTCGGCGGAGAGGTCTGGGGTAAGCCTCGCGATGCTGCCGAGGCGGTGGGCCGCTGGAGACGAATGGCCGGCGGATGGGGTGATCTGCACACGGGCCACTGCCTGGTGACCGGGGCGGAGATCGAAGCCGGCGTGGATCCCCAGCTGGCGGTCGTCACCACCCGCGTCCATTTCGCCGCGCTGACAGCGCCGGAAATTGATGCCTACGTGGCGACAGGCGAGCCCCTTGCCTGCGCCGGTGGCTTCGCCCTCGAAGGGCAGGGAGGACTTGTGGTCGAGCGGATCGAGGGTTGCTTCAGCAACGTGATCGGGCTGAGCCTGCCCCTGCTGCGGCGATGGCTGGCCACACCTCCGTTAATCTGAACATGAGACTGCCTGGACGAGCGGGTTCATCAAGTTCCGCCGCCAACCGGCAGCTGATAGCTCCGTCGCAGGATCCTCATGACAATTCCTTCCCAAGCCCCTGCCCCAGCAGCCCCCTTCCCCGTACAGACCGGCAGCGTGATCGACCGTTTGTCGCAGTGGTGCGCCCACGATTGCCTTCAGCAGGAGGATTCCGTGCGCGCGGCTCTGGCCAACTGCGAGGAGGCCCTCCATGCCCTTCCCGATGCGGTGGGGCCCGGGGATCAGGCTCCGTTCGATGTCGGGGCGGTGGCAACCCTCGTCTGCGCGGTTCAGTCCCAGATCAATCAGTCCAGCCAGTGTGCTGGATGAGGCGATCGTGATGCATCCGGTCCATCACCGCGCAGGTTTTCCATCTGTAAGTCTCTGCCCAAGAGCGGAGGCTGATCAGCGGAGTCCAACTCAGGGATGAAGGGGCCGGGCCTCAGATCCCGGTCAGACGAAATCCTGCAGGTCTAAGCAGCTGATCCGTGGTGGGGGAGCGTATACCGGAATGTCGACTTTTCATGCTACCAGGCTTCCTTCGGCTTCATCTACAAACGCCCGAAGTGAAGTAATTTGAGATGGCGTTAAAAACCTCAAGTGATCTCCTGGTAATGGTGAGCGGATATGTTGATGCTTCATTTCACTCTGCACGTATTCCAAAGGGTTTTCCCAGAACTTCTCCTTGGTCATGAAACCAAAAAATCCTCCCCTTCGACTGAACTTCTTGTAATTTGGCCTCAGCTCTTCAAGGACTTTCCGTGCAGGTGTGATGGGTTTCAGAAAATCACAAATCTGGTTTGCCCATTCATTGTAATTGAGAACCATATCCTCGTATTTAAGAACCAAGCATTTCGAGCCAAGTATATCCTTGAACTGGCCAAGGTGTTGGTATTTCTCTAGTATTGAAGCCTCTCCAAAGCCGCTCTCGCCTCGGAACTCCATAAGAGCATAATCATAGATACTGATCTTTCCTTCTTGGATGCTCTTTCGAATTTCCGCGTCAATTGAAGGGTTGAGGCCATGAATCCAACCATGGGAAAAGAACTGAGAAACGATTAAATCCAGTGGATCACGAATCTGGCATACAGCATGATAATCTGCAACCGTGAGCAGAGATAAGGGAGTCTCATTTGCTAAATTTGCTGTATCGAGAGAGTTTTCGTCTGTAATTGCAAAGTCACGGACGGGGCCACGAAGCACAAGGTCAGACGAACTATCAGATAATCCTTGCAGAAGATGCTGATGATTCTTGGGATTGTTGTTCTGAGAGAATAGAGGTACTTGTAATGATGATGCAAGTTTTCTCAGTATTTCATACCCAAACATGGATCCGGTTTTGTGAGGAAAATGAAAGGAAAGAATGACGTGGTGATCCATGCCTAATTACTTTAGAGTAGCAGCTTAACATTCTTGGGCTTGAGAAGCAACTAAAGATGCTCTGGGCAACTGCTCTGGCGTGAATTTACTTTCAGGTCAAGGCATCAGTCTCAGGTGTTCCTGCGTTGCAAGCATGGGCATCCAGCCCTGAGCGAGTTGGCTTTGGCGATGATATGCAGGCAACGGAATTCTGGGAACTTCAGTCCTGGAGGCATCGACGTTCTTAGGCCGGGAGAACGTCTTGGGTGGGCTGGGTTGGGGACTCTTGCATCAACTTACATCTGATCATGGGTTGTCCGAATTTGAGGCTTGAAGTGGGAGTTGATTTTGGCTAACCAGTGGGCCATCGACATCTTCTCGAGGACGATCCGACGTTGGTCTGGATCTTCGAAGTAAGGATAGTTCATCCAACCATCTGCGAAGCTGATCTTGGCTGAGGCACTGGGCTTCCCAGCGGTCAACGAATGCGACCGGTAGATCGGCATAGGCGGCGGTTGTGGGATTGCGTTCAATGACTGGGGTGGCACCATCCTGAGGATGGATGCGTCCTCCGCCAACACAGATCAGGGATAATCCTGAAGGGTCTTGAAAAACTCATAGGTATGTTTTCATCATAATCAACGACAGCCATGCTTGGCTAGATACTTCTTTTCCCTTTCCTGCCACTGCGCGCCTCCGCGCACTCGATGGGCGCAGAAGGCTTTAAGAGATTTCTTCCGGATGGGCACAGCCTCTGGTCTGAGGAGGATCTGCTTGTAAAGAAGGCTTCCGTCAAGGTAAAAATAGCCAAGGGGGATCGGTGAGACTTTTCTCTGCGGCGTATCGAGATTTTCGGCATACCAATGGAGAAGGCGCGGGTCATTCATCAAAGACTCGAGAACGTTTTGAAATCCGTTATCTATATAACTTCCGTAGCGTTTATCAACTTGTCGTGGAATGGTTCTGTCGGCATCTCCAGTGATCAGCACGAAATGTGTCTTTTCGTGGATCAGTGGTAGATAGTGGTTGATGAAGTTCTCGATAACGGCGGGATTTGCTTTCACATAGATGATGCGAGGCTGGTGGCTAAGGATGCCACTAAATCCGAATCTAGTCAGGCGCCAGTCTGCCCAGTGACTGATGGAGGTGAGTGTGGCCCTGCCCATCGAGTATTTAGCACAACCCCTTTGCGGTGGGGTTGACGCGCCGGATCGCGGCTTTCCAGAAAAATCTTATTGTTGATTGCCTTCTGAAGGGCTTGTCTTTGGAGCTTGCTGTATCCTACCAACCTGATACAGATTGTTCTTGGAGATCTAATGATCTTTCCAAGAACCCCTCGCCAGGACCCGCATCGGGATGGTGGAAAGTCCCTCATTTTGAGTTTCATCTTTGATGTAAGCCTTGTTAAGTCACTATTTTCGATGTGGTAGGTGCCAGGCTTTTTGCATAAGAAGACATCCGAACGTCATTCCCGATGAAGCGCCAGCGGAGCAGTTTTCTGATTGCGCGTCTATGTCTTGATGTATTGAGAACTTCCTTTGCCTGTGATGACCTTGAATTCAATGCAGGATAACTCTTGGCTTCTTCGATGAGATCTTCTGGCGCTTGAATTAATGATAAAAAGCTTGATATGATGCCCCCAGTTTCGGCGGCTTGGTCGAAGCTGTATATGCTGAGGGGTGAATTAGCGATGCTTCTCCATCTTCTTGCGAAGCGCGGATAATCAAAGATGTATGTCCAATTACGTCCAGGTTTGCTGATTTGGTACTTGCCAGTCAGGAGGATCCTGAGGGCATACCCGATGAATCCCATCCGAGGCCGGACTCGGCAACCAAGCAGGGTTGAATAGAGTGATTCTGCGTAATGATCAACTCTGCGTACAAACATGAGATAGCTCACTTCGTGGCCAGAAGATATCATTGCTTCTTCAAGACGAGCCAGGCTTTCTGGCTGATCGACAAGGTACTCAAGATCTTCTGCCGATACGACTGCGTGGGATGAGTTATGATTGCTTAATTCCTGAAGTAATTCCTCAAGTCCTCCCCTTGAGGGGTCAAACCTTGAATCTCCGATGAGTTCAAAAGCAAGGTTGTGGTGGCCTGATGCTTGTCCAAAAGTGGCCGCGCGTGGGACATAGATGCCTGCTTTTTTCAACTGTTGAGAGTAATTTCTTAGAACGCTCTGGATAGATGTTGTGCCGGTCTTGTGAGTTCCAATATGAATGTAGACTTGCATGAACGTTCCTTATGATGGCTTAAGGCAGACCGGTTTCGTAGTCGCTGGAAATTGAGTTGTTAAACTCATGGACAAGAGGGTTTGTATGGTTTGATTGTCTTGCTGGTCAGATGAGTAATGTTAGCTATAAAAATGCCCTCGCTGTTCGCGAGGGCAGGTTGCCACAATCACGAGGGCGGGTCAGTCGAGATCAGGCATGGCCAGCGTTGGCTCGGCCTGGCGGTCGATGCCTTTCTCAAAACCAGCGGCAGCGGCGCGGGCGCGGCCGGCATGCCACAGGTGTCCGACCAGGAAGAAGAAGGCCAGCACGAACTGTGTGGAGGCCAACCACTGGCGGATGTTGACGAAGTTCACCGAGTTGGGCTCGGTGATAATGCCACCCACCGAGTTGAGGGAGGCATTGGGGGCGTGGGTCATGTACTCAGCCGCCCGCCGCACCTGCCAAGGCTGGATGTCGTTCTGGAGCTTGTCGAGGCTCAGGCCGTTGGGGCCGCGCAAGGGCTCCAGCCAGGGACCACGGAAGTCCCAGAAGCGCATGGTCTCACCGCCGAAGATGATCTCACCGGTGGGGGAGCGCATCAGGTATTTGCCCAGGCCCGTGGGGCCCATGGCTGATCCGATGTTGGCTCCCATGCGCTGGTCGCGAACCAGGAAGGTGAAACTCTGGGCCTGGGAGGCTTCGGCGTTGGTGGGACCGTAGAACTCCGAGGGGTAGGCGGTGTTGTTGAACCAGATGTAGGAAGAGGCGATGAAGCTCATGAAGCTCAGGGCTCCAAGGCTGTAGCTCAGGTAAGCCTCACCATTCCAGATGAAGGCGCGACGCACCCAGCCGAAGGGCTTGGTGATGACATGCCAGATCCCACCGAAGATGCAGATCAGGCCGATCCAGATGTGGCCACCGATGATGTCCTCCATGGAATCCACCCCGATGATCCAGCCCTCGCCACCGAAGGGGGCTCGGGTGAGATAACCGAAGATGACCCCAGGGCTGAGTGTGGGGTTGGTGATGAGGCGCACATCGCCACCACCGGGGGCCCAGGTGTCATAGACACCTCCGAAGAACATGGCCTTGAACACCAGAAGCAGGGCACCCACACCAAGAAGGATGAGGTGGTAGCCGATGATGTTGGTCATCTGGTTCTTGTCCCGCCAGTCCTGGGAGAAGAAGGCGGAATAGTTCTCGAGAATCTCAGGACCTCTCAGGGCGTGGTAGAGGCCGCCGAGACCGAGCACTGCGGAGCTGATCAGGTGCAGGACACCGACCACGAAGAACGGATAGAGGTCAGTGACCTCCCCTCCGGGGCCTACTCCGTAGCCGAGGGTGGCCACGTGGGGGAACAGGATCAGACCCTGCTCATACATCGGTTTGTCGAAGGTGAAGTGGCTCACCTCGAACAGCATCATGGCCCCGGCCCAGAACACCATCAGGCCAGCGTGGGCCACATGGGCACCAAGCAGTCGGCCGGACAGGTTGATCAATCTGGCATTGCCAGCCCACCAGGCATAGCCGGTGGAGTCGAGGTCCTTGCCCCCGACCGAAATGAGACCGGAATTAAAGGGCGTTTCCACGGGGTAGAACCTCTTCAGGGAAGACGAAGTTTTCGTGCGGCTGGTCGGCGGGTGCCATCCAGGCACGCAGACCTTCATTGAGCAGGATGTTCTTGGTGTAGAACGTTTCGAATTCAGGATCCTCCGCTGCGCGGATCTCCTGGCTCACGAAGTCGTAGGCGCGCAGGTTGAGCGCCAGACCGATGATGCCGATGCTGCTGGTCCACAGACCCATCACCGGCACGAACAGCATGAAGAAGTGCAGCCAGCGCTTGTTGGAGAAAGCGATCCCGAAGATCTGGCTCCAGAAGCGGTTGGCGGTGACCATCGAATAGGTCTCTTCTTCCTGGGTCGGCTCGAACGCCTTGAAGGTGTTGGCCTGTTCCCCGTCCTCGAACAGGGTGTTCTCCACCGTGGCGCCATGGATGGCGCAGAGCAGGGCACCGCCCAGGATCCCGGCCACTCCCATCATGTGGAAGGGGTTGAGGGTCCAGTTGTGGAAGCCCTGCAGGAACAGCAGGAAGCGGAAAATGGCCGCCACACCGAAGGAGGGCGCGAAGAACCAGCTGCTCTGACCCAGGGGGTACATCAGGAAGACACTGACGAACACCGCGATCGGGCCGGAGAAGGCGATGGCGTTGTAGGGGCGGATGCCCACCAGCCGGGCGATCTCGAACTGGCGCAGCATGAAGCCGATCAGGGCGAAGGCGCCATGGAGGGCGACGAAAGGCCAGAGGCCACCGAGCTGGATCCAGCGGACGAAATCACCCTGGGCCTCAGGACCCCAGAGCAGCAGCAGGCTGTGACCCATCGCGTCGGCGGGGGTGCTGACGGCGGCGGTGAGGAAGTTGCAACCTTCCAGGTAGCTGCTGGCAATGCCGTGGGTGTACCAGGAGGTGGCGAAGGTGGTGCCGGTGAGCCAGCCGCCCAGAGCCAGATAGGCCGTGGGGAACAGCAGCAGACCGGACCACCCCACGAAAACGAAGCGGTCGCGCTTGAGCCAGTCGTCGAGGACGTCAAACCATCCACGCGTTGCCGGCGCGCGCCCTAGGGCGATCGTCATGGGTGAAGCGGTGCGGATTACCCGCAGGCTGTGGGTTACTGGGGGATGGTAACAACGCTGCACAGCCCACCGCGCCGGGTGACACGGGCTGATACCGAGGGTCTTCGCCGACCCTTGTGGCCCCCTTCGCGGCAGGATGGCGACTCACTGCCCCTTCTCTCCGCATGGCTTCGCCTGGCGTCGCTTTCCCGTCCGCCGACGAGCAGGTGCTGGAGCAGCCGGTGCTCGGCTCCCGGCGTCTCTCCAACCTGCTGGTGGCGGCCGCCGTCACGATCGGTGGCCTCGGTTTCGTGCTCACCAGCGCCTCCAGCCGTTTCGGCCGCGATCTGTTGCCCATCGGCCACCCCGCCGCCCTGGTCTGGCTCCCCCAGGGCCTGGTGATGGGTCTCTACGGGGTGGCGGCCCTGCTCCTGGCCACTTATCTCTGGCTGGTGATCGGCATCGACGTCGGATCGGGCAGCAATCGCTTCGACCGCAGTGTCGGTGAGGCCCGCATCCGTCGCCGCGGCTTCCGCCAGCTGATCGAGGTGGTGATCCCGCTCAAGGAGATTCAGGCGGTGAAAATGGAGGTCCGCGATGGCCTCAGTCCCCAGCGGCGGCTGGCCCTGCGGGTACAGGGCCGAAGGGACATGCCCCTGACGCGGGTCGGAGAACCGATGCCACTGGCGGACCTGGAACTGGCCGGGGCCCGGCTGGCCCGGTTCCTGGGGGTTCCTCTGGAGGGTCTCTGAGATGGAGGATTTCCGCAGCTCCGCAGCTCTGGGCTGGCGAAGGCTGCTGCTGCTGCTGATCCTGGTGCTGGCCCCTCTGGCTCTGTCGGCCTGCGCCGCTGACAACGGCCGCCGCCCTCTCGGCTGCGCGGCGGCAGCCACCCCCTGTCTGCAGGGCACGGCGGTGGTGGCGCTGGAAACCAGTAAAGGTCCGGTGGAGTTGCGTCTCGATGGGGCGGAGGCTCCGCTGACGGCGGGCAATTTCGTGGACCTGGTACGCAGGGGGGCTTACAACGGCACGGTCTTCCACCGGGTGGTGAGGGAACCGGTGCCCTTCGTCGTTCAGGGCGGTGATCCCCGCAGCGCCGATCCCAAGGTGCCCGCCAGCGAGTACGGGACCGGAGGTTTCGTCGATCCGGCCAGCGGTGAGTCCCGCCGCATCCCCCTTGAGCTGAAGCTCAGCGGCGACAAGGAACCCCGCTACGGGGAGCAGATCACCAGCCCGATGGGCGCCCGCAAGCTTGCCCTCAGCCATGAGCGGGGCGCCGTGGCCATGGCCCGCTCCAATGATCCCAATTCCGCCAGTTCCCAGTTCTATGTGGCCCTGCAGGCCCTGCCCGAGCTGGATGGCCGCTACGCGGTGTTCGGCCGGGTCAGCAAGGGCATGGAGGTGATCGACCGGATCCGCCAGGGGGACAGCCTGATCCGCGCCACGGTGATCGAGGGCGGGACCCTGGTGCAGCAGAAACCCTGAGGCCTGAGAGCCCCCAGGGGCTCGTGTCAGGCCGGTACCCGCTTGTCGGAGACGGTGGCCTTGAGCAGCTCGGTGTTCACCCCCGAGGCTCGCTCCAGGGCCACCTTGCCGGTGCGGGCGATCTCCAGGATGCCGTAGGTCTCGAGCAGGCGTTCCAGGGCCACCAGCTTGCCGGGGTCCCCCACCACCTCAAGGGTGAGGGCGTCGTCGGCCACGTCCACCACCTTGGCTCGGAACACCTGAACCAGGTCGAAGATGGCACTGCGGTTCTCGGCTGGGGCCGCCACCTTCAGCAGCATCAGCTCCCGCTCCACCGCTGGGATCGTGGACAGGTCGATCACCCCGAGCACGTTGATCAGTTTGTTGAGCTGCTTGGTCATCTGCTCGAGGGTGCGGTCGTCCCCCTCCACCACCATGGTCAGTCGCGACATTCCCCGGTGCTCTGCGGGGCCCACCGCCAGGCTCTCGATGTTGAAACCCCGCCGGGCGAACAGACCGGAGATGCGGCTGAGAGCACCCGATTCGTCTTCCACCAGCACCGAGAGGGTGTGCTTCATGTCGGGCTCGTGAGCGAGGTGCTGCGGGGGTCCGGAGGGAATGCCGGCGCTTTCGTTCCCAAAGGTACGCGCAGGCGGAGTGCCGACTTCAGACCCTCTCCATGCGGGCCAGCCAATCGAGCACGGCGCCATGGAAGGCGGCGGGGGTCTCATCGTGGGGACAGTGGCCGCACTGATCGATCACCTGCAGGGCCAGGTCGCTGCGCAGGCGCCTGCACTGTCGGGCCACTTCCACCGGCACCAGCCGGTCCTGGCGACCCCAGACCAGCAGGGCGGGCCGCCGCAGCCGCTGCAGCAGCGAGACGGCAGTGGCCCGATGGGGCCGCAGGGCCATGGAGATGCTCATGGCCCGCAGAGCCCGTACCGCACCGGGGCGCCGGGCGGGCCAGGCGATCACCCGATGCAATTCCCGGTCGCCGATCACGGGATGGTGGTAGGCCGACTGGATGCCCAGATCGAGCAGGGGGGAATGGGCCAGCAGGGGCACCACCAGTTCCAGGGGGAGCAGCCGGCAGAGGACGTGGATGAGCAGCCGCTGCAGCCGGCGCCGCCAGGGGGATCGCCGCGGGATGTGGGTGCGGGCCATCAGCAGGGTGGGGTCGGGCAGGGGGGCGGCCACCACGGCCCGTACCCACTGCGGGAAGTAGACGCTGCAGGTCAGGGCCACCAGGCCCCCCAGGGAATGGCCCACCAGCACTGCCGGCGCCTGGACCACCTCCTCCAGAAAGCCCTGCACCTGGCGTGCCCAGAGCCGGTTGTCGAGGGCCCGGCCAGGATGGTGGCCCGGTTGGCTGGAGGAGCCGAAGCCGATCAGGTCGAGGCCATAGACGCACCAGCCCGCCGCAGCCAGGGCCCCTGCGTTGTGGCGCCAGTGGCCGCTGCCCGCGCCGAAGCCATGCAGCAGCACAAGGGCCGGCCGGCCGGGGGCCCCCAGGCGACGCCAGTGGCAGCCGTGGCCGCGCCATTGCCAAAGGGCGTGGACGCCCCAGTCGGCTCCCTGGTGCGGCGCGACCTCCCCGGGGTCAGGCTGGGAGTCGGCGGACGACACCGATGGTTGCGACAAGGATCCGGAGTTGAGCGGACCCCTTCACTATTGCGAAGGTGCGGTCCAGGTGGAGACCGGCGAAGGCTTCTTCCGGCCGGCCTCCCGACCGGCCAGGGATTTCGGTGTCCTGCTGGTGCGCACCCTGGCCGGGGAACTCCGGGCTGCCGGCAGGCCGGTGCGGGTGCTCGACGGGATGGCGGGCTGCGGGATCCGGGCCCTTCGCTACGGGCTCGAGGGTGGGGCCACGGTGGTCTGGGCGAACGATGCCGACCCTGACCGGCTGCCCCTGCTGAAGCGGAACCTGGCCCGGCTGCCGGCCGCGGTGGAGCGTGAAGCGCTCAGCCACACCGCCCAGCAGTTGCTGGCCGATGGCCTCGCCCGGGGACGACGCTTCGAGCTGGTGGATCTGGATGCCTTCGGCTGTCCCGCCGCCCTGGTGCCCCTGGCCCTGGAGGCGGTGGCCTTCGGCGGCGTGCTGTATCTGGCCAGCACGGATGGCCGCTCGGCCACGGGCCATGACCGCCCGGCCGCCGTGCGCCGTTTCGGTGCTGCCGCCCGTGCCCATCCCGCCAGCTGGGAGATCGCGCTGCGCCTGCAGCTGGGGCTGCTGGCCCGCTCGGCCTGGGCGATGGGCCGCGGGCTCACCCCTCTGTTGAGCTTCAGTGAAGGACGGGCCTTCCGCACCGCCGTGCGCCTGGAGCGGCATCCCGACGCCAGGGAGGAGGGGCAGCTGGGCCTGGTGGCCCATTGCCACGGCTGCGGCGATCAGCAGGTGCAGAGCCTGCTGCGGCTGGGCCGCTGGCAGCCCTGCGGCTGCCCCCTGGCACCGTCGGGGGATCCACCTGCGCTGGCGGTGAGCGGTCCACTCTGGATCGGCCCCCTGCAGCATCCCCCCACCCTGAAGGCCATGCTCCAGGCTGCCGACGACGGGGTGGGGGCACCCCTGGAACGCCAGGGCCGGCGGCTTCTGGAGCGGCTCTGCAGCGATCCGGCTGCAACGCCCCGTTGCTGGCCGGTCGATGCCATCGCCCGGCGTCTGGGCCAGGGCCCTCCTCCACTGGCTGATCTGGTGGCAGCGGTGAGCGCGGAGGGTTTCGACACGGCCGCCAGCGGGGTGATGGCGGGGCAGCTGCGCAGCGAGGCCCCCTGGTCCGTGATCCTGGCCACCGCCCGGCGGCTGGTCGCCGCAACGGCTGCTAGATAGGTATCCCGTTCCGCTTCACCCGGGCCATGGCCTCTGAAATCTTCGGCATCGCCGCCATCTTCTGGGTGCTGATCCCCGCCGGCCTGGCCGGCGGGGCCCTGCTGCTCAGGCTTCTGAAAGACTGAAGCCCGGCCAGGCGGCGGCGATCACGTCGCCGGCGGACGCACCTCTAGGCTCAGCCCGCTTCCATTGCAGGGGTCCATGAAGGTTCTTGTCATCGGTGGAACAGGAACCCTCGGACGGCAGATCGCCCGTCGTGCTATCGACGCCGGCCACTTGGTTCGCTGCATGGTCCGCTCCCCGCGCAAGGCCGCCTTCCTTCAGGAATGGGGCTGCGAACTCACCCGCGGCGACCTGCTCGAGCCCGACAGTCTCGATTACGCCCTGGAGGGGCAGGAGGCGGTGATCGATGCCGCCACGGCCAGAGCCACCGATGGGGCCAGTGCCTATGAGATCGACTGGGGCGGCAAGCAGAATCTCTTCGCAGCCTGTCGCCGGGCCGGTCAGACCCGGCTGGTGTTCGTGTCCCTGCTGGGAGCGGAACAGCACCGCCGCGTGCCGCTGATGGACATCAAGGCCTGCACTGAGCAGTGGCTCGAGGCCTCCGACTTCGACTACACGATCCTGCGCTGCGTCGCATTCATGCAGGGCCTGATCAGCCAGTTCGCCATTCCGGTTCTGGAGAGCCAGACGGTGTGGGTGAGCGGCTCGCCGACACCGATCGCCTACATGAACACCCAGGACGTGGCCCGGTTCGCCGTCGCGGCCCTGGAACGTCCGGAAACGGTCCGCCAGGCCTTCCCGGTGGTGGGCCCGAAGGCCTGGACCACCAGTGAGATCACCCAGCTCTGCGAGCGCTACAGCGGCCGGGAGGCCCGGGTGTTCCGGGTTCCGCCGGTGATGCTCCAGCTGATGCAGTCGATCACAGGGTTCTTCGAGGCCAGCCTGAACGTGGCCGAGCGCCTCGCCTTCGCCGAGGTGGTGGGGGGAGGCGAGCCCCTCGATGCACCGATGGAGCCGAGCTATGCCGCCTTCGGCCTTGATCCGGCCGAGACCACCCGGTTGGAGGACTACCTGAAGGAGTACTACGACACCATTCTGCGACGTCTGCGGGAGATGGAGTCGGACCTCGACAAGGAAGCCAAGAAGAAATTGCCGTTCTGAGGCAACAGTTCATGTGTACTATCGAAGAATTCTGACGGCAGCCATGGCGATTTCCCAGATCAAGAACCTCCAGAGGCGGCTGGCCAATCTGGAGGAAGAAGCCATCGCCGAGCTCACCCGGGCCTGCGGCCATGAGCTGTGGGCTTCCCTGGGTTTCGATGCCTTCGACACCCTGGAGGATCCCGAACGCCGGGCCAAGGCGAACTACTACTACGGCCAGCTCCAGACTGTCAGGGAGCTGAAGGACGCCCTCGTCTGAGCAGGCCCGCCAGCCGCTCCCCCTCCGCGCTTTCCACCTCGCGCCAGGCCCCGGGTTCCAGCCCTCCCAGGTCGAGGGGCGGTCCACCGTCCATCAGATCGATCGCCGTCCGCACCAGGCGCAGCGTGGGAAGCCCCACCGCTGCGGTCATGCGGCGCACCTGCCGGTTCCGCCCCTCCCGGAGCTCCAGTTCCATCCAGGCCGTGGGTACCCGCAGGCGATGACGGATCGGGGGATTCCGTTCCGGGAGGCCGGGATCTTCGATGGCCCGTCCGCGGGCCGGGAGGGTGCGCCGGCCCTGAACCGTCACCCCCCGCCGCAGGATGTCCAGGGCCGTCTCGGTGATCACACCCTCGACCTGCACCAGATACCGACGCCAGTGGCCCCAGGCGGGGTTTGTGAGTCTCTGCTGCAACCGCCCATCGTCGGTGAGCACCAGCAACCCCTCGCTGTCGGCGTCCAGGCGGCCTGCGGCATAGACGCCGGGCCGCTCGATGTGATCGGCCAGGGTCCTCCAGCGGCTTCCGGGTTCAGCGGTGAACTGGCTCAGCACCCCGTAGGGCTTGTGGAACAAGAGGCTGGTGGTCACCACCCTTGAGGTCAGGAGCTTTCGCGGGCCCGCCAGAGATTGACCACGCCGATCGAGATCAGCAGCAGACCCAGATCCATCGAGATGGGGGGAAGGACCATGGGGTCAGGCCAGAGGTTCTTGAGGTAGCCCGACCCTATCGCTCCGGTCTTCCCTCCGCGTGGGGAGGCGGAGGCGGAACGGCAGCCGCCTAAGCTGGATCTCTTGTGTCATTCATCGTCCATTCCTCCCGCATGATCGAAACGTCTGGTGTCATCGAAAAGGAGCAGGGCAACGGGTTCTATCTCGTCACCCTCGAGCAGCCTGCCGGTCACCAGTGCCTCTGCCGGGCGGCGGGCAAGCTCACCAAGTTCCGCATCAAACTGCTGGCTGGGGACAAGGTGCTGGTGGAGATCAGTCCCTACGATCTGACCCGTGGTCGGATCACCTACCGCGAGCGCAATGCCGGAGCCACGGGGCCCCGTCCGGGCGGCAACCGTCCCGGTGGCCCGCGGCGTCGCTGAAAACTTTCAGATCTCAAGCAGTCCGTCGGTCTCCGGACGACGGCCGAACTGGAAATCCCTGGGCACCATCAGCACGTTGGCCTGCAGCACTTCGGGATGGTCTTCCAGGGTGAGGAGCCATTCACGGAACTCCTCGTTGATCGCGTAGCTGTCCTCGAACAGTTCACGGCCATCGAGGGCTGCCCTGCGGGCCAGGGCCCAGCAGACCGCCACAGTCACACGCCGATGGACGGCGGCGTCGAGCGTGGCGTCGCAGGAGCCGTCTTGGTCGCGGGAACCGTCCTGTGGAAAGTCCATCGGGGAGATCACGGTGGAAGTCCTGTGGGCCCACGTTGGCGGTTGAAGGGCCGATTCATGGTGTTGATTGTCACATCGTTGCAGGAAAAGCGCCTGAAACCGAAGGAAATCAGAAGATTTTAAGCTCTTTTACTGCGGAAGAAAGGCAGCGTCGGACCGCTGACGCTGAGCATCTTCCCGGCACCGTCGCCCAGGGCCTGGAGGGGCAGCCCCAGAGTGCTGCCGGTGCATCCTGCTGACCCGTTGGGCGTCTCGACCTGGCGTGTGCGGATCAGGTACGGCTCGCTGATGGTCCAGCCCCGGGCGTAGCCGATCAGCAGGGGATCGGCCGGGGCATACACGTAGGAGGGGTGACGCGGAATGGATTCCCGATCTGCCCGCTCCCCGTCCATGCGCACGGCCCTGGTGATCGCCTGCACGAACCTGCTGCGGGTGACGACCGTGGTGAGGTAGGCCACCACCCGCAGGCGGGGGGCGTCGAAGCCCTCGGCGCACATGTCGATGCTCACCAGCCAGTCGGCGTCACCGGCCTGGAAGGCGGCCAGGCGGTTCGCCGCTTCCGGATCCTGGGAGTGGACCAGATGGACCCTGTCCCCTTCCTGGACCAGCAGGTCGGCGATGCGACCGGCGTGGCCGATGTCCCGGGCGACCACGAGGCCGCCTGCCCCTGGGTGCTCCTGGCGCACCCGCTCCAGGCGAAGTCGTGCCTGCAGGAGCAGCCTCAGGGCGATGCCGCCCCTGTCCCCCGGGTGGATCGCCCGCCGCAGGTTTCGGGCCCGCCAGCTTTCCCGCTGTTCCGCCGAGAGGGGCGATGTCTCCGACGCCTTGCCGTCCTCCGGCCGCCCGTGCTCCACCCAGCCGTCCTGAAAACGGAACTCCAGGGGGCGCACGTCCCCGGCGGCAATCAGGGCACGGGGCTCGACGCAGAGGTCGGGGATGATGCGTTCAGCCGGGCCCTTCCGGTCATGGATCCGGATCCTGCGAGCGGCGCAGAAGCCCAGGTTGTCGGCCCTGAAGGGGGTGCCGGTCAGCCCCAGCCGCAGGTGGGCGCTGCCGCTGAGGCTGTTGAAGGCATGCCCCCATGCCGTGGCCTCCGGTTCCAGGGGATCCACGCCCAGGTGGTGTACCTCATCGGCAATCGCCAGCCAGCGCCTGCCCTGGAGATGGCCGACCAGCTCCCCCTCGAGGCGTCCGCGGTGCAGGGCGGCTGCCTGGTAACTCAGCAGCAGGCCCTGGTCCTGAGGCTCCGCCGATGGTCCTGCCGGGGCCTCCCACTCCTGCAGCGACAGGCCGAGGCGGCCGGCGGCGGCGATCCACTGGCGGGCGATCGAGCTGCGATGGCAGAACACCACGAACCGGTCCAGACGTCCTTCCCTGTGGAGCTGGCGGAAGGCGAGAAGGGCCCCCAGGGTCTTGCCGGCGCCCGGGCCGGCGTGAATGAGCACGTCATGGCCCCCCGGATTCGCCGTGCCCAGCCGGGCCCGCAGCAACTGGATCAGCCGCCGCTGCCATTCCCGCGGCTGGGGGCCAAGGGGGCTTCGCTGCAGGTGGAGCGGCGGCACTCCTGACCCGCGGCGCAGACCCAGATCGAAGGACGGTGCCGGCATCCCCTGATTCTGCTGGTGCGGCAAGGTCCCCGCCGGCGCGAACGGCCACGACCGGTGCCGGTGTCCGCACATTGGCTTCCGGACGCTTGCCGCTGCCGCCGCTGGCGCTTATTGGAAGGGAAGTGCGCGTGGCCCGGCATTGGTCAAACTGCTGATTCCCAGGGAAACCGCTCCCGGTGAGCGGAGGGTCGCCGCGACGCCCGAAACGGTGAGGCGGCTGGTGGCCAAGGGGGCTTCGCTTCAGGTGGAGCGGGGGGCCGGCCAGGCCGCCGGTTTCCTGGATGACGACTTCGCTGCCGTCGGCGCGGACCTGCTGGACGGCGAGGCCATGGCCTGGGAAGCGGTGGATGGGGTTCTCTGTGTTCAGCCCCCCCCCACGGCCTGTCTGGGACGGATGGGGTCGGGCTCCCTGCTGGTGGGGCTGCTTGCCCCCTACGGCGCCACGGACCTGGCCCGGACCCTCAACGAGCGACGCACCTCCGCCATCGCCCTGGAGCTGCTGCCCCGCATCAGCCGCGCCCAGGCGATGGATGTGCTCTCCTCCCAGGCCAACATCGCCGGGTACAAGGCGGTGCTGCTGGCGGCCGCGGCTCTCGACCGCTACGTGCCGATGCTGATGACCGCGGCAGGCACGATTCAGCCCTCGCGGGTGCTGATCCTGGGGGCGGGTGTGGCCGGCCTCCAGGCCCTGGCCACCGCCCGCCGGCTCGGCGGGGTGGTTTATGTGTCGGATGTGCGGCCGGCGGTGAAGGAGCAGGTGGAGTCCCTGGGCGGCCGCTTCATCGACCCGCCGGAGCTGGAGGAGGCGCCGGCTGAGGCCGGCGGCTATGCGCGCCAGGCCAGTGAGGCCTTCCTGGCGGCCCAGCGGCGCCAGCTGGCCGAGCAACTCGCCCTGGCCGACATGGTGATCTGCACCGCCCAGGTGCCGGGCCGTCCTGCCCCCCGCCTGATCAGTGAGGAGATGCTGGACGGCATGCGGCCGGGCGCTGTGGTGGTGGATCTGGCGGTGGCCCAGGGGGGGAACTGCTTCGGCACCATTCCCGGGGCCACGGTGGAGCGGCGGGGGGTGCTGCTGATCGGGGCCGATGGCCTGCCCAGCACGGTCCCCAATCACGCCAGCGCCCTCTACGCCCGCAACATCGCCACCGTGATCGAGCACGTGCTGGGCGAGGAGGGCTTCCGGCTGGATCCGGAGGACCCGATCCTCGACGGCTGCCTGTTCACCCACGGTGGAGTCTGCCGCCGGGACGACATCGTCCAGCCCGCCGGCCTGTCCCCCATCGGAGCCCGTTCATGAGCCTTCTTTCGCAGTCCCTCTGGGTGCTGCTGCTGGGCAGCCTGCTGGGGCTGGAGCTGATCGGCAAGGTGCCGCCCACTCTGCACACCCCGCTGATGTCGGGGGCCAACGCCATCAGCGGCATCACCGTGCTGGCCTCCCTCACCCTCATCCAGCACGCCGGCTCCAACACGGCCCTGCTGGTGCTCGGATCCCTCTCCCTGGGTTTCGCGCTCTTCAACGTGATCGGCGGCTTCCTCGTCACCGACCGCATGCTCGCCATGTTCCGCCGCAAGGCCGACAGCCGATGACCTTTCCCATGGATTTCTTTGCCGGCGCCATCGATCTGGCGGCCGTACTGCTGCTGGCCCTCGGCATCAAGGGGCTTTCCAAGGTGCGCTCCGCCCGCGGGGCCAACGGCCTTGCCGCCCTGGCCATGGGCCTGGCGGTGGTGGGGCTGCTGATCGAGATCCGTCCCGATCCGATCGCCTGGCTCTGGATCGCCGCCGGCAGTGCCGCCGGCGGCCTGGCCGGTCTGATCACCGCCCGCCGGGTGCCGATGACCGCCATGCCCGAGACCGTGGCCCTCTTCAACGGCTGCGGCGGCATGGCCTCCCTGCTGGTGGCGGTCGGGGTGGCCCTCTTCGATGCCGGTGATGCCGACATCGTCGCCCTGGTGTCGATCGCCGTCTCGGTGTTCGTGGGTGCCATCACGTTCAGTGGCTCGATCGTGGCCATGGCCAAGCTCCAGGGCTGGCTCGACACCCCTGGCTGGACCCAGAGCCGGCTGCGCCACGGCGTCAACATCTCCCTGGCCGTGCTGTGCCTGGTGGCGGCTCTGTTGCTTCCAGGCGATCCGGGGGGTCTGCCCCTCTGGCTGCTGGTGGGGGGCTCCACCCTGCTGGGCATCGGTGTCACCCTGCCCATCGGCGGCGCCGACATGCCGGTGGTGATCTCCCTGCTGAACTCCTATTCCGGGGTGGCGGCAGCGGCGGCCGGCTTCGTGGTCGGCAGCCAGCTGCTGATCGTGGCCGGCGCCATGGTGGGAGCGGCGGGCCTGATCCTCACCCAGGTGATGTGCACCGCCATGAACCGCTCCCTGGTGTCGGTGCTGTTCGGTGGGGCCCTCGGGGCCAGTGGCAGCGCCGTAGGCGGCGGCGGCAGTGAGGCGGGCTACACCCGCATCACCAGCTGCAGTGCCGAGGAGTGCGCCATGGCCCTGGAGCAGGCGGAACGGGTGGTGTTCGTGCCCGGGTATGGGCTGGCGGTGGCCCAGGCCCAGCATTCCCTGCGGGAGCTGGCCAAGCTGCTCGAGGCCCATGGCGTGGAGGTGAGCTATGCCATCCACCCGGTGGCCGGACGCATGCCGGGCCATATGAACGTGCTGCTGGCCGAGGCCGATGTGCCCTACGAGCAGCTGTTGGAAATGGACCTGATCAATCCGGAGTTTCCCCGCACCGATGTGGTGATCGTGCTGGGGGCCAACGATGTGGTGAACCCCCAGGCCAAGAACGACCCCACCAGCCCCCTCTACGGCATGCCGGTGCTCGAGGTGGATCAGGCCCGTCAGGTGTTCGTGGTCAAGCGCAGCCTGGGCGCCGGCTACGCCGGCATCAACAACGCCCTGTTCGAGATGCCCCAGACGGCGATGGTCTTCGGCGATGCCAAGGCCGTGCTCAACGGCCTCCTCAGTGAGCTCCGCTCCCTGGGGGTGGGCAAGGCGAAGGTGGCGGCCTGAGGACGGCGCCGGGCATGGCGACGAGGCGTTGACGGGAGGACGAGAATGGAATCCCTGAGGATTCTTGCTCCGGCTTACCGCTTCCTCCAGCTCTGATCCAGCTCCGGTCGTGTCCCAGCTTCCCGACCTTCTCGGTCTGCCCCCCTTCCAGTGAGCGCCCCCCCTGGATTGGGGGAGATCTGCAGACCGTGCGTGACACCCTGAGCCCCCCGCGCTTTCCCCCCGAGCGGGGAGAGGAGGTGATCATCGATGTGGGAGCCGGTGATCGGCTGGTGGGGCTCCTGGATCGTCCCGTCGCCGGTTTGCCTGTCGGTCTGGTCGTCGTGCTGCATGGTCTGGGGAGTTCCAGTGATGGCCCCGGGCCCCGCCGGCTGGCCCTGGCCCTCAGAGCCAAGGGGTTTGCGGTGCTGCGTCTCAATCTTCGTGGAGCGGGGCGGGGCCGGTCGCTGGCCTCGGGCACCTACTGCGCCCTCTGCAACACCGATCTCTCCACGGCCCTGGCGCGAGCGCGGCAACTGGCCGCCGACCTGGCCCGGGAGTGCTCCCCGGCAGCCCCGCCGCTGCCGCTCTTCGCTGCGGGCATCTCCCTGGGAGGCACGGTGCTGCTCAATGGCTGCCTGAGTGGTCTGCCGCTGGATGGGCTGGTCTGCGTCAGCAGTCCCCTCGACCTGACCGTCTGCGCCCTCCAGTTCGAGCGACGCCGGAACCGGTTGTACCAGCGCTGGCTGATGGACCGCTTGCGAGAGCAGACCCTGGCCGATCCCGGCGGGCTGAAGGAGAGCGAGCGTCAGGCCCTGGGGGGACCGGGCAGGGTCCGCACGATCCGGGGCTTCGATGGGGCCATCACCGCCCCGCGCTGGGGTTTCGAATCGGTGGGCGCCTACTACGCCGCCGCCAGCCCCCTGGCGGCCCTGCTCAAAGGGCCGCCCCTGCCCCCCACACTGCTGGTGCACGCCGGCGACGATCCGTGGGTGCCTCTAGGGCCCCTGCGGCAGCTGGAGGCGACTGTCGGCAGGGAGGGTCCGGTCCCCCAGGTTCTGATCACTCCCGGGGGGGGGCACAACGGCTTCCATGCCCCTGGCGACGGCCATGGTGCCTGCTGGGCGGATCGGCTGGTGGCGGCCTGGCTGGGGCGCCTCAACCCGCGGCAGCGGGAGGGCTGAAAGGTGTGCGGCGGAGGATCCACTCCTCCACCGGCACCCCTCCGACGATGTGCTCCCGCACGATCCGCTCGATGCGCTCGGGAGTGACGCCGCCGTAGGTGATGCCCTCCGGCCAGATCAGCAGCACCGGCCCATCGGCGCAGACCCGCAGGCAGTCGGCCTTGGTGCGCAGCACCACGCCCTCGGGGCGGAATGGATCCTCCAGGCCCAGCTCGCGGATCAGCTCCTTCAGTCGGCTCCAGCTGGCCGCCCCAATGGCGGGATCGCCGCAGAGCGGCCTGGTGGGGGTGGCGCAGAGCAGCAGGTGGTGCCGGACCTGGCTCATGCCGGCAGGGCGGCAGGGGAATGGGTGTGGAGCGTAGCGGCGGCCTCGCGGGTGGCCTGTCGGGCCCAGCCGTCCATGGCCAGCACGTCGGCGAGGGAGGGATCGCTGAGGTGGTCGGTCCGGTGGCGGTCACAGACCCGCTCAATCAGCTCGGGAATGGCGAGGAAGGGAATCGCCTCCTCCAGAAACAGGGCCACCGCCTGCTCGTTGGCGGCGTTGAGCACGGCGGGCATGGTGCCGCCGGCCCTGCCGGCGGCGTAGGCCAGGGCCATGCAGGGGTACTTGGCGCTGTCGGGGGCCCGGAAGGTGAGCTGGCCCACGGCGGTGAGATCAAGCCGGCGCCAGGGGGTCTCGAGCCGCTCCGGCCAGCTGAGGCAGTAGAGCAGGGGCAGCCTCATGTCGGGCCAGCCGAGCTGGGCCAGCACCGACGTATCGGCCAGCTCCACCATCGAGTGAATGATGCTCTGGGGGTGGATGACGATCTCGATGTGGTCGTAGTCGAGACCGAACAGGTAGTGGGCTTCGATCACCTCGAGTCCCTTGTTCATCAGCGTGGCGGAATCCACGGTGATCTTGCGCCCCATGCTCCAGTTGGGGTGGCTGGTGGCATCGGCCACGGTGGCCTTGGCGAGGTCGGCGGCGGGCCAGTCGCGAAACGCTCCGCCCGAGGCGGTGAGCTGGATCCGCCGCAGGCCCGGCGTGGGAACGCCGGTGGAGAGCCGGGCCGTGTCGGCCCACGGGGTGCCCTGCAGGCACTGGAACAGGGCGGAGTGCTCCGAATCGGCCGGCAGCAGCCGGCTGCCGCTCTTCTGCAGCTCGGGCAGCACCACCGGTCCGGCGGCGATCAGGGTTTCCTTGTTGGCCAGGGCCAGGTCCTTGCCGGCGCGGATCGCGGCCAGGGTGGGGAGCAGGCCGGCGCAACCCACGATCCCCGTCACCACCAGATCGGCACTGGCCCAGGCGGCGGCGGCGCAGAGGCCCTCCGAGCCGCCCACCAGTTCCGGCAGGCGGGCGGGGCGCCGGCCCGGCTCCAGGGCCGACAGGCGACTGCGCAGCTCACCGATGCGGTCGGCGTCGGCCAGGGCCACCACCTCAGGCCCGTGGCGCAGGATCTGCTCCAGCAGCAGATCCAGATTGTTGCCGGCGGTGAGGGCCACCACCCGGAACCGATCGGGGAACTCACTGGCGATCTCCAGGGTCTGGGTGCCGATCGACCCTGTGGAGCCCAGCACGGCGATGGCTTTCAAGGACGGGGCCCCCGTAGGGTTCGTGGCGTTCCAGTTTCCCATCTCCACTCTCGCCATGGCCGACGGCCTGCCCGATTCAGCGTCCCCCGTCACACCGTCAGAGGCGAAGGCCGGTGGATTTTCCCTGCCCTACCTGGTGGGCTGCGGCCTGGCGATGGGCTCGGCCGACGTGGTGCCCGGGGTGTCCGGCGGCAGCATGGCCTTCATCCTGGGGATCTACGGCGAGCTGCTGGAAGCCGTCGCCGGCTTCGATCTGGGGCTGCTGGGGCTGCTGCGCCGGGGTGAGTGGCGGGCGGCGGCAGAGAGGATCCATCTCGGTTTCCTGCTGCCGCTGATGGCGGGCCTGGCGATCTCGGTGCTGGTGCTGGTGCGGCCGATCACCTGGCTGTACGCGGAGCACCCGGTGTTCCTGTTCGCCTTCTTCTTCGGGCTGATCCTGGGGGCCATCCTGCTGATCGCCCGCCACGCCCACTGGGGATGGCAGGGCCTGTTGGCGATGGCCGCGGGGGTGGTGCTGGCCCTGCTGCTGGTCACCCAGGCGCCGGTGACCATGCCCCACGACCCGTTCACCCTGTTCTGGAGCGGCGCGGTGGCGATCATGGCGATGATCCTGCCGGGCATCTCCGGTTCCTTCCTTCTCCTTGTTCTGGGCCAGTACCAGTACGTGATGGAAGGGGTGAAGGGCCTCGATCTGCCGATCCTGCTGCCCTTCGCCGCCGGCTGCGCCGTGGGCCTGATCAGTTTCGTGCGCCTGCTGCGCTGGCTGCTGATCCACTTTCACGGCCAGGTGGTGGCTCTCCTGGTGGGCTTCATGGCCGGATCCCTGTGGAAGATCTGGCCCTTCCGCACGGTGATCGAATCCACCCGCAACGCCAGGGGCAAGCTGATCGTGCTGCGGGATGCCCTGGCGGCCCCCCCCGATGGCGGCAGCCTGGTGGTGGCTGCGCTGCTGGCCGCCGTCGGCATCGCCCTGGTGGTGGGGATCGAGCAGCTGCAGCACCGGGTGGGGGTGGAGGAGATGGGGGGCTGAGCCGCACCCCGTCATCGCTGGCTTAACTGGTGCGACGCCGATCCCTTGTCATGTCGTGGCTGCAGCGCTGGAACTTCATCGAACGGGCCCGGATCGAGCGCCAGCTCTGGGATGCCTTCGAACGGCGGCAGGATCTTGAGGCGCTGGTGGAGGAGTGTCGCCGGGCGGTGGCTGCAGGGGATCGGGGGCGGGCGTTCCAGCTGGAGGTTTGGCAGACCACCCTGCTGCGGATCCGCAAGCTGGAGAAGCTCATGGCCGACAGGCCTCCCACTCCCTGAAGCGGACCGGCTGCGGGTCGGCCGGCAACCTCGACCATTGCCAGGCCTGCTGGACCAGGGGCCAGACCGCCTCGGGCGTCAGGCCCTCCATGCAGGCATGCCGCTCCAGCGGGCAGGAGGGGTTGTGGTATCTGACCTGCAGGCAGCCGCTGCATCGGTGTTCACTGTGGCTGATCCAGACGTGGTCGGCCCGGGGAGCCCAGAGGTCGCGGGGGCTGGCACCGACGCCATCGACGTCGGTGCCGAAAAGGGCCACGGTGGGGCAGCCGGCGGCCGCGGCCAGGTGCAACGGCCCTGAATCCACGGCGATGCAGAGGCGGCTCCCGGCCAGGGCGCCCACAAGGGCCGGCAGACTGAGCTGACCGCGCAGGTCGCGGATTCCGCTGCGTGCCAGCAGGTCCTGTTCGAGCCGGTCGCCCTGCTGGCGGGGGGCGATGGGCGGCGGACCGCCGATCAGGCCGATGGCGGTGGCCGCCAGACCCATCTGTTGGCGCAGCAGCCCCAGCAGGGAGAGCCAGCTCTCCATGGGCCAGAGCTTGGCGGGACGCTCGCCGTTCACCGCGATCAGCACCGGCGGCAGCCCCGGCGGGGGTGCTTCCCTGGGAAGCTCCACCCGCTCGAAGTCTGTGTCGACCCAGGCCACCCGGCAGTGGAGCTCTCGGATGCTGTTGCTGCCGATCCAGCCGCTGTAACGCTCCTCCAGGGCGGGACTGGACCAATGGGGATCGATGGCCAGGGCGTGGAGGGGATGGTCTCCGGGGGGGATCGGTGCTGCTCCGACCACGTAACGGGGTGCGAGGGCCCGGACCCAGGCGGCGCTGTGGGTCGCGTGGCCATCCGCATTGATCACCAGATCCACCGCCTGGCTCCGACCGTTGCACGCCAGCCCCTGGCGCCACTGCTCGAGGGCCGGCAGGGCCTCCGGACCCAGCTCCGCCAGGGGCAGGCTGGTGTCGATCCAGGGATTGAGCCGTTCCAGTTCCTGGGTGCGGCGGCTGCCCACATAGGTGAGTCGGGCATCGGGGTACTTGCGGCGCAGCCCCTGCAGCAGCGGCTGCAGCACCACGTAGTTGCCAATCTTGGGCGCCCCGAGCACCACGATCACCGGACGGTCGCCGAGGGCTTCGTTCCGGAACCTCCGCATCAGGCGGGGCAGGGTGTTCATCCCTTGCGGTGGCTACGACCGAGGGCGTAGCCCACCACCATCCCCGCCACCCCGCCGGTCAGGGCACCCTGGAGCTGCCACAGCTGCATGCGGAACTTCCAGGGCATCGAGCCGAGATGAAGGCCCACCGCCAGGGTGGCTGCAATCACCAGGCCCGTCCCGGCGCCGATGGACCATCCCAGGAAGGAGGGCGTGGCTGCCGGGGGCCGATCGGAGGCCGGCTCGGGGCGGACGGGCTGGTTCATGGGCGGACGGGCTCCAGGGTCCACTGGCTGAGCCAGCGACGCATCCAGCTGCCTGGATGGGGATTCTCCAGGCGGCGGCGGCTGTGGAGCCAGAGGCAGTTGAGCAGGTAGGTGGAGCGGTTGCAGGCCGCGAGCCGAGGGTCGCTGGCGATGGTGGCGCTGGCGGTGGGATTCTCGTTCTGAAGAGAGGTCTGGAGGGATTCCAGGGCGATCCATTCGACGCTTTCACAGGCCCGGAGGCGTTCGGCGTAGTCGAGGTCTTCGCAGTAGGCCGGGTGGAAGTTGGCGTCGAAGAGGCCCACCCGGTTCCAGGCGCCAGGGGTGATGGCGAAGGCGGAGAACTCCTGGGGGGCCGGCAGCAGAGGCATGAACTGGGGTCTGGACGGGTCGATCCGCCCGGCCACCTGGGCCAGCACCCCCGGGGAGAAGACCACGTCGTTGTTGACCAGGAGCGCATAGGGCGCCTCGGGAAAGCCGGTGAGAATCGCGTTCCAACTGGCTGCGACGCCCTGGTTGGCGAAAGGGCGGGCCACCCGCACCCGGCCGATGCCGGCAGGGGGATCCCGCTCGAGCTGGGCGAGCAGGCTCGAAAGTTCGCCGGAGTCGTCGAGGCCTGAGCCGATGCTGTTGTCCACGATCGCCAGGGTCTCGACGCGCCGGTCGAGACTGTCCAGCAGGCGCACCAGCAGATCCGGCCGGTTGAGAATCGGAACCCCCAGCAGGGGAATGGTGCTTGATGTGGAGGTGCTGGGGGTGATCATGTCGAGCCGGTTCCAGAATTCTTCGACGGGGCCACAATCACCACTGATGGAGGCGTACTGGGCCAGGCAACCCCAGAGGTCCGGAGTGGTGAGCTGCCGACGGCTGGGGTTGGCCGGCAGAGAGGAGAAGTAGGCCTTGACCCAGAGAAAAAGGAGGGAGCTTGCTGCCGCAAGATCACCCCTTTCAATACAGGTGAGGTAGTTACGGGCGAATCGGTTCGTGTCCAAGGTGACCACCTACGGCTGGGGAGATCAACCGAAGGTGATGGAGTCGCCTGCGTCAGAGATGAAGGAATCCTGGCTGGAATCGAAGAAGTATTCTTCGCCACCGATGATCAACTGATCATCTTCGCTGGCGTTCAGGATCTGGGTGCCTTGACCGATGTCGTCTTTGCTGTTGAAGAAGACCTGATCGGTGGCGGAATCATCGCCGCCCAGGTCGATCCAGGTTTTCTGCACCTTGCCGGAGAAGTCGACGACGTCTGCCCCATCCCCCAGCAGAATGGTGGAACCGTTGACCTTGCCACCGAAAATAAGACTGTCGTCACCTGAGCCGGTGCTGAGCCTGAGGGATTTGACGGTGCCGAGAAAGATGTTCTCATCAGCCCCAGAGCCGGAAGTCATGTCGGTTCTCCGCATGCCTCCTGTCATGGAAGTGTTATCACCATCCCCGAGAGAGATGTCGCCCCTGGCAACGCCTTTGGAGACAAAGCGATCGTTTCCGTCGCCGGTCTTGACAGTGGGATCCTTCGCTCTCCCGCTGTAGATGACGGTGTTGTCATCCGCGTTGCCGATGAAGGATGTCTCCTTTGATTTGGCTCCGAAGGTGGTGCTGGAGTCACCGGTCGTGGGTACCTGGATGCCCACATCAAAAATTTTCCCGTCCTGGTTGGGAAAGATGCGGGAATTGAGGCTGTCACCGGTGTTGGTGGTGAAGACCTTGGCGCCGGAGCTGGTGGTCTCTGTGGCCGACTCGCCGGGATTCGGAACGAATAGCGAGAGGGTGTCTGAGGAGGCCATTCGTAGGGAGCTTCAACAGTTGTTGGTGCATACCATAAGAGTCTGGAAACGTTTTTGTGTATCGCAAGCGGCATTTATCGCGTTAGTTGTTCAACATTTCACCATCAGTTGTTAAAAACTTAACATTGCCTTTGAGGTTTCTTTATGAGCGGAATTCGTCTCCGGGCTTCCTCTCAGGAAGAAGAATGTTGCCGAACCCTTCTGTCTGGCTCAGGATTCCTGTTATGTCAGTGCTTCCCGGCGATCCCGAATTCGAGCAGGTTCTTCAGGAGGCGGTGGAGGCGGAGAGCCGGCAGGAATGGTGTGAAGCCGCCTGCATCTACCAGGACCTGATGGGGGATCACGGCCACAATGCCCATCTCGTGCTGAGGGCCGCCAACGCCCTCTGGCTCTCCGATCAGCCGGAAGAGGCCCTGGAGCTCTACCGGAGGGCTTCCCTTCTGTTGCCGATGAGCTCCGCCCCCCTGATGGGCATCGGCAACAGCCTGAGGGATCTGAACCGCTTCGAGGCGGCCGATCGGGCCTTCCGGGCCAGCCGGGATCTGGAGGATTCCCCCCAGGTGGCCTGCAACCACGCCTCCCTGCTGATCGGGCTGGAGGCCTACGACGAGGCCTTCGCCCTGGCGGAGCGCCGTTTCGAACTTCAAGGTGCCGACCGGGGACCGGTGGGAGGCGTGGGGGCGGCACTGACCAGTGCATCGCTGCTGCGGGTGCGGACCGAACAGGGCCTGGGGGATGGCCTGCAGTACCTGCGCTGGGTGGCGCCCCTCACGGAGCAGGCCATGGCCCTGGGCCAGCAGGTGGTGCTGGAGGTGGAGCCTTCACTGGTGGCGCTGCTGCGGCTGGGCCTGGCCTGGCTGGAGAACCCCCCCGAGGTGCGGGCCAGGACCGAGCCGATCGGGCATGGGGCCGGAGAGCCCGGAGCCGGGCGGCCGGTGAGCCTCCTGTCCCTGCCGGCGGCCCTTGGGGGCGCCCCCTGCCCCCAGCCCGCTGGGCCGGATGGACGGGGGGCCTACCTGCGGGGGGTGGCTCCTGTGGAGCCCGATGACCCCGCCACCGTGGCCCCACGGATCGGCCTCACCTGGGCCAGTGGTCGCAAGCTCTCCGATGGCTTCACCAGCCGGGAGTACCGCAAGCGGACCCTGCCCCCCGCCGCCCTCGTGCGGCTGGTGGAGGGGCTGGTGGCCCAGGGGTGCGAGCCAGTGCTGCTGCAGCAGGGTGAGGACAGGCAGATGGCCGATCCGGTGGGGCACCTGTTCGGCGGGGAGATCGACGCGGAGGGGGATTTCCTGGCCACGGCCCGGGTGCTCGCCGGTACCGATCTGCTGATCACGGTGGATACGGCCATGGCCCACCTGGCCGGGGCCATGGACCATCCGGCCTGGGTGCTGCTGCCCTTCAGCGCCGATCCCCGCTGGCTGCGGGACCGGGCCGACAGCCCCTGGTATCCGAGCCTGCGGCTGTTCCGTCAGGGGAGCGATCGGGACTGGCTGGCGGCGGTGGAGGTGGTGTTGGGGGCGCTGGCGCGATGGAGGCGACGCCGTTAGTTCCGGGCGGAGCCGGCGGGGGCCTGTTCAGCGCAGCAGCTGCAGGCTGCGGATCAGGGCTTCGAAGGCTTCGGCGGCGCGGTTCACCTCGTAGCGGGTGGCGATCGTGGCGCGGCCGGCCTCGGCCATCGCCGCGAACGATCGAGGGTCTCCCAGCACGGCCAGAAGCCCTTCGGCCAGGCGTTCGGTGTCGTTGAAGGGCACCAGCAGGCCGTTGTGGCCGTGCTGAATCAGCTCGTTCACCGGAGGGTTGTCGGAGCCCACGACCAGGGCACCGCAGGCCATCGCCTCCAGCACGCTCCACGAGAGGGCGTAGGGATAGGAGAGATAGACGTGGGCGGCGCTGACCCGGAACAGGGCGAGCAGCTCCCGGTGGGGCAGGGGCGGCAGAAAATGAATCCGTTCCAGGGGCAGATGGGGGCCGAGCAGGGCCAGCAGTTCCCCCTTGTGGCCCTCGGGATGGGACGAAGGGGCGCCGTAGCCGCTGCCGGTGCCGCCCACGATCACCGCCCGGGCGTCGGGCCTGGCGGCCAGCACGGCGGGCAGGGCCCGCAGGAAGCTCCGGAAACCGCGCAGGGGTTCGAGGTTGCGGCTGGCGAACGTGACCACCGGATCTCCCCGGCGCAGGGTGACCCCCTCTTCCAGCCGAAGGGTGGTGCTCCTGAAGGTCTCCACCGGGTGCGGCAGGGCGATGCCTTCGTGGAGCACGTGGAAGCGTCCCCGCAGGTGTGGGGGGAAGGTGTCGCGGGCGAAGCGGGTGGGCACGACGCAGGCGTCGGCATCGGCGATCGCCGCCAGGCCCATCAGGTTGCCGCGGCGCCACTGGGCCCGCAGGGCGGGGGAGGGTTCTCCCAGGTCGGCATCGAAGCCGTAGCCGAGCAGGCGCGGGGCGGCGTAGAGCTCGGGGTAGGCGATCAGCACCGCCTCGGGCCAGATGTCGCGGAGATAGAGCAGTTCTCCCCAGCCGCTGTGGGCGAGCACGGCGTCGGGAACGTAGCCCTGCTCCTGCAGCTCCAGGCAGCGCTCCTGGACGCGCACGGCCCGGTGCAGGTTGGTTTCCAGCACAGGGTCGGCCAGCCCCACCGGCAGGGCGGGCGCCTGCCAGTTGTAGTGGAGCCGCAGACCGGCGGAGGGGCCCGATGCATCCTTCGGCGCACGGGGAGTGGCGCCAAGACCGAGGACGCGGTGGCCGCGGCCTTCGAGGGCAGGAGTCAGATCACGAAACTGGCCGGGATGGTTCTGATGGATCAGCAACAGTTCCATCTCAGAACGCTATTACAATCCCGCTGCCTATCTCGACCTGTGCCATGTCGCTCTTGAGCCGTCTGTTGGGACGCCGAGACACGGTGAGCTGGGGTGAAAGAAAGGTGGATAAAGAAGGTGCATTGCTTGACACTCTGGTGAGTGATCCCGGCACTACGCCGATGGAGATGGACCGCCGGCCCCAGATCACGCCCTGGTCGGCGGCGCGACTGGGCACGATCTTCATGGATTTCGCCCATGAAGCCACCCCCACCCGACTGGCGGAGGCCAGGCTGGCTCGCCAGTGCCTCTCAAAGTTCTGGCTGAGTGCGCCGATCGATGCCCTGGAGCTTCTGTACGGCTCGGCAGTCGGCAAGTCCTATCGCCAGATGATCGGCACGGAGCTGGCCTCCCAGCCGTTGTTGCGTGATGAAGAGGCCTGGAAGGACCATCTCACCCAGCGCCTGTTCAGTGGCTTCGAACGGCCTGAGATGACCAACGTGCTGCTGGCGGTGATGCCCTATTACCGACGCGGCAAGATGAAAGTGCGTGACTGTGAACAGACGCTTCCCGCCTGGCTGCTGCAGGACTACGCCAGCCTCTTCGAGCCCGAGCTTCTGCCGCGCCTGCGCCAGCCCGCTCCCCCGGAGCGGAAGGTTCTGGCTCCTGCGGGGCACCGGGCCGACCGGGTGGCGACGCCGGTGGCAGGGGTGGGCCTCCCTGGCCAGGAGCCGCAGGACCCCCCGCTGCCTCAGCTGTCCAGCTTCACGGGCGTCCAGGCCCTGCGGCTCAGCACCAGCGAGGAGTTTCTCACCCGCCTCAACGGTCTGTTGAATCTGTTCGAGATCGACCCCGGCGACGACGCCATCCTTCAGGAACTGGGCAGTTTCCGTCGTCAGCTGGGCCAGATCTGGCTGGACACTCCCGATGAGCAGGTGCAGCCCCTGTTCGAGAGCTCCTTCGGCGATCTCTATCGCAAGTTTCTGCGCAGTGGCTATCCGGGAACTCCCCTGGGGGAGGAGGACCGGCAACTACGGACGCAGCTGGGCCGTTACGTGCGCAACATGACCCGCCCGAAGGCCATCCAGGTGGTGCTCGCGGTGTTGCCCTTCTTCCCTCCCGGCAAGATCGGATTCGCCGGTGGAGAGCAGTACATGCCCCAGTGGCTGCTGGGGGCCCTGCCCAGCCTCTACGTGAAGAGCTGAACCCTGGGGAGGGCTGGGGCTGCTGGCCCGCTCACTCGTGGAATTCCTTCCACAGCAGCCAGTAGGTGAGGTAGCCGAGCAGGGGCAGCAGCACCATGGGGGCCAGGGCGAGCAGGGCGATCACCATCGGCAGGTGGATCAGCAGCCCGAGCAACACCAGGCCGTAGGCCAGAACGGCCAGGGCAATGGCCACCGACCGGCGGCTCAGCCGCTCCCGCCAGCGCAGCCGCCAGGTCTTCAACCGCCGCCGCCGGCGTTGCCCGGCCGGCACGAAGCGCCACCAGTCGCCTTGGGGCATGGCGCTCAGTTGGCCCGCAGGCGCTGGAGGTTGCGGCGCTGATCCTCGAACAGGCCGGTGAGCAGGCTGATCACCTTCCGCTCGCGCAGCTTGATGTCGGCGGTGAGGGCCATGCCCGCCTGGAGAGGCACGCTGCTGCTGTCGGGAAGGGGGAGGCTCTGCCGGCCGAGTTTGAGGATGACGGGGAAGTGGAGGCCCTCCACCTGGGTGCCGAGCACCTTGGTCTGCTCTTCGGGGGTGAGGGCATCGGAGCCGATGCGCTCCACCTTCGCCGGCACGTAGCCGAAGTCGTTCGCGGGGAAGGTCTCGATGGAGATGTCAGCGGTCTGGCCCACCTGGACGAAGCCGATCGCCTTGTTGGGCAGGTAGACCTTGGCCCGCAGGGACTCCTGGGGCACCACCTTGAGCAGGGGAGTGGTCTCATTGGCCCCCACCACGCTGCCGCTGCTGGCCTCGATGTCGAACACCACGCCGTCGCTGGGGGCGGTCAGGACGCCGTACTGGATCTGGAGGCGGGCCTGGCGGATCTGGGCATCCAGTTCGCTGATCTGGCGCAGGTTGGCCTCGATCGTGGTGCGCAGTTCCACGTCGGTGCCGGAGCCGGTGTTGACCAGCTGGGAGCGCAGCCGTGCGATCTCCCGCTCCTCTTCGGCCACGCTGCTGCGCAGGTCCTGCATCTTGTTGCGGGCCTCGAGCAACTGCACCTCGCTGACAGCCCCTTCACTGACGAGGGACTGGTAACGGCGTTCGATGTCGGTGTAGATGCGCAGGGAGTCCCGGTAGCCGGCCAGGCGGGTGACGCTCTTGGCCAGCTCCTCCCGGGCGGCCTCCAGGCGACTGCTGAGCTCGCGGGCCCGATCCCGCAGCTGGCGCCGCTGGTTGGCGGTGAGGCCGGCGGTGGCGGTCTGCTCGCCCAGGGTGGCGCGGGCGACGAGGTTCTCGTTGAGCAGCCGCTCGCGGATGCTCTCGGCGGCGGCCAGCTCGCTGCGGGGCTTGCTCAGGTCGAACCGGATCAGGGGCTGGCCCCTGGTCACCGCCTGCCCTTCCTTGACCAGCACCTCCTCCACGACGCCGGGCACGGGGGAATCCACCTCCTTGACGCTGCTGGAGGGCTCGAGCTTGCCGGGCACGGCGATGGTCTCGGCGATCGAGGCCGTGACGCTCCAGAGGCCCAGGGCGGCCACACCCCCCACCCCGGCCCAGAGCAGCAGGCTGGAGCCGCGGCGGCTCTTGCGCAGCACCACGGTTTCACGGAACGACCAGTCCCGTGGCGGCTCCGAGCCTCCCGTGGCGAGGCCTGCCCCCACGGCGGGGTTGACGAAGGGGTGGCCGGGTGAAGCATCGCTGGCGGGGGCGTCAGGGGGAGGGGCGGCTGCCGGCCTCGATGGGGCCGGCGGGGCGCCGGCGGGCCTGGAACCGTTCCCCACCAGGTCGACGCGGATGGGGATGGCAGGAGGGCGGCGCCGGGCCCGGGGGGAACGCAACCAGCCGACGCCACCCTCCAGCAGGGCCACCAGGCGGGCGGCCGGATCGGAGGAGCGGGGCGGGGCGGCCATCAGCTCAATCCCTCCTGGTTCTGACTGCGGTAGAGGGCGTAGTACCAGCCCCGCAGCTGCATCAGCTGGCGGTGGTTGCCCTGCTCCATCACGGCCCCCCGGTCCATGAGCACGATCGTGTCGGCGGGCTGGACGGTGGTGAGGCGGTGGGTGATGAAGAAGACGGTGCGGCCGCGGAAGGCTTCGAACAGATTGATGCAGACCTGGCGCTCGGTGGTGGCGTCGAGGGCGCTGGTGGCCTCGTCGAGGATCAGCATGCGGGGGTTCTGGAGCACGGCCCGGGCCAGGGCCAGGCGCTGGCGCTGGCCGCCGGAGAGGCCGGCGCCCCGCTCGCCGACGCTGGAGTTGTAGCCCTTGGGCATCTGCATGATGAAGTCGTGGGCGCAGGCGATGCGGGCGGCCCGGATCATCTCGGCGGCGGTGGCATCGGGCTTCACCATCAGCAGGTTCTCGCGGATCGTGCCGTCGAAGAGGAGCGAATCCTGAGGCACCACGCCGATCTGGCGGCGCAGGGAATAGAGCTCCACCTTGCCGATGTCGAGGCCGTCGATCAGCACGCTGCCCCGCTCCGGTGGGTAGAAGCGGGAGAGGAGCTTCAGCAGGGTGGATTTGCCGCTGCCGGATCCGCCCACCAGACCGACGAAGGAGCCGGCCGGGATCTCCAGATCCACCCCGTCAAGCACCAGGGGGCCCTGGTCGCGGAAGCGGAAGGCCACGTCGACGAACTGGACACGTCCCTGCAGGGGGGGCAGGGGAATGTTGCCGGCCTGGTCCTCGGGCTGCTCGGGGTCGCGGTCGACCACATCGGCCACCATGCGCAGGGCCTGGGTGTTGAACTGGAAGTCCTGCCAGGTGCTCACCAGCTGAACCAGGGGTTGGTTGATGTAGCCCGAGAGGATCCGGAAGGCGAAGAGGGCCCCGAGGCTCAGCTGGCCCTGGATGATCAGCCAGATCGCCACGGCGAGCACCACCAGCTGGCTGAGATTGCTCAGAAAACCCGAAAGGTTGGTGATCGATTCGCGGGTCACCTTGAGCTTGAAATCCTCGCCGATGTAGGCGGCGTAGCGGTTCTGGAACTCCCAGCGGGTCTTGAGTTCGGCGTTCTGGGATTTGATCGTCTGGATGCCGGTGATCGCCTCGGTGAGAAAGCTGGAGGCACGCACGGCCTGGGCCATGGTGCGGTGGATCTGGCTGCGCACCAGCGGATTGCTCACCAGACCCACCGCCACGATCAGGGGCAGGGTGGCCAGGGTCACCAGGGTGAGCAGGGGACTGATGGCGAACAGGATGGCCAGGTAGAGGAGGCTGAAGGCGAAGTCCACCAGGGTGGGCAGGGTCTTGCCGAGCAGAAAGTCGCGCAGGCGGTCGAGCTGGGAGAAGTAGAAGGTGATCTGTCCCACCGGACGGGAATCAAAGAAGCCCTGGGGGAGACGCACGAGCTGGTCGAGGATGGTGGCCTTGGCGTCCTGGTCGATCCGATTGGCCAGATCGGTGAACAGGAAGCTCCGCAGGGTCTTGAAGATGCTCTCCACCAGGGTGGCGAGCAGCATCACGCTGGCGATGCTCACCAGGGCGCCGATGTTGCGGCTGGCCAGCACGCTCTGGATCAGCACCATCACGCCGAGGGGGAAAACGATCCGCAGGGCGTTGATCACCACCGAGGCCACCAGCACCTCGATCAGCCCGCGGCGGTGCTGGCGCAGGAAGGGGCCGTACCAGCTCCAGTCGAAGCGGCGCTGCTTGGCATCGGGCTTGCGGTCGAACAGGAGCAGCTCCACCAGGTCGCCCTCATGGGTGACCAGCTCCTCGGCGGGCACCAGCAGGGCGCCCAGCTCGGCTTCCAGCAGGCGGGCGCGACCATCGGGCTCGACCCCGTCGATCAGGCCGAAATGGCCGTTCTGAAAGAGCAGGGCCGGGGCGGGCACCCGGCCCAGGCGGCTGGCGGGCACGCGGGTGAGCACCACCCGCAGCCCCAGGGTGTCCATGATCTGGCCGATGTTGACCAGGTTGAGACGGTCCTGGCGCTGCAGGATGGCGTCCACCTGGTCCCCGAGGGCATCGCGGTTCAGAGGCAGGCCGAAGAAGTCGGCCAGGGCCTGGCACAGGGCGATCGGAATGGCGCGGGGCCCGCTGGCGCGGCTCAGGACGAGCTGGCCCCTGCGGTCACCGGCCCGGCGTGGGGGGGGCTCCAGGGTGGGGGCATAGGTGGTGCCGGGGTCCTCCACGCCGGAGAGGACGGTGGGGGCGAGGGGATCGGCACCGAGGGTGATCGGCGTTTCCGCTTCCCGGGGGATCGCCAGGCCCACGAGCCGCAGCCAGGGGGCTTCGGGACCGGGAGGACGGAGGGGCCGGTCGCTCCAGGGTTCGGCCAGGGGCAGGCCGCTGCTGGCGTACCAGCGGAAGCCGGGGGGCAGGCCCAGCTCGCTGGGGGCGCCGGGTCGCAGGCTGCGCAGGCGCACCTGCTCGGGGGGCACAGGCCAGTCTTCGAGCAGGGCCTCGCCGAGGGGATCGCGTTTCGCCAGAGCCAGCAGCAGGGTGTGGAGCTCAGCGGCGCTGGGCTGGTTGGCGAACCAGGTGGCGAACTCGGGATGGCCGGCGAGAAGGTCTCGGAAGGCGGCAGCGGAAAGCCGGAGAGCCTCCACTTCGGTGGTGGCGCGCAGATGCTCGCAGGGATCACGGCGCAACAATCCGGCCCAGCCCACCAGGGATCCAGGGCCGAGGCGCTCGATGGTGCGCAGG
The DNA here is from genome assembly GCA_942491175.1 of uncultured bacterium. Classification (GTDB taxonomy): domain Bacteria; phylum Cyanobacteriota; class Cyanobacteriia; order PCC-6307; family Cyanobiaceae; genus Cyanobium. The sequence continues at coordinate 137,153 of CALNZO010000008.1, read as the reverse complement.
CCGCGGCCGCTGGGGCTGGGACCGAGGCTGCGCAGCTGGCCGCTGCAGACCAGCAGCAGACCTTCGGGCAGGACGTCAGGACGGAGCACGGTCTGGCCCAGGCGGAAGCGGCACGGCTCCAGCAGGGGATCGATCGCCTCGAGGCGGGCGGCGGGCAGCCGCTCGAAGGGGGTGAACTGGTTGAGCAGGCCGCTGACGGCCCCGGGGGAGGAGGTCATGGGGCGGTGTCCTCCTGAAGCAGGGCGAGCATTGCGTCGAGGGGGGGAAGCGGCTGGCCTTCAAGGAGGAGCCGCACCCGCTGCTCGAGCCATTCCTCAAAGAGTTCGCCCATCATGCGATCCCTGGCGGCGTCGTTCAACTCCGCCGGCAGCACCTGTTCAAGCCTCAGCACCACCCAGCTGTCGCCGGCCTGGAAGGGTTCGAACAGCTGGCCGGGGCGGCCGCGGCGCAGGCGGCTCACCAGGGTGTCGTGGCCGGCCGCCAGGGAGATGGGGCCGATCCTGCCGAGGCTCATGCGTTCGGGCCCCTCGGAATGGAGAGGGGCGAGGCTGTCGAAATCGGCTTCCCCTTCGGCGATCTGGTGGTGGAGCTCGGCGGCGAGGTCTTCGCTGTCGACCCGGAGCAGGGAATAGATCACCTGATCGAGCTCGCTCTTGCGCTGCAGGAAGCGCACCTCCACCTCGTCGCCCCAACGGCAGCGCACCAGGCGCTGGAGGCGCCGCTGCTGGGTGGCGAGGATGCGCAGATCGTCGTAGGCCAGGCTGCGCTCCTGGAGCCAGGCGGGTACCTGGTCGTCGCTGGTGATGCCCCGGCGCTCGAGGAAGACCGCCATCAGGGCCTTTTCCTCCTCGGCGGGCATCGGGATGGCGTGTACCAGCTGGTCGAGCACCCAGGCACGGGCCAGGGGGCCGGCCTGGTTCTGCTGCCGGATGAGGCGGTTGAGCTCCGAGAGGGCCAGCCAGGGGCGACCCGGGGGCAGCTCCACCACGGCTGTCTCACGCAGGCCGGAGAGGGGTTCGGGCAGGGTGTCCCGCTGGGTGCTCCGGGTGCTCATGGGGCCGGTATGCGGAGGGGCAGCTGGAGACGGGTGAGGGCGTCGGCCATCAGGCCCAGGCCGCTCTCCCGGCTCCAGGTGGTCCGGGCGTAGGCGAAGGCGGCGGCGCTCATGGCCCGCCAGGCGTCGTCGTCCCCATCGAGCTTCAGAATCGCCTCGCACCATTGGGCGGGGCTGCCGGCGATCAGCACCTCCTGGCCGTGGCGCAGCCCGGTGGCCTCGGCGGCCAGGGGGCTCAGCACCTGGGGGATGCCGTGGGCGGCGGCGGCCACCACCTTGCCCTTGAGGCCGGCACCGGAGCGCAGGGGAGCCAGGAAAAGGCGGTGGCGGGCGTACACCGTGGCGGCATCGGCCACCCAGCCTTCGGCGATCACACCGGGCACGGCGCCCCAGCGGGCGGCCAGCTCGGCGGCCAGGCCACTGCCGTAGAGGTGCAGCCGCAGGGCCGGCCGCTGCCGCTGCAGGCCGGGCCACACCTGCTGCAGGAAGGCGTCCACCGCGTCGCGGTTGGGGGGATGGCCGTAGCTGCCGAGGAAGGCGAGGCCGCTGCGGCCCTCGAGGGGGGCGGGGGCCTCGGGGCCCTGCACCACCCAGGGGCAGGGGGCGGTGGCGGCCTCGCCGAGGGTCTCGGCTTCGATCACCGCCCGCTCCACCTCCGAATAGCTGAAGGTGAGGTCCACCTCGCGCATCACCGCAAGCTCCTGGCGCTTCACCTCCTCCACCGCCTCCAGGGCCCGGCGGGCCTCTTCCCCTTCGAGGCCCTCGGCGCGGGCGGCGCGCAGCTGGCGCAGATGGTGCAGATCGGCATTGCAGAACAGCAGCCGTGCCTGCGCAGCATGGCGACGGATGAGGGGCAGTGCCTGGGAGGCAACGGTGTAACGGGTGAGATAAATCAGTTGGAACTCCCGGCCCCGTTCGCGCAGGAAGGCTTCGAGGGACAGCACGAAGGGGGCGTGGATGAGCTCGATGCCGCGGCGCTGGAGGTCTTCGCTGTAGCTGGCGAGCCAGGCCAGGTTGAGGGGCAGGAGCGTCACCTTCCAGCCGAGGGCCTGGAGCAGGTCCATCTCCACCAGGGCGGCATGGCTGCCGGCATCGCGGTCGGGCCGGGGCGTTTCCTGGTCGAGGAAGAGGACCCGGCCGAGGATGCCGCGGTCCTTGATGCTCTCGGCCGCGGCAGCAGAGGGCTCGCTGCAGCCTTCGAAGGCTTCGGCCCACTTGCGCTGGAATGTGGGCCGGTGGATCGCCTGAAACCTTTTGAGGCCGGACTCCGATGCGGTGTCGGTGCCGCAGCTCACCCCTTCGTGGTGGATCACCCGCGCCAGCGGGGCGTAGCGCACCGTGTGGCCGGCCTGGCGCACCTTGAAGGCCAGGTCGGTGTCCTCGTAGTAGGCCGGGGAGAACTCGGGGCTGAAACCACCCAGCCGGTTCCAGAGGTCGCGGCGGATGGCGAGGGCCGCACCGCTCACATAATCCACCTGGCGGGTGTAGGCGACACGCGGATCGTGAGGGTTGCCGCCACGGCCGTAATTGCTGGGTTCGCCGTTGCCCCACACGATGCCGCCGGCCTCCTGGAGGGTGCCGTCGGGGTAGAGCAGTTGGGCCCCCACCAGCCCGGTGTCGGGCCAGCGCTTGAAGGGATCCAGCAGTTCCTCGAGCCAGGCGGCGCAGGGTTCGGTGTCGTTGTTGAGCAGCACCAGGAAGCTGCCGCGGGCGGCGGCGGCTCCGCTCCGGCACGCCTGGTTGAAGCCGAGGGCTTCCTCGTGGCGGATCAGGCGCACCTCAGGGGCCTCGTTGGCGATGGCTTCGGCCGTGCCGTCGGCCGAGCCGTCGTCCACCACCACGATCTCGAAGGGGATGCGGGTGGGCGCATAGGCGATCGCCGCCAGGCAGCGCCGGGTGACCGCGTAGTGGTTGTGCACCGGGATGACGATCGAGACGACGGGATCGGCCGCGACGGGCAACCGCAGCGGTCGGCGGAGCACCGGGCTGCCGTCGGGGCCGGGTTCGCTGGGGCCGGCGGGGGGTGGTGAGCCTTCGCTGCGATGCAGGGGCTGTTCGAGCAGCCGCTGGAGCAGGGGCAGGTCGGGGGGCAGCGGAGTGCCGTGGGTCTCGGCCCAGGCCAGCCAGGTGCGCAGGCTGCGGTAGCGCTCGCGGGCGAGGGGGGAGAGCTCGTCGGGAAAGGGGGGGCGGGCGTGCTGCTGCAGGGCCGCCCAGGGGGTGAGCTGGAAGGGCACCAGGTCGTAACGCTGGTCGAGCACCTGGCCGCTGACGGTTTCCAGCTGCAGGTGGTGCACGCCGCCGTCGCAGAGGTCGTCCGGGAGCAGGGCCTCGAAGCGCCAGGGCCCGTCGGGCAGGGGATCAGGCGGTGTGACGGACAGCCGGACGGTGCCATCGAGCCGCAGCTGGAGGGTCTCGGCGCCATGGCCCCAGCCCTGCAGACGCGGCGGCAGCAGGGCGCTCAGGCCCCCCGCGAGGACCCGCTCCTGCGTCCGCTGCCGCGCAATCTGCTCGTAGGTGGCGGCATCCAGGCGCAGAGGACTTCCCGCCAGCTCTGTCGGGTCGTCGTCAGCGCTGAGGACCCGCAGCACCAGCCCGCGCGAGAACGGAGGCAGGGGATGGCCTGGGCCCCAGCGGAAGCGGAAGCCGCAGGGCCGATCGATGCCGGCGGCGGCCAGATCGGGTCGCAGGCAATCGGCTGTCAGCTCGGCGATGGACAGCCGCAGGGACGGTTGAAGCAGGTCCTCGAGGATCAGCAGGAGTCGCAGGGGCGGGTCGTGGGGCCGGGGAGGGTAGGCACACCCCCAGCCGCTCAGTTCACCGCTCTGGGTCCAGCCCTCGAAACGCCCCACCAACCGTCCCCGTCGCAGTTCGGCCAGGGAGCTGGGCGGCTCGAGGAGCATCGCATCCATGCTGGAATCGATGGCGGAACCTTATTGCCCCTCTCGCGCTTTGTCTCGTTCCGCCATGGACACGGCCGGAGGAGAGCCAGGCGTCTGGGTGCCACTGAGGATCCTGCGACAGCTCGAGCTGCCCTTCCCGGCCTATCAACGGCTGATCAGCTCGCTCAGGCGGCAAGCCGGCGCGGCCCCCGGCGACGATCCACTCCTGGCGGAACTGACGGAATCGAGTGCCGCGGCTCTGCGGGAGGCGCTCGAGAGGCGGGCCTTGGACGAGGCCCTGGCCGCCCATGACCAGCTGCTGGGCCAGGTGATCGAACTGGCGGCAGCGCGGCCCGCGGTGGCTGGCGTGCTGTGGCAGCGCTACGGCGATCTGTTGGGGCAGCTGACGATCCAGGTGCACGAACGGGTGCTCCCCAGGGAGGGGGAAACCGCTGATTTCGACGCCGCCGAAAGGGCCGCCGACGGGGCGCTCTGCCTGCGGATCGCCGGGATTCTCGAGCATGCGGTGGCCCATCCCTGGGAGGTGCCCTTCTGGCTTCCGGTGATGGAGCAGCAGCTGGTTCAGCATGGGGCCCTGGCCTGGCAGCAGCGGATGGCCACGGATTCAGCCGCCTCCGGGCCCTGCCTGGATCTGTTCCTGCGGTTGAGCCAGTTGCTGGATCCCCTGCCGGAGTGGGTGGAGAAGGCTTGCCGCAGCGCCATGACGGCGGTGATCGAACAGCTGCCGCCGCCCGGGGCCATGACGGAGGGGGATCTGAGCCTGCTGATCGAGCGGGTGAGCCGCCTGCCGGTGGCGCCGGAGCAGCGCCAGGCCTTCGAGGCCGCCCTGCTGCGCGCCCGGTTCAGCCTGGAACTGCTGCAGCAGGGTCGGGGGACGGGCGGCGGGGCCGCGGCGGCTGGCCTGGAGGTGCTGGAGGCGGAATGGCTGGAGGAGGAAGGCCTGGGGGCGGCGGCTTCCCTGCCGCCGCTGCAGCTGGTGGCCTCGGCAGCGGATCAGGACACCGGCCCGGAGGTGTTTTCCCTGGAGCCCTTTCTCGATGGGGACGTGGAGGGCGCCGCCGCCATGGAGGGGTTTCTGCAGGCCTGGCAGGGCAGCGATCGGCCGGCCTGCCATCCGATCACCAGCCTGCTGGACAGCCTGGATTCCCTCGGGCTGCCGCTGGGCGACGAGGCGCTGATGGTGCTGCGCCGGGCGGCGGCGCTCTGGCAGGAGCGGCTGGCGCCGCAGATCCCCCCGCTGCCGGCGGTGGAGTGGGGGGCCGGCGGGCTTGTGGTGGAGCTGGATCCATTGGAGCTGATGGTGCTGCGTCACGCCGGAACCGCCCCCGAGCCCCTGGAGGATGCCCTCGCCGAGTTGCGACGCCGCCATCACGATGCAAGCTTCTGGGACGCGGCGCCTGTCGATCCCTTCCCTGCGATGCCGGACGCCCTGGAGGTCCTTCGGCGGTTTGAGGCCGAAGCCGGGTTCTACGCCACGACCCATGCGCCACTGGAAAGCCTGAGGCAGTGGGCCAGGCCGGCCCTGCAGGCCCTGCTGCAGGCACAGGTGTGGAGCGCCGATCCGGCCACGCAGGGCCTGTGGCTGCCATGGGGGCTGGGGAGAATGGGGGCCACTACCGGGGGAAGCGTGTTGCGCCAGCCTCCTTACGCTGCAGGTTTGCTGGAGCGTCTCGGCGGGGAAGAGGTGGTGGTGGTGGGGGACGGGACGGCGGCGATCCAGCAGGCTCATCGGGCGGGCCGACTCTTCCACGGCGGGGCCTTCGGCTTGCGCTGCCTGGAGGCGCCGGAAAGCCGCCATCCCCACCGGCCGGCGGCAGGGTTCGAACACAGCCTCGAAGCGTTGGCGGTGGCGGTGGAAGAACTCTATCGAGAGCGGCCTTTCACGGTGCTCCTGGCGGGGGGCGGGGCCTACCGGCTGCCCCTGGCCCAGGCCATCCACAGCCGCTTCGGTGTGTTGGCAGTGGGTGTGGCGGCTCCCCTGGCAGGGTGGTTGGGGGTGGACGAGTTGAGTCCGATGGTTGGGAGTTGAATGAGTTCCGTCATCGCTGCCTCATTCAGTCCTTATCGAGACCTGCCACCGGTGCCAAGGATCGACCGATGATCGACATGGCTGAAATGAACGAGCAGTGGAAGGCGCTGGTCGAGTCCCATCCGGCTCGAGAGCCATGATCCAGTCGAATGGCTGCGCTACGGAATCGCGCTCAGCCAGTTGATCGAGCCCTCCTCCCAGGAGAGGCAGCGGCAGCAGCAGGCGGGGCTGGCCTTTGCCCATGCCGAGGTGCTGGGGGCATCGAAGGAAGCCGTGGGACTGGGCCAGAAGCGGTCGACGTTGCTGAGCTTGGCTGATTGCCTGGCACTGGCCGAGGTTGGGTCTGGATCGGAGTGGCTCCGTTTCAAGGTTCGCCGCCTTGAGCGGATGTCGCAGGGGTTACTCCAGCGCGAGGTTGGGCCGAAACCCACGATCCGCACCCTGCATCATCTCGCCTGCACCGGCGGTACGGTGATTAGCAAGTGCCTGGCGTCGATGCCCGACGTGGCGCTGGTGAGCGAAGTGAATCCCCTCAATCGCTTCGGCGGCAAGTTCGAACCTACCAACCCGTTGCTATTGCTGGAGCGCAGCTACAGGGAGCTGAGCATCGAGGAAATCAAGGAAGATTTTCTCGGCCAGATCGGCCAGGCTGTGCAGATTTGTGCCAAGGATGGGGTGGATCTGGTAATCCGTGATCACAGCCATACGGATTTCTGCAGAGGAGATGCTCCGGCTGGCGTCACACCGATCCTTGATTTTCTTGGGGATGACTACACCCTCCTCTCTGCAGTTACTGTGCGCCACCCCCTGGATAGTTATCTTGGCCTTGTAGCCCAGGGGTGGCATCAGCAGTTCAGCCCCAGCAGCCTAGAGGAATATTCTCGCCGTTACCTGAAGTTTCTTGATCGTTACGCAGGTCTTCCTGTATTGAAATTCGAGGAATTCTGCGACGATCCTGATGCCTTCCTGCAGCAGCTCTGTGCCATCCTTGAGCTGGACTATGTCCCCAGCTACCGAAGCCGGTTCGGTCACGTCAAGCTGAGCGGTGACAGTGGTCGTGGATCCAACAACGAGATCGCCCCCAGAAACCGGCGACCAGTTTCTGAGGGATTGGCCTGCTACCAGCTTCTCACAGCGACAGACAGATGCTTCCGCGGGTGGTAGTAAAACAAGGGGGTATTTTAGAATGGCGCCGTGAAAACCCTCCCTTTAAGGCAGCCACAGGTTCTGTGATCCCCGGGGTGGAACGGGTGTATGGTTAGAACAAACCGCCGGTCAAAGAATACCAGCAGGTAGCTGGTCGCTTACCCAACCGACCGAAGAAGCGTTGCTTCGGCTTCAATCTGATCCTGGAGAAACTGTCAAATACCTCAGACTAGTGTCCCGTCCCGGAAGTAACAGCTAGAGTCAGGAGTGTGACCCGAGGTCTCCCGTGGCGCTTGGACGTCCCATGCCTCCGCTGGTTTACTATCTCTAGCCGAGATCCCGCATTGCACGCTGCCAGTTCCGCTCGATTCCGCATTCGATCGTCGCGCGCCCCCGCCTTGTGCTGGCCTGCGCCACAGCGAGACCAACACGGCCATCGCCAAGCGAATGGGGCTGACGGGGATGACCGTCGGCAAGTGGCGCAAGCGGTATCGGGAACTGGGCCTGGAAGGCCTGCACGACGAACTCAGACCCGGCCGGCCGCGCACCTACGAGGACGACAAGGTGGCGGAGGTGATCAACCGGGCCCTGCAGACCAAACCCACCGATGGGAGTACCCAGTGGAGTGCCCGCTCTCTGGCTGCGGCGACTGGCATCTCCCTAGCCCGAAGGGCTTCCGCGCAGCGGTAGGAGCTGATCGCAAAAATCGAGCAGTTCGTGGCCGCCTACAACAAGACCAAGGTTCCGTTCAACTGGACGGCCACGGCGGATTCAATCCTGGAGAAGCTACAGCGACTTTGCTCGCATATCTCCGGGACGGGACACTAGAGCATCGCCATAAATCTCCTGGTGATGAGCCTGGTAAAGCTCCTGTATCTTCATTTTTTCCTGTTTTCAAAGTTTTCGCATTGTCTCTAGAGGTTATTTACGAGCAAGCTCCTCGTGCATAAGCAGTCATCCGTTGCGATGGTGCTCGTGCTGTGGGTCGACAGCAGTCCTATCATCATTTTGATTGATCGAACCTTTGCTAGGGACTTCTCGGAGGTAGTCTCAAGTGACTCTAGTTGAACTGTGTCAGGAGTCTCGGAAAGTGGCATTATTGCCCTGAATGCTTTGCCCTAATCACACGTACCTGAGGCTTGATTGGACAACGACTATTCGTTGTGTGGAAGATACCGATTAAGGGTAACTTTAAAATATCGGGAGCAGTGAAGTCTTTTTTCTTGCAAACTGAGTAATTTGGCGTTTTGGGAAGAATGGATATCAATGCAATCCCATTCTGTCCAAGCGTAAAGGATAACCTCAATGTTTCACGCTCGAAATGGCACCAAGGGTCAAAGAGAGATCGGTAAGTAGTGCCTTCAGCATCTGTTAAAGAAACCCTTGGCGCGTACGGTCCCACCCGGATCTTTAAAGCACAATATGTTTCCGGAGCTCCTTCTACAGCTAGAATATCATGGGTAAATAGTGTCTCTTCTACCCCGACATAGGAGGAAGATAGCAAATCAATATCAGCAAAACCTTTGAATAAATCCTCCTCTAGGAGAAAGAAGCTATCTGATTTATCGGAGGCATCATTGCCTGATAAGACTTTTCTGAACTCTACGGCGAGCGCATCTCCATACATCTTGGCACCCTTTGGATTGACATGGATTCCATCACGAGTTAGTTCAGGGAGGAGATCACGAGGTATAGTCAATCTTAGATCCAGCACAAGGCAATTCTAGTGAGTTGCAGCGGAGGCACTCTGGTGAAACTTATCGTCTAGTGGTGGTGAATAGTATCTGTCGCAATCTTTGGGCAAGATAAGAATTATCGGCAATATCTTGTTGCAATAGAGTGTATAAATGATCTTTTCAAGTAGACCATATGTCCACTTCTCTATCGCCGTTGTATGCCATTCAAGCATGACAACTTGTGGCCCAAGAGCAAGCACTTCTCCTAGATAGAATAGGCCAGCATCACCAAGATGCATCCCACCGTATCCTAGCCGCTGAACATTGATGGATCTCTGATAATTCATAGTTAAGCTGGATTCCCAGGCCTTTTTGAAGAAAGCCACGTAGCTGACATCTTCCTTTTGTTGGGTAATAGAGGCACCAAAAAAAGCAACAACTGGAGTATCCTGTTGCCGAATTAGCTCGGTCAGTAGTAGCCTATAAAGCTTCATCATGCGGTTAGAAACATATCTAGTCTGAGCTTGGGTGTTAAGATGTTCGCAGCTTGAATCTGGCCCTCTACACCCTAATAGTTCGCCTATCAGCTTTGCAATGGTATTAGATGAGTTGGATAATCCTGAAGCAAGATATAAAAATTTCCTGCTTTCTGAATTCAGCCTAAAATCTGAACACGCACGATCGCGTTCCGTGGCTAGGCTAAAGACTTTGAACGAATACTTATGAAAAATACGAAATAGTTCGCGACGAGTTGCTGGCTCTTTAATTTGAAGTAGATCATTCATGATCTCACGAAGCGCATCTAATATATAAATGTCAAAATCATAAGGCGACTTACATGGTGAATGTATATTGAATTTACCTGTAATACGTTTTTCGTTATGATGTTGAAAAGGTATGGCCCTCGAGGCGGCAATATTGGCGGACATTAGTTGACATAACGTCGCAAGATTTTTTAGCTGTTTAACACGATAGATGTCATTTTTCATAAGAACGCTATAGTATGTCTTTTATGAGACCAACTAGCTTTGCCGAGCGCCATTTAGCCTCATGCTGAATCATCTCTAGGCCCAAAGGCCCGCAGAGTTTTGATAGGCAGTGGACGGCAAACATGATCTTGTTAAAACAGTCTTCCGGTTCAAGCAACTCTGATCTAATAATCTCAAGGCCTTCCTCAATAGAAGTCCCAGTCAAGTTAATTCCCACAGATTCAAGGTTGAGGACATCTCTTATGGCTATCAGGTTAAACTGATCTAAGCAGTGAACTGGCCGTGAAAAAGAGGAAATCGCATCAAAGACCTTTTCGGTAATATAATATGGTGAAACTGTATTCTCGATGGCTAGAATTGCCTTGAATCCTTTTTTTAGCCTAATTAGCTTGTCAAGATGCCAGTCTCCTAGCTGTTGGCGGGGAAGATTGGATGTTGACCATCCTTTCCCCATGAATTCACATGAGATTCCATTTGATGTGCTTCTCGATGAAAAACATGCGAGCTCAGCCAGCTTGCTTCTATAGTCTGATAGGCATAGGTCGGGATGATTCTTGGAAACGTACTTATCGCCAAGCCTTCGCTCAAAAAGTCCAGCTAGATCTTTTGTCTGCTCTAGGTAGTTAACACGTAGTGCTGAATGGCCGTCAGACATGTATTTTCTGCAAAGCTGTGAATATCGAATGAGATATTTATACTCTGTAGTAAGAAAGTAAGGGAGGTACCGGAAGCTGAACAGGTCTGAGTTGAAGTGATTGATCTGAACTATATTTATCGTCGATTCGATATGGTTTGAATCTGCAAGCTTTGTCCACCTTTTTTTGAAATCAGCGCCACTCCATAGTGAATCCCATAGGGGCTCTTCTGATACAACTACTAGCTTGAGGGACTTATTTGCTTGTTTTAGGGCGTGGAGCCGCAGAACATCTTGTTTATAATCCTGAATGAATCGGTAACAAGTATATTGGCATCCTCGGGTCTTGAACATTCTTCAAGTTGTCCGACGCAAGCTCTTTTGTAGATCTCATACGCTAATGGAGTCCTATTAGAGTGCTTGCCATAAAGAAAATACTTGATCGCTGTCATGACCTTGCTAATTCCTGTGTCATGAAGTCGATGATCCGATTGGAAAAGAATGCTCCAGAAAACTCATGGGAAAGAAGATAAAGTTCCTCTCTCATTCTGGCTAGATCATTCCCTGAATAAGACTGAAGAATATTGGGAATCTCGGAGATTGCGTGGGGGCTATCTTCTATAAATATGCATGCTTCTTGCCATCTACCTGAGCTAGATGGTGGTAAAGCAGAGTAATTTCCAATAACCACTGGAATTGATAAGGTGTTCATCGATTCCCAGAATCGAATTGTATTCGGGCCTGTTCCCACTGGACAAAGGCTAAAGTCTGAGCCAAGAAGAAGGTTTAGGTAGCTAAAATCAACTACCGCGTCTACAGGGGTGGCTTTGTTGAGATTGATTTGAGTTTCATATACGATATCTTGGTAGTGCCACTTTTCCTTAACCCTGATGAAGGCTCCCTTGGTGCCGGAAAGTGCCTCTCCAATCAGTGTACGTGCGTGGGACAGGTAGTATTGGTTGGCACTTGCTCCAGTAAATGAGAATAGGAATTCTCTGCGACTGTCGTTGATCAGATCCTTATTTGCGGGCTTAGGAGCCTGCGCTGCATATAGCTGAAAAGGGTGAATAGTTATGCCTTCAATTTGTTTTTGAAATGGGGATAGATTACTTGGTGCATGGCTCCAAAAAATGTCGGTTACGCCAGCATGCGCAAATAGCCGAGGATGTTCATGCGCATGAATGTGCTGACATGTAGTGACAACCTTGGTGGCTCGTTTACAAACTTCACTTACCTTCCCAAGCTCTCTATACAATGTTCTCCCCAAGTCAGATCCTTTCCTGACAGCGTCTATCAGAGTTGCCCAAGGAAAGCCTAAGTAGACAATGTCTGGGTAGGAGGTTGAATCGTTGCCTGAGATGCGAGGGAACATATCAGAGAGACATCTGTAGGCGTTCTCTTCGGTGATAACGGGATATTGCCAGTCGTTGTCGAAGCAAATTATAAACGCTCTCGCTCTTGCATGAAGGCGATCCTGTAATGATGTGATTCTTAGCTCAATCGTTATCATGGTTCTAAGGATTTGAGTTGGTTGGGTCACCTTGGTGAGCAAAGCTTGTAGCTAGGGTCGTCTCTGCCAAGTTGTCGGAGTATTCTTGTTGCTTGTTAAGGCCCGTCCCGATGCAAGTATTATGTGAGAAGACTGCGCGACAGTGCCCTATGAAGTGGCCATATTTTCGAGTTTCTCCGATTGAGAAACTTGATCGTTGAATCCCCTCCGATAGCCGCTTGTCTGGTTTGATCTGTTTGCTCGTCTGGTGTTGCATTATCATTTCTTGTTTCTCAAGTATTCAGTGTCGCATTTCCAGCAGTGTTCGCCTTCAGGTTCGTCAGCCTTGACCAGTGAACTCCTCCTGTTGAGTTTTCTGGATTGATAAGGCTGTGTATCAGAATAGTCAGAATGAAAGATTTGCTTATGCTCAATGCGTGGGCGACGACTGATTTTGAGATGACAAATTGCTTCGCAATAAAGATCCAGACATTGCGAGCCATCAGTTCCCTGGCTGTCACGTTGACCTCCAATGGCATCGAATAACCCGTTTCGGAAAATCTTTTAGGATCTTCGCCAACTCTTGTATGAGCACTCGATCCACCTTCATCGCCCGCCCACACTTGTCCAGGATCTATTCCCTGGCCGAATTGCTTCTGGCCACTCGCCCAAAGCCGAGCACTCCCAGGGGTGCAGGTTGAGCTCCGCGGCAAACCGTTGCTTGAACCGCTTCTGGCTGGCTATTGGAACGCTGGGATTCTCTGTGGCTGAGATGGTGGACGGTGCCATCACCGCCAACCCAGCTGGCGTTGGATGAGCCACTTCCTTTGCTCTTGACAGCAGGTGAGGGGATTTCTGTCCTGAATCAGTCAGCATTCTGGCTTCCCCATTGTAGGTGAGCAGAAGTTGGAATGTCGCCAGAGGCGTTTGACGCGAACCGAGCTTGGTGAAGCCACAGCAGTCGTTGGAACACTCCTGCTGGAGTCGGATATGCGGATCATTCTTCGGCCCAGCACCTCCCAAGCCAGAGGCCCATCGAAGCCCATGCAGAGGCAGCCCCGGCTCTCGCAGATTCTTGCGGTCCTAACGATGTTCACCTGCCTGAGTACCTCATGGTGGAGCGGGATGTCGATGCAGGTCTGCATTCCTTAAACCTCTTGGTGTTTCAGCCTGATCCAAAGGGCATTCATCATGACCATTTATACAAGCCCCTGAGGCTCAGGGGATGTTGCTTTCCGGGGGATCTCCTGGATAGGTCCTTAGAAAATGCGGTTGAATGCCTGATGGATTGGACTGCCCCCACTGTGTTGATCTCCTCTGCAGCTTTTGGCGTTCTTCATTTTGATTGTGCCTTGATTGAGATACTCGGTAGCCTTTGGCACATGCCGACACCTCGAAAATCGAGACGTTGTCGAAGCTATCAGCAAGAGCAGCATGAACCAGCGAGACCCCAATCCTTTGCCCGCACCCTTCTACGAGGGCTCGGTTTCCTTGATCAGCCTGGCCACATGGGCCGCGAAGCTCTCACCCAGCATCCATCGGCCATAGGCCGTGTACTGGCCGTCATCCCCGTTGGGGCCTGGCGCGACGGCGTCCGCCAGGTGCTTCAGCCAGCGGCCGTCACTGCCGCTTTGCCATCGCAGGCCCAGATCAAGGGCTTCGCGTTCCAGCCAACCCCTGCCCTACGACCACGGCGGCTGGTTGCTGGGTCATCAACCGTGCAGCGCCGTAGCACCACAGCACGCCTGAGCTCCGTGTCGGTAGTGAACTACGTCGTACGCCAGCAGAGCCGCATCGCATCCGGCGAGCAGTATCTGCATCCGGTTCAGTTCCACCTGCTCGTTCAGCCAACTGAACCCTGGTACAGGTGGTGGGCCCGCTCGGGACAGGCCTCCTCCGTGATGGACAGCGGTTCCTGGCTGTGCAGCTGGAACAGCCACTCCGCGTTCTTCAGGGACGGTGGCAGCGGAGCTCCGCTGAGCAGCTGGTTCACCACCTCCATCGCCTCCCGCCGGCCCTTCCCGGGCTTGAGATCACCCCAGTGCAGCAGGATCCGCGGCCTGCCCGCGCGCCCGCCCGGGGCCGCCTCCTGTGGCTCTACCGGCAGTCCCGCCCCCACCACCGCCGGGTGGAGCCCGGTGCATTCCAGGCCCGCCCTCGCCAGCAGGGGCGCGTAGAGCTCCAGGCTCTGCCGGCTGGGCAGTTCCAGACGCAGCCGATGGCCCCCCTCCTCCACCGTGCGCGCCAGGGCGTTGAGCGCCACTTGGCAGTTGCCGGTGGCGGCTGCCTCCCCCCCATCCCCCTCCAGGGTCTCCCCCGGCGGAAACATCAGGCTCACCACCACCGTTGCTGGCGGCCCGTGGCGCAGGGCCCTGGCCAGGCCCAGCAGCTGGAAGGGCAGCACCGTGTGGGCCACCCACCCCCTCACGGGCTGGGAGTGCTCGCTGGCCTGGCGTTCCAGCGCTTCCAGCACTTGCCGTTCCATTCTTTTCGCCAGATGCACCATGCCGCCCAGATCCGCCCAGTGGCGGGGATCCACGTAGCCGCAACCCCTGAAGACACCAAGGCAGCCGGCACCGGACATCGCCTCGTCGCACCAGCATTCCGCAGCCCATCCCCTCAGCGCACAGGCTTCCAGCAGCTGTGCGTTCACATCAGCGTGGTGTCCCACGCTGCTGGCGTAGGCCGGATCCACGATCACAACCCGGCCCATCCGAACCATCCGTATCTGCTCCGATGCCTGGCGGCGTGAACCGCCGCACAATGGTGCCAGTCTTCTTCAGGCAGTGAACCGACCCAGTTGGCCGACGGTATTGGAACTCCGGCATCAGCTGCAGGCAGAACCCTCTGACTGCAGAGCCGCTTGGCTGGAACAGCTTCGCTGGAGCGGTCGCTATGGCCTTGTTGAAGAGTTGACCGATGTGGTCCAGCAGTTGCGCGCTTCTTCCCATTGGGATGTCGAGGTGGCCCTGGAGGTGAGCCTGGCCTGGTTGCTCGCCGGCCGTACCCATCAGGCCGATCTGGCCTTTCTGGAGGCCGATCGGCTTGATCCATCCCTGGCCCTGGTGCCCGATGTATGGGGGCTCTGGCCTGTCGCGGCCGCTCGCGAAGGGGCCACTCCTGCCGTGCAAAAGCATGCCGTCTTGGAGTTGGCCACCCGCATCAGGAGCTTGCGCCGACTTGAACTCCCTGTCCTGGATGCGGCCTGGAGGCGACGGGTGGAGCCTGACTGGACCCATGCCCTCAGTGGCCCCGATCTGGATGAGCTGGTCCTCCTGCTTCGCTTCGGCGATGACCTTCCGCAGCCGATCGAGCCGTTCCTGGCCACCCTGGTGGCGGATAAGGAGATCGAGGCGAGCCCCGGCCAGGCTCTGCAGTTCTGGGCTGTCCTGACAGAGATCCGGCCGGACTGGCCCCATGCCCGCATCAAGGCGGCCGACCTCGCCCTGGCGGCCGGCGATCTCGACCGCTGCGCCAACTGGATCACCACCGCCACTCAGGACACCCAGGCCAACCCCTGGTACTGGGACATCTCCGCCCGGCATGCCGTCGAGACAGGTGCCATCGCCCTGGCCCTGGATCACTGGGGTCATGCTCTGGCTGCGGCGGATCCCGAGTTGGCCGAGGTGTTTCGCCAGCGGCGCCGGGAGGCCCGGCGGGGGGCGGGAGTGCGGCAGGCCAGGGCGCTGATCGATCTGGGCGAATTCCCTGCAGCCCTGGCCCTGCTGCAGCGGCTGGTGGCCGATGATCCCGAATGGCAGCCCCTGCGCTCTCTGTTGCGGGAGGCCGAAACCGCTTGTGCTCCAGGTCCGGGAACGGCAGCCGATCCCTACGGAGAAATCGCTCCCCTTCCCTTCGCCCGGTTCCTGGCGCAGGCGGCGGCCCGGAGCGGTATCCCCCTCCCCCCGGCCACCCCAGGGCCGGCAGGTACGGACCAGGACCTGGAGGCCTGCCGTCAGGCACTCAAGCGTTTTTCCCACACCCTCAGCGAGGCGGAAGCCCGCTTTGCGCTGGAGAGCTGAAGGCCTGCTGGGGATTCAGCTTCCGGCGGCTTCGATCCTTTCCAGCAACGCGGCGATCAGCGCTTCCGCTCGCCGTTCCTCCTGCCGGTGCTGCTCCAGCAGCTGTTGAAGCTCCTGGTGCGCCAGAAAGTAGAACTCCAGCTCCTCCTGCACCTGCTGCAGCTGCAGCAGATTGAGTTCCGCCTCCTCGCGGGCTTCTTCCAGCTGGCCTTTCAGGCTCGCGTTCTCGGCGGCCAGAGCCTCTGGATCACTGGCAGGGGCAGACGTCTGGCTCATCAGGGAGAGCTTATTAGAAGCACGGCACGACAACGTCGAGCCATCCGCGACAATCGCTGGGGAAGGATATCGGTATGTTATCGCCATGGTCTTCCCAGGCGCCGTGCTCCTGGCCTCCCCGGTTCTCGATCAGCGCACCTACCGGAGCCGAGAGGAATTCCTGGGTGCTCTCGAGCGGCGATGGAGTGGTCTTGCCGATGAGGTGCAGACCAGCCTGCGTCTGATGGCCCTGAACGGCATTCTCGATCCCCTCGAAGACATGCCCATCGCGGCAACGGATCTCGAGCTGCAGGGCACGAATTTCCGCGAGACGCTCAGGCATGGCGGGCTGGTTTCCCGTCAGCGGGCCGTGCTGCTGCTGCTGCATCAGCGGATCGAAGCCGGAAGGCTTCCCCGCCCGGAAGCCCTCAGGCTTTACTGCCCGGAAGCCATCACGGCCTTCGCCGAGAGGCTGCGCGGCTACGTGGCCCACTACCAGGGAAGCGAGTACCTTCCGAATCCCCTGGATCCACGGCGCCAGCAGGTGCACCATGAGGATCTCTGCCAGCTCAGCTTCGACGACGGCAGCTTCGATGCGGTGATCTGCAACGAGATCCTCGAGCACGTCTACGACCTGCCCGCGGCGCTCCGGTCGATGGAGCGGGTGCTCGCCCCCGGCGGCGTTCTGATCGGCACCGTTCCCTTTGCCTACGGCCAGGCGGAGGCCACCGTGAAGGCCCGCCATCTTGGCGGGGAGCGGGACCCGGAACTGCTCACGGAGCCTGAGTACCACGGCGACCCTGTGCAGCCGAAACAGGGATCGCTCGTGTACCGCATCCCGGGCTGGGAGTTTCTCGATCAGCTGCGCGATGCCGGCTTCGAGGATCCCCGCATCGAAGCCATCCATTCTCCCTCCTACGGCATCGTCGGCGCCGAGATCCCCTGGGTCCTGGTGTTCATGGCCGAGCGGCCGCAGGATCCGCAGCCCACCGGCTGATCCGCCCTACCTTCTAGCCACGTTCTTGGCTCCAGCCACGCCCGCTCCCGACACGCCCGGGTCCCTTTTCTTCTGCCTGTGGGAGGCCGCCGATCCCGCGGCGGCCTTGCGCGCCCTCTCCCTGGAGGCCCTGGAGGCCGAGCGGATCCCGTTCGAGGCGATCGAGGCCATCTGCCGTCTGCGGGATGGCGAGCTGCTGGCCCGTGCCTGGCAGCAGCTGGAACGCTGCACCCCGGGCCCCTGGCTCTGGTACTACCGCACCTGGCTGTGGCTGAGCGCAGAGCGTCGCTGGAGCTGGGATCCCGGCGCGGATCCCGACGCCTTCGCCATCCTTCCCCACCTCCAGGTGGAGGGCCTCCACCGCCTTGCCGCCGCCGTGGCCGAGGGCCGCTTCACCCCACCCCCCGGCTGGCTGGAGCAGCTGCAGGCCCTCCTGGCAGCTCGTCAGGAGCCCGACTCCCCCGCTCTGGCGGCGGCATCCGACCTCGACGCCCGGCTCGGCCCCTCCCTGCGCCGCCCCTGGCACGGCTGGGAATCACCCGAGGCCGCCGATCCAGAACGCCTGGAGCAGCTGCTCGGCACCCTGCGGGAGGCCCATGCGCAGCAGCGGCCCTTCAGCCTGATCCGCCTCGGGGATGGCGAAGGCCTCTTCCTCTGCGGCGAACGGCCCGACCTCGGTGGCGCCATCGCCAACGGCTCCCGCATCGACCCTCAGCTCCAGGCCCAGGGCCAACGGCTCGACCCGGCCGCCTACGCCGCCCTGCTGGAGCGCTTCTGCCGGGCGATCGCCGGAAGCGACCTCATCGGCATCCCCGACCTCGACCAGTGCCGCCACGGCCCCGAGTTCCTCTGCCGAGTGGCCGATGGCCTGCAGCGCCACTTTTCCGGCGAGGCCCTCACGCCGCTAGCGCCGCGCCTGCTCAATGGCGGCTGGCACCTGCACAACTTCCTGCTGCAGCAAGGCGCCTACCGCCGTGAGCCGTTCCTGGAAGTGGATGCCGTGATCGCCCCCTCCCTGCCGCCGGCCCTGGCTCACCTGGCCGCCAGCAGTTTCCTGATCCCCGGTGAGTTGCGCCGCCGTGACGACGCCTTCGGATCCGATGCCCACTACCCCGTGGTCTACGGGCAGGTGCTGGCGTGGATCGAGGCGCGCATCCGGCCCGGCATGCTCGTGCTGGTGGCCGCCGGCATCCTGGGCAAGATCTACTGCCACGCCATCCGCGAGCAGGGCGCCATGGCCATCGATGTGGGCTCCCTGCTCGACCTCTGCGCCGGCCACGGCCACACCCGTGGCGAATACCGCCTTCACCCCTGGCTGCAGCAGCATGCCCTGCAGGCGTTCACGCCCCTGCCGTAGCGCGCCTCAGCCCCGCTTCCAGATGCAACGGCCGACGCGCTGCAGATGGGCCTCCAGATCCGCCGGGATCTCCCGCCGCAGGGCCACATCCACCTGCCAGGGCAGGAGCAGCTCATCGATCGCCGCCATCAGCCGCAGCCGGTCCTGATGGCTGAGATCCCGGCCCTCCAGGCAGAGGTCGATATCCGATCCTTCCCGGTGGCGGCCCATCGCCCGGGAGCCGAACAACCACACGGCCTCCAGATGGGCCTGGGTGTCAAACAGCTGCCCGAGACGCTGCTGGCTCTGCTCAGGAATACCCGGGATCGATCCCATGGGAGTGGTGGAGGCCTGGTGGCTCATGGCTGAGGCTCCTGCTGCATTGTTTCCAGACGGGCCCGCAGCTGTTGGTAACAGGCCAGATAGCTCTGGCCGATGTGCCCGGCGATCGCATCGGCGGTGGATCGGTTGTAGGTGTGGCTGGTGAGATTGCGGTCCTGAATCATCAGCATCCAGGCCTCGCCATCCTGGATCAGGCCCAGCCGAAACGCTTCCTTCAACGTATCCCGTGAACCAAGCAGCTGCTCGTTGCCCTGGCTGACCAGGAGATCACGCAACGTATTCCAGGCCAGTTCGAAGGTGTATTCGAAGGCCTTGATCAACCCCTGCTGCTCCCGTGCATTCAGTTCAGGGGGCTCGAAAAACGTCTCCAGTTGCTCGAGCGCCCGGCAGTAGTTCGAAAATCTCTGCTGCCAGCGGATGTCGAGATCGCCCATCAGGTCCTCAGCCCCTCACCCAGTCGGTGACGCCACCGGGTTTGTCGATCAGTTCGATGCCTTCGGCCGCCAGTTCGGCGCGGATGCGGTCGGCGGTGGCGAAATCCCGGGCGGCCTTGGCGGCCCGCCGTTCCTCGATCCGTTGCTGGATCGCCCCCTCATCCACCGAGGCGGCGGGGGCCTCGGGCTCCAGGCCCAGCACCCCGGCCAGCTCCCGCAGCAGTTTCCAGCGACTCTCGAGCCCGACGGCCTCTCGGGCGGCGGCGGCTTCGGCTTCGCCCCGCTCCAACCGGTGGGCCAGGGCCCGCAGGGGCCGGGCCAGATCGAACAGCACCGCCAGGGCCGCCGAGGTGTTGAGGTCGTCGTCCATGGCGGCGGCGAAGCGCTCCCGGGCAGCGGCCAGTTCCCCGCTGGGCCCGGCCGCCGCGGTCCCCCCCCAGCCCAGGGCCGCCCCGTGGCGCTCCCCCAGCCCCAGGGCCCCGTCGAGGCCCTTCCAGCCGGTGGCCGCCGCCGCCAGGGCCTCGGCGGTGAAGTCGAGCGGCTTGCGGTAGTGGGCCTGCAGCACGAACAGCCGCAGCGTCATCGGGCTGATGCCGCTCTCCAGCAGGGCGCGGATCGTGGTGAAGTTGCCCAGCGACTTCGACATCTTCTCGCCGCCCACGTTGACCATGCCGTTGTGCAGCCACCAGCGGGCCAGGGGCCGGCCGCTGGCCGCCTCCGACTGGGCGATCTCGTTCTCGTGGTGGGGAAAGATCAGATCGGCCCCACCCAGGTGGATGTCGATCGTGGTGCCCAGCTCCTCCCGCACCATGGCCGAGCACTCGATGTGCCAGCCGGGCCGCCCAGGCCCCCAGGGCGAGGGAAAGCTGGGCTCCCCCGGCTTGGCGCCCTTCCAGAGGGCGAAATCGAAGGGATGCTGCTTGCGGGACTCCTCCGCCTCGCTGGTGCGGCCGCTGGCCCCCTCCTGCTGCTCCTCCAGCGCGCGGCCGCTCAGCTTGCCGTAGCCGGCCTGGCGCATCACGGCGAAGTAGACGTCCCCATCGGCGGAATAGGCCGCCCCCTTCGCTTCCAGTTCGCCGATCAGTTGCCGAATCGCGTCCAGGCTGCGGGTGGCCCGGGGCATGCGGTCGGGAGGAAGGATGTGCAGGGCGGCCATGTCGGCCCGGTAGGCGCTGATGTTGCGCTCACTCACCACCTCCATCGAGCTGCCTTCCTCCTCGGCCTTGCGCAGGATCTTGTCGTCGATGTCGGTGAAGTTCTGCACGAAGGTGACGGCGTAACCGCTCCAGAGCAGATATCGGCGCAGCACATCCCAGACGATGTAGCTGCGGGCGTGGCCCAGGTGGCACAGGTCGTAGACCGTGACCCCACAGCAGTAGATCGACACCTTCCCCGCCTCCAGCGGCTCGAAGGGCTCGCAGCGGCGGGTGAGGGTGTTGGTGAGCCGCAGGGTCAACGGCCCGCTCCGGCCTTGGCCTGACCCAGGCGCCCGCCGCCATAGCCGGCCCGCCCCCGCACCTCGTCGCACCACTCACGATGCTTCAGGTACCAGCGCACCGTCTGCTCCAGGCCCTGCTGGACATCGTGGCGGGGCTGCCAGCCCAGTTCGCTGCTGATCCGCGCCGGGTCGATGGCGTAGCGCCGGTCGTGGCCGGGGCGGTCGCTCACCGGGGTGATCAGATCCGCATGGGGGGCGCCGGCGGGCCGCAGCGCATCAAGCAGGGCGCAGATGGCGTGCACCACCTCCTTGTTGGTGCGTTCGCCGTGGCCGCCGACGCAGTAGCTGCGACCGGGCTCGCCGCTGGTGGCGGCCAGCAGCAGGGCCTCCACGTGGTCCTCCACGTAGAGCCAGTCACGCACGTTGGCCCCGTCGCCGTAGAGGGGGATCGGCTCACCGGCGGCGGCCTTGAGGATCACCACCGGGATCAGCTTCTCCGGAAACTGCCAGGGGCCGTAGTTGTTGCTGCAGTTGGTGAGCACCACCGGCAGCCCGAAGGTGTGGTGCCAGGCCTGCACCAGATGGTCGCTGCCGGCCTTGCTGGCGGAGTAGGGGCTGCGCGGGTCGTAGGGGGTGGTTTCCGAGAACCGGCCGGTGGCCCCCAGGGAGCCGAACACCTCGTCGGTGCTGATGTGATGGAAGCGGAACCGATCCCGCCGCGCCCCATCCAACCCCAGCCAGTGGGCCCGCACCGCCTGCAGCAGGTGGTAGGTGCCCATCACGTTGCTCAGCAGAAAGGCGCCCGGGTCGTCGATCGAGCGGTCCACATGGCTCTCCGCCGCCAGGTGCAGCACCAGATCCGGATCCGCCTTGCGGACCGCGGCGGCGGTCGCCTCGGCGTCGGTCAGGTCGACCTTCAGCAGCTGGTGGCGTGGCCCATCGGGGCCCTCGGCCGCCGCCCCCAGCGCCGCCATGGTGTTGTGGATGCCCAGCAGATCGCTGGCATAGCCCATCTTGTCGAGGTTGAACACCGTCGCCGAGCTGTCCCGCAGCAGACGCCGCACCACGGCCCCGCCGATGAAGCCCGCGCCCCCGGTCACCAGGATGCGGCGGCGCCCGGCGAGCAGCACGGGCAGGTCGAGGGCGGACGGGGGGGAGGGATCCATCGGAGGGGAAGGAACGGACTTCAGGAAGACGGCAAGGGCACCCGGGCCAGCACCTGGGCCAGGCCGGCCTGCCAGTGTTGCCCCTCCAGGCCCAGGGCGTGCCGGGTGCCGGTGCACTCCAGCAGGGAATAGGCGGGGCGCCGGGCCGGGGTGGGGTAGTCGGCGGTGGTGATCGGCCGCACCGCCGCCGGCTGCTCGAGCAGCCCGCAGCCGGTCCCCAGAGCCCCGATGGCCACGGCGAAGTCGTACCAGCTGGCGGCGCCGCAGTCGCTCCAGTGGTGGCGTCCGCTCACCCCCCGTTGGATCGCTCGCCAGCAGGCTGCCGCCAGGCCGTGGGTGGCGGTGGGACAGCCCACCTGGTCGGCCACCACCGGCAGGGGCTCCCCGGCGGCGGCTCTGGCCCGGTGCAGCCGCAGCATGGTGAGGCAGAAGTTCGCCCCCACCGGCCCGTACACCCAGCTGGTGCGCAGCAGGCAGAGGCGTTCAGGAGGCAGGGCCACCGCCGCCCGCCGTTCTCCCTCGGCCTTGGTGGTTCCGTACACCCCAAGGGGGGCCACGGGCTGCTCCGGCCGGTAGGGGTGGCCCTGCTCCCCGTTGAAGACGAAATCGGTGCTCACCTGCAGCAGCCGGCCTCCGGTGACGGCCAGGGCCTCGGCGAAGGCCCCCGGGGCACCGGCGTTCACCGCTTCCGCCAGAGCGACCTCCCCCTCGGCCCGGTCCACGGCGGTGTAAGCGCCGGCGTTGAGCACCCAGTCGGGGCGGTGCTGCTCCACCGCCGAGCGGCA
The DNA here is from genome assembly GCA_942491175.1 of uncultured bacterium. Taxonomy (GTDB): domain Bacteria; phylum Cyanobacteriota; class Cyanobacteriia; order PCC-6307; family Cyanobiaceae; genus Cyanobium. The sequence goes on along the minus strand of CALNZO010000008.1, from coordinate 114,461 downwards.
GGCCGCCGCCTGGGCCAGATCCAGCTCCTCCCGGCCCGTGGCAATCACCGCGATGCCCTCCGGCACGGCGGCCATCAGCGCCTGACCCAGCTGGCCGTCGCGACCGGTGAGCAGCACCCGCACCGGTTCGGGCATGGAAGTCGGCGGCATGGCTGGGGCGAAGCCTACCTTCGCGGGCCTATTTCGCCTCCATCCAGTTGGGGCCCACCCCCGTGTCCACCGCCAGGGGCACCAGCAGCTGCACCGCCTGCTCCATGGTGCGGCGGGTGAGCGCGCGCACCGTCTCCAGGGCCTCCGGCGCCGCCTCCAGCACCAGTTCGTCGTGCACCTGCAGCAGCAGCCGGGCCGGCAGCCCCGCCGCCGTGAGCTCGTGCTGCAGCCGCACCATGGCCAGCTTGATGATGTCGGCGCTGGAGCCCTGGATCGGGGCATTGGCGGCGGCACGCAGCTGCTGGGCCTCCAGGCCGCCGCGGCGGGCCACCTCCAGGTCGATCTCCAGCGGATCCTTGCCCCGCAGCCGCCCCAGACCCGCCGGATCGAAGTGGAACGGGCGCCGGCGCCCCAGGATCGTCTCCACGTAGCCGCGGCTGAGGGCCAGCCGCTCCTGCAGCTCCAGGAAGGCGAACACCCTTGGATAGCGCTGCTTGTAGAGGCTCAGGAAGTCCTTGGCCCGCGCCTGGCCCATGCCGGTTTCGCGGGCCAGCCGCTGGGCGCCCATGCCGTAGATCACCCCGAAGTTGATCGTCTTGCCCAGCCGCCGTTCGTCCGGGGTCACCTCCTCGGTGTCCAGCAGCAGCCGGGCCGTGAGGGCATGGACGTCGTCACCCGCGTTGAAGGCCTTCACCAGCACCGGTTCGCCCGAGAGGTGGGTGAGGATGCGCAGCTCGATCTGGGAGTAGTCGGCGCTGATCAGCTGCCAGCCCTCCTGGGGCAGAAAGGCCTTGCGGATGCGGCGGCTGAACTCGGTGCGGATGGGGATGTTCTGCAGGTTGGGGTTGCTGCTCGACAGCCGGCCCGTGGCGGTCACCGCCTGGTTGAAATCGGTGTGCACCCGCCCGGTCTCCGGCTCCACCAGGGCGGGCAGGGCCTCCACGTAGGTGCTGAGCAGCTTGCTGAGGGTGCGGTGCTCCAGCACCAGCTTCACCACCGGATGGTCGTCCTCCAGCTTCTCCAGCACCGCCGCGTCCGTGCTCCAGCCGGTCTTGGTGCGGCGCGACTTCCTGCGCTCCAGCCCCAGGGTGTCGAACAGCAGCTCCCCCAGCTGCTTGGGGGAGGCCAGGTTGAAGGCCACACCGGCGACCTCCTGGGCCTCCTTCTCCAGCCGCGCCAGGGTGGCGCCCAGTTCCACGGCCAGTTCCCTGAGGTAGGGCACGTCGATGCGGATGCCGGTGGCCTCCATCTGGGCCAGCACCGGCTCCAGGGGCAGCTCCACCTGCTCGAGAAGCTGTGGCAGCTCAGGCCCCATGGCGGCCAGCTGCTCGCCGAGCAGGGCCCCCAGGCGCCGGGTGAGGTGCACGTCCATGGCGCAGTAGAGCGCCGCGGCCTGGATCGGCACGGCGGCGAAGGTCTGGCCCTTGGCCACCAGATCGCCGTAGCTGGTGGGATGCAGGCCGAAGTTGCGTTCCGCCATGGCCTCCAGGCCATGCTTGTCGTTGGCATCCCGCAGGTAGTCCGCCAGCAGGGTGTCCATCACCACACCGGCCAGGGGCAGGCCATGGCGCAGCAGGATCAGACGGTCGTACTTGGCGTTCTGCAGCACCTTGGGGTGGCCGCCACTGGCCAGCCAGGGCCCCAGGGCCAGCAGCACCCCGTCGAGGGGCAGCTGCCGGGGCACCGGCGGTGGCGGGCTGAGCAGGTCTTCGGCGGGCGGGCTCTGGTGGCCGATGGGGATGTAGGCCAGATCCGCCGGCCCCTCCCCCCAGCAGAGGCCGATCCCCACCAGCTCGGCCTTGAAGGGATTGAGCGAGGTGGTCTCGGTGTCGAGGGCCACCGGCGCCACCGGATCGGTGCAGGCCATCAGCCGTCCGATCAGGGCCTCCAGGGCCTCCGGGGTGGTGACCAGCTCCGGCTCCAGGGCCGGCAGGGGCGGTTCGCCCGTGGGTTTCTCGCCGGTGGCGGTGTCCGGGGGCTCGGTGGCCTCCCCGCGGCCACCTTCGGCGGATGGCGCTGGGGCGGCAGCGGGGGCCGGGGGGGCAAGGTGATCCGCCGAGAAGATGCGGGCGAAGCCGTCCACCTGCTTCATCAGGCTGTACAGCTCCAGCTCCTCCAGGCACTCCCCCAGAGCCTCCGGATCCACCTTGCCCAGGGCCAGGCGCGGCTCCTGGGGCAGGGCGATGCCCACCAGGATCTCCGCCAGCATGCGGGAGCGGAAGGCATTGTCCCGGTCGGTCTCCAGCTTGGTCTTGAGGGCCCCCTTCTGCTCGTCGAGCGCGGCGTAGATGCCGTCCAGGTCACCGTGGGCCCTGAGCAGCGTCAGGGCGGTCTTGGGCCCCACCCCCTTCACGCCCGGGATGTTGTCGGAGCTGTCGCCGGTGAGGGCCTTGAGGTCCACCACCCCCTCCGGGGGCACCCCCAGCTTGTCGATCACCTGGGCCCGGCGGATCTCCGTGGGCCCGCTGTTCTTCGCGTAGGGGCCACCACCCATGTAGAGAACAGCGATGTCCCGCTCGTCGTCCACCAGCTGGAACAGGTCCCGATCGCCGGAGAGGATCCGCACCCGCCAGCCATCGGCCGCCGCCCGGTTGGCCAGGGTGCCGAGCACGTCGTCGGCCTCGAACCCCGGCGCCATGGAGAGGGGCAGGTCGAGGCAGTCCTGCAGGATGCGCTGCAGATTGGCCAGATCGGCGAAGAACTGCTCCGGAGCTTCTTCCCTGTGGGCCTTGTAAGCGGGGTCCGCCTCGTGGCGGAAGGTGGGCTCGGCCGTATCGAAGGCGACCACCACCCCCTGGGGGGCCAGGCCCCTGCAGTTGTCGAGCATCGCCTTGAGGAAGCCGTAGGTGACGCTGGTGGGCACCCCTTCCTTCGTGCTGAGGCCTCCCTCGCCGCCCTTGGCGAAGGCATAGAAGCTGCGGAAAGCCAGGGAATGGCCGTCCACCAGCAGCAACAGGGGCTTGTCCCGCTCCATGCCTGTCCCCGGGATCTGAGCGCCGATCGCCACAGCCTGCCATCCGGCGGCCCACCACTGCCGTGACCATCCCCGCCGTGACCACCAGAGGGCGGGCCGCCTTCAGCCCCTGCGGCCGCTACCGCTGGTGGCTGGAGCGGTTGTGGGAGCCGGGCGGCAGCCGCCTGCTGTTCATCGGCCTCAACCCCTCCCATGCCGACCACCGCCGCGACGATCCAACCCTGCGCCGGCTGGTGGCCTTCGCCGCCGGCTGGGGCTACGGGAGCCTGGAGGTGCTCAACCTCTTCGCCCTGGTGAGCCCCGACCCGGCAGCCCTCGGCCGGGGGGGCGATCCTGAGGGTGACGCCAACATCGCCTGGATCCGGCGGCGGCTGCGGGCCCTGGACCGCCAGGCCCGCCGGGCCGGGGAGAGCGCAACGCCCTCCCTGATCTGGCTGGGCTGGGGCAACGGCGGCCGCCGGCTGGGCCAGGACGGCCGGGTGCTGGACCTGCTGGCTCCCCGCGCGGCCCAGCTGGTGTGCCTGGGCCTCACCGCCTCCGGTGCGCCGCGCCATCCCCTGTACCAGCCGGCGGCAAGCCTGTTGCGGCCCTATGGGCCATCCTGTGCACGTTCCGCCGCCGTTGCCGCTGCCCCATGGCCCGCACCCCCCGCCGCTATGCCATCCATCTGTTCCTGAGCGGAGGCCACCACCACGAGGTGCACTTCAGCACCCTCGAGGAGTTCCAGACCTGGTACGGCGGAGTGCTGAACGCGGCAGCTCTCGAGGCCTTCGTCAACGTGCCCATCAGTGATCTGAGCAACGAATACCTGGTGCTGCGGGCCGGCAGCGTCGAGGCGATCCGGGTGGAGCCGATCTACGGCGCCCTCGACGACTGACCCCGGGGCGCTCAGAGGGCGGCGGCGATCCGGTCGCGGTCGGCGCCCACCCGGTGCAGCAGCAGCCAGGTCGTGACCAGGTCGGGGCCCTTGAGGCTGCCCAGCAGGGCGGCCCTCAGTCCCTTCATCAGCACCCCCTTCTTGACTCCGGCGGCCGTGGCCGCCTCCGCCAGCAGCCCCTGGGCGGTTTCGCTGGCCAGATCCCCCTCAGGCAGCCGCTCCAGCAGGGCCTTCAGGGCCGTTCTGCTGCCTGCGTCCGCCCGCTGGGCCAGGGCGCCCTCGTCGGGCTCCGGCGTCTCGAAGAAGGGGGCAGCCTGCTCGACCCCATCCGCCAGCAGGGTGAGGGACGGTCCCAGCAGGGTGCAGAGGTCCTCCTGCCAGCGCGGGTCGGCAGTGGCGCTGCCGGTGGCCCAGCCCCGCGCCTGCCAGAGGGGCAGCAGGCGCTGGCGCAGGTCGGCGGCCTCCATCCCGTGCAGCACCTGGGCGTTGAGCCAGTTGAGCTTGTCCCAGTCGAAGCGGGCGCCTGCCCGGTTCACCCGCTCGAAGGAGAACACCGCGGCGGCCTGCTCCAGGCTGAAACGCTCGCCGACGCCCTCCGGCGGAGACCAGCCCAGCAGGGTCATGTAATTGACCAGGGCTTCGGCGGTGTAACCCATGGCGCGGAATTCGCCCACGGAGGTGACCCCGTCGCGCTTGGAGAGCTTGCGGCCTTCCTGGTTGAGGATCAGCGGGGTGTGGGCGAACAGGGGTGGGGTCAGGCCGAGGGCCTCGTAGAGCAGCAGCTGCTTGCCGGTGTTGGCGATGTGGTCTTCGCCGCGGATCACATGGCTGATGGCCATGGCGGCGTCATCGACCACCACCACGAGGTTGTAGAGCGGGTCGCCGATGGTGTCGGCGGGGGCCCGCCGGGCGATCACCATGTCGCCTCCCAGGTCGCTGCCCGCCCAGCGCATCTCTCCCCGCACCAGGTCGGTCCAGGTGATCGTGGCTCCATCGTCGATGCGGAAGCGGATCACCGCCTCGCGCCCCTCGGCGATGTAGGCCCGCTCCCGCTCGGGGCTGAGGTCCCGGTGCAGGTTGTCGTAGCGGGGAGCCCGGCCCTCGGCCTGCTGGCGCTCCCGCATGGCCGCCAGCTCCTCGTCGCTGGCGTAGCAGCGGTAGGCGTGGCCGCTGTCCAGCAGTTGCCGGATCGCCGCCCGGTGGGCGGCGATCCGCTCGCTCTGCACCACCGGCTCCCCATCCCAGTTCAGGCCCAGCCAGCGCAGGCCGTCGAGGATGTCCTCGGTGAAGGTGTCTCTGGAGCGCTCACGGTCGGTGTCCTCGATGCGGAGCAGGAAGGCGCCGTTCAGATGGCGGGCGAACAGCCAGTTGAAAACGGCTGTGCGGGCCGTGCCGATGTGCAGGGTGCCGGTGGGGCTGGGCGCCAGGCGAACGCGGACGGGGACCGCTGCGGCCAAGGGATCGGCTCCGGGTGGTGAGAACGGGACTGACGGGGCTCGAACCCGCAACTTCCGCCGTGACAGGGCGGTGCTCTAACCGATTGAACTACAGTCCCAGGCGGTTCAAGATGGTCATTCGGGGAATGGAAGGCCCCGAGGGGTCGATCCGGCAACGATGGACGATCTCGACGGCGTGAATGCCGACCACGGAAGTATCCATCGTCACCGGTCCCTCCGTCAACGCTGGGTCACGGCCATCGCATCGCCATGACAGGACGAGGTGGCGGTGCCGGCAGCCCAACCGAAAAATCCCCGTGCCAGGCACGGGGTGGTCCCTGACGGGGGCAGGGAAAATGGGAGCATCGGGTGGGGCCGACAGCGGCAGCCCTCCTGCTCTGCTCAGGGGCGGAAGCCGGCGGGCTCGATCAGGCGCACCTGATTGCCCCGTGCGGTGAATTCCCGCCCCTGGTCGCTCTGAACCACCACCCGACCTCCGGATTTGACCCGGATGACCCGGGCCCGGACCCAGCCGAGGGCAGCTGATTCCAGCACCTTGACCACATCACCGGGTTGTAGATCCAACTCCATGTTCGGAACCACGAGACTGCAAATGGGACCATCGAACGCGCCGTGGAGGACTTGAACCCCCGACATCAGGTTTTGGAGACCTGCGTTCTACCAACTGAACTAACGGCGCAAGGCGATGGGCCCTGGAAAGCGTGAAAAATGTATTCACGGGGAAGACCCGTGAAGCCAGGCTTCAGCGATCGAAGCGCTGCTTTACACGAGTGGCTTTACCCACCCGGTCTCGCAGATAGAAGAGCTTCGCCCGACGAACCTTACCGCGCCGCTCCACCTTCACGGAAGCGACCTGGGGGCTGTGGAGAAGGAACACCCGCTCCACGCCGATGCCCTGGAAGATGCGGCGCACGGTGATGGTCTGGTTGAGACCGCCGTGACGCTTGGCGATCACCACGCCCTCGTAGGGCTGCACCCGTTCCTTGTTGCCTTCCCGGATGCGCACGCCCACCTTCACGGTGTCGCCCACGTAGATCTCCGGCAGATCGCTCTTCAGCTGCTCCGCTTCGAACGCGTCGATCAGAGCCCGGGCGCTGAGCTTGCCGGTGGTGACCTTCACCTTCGTGGCGGCCGCAGCATCACTGCCAGTCGGGACAGGAGTTTCAGCCTTGGCTTCGGTCTCCACCTGCTGAGGCTCCACCTCGGGGGTCTGCTGCTCCACATCCGTGGACGGATCGATCTCAGTTGCCATCCCTTTTCTCGGAGCGCCTGGCCAAACCGAGATGTTACCGCTTCAGGTGACCCCCTTCCCCCTCCGCCGTGACCATTGCCGACGCAGCCGCTCCCAGGCCAGGGCGCCGCCGGTGACGAGCATCCACAGCAGGCCCAGGCCGTTGAGCAGGACATAGAGCGTCTCGCCCACCGGGCCCACCCAGGGCTTGAGCCATTCCCCCTCGTGCAGCACCATCAACAGATGGGTCTGGTCCCGGCTCAGCCCACCCCAGTCGCGCAGCAGCCGGTAACCCACACCCGTGAGCGCCGAGAGCAGCAGCGGCGCCAGCACCACCGGCGCCAGCCAGGCGTGGGCCTGGCGCAGGCGGGCACCCCACGAGGGAGATGGGGCCGTGGGAGCGGGGCTGGACACGGGGAGCCGACGGTGGGGGGGACGCCATTGATAACTTGAATCATCTGCTTCGTTTCTCCACCGCATGAACCTGTTCGCCGATCTGCTGGCCAGCACCAACGGCGTCAAGAGCGGCGGTACCCCTCTCACCCAGGCCGGCCCCCGCATCCAGAGGAGTCGCCGCGGCGTGGAGGTGAAATCGGCCAGGGAGATCGCGATCATGCGCCAGGCCAGCCGCATCGTGGCCACGGTGCTGCGCGAGATCATCGACATGGCCGCCCCGGGCATGACCACCGCGGATCTCGATCGCCATGCGGAAGGGCGCATCCGGGAGATGGGCGCGACCCCCAGCTTCAAGGGCTACCACGGCTTTCCGGCCAGCATCTGCGCCAGCATCAACGACGAGGTGGTTCACGGCATCCCCAGCTCCAAGCGGGTGATCCGGGCGGGGGATCTGCTCAAGATCGACACCGGCGCCTACTTCGAGGGCTTCCACGGGGACAGCTGCGTCACCATCGGCGTCGGCGAGGGGGTGCCCGAGGAGGCCCGCCGCCTCAGCCGCGTGGCCCAGGAAGCGTTGATGAAGGGCCTGTCCACGGTGAAGGCCGGCAGCACCCTGCTGGATCTGGCCGGCGCCGTGCAGGACCATGTGGAAGCCCACGGCTACGCCGTTGTGGAGGATTACACCGGTCACGGGGTGGGCCGCAACCTGCACGAGGAGCCCTCGGTGTTCAACTACCGCACCCGTGACCTGCCCAACATGCAGTTGCGGCCTGGCATGACCCTGGCGGTGGAGCCGATTCTCAACGCCGGCAGCAAGGCCTGCCGCACCCTCAAGGACCGCTGGACCGTGGTGACCGTGGACGGCAGCCTCTCGGCCCAGTGGGAGCACACCATCGTCGTCACCTCCGACGGCTGCGACATCCTCACCGACCGGGACTTCTAGGTCCTGAGCGTCCCGGCTCAGGGGCGCCGCAGCAGGTTCGTGTAAGCCCAGCGCCCAAGAGTGGCCAGAGGCATCAGCACGTAGGTCAGCGGGTTCGGGGTGACGATGATCAGGCTGCAGTTCCAGTCCGCCTGACGCATGATCTGACCCGCCACCCAGTCGGCGTCCATCACGCCGATGGGATTCAGGCCCGAGCGGAACGGCCCCAGCACCAGGCGCCGTAGCCGCAGCCAGGCCGCCAGTTCGGGTGCCCGCAGGCTGAGCAGCTGGCCGAGCAGCCGTTTGCTGATCTCGTAGAGGGGGCTCAGGGCGGGCTGGATCTCGGCTTCCGAGGTGTTCACCCAGACCTCCGCCCGACGGCGCTGTTCCCCCGTCCGCCGTTGCACCACCGCCGCGAACAGCTCCAGCAGCCGCCAGGTGCTCAGGGCGTTCACCTCCAGGGAACAGCCGGTGGCGTGGGCGCCACAGTCCCCGTGGACGTTGATGCCGTGGTTGAGCACCAGCACGTCCACCTCCGCCAGCAGCGGTTCCAGGGCCGCCTCCTCGCCCACCTGCCACTGCAGCTGGCGCAGAGGGATCGGCCGGCCCTCCGGGTCATCGAGCGCCAGCGGGGTGCTGCCGTGGCTGAGGGCGATCAGCCGGGCCCCGCGGCCGTGCCAGCGGCGCAGCAGTGCCCGGCCCAGGGCGCCGCTGGCCCCGGTGACGGCCACGGTGACGGCCTCGGGCGAGGGGTCCTGCATGGGCCTGGGGGTGGAATTGCTGCCTAGATTGCCCGGCAACCTGCAGGCCCCGGCGAGGTCAACCCATGTCCATCCCCCTGCTGATCGGCTCCTGCGAACCCTTCAGCGGCAAGTCGGCGGTGGTGCTCGGTCTCGGCCGCCAGCTCACCCGCCAGGGCGTGCCGCTCGCCTTCGGCAAGCCGCTGGCCACCTGCATGGACGACCCGCTCGACACCTTTCCCGACGCCGCACCCGGCAATCCCTTCCTGGACCCCGACGTCCGCTTCATCGGCGGCACCCTCGGCCTGGCCCCGGAGCACCTGATCCCTTCCCTGCACGTGCTGGAGCCGGCGGCTGCCCAGGAGCGGCTGCTGGCCGGGGATCTCACCCCCGGCGAGGGCCTGGCGGCCCTGCAGCACCGCATCCGTGAGGATGCCGATCGGCTGGTGCTGCTGGAGGCGGCCGGAAGCCTCAGCGAGGGCCTGCTCTACGGCCTCGGCCTGGTGCAGCTGGCCCAGGCCCTGCAGGCACCGGTGGTGATGGTGCATCCCTGGAACGACAGCCGCAGCGTCGATGCCCTGCTCGAGGCCCGCCGCCAGCTCGGCGATCTGCTGGCCGGCGTGGTGCTCAACGCCGTGCCCCCTGAAGTGGTGCCGGCCGTGCAGGAGGCGGTGGAGCCCGCCCTGGAGCGTCTCGGCATTCCGGTCCTGGGGGTGATGCCCCGCAGCCCCCTGCTGCGCAGTGTCACGGTGGAGGAGCTGGCCCGGCGCCTGGGGGCCACCTTGCTCTGCTGCCAGGACGGGCTGGACCTGCTGGTGGAGACCCTCTCCATCGGCGCCATGAACGTCAACTCGGCGATGGAGTTTTTCCGCAAACGCCGCAACATGGCCGTGGTCACCGGGGCGGATCGCACCGACATCCAGCTGGCGGCCCTGGAGGCCTCCACCCAGTGCCTGATCCTGACCGGGGCCGGTGACCCGCTGCCCCAGTTGATCAGCCGGGCCGAGGAACTGGAGGTGCCGGTGCTCAAGGTCGACCACGACACCCTCACCACCGTGGAGGTGATTGACGCCGCCATCGGCCATGTGCGTCTGCACGAGGCGGTGAAAGCCACCTACGCCATCCGGCTGGTGGAGGAGAACTGCCACTTCGAGCGGCTGTTCCGCCGGCTGCGGTTGCCCGTTCATGCCTGAGGGCGCTGCTAGTTTCGGTCGGTTGGTTGTCGGTAACGGGTGACCGGGTCCCTTGATATTCCGGCTCTCGACCGGATCGATACACTTGCCCAGGAGCTGGCCATGCTCCAGGACCGCGGCAAACGCAGGATCGCCTTCCTCGGCAGCCGCCATGTGCCGGTGGTGTCGATCCATCTGGTGGAACTGGTGGCCCGCTCTCTTGCTCAGGAGGGCCACAACCTGATCACCTCCGGTGCACAGGGGGTCAACTCCGCGGTGATCCGCAGCGTGCTGGAGGTGGATCCGGCCCGGCTCACCGTGCTGTTGCCCCAGAGCCTCGATCGCCAGCCCGGTGAATCGAGAACCCAGCTGGAGCAGGTGCTGCACCTGGTGGAGAAGCCCGAGCACGACGAGCTGCCTCTGCCCATGGCCAGCAGCCTGTGCAATCAGGAGATCATCAGCCGCTGCGATCAGCTGATCTGCTACGCCTTCCACGACAGTGAAACCCTGCTCTCGAGCTGCCGCACCGCCGAAGACATGGGCAAGGTGGTGAGCCTGATGTTCTTCGACTAGTCCGGAAGGCCCCTCTGCCGCGGCAGCACCTGCAGCCGGGTCCCCTCCCGGCCCATCACGGTCACCTGGGCGCCGGCGGGCAGGGCCTGGGAGGGGGCCAGATTCAGGGCGGCCCAGCTCTGCCCCTGCCAGAGCACCCGGCCTTCGCCGTTGGCATCGAAGGCGGTGGTCACCTCCGCCAGCTCCGCCCGGGCACCGGGGGGGATCGCCCGGGCCTGGCGGCGGGCCGAGGAGCGCCGCAGCCAGGCGTAGCCGGCCCCCACCAGCACGGCGAACAGGAGCACCTGGGGCAGGGGCGGCACGATCGGCACCAGGGCCGCGGCGACCGTCAGCACCAGGGCCGCCAGGCCGCCGATCAGCAGCAGCCCGTCCGTGTCGGCGCCCACCAGCACCAGCACCAGCAGCACCGCCGCCAGGGCCAGCCAGAGAATCGGAGGTGCGGGCATTGGAGGGGCGCCGGAAAGAGCAACGAAGGAAACGCGACCATTGGCCGTTCCCCCCATCCTGCCTAGCGTTGCCGCAGTGAAGAAGCCTGCATGGAAGCGCTCATCATTCCGGTGCTGGTGGTGCTCGCCGGCCTGGGCATCAGCGGCGTCAAGGTCACCAGCAGCAGCCGCTCGATGCTGGTCGAGCGCCTCGGCAAATACGACCGCGAGCTGCGCCCCGGCCTCTCCCTGGTGATCCCGGGGATGGAGAGGGTGGTGAGCCACGAATCCCTCAAGGAACGGGTGCTCGACATTCCCCCCCAGCAGTGCATCACCCGCGACAACGTCTCGATCGAGGTGGACGCGGTGGTGTACTGGCAGTTGCTGGAGCATGCGCGCGCCTATTACGGCGTCGACAACCTGCAGGCGGCCATGGTCAACCTGGTGCTCACCCAGATCCGTGCCGAGATGGGCAAGCTCGACCTCGACCAGACCTTCACCACCCGCAGCGAGGTGAACGAAACGCTCCTCAAGGAGCTCGACCAGGCCACCGACCCCTGGGGCGTGAAGGTGACCCGGGTGGAACTGCGGGACATCCAGCCCTCCAAGGGGGTGCAGCAGGCCATGGAGCAGCAGATGACCGCCGAGCGGGAGAAGCGGGCGGCGATCCTGCGCTCGGAGGGGGAGCGGGAATCCCAGGTGAACGCGGCCCGGGGCCGGGCCGAGGCCCTGGTGCTGGATGCCAAGGCCAAGCAGGAGGCGGTGCTGCTCGATGCCGATGCCCAGGCCAAGCAGCAGCTGCTGCTGGCCAAGGCCCGCGCCGAGGCGGCCACCGAACTGGCCGCCGTGATCGAGGCCCATCCGGCGGCGGCCGAGGGCCTGCGTCTGCTGCTGGCCAAGGACTGGATGGCCATGGGTCAGAAGATGGCTGCCTCCCAGGGCGGATCGGTGCTGATGGTGGATCCCCAGAGCCCGGCCTCCCTGCTGGCGGCCCTCAAGGGGCTGCAGGAGAAGGGGGGCAGCTGAACCGCTGCCTTCAGGGGCTGCCGTTGCGCTTCAGCTCCGCAGCACGGCCCGCAGCCCCTCGCTGTACAGGAGGGCGGTGCAGAGGATCCCCCCCGCCCAGCAGAGGCTGCGCAACGGCGCCACGTTGGCGACGTAGGCCCCCACATAGGCCAGCCGCAGGGCCGGGTGCAGCCAGGCGGCCAGCGCCAGCCAGGGGGAGGCCGTGATCACCGAGGGGGCCACCAGCAGACACAGCAGGCAGGCCGGGGCGTGCAGGGTGAAGGACTCGAAGCAGTTCTGATGGGCCCAGTTGGCCCGCTTGCCCCAGGCCGGCAGCCGCTCGAACATCGCCCGCGGCGCTGCCAGATCGGACGGAGTGAAATCGGCCTGGGAGCGGCCCGCCCCCAGGGGCACCAGGCTGAGCACCACCACGGCGCCGGAGAGCACCAGGGACCAGGCGAAGGGCCCTCCCGCCGCTGCCGGCACCACCGGCAGAGCGATGCTGGCCGCCAGGACGGGGCTGAACAGGGAGGCGGTCATCGGGCAGGGCGGCGAAGGTCTCTTTTCTAGGCTGGCGCCGCCTCGCCTCCCACCGTGCCATGGCCGACAGCTATTCCTTCGACGTCGTCTCCGACTTCGATCGCCAGGAGCTGGTGAATGCCGTCGACCAGGTGCGCCGCGAGGTGGGCCAGCGCTACGACCTCAAGGACTCGGCCACCGAGATCGAGGTGGAGGACGCCAGCCTGACGATCACCACCGCCAGCGACATGACCCTTGACGCGGTGGTGGACGTGTTGCGCCAGAAGGCCACCAAGCGCAACCTGTCGCTGAAGATCTTCGATCTGCAGACCCCCGAGCCGGTGGGCGGCAACCGGGTGAAGCAGGTGGTGAAGCTGCGCAAGGGCCTCAGCCAGGAGCTGGCCAAGAAGCTCAGCAAGAAGGTGCGGGATCAGGTCAAGAAGGTGACCGTGGCGATCCAGGGGGAGAGCCTGCGGGTGACCGGCAAGAACAAGGACGACCTGCAGCAGGTGATCACCCTGCTGCGGGCGGAGGATCTGGAGGTGCCGCTGCAGTTCGAGAACTACCGCTGATCGGGGCCCGGATCAGGGCAGGTCCAGCCATCCTGCACCTCTTGCCCTCCAACGCCAGCTCCTGGATAAGGGGATTGGCTCCGGGGGAGCTGGTCAATTTCTCACGACTTCTGCCCACGACGGAGGGCGAGAACAGAGGGCGAGAAATGATCATGTCGTGACCCAGGGTTGTGACTCTTGCCATGGGCACCTTGACATTGACTCATCACAGGTGCAGGGTGAAGAAGTCGAACTGGAAAACCCGGCAGGAATCTGGCGTCTCGATGATCTCATCTATGTATTCCCTCCCACCTGCGATGTCCTCTTCTCCGTCGTCTCCCCTGACATTGCCGGCATTCCTGCCACCTCCATTGGTGGAGAGCAGTTTCCCGCTGCTGGTCAATCTCCTGGGTGCCATCGCCACACTCGTGATCGGCTGGATCCTCGCCGGTGTGCTGGCCAAGGTTGTCCGGATGATTCTGCGCCGGACGAAAATCGACGAAAAGTTTTCGGCGGCCATCGGATCCCAGCAGGGAGGGGTTTCCTTTCGCCTGGATCGTCTGATCTCGACGGCGGTCTTCTGGATCGTCATTCTTCTGGCGGTCGTGGCGGCGCTGAATGTTCTGAGCCTCACAACCGTATCGGAGCCACTCAATAACTTTCTGAACCAGATCTTCGCCTTTCTTCCCCAGCTCGGCGGTGCTCTGGTGATTGCCAGTATTGCCTGGATCGTGGCCACGATTGTGCGGAGTGTGTTGTTACGCACCACCAAGAGCCTCTCCCTCGATGAGAAGCTCTTCGGCAAGGATGAGCCTGATGCCCCTGCAGGTGTTCTGGTTGGTGAAACCCTGGCGAATGTCTTCTTCTGGCTCATCCTGCTCTTCTTTCTGCCCCTCGTTCTCAACACCCTCAACCTTGGATCTCCGCTGGCTCCTCTGCTGAACCTTCTGGATAATCTGCTCGCCGCCCTTCCGCAGCTGATCAAGGCGGGCATCATCGGTTTCGTCGGCTGGTTGATCGCGCGGATCCTGCGTCTGATCACCTCCAACCTGCTGCTGTCCACGGGGGTGGATCAGTTCGGCAAGCGCTTCGGCCTCGATGCCGCCAAGGGCGCCCAGCCCATCTCCTCCCTGGTCGGGACCCTCGTCTTCGTGGTGGTGCTGATCCCCACCGCCATCGCCGCCCTCGATGCTCTCGCCATTCCCGCCATCTCGAGGCCGGCCACCGAGATGCTGCAGCAGGTGCTCACGGCCCTGCCCCGGATCTTCACCGCCCTGATCATCGTTGCTGTCGGCGTGATCATCGGTGGATTCATCGGCCAGCTGGTCAGCCGCGTGTCCTCCGGCTTCGGTCTGGATCGGGTCGTGGCCTCGATGGGTTTCCCCTCCACCCCGGCGACTGGTGAGACGAGGTCCACCGAGGCGGTGGCACCAGAAACGGAAGACGCCGCTGCCCAGAAACCCCGCAGACCCTCCGAGGTTCTGGGGACCTTCGCCCAGATCGGTATCGCCCTGTTCGCCGTCTTGACGGCGACCGACATTCTCGGCCTGCCGGCCCTGACCACCGTCGTCAGTGATCTGCTGGTGATTTTCGTCCGTGTGATCATCGGTGTGGCCGTGTTTGCCGTAGGGCTCTACCTGGCGAACCTGGCCCATCAGCTCATCCTCAGTTCCGGCGGCAGGAATGGGTCGGTGGTGGCCCAGGCGGCCCGGATCGCGATCCTCACCTTCGCCGGTGCCATGGCCCTGCAGCAGATCGGTCTGGCTCCCGACCTGGTGATGCTGGCCTTCGGGCTGCTGTTCGGCTCCCTGGCGATTGCCGCGGCCATCGCTTTCGGCCTCGGCGGCCAGCAGGTGGCCGCCGAGCAGCTGCGCCAGTGGAAGCAACATCTCCATGAGGAATGAAACCGCCCACCGGCAACAGGCAGGCCTGGAATCCACCCAGCTGACGTCCCCCGCTCAGCGTTCCTGAGCGGGGTCTTCCTCCACGGCCGGCCGGTACACCAGGACCGGAAGGGCCGCGTGAGCGAGCACCTTCTGGGTCACGCTGCCCAGCAGCAGCCCGCCGAGTCCGCTCCGGCCATGGGAGCCCATCACGATCAGATCACAGCCCAGGCGCGCGGCCGCCTCCAGGATTCCCTGATGGGGATGGTTCGCCACCACGATGTCCCGCCCGGCGGTCACCCCTTTCCCACGGGCCTCCGCCACCAGGGTGTCGAGGTGCTCCTCGGCGAGGGAGGCCATGGAGGCCCGCATCTCCTCGGTGGACATGAGGCCCGGATTCTGATCGATCCCTGGTCCCGATTCCTGCAGGAAATGCAGCAGCGTGGGCGTGGGCAGGGCATGGAAGTAGGTGAGCCTTGCTCCCAGGACGGCCGCCAGCTGTGCCGCGTGCCGTGCGGAACCCCTCGAGAGGTCCGAGAAGTCCGAGGGTGCCAGGAGGTGTCGGTACATCGGTGTGGCCCGGGAGAAATGGCGATCCACTCTCCATGCTGCCCGCCCGCCTCGGCGCTGGCTGTCCGCTTCAGGCCAGCACCACGGCCAGGATGCCGGTGAGGAAGATGCCATCGAACGTCCCGGCGCCGCCGATCGACGCCACGGGGGCTCCCAGGCCCTGAATCCTGTCCAGATTGAGCAGGTCGGCTCCGATCAGGGTGCCCAGGGTGCCGGCCACGTAGGCGAGGGCCGGAGCGGGAGCGCCGGGGAACAGCCAGGTGCAGACGACCGCCAGAACGGGTGCCAGCAGGCCGGGCAGGCCGATCCCGACACCGGGGATCGGCCGCGCGAACCGCTGCACGATCGCGGCCACCAGCGCGGTGGAGAGCAGGGCCGGCAGCAGAATGGGGAGTTGGATGAGCATGTGGATCGCCACGAGGGTGGGGATCACGGCGCCTCCCACATTCACCATGATCAGCGTGTCCTGATGCTCGAGGATCGTGGGGATCCTGGTGGGCACGCCATACACCCGGACGATGCTTTCCTGAACCGTCGATTCGCCCTTCAGCCGCAGCACGGGCAGATTGATGGCGCTGCCCAGCACGGAGGCCAGCAGCAGGGTGAACGCCTCGTTGGGGCTGAGCCCGATCCGCTGATAGGCATACCCGATCAGATCGATGCTGACGAGGGTGAAAAGGAGCGCCAGGCCAAGAAGAAAGATGGCGATCAGCCACAGCGGAAAGGGAAAGTAAACGGTCCTGGGAACGGGCATGGGAGGCTGGGGCGGATCGTCGTTGCACCGTCTTTCCAGACCGCGGCGCCATGGTCATCCTGGGATGGCCCCCAGATCCGCAGACCCTGGTGCTCCTCTCCCGATCCTGGCCGTGGTTCCGAACGTGACGCCTGCAGGCTGGCGTTTCTGGATCGACCGGGGCGGCACCTTCACCGATCTGGTGGCCTGCTCGCCCCAGGGGCAGCTGGTGGTGCGCAAGGTGCTCTCCGATCCCCCACGCTCACCTGACGGTGAGGCTGCCGTGGATCCGGCCGTGGCCGCCCTGCGGGAGGTGCTCGAGCTGCCGCCCGCGCAGCCGATTCCCCCCGGGCTCGTCGCGGAGGTGAGGCTGGGCACCACCGTGGCCACCAACGCCCTGCTGGAGCGCCAGGTGGCTCCGGTGCTGCTGCTGGTGAATCGTGGCTTCGCCGACCTGCAGCGCATCGGCGACCAGCACCGGCCCGACCTCTTCGCCCTGCGGATCGATCGACCCGAGTCCCTGCCCCTGCGGGTGCTCGAAGTCGGAGGCCGGCTGGCCGCGGACGGGAGCGAACTGGAGCCTCTCCAGCTGGACGGGGCATTGGAAACCGCCCTGGCCCAGGCGTGGGCCGACGGATTCCGCAGCTGTGCGGTCGCCCTGATCCACGCCTGCCGCCATCCGGGCCATGAGCGGGCCCTGGGCTCCTGGCTGGCCTCACGGGGTTTCGCCTCGGTGCTGCTCTCCCACCAGCTCAGCCGCCAGCCCCGGCTGGTGCCCCGCATCGACACCACCGTGATGGAAGCGGCCCTGCGGCCGGTGCTCAGCGCCTATCTCCAGCAGGTCAGTGGATCGGTGGGGGCCGCCACCCCGCTGCGGGTGATGACCTCCGGCGGAGCCCTGCAGTCGCCCGCGCTGTTGCAGGCCAAGGACACGATCCTTTCCGGCCCGGCCGGGGGGATGGTGGGGGCGGTGGCGGTGGCGCAGGCCGCCGGGTTCGCCGCCGACCCGATCCTCGGTTTCGACATGGGGGGCACCTCGACCGATGTCTTCCACTTCGACGCCGGCCGCGGCGAGGCCGCCTGGGAGCGCAGCCAGGAAACGGAGATCAGCGGCCTGCGGCTGCTGGCGCCCATGCTGCCGATCCACACCGTGGCGGCCGGCGGTGGCTCGGTGCTCCACGTGGAGGACGGGCGTCTGCAGGTGGGTCCCCGTTCGGCAGGGGCCAATCCCGGCCCTGCCTGCTACGGCCGCGGCGGTCCCCTGGCGATCACCGACGCCAACCTGCTCCTGGGCCGGCTGCCGGCCGATGCGCTGCCACGGGTGTTCGGCCCCAGCGGCAACCTGCCGGCCGATCGGGAGGTGGTGAGGGAGGGGTTCGAGCTGCTGGCCCGCCAGCTGGGGGTGGCTGGGCCGGAAGCGGCGGCCCAGGGGGCACTGGCGATCGCCATCGAGCGGATGGCGGAGGCGATCCGTCGCATCTCGATCCAGCGGGGCCACGACCTGCGCCGCGCCGTGCTGGTGACCTTCGGCAGCGCCGGTGGCCAGGTGACCTGTCCCCTGGCGGATTGTCTGGGGATCTCCCGGGTGCTGCTCCATCCCCTCGCCGGGGTGCTCTCGGCCTATGGCATCGGTCTGGCGCGCCCTTCCCTGCTGCGGGAGCGGACCCTGCGGGTGCCCCTCAGCGATGCCCAGCTGCCCCTTCTTGATAAGGAGATCGAAGCGCTCATCGAAGAGGCCACCGAAGCCCTGCGCTCCTGCGGTGATCTGGCGCCTGACCAGGGGCCGCGGCGGCAGGCCCGACTGGAGCTGCGCTACCGCGGCAGCGATCAGGGCCTGGAGCTGCCCTGGCCCGCCGCGCTGCGGGAAGACCTGCTCGCCGAACTGCGGGCCGACTTCGAGCGCCGCCATCAGCAGCGCTTCGGTTTTGCGGTGCCGGGAGAGCCCCTGGTGGTGGAGCGGCTCCAGGTGGAGGTGAGTGCCCCGGAGGCAAGGGGCACGGCCGGCGAGGCGGCGGCCGCCCCCGGTGCGCCGGTGCCGGCCGGAGCCCTGGAATGGGCACCGCTCTGCCTTGGCGAGAAGCTTCGCGGGGGGGGCGGGGCTGACGCCGGGATGCGCTGGCGGCAGGTGCCCCTCTGGCGCCGGGAGCGCCTGGCGGTGGGGCAGCGGCTCGAGGGGCCGGCCCTGGTGGTGGAACCCACCGGCACCACCGTGCTGGAGCCCGGTTGGAGCGGCCGGGTGCTGGAGGGGGGCGAACTGTTGCTGGAGCGGGAGGCGGAGCGGGGGAGTGTGGCGGCTTCTGCGCGGGCCGCCACCGATTCCGGGGCCGTGGATCCGGTGCGGCTGGAGCTCTACAACCACCGGTTCACCGCCATCGCCGAGCAGATGGGGGAACGGCTGCGCCAGTGCAGCCGCTCGGTGAACATCCGCGAGCGTCTCGACTTCTCCTGCGCCCTGTTCGACGCGGCGGGCCGCCTGGTGGCCAATGCCCCCCACATCCCCGTGCACCTGGGCTCGATGGGAGAAAGCGTGGCCAGCCTGCTGGCCGCCGTGGCGCGGGGGACGCTGCCCCCGCTGGCCCCTGGGGACGCCTACGCCTCCAACGACCCGTTCGATGGCGGCACCCACCTGCCGGACATCACCGTGATCACGCCGGTGTTCCCTGCCGAGGGCGGGGGGCGCCCGCTCTTCTTCGTCGCCTGCCGGGGGCACCATGCCGACGTGGGCGGCATCACACCGGGCTCGATGCCGCCGTTCAGCCGCCGCATCCAGGACGAGGGGCTGCTCCTCGGCCATGTGCCGCTGCTGCGGAATGGCCGCTTCGACGCGGCGGGCTGGGGGAAGCGCCTGGAGGCCGGCCCCCATCCGGTGCGCAACCCCGACCAGCTGCTGGCCGACCTGCAGGCCCAGGCGGCCGCGAACCGGCTGGGCGTGAGCGAACTGCAGCGGCTGCTGGAGCGCGAGGGGCTCCACGACGTGGTGAGCTACATGGGCCATGTGATCGCCAATGCGGCGGCGGCCGTGCGAGAGGCGATCGCCGGTCTCGCCGGTGGCGACCATGCCGTGGAGCTCGACGACGGCAGCCGGATCGTCGTGGCCGTCCGGATCGATCGGGGTGCCCGCCGGGCCAGGATCGACTTCACCGGCACCTCTCCTCAGCAGGACGGCAACTTCAACGCACCGCTGGCGATCACCAAGGCCGCGGTGCTCTATGTGTTCCGCTGCCTGGTGGGCCGCCCGATCCCCCTGAACGCGGGCTGCTTCGAGCCGATCGAGCTGCTGGTGCCCCGCGGCTGCCTGCTGCACCCCCAGCCTCCGGCGGCCGTGGTGGCCGGCAATGTGGAGACCTCCCAGGCGGTCACGAACGCCCTGTTCGGCGCCCTGGGGGTGATGGCGGCGGCCCAGGGCACCATGAACAACCTCAGCTTCGGCGATGCGCGCTGCCAGTACTACGAGACCATCTGCGGCGGCACCGGAGCCGGGGTGCTCCCAGGCGGCAGCGGCTTCGCCGGTGCCAGTGCCGTCCAGAGCCACATGACCAACTCGCGCCTCACCGATCCTGAGATCCTCGAGGACCGCTTCCCCGTGCGCCTGGAGAGCTTTGCCATCCGCACCGGCAGCGGCGGGCCGGGCCGTTGGCCGGGGGGCGACGGGGTGGTGCGGCGGCTGCGTTTCCTGGCGCCGATGACCGCCGCCATCCTCTCGGGCTCCCGCCGGGTGGCCCCCTTCGGCCTGGCCGGCGGCGGCGATGGCCGGGTGGGACGCAACCGGCTGGAGCGCCAGGCCGGCGGGGTCGAGGATCTGGAGGGCTGCGCCCAGGTGGCGGTGCAGCCGGGGGATCTGCTGGAGATCGCCACCCCTGGAGGCGGGGGGTACGGCACGCCGGCCGCCCACGCCGACGGGGACCCTTCATGAGCGCCCGCTGCCGGGGGGCCGCCGGGGTGGCGCTGCTGCTGCTGGTGGGGCCCGGATACGCGCCGGTCGCGTTCGCCCAGGCCGCCGCCGCTCCTCAGGCCCCCGCCGCGCCGGGGAGCAACGTGCTGCAGGAGGGGGCGCAGCGCTTTCGGTCGGTGTGGTCCGCCAGGGGGATCGTGGCGGCCCAGGAGCCCCTGGCGGCGGCGGCCGGGGCCGCCATCCTTCGCCAGGGGGGCAACGCCGTGGACGCGGCTGTGGCCACCGCCTTCGCTCTGGCGGTCACCCTGCCCCAGGCCGGCAACCTGGGGGGAGGCGGTTTCCTGCTGCTCTGGCTGCCGGGGCCGTCGCCGGCGGGGGCGCGGGGCTGTCTGAATGACGCCCTCCCCGGCGCTGGCCCGGGTGAGGGACCCGAACGGCGCCTGGGCGGGGGCACGGCAGTGGCGGTGAACTTCCGCGAAACCGCCCCCCGGGCCGCCAACGCCGGCATGTTCCTGACGCCCGATGGCGATGTGGACCGGGCCAGGGCCACCCGCAGCCTGCTCAGCACAGGCGTCCCCGGCACCGTGGCCGGCCTGACCCTGGCCCAGCGCTGTTACGGCACCCTGCCCCTGGCCAAAGTGCTGGCGCCGGCGCTGCGGCTGGCGCAGGATGGCTTTGCGGTGAGCCGGGAGCTGAGCGATTCCCTGGCCGCCGCCGCCCCCCTGCTGGCGGCCGATCCCGCCTCCCGCCGCCAGTTCCTGCCGCCCCCGGCTCCGGGCACGGTGCTGCGGCAGCCGGCCCTGGGGGCCACCCTGGGGCGCATCGCTGCCGAAGGCGATCGGGGCTTCTATCAGGGCCCGGTGGCCGATGCCCTGGTGGCCCGGATGGAGCAGGGCGGCGGCCTGATCCGCCACGGGGATCTGAGGGCCTACCGGGCCCGGCTGGTGGCGCCCCTGATGGGCCGTTTCCGCGGCCATCCGGTGCTGACGATGCCACCACCTGGTGGTGGTCTGACCCTGCTGCAGATCCTGGGCATCCTCGAACCCTTCGACCTGGCCGCCAGTGGCCTCAACGCCGCCGCCACGCTGCATGGGATGGCCGAGGCCATGAACCTGGCCTACCGGGACCGCAACGCCCTGCTGGGGGATCCGGACCAGGTCCCGGTTCCTGTGGCGCGGCTGCTGTCGCCCACCTATCTGACGGGCCTGCGCCGTCGCATCGACGGCCGCCGCCACACCCCGGCCCGGGCCTTGGAGGCGGCCACTGCCAGGGAGGGCACCAACACCACCCATCTCTCGGTGGCCGACCGCCGTGGCGGACTGGTGGCCCTCACCACCACCTTGAACTTCGCCTACGGCAACGGCATCAGCGTGCCGGGGATGGGATTCCTGCTCAACAACGAGATGGACGATTTCACGGCCCGCCCAGGCAGCCCCAATGCCTTCGGCCTGCGCCAGGGCGAGGCCAACGCCATCGCCCCTGGCCGGCGCCCGCTCAGTTCCATGGCCCCCACCCTGCTGTTCCGCCCCGACGGCCGCCCCTGGATCGCCACCGGCAGCCCGGGCGGCAGCCGCATCATCACCACCGTGCTCCAGGTGCTGCTCAACCGGCTGGTGCATGGCCTCAACCTGGCCTCCGCCGTGGCTGCTCCCCGCATCCACAGCCAGCTGTGGCCGGATCGGATCGATCTGGAACAGGGCATCAGCCCCGACAGCCGCCGGCTGCTCAAGGCCATGGGCCACCAGCTGCGCGACGCCCCGGCGATGGGGGCGGCCAACAGCGTCGAGGTGCTGCCGCCAACAGGAGCCGCCGGGGCTGGTGCGGTGCTCAGTGGCGGCAGTCTGGGGGCGGTGGATCCGCGTCGGGGCGAAGGCCCGGCCGTGGCCGAGTGAGGCCAGGCGGCCACGCTCAGCCCGGCCGGCTCAGGTCTGGGGAGCGGGAGGGGCCGGGGGGCTGGCGGTGAGCAGGTTGATGGCGGAGAAGGCCAGGGCGAAGCCGAACAGGGTGCCGATGGCCCAGACGCTGTCGGAGGGCCACTCGACGATCAGCATCCCCCCCAGCACGGTGGTGACGATGCCGTCGAGCAGCACCAGCCCCCGGGCGGGGCCGGCACCGGCGGCGGCCCCGGCCAGCTCCATCACCCCTTCAATGGCCAGCAGGAAGCCGATGAACAGGGTGAGGCTCACGGTGCTGGCGACCGGGAACAGCACCAGGCCGACGCCGCCGCCCACGTAGAGCACCCCGGAGATGCCGCGGAACACCTTGCTGCGGGTGTCGTCAGCGGAGGTGAGCCGGAGCAGCTGGGAGATGCCGGCGGCGATCGCCACACCGCCCAGGGCGATGGTCAGCAGAGTGGCGGAGACGAAGGGCAGCGCCAGGCAGAGGGCGGCGGCGACGAACAGCAGGCCGGCGGTGACCCAGCGCAGCGTGGGCGAAACGGGAATCGACATGGACGTGGGTGGCTGGGGCGAGGTTAGGGCGCCTGTCCATCGGCAAATGCCGACAGGAGCCGTCGCAAAGCATCACAGGAAACACGCACCCGGGTCATTTCTCCCCACATTGGATGGGCATGCCGGATCCCGCGCAGCCCATGTTCGAGTTGCTGCCGCCGCTCAACGATCACAACCTGCCCTGGATGGACACGATCCATCCGATCGTGGTGCACTTCGTGATCGCCATGGCGGTGATCTCCGTCGTCTTCGACCTGATCGGCGTGGTGGCCCGCCGCCCCAACCTCTTCGAAGTGAGCTTCTGGAATCTGCTGTTCGCCACCCTGGCGATCTTCGTGGCGATCATCTTCGGCCAGGTGGAGGCGGGTCTGGCCAATCCCTACGGCGCCGCCAGCGCCATCCTCAACCTGCACAGCACCCTGGGCTGGTCCCTGGCCGGGGTGCTTTCGGTGCTCACCGCCTGGCGCTACGTGATCCGCAGCAAGGACCCCCAGCGGCTCCCTCTGGCCTTCCTGGCCGCCGGCGGGGTGCTGAGTGTGCTGGTGGCGGTGCAGGTGACCCTGGGCAACCAGCTGATCTGGGTCTACGGCCTGCACACCGTGAAAGTGGTGGAAGCAACGCGGGCGGGGCTGGTGTGAGGGATCCGTTCCTTTCCCATCCGGGGCTGCTCCCGGTGGCCCTCTACCTGCCGCAGGAGCAGCCCATCGACCAGCTGGCCGGCCAGCTGGGCGCCAACGATCTGCCCTACGCCCTGCCGATCCATCCCACCCTGGTGCACTTCACCATCGGGCTGTTCGTGATCGCCATCGCCTTCGACATCGCCGGGGCCATCTATCCGCTGGAGAAGCGCCTGTTCCGCTTCCTGGCCCTGCCGGTCACCCGCGCCGGCCTCCACGACGTGGGCTGGTACAACCTGCTGGCCTGCGCGGCGGTGTCGTTCTTCACCGTGGCGGCCGGCTTCTACGAGATGCTGCTGGCCGTTCCGCTGCCCGGGGTCACCAGCAGCATCGGCCTGCAGAGCATGGCCACCATGCTCTGGCACGGTGTGGGCGGGGTGGCCATTCTGCTGGTGATCATCGCCATGACCGTCTGGCGCGGTTACCAGCGCTTCGCCTGGCGCCACGAGCTGGGCCGCCAGGTGCAGTGGTCCTACCTGCTGGTGGGACTGGTGCTCTACGGGGTGCTGGGTCTGCACGGCACCCTGGGGGCCGAACTGGCGGCCGAGTTCGGGGTGCATGTCACCGCCGACCAGCTGCTGGCGGCGGGGGCCGACCTGCGCGAGGCCCTGCCATGACCCCTACCACCCCCAACGCGTCACCCCGGCGCTTCCCCCTCGGCGCCCTGCTGCTGATCGCCGCCGCGGTGGGCGCCGACGCTGCCGTCAGCCTCTGGATGGCCCGGGTGTCCCACCTCTGGCTGCCGGTTCAGGCCTCGGCGGCAGCCCCCTACGTGGATGATCTGTTCGCCCTCGAAACCGGGATCGGCAGCTTCATCTTCCTGGGCTGCATCGGCGTGATGGCCTGGACGCTGCTGTTCAACCGGGCCCCCAAGTACGACATGGAGGACGGCGATCCGATCGAGGGCAACCTCAGGCTGGAGATCACCTGGACGATCATCCCCCTGGTGATCGTGATGCTGATCGCCGTCCATGCGATCCGCGTGAGCAACACCCTCGCCACCATCGGCCCCAAGGAACGGGTGCTGGGCGGGGAGCAGGCGCTGCAGGTGGCCGAAGGCGCCACGGCCACGGGTGCTGCCCCGGCCGCGGCCGACTACGGCCCGATCGAGGTGATCGCCCGCCAGTGGTCGTGGGAGTTCGTCTATCCCGACGGCACCCGCAGCGGCGAGCTGCATCTGCCGGTGAACCGGCGGGCCCGGTTCAAGCTGATCTCGATGGATGTGCTGCACGGGTTCTATGTGCCCGCCTTCCGTCTCAAGCAGGACCTGGTGCCCGGCAGCGTCATCGACTACAGCCTGGTGCCCACCCGGCAGGGCCGCTACCGGCTGCGGGATTCGATGTTCAGCGGCGGTTACTTCGCCTCCAACCAGACCGACGTTGTCGTCGAATCGGCCGACGCCTTCGACCGTTGGCTGGCCGAGGCCTCCCGCGCGCCCCTGCGGGAGAGCCCCAATGCGGCCCTTCAGCTCTGGCAGGCCCGCCTCGCCAAGGGGGACAGGGGCTGGGCCACCGTGCCGCCTGCGGCCCCACCGATGGTCAACGTCATCCACGACCCCACCGCACCCCACGAGGGCTGAACCATGGCCACCTCCGCTCCCTTCGATCCCCGGGTGCTCAAGGCTCCCCATCCGGTGCCCGGCGCGCCGGACAACTGGAAGCGCTTCTTCAGCTTCAACACCGACGCCAAGGTGATCGGCATTCAGTACATGGCGGTGGCGCTGCTGTTCCTGCTGGTGGGCGGTCTGCTGGCGATGATCATGCGCGGCGAACTGATCACCCCGCCGGCGGATCTGGTCGATCCCACGGTCTACAACGGGCTGTACACCATGCATGGCACGGTGATGCTGTTCCTGTTCCTGTTCCCGATCCTCAACGGCTTCAACAACCTGCTGATTCCGCCCATGATCGGGGCGCCGGACATGGCCTTCCCGAAGCTGAATGCCGCCGCCTTCTGGCTGTTCCCCCTGTTCGGGATCATCCTGATGGCCAGCTTCTTCGTGCCCGGTGGGCCCTCCGGCTCGGGCTGGTGGGCCTATCCGCCGGTGAGCACCCAGAACCCCCTGGGCCACTTCATCAACGGCCAGTTCCTCTGGATCCTGGCGGTGGCCCTGTCGGGGGTGTCCTCGATCATGGGCGCCATCAACTTCATCACCACGATCGTCCGGATGCGGGCCCCGGGGATGACGTATTTCCGCATGCCGATCTTCTGCTGGACCGCCGCCGCCGCCCAGACGATTCAGCTGATCGGCCTGCCGGTGCTCACCGGCGGGGCGGTGATGCTGCTGTTCGATCTCAGCTTCGGCACCAGCTTCTTTCAGCCCGAGGGGGGTGGTGATCCGATGCTCTATCAGCACTTCTTCTGGTTCTATTCCCACCCGGCCGTCTACGTGATGGTGTTGCCGGTGTTCGGCATCTTCTCCGAGCTGTTTCCCGTCTACGCCCGCAAACCCCTGTTCGGCTACAAGGTGGTGGCGATCGCCTCCTTTGCCATCACCTTCCTGAGCCTGATCGTGTGGGTGCACCACATGTTCTACAGCGGCACTCCCCAGTGGATGCGCAACCTGTTCATGGTCACCACCATGCTGATCGCCGTTCCCACGGGCATCAAGGTGTTCGCCTGGCTGGGCACCCTCTGGCGCGGCAAGATCCGGCTGAGCACACCGATGCTGTTCTGCCTGGGTGGCCTGTTCAACTTCATCTTCGCCGGCATCACCGGCATCATGCTGGCCACCGTGCCGGTGGACATCCATGTGGGCAACACCTACTTCGTGGTGGGGCACTTCCACTACGTGATCTTCTCCACCATCACCTTCGGGGTGTTCGCCGGCATCTATCACTGGTTCCCCAAATTCACCGGCCGGATGTACTACGAGGGCCTGGGAAAGCTCCATTTCGTGCTCACCTTCATCGGCAGCACCCTCAACTTCCTGCCCATGCACTGGGCCGGCCTGATGGGCATGCCCCGCAGGGTGGCCTCCTACGACCCCGAGTTCGCCACCGCCAACGTGCTCGCCAGCCTCGGCGCCTTCCTGCTGGGGGTCGCCACGATCCCCTTCATCCTCAACATCGTCAGCTCCTGGGCCCGGGGCCCCAAGGCGGGCCCCAACCCCTGGCAGGCCATCGGCCTGGAGTGGCTGCTGCCCTCGCCGCCGCCGGCGGAGAACTTCGAGGAGGACGTGCCCACCGTGATCAGCGGCCCCTACGGCTACGGCCTGGGCCATCCCCTGGTGGAGCACCAGGAGCGCTACGTCGCCCGCAGCCAAGGAGGCCTGACCCCATGACCGGACTTCCCATCAACAGCGCCGCCGAGGCCGCCGTGAGCCCGGCCCCCCACGGGACCCATGGCGCCCACGGCGGCTACAACCTCACCGGTTTCATCATTTTTCTGTGCTCCGAGAGCGTCATCTTTCTGGCGCTGTTCGCCGGCTACATCACCTTCAAGCTCTCCTCGCCGGTCTGGTTGCCGCCCGGGGTGGAGGGGCTGGAGGTGCGTGAACCCCTGATCAACACGATCATCCTGGTGAGCAGCAGCTTCGTGGCCTGGGCGGCGGAGCGGGCCCTGGCCCGCCGGCGGCTGTGGCGCTTCCGCGCCTGGTGGCTGCTCACCATGGCCATGGGCAGCTGGTTCGTCTACGGGCAGGCCGTGGAGTGGTCCCACCTGGGCTTCGGCCTGGGGGATGGGGTCTTCGGGGGAATCTTCTATCTGCTCACCGGCTTCCATGGCCTGCACGTGATCACCGGCATCCTGCTGATGGCGCTGATGCTGATCCGCTCCTTCCGGGCGGGCAACTACGACGGTGGTGAAGCGGGGGTGGTCTCCGTGTCGCTCTTCTGGCACTTCGTCGACGTGATCTGGATCGTGCTGTTCCTGCTTCTCTACATCTGGCAGCCATGATCATCGACGACCGCCATTACGACGTCGCCATCGTCGGCAGCGGCGCCGCCGGCGCCACCCTGGCGGCCGAACTGGCGGCGGCCGGCCATGCCGTGCTGCTGCTGGAGCGGGGCGGGGCCATGGATCTGGCCGATCAGAACGTGGCCGACGTGGACCTTTTCCGCCGCCAGCGCTATCACCCCGATGAGGCCTGG
Source organism: uncultured bacterium (assembly GCA_942491175.1). Lineage (GTDB taxonomy): Bacteria > Cyanobacteriota > Cyanobacteriia > PCC-6307 > Cyanobiaceae > Cyanobium. The sequence goes on along the minus strand of CALNZO010000008.1, from coordinate 87,173 downwards.
TTCGGCCCCGACGGCGATCCCTTCGCCCCCCAGATGGTCTACGCCCTGGGGGGCAACACCAAGATCTGGGGGGCGGTGCTGGAGCGGATGCGGGAGCGGGAGTTCACCGGCCTGGCCCTGCAGGACGGCACCTCCCCGGACTGGGGGCTGCGCTACGCCGACCTGGCCCCCTGGTACGAGAAGGCGGAAGCCCTCTATCAGGTGCACGGCCGGCGCGGCATCGATCCCACCGAGCCCCCCCGCAGCGGTGATTTTCCCCATGCGCCCCAGCCGATCGAACCCTTCCTGGAGGAGCTGCGCCAGGGCCTGGAACGCCGCGCCGTGCGGCCCTATCCCCTGCCCCTGAGCTGGTCCAGCTCGGAGGAGGATCCGAGCGGCGATGCCGAGCGCTTCGGCCTGGACAGGGCTGCTGGGGCCCCCACCTACACCCTGCGCTGCGGCGCCCGGGTGCGGGCCCTGCATGTGAATCCGTCGGGCACGGAGGTGAGGGGAGTGGAGGCGCGGATCGATGGGCGCAACTGGCTGTTCATGGCCCACCAGGTGGTGCTGGCCGCCGGAGCGGTGAACAGCGCCGCCATCCTGCTGCGCTCCCTGAGCGAGCCCCACCCCGAAGGACTCGCCAACGGTTCCGGCCAGGTGGGCCGCAACCTGATGAAGCCCCAGCTCACCTCGATCCTGCAGCTGGCCGCCAGCCCCAACTCGGGCCGCTACCCCCGCAGCCTCGGGGTCAATGACTATTACTGGGGCGACAAGAACGTCGACTTCCCCCTGGGGGCCATCCAGAGCGGTGGTGGGGTCCTGCAGGACCCGCTGTTCGCCGAGTCGCCCCCGGTGCTCTCCCTGGTGACGAAGCTGCTGCCGGATCTGGCCCTCGAAGAGCTGGCCCGGCGCTCGGTCTGCTGGTGGGCCATGAGCGCCGTGCTGCCCGATCCGGAGAACCGGCTCACGGTGCGGGGCGATCGCATCCAGATCAACTACGTGGCCAACTGCCTGGAGGCCCACGACCGGCTGGTCTACCGCTGGCTCGACACGATCCAGGCGGTGGAGGCCGATCCCCTCACCCAGGTGGTGCGCGCCGCGCCGATCTATCCGCGGGGGGAGGCCCCCCTGGCGGTGATGGGCTACGCCTGCGGCACCTGCCGCATGGGCAGCGATCCGGCCAGCTCGGTGGTGGATCTGGAGGGCCGCTGCCATGAGGTGACCAACCTCTCGATCGCCGATGCCAGCATCCTGCCGGGCTGCCCGGCGGTGGGGCCGGGGCTGACGGTGATCGCCAACGCCCTGCGCATCGCCGAGCGCCTCAGGGCCGACCTGGCCTGAACAGGGGCCTGTCGATCTGCGTGGAGGACCTCCCTAGAGGATGGCCACCACTTGGCGGCCGTCCGGGGCGATCCGGATCTCCGTTTCGGTGATGGCGGGGAGCCCCATGGCCTGCCAGCCTGGGCCCTGCGAGGAAGCGGTAGACGAAGCCTTCGGTATCGCTGCCCACCGGGCGGTGCCGAAGCAGGGTGCTGGGGGCCATCGGGATCGTCGCTGCCGCACTCAGCAGCGGGCCTGACGGCGGTTCCCTCAACGTGGTGGTTTCAGGGGCCCTGGGCCCCTCGGGTGTTGACGTAGAGGGCGTAGACGGCCGGGGCGGTGCAGGGCTCCACCAGATACAGGCGCCGTTCGGCAGGAGAGAAGGCCAGGCCGTTGGGACCCGCCACGTCGCGTACCACCCGCTGCAGCTCGCCGCGCTCCGGATCGAAGCGGAAGACGGCGGCCGCCCTCGTCGTCCTTGGCGATGCCGAAGTGGGGGCGTTGAACAGCACAAGGCCGTCGAAGGGCGGGAACGAACCGGGCTGGCGCCGGCATCGCCATCTTCGCCACCCCCCGGCGGCGTCATGCTGGGCGCCTTCCGTCCCCCGCCCGTCCGCCGCAGGCCATGGCTCCCACCACCCCGCCGGTGCATCCGCCGGATTCCCGGCACGAGCGCCACCGCCCCGAAGGTACCCGTCGGGAACGGCTGCGGGAGCGGCGCCACCGTTTGTACGCCTACCTGCTGCTGATCACTGTGGCGGTGATGGTGGGCTACGCCATGCCGGAGGTCTGGAGTCGGCTGTCGTTCCTGGGGCACATGCTCCTGACCCTGATCCTCAGCGTCGAGCTCGGCGGTGTGGTGAGTTGGGAGCACCGGTCCCGTCACCTGTTCGACCGGCTCTACCGGTGGCTGGGGTTCGCCTGCCTGGGGACTCAGCTGATCTGGAAGCTCTCCCCGGAGTACTTCCGTTTCAGCGGTCTCCCCCTGCTGGTGCTGTTCAGCCTGTTCATGGGCTGGAGCCTGAAGCGGCTGGTGGGTTGTCTGTCGCGGGAGCAGCGGGTGGGGAGCCGGGTGGTGGCGGGGGCCCTGGCGGGCTATCTGCTGCTGGGCATCAGCGGCGGCCTGCTGCTGAGCGTGCTGGCCACCATCAATCCGCCCGGATTCGTGAACTACCAGCAGGCCGAATCCTTTGTCCTGCCAGAGAAGAGCGATTCCCAACAGAGCCTCGAGGCGCGACGCATAGAATTCATCAATATCAATTATTTCGCTTTCGTGAGCCTCACCACCGTGGGCTATGGCGACATCGTGCCGGTGATGCCCTCCACCAAGATGGCCAGCGTGGCCCTCAGTGTGGCGGGCCCGTTCTATATCGCCGTGGTGATGGGGGTGCTGATCAGCCGCCTTTCTCAGATGGAGGAACCGCCGCCTGGGGGGGGGCGGGATCGGTGACCGGTTCGACCCGCTCGAGGCGCTCCAGGCCCACCTCCACCCCAACGTGCTGATCAGGACGGCCGGTGATCAGCAGGGAGGCCCGTTGCTGGGTGCCGATCACCCACAGCCATTTGGTGAGAAGGCTGAGGCGGTTCTCGCCGGCGGGCATGAAGGCCAGGTGGGCCAGGCCCCACAGCAGCCAGCCGAGCGGACCGCTCACCCGCAGGCCGCGCAGGTCGGCCACGGCGCAGAGGGGACCGATCACGGCCATGCTGCCGAGATCGGTCCAGCGGAAGGGGGCGTGGGAGCGGCCCGCCAGGCCGGCCACGATGTCGGCCGCCACCCAGCCTCCCATCTGCACCGCCGGGCCTGCCATGCCCGGCAGGGGTGCGCCGTCGGCGGTGTGGACGTAGGAGCAGAGGTCGCCCACCACCCGGATGGCGGGGTGCCCGGGGAGGGAGAAATCGGGGTTCACCCTCACCCGCCCGCCCCGGTCGACCGGCGCCCCGCTGCGCTCGGCCAGCAGTCTGCCCAGGTGGGAGGCGCGGACGCCGGCAGTCCAGCAGAGGGTGGCGGCCTCCAGCGTCTGCTCGCCGTCGGCGGTGCTCACCGTCACCCTGCCCGGCGCGATGGCTTTCACCCGGCCGCCCAGCAGCAGCGCCACGCCGCGGGAGCGCAGGTAGCGGCCGGCGGCCTCCGAGAGGCTGGGGTGCATGGCCCGCAGCAGCCGGTCGCCAGGATCCACCAAAGTGACCTGGCAGTCGGCCGGATCCAGCTGCTTGAAGTCGCGCCCCACCGCGTGGCGCAGCATCTCGTTCACCGAGCCGGCCAGCTCGCAGCCGGAGGGGCCGCCCCCCACCACCACCACGGACTGCAGGACGCGGCGGCGCTGGGGATCGGGGGTCTGCTCGGCTTCTTCCAGGGCCGTCAGCAGCCGGCGGCGCACCTCATCGGCGTGCTCGAGGATCTTCATCGGCGGGGCGTGCTCACGCCATTCCTCGTGGCCGAAGTAGGTGCTGCCCGATCCCGTGGCCAGGATCAGGTGATCGAAGGCCAGGCGCCGGTCGTTGAACACCACCTCCTGGGCCGCAGGGTCGATGTCGACCACTTCCCCCAGCAGGATCTGGATGTTGGGGGCCTGGCCCACCATCTGGCGCAGGGGGGAGGCCACGTCGGCCTCCGGTACCAGGCCCGTGGCCACCTGGTAGAGGAGCGGCTGGAAGAGGTTGAAATTGCGCTTGTCGATCAGGGTGACGCGCACCGGCTTGCCGATCAGGGCGTGGGCGGCCTTGAGGCCGGCGAAGCCGCCGCCGACGATCACCACGTGGGGCAGCTGGTGCAGGCTGGCGTCGGGAGGGGGGAGCTCGAGGAAGAAGCGTTCCTTGGCCATGGGCGTGAGGGCTGACGGGGAAGCGTAACTTGAAGTTCTACGACCTTCTTGGTCATGCCTGGGCCATCGGCGGGCTGGCTGAAGAGAGGGTGGAGGATGGTCCTGAGAACGATGCTTTCAGATCGGCTCAACGACCTGCGTTTTCATAACAGTGCCGCAGAGGCCGGCTTGCATAGCGCTCACGGTAAGAACGCTCACTGCATGGAACACTCTCTTTCCCCAATTTCTTCAAGACTCCTGGGCGAAGATCACTGCTCACTGATGATGCAGGCAGCGCTGGTGTCAATTGGAGCAATCCTGGTGATCTCTGCCAGCCATCCAGGGGGTATATCCCCAATGGAGGTGGCCTAACACGAGTGGAGGCGTTGAACATGATCGGGTTGGTTGATTCCCTTCCGTTTCCGTTGCGTAAGCCTGGTGAATCATGGTACTGGATGCTTCAGCTCCAGACGCGGAACGCCTACATCAATGCCTTCGTTGTCGAGGGCGATCTTCAGGCGACGACGGTACTCCCTGCCAGCGGCCCACTGCTGAAGAGGCAGTGTCTTGATGATCATTCGAATTGAGATACCCGTATGGGAAATGTTCTCGATTCCCAGTATTTCAGGGGGCTGCAAGATTTGTTTCCTCCATTCTGGATCCTGGTACATATCCTGTGCCACTGCATCCATGATGGCCAGCACTTGATTCACGTCCACGCCATAGTTGAGGTCGATGGCATAGTTCACCTGCGACCAGTCGCTGGATAGATTCCTGACCACATCAATCGACCCATTGGGAATGGTGATCAGCTCGCCATCTAGACTCCTGAGCCTGGTGACCCGCAGACTCACCTTCTCCACCAGCCCAGCGTGGTTGCCGACGATGATCACATCACCGGCCGCGAACTGATCTTCCCATAGGATCAGCAGGCCCCCGATCAGATCCTTCAGGAGGCCCTGGGAGGCCAGGGAGACAGCAAAGCTCAGAAATCCCGCAAAGATGGCAACGGTCTGGGTGAAAGTGCCCAGCTGATGGAGTTGGAAGATCACGATAATCCCGAACACCAGATAGATGATGGCCTGGATCCACCCCTTGATGGCATAGGCGATGGTGGGTGAACGCAGTTGAAGACGTTGATCAACCTGCTCCCCTGCCAATCGCTTGATGTAGACGTCTACGCCCAGGTTCCCCAGACGGATCGCCACTGAGGTGCAGATCAGCAACAAAATAATCAGCAAAGGAGGACCAATCGTGGCCTGCGCGCCCAGGCTTATGATCCAATCTCTGGGTGGAAAGCTCGAGAAGGGCTGGCCAGGTGTCTGTCCCAGAATAGATACGCCTAGGATCCAGTTTGAGAGCGGCCTGGAAAAGTAGAACAAGCTGCAGATTTGGGCCACTCCCAGAATCCACAGCAGCCAGTGGAGCCAGAACAGGAGAATCCTGTAAAGACTGGTGGCACTGGAGCGTTGTCTGAGAGAAAGCCTCCTGAGGGGATTTGTGGTGAAAGAGAATCCTCCAGCAACAGGCCCTTGGCTCGATTCTGGATTGGAGATTTCAGTGGATTGGATCTCGCTCTCCAATTGGTCTGCTAGCTTCAGGGCATATCGTTTAAACCTGCGCTGCATAATAGTAAGTAGCAGACTAAAAATAATTAAGCCAATGATTACATAGGAAGCTCTGATTGCGGCTTTTGCTAGTTGGGGGGGTTGCCGATTTCTCCAGGCAGCTATCAACTCCTTTTTGACCAGCGTCGATGAACGCTTTGCAATCTGACTCGGCTCGGAGGATTGAAGCCTCACCTGCTCAATATCAGCTTTTGTGATGGCAAAGATCTGCTCAGGGACGCTATTTGCTGGAAAGGTGAGTGTGCTGATGACTGTGTTCTCTTCTTCTATGAATGACGTTGACAACTGACCAGAAATGATTCGCTCCTGCTCATCTGGATCCCTGATCCCACGGACATCAGCCAGATTTTTTGAATACAGGCTCATGGCATGGAGGTGCTTCTGCAATCGGCCGTGGATGATATAAGCGCGGTTCACCGCGCTAATCTTTGCAGCATTTGTGATACTATCGTCGCGTAGACGTACGGAGATAAAACTACTGGCCAGGCCCAACATATTACCGTCGAGAAAAATAGGAGCCAGCTCCAGATTTCCACGCCTGAACATAGGGATCATGGCTTCGGATGAAACCTCCCCGCTGACCTTCTCCAGGCCTGGCAGGATCTGTGCCCTCGCTGGCATTGCAGCCTGTAAGCCAAGGCTGATCAGAAGGAACAGCATCATCGCCGCCCCCAGCCCCAGCCGCATGCGAGAACGGGCAACCCTGATGAAGCCGCTTTTAAGCGCGATCAGCAATGAAAGCATACTTGCAATGATGGGAGGAGGAGAAGTTGCTCGTCAGGGATGGATCTGGATCTGAGGCATGATCAAGGTGTGAACTTGAAGGTAAATCGGGAAGAAAAAATTGCGTTGAAGTTGGGATTCTCTCCAACAATCGTATCGGCTTGATAGCGCAAGACAAAGCTGTTGCTCCATGCCCAGCGCCTGCTGATGGGTATGTCCAGCGTGGTATCGAGCAAGCCGAATACATCATTCCAATCGTCCAGATAACTGCCACCGCCAAACAGAATGGCCAGTGTAGACACGCCGATCGGGATCTCTCTGCCTACGAGGATCAGGCCGAGAGCTGCGCCCAACTTATCCTTTCTTCGCTCGAAGTCGACGTAGTCGTATTCATAGCGAGGGCCCACTCCCAGCTGGAGATCAAGAAAACTGCCCGGATACTCCCCCCGCCAGAGGTTGAGCCCTGCGCCCGCATAGGAAGCGGAAACAGCCGAAAGGTCTTCATCATCATCGCCGACGGAATATCCAGCCGAATTCACCGCCAGCAGCTGGTCGTAAAAGAGATTCCATTTGGGGGAGAGGTGATGGCGGTAGATGAAGGTGGCGATACCAATCGGGCGTCCGTTCACCACCGAGCGGCTGCTGTCGTAATCGAGGGCAAAGAATCCATCGAGGTACATATCCTGCCGGGGCCACTGTTTGTAGAGATTCACGCTGAAATCTGCTCGCACCGTGGTGTCCGTGAACGAGTTGCCGCCGGCCCCCAGCCCCAGCTCCACCTGGGCGGCTCGCTCCTGGAAAGGGAAGGGTTCCGGGCCCATGGGATCCTGCAGCAGAGATCGGCTCTCTACCAGCAATTGCTTCGCCGCGGCTGGGGCCTCCGTGGCGTTGTAGGCCAGGCTGATCTGCAGCAGCAGCTGAGCTCTGAGGGTGCGGGCCGCTTTCGTGTTGGCGGCGTAGTGGAGCCGCGTCTCCTGCTGGGCCATGGCCAGAGTCTCTTTCGCCCGCTGGGGCTGCTCCACCTGGCTGAGGAGGCGGGCGATGCGGATCTGATCGGTAATGCGCGCTTCCCCAACCTCCTGCCCCTCCACGATCCGCTGAGCTTGATCCAGCAGTGCGTTCGGCTCCATGCCGCAGACCTCCTCCAGGCAGGCCTCCACCAGATCCAGCAGCAGCAGGGCCTTGGGCCTGGCGTCGGGCATGGCCTTGATCAGCAGGAGGCTCTGCCGCAGACGCAGCTCCGTTGCTGCCTTCGTTTCAGGGGAGGTTTCGACCGACTTGGTCACCGGCGGGGTGCTGGCCAGGGCGGGGTCCATCAGCAGGCCCGAAGCCAGGAGAGCTGCTAGCCGGCACCCAGCAGGGAGCAACGACCGGGAGTTCCTCATCAGGGGCGCGGGACGTTCCACATGTCCTCCCGCGAACGGACCGAACGTAGATGATTCGTGGCGAATCCGTTGGGCATCTGCTGCCAACACGGCCGGTACTGCCCTGAAAGGCGGGGTGCGCCTTCATCAGGATCACCATGCGGAGGGCCTGATCCAGTTGTCTGACATGGCAGCGGATGGCGCGGTTACATCAGCCTTTTCGAGGCCACGGCGGGCTTCGACACCAGCCCGGAGGCCACCTGATGGAGGAGGGACTGGAACAGGTTGAAATGGCGCTTGTCGATCAGCGTCACACGCACCGTCTTGCCCGAAGGGATATGGCGCGCAGGGCGCTGCCGGTTTGCTAAAGGTCTGTAGGTGCCACCGGGCAGGTCTGCCTTGGAGAAATGAGCAACGGCTATCTCGACCTGGCGATCATCGCCATCGTTGTCTACCTCTACTGCCTCGTTTCGGCCCGGCTGAGGAGCTCACCGATCTCCGGTGCCCTGGTGTTCCTCGTGCTGGGAGTGCTGCTGGGGCCGTCCGTCCTGGGCTGGCTGAGCATCAACGCCACATCGGAGAACCTCAAGGTGATCGCCGAGCTCACCCTGGCGATGATCCTGTTCACCGACGCCGCCAACGCCAATCTGCCCGTTCTACGGCGAAACACCCGTCTACCCGTTCGGCTGCTGGCGCTCGGCCTGCCGTTGACGATCCTGCTGGGGGTCGTGGTGGGAGCCGTCCTGTTTCCCGATCTCCAGCTTGTGGAGGTGGCCATCCTTTCGGTGGTGCTGGCCCCCACCGATGCGGCCCTGGGGCAACCGGTGGTCTCCAACCCACTGGTGCCAGCGGCGATCCGGGAAGACCTCAGCGTGGAGAGCGGCCTCAACGACGGCATCTGTGTTCCTCTGCTGCTGGCCCTGCTGGCCATGGCCGGCCAGGCTGTTCCGGGAGGGGAAACCCTCTCCTTGCTGGGCGTCCTGTTCGTGCAGCAACTCGGGCTCGGCCTGCTGCTGGGGGGGACGATCACCTTTGCGGCCGTCTGGGGTCGCGACCGCTGCCGGGAGCGCAGCTGGATCAGCGACGACTGGCAACCTCTGCTCGCCATCGCCCTGCCGTTCACCTGCTTCGCCGTGGCCCAGGAACTGGGCGGCAGTGGTTTCATCGCCTGCTTCACCGGAGGTCTGCTGTACGGCGCCCTCACCGGTCGCAGCAAGGCCGAGGAGCTGGTGGCCGCCGAAGCCACGGGGGACTCCCTCTCCCTGGTGACCTGGGTGGCCTTCGGCTCCGCCTCGGCTGTGGTGGCCGTCAGCCAGCTCACCTGGAGCACAATGGCCTATGCCGTCCTCAGCCTCACCGTGGTGCGCATGGTGCCGGTGGCCCTGGTGATGGGCGGAATGGGCCGGGATCTGCCCACCAAGTTGTTCGTCGGCTGGTTCGGCCCCCGTGGGCTGGCGAGCATCGTCTTCGCCGTGCTGGTGCTGGATGCGGCCCTGCCCCATGGCCGACAGATCGTGTCGGTGGTGACGTTCACGATCCTGCTGAGCATCCTGGCCCATGGTCTCAGCGCCTCTCCCCTGGCCGGCCGCTACGGCCGCTGGATGAAGGCCCACGGAGGCTGACCGGCCATGGAAGCAAGCCGAGTGCAGGGCGGCAGATCTCAGCGGCACCCGCCATCGAGACGTGGGCAGTCAGCCGTTTTGATTCAGGAGGGAATCACCGTTTCAGGGAGCATGAGCAGCGAGCCGGTGAGAAATCCCAGAGCACCGATGAGGGTGAAGATCATCGAAACGATGGGGAAGACAGGCCCCGCGCCACCTGGCAGCACCGGGCTCGTGAGAGCGGCCCCCATGAATCCGATGCAACCCAGCAGGTTGGTGAAGGTGACCCACCAGGAGAGGCTCCCAGGGTTCCAGGCCCAGTGGCTGTGGCAGGTTTCGATGAAGGCCAGGTAGCCGCTGGCCAGAAACAGAATTGAGCCCAGCAGGTTGGGAATCCAGATTTTGACATCCTGGCCCACCCAGTTCAGGCTGGTATTGAGGGCATCGAAGGTGTTCACGTTGAACAGGAGTGTGCCTGGAAACTGAAGGGCACAGCTCAGCCAACCGATCTGCCTGGGCTCCCAGCCGACCCAGCGGACCCGCCTGTGGCGTTTCGTCCCGGGATCTGGCATGGGTGGCCCGGCATTGGCGGCCTGGAACAGCTGCAGATAGGCCGCCGTGGTGAAGGGGATGGAGCCCAGAAAAAACAGCCTGTTGATGGCGGAGCTGTTCATCGAGAGATGCCGCGCCAGAGAAGGGTCGAGAAACAGCCAGCTGGCGATGAGAAACAACAGGGAGCCAAGAGCGAAGACACTGCCGATCCACCAGTTCAGCTCCCGCGGCATCCACAGGCAACGCAGTAGCTCGATCTCAACCCTGAGAACCGATTCAGGCTCTCGGACTGGGAGCCGCTTGCGATGGTGGCGTGATCGCCACAAGACAAGGCCCTGCTCGGTGCGCTGGTAGACCCTGCGGGTGATGAACCCCCAGGGACCTCTCGCTTCGATCAGGCGTGCGGCGGCGGCTCCTGGCATGGTGATCCACTTCAGTGATGGAAGCCGCTGGCTTCTTCACTCGTGAGAACGGCGTGTTCCGGATGGCGGTCGAAATGGGCCAGAGCCTGGCGGATGTCTTCCAGCAGCAGTTCGGCGAGATCACGGCTCACCCCATGGCGCACCAGAATCCTCTGCACGGACTGCTCCTGGCAGTGGGCCGGCAGGGTGTAGGCGGGAACCTGCCAGCCCCGAACGCGCAGCCGATCGGCCAGGGTGAAGAGATTGAAGTTGGCATCAGATCCGGGCTTCATCTTCCAGCAGAGGGCTGGAATGCCGGAGGCCGGATCACCTCCGTAGATCATCTCGAATGGCCCCAGTTTGGCGATTTCGCTGGCCAGATACTGGGCCGTGTCGTAGCAGGCGGAGTGGACTTTTCGATACCCCTCCACCCCGAGCCGAAGAAAGTTGTAGTACTGGCAAATGATCTGGCCACCCGGGCGCGAAAAATTCAGAGTGATGTCTCGCATGTTGCCGCCCAGATAGTTCACCCAGAACACCATCTCTTCCGGCAGATCGGTGCTCTCCCGCCAGAGTACCCAGCCCACCCCAAGGGGAGCAAGGCCGAATTTATGGCCGGAGGCATTGATCGACCTGACCCGCGGCAAGCGGAAATCCCAGACCAGATCGGGGGCGCAGAAGGGAGCCAGGAAAGCGCCACTGGCGCCGTCCACATGGATGGGAATGTCGATGCCCGTGGATTTTTCAAACGCATCCAGGGCGTTGGAGAGCTGCTGCACCGGTTCGTATTGCCCTGTGAAGGTCACCCCCAGGGTGGGCACCACGCCGATGGTGTTTTCATCGCAATACTGCAGGGCGGTTTCGGCCGTCATGATCAGCCGATCCTGCTCCATTGGAATCTCCCGATGTTCGATGTCGAAGTAGCGGCTGAATTTGTGCCAGCAGATCTGCACCGGGCCCGTGACCAGATTGGGCTTGTCGGTGGGTTTGCCCGCCTTTTTCCTGGCCGCTTCCCAGCGCCGTTTCATCGCCAGGCCACCCAGCATGGCGGCCTCACTGGAGCCGGTGGTGGAGGCGCCGACAGAATTCTGGATCGAGGGAGCATTCCAGAGATCGGCCAGCATGTGGGTGCAACGGGCCTCAATCTCGGCGGTCTGGGGATATTCGTCCTTATCCTCGATGTTCTTGTCAACACAGAGATCCATGAGATGATGGACTTCTTCCTCCACCCACGTCTGACAGAAGGTGGCAAGATTCTGACGGGAATTGCCATCCAGCATCAGTTCATCCCTCACAGCGGCGAAGGTGACTCTAGGGTCCCGTTCCGCAGCAGGAAAATGCTGTTTTGGCAGGCCGCGGGAAAGATCTGCAGAGGCGTAGAGGTCGTCATCCGATGGTTGGGCTGCCTGTGGATTTCTCTGGAGGGTCATTGGTCAGGAAAGTGGCAGTGATCTGTTTCCCGCATGCTCCATGCTTCGAGGCACAGAATGCGACCTAATCATTCTAACCGGCCCCGGTCTGTAAAATCTCCCTGGCTTTGGCATCGTTTCGATAAAGGTACCCCCTCCCCTCCCCACCCTCCTTGCCCAATGCCTACCCCGATGGTGCTAGGCATCCCTAAGGTGATGGATACTCCTGTCATGAGAGCCTGGATTTCCATCTTGCGGTGAGGCGGAGATCAGGGCCCGTCCACCTCTCCCACTGTGATCCGTGCATTCCGCTCTCTATCCTTACGAGGCAACGTTTGACAAGATTCCAGAATTGAACTCATACGACTGGCTTTTCTGAGCGATTGCGTTTTTGATTGTCAGCTTCCAGGCCAGCAGAGAGCTCACGCACCGCTTTCTTCACGGTATGGAAGTTGGTCGTGGCGCTCACGAGGCCATACCTGTGCAGCTGGTGCATCAGATGCTGGGACGTGACCACCACGGCCAGTTTCAAGGCACGGCCATCCAGCTCTTCACGCAACTGAGTGAGGGTTTCCGCGGCCGAATAATCAATGTCATCAATGCCGGTGGCGTCGATCACCAGGCCCTTGATCGCAGGCTGATTCTGCTGAATCAGGGCCAGGATCTCCTCCATGAAGTGATCGGCATTGGCATAGAAGAGATTGGCTTCAAAGCGATAGGCCAGAATTCCAGGAGCTGCAAACACACCTGGCGCAAGGGCCACCGTCTGCAGGTGGAAACCATCAGGACGCTCAGGATCGCGGGTCCAGAGGCAGGTGCGGGCCCGATAGGTGTGGCGCACCTGGTCGATGAGCGAGAGGATCACCGCCAGGGCGATGCCTTCCATCACCCCCACCAGCGCCACGCTCAGCACCGTGAGGGCAGCGATCACGAATTCATTTTTCTGCAATCGGTAAAGCTCAGCCATACCCCGGACGTCGATCAGTTTGATCCCGATGAGGAACACAATCGTGGAGAGGACAACATTGGGGATCAGAGCCAGCGGCCCAGTGAGGAACAGCAGGACCAGGAGCACAACGATCCCGGTGGTCAGGTGGGTGATCTGGCTGCGCCCGCCTGCGGCATCCACCATCTCCGTTTTGGTGGGGCTGCCGTTGACCACGAAGGTGCCACTGATGCCGGCGCCGAGATTGGCGCAGGCCAGGCCGATCAGATCCCGGTTCTCCACGAAGGTTTCCTGGTAGCGCTGGGCATAGGCCCGGTTGGGGCTGGTCGACAACTCGCGGGCGCTTGTGAGCCAGCACGATCCGGAGGGCGAGATCCTGGTGTTCGCCGAACGGCTGGAGAAGTTCGCCCGCTACTGGGATTTCAAGCCCCGCGCCTGCCTGCCATATCGGGCGCGGACCAAAGGCAAGGACGAGCTGGAGGCCCATCTGGTGCGCTGGACCCGCGAGGTGGCCGACGTGCGGATCCACGGCACAACTGGTGAGGCGCCGCTGGAGCGCTTTGAGCGCGAGGCGGCGCGATCCCTGGAACCAGCGGCAGCCAGCAGGGAAGGGGTGCGTGAATTGCGGGTGGTTCGGAGTTCGGAACTGGCCCGCTCCCTGGCCGTCTACGCCGAGGTGATCGGGGAGATGGCGGCATGAGCACCCCACAACGCACCCGAACCACGGTGACGCCTCCGCCGGTGCCCACCGAGGAGCTGGAGGTGATGCTCACCCACCTGCGGCTGCCGGCGATCCGCGACCGGCTGGACGGGCTGCCGGAGGAGGCGGCGCGGCGACCTGCTCCGTCCGCAGACGAGCGTTTCCTCCTCCCCGGCTGCCGATGGCCTACGGCCACCGATAGCCGTGGAGGAGGCCTGAGCAGGAACCCCGATCAGGACCCCGGGTGCCGGGCAGCCAACACCACAACGGAGAACACCCATGAAGCACAGGACCAAGCAACGCCGCAAGGCGCCCACCAACAGGCCACCAGGTGGACCAGTTTTCGTGTCGCCGGCGGACCGAAAGCAGTCGCTTGACAATCGAGTCAAAGCGTTCATGGGGCTGGGGTGCGGGGCAAGACAGGGCCCACAAGATCGAGCCGTGGAACCCCCACAGCGATGCCTGAGGCATCGAGGGCCTGCTTCAGGCGGCGGCGGTATTCGCGGCCCACAGGCCACTGCTGCAGGGGTTGGGTCTTGATCAGGATGCGGATGAGCACGCCGCTGTGGGCAATCTCATCGATGCCGAGCATCTCCGGAGGCTCGAGAATGCGGTCGGCCCAAGCAGGGTCGTGGTAGAGATCCTGTGCCACAGATTCCATCAGGGCCATGACCGCATCCACATCCGCTGTGATTGACACGGTGAGGGCATAGTTCACACGTGACCAGCTGCTGGAGAGATTGCGCACCGTGTCAATGGTGCCGTTCGGGATGCTGATCAACTCCCCATCGAGGTTGCGCAACTGGGTGACGCGCAGACCCACGCTCTCCACCAGGCCGCTCTGGTCGCCCATGGACACAACATCCCCGACCGCAAACTGGTCTTCGATCAGGATCATCATCCCACTGAGCAGATCCTTGAGCAGATTCTGCGAAGCCAACGACAGGGCAAAGCTCAGAAAACCCAGAAAAATTGCCACGGCCTGGGTTAACGCTCCCAGTTGATGCAACTGGTAGAAGATCACCATGCCGAGGAGGAGATAGACGCCGACGCGCACCCACGCCCTCAACGCACGGGACAACGTCGGCGCCCTTAACCCGGCCCGCGTGTCCTCCTGAAGGCGTGCCCAGCGATTCACATACTGGTCAGACAAGAAGTTCCCGGCTTTGATCGAGATCCTGGTCATCATCGCCAGGAAGAGAATCAGCAGCGGAATGCCGATCGTGGCTTCCTTCCCTAGGGTCATGACCCAATCCAGGGGCGCCCATCCCTGGTTCTCGGGGGCAAATGCACGCCCCGTCGAGAACAGCCCCCGCACGGAAATGCCGAAGACCCAGTTGCTGAAGGGCCGGCTCCAGTAGAAGAGGCCCGCCAGCCAGGCAATACCGCAGGCCCAGAGCAGGCACTGCCCCCAGAACAGGGAGGAGCGGTAGAAGGAGATCAGACTGAGACGCTGCCGCAGGGACATCCGCACGCTCAGCCGCCTCTGGACCTGCAGGATGTTGCTCTCGCTCTCTCGGGATGAGGAGCCCCCATCCGGAGCGTGCTCCTCCTGGATCTCCTGGCGAAGCCTGGCGGTGAGCGCCTGGTAAGCCCCATACAGACGCTTCTGAATGACAACGCCAAGGGCGCTCGCCAGGGAGAGCAGCAGAAGACCCAGCCCACCCCGACGGGCCGCCTGCCAGAGGGCGGGGGGCTGGCGTTGCTCCCAGGCATCCAGAAGACTCTTCTGCACCCCGCTGGCCACACGCCGGGCAATGGCGGCAGGCTCGGAACTGTCCACCCGAATCCTGGCCACATCGGCAGGTGTGACCGTGAAGATCAGCTCGGGGGGATCGGACCGGGGAAACGCAAGGAACACGTCGAAGCGCGAACCCACCTGTTGCACGAAGGTATGCAGGTTTCGGTTCAGCAGGCGGCGAAGCTGGAAGACAGTGGGATCACGCTGTTGATCCACGGGCTCGGACACTGATCGCGATGTGGACGTCGCCATCGAGGTGAGAATCTTCTGAAGCCGGCTATGAATCACATGGGCACGCTCAGACGCTGAGTAGGCGGCATCATCCCCAGCGGGCGCTCCCGATTTCTTGAAATCAATGAATCCCGAAACCGTTCCGATGATCTGGCCATCAAGAAACACGGGAGACAATTCCACGTTTCCCTGGGAAAAGACAGGCAGAAACTGTGACGAAGTCACTTGTTTCGCCGAGGCCTCAAGCGCAGGAAGAAACTGAGCCTGCACCGGCAGAAGGCCGGTCAGCACAACCAACAGGCAGCCCAGAGCAGGCAGCAACCACACCAGCAGCCTTCGCTTCAGAGCCGCCGGTCCAGAGGGAAGGGGGAAGGGCATTCAGGACTTGTTAAGTGAGGCCCGTGATCGGTACCGCAGCGAAAGACGGTTCGTCCACATCCATTGCTTGGTGATCGGCCAGTCCAGCCGGGTTGACGACCAGAGAAAGGCTTCATCGAAGCAATCCACAGGGGTGGCCAGCGCGAATACCTGGCTCCAGTTGGCAGGACCGATGGGAACATCACGACTCCGGTACACCCAGGCAGGGATGGGATCCAGCTGATCGGGTCGCCTGGTCAGGTTGATTTCTGCATACTCATAGCGTGGCCCCACATCGAAGCTGGACACCGCCAGGCCCACCCGGCCCTGGGTCTTCTTTTCGGGAAACGGAAAGGACGTGGTCCGCTCCGCTGCCTCCCCCTCCGCCAGCAGGTTGGCCACGGGCAACGGGCAGGGCTGGCTCGGGCAGAGTTCGGCGAGATCGAGCAGCAGCTGGCTTCGCAGCTCGGGATCGGCCTGGGCCAGAATTTGCTGTAGGCCGCGGATCCAGAGCGGCGGCCCCATCCTGCACCTCGGTGGGACCGGTGCCCCTGAGACCTGGTGCAACAGCCCCGGAAGGCTCTTCAGCCGCAGAGGCAGCCGGGGCAGGGAGAGCACCCCACAGAGAGCCCGCGGAGGCCAGGCAGAGGAAACCAGCAGACAAAGCCCTGGAGTGAAGATCGACTGTTCTCACGCCAAGCCGTATCAGCCAAAAAAAGTTGTTGAGCTCAAAGCCCCAACATAATACCGGAAGGTAGCTTAGATGAGCCTTCATTTGAGCAGTCATCCTGGGCAATCACCTCGCAGCAATCATCTCGGGAAGGTGATTCCACTTTATAATTTGTTTGACCATAGCGTATGGCCACTGGAAATCAACTGCTCCAGATCCTCCCACCCCAGACGCCCTGCGGCCTGATGGAACGGGGTCCATACACTTTCATCAGCGGCCGGCGCTGAGCGTCACGGTCGCGGAAATTCTCTTGCTCTTCTCCAGCCCGATGGATCGTTTCCGCCGCGCCCCATGGCGCACCCAGCTCCTGGTTCTCGCCGGCAGCCTGGTGGCTGGAGCCCCTCTGCTGCTGGGGGCTGGGCCGGCAATGGCCCTCGAAGAGCTCGAGCTCCACTTGCCTCTGATCGGCGCCAACCTGGTGGTACGGCTGGATGAACTGAGCAGCGTCGGGGATCTGCTGGCTGGCCGCAGTGACCTGGCCGAGCTCGACCGTGCCAGCGATGGCGTGATCGGGCCGAAAGTGCTGCGGCTGTTCAACCATCCGATCCAGCTTCCCCCCGGCGTGGCCAAGGGGCTGCAGGGCTCCGTGGGCTCACCATTGCTGCGGGAAGCCCTCCTGGCCACCACAGCTCTGGTACGCGTCGATGGCCTGCCCACCGATCTGAGCGGGGAGAAGCTCTCCCTTGCCCTGAGCATCAGTGAGCGGGAGGGGTCGGTGACGCTGCTTTCCCTGCTGCGGGCCATGCCCGGCAAGCGGGCCTCCATCGATCTGCAGCGCGCCCTGTTCTCCCTCGATCGGCTGCAGCGCCAGCAGGCACCGGCCCAGACCCTGCTCGCGAAACAGCCCGCGGTGGGAGCCGATCCGGATCTGAACCTGCCGGGCCGATACAGCGTGGGGCGCCGCGAGCTGCAGCTTCCGGTGTCCCATCGCCAGCACCCCCTGCGCAGCGTGGCCCTGCTGCCGCAGGGGGTGCATCCCATCGGCCTGGTGTTCATCTCCCACGGGCTGTGGGATGCCCCCGTGAACTTCGAGGGCTGGGGGCACCATCTCGCCAGCCATGGCTACGCGGTGCTGCTGCCGGAGCACCCGGGCAGTGACCAGGCCCAGCAGGTCGCCATGCTCTCCGGCGCCATCCCCCCACCGGAGCCCGAGGAGCTGGGCCTGCGCCCCCTGGATGTTCGCGCCCTCCTGGCAGCGGTGGATGCTGACCGCCTCGCTCTGGGCCCGATCCCCTCCGAGCAGGTGGTGGTGCTGGGGCACTCCTGGGGGGCGATCACCGCGCTGCAGCTGGCTGGCCTCAAGCCCAGCGACGGCAGGATCGGCCGGCGCTGCGGGAATCTGAACGATCCCGATGCGAATGTGAGCTGGGTGCTGCAGTGCAGCTTTCTGCGCTCTGCCAACCAGGCGGATGTGGCGGAACCCCGGGTGATCGGCGTGGTGGCCGTGAGCCCACCGATGCGGCTCCTCTTCGACCAAGGGGCCTCCCAGGTCATGAATGGGCGGGCCCTGGTGGTGAGCGGCTCGAAGGACTGGGTGGTGCCCTTTGGCCCCGAAGCCCTCACCCCCTTCCAGGGACAGCCGGAAAGCCGCGGCCATCAGCTGGTGCTGGCGGGGGGCGGCACCCACTTCAACCTGCGCCCAGGAGCAGCAGCCGACAAGGCCGTGCTGCGGGGTCTGATGCTCAGCTGGGTGCAGCAGGTGTTTGGCGCAGGCGACTCCGCCCGCCCCTCCGCGGGAGCGCCCCCCCTGCTGCCGGCAACCGGGTGGGGAGACCCCAGGGTGCCACTGGTCGAAGCCACCCCCGCAACGCAGAGGCCTCAGCAGAACATCACCGCCCCGCAATAGGCCTTGTTCCCACTGAACGAGGTGTGTAGTCCCACCAGGTTGTTCAGCTGACGATTGGGTGTGAGATCGCCAGGGTCGCAGGGTCATCGCCCGTCCCAAGACCTCACCTGCCATGCCGAGCCACCCACTGGCCCGACTGACGCCGATCAGTCGATAACGCCTGATCCGTCTGCACCTCGATGTGGGACTGCCCCTCAAAGCCCTTGCGGCGCAATCCGCTTTTGACCTGCGCAGTGCCTACAAGTGGCTGGCGCGCTTCCGTGATGGCGGCTCCTCGGCACTGGCGGATCGCAAGCTCCGCCGTATCGCAAAACCCTCTCCGCGCCCTGATCCACTGTCAGGAGGGTGATGAACGCCCTGGGGCTGTCAAGCGACCGCATTGCCTCGCGGTCTCTACACGCTCAGCCCGCGCGTTGCTCCATCTCGTTTTCAATGGCATTGCGGTAGGCGCTGATGAAATGGTTTGGGCCGATGTCACCAGCGGCAGATGTAAATGCCCACTGCTCACCCGCATGGACATACACCACATTTGCTGCGCTCGTCGGTGGCAGGTTGGGCACCAAGTCGGCCTGATTGATGACCCTGTAGGCATTCGGAACAATACTGTTGAATGCCTCCACGAAAGTTGGATCTCCGAGACGTGGAGATGCATAGGTGTACAGCCTAAGATTTTTACGCAGTGCAGCGACTTTCTGCGAAATGTCCAGGGCAGCCAGGCTAGCCAACGGTGCACCAAGGCTGTGCCCTGAGAGATAGAGGGGCTTGTTCACATCCAATTGTTGTACGGCTTCGATGATGGCGTTACTGAGGCGACCATAGATCGTGGCGAAGCCGCGATGAACTCTGCCGCGAAAGCCCAGCGTGGGCACATCCCCACTGGCAATCTGTTTGGCGTTGAGCGTCTGCAGCCATTCGTGTCCCCGCTGAGTGCCTCTGAGCACCAGAATGTGATGCTGTGGGCACGTGAGCACGAAACCCCAATACACGGGATAGCTCCACTGCTCCACCAAGGCCTGGCTCGCCACCCCCTGAATCCGGCTGCGAATCAGGTTAATTCCTGCCAGGAGAGGATCCTGCTTTCGCCGGTCGTTGAGGGGCACCTGTCTTTCGGCGGTGGCCATGTCAGGCCCTTTAATTGAGGCAACCTGCATGTAGCCAGACAAACGTTCCCCGAAACTGGGCAGACTATCGATGGCGCCCTGGTAGCGGAGATTGAACTTGCCGGTGAGGTATTGCTCTGTAGCCAGACGGCTCGCCAGGATCAACGTCTTCGAGATTGAGCGTTCATAGGGATTCGGTGGAGCTGTGAGGTTTAGCCCCGACAGGATGCGTTGCACCTCAGCAGTGGCCTCGATATCTCCCTCGATGGCCTGGGTCACGGCCTCTTCAACTGCCTGAGGACTGTTCAGGAACTGGGTTGTAAGCTCTGCCTGCCTGGAGAGAATAGTTCTGCGCCGCAAGGCACTACCTAACCCCGAAGCCATGCTGCCAATACCCAGGGCAGTCAAAAGAATCTTGCGGCGACGCCATTCAGGCATCGTTCACCTCCAGGGAAATCCTTGAATGACCACGCAGGAAGCCATTCATGAAGAACGTATTGAACGCAGCTCCCAGGGTCCAAGCTCCACTCATCAGCGCTGCCGACAGGGCAAAGCTTTCAATCCCTGGCACAATGGCACCGAAAAGTTCCAGTGAGAACCAGGCCAACAACGCGATCGCGCAGGCGCCTACGGTATTTGCCATCTGGCCGAGCACCGCGATCGGGTTGAGGCTGATCGCGAAGCGCCAGAGTCGCGCGATGTCCCAGATCATCTTGGCCACTAGCAACGCTGTGATCACAAGCACCGGGGTCAGAAAATCCCGAAAAAGCCCGAGGATTGCCAGCCCCAGTGCGTAATCCACCACCATTCCCTGCACCGCTTCATACCGCCCAACGAGGCGCTGCTGCACTTGCTCCTCGGTGTCCGCAGCACGTATGCGACCAGTGATCATCCGGGGATCTGGCACAAACTCCATGTTGCCAAGCATCGCATCTCTTTACGGGAATTGAGTGCAATGGAAACTGTCCATAGCTGTGTAGTGCCACCAGGTTGTTCCTGCTGACAAAGGGGTGTGAGGCCGACAGAGTTGAGGTGCGACCCAACAGCCCAAGACCTCACACCCCATGCCTACACACCCCAAGGCCCGCCTGACACCGATCGTTCGGGAACGCCTGATCCGGCAGCATCTCCACAAGGCCGCTGCCTTGCTGAGCTGGCCGCTGACCTCAGGCACCAGCGCTGCACCCTCCGGAGGATCGCCCGGGGCTGAGCCGGTTGCGCAACCTCGACCCCAAACCGCCGCTGCAGCGCTACCAGTGGGAGCAACCGGGCGACATGATCCATCTCGACATCAAACAGCTGGCCCGGGTCAACCGTGTTGGCCACCGGATCACCGGTGATCCACGCAGAGGAAACACCCCCGGCGCTGGCTACGAGAAGGTCCATGGGGCCGTGGGTGACGCCACCCGTCTGTCCTACGTCGAGGTTTTGGCCGACGAGAAGGGGCCGATGCTTTGTCAGGGCCAGGCTGCACAGTCTGACCCCTGCTGGGCAAACCACTGTCGTTGTCACCATCTTCATCATCCTGGGAATCTGCAGATCGAATGATGTTCAGGCCATGAAGGACGATCCTCTCGTTGCAGTCGTTGACGACTGATTCCGGCAGTCGCCTGCGGAAATAGACCATCATCGATGGATCAAACGGGGCCGAATACTGAAAGGCCTCCAGGCCGATGAAGAATTGGAGATAGGGATTTTCCTTGATTTGCTCCACCAGTTCTTCGTCGGTGAGGCCCAGGCGAGCCTTGATGATCAATGCTCCGAGCGCCATTCGAAATGGCTTGGCGGGCTTCTCTGCTCTGTTTACGAGGCAACGTTTGACAAGGTTCTAAGATGAACTCACACGACTGGTTTTTCTGAGGATCTCGGTTCTGGATTGTCAGCTTCCAGGCCAGCAGAGAGCTCACGCACGGCTTTTTTCACGGTATGGAAGTTGGTCGTTGCGATCTCGAGGCCATACCTGCGCAGCTGGTGCATCAGATGCTGGGACGTGACCACCACGGCCAGTTTCAAGGCACGGCCATCCAGCTCTTTACGCAATTGACTTAAGGTTTTTGCGGCCGAGTAATCAATGTCATCAATGCCGGTGGCGTCGATCACCAGGCCCTTGATCGCAGGCTGATTCTGCTGAATCAGGGCCAGGATCTCCTCCATGAAGTGATCGGCATTGGCATAGAAGAGATTGGCTTCAAAGCGATAGGCCAGAATTCCAGGAGCTGCAAACACACCTGGCGCAAGGGCCACCGTCTGCAGGTGGAAACCATCAGGACGCTCAGGATCGCGGGTCCAGAGACAGGTGCGGGCCCGATAGGTGTGGCGTACCTGATCGATCAGTGAGAGGATCACCGCCAGGGCGATGCCTTCCATCACCCCCACCAGCGCCACGCTCAGCACCGTGAGGGCAGCGATCACGAATTCATTTTTCTGCAATCGGTACAGCTCAGCCATACCCCGGACGTCGATCAGTTTGATCCCGATGAGGAACACAATCGTGGAGAGGACAACATTGGGGATCAGAGCCAGCGGCCCGGTGAGGAACAGCAGGACCAGGAGCACAACGATCCCGGTGGTCAGGTGGGTGATCTGGCTGCGCCCGCCTGCGGCATCCACCATCTCCGTTTTGGTGGGGCTGCCGTTGACCACGAAGGTGCCACTGATGCCGGCGCCGAGATTGGCGCAGGCCAGGCCGATCAGATCCCGGTTCTCCACGAAGGTTTCCTGGTAGCGCTGGGCATAGGCCCGGGAGGTGGCGGCACTCTGGGCGATGATCACCAGAAAGCAGGATCCGGCTGCCGCGAACACCCGGTCGTACCGCACCTCTCGCAGCGGCGGCAGAGACAGATGGGGAAGACCGCTGGGAACGGTTCCCACCACACCGATGCCATGGCTCTGGAAATCCAGCAGCCAGCTGGCCAGGACGGCTCCGATCACGGCGATCAGGGCCCCGGGCAGTTGTGGGGCCCATTTCTTTGCCACCAGGATCACGGCGAAGACCGAAATCGCCACAAGCGCAGCTGCCCCGTTGGCCTGGCCGAGACGCTGAAACACCGACAGCACCTGCTCGAGGGCTCCGGATCCCTGCCTCGGCAGACCGATCAACCCGCCCAATTCGCCTGCGGCCACCTGGAGGCCAATGCCGGTGAGCAGCCCGATCAGGGCGCTGCGGGAAAGGAAGTCCGCCAGGAAACCCAACCGGAACAGGGCGGCGAGCAGGAGCATGACTGCCACCACCAGGGCGGTGAGGGCGGTGAGACCCACGTATTCGGGGGAATAAGGGGCCGCCGCACCGATCAGGGTGGCCGCCAGAATCGCCGCTGTGGCCGAATCAGCCCCCACCACCAGGTGCCGCGAGGAGCCCAGGGCCGCAAAGGCCAGCACCGGCAGCAGCAGGGTGTAGAGCCCTGTGATCACCGGCGTCTGGGAGATACGGGTGTAGCCCATCACCTCCGGTATCGCCAGGGCCGCCAGGGTGATGCCCGCTACGCCATCACGAACAAGGGTGCTGCGGGTGAGAGGGCCCAGGCTCTGGAACAGCGTTGATCGCATGCCTTGTGTCGTCATGGGGGCGGCGAATCTGAAGGCCTGCGGTGGGTCCCTGTCTTCACCAGCACGGACGCCGTGCTGCCGAGGCGGAGAATCACCGGTGGGGGCACATCGTCCACCTCAATCTTCACGGGAATCCTCTGGGCAAGGCGAATCCACTCGAACGTTGGATTCACCGTCGGGAGCAGGAATTCGCCCGTGCTGCCATTGTCCTGGGCGATGCCCCAACCGATGCTTTCCACCTTACCCACGAGGGGGTGGCCGGGATAGCTCATCAGGGTGACCGTGGCCTGATCTCCCGGCTGGATTCTGCCGATCCAGGTCTCACGGAAGTAGGCATCGATCCAGAAGCTGTTTCTGTCCACCAGGGCCAGGGCTGGCTGATTCGCCACCGCCTGGCTGCCCCGTTGCAGGTTGAGGTTGGTGACAAGCCCATCGACCGGGGCACGAACGGTGGTGAACTCGAGATTCAGTTCCGCGTTTCGCAGGGCGGATTTTGCCGCTCGCACCTGGGCATTCTGATCACCCGGCGCCCCAAGTTTGGCAATGGCCTGTTGCAGGGATGCTTCTGACTGAAGCAAGGCGGATTCAGCCTGCAGAATCGCAGCCTCGGCTTCTGCCACATTGCTCTGGGCCGTGAGATAGGAAGCTGTCTGATCGTCGTATTCCTGCTTGGTGATGGCACCGGCTTTGATCAGTTGTGCTGCGCGGTCGAAATTGGCTTTGCTGTCAATCAATTGCGCGTTCAGGCCGGTAAAAACGGATTTTTCTTTGGTGATCACCGAGCGCGCTTGCTTCACGTTTGCTCTGGCTGCTTCCACCTCCTTGGCCAGGGCGCTCACCTCATCGCGGGTGTTGTCGAGATCGGCCTTCGCCTGTGCCACACTGGCTTCAAACGTGCTGGGATCGATCTCAAACAGAAGCTCTCCTTTCTTTACCGGTTGGTTGTCCTTGATCGGCAGGCGGATGATCGGGCCGGAGATTCTGGACGTCACCTGGATGACGGTGGCACGCACCTGGCCGTCCCGAGTCCAGGGATTGCGAATGTAATCCCAGGCTTTAACCCCCAACAAGCCAAGGGCGACAACGACCACGATGGTGGTGGGGAGATGGCGGCGCAGCTTGGGGTTCATCTTCATGCTGGCACGAGAAGGATGCTGAAAATAACCGCATAGATGATGGTGAA
Source organism: uncultured bacterium (assembly GCA_942491175.1). Classification (GTDB taxonomy): domain Bacteria; phylum Cyanobacteriota; class Cyanobacteriia; order PCC-6307; family Cyanobiaceae; genus Cyanobium. The sequence goes on along the minus strand of CALNZO010000008.1, from coordinate 63,015 downwards.
GGCGAGAAACACAAGCAGTGGGTTCTCAAAATGGTGAAAAAGATTGGCTTTGCTCAGAGCAGCGGCGGTGCCCCAGGCTGCCACCATTCCGAGCAGAACGCACAGAAAAGATGGAGCAAAGAAAACTCCACGAATTTCAGCCTCGCGAGGAGGCTGGCGTTGCAACGAGCACAACAGGGTCAGCAAAAGCGTGATCGACTCCATCTCTCCCATTCAAACCAACCGGCGATCCCCTGCAACTCGCGCATGGCCGATTCAAGACGAAAACCGCAGCCAAGCCACAGCGAAAGGCGGTCCATGTCACATCCCTTCGCTTGGTCTGCGGGAAGGCCCTTGAGCTGGGAGCAGCAGCCCTCGTTGATGGCCTCCATCGCCTGCAACGCAGACACCAGGTGGAAGGGCGTCGATGACAGTTCGCCGTCTTCCAAGGATTCTTGATAATCAGGAAGCGAAGCAGATGGCAGGTTGAATGAAGGGGCGTTCAGTTGCGGCGTTGCCTCGCTCCATTCTTCCAGCCACAGCGATACAGATTGAACGGCATTCACCAGTTCATCTATTTGAACTGTATTTGATTTTAGCACCTGAAGCGGCAGTTTCGCGGCCAGCGAGACTAGCTTCGCTGGAATGTCGCGGGCCGCTCTACGATGGAAGGCCAGGCGCATCCTTTGCGGCCACCGCAGCGGGGTGTGGACCATGTGCGTCGTCAATTCGACGATCGCATTGGTGCTGAGCATCAGCCGCCGCAGCAGTCTTAGGGCCTGCCTTTCAGGAAGCCAGGATACAGGCAGGTCCTGCGAAAATGCTGAAATAGAGAATGCCACAATGACGGCGATACTGAGATTGAGAAAGTTGATGAAGTTATAGGTCTGTTGATTCCGAATGCTGCAGGCAACGATGAATAAACACATGGTGAGTATCCTCATTTGGGCATCCTTGTAGTAGTAAGTGCCAATTGCAAAGCTCGCCATGGCTAGTACAATGGCAAGGCCGAGAAACCCATCCAATCTGGGTAGCACAAATACATACACCACTCCAGTGGCCAGAAGTGCCTGAAGTCCTGGCGCGAACAATGTCTGCCCTCTGAGCATCGGCGTCTGGGCCATCGTCAGGCCGATGCTTGGCATCAAGGAAATGATCGTGAGTCCACTGGGAAGACCAGGAAGGTAGATCCACAGCAGCACGGCGATCCAGATCTGTATGGTCAGTCGGCTGGTCAGCCAGAGATGATCCGGATCGATTCTTTCCAGCCGCATGTCCAGGTGCGGCCGCAAGCCAGGAGAAGAGGTCTCGTCATGGCCGGATGGGTGTGGGTTGATGAGGCCCCACAGGCGAGCGCTGAGCTCGTCGAGATGTTGCAATGGCCTCCAGCTGGCCTGAAGATGGGCCCGCTCTTCCATCGAGCACTCCATCCTCTCGGGGGAGATGGCCCCCAGCAACGGTGGAGGTGGCGGCGGCGACCCTGGTGATTGCCCCGCCATGGCTTCCCCCATCGCTGCGAAGCGTTGATCCACCCCCTTGCGCAGGAGGCTCACGGAAGGTTCCAGCAGAAGTCGTTCCCGTTCAGCCAGTCCCTGACCGGCCAGTCGAACGTGGTTCAGAACCCGGGGCAGGGCCCTGAAACCCAGTGCCACACGACGCCAGCGGCGACGTTCCATCCACATGGAACCACTTTCCAGCGCGGCTGGCGCCACCAGGGAGTCGAGCGTGGCGGCCTCGGCATCGAGTTGCCTGAGATCCCTTGCCGTCTGGGGATCGCCCGTGCTGTTGCACGCGTAGGGGGCCAGGCATGACTCCAGCAGGGAGCCAAGCCGTTGCGACATCGCCGTGATTTTGGCCTGGAAAGCACCCCCCGTGCTGCCGGTGGGGATGAGAAAGCCGCTGAAGGTATAGGCAAGAATTCCTGTTCCCGTTTCCTGCAGGCGCTCCATGGCGACGTTGAAGTCTGTGAGGCCGTCGGGCGGTCCACCATCGATCGCGATGATGGCAGCCACAAATCCTGACACCATCCAGGCGTAGGGATAGGGGCTGCCCAGCATGCGATAGCAGCAGAATCCCTCGTACAGCGAGAGGGAAAGAAAGAACCACCAGCGTTCCTGAGGAAACAGTGCAATCAGGCTCAGGGCCACCACAGCAGCCGCGAGGGTTCCCGCAATGCGCAATATGATTTTCAACAGGGATTGGCCGGCGCTGTCCAGACTCAGCACCGTCACGGAGAGGCCTGCCCAGAACGGCTTCTGCCAGTCCATCGACAGGGCTACCCCATAGGCCATGACCATCGCCAGGGCAAGACGCAGGCCGAATCGGATACGAGGAGAGAGAGTCATGGTCTCACTTGCCGCGTCGGGATGTCGTCAGAGGAATACACGGATGCAGGCATAAGAGAAGCCTACCGGGCTCTGGGCCGCACGATGGCCCATGCCGTTGGCCGTTTTGAGAGACATGTCATGGCTACTCATTATCTCCGCTTCGAGTGTCTTGGTGTCGGGACAGAGAAGATCTTCAAACTCGGCCAATACAGGGGCCAGAAACCACTCCAGACCCCCCCAAATACCCCCGTGGGCACCAGAGGCGTTTTCGGCCACGACCTTCTCAGGCCAGGATCGGCCACGGGTTGATGGGTTGATGGACTCTTCTGAAGCATCCTCCATGGGTGATGGCGAGAGATCGAGAAGTCCTGTGAACTTGTCACGTTCAGGTGCATCTGGTTGCCAGAAATCAACCCGGGAGTGGATGCATCAAGAGGGAGTGTCGGTGCCAAAAAGATCCCTGAGGTCCGTTGGAGTTGTTCAGGAGATTCACTTGCTCAGCAGGCTGGGGTTGATCATTCTCACCGCCTGGCGGCTGGCCTGCCCTTTCGCTCCCCTGATGCAGGGGGCTGGATTCCCTTGCCGGTAACGGCCTCTCCCCATGGCATCACTGCCATTCTTCGGATGTCTCCATGACCATCCTCCCCAACACTGGCTTGGCGACCTGTCCGTGGGACCCGCCTGAGGGATGCTGCCCTCCTGGTCAAGCGTCAACCTCGACACGGCGGAACTGCCGCCATTCCGTTAACTGTGGTCAGACTTTCTGCGACCGATGTCCCCACTTTTCGCTTGTTCCAGCTGCGGTGTGCAGATCGAACGCTCGGCCCGCAGCTACCTGCAGCAGAGGGCCCGAGTGCTCTGTTCCACCTGCCTCGATAAGCTTGATCACCCAAACGATCTGCGAACAGGGGCTGGCGGGGAGCGTGACCCAGCCCAGAAACCCGACAACGGCCGCAAAGAACCGCCCCGAGCCCCTGAACGCTCCGGGTTCGGACCAGGGTTCCCATCCCCAGCCCGATAACGCAGTCATCCCCGATCCATCGCCGTGGTAGCCACAACCCAGGTTGAGGTCCACATCATCGCTGTTTCCCGCGCCGCTCGGCATCCGACTGAACGAGCTGAGTGCGCTCCATGGCCCTTCGCCTGGGGTCTTGCGCGTCAGGGGTTTCGAAGGATCCTGGGGCCTTGGAAGCCCAATCCCCCATGGTGCCTGACAAGCCGATGAGCCGTCTTCTGCTTGTCGTGGGCTTCGCCATGGCCACCGCCCTGCCAACCAGGCCCAACCAGCCGGATCTGTTCAACCTGCTTCAGCAGCTCGGTTTGGGTCTGCTGCTGTTGTCGTTTTGTGCCCTTCTGCAGCTGGTGGCCACCACGGTCGTGATGACCTGGATTCACAGTCGTCGCTTCGAGCGCTGGTCGAGGCAGAGGTCGCTTCAGTCCATCGTAGGTACCCTGCTGGCCCTGTTCATTCTTTTCTTCACCGCCCTGATTCAGATCCTGTTGTGGGCCCTGCTCTACAGGATGGGGGGAGCACTGGACAGCATCGGTGAAGCCCTGTATTTCTCCGTGGTCACTTACACCAGCCTGGGCTACGGCGACGTGACGGTGGGACCCACCTGGCAACTGGTGGCGGGCTGCGAGGCCCTCTCGGGTCTGCTGCTGGTGGGCTGGAGTACGGCCCTGCTGGTGGTGGTGCTGCAGCGGGTTGCGGCGTTGAGACAACCCGAACGCCGGAACTGATGCTCAGGCGGCCAGTGGCAGGTCGTCTTCCGACGAAGGGGTCTGTTCGCGGCGGGCTCGGGCTGCGGGGGGGATGCAGCTGGGCCCGGTAGAGGCCCACATCCACCCCGATGTGCTGGTCAGGCCGGCCGGTGATCAGCAGGGCGGTGCGCTGGCGGGTGGCGATCTGCCACATCCACTTGGTGAACAGGGAGATGCGGTTCTCCGTGTCGGGGATGAAGGCCAGGTGGGCCAGGGCCCACAGCACCCAGCCCGCCAGGCCGGTCACGTGGAGGCCCCGCAGGTCGGCCACCGCGTAGAAGGGGCCGATCACGGCCATGCTGCCGAGGTCGGTGAAGCGGAAGGGGGCGATGTCGGCGCCGCTGCTGCGGGCCAGGATCGCGGCGGCCACCCAGGCGCCCATCTGCACCGCCGGTCCGGCCATGCCGGGCAGGGGGCGGCCGTCGGCGGTGTGCAGGTAGGCGCAGAGGTCGCCGACGGCGTGGATCTCCGGGTGGCCGGGCACCGAGAAATCAGGCTCCACCAGCAGGCGCCCGCCCCGGTCGACGGGGCAGTCGGTGCGATTGGCCAGCAGGGCGCCAAGGCGGGAGGCACGCACGCCGGCGGTCCAGCAGATGGTGGCGGCCTGCAGCTCCTGGGGGCCTTCCGGCCCTTCCAGCGACACCCTGCCTGGGGCGATGCGCTTCACCATCGAGCCCATCACCAGGGTCACCCCGGCCGCCTGCAGGTGTCCGGCGGCGGCGGCGGAAAGCTTCGGGTGCATGGTGGGCAGCACCCGCTCCACCGCATCCACCAGCAGCACCTGGCAGAGGGCGTGATCCAGCTGCTTGAAGTCGCGGCGGATGGCGCGGTGCATCAGCTCGATCAGGGAGCCCGCCAGCTCGCAGCCCGCCGGGCCGGCCCCCACCACCACCACACTCTGGAGAAAGCGGCGCCGTTCGGGGTCGCGGGTCTGCTCGGCTTCCTCCAGAGCCATCAGCAGCCGGCGGCGGATCTCGTCGGCGTGCTCGAGGATCTTCATCGGCGGCGCCAGGGGGCGCCATTCCTCGTGGCCGAAGTAGGTGCTGCCCGAACCGCTGGCCAGGATCAGGTGGTCGTAGCCTCAGCTTTCAGGCCAGCAGAGAGCTCACGCACCGCTTTTTTCACGGTATGGAAGTTGGTCGTGGCGCTCTCAAGACCATACCTGCGCAGCTGGTGCATCAGATGCTGGGACGTCACCACCACGGCCAGTTTCAAGGCCCGGCCATCCAGCTCTTTACGCAACTGAGTGAGGGTTTTCGCGGCCGAATAATCAATGTCATCAATGCCGGTGGCGTCGATCACCAGGCCCTTGATCGCAGGCTGATTCTGCTGAATCAGGGCCAGGATCTCCTCCATGAAGTGATCGGCATTGGCATAGAAGAGATTGGCTTCAAAGCGATAGGCCAGAATTCCAGGAGCTGCAAATACACCTGGCGCAAGGGCCACCGTCTGCAGGTGGAAACCATCAGGACGCTCAGGATCGCGGGTCCAGAGGCAGGTGCGGGCCCGATAGGTGTGGCGTACCTGATCGATCAGCGAGAGGATCACCGCCAGGGCGATGCCTTCCATCACCCCCACCAGCGCCACGCTCAGCACCGTGAGGGCAGCGATCACGAATTCATTTTTCTGCAATCGGTAAAGCTCAGCCATCCCCCGGACGTCGATCAATTTGATCCCGATGAGAAACACAATCGTGGAGAGAACAACATTGGGGATCAGACCCAGCGGCCCGGTGAGGAACAGCAGGACCAGGAGCACAACGATCCCGGTGGTCAGGTGGGTGATCTGGCTGCGCCCGCCTGCGGCATCCACCATCTCCGTTTTGGTGGGGCTGCCGTTGACCACGAAGGTGCCACTGATGCCGGCGCCGAGATTGGCGCAGGCCAGGCCGATCAGATCCCGGTTCTCCACGAAGGTTTCCTGGTAGCGCTGGGCATAGGCCCTGGAGGTGGCGGCACTCTGGGCGATGATCACCAGAAAGCAGGATCCGGCTGCCGCGAACACCCGGTCGTAACGCACCTCTCGCAGTGGCGGCAGAGACAGATGGGGGAGACCGCTGGGAACGGTTCCCACCACATCGATGCCAAGGCTCTGGAAATCCAGCAGCCAGCTGGCCAGGACGGCTCCGATCACGGCGATCAGGGCCCCGGGCAGTTGTGGGGCCCATTTCTTGGCCACCAGGATCACCACGAAGACCGACACTGCCACAAGCGCAGCTGCCCCGTTGGCCTGGCCGAGACGCTGAAACACCGACAGCACCTGTTCGAGGGCTCCCGATCCCTGCCTCGGCAGACCGATCAGCCCGCCCAATTCGCCTGCGGCCACCTGGAGGCCAATGCCGGTGAGCAGGCCGATCAGGGTGCTGCGGGAAAGGAAGTCCGCCAGGAAGCCCAACCGGAACAGGGCGGCGAGCAGGAGCATCACCGCCACCACCAGGGCAGTGAGAGCGGTGAGGCCCACGTATTCAGGGGAGTAGGGAGCCGCCGCACCGATCAGGGTGGCCGCCAGAATCGCCGCCGTGGCCGAATCAGCCCCCACCACCAGGTGCCGCGAGGATCCCAGGGCCGCAAAGGCCAGCACCGGCAGCAGCAGGGTGTAGAGCCCTGTGATCACCGGCGTCTGGGAGATACGTGTGTAGCCCATCACCTCCGGTATCGCCAGCGCCGCCAGGGTGATGCCCGCTACGCCATCACGAACAAGGGTGCTGCGGGTGAGAGGGCCCAGGCTCTGGAACAGCGTTGATCGCATGCCTTGTGTCGTCATGGGGGCGGTGAATCTGAAGGCCTGCGGTGGGTCCCTGTCTTCACCAGCACGGACGCTGTGCTGCCGAGGCGGAGGATCACCGGTGGAGGTACATCGTCCACCTCAATCTTCACGGGAATCCTCTGGGCAAGGCGAATCCACTCGAATGTTGGATTCACCGTCGGGAGCAGGAATTCGCCCGTGCTGCCATTGTCCTGGGCGATGCCCCAACCGATGCTTTCCACCTTGCCCACAAGGGGTTGGTTAGGATAGCTCATCAGGGTGACCGTGGCTTGATCTCCCGGCTGGATTCTGCCGATCCAGGTCTCACGGAAGTAGGCATCAATCCTGAAGCTGTTTCTGTCCACCAAGGCCAGGGCTGGCTGATTCGCCACCGCCTGGCTGCCCTGTTGCAGGTTGAGGTTGGTGACAAGCCCATCGACCGGGGCACGAACGGTGGTGAACTCGAGATTCAGTTCCGCGTTTCGCAGGGCGGATTTTGCCGCTCGCACCTGGGCATTTTGATCCCCCGGCGCCCCAAGTTTGGCAATGGCCTGTTGTAGGGAGGCTTCTGACTGAAGCAAGGCGGATTCAGCCTGGAGAATCGCAGCCTCAGACTCTGCCACATTGCTCTGGGCCGTGAGATAGGAAGCTGTCTGATCGTCGTATTGCTGCCTGGTGATGGCACCGACTTTGATCAGTTGTGCTGCGCGGTCGAAATTGGCTTTGCTGTCAATCAACTGCGCATTCAGGCCGGTTAAAACAGCTTTTTCTTTGCTGATCACCGAGCGCGCTTGCTTCACATTTGCTCTGGCTGCTTCCACTTCCTTGGCCAGGGCTCTCACCTCATCGCGGGTGTTTTCGAGATCGGCCTTCGCCTGTGCCACACTGGCTTCAAACGTGCTGGGATCGATCTCAAACAGAAGCTCACCTTTCTTTACCGGTTGGTTGTCCTTGATCGGCAGGCGGATGATCGGGCCGGAGATTCTGGACGTCACCTGGATGACGGTGGCACGCACCTGGCCGTCCCGAGTCCAGGGATTGCGAATGTAATCCCAGGTTTTAACCCCCAACAAGCCAAGTGCGACAACGACCACGATTGTGGTGGGGAGATGGCGGCGCAGCTTGGGATTCATCTTCATGCTGGCACGAGAAGGATGCTGAAAATAACCGCATAGATGATGGTGAAGGCGAGAAACACAAGCAGTGGGTTCTCAAAATGGTGAAAAAGATTGGCTTTGCTCAGAGCAGCGGCGGTGCCCCAGGCTGCCACCATTCCGAGCAGAACGCACAGAAAAGATGGAGCAAAGAAAACTCCACGAATTTCAGCCTCGCGAGGAGGCTGACGTTGCAACGAGCACAACAGGGTCAGCAAAAGCGTGATTGACACCATCTCTCCCATTCAAACCAACCGGCGATCCCCTGCAACTCGCGCATGGCCGATTCAAGACGAAATCCGCAGCCAAGCCAAAGCGTAAGACGGACCATGTCATGTCCCTTCGCTTGGTCTGCGGGAAGGCCCTTGAGCTGGGAGCAGCAGCCCTCGTTGATGGCCTCCACCGCCTGCAACGCAGACACCAGGTGGAAGGGCGTCGATGACAGTTCGCCGTCTTCCAAGGATTCTTGATAATCAGGAAGCGAAGCAGATGGCAGGTTGAATGAAAGGGTGTTCAGTTGCGGCGTTGCCTCGCTCCATTCTTCCAGCCACAGCGATACAGATTGAACGGCATTCACCAGTTCATCTATTTGAACTGTATTTGATTTTAGCACCTGAAGCGGCAGTTTCGCGGCCAGCGAGACTAGCTTCGCTGGAATGTCGCGGGCCGCTCTACGATGGAAGGCCAGGCGCATCCTTTGCGGCCATCGTAGCGGGGTGTGGACCATGTGCGTCGTCAATTCGACGATCGCATTGGTGCTGAGCATCAGCCGCCGCAGCAGTCTTAGGGCCTGCCTTTCAGGAAGCCAGGATACAGGCAGGTCCTGCGAAAATGCTGAAATAGAGAATGCCACAATGACGGCGATACTGAGATTGAGAAAGTTGATGAAGTTATAGGTCTGTTGATTCCGAATGCTGCAGGCAACGATGAATAAACACATGGTGAGTATCCTCATTTGGGCATCCTTGTAGTAATAAGTGCCAATTGCAAAGCTCGCCATGGCCAGTACAATGGCAAGGCCGAGAAACCCATCCAATCTGGGTAGCACAAATACATACACCACTCCAGTGGCCAGAAGTGCCTGAAGTCCTGGCGCGAACAATGTCTGCCCTCTGAGCATCGGCGTCTGGGCCATAGTCAGGCCGATGCTTGGCATCAAGGAAATGATCGTGAGTCCACTGGGAAGACCAGGAAGGTAGATCCACAGCAGCACGGCGATCCAGATCTGTATGATCAGCCGGCTGGTCAGCCAGAGATGATCCGGATCCATTCTTACCAGCCGCATGTCCAGGTGCGGCCGCAAGCCAGGAGAAGAGGTCCCGTCATGGCCGGATGGGTGTGGGTTGATGAGGCTCCACAGGCGAGCGCTGAGCTCGTCGAGATGTTGCAATGGCCTCCAGCTGGCCTGTAGATGGGCTCGCTCTTGCATCGAGCACTCCATCCTCCCGGGGGAGATGGTCCCCAGCAACGGTGGAGGTGGCGGTGGCGATCCTGGTGATTGCCCCGCCATGACTTCCCCCATCGCTGCGAAGCGTTGATCCACCCCCTTGCGCAGGAGGCTCACGGAAGGTTCCAACAGAAGTCGTTCCCGTTCAGCCAGTCCCTGACCGGCCAGTCGAACGTGGTTCAGAACCCGGGGCAGGGCCCTGAAACCCAGTGCCACACGACGCCAGCGGCGACGTTCCATCCACATGGAACCACTTTCCAGCGCGGCTGGCGCCACCAGGGAGTCGAGCGTGGCGGCCTCGGCATCGAGTTGCCTGAGATCCCTTGCCGTCTGGGGATCGCCCGTGTCCTTGCCTCCGTAGGGGGCCAGGCATGACTCCAGCAGGGAGCCAAGCCGTTGCGACATCGCCATGATTTTGGCCTGGAAAGCACCCCCCGTGCTGCCGGTGGGGATGAGAAAGCCGCTGAAGGTATAGGCAAGAATTCCTGTTCCCGTTTCCTGCAGGCGCTCCATGGCGACGTTGAAGTCTGTGAGGCCGTCGGGCGGTCCACCATCGATCGCGATGATGGCAGCCACAAATCCTGACACCATCCAGGCGTAGGGATAGGGGCTGCCCAGCATGCGATAGCAGCAGAATCCCTCGTACAGCGAGAGGGAAAGAAAGAACCACCAGCGTTCCTGAGGAAACAGTGCAATCAGGCTCAGGGCCACCACAGCAGCCGCGAGGGTTCCCGCCATGCGCAAAATGATTTTCAACAGGGATTGGCCGGCGCTGTCCAGACTCAGCACCGTCACGGAGAGGCCTGCCCAGAACGGCTTCTGCCAGTCCATCGACAGGGCTACCCCAATGGCCATGACCATCGCCAGGGCAAGGCGCAGGCCGAATCGGATACGAGGAGAGAGAGTCATGGTCTCACTAGCCACATCGGGATGTCGTCAGAGGAATACACGGATGCAGGCATAAGAGAAGCCTACCGGGCTCTGGGCCGCACGATGGCCAATGCCGTTGGCCGTTTCGAGAGACATGTCGTGGCTACTCATTATCTCCGCTTCGAGTGTCTTGGTGTCGGAACAGAGAAGATCTTCAGACTCGGCCAATATAGGGGCCAGGAACCACTCCAGACCCCCCCAAATTCCCCCGTGGGCACCAGAGGTGTTTTCGCCCACGACCTTTTCAGGACAGGATCGGCCACGGGTTTGATGGGTTGATGGACTCTTCTGAAGCATCCTCCATGGGTGATGGCGAGAGATCGAGAAGTCCTGTGAACTTGTCACGCTCAGGTGCATCTGGTTGCCAGAAACCAACCCGGAAGTGGATGCATCAAGAGGGAGTGTCGGTTCCAAAAAGATCCCTGAGGTCCGTTGGTCTTTCTCAGGAGATTCACTTGCTCAGCAGGCTGGGGTTGATCATTCTCACCGGCTGGCGGCTGGCCTGCCCTTTCGCTCCCCTTCCCCTGATGCAGGGGGCTGGATTCCCTTGCCGGTAACGGCCTCTCCCCATGGCATCACTGCCATCCTTGGGATGTCTCCATGACCATCCTCCCCAACACTGGCTTGGCGTTCTGTCCGTGGGACCCGCTTGACGGATGCTCCCCTCCTGGGCAACCGTCAGCCTCGACACGGCGGAACTGCTGCCATTCCGTTAACTGTGGTCAGACTTTCTGCGACCGATGTCCCCACTTTTCGCTTGTTCCAGCTGCGGTGTGCAGATCGAACGCTCGGCCCGCAGCTACCTGCAGCAGAGGGCCCGAGTGCTCTGTTCCACCTGCCTCGATAAGCTTGACAACCCCAACGATCTGCGGACAGGGGCTGGCGGGGAGCGTGATCAAGCCCAGAAACCAGACAACGGCCGGAAAGAACCGCCCCGCGACCCTGAACGCTCCGGGTTCGGACCAGGGTTCCCATCCCCAGCCGGATAACGCAGTCATCCCCGATCAATCGCCGCGGTAGCCACAACTCGGGTTGAGGTCCACATCATGGCTGTTTCCCGTGCCGCTCGGCATCCGACCGAACGAGCTGCGTGCGGTCCATGGCCCTGCGTCTGGGGTCTTGCTCTTCAGGGGTTTCGAAGGATCCTGGGGCCTTGGAAGCCCAATCCCCCATGGTGCCTGACAAGCCGATGAGCCGTCTTCCGCTTGTCGTGGGCTTCGCCATGGCCACCGCCCTGCCAACCAGGTCCAACCAGCCGGATCTGTTCAACCTGCTTCAGCAGCTCGGTTTGGGTCTGCTGCTGTTGTCGTTTTGTGCCCTTCTGCAGCTGGTGGCCACCACGGTCGTGATGACCTGGATTCACAGTCGTCGCTTCGAGCGCTGGTCGAGGCAGAGGTCGCTTCAATCCATCGTAGGTACCCTGCTGGCCCTGTTCATTCTTTTCTTCACCGCCCTGATTCAGATCCTGTTGTGGGCCCTGCTCTACAGGATGGGGGGAGCACTGGACAGCATCGGTGAAGCCCTGTATTTCTCCGTGGTCACATACACCAGCCTGGGCTACGGCGACGTGACGGTGGGACCCACCTGGCAACTGGTGGCGGGCTGCGAGGCCCTCTCGGGTCTGCTGCTGGTGGGCTGGAGTACGGCCCTGCTGGTGGTGGTGCTGCAGCGGGTTGTGGCGTTGAGACAACCCGAACGCCGGAACTGATGCTCAGGCGGCCAGTGGAAGGTCGTCCTCCGACGGCGGGTCTGTTGCGGCGGGCTCGGGCTGCGGAGGGGGATGCAGCTGGGCCCGGTAGAGGCCCACATCCACCCCGATGTGCTGGTCAGGCCGGCCGGTGATCAGCAGGGCGGTGCGCTGGCGGGTGGCGATCTGCCACATCCACTTGGTGAACAGGGAGATGCGGTTCTCCGTGTCGGGGATGAAGGCCAGGTGGGCCAGGGCCCACAGCACCCAGCCCGCCAGGCCGGTCACGTGCAGGCCCCGCAGGTCGGCCACCGCGTAGAAGGGGCCGATCACGGCCATGCTGCCGAGGTCGGTGAAGCGGAAGGGGGCGATTTCGGCGCCGCTGCTGCGGGCCAGGATCGCGGCGGCCACCCAGGCGCCCATCTGCACCGCCGGTCCGGCCATGCCGGGCAGGGGGCGGCCGTCGGCGGTGTGGACGTAGGAGCAGAGGTCGCCGACGGCATGAATCTCAGGGTGGCCGGGCACCGAGAAATCAGGTTCCACCAGCAGCCGCCCGCCCCGGTCGACGGGGCAGTGGGTGCGATTGGCCAGCAGGGCGCCAAGGCGGGAGGCACGAACGCCGGCGGTCCAGCAGATGGTGGCGGCCTGCAGCTCCTGGGGGCCGTCGGGCCCTTCCAGCGAGACCCTGCCGGGGGCGATGCTCTTCACCATCGAGCGCATCACCAGGGTCACCCCGGCCGCCTCCAGGTGGCCGGCGGCGGCGGCGGAAAGCTTCGGGTGCATGGTGGGCAGCACCCGCTCCACCGCATCCACCAGCAGCACCTGGCAGAGGGCGTGATCCAGCTGCTTGAAGTCGCGGCGGATGGCGCGGTGCATCAGCTCGATCAGGGAGCCCGCCAGCTCGCAGCCCGCCGGGCCGGCCCCCACCACCACCACCGACTGCAGGAAGCGGCGCCGTTCGGGGTCGCGGGTCTGCTCGGCTTCCTCCAGAGCCATCAGCAGCCGGCGGCGGATCTCGTCGGCGTGCTCGAGGATCTTCATCGGCGGCGCCAGGGGGCGCCATTCCTCGTGGCCGAAATAGGTGCTGCCCGAACCGCTGGCCAGGATCAGGTGGTCGTAGCCGTAGCGGTGGTCGTTGAACACCACCTCCTTCGCGGCCGGGTCGATGTCGACCACCTCCCCCAGCAGGATCTGGATGTTGGGGGCCTGGCCCACCATCTGGCGCAGGGGCGAGGCCACATCGGACTCCGACACCAGCCCGGAGGCCACCTGATAGAGGAGGGGCTGGAAGAGGTTGAAGTTGCGCTTGTCGATCAGCGTCACGCGCACCGGCTTGCCCGAAAGGGCATGGCAGGCCTTGAGCCCGGCGAAGCCGCCACCCACGATCACCACGTGGGGCCATTCGCGCATGGCGCTCTCGGGCGGGTTCAGCTCGAGGAAGAAGCGTTCCGGTGCCATCGACCGCCGCCACGGTTCTTCAAGGTATCCAGATCAGGGGGGCGGATCTGTAGTGGTGGTTGCGTCCGCTGCCGCCGCCGCTGGCTTCAACGACCGAACAGGCGCCGCAGCCAGGCGTCGACCACCACTGTGGCGGGGTCGTCCGGCTGGCCCAGCCGGCGGTTGATGGCGATGTGTCCCTTCAGGCCCCGGCCGCCCACGGCCCCGGGTCTGGGCGGTTCCATCGAGGCGCTGCACGTGCAGGAGCAGGAAGGCGGGGGCATTGGGGGCGGCCGCCTGCCCGGTGGGGGAAAGGGCCCGCTGGCGCGCAGGGTCGTCGCCGAAGGCCTGGGCGTAGGTGTCCCGCATGAAGGTGGGGCCCGTGCGCTGTGGCCCATCAGCACGATGCGCTTCGGATCGACTTCCAGCCGGCCGGCGTGGCGGACCAGCCAGGCCAGGGCGCTGGCCACGTCGGCGGCCTGCTGCTCCACCGTCGCCGCCGGCACCAGCCGGTAGTTCATGGTGGCGAAGGCATACCCCCGCCCAAGGAAGTGGGAGACCTTGGCCCGGCCGGTGGCCGTGGCGCGGTCGCCCCGCTTCCAGCCGCCCCCATGGACAAAGAGGATGAGCGGGGCGGGACGATCGGCCTTGCTGGCTGGGCGCCAGAAGCTGAGGCGCTGCAGCCGGTCGCTGCCGTAGGCGAGGTCCTGGCCCAGGGAGCCGTGGGCCGGTGCGATCCCGCCGCCGACCAGGGCGGCCAGCAGCAGGCCCGCCAGCCACCGGGTGGAGGGGGTGGATCGGGCCAGGGCTGCGCGCATCGCCGGAGGGGCGGGCCGTCATGGCGATGATGGACCGGAGCTCGGATGGTGTCCATGGGCCTGCAGGCCGAGTCCTACTGGCGGTCGCGGTTTGCGGCGGATCGCGACAGGCTGGCGGAACGGCGCCGGCTGGGGCTGGCCCAGGCGCATTCTGCGGCCCAGCGCCTGCGAAGCCGCTGGCCGGGACTCACCGGGGTGTGGCTGTTCGGCTCGGTGCTGGGGCCGGGCTTCCGGGAGCATTCCGATCTCGATCTGCTGGCCGAGGGACTCCCCCCTGAAGCTCTCATCGAGGCCATCGGCCTCGCCGAGGCGGCAGGGCCCCTGCCGGTGGACCTCAAGCGGGCGGAGGATCTGGAGTTGTCGTTGCGCCAGCGCCTGCTTCGCCAGTCCCGGCAGCTGCTCCCGGCCGGAGCGCAGGGAGAAGGCGATGCAGGCTGAGGACCTGCTCGAGCTGCGCGACGACCTCCGGCGGGAGGGCCAGCGGTTGGAGGCGCTGGCTCGATCCCTGACGGCCCTGCGCCTTCACAGCTTCTACACCGGAGTGGAGCGGTGTCTGCTGCTGGTGAGCCGGGTGCTCAACGGGGGCACCCCCCAGCAGGGGCCAGGCTGGCATCGGCGGCTCCTGGAGAGGATGGCCATCGCCACCGATCGCCGCCCGGCCGTCCTGCGGGAGCCCACCCAGCGCCGGCTCCAGGAGTACCTGCGCTTCCGGCACCTGGTGCGGAATCTCTACGCCGATGAACTGCGGGCAGAACCCATCGCGCTGTTGCTCCGCCAGCTTCCCGAGCTCTGGCCGGATCTGGAGGCTGATCTTGCGGGCTTCAGCGACTGGCTGGAGGGGGTGGCGAGGGAGGCGCCGCACTCCACGCCCTCAGAAGGCGGTTGAGGGCAATGGCTGCGACAGGGCGGATCCCGATGTGTAGGACGGCGTTAAAGTATGCACATCGGGAACGGGCCCTGACCCATCCTGCTTTCCTCCGCCGCCATGGACACCAACCCGGCCACGCGCACCAACATCGTCATCAACGATGGCCTGATGAGGGACGCCATGGAGGCCAGCGGCGCCCGCACCAAGCGGGAAGCCGTCGAGCTGGGTCTGCGCACCCTGGTGCAGCTCAAGCAGCAGGAGGGACTGCGCGCCTTCCGCGGCAAGCTCCGCTGGGAAGGGGATCTCGAGGCGCTCCGGCTTGATCGTTCCGATGGCAGCAGGGAACGGATCGGCGGGGAGGGCCGGTGATCGTCGTCGACTCCTCCGTCTGGGTCGACTTCTTCAATGGCATCGCCACCCCTGAGGTGGAACGGCTCGATGGACTGCTCGGGGTGAGGCCCGTGGCGGTGGGTGATCTGATCCTGGTGGAGGTGTTGCAGGGATTCCGCAGCGACCGTGATGCCGCCAGGGCACGACATCTGTTTGGCTCGATTCCTGTGATCGAGATGCTGGGCCGTCGCAACGCCTACCGGGCTGCCGAAAGCTACAGAACCCTGCGCAAGAAGGGGCTGACGGTGCGCAAGACGATCGACGTGATCATCGCCACCGCCTGCATCGAGGCCCACCTGCCGCTGCTGTTCTCCGATCGCGACTTCCAGCCATTCGTGACGCATCTGGGGCTGGAGGCGGCCTGAATCCCAGCCCACCCAAGCCCAGTCCCCTTCAGCCCCCTCCCGCTGGTGAGGCTTCGGGGCAAATCAGATCGGCGGCCCTGCGGGCATCGCTGATCACCTGCAGCAGCCCCCGGGGTGATTCGCGCAGCAGCGCGATCCAGTGGCCCAGATAGGCGGCGTGATTGGCCATGGCACTGCCGATCTCCAGGCGATCCCCGAGCAGCACCGCCCCCAGCTCGGCGACGAGCTCCTCGCGGGCATAGGCCCTGCCCCCATCGCCTTCAGCCCCCATGCCGCCGGAGAGATCACGGGCCAGCCGGGAGCTGTGGCCGGAGGAGTGGATGGCCTCATGGGCCCAGGTGGCATAGAGGGCCGCTGCCGAATGGAAGGCCGAGCGATCCGGCAGCTGGATGCGATCCGGCAGCGGCAGATAACAGGCCCGATCCCCACCGAAGCGCACCGGTACCGGCCAGCGGCTGAGGACGTCTTCGGCCGCCGCCAGCCGCTCGGGCTCCGGCCGCTGGCGCACCCCCTCGGCCTGGCGGCGCTGCTGGATCAGCCCCTGCAGGGCCTCGCCCTCCAGATCTGCGGCATTGAAGACCGCCACCGGCCGGTAGCTCACCCAGCGGCGGCCAGCTGCGGCCCCATCGCCGCCGGGGGCGCCAGCTTCAGCAGCGCCGGAACCGCCTTCATCGGATGATTCCGCCGGCGCCTGCGGGCTTTCGCCCCGCTGATGCACCTGGGGCCGCAGCACATGAACCGCCTTGCTGCCCTTGCGGGGAGCGAGCCCCAGCACCCTGGCCTCGCCAAAGCCGCACCAGTAGGGCAGCGATGAACCCCGCAGGTGCAGGCCCAGGGTGAGCAGCGCCGGATTGGCCCCGCGGTAGCGGCGGCCCGAGAGCAGATTCACGTGGTGACCGCCGGCGGTGGCATCCCATTCCCGCCGCCAGGGGGTGGTGCCGGCTTCGAGCAGGGTGATCAGGGAGGCCACCAGCTTCTCCTCGGGGGAGATCTTGGAAACAACAGCCACGGTTGGGCAATCGCAGGACCGCGAGCGCCAGGGCGGCCAGGGTCAGGGGCCGGCCGCAGCACTCACGGAAATCAGTGCCACCAGGTGTCCCATGGCCTTCGGCGAGCAGGCACTGCAGGACGCTCACCGGAGAGGAGGTCGATCACCAGACGGGATCCGCCTGCTGGTGATCGCATCAGAAAAGCGACCTATTTCATCAGCTACAGAGAAGCGGCAGGCTGTTCAGCAACCGGCGACGTTCTTGCCAATCCGGTAGATGAACATCCAGCAGGGCAATGAACTCCTCGCCATGGCTGGGTACGCGGAGATGGGCAAGCTCATGCAGGACGACATAGTCAAGGCAGGCCTTTGGCTTCTGGGCCAGCTGGGTATTCAACCGGATGTTCCTTGATGTCGGATTGCAGCTTCCCCACCGGCGAGTCATCGCCTGAATGAAGAGCTTGTTGGCCTGCACATGGAGCCTTCGCTGCCACTTGTCGATCAGGATTGAAGCTTCCTTTCTGAGTTCATCGCGGTACCAGGCAGCCAAGATGCTCTGACGCTTTCCAGCTGTTGCGCCTGCCCGAACAAACAGCACCAGACGTCTGGGATGCACTTCGATCCTGGGCGCAGCGTTCACTTCCTGAATCTGCAGCAGAAGACGACGGCCCCAAAGATGATGGGATTCCCGTTCCACGACCTGCCTGGGACTTTCCCTCTGCTGGCCTTCAAACCTTGATTGTTGCTTGCGAATCCAGCTCAGTTTGCCAACGGCATAAGCCCTCACATGGGCTGGGCTCATCCCCTCCGGCGCGGAGATACGCACAGTTCCATCGGGAGGCACAACCGAAAGATGGAGGTGCTTGATCGGTTTCACGGTGACCTCCACCGGCATGGCACCGATCAGAAGTTGATGGCGTGGAAAGGCCTGATCCATCAGTACTCCGGCTGCGCCACCAGCACGGCAAACAGCCGTTCCACTTCCGCCGCATCCTGCAGCACGCCAAATAGGGCTGCCTTGATGAGTTGCTCCTTGGCTTGAACTCCTCTCCAGCCATCAGGCCTGACCTGACGCACGGTGTTGTCAATCCGGATCGCCAGTTCCACATCGCCATTCAGATTGCTCCACAGGGCACGTTTCCCTGGTGTATCGAGCTGGGCGGGAGTGCTGTCTGCGGTCTGCTGGTGGAGCTGACGGGCCAGGTCGGCAACACGGCGCAGATACTCCTCATAGGCCTCTGCGTTTTGCTTGCGGAAGCGGATGATCTCATCCAGCACCTGCGACATTCGGTCATAGAAGGCAGGGTCAGTGCCTTGCTTGCTGATGATCGTGCGACGCATGTTGTTCTCAATGGTTTCCTGCACCGCTTTTCGGTTGGTGGCGCTCTTGCCAAACTGCTGTCCGATGGCGTCGGCAACCCCTGTCTTGACAATCAGCTCCAGGAGGCCGATATCATCAAAAGCCGAGATTTTGCGTGGCTGGTCAGCTTCGATGTAGGAGTCGATCAAGTAGCGCATATCTGCTTCATAGGCCTTGAGATCAAGGTTTTCACCTGCACCAAGGCGGATCACCTGACGCCAGTCGAGAGCCTTGTCGCGCTGACGGGTGACTCGGTGTGCTTCTGTTGCAGAGAAACCAGCTTCGGTCAGCTCATTCGCCAAAGCGGCAAATGATCGGGTGAGCTCGGCCACCGCCTTGTAGTAAGCCATGCGCAGGGGTTCACGCTCCTGCAAGTCGTCCGGACACTCCGTATTGCCGCAGAAGTGATGCAGAATCGCCAGTTCGTCCATCGGTGGCGCCACCGGTTCGGCGAGTAGCGCCTCCTGCTCAAGGGCCTGCTCCAAACGCTCCCGTGCCTTGCTGAGCCGTTCTTGAAGGATCACGTCGGGATCAACACCACCGGACGAATGATCAAGATCAGCTTTGGAATACACGGCAATCGCGTTCTCAACCTTCTTGAAGAGATCCTTGTAATCGACGATGCAGCCATAGGGCTTGTCGTCGCCATCGAGGCGATTGGTGCGGCAAATGGCCTGGAAGAGGCCATGGTCCTGCATCGACTTATCGATATACAGCACACTGCAGGAGGGGGCATCAAAGCCGGTGAGGAGCTTGTCGACCACGATCAGCAGCTTCATCTGCGCCGGCTGATTGATGAAGAGCTGCTTGGCCGATTCTTCATAGGCTTCTGTGCGGCTCATGCCAGGCTGAACGGCAATGCGTGCGAGAAGCTTTGTGTAGGTGTTGTAGATGAACTGCTTGTCGGTTTCGGTGTTGGCGCCCACCTCCTCCTTGGTGACATCGGCTGCCTTGGGATCGTAGGAGGTGATCACCGCACATTTGTCTTGGAGCTCAGTCTGATTGAAAAGCTCGAAGTAGCGGCAGGCTTCGTAGATGCTGGAGGCGACCAGGATCGCATTGCCGCGCTGGCTGGCAAGGCGAGGCTGCAGGGAAAAGTCGAAGACGACGTCGGTGACGATGCGGTTCATCCTCGCCTTCGAGCTGAGCACGTTCTGCAAGGTTCCCCATTGCCGCTTCAACTCCCGTTGCTGCCAAGGGTTGAGTTCGGCCGTTTTGGTCTCAAACCATTGATCCACGCGCTCCTGAGAGCTGACTCGCTGGTCGATATCGCGTGCCTCGTACACCAGATCGAGCACCACCTTGTCTTCGACACCCTCACTGAATTTGTAGGTATGGATGTAGCCTCCGAAGACTTCCAGGCTTGTGGCTTTGTCCTTCTTGAGGAGTGGCGTGCCAGTGAAGCCAATGAACACCGCATCGGGTAGCAAGGCCTTCATCACGCGGTGAAGCTTGCCGCTCTGGGTGCGGTGGCATTCATCCACGAAGATGAATAGCTCACCCACAGCCGGGCTGGCCTGAGCCTGCAGCTGTTCGAGATAAGTCTCAAAGTCGTCGACTCCGCGCACGCCAAACTTGTGCACCAGGGAGCAGAGCAGACGGGGTGTGGGCTGGCTCAGGGCCTGCATCAGATCCTTGCCACTGCTGGTGCGCTGGATGACTTCGCCAGCGCCGCCGAAGACGCTTTCAATCTGCTTGTCGAGCTCATCGCGATCCGTGATGATCACGACCCGGGCATGGGGGTTGTTGGCCAGGATCCAGCGGGCCAACAGCACCATCACGATGCTCTTGCCGCTGCCCTGGGTGTGCCAGATGATGCCGCCACGGCGTTGTTGCACCTGCTGCTGGGCAGCCTTGATGCCGAAATACTGATGAACCCTCGGCAGCTTCTTGATGCCGGCATCGAAGAGAACGAAGTCGCGCAGCAGCTCGATCAACCTGTCCTTGCGGCAGATCTTGATCAGGTATTTGTCGAGCTTGGGGCGGCTGTGATCAGCTTCGTCTTCCTTCCAGGTGAGGAAGTATTTCTCCGGAGTGAGGATGGCGCCATAGCGAAGACCTTCGGAGTCATTGCCGGCAAACACCAACTGGTTGGTGGCAAAGAACCAGGCGTTGAACTCGGGTTGCTGGTTGGAGAGGTTCTGGCGGATGCCATCACCGATGCTCACCCGGCTGCGCTTGAGCTCGATCACGCCGATGGCGATCCCGTTCACGTAAAGAACCAGATCCGGCCGCCGCTCCTGAGGACCCGTGAGGGTGACTTCCTCGGCGATGGCGAAGTCGTTGGCTTCCGGTGTGTGCCAGTCGATCAGGGCCACCGTGCTGGTGGGCTGATCGGCGGCGGCCTTCACCTGCACCCCATAGCGCAGCAGGGCATAGACCCTGCGGTTGGCTTCATAGAGGCCTGCCTGGCTGACGTCAGCGGCAATTCGGAGCTGATAGAGGGCACCGCTGATCTCCGCCGGGTTGAAGCCACGCCGTTGGAGATAGCCGCTGAGGATCACCTCCTCGATGTTGCTGTTGCCAGCGCGGTCTTTCCAATCGCCCAGGTAGCGATAGTTCAGTTCCTCATGGAACAGCTTGACGATGCGGTTCTGGGTGACCCGTTCCGGCGTGCTCATGCAGCGGCGGGGGGGTTCGGGGCATCAGGCCCCTGCAGCAGGGCCTTGCCGTTCTGCCAGGTCACGACGTAGTGGCCAAGTCGGCGCTTGCGCTCCAGCTCGGCGGCCACGGCTTGCTGGAGTGCGGCGAGGATCTGCTGATCGCCGGGGGAGAGGGCGGGATTCATCGGGCGAGCTTGCAGAGCGCGTTGTCCACAGCCGGGGCGTAGGCGTTGAGCAGCAGCTGGAGGCTACGGGAAACCGGCGCCGCAGCACGGCTTCCGGCACAGGGTGGCCTCAAGACAGCACCACCCACCGTCCTGCCTTGGTGGAGCCTTCGCGGCGGAGCCGGCCGTCCTGGCGGAGCTTGCGCAGGTTGTACTCCACGCCACTCTCGGAGAGGTTCAGCAGGCGTGCCAGCTCGGCGATGGTGACCTCCGGGTTGGCGCGCATCCGCGCCAGGATCTGTTCGCGGGCTGTCCCGGCCTTGCCCTGGGCGCCGGACACCCCCTGCTCTTTGGCTTGTTCCCGAACTTCCACCCCAGTTTCTTCCTTTGTTTCTTCAGTAGTGGCTAAGGAAGAAGGCTGGGGGAGTGCGCGACCCAGGCTGATGCGGAAGCCGTCGTCGAGCGAGAAGGTGGGCTCGGGCAGGCCCAGTTCGCGGCAGCGGCGGATCATGTCGCCGGTGCCGGTGCCGAGGCGTTCGATGTACTGGGTGAGGTAGAGGGGTTCGGCGAGCAGGGGGTTGGCGGGGATCGAGCCGTGGGGCCGGCGCAGCTGGGCCAGGGTGAGGGAGGGCGGCAGGCTGCCGGGGTTCCATACCTCCACGCGATCGGCGAACACCATCACCTGAACGGAGCCGTTGCTGGTGTAATCGCGGTGGGCGACGGCGTTGACGATCGCCTCGCGGATCACCTCCGGCGGAATCTCGTAGGCGGCGGGAGCCTGGGTGGAGGTGGCGCGGGTGCCCACGGCGAAGTTGAGACGGGCGAGCACGAAGTCCACCGCCTGATCCACCAGCTCGAAGACGGTGCCCTTGAACACCTGATAGGAGGGGATCGGCTTGGCCACGGCGGTGCCGTGGAAGTGGGCGGCCTTCACTTCGCTGCTGAGCAGGAAGCGCTGGGGCTGGCGGCCGAAGAGGAGTACGGCGGCATTCACAGGCTGGCCGTTCTCCAGGAGGTTGAGGTGGGTGAGCAGCTCTGTGGGGGAGGCGTTGGGCGGCAGAGGGAAGCCGCGCACCTGGCGGGCCCGGTCGACGAACCAGGCCATACGCTCGGCATCGAGATCGGCGAGGGAGGCCTGGGGGCAGGGGGAGGCGTCGAAGGGACCGCTGCGGATCAGCTGCTGGTCTTCGAGCCATTGCACCAGGGCGGCGTAGAGGCCGGCGATCAGCTCGGCGGTGGTAACGAAGCGGCGCCGCACCAGGGAAGCCTCGGCCTGGCGGATCAGGGCGAGCATGCGCGGATCGCGGCTGGTGTCGTCAGCGGCCTTGAGAAAGATCAGGCGCGTCTTGCCGAGCTCGCCGGCCCGCTGGAATTCGCGCTCGGTGGGGCAGAGCCCTTCGGCATCGGCGCTGCCGTACTCACTGCCGAACAGGCCCACGTAGAGCTCACAACGATCCACCAGATGCAGGTAGAGATCGTCGGCACGGCGGTCGCTGGCGGGCAGGTCCTCGAACAGCACAGCCTCGAAGAAGCGCCGCAGCAGCGGATCCCCCCGCAGGTAGTCGCGAAGGGCCAGTCGTTCACCCGCGAACTCCTTCTGCACGCTGCTGAGGAAGAGCGGGTGGCGGGTCATGGGACCAGAGGATCCACACTGAGGATCTCGCGCTCCACGTAGCTGCGGAAGGCTGAGGGGGAGGTGAAGCAGCGGAACCCGGCGGCGCTGGCCAGGGCCAGGGTGGCGGGCTCTTCGTTGAGCAGCACGGCCACGGGCTGGCTGAGTTCCTCCTGGATGCCGGCGGGCCAGGCCAGGTCGAACACGGCGCGCTGTTCGCCGGTGGCCGGGTCGGCGAAGTCGTAGGCGAGGGTGCCCAGGGGGAGCGCCTGATCGGCCATCCAGGCGTTGAGGCGCAGCAACTCGGCTTCCTCCTCCTCGCTGGTGATGCCGCCCACCGTTTCAGTGGCTGGCTGCGGCAAGGCAGCCGCCGGGCCAGACAGCCAGCGGGTGTCTCCATGGAGCAGCTCCTCCAGCCGGGCGTTCACTTCGGCGGCCAGCAGTGCCTTGCGGGCCTCCAGGAAGGAACGGAAGTTCTCGAGCTTCCACAGCTCGGGATCGGGCGGGATCCACTGGGAGGCAAGGGCGCCGGGGTGTGCAGCCTCGATCTCGGGGAAGTAGACCTCCGGCAGGCGATCGGTGATCTTGATGTTGGTGTCTTTGGTGAGGAAGCAGAAGTTGGCCAGGGCGTTGACCTCCGGTCTGCGGTAGCCGGCCTTGTAGAGCTGGGCCTTCGGGAAGATGTGATGCACCTCCAGGCGGCTCATCTTGCCGAGCATCTGGGCCTTGAGTGGCAGTCCGGTGCCCCAGTCGCGGGCTGCGCCCATGCGGGTGAGCAGGTAGAGCACGGGGTAGAAGCGGGCGCCGAGGCTCCAGCCGGTGAAGTGCCCGGGTTCCACCCGCAGCCCGCCATGCCAGAGGCGCAGCTGCTCCAGCAGGCGCTCCAGCCCGGCCCCTTCGCCTTCGAGGGCGGCGAGGTCCTGATCGATGAACGATTCGGTGGAGCCGGAGAAGCGACCCCACATGCCGGCCTGCACGAACCAGAACAGCAGCCGGTCGCGCTCCACCTCGTCCATGGGGCCGCTGCGCTGATCGAGGTAGCGCACCATCACCGGGATGCCGAACCGCCCGAAGAACACCTGGTCGTGATCGAGGCCGAGGCGGCCCGCGATCAGGTTGAGGCAGGTGTCGATGTGCTTGGTGGCGCGCTTGAGGGCGTCCTGGATTTCGGGGGTGCTCTTGTCGTGCAGGTAGAGGAACTTGGCCTCGCCGGTGAGCACCGTGTTCACCGAGCGCAGCAGCCAGTCGAGGTTGAAGCTGTAGCCGTGATCGGCCCACTCCTTGAGCTTGGCCTTCATGGCATCACGGCCTTCGGGCCAGTCGGCGCAGATCTTGGCCAGGGCCAGGTCGCCCTTGGAGAGCTTGGTGCCGCCGCTGTTGACGCGGTTGAAGATGTCCACCACCACGTCGAGGGTCTTGTCGGCGCCGGTGACTTCTTCGATGTGGAGGTCGATCTCGGTGATGCCCAGCAGCTGGCTGAGACGGCCGATGAACTCGCCGACACGTGGGGCCAGCTCAGGGTTCTGTCCGAACTCGGCGACCAGCCGACCGAGGCCGGCGCTGCCCATTCCGAGCAGGCTGGTGACATCGATCCAGAGGGGATCGTCCTTCATCTTCACCGGCTGGTAGAAGGCGAACACCTCGTCTCCGAGGTGGAAGCGGAGGCCGGTGAAGGCCTGGGCATTGCCATCGAAGAACTTCGGAGGCTTGCCGCGCACCACGCCATAGAGGGAGGTCATGCGCTGCTGGCCATCGAGCAGCAGCTTCACCACGCCAGCAGCCAGCGGGCCATCACCGCGATGGGTGGCGGTCTGCGACTCCGTGGCCCAGACCAGCAGGCCGCCGACAGGATGGCGTTTGTAAAGCGAATCGAACAGCCCCCGCACCTGGTCGCGATTCCAGACGTAGCCCCGCTGGAACTCGGGCAGGGCCATGTGGCCGCTGTCGATGTGGTCGAGGATGGTGGAGATCTTCATTGCAGGCGGATCTTGCCAGTGAGGAGCTGTTGCATCATTCCCTGCTTGAGGAAACGAGTCTTTGCCAGGCTTCTTTCAAGGTCGTTTAGTCTCGTGTCGATATCGGCACAGGATGGCGGAGATGGCGATTTGCTCAAGTCCGATGGGCAGATGATTGGCGCAAGTCAACCGATCTTCAAGTTGTCCTGGTTTCGACCATTCGTGGTCCGCTGGCCCAGTACATCTGAGACAGCTCGAAGGCTCATGGCTCAGCCGCAAGCATAAGAGGTATTCCCCTTCGAGGGATGATCCTGAGTGCAATCCAAACTTGCCAGAAGGTGATTCGGCGCGGGACTTCGCGTCAACCCATGCGATAGCTGCCCCTTGCCTTGGGCCAGACTTGGTTACCAAGCGTACAATCTCCCTGCTGTTCCAGCTCAGTCGTTCCCGCAGTACGCAGCTGGGCAGCCGATTTGTGATCTTCCCGGACCACACCGTTCACCTGACGATCGCATGGTCTTCGGTAGAAACCCACGGTACTCCTCCTCCTATGTTCGCCGTCCTGACATGTTGGGCTACGTCCCAGAAGTGTCATCGAGGCGACATCCCCCAGGCCGTTGCTTCCCTCCCACTCCCCCTCAAACCCCGGCAGCCGCCGCTTGCCGGTGAGCAGCTCCTGCATGGCGGCCTGCTTGATGCATCCGCTTCTTTGAGAGAAGCATTTGCATCTCATCGGCTAGCGCCTGGAGCTATCGTCTCAGGGCTGCAACAATAAAATCTGCTCTCGCGCGTTGTTCTGTTCGGGTGGCAACTACCAGGTCTTTCGAGGTTCCTGCAAGTTCAAGCCAGGCTTGCTTTGGCCTGTTTGCGCATCCTGATTTGCCTATTTCCAGGGGCACCAGGGGACCATACTCAGCAGGCAGTATGGCGCAAGAAGAAAGGTTCACAAGGCGAACCATTCCTACGTGCTGACTGATATAAGCCCGATACCAAGTTCGTCACTTGAGATAGCCGACATTGCCCACGCTGTTCCCAGTGATGGTGACTGTCTAGGAAGTCATTCGGTTGAACTCGCGACCTCTCTCCTTCTGCTCTGCGTCGCAGGGAGCCGACGTGTGTGGCGATCATCAAGATCAAGGTGACCCGGCTCGTATGTTCTGGCTGCGGAGAAATAAGTCGCCAGATTCCTGATAGAAACGAGCCCTTCCCCTGGAACCGCTGGTGAAAGGAAGTCATGCTCCCCAGAGAGAAAAAGCATCCCCCAAGCCTGGTGGCACTGAACTCCTCCGGGATCACCCCCACCTCGGTCTGCTTGTAGCCCGGCTTCAGTTCCATGTGAACCCCATCCGCTCCAGGTGCACCGCCACCCGTGCCTCCAGCTCCTCCACCCGCACGCTGATCTGCGGTAGCGCCTCGCCGTAGCGCTCGCCCAGCTCCTTGAGGCGGCTGGTGAGCTGCTGGCTCACCCGTTCCACTTCGGCGGCGACGGCCTGCTCCTGGCTGGCAAGCCACTTGCCCTCCACCACCAGCTCGCGCACCTCCGCATCCGTGAGGCTGTCGTAGCGACCGTAGGCCTGGTCGTCGAGGTCGGCTTCGGCGGCCTTGAGGGCCTTCTTGGTGGCGGCCTCTTCTTCGCTCAGCTCCAGCCACTCCCGGAGCACGGCCAACTCCTCAGCGGCTTCGGGATCCCTCTTGATCTCCTTGATGCGGGCGTTCACGGCGGTCTTGTTGAGCTTCTCCAGCTCGCTGAAGGCGCCCTCCTCGCCGCCATGCTCCTCTTCCAGTTCCGCCAGGCGGCTGCTGGCCTCCTCCAGCTGGGCGCGGAGCGCCTCGATCATCTCCAGATCACCGGCAAACAGCTGCCGCACCAGCAGCTCCTTGGGCACCAGGTCGCAGACCCAGCCCTTGTCCTTGCTCTTGCCCTTCTTGTCGGTTTCGATCACGCGGTAGGGCTCGGCCTTCCAGCCGTCGGCGCTGATCGCATACACGTCGTCCTGCATCGTCTCGGCCCACTGGTCGAGCAGCAGCTGGTACACGGCGTAGGCATCGATCAGCGGCTGGCCCTGGTAGTGGGCCAGCAGGCCCTCGCTCAGCTCGCGGATCACCGCCTTGGGATGGCAGCCCGGCTCCAGGGCCAGCAGCTGGGCCGCCGCCCCCTGCTTCCAGGCCTGGAAATGCTGCGCCATCCCCGCCAGGAAGCCGGCGAACTGGGGATGGGCCGTGATCGTGGCCTTCAGCTCCGCCGGCGCCACCGCCAGCTCCAGATAGCCGGGCCGCAGCTGTCTGAACAGGGCCTCGCGCAGCTGCGGGCACACCTGCCAGTAGGCCTGCAGGGCGTCGATGTCGCGCTCGGGGATGCCGCCGCGCAGGTGGGCCTCGATGTCCTGCAGGTCTTCCGCTTCTGAACTGTCGATGTAGCGGGGCAGGTTGAGGTTGTAGTCGTGCCCGGCGATCTCCTCGTTGGGCACGAAGCGGGAATAGCCCGGCACCTCCAGCTGACGGGTGAACACATCCACGATCTTGTGGATGTCGCGCTCGCGCAGGCGGTTCTTGGGGCCATCCTTGATGAAGCCCTTGCTGGCATCCACCAGGAAGATCCCCTCGCGGCTGCCGGCATCGCGCTTGTCGATCACCACGATGCAGGCGGGGATGCCGGTGCCATAGAAGAGGTTGGCCGGCAGGCCGATGATGCCCTTGATCAGCCCCCGCTGGATCAGGTTCTTGCGGATCTCGGCTTCGGCGTTGCCGCGGAACAGCACGCCGTGGGGAAGGATGCAGCTGCCCCGGCCGGTGCTCTTGAGCGTGCGCACGATGTGCAGCAGGTAGGCGTAGTCGCCCTGCTTGGCCGGGGGGATGCCGAAGCCCTCGAAGCGCCCGAAGGGATCCTTCGCTGCATCCAGGCCTGTGCTCCAGCGCTTGTCGGAGAACGGCGGATTGGCGATCACGAAGTCGAACTGCTTGAGCTGGTCGCCTTCCTTGAGCTTCGGGTCGGCGATCGTGTTCCCCTGCCAGATCGTGGCCGTGGGATTGCCGTGCAGGATCATGTTCATCCGCGCCAGGCCACTGGTGGCCGCGTCCTTCTCCTGGCCGTAGAGCGTCACCGGTGTGCGCGCCTGGGCGGCCACCTTCAGCAGCAGCGATCCTGATCCGCAGGTGGGATCGCACACCGTGGTGTCGGAGGAGGTGTCTTCCTTTTCGATCTCCAGCACCTGGGCCTTGATGCGGCTCACCTCGGCTGGCGTGTAGAACTGCCCCTTGCTCTTGCCGCTTTCGCTGGCGAAGTGGCGCATCAGGTATTCGTAGGCATCGCCGAGGATGTCGTCGTCGTCGGCCCGGTTGCTTGAGAAGTTGAGCTCCGGCTTCTCGAAGATCGCGATCAGGTTGGTGAGCCGCTCCACCAGCTCCTTGCCGCTGCCGAGCTTCGCCTGGTCGTTGAAGTCGGGGAAGTCGCTCTGGCTGAGCTGCTGATTGGCCGCCACCAGCGGGGCGATGATCTTCTTGTTGATGTCATCGCCGATCTCCGCCTTGCCCTTGAGGGCCACCATGTCAGCAAAGCTGGATCCCTCGGGGATCACCAGCGGCGCATAGGGCTGGCCGGCGTACTTGTCGCTGATGTACTTGAGGAACAGCAGCACCAGCACATAGTCCTTGTACTGGCTGGCATCCATGCCGCCGCGCAGTTCATCGCAGCTGGCCCAGAGGCTCGAATACAGCTCGGATTTGCGGATCGCCATGGTTCAGGCG
Source organism: uncultured bacterium (assembly GCA_942491175.1). Lineage (GTDB taxonomy): Bacteria > Cyanobacteriota > Cyanobacteriia > PCC-6307 > Cyanobiaceae > Cyanobium. The sequence goes on along the minus strand of CALNZO010000008.1, from coordinate 34,681 downwards.
GCCTCCCCTTGGGCGCCAGCCAGCAGGGCAGGGGGGATGTCCTCCTCCAGGTCCTCGGCACGTCGGGGCTCGCCGGGGTGGGGGATCACGAAGGGCAAGTGCTTGGCCTCGGCCATGGGCAGGAAGGTTACGGCTGTGTCATGGCCAGCCTTGTTCAACAGGGTCTGCCCCCAAGGCACTGCGGAGATTCTGCCCAGGTCGCCTTTGATTGTCAGCGGCACATCGCCTGGTTCCAGGAGCTGAATTAGCTATTGGCCCAGGCGGAGCTGGCCGGAAAAATCGATGTCGCTTGGGGTCGCTCCGGAACTTCGCCCCCAGTGCCCGGCGCTAGCATCAGCGCTATCAGCCGTGATGCCCATGGCCCAGGTCCTGATCCGCAGGCTCGACGACCAGGTGCTGGAGCGCCTCAAGGCCAGGGCCCAGCGCCGCGGGCTTTCCCTGGAGCAGAGCCTGCGGGAGCTGCTCACCGCCGCCTCCCAGGACCCCGATCAGCGCCTGGCCGAACTGGCGAGCCTGCGGGCCCAGACCCCCGCCACCGGCAGGCAGCTGGATGTGGCCGGCCTGATCCGCGAGGCCCGTGAGCAGCGCTGAGCCCCGCTGTTGGGTGGTGGATGCGTCGGTGGCGTTCGGCTGGTTCGCCGCCATCCCCGGCAGCGAACAGGCCGTGAAGCTGCTCCATCCTTCCCGCTCCCATCGCCTGATCGCTCCCGATCTGGTGCTGGTGGAACTTCTCAACGCCGGCTGGAAAAGCGAGCGCATCGGCGCCATCACCGCGGCCCAGTTCGAGGCCATGGCCCAGCTCGCCCCCGAGCTGTTCGCCGAACTGGAGCCAGCCGCCGCTTTGCTGCCCCGGGCCCTGGTCTGGTGCCGCGCCCTCGACCATCCCGCCTACGACTGCCTCTATCTCGCCCTGGCCGAGCGTGATCAGGCCACCCTGATCACGGCGGACCGGCGGCTGCTTCAGAAGCTGGAGCCGCTCGGTCGCCAGCCACCCCTGGCCATTGCACTGGAGGAATGGAACTGACGGCGCCTGCCCCTTCTCCTCACAACCCCGCCCCGCAGTGCTTGCAGTGGCGGGCGTCAGGATCGTGCCCCTCCCTGTGACAGGCCCCGCAGACCACGGTGGCGCTGGCCTGCTGGTCCCGCTGGCGGGCGCTGGCGTTGCCGATCTCGGCGGTGATGATGCCGGTGGGAACGGCGATGATGCTGTAGCCCAGCAGCATCACCACCGAGGCCATGAAACGGCCCAGGGGGGTTTCCGGCGTCACGTCGCCGTAGCCCACGGTGGTGATCGTCACGATGGCCCAGTAGATCCCCACCGGGATGCTTCGGAAACCGCGTTCGGGCCCCTCGATCACATACATCACCGAGCCGATCACCGTCACCAGGGTGATCATCGCCAGCAGAAACACCGACATCTTGCGACGGCCGGCCACGATCGCGCTCCACAGGAGATTCGATTCCTGCAGGTATTCGCCCAGCTTCAAGACCCGGAACACCCGCATCACCCGCAGCATCCGCACCACCAGGAACACGTGGGCGCCGCTCACCAGCAGGCCCAGGAAGCTGGGCACGATCGAGAGCAGATCGACGATCCCGAAGAAGCTGCGGGCGTAGCCCAGTGGTGATCCCACACACAGCAGCCGCAGCAGATATTCGAGCGTGAACAGCAGGGTGAAGAACCACTCCAGCACGTCGAACGGGCGGTCGAAGGCGTCACCCGCAGCACCGGGTCGCTCTCGATCACCACCAACAGCACGCTCACCACGATCGCGACGAGCAGCGCCACATCGAAGGCCTTGCCGGCGGGGGTGTCGGTTTCGAAGATCGTGCTGAACAGCCACACCTTCCCGTACCTCCGCCGGATCGCCAGCGCCACGGCCAGCAGGCCGCCGAGGATCAAAGGAATCAGCAGGGCGGGGGGCATCGGCATCAGCTGGTCTCTCCCAGGTAGGAGGCCCGCAGGCCCCCATCGGCCAGCAGGGCGTCGGCGCTGCCCGCCAGAGCGATGCTGCCGCCTTCGAGCACCACACCGCGGTCGGCGATCTCCAGGGCGGCGTTGGCGTTCTGCTCCACCAGCAGCATCGACAGCCCCTCCTTGTGCAGTGCGGCCAGGGCGGCCATCACCTCCGCCACCAGCTTGGGGGCCAGGCCCAGGCTGGGTTCATCCAGCAGCAGCAGGGTGGGCCGTCCCATCAGGGCGCGGGCGATGGCCAGCATCTGCTGCTCGCCCCCCGAGAGATTCCCCGCCAGCTGGCGGCGCCGGGCCCCCAGACGGGGGAAGAGGCCATAGCAGCGCTCCAGGTCGGCGGCGATGGCGGCCCGGTCGCGCCGCAGCCAGGCCCCCAGCTCCAGGTTGGTGGCCACGCTCTGGCGGGCCAGCACCCGCCGGCCCTCCGGGCAGTGGCCGATGCCCATCTTCACGGTGCGGTGGGTGCTCACCCCGGCCAGGTCGGCACCGTGCCAGATCACCTGGCCGGCGGCGGCGCCCACCAGCCGGGAGATGGCCCGCAGGGTGGTGCTCTTGCCGGCGCCGTTGGATCCCAGCAGGGTCACCAGCTCACCGCGCTGCACCTGCAGATCGATGCCCCGCAGGGCGGTGAGGGCGCCGTAGCGCACCGTGAGCCGCCGCAGCTCCAGCAGGGGCACGGCGGTGGTGGCAGGGGAAGCGGGAGCTCTCATCGATCGTCTCCGGCGCTGCTCTGGCCACCCAGGTAGGCCTCGATCACCCGCGGATCGCGCCGCACCTCCGCCGGGCTGCCCAGGGCGATCCGTTCGCCGAAATTGAGCACCGCCAGGCGGCTGCAGAGCCGCATCATCAACGGCACATGGTGTTCGATGATCAGCACCGACAGCGCGAAGTGGTCGCGGATCCGGCCGATCAGCAGCCGCAGGTCGTCCTTCTCGGCCGGATTCATCCCGGCGGCGGGCTCATCCAGCAGCAGCAGCTGCGGCGCGGTGGCCAGGGCCCGGGCGATCTCCAGCCGCCGCCGGTCGCCGTAGGCCAGTGCCCCGGCCCGCTGATCGGCGAGGGCATCGAGCCCCAGCAGTTCCAGCAGCTCGATGGCCCGGTTGTCCAGCCGCGCCTGGCGGCGGCGGAAGGAGCCGCTGCCCAGCAGGGCCCCCAGCAGGGGGGCACCGGCGGCGTGGTGCAGGCCCACCATCACGTTCTCCAGGGCCGTGAGGCTTTCGAACAGGCGCAGGTTCTGGAAGGTGCGGGCGATGCCGAGCCGGTTGATCCCGCACGCCCCCAGGCCCACCATCGGTCGGCCTCGCCACAGGCAACGGCCGCCGCTGGGGCGGGTGAGCCCGGAGATCACGTTGAACAGGGTGGTCTTGCCGGCGCCGTTGGGGCCGATCAGACCGAAGATCTCCCCCTCCCGCAGCTCCAGGCTCACGCCATCGAGGGCCAGCAGGCCGCCGAAGCGGCAGCTGATCGCCTCCACCTGGAGCAGGGTCATGGTGCCAGCGGCGGCTGACGCCGCCGGGGGAGCAGGGCGGTCAGGGCGCGCAGCCGCTCCGCCGTCACCAGCCCCTGGGGAAAGAACAGCGGGCCCAGCAGGATCACCGCGCCGAACAGGATCAGGCGCAGGTCGCCCACCGGCCGCAGCAGCTCCGGCAGGGCGGTGAGCAGCAGCCCCCCCAGCACCGGCCCCGGCCAGAGCCGCGAGCCGCCGAACACCACGAAGGCCAGGGTGGTGATGCTGGCGTCGAAGCTGCCGGCCCGGGCGTTCCAGGAATTGAAGAAGTGGGCCGCCACCGCGCCGGTGACCCCGGCCAGCAGGGCGCTGGCCACGAAGGCGATCAGCTTCGTGCGCGGGGTGTCGATGCCCAGGCTGGCGGCGGCCAGTTCGTCGTCGCGGATGGCGGCCATCGCCCGCCCCAGCCGCATCCCCTCCAGCCGCTGGCAGAGCCAGCAGGCCAGGGCCAGCAGCGCCAGGGTGAACAGCACGTAGCCCTCCGGCTGCTCGAACGGCTGGGGGATGCCGAAGATGCCCATGGCCCCGCCGGTGAAGGGCAGGTTGAGATTGAGCACCCGCAGGATCTCCACCAGGGCGATGGTGGCGATGGCCAGATAGATGCCCCGCAGCCGCAGCACCGGCCCGCCGACCGCCAGGGCGATCAGCCCCGCCAGGGCCCCGGCCAGGGCCATCTCCACCAGCAGGGCCGGGATCGGCGATGTGGCGCCCGTGCCGGCGAAGACGGGGACGCCGGTGGAGAGCAGGGCGGCCACGTAGCCCCCCACCGCGTAGAAGCCCGGCGTGGCCAGCGACAGCTGGCCGCAGCGCAGGGGCAGATACACCGAAAGGGCCAGCAGGGCGCCCAGCAGCATCTGTTCGAGCAGTCCGGCGTCCATCGCTATCGCTCTCCGATCACACCCTGGTGGGCAGGGGCCGGCCCAGCAGCCCCCGGGGCCGCAGCAGCAGCACCAGGAACAGGAAGCCGTAGCTCACGGCATCCCTCCAACCCGAGGCGTCGGCCGGCACGCAGGCCTCCGCCAGGCCCACGATCAGCCCGCCCAGCACCGCCCCCGGCACGCTGCCCAGGCCCCCCAGCACCAGCACCGCCAGGCCCTTGAGGCCGTAGCCGATGCCGAAGTAGGGCCCGGCGATGCTGACGCTCAGTCCCACCAGGCCGCCGGCCACGCCGGCCAGGAAGCCGCTGAGGCCGAAGGCCAGCCGCACCATCGCCGTGCTGTCGATTCCCAGCAGCTGGGCGGTCTCCGCGTCCTCCGCCACCGCCTGCAGCCCCTTGCCGTTGCGGCTGCCCTCCAGCCAGAGGCTGAGCAGGGCCAGCAGCAGCAGCGAGATGCCAAGCAGCAGGGCCTGCACCGTGCGCATCCGGGCCCCCAGAAAGAGGAAGGAGGCCGGCAGCCTGCCCAGGGCGCCGGTGGGGATCGCATAGCTCTCCGCCCCCATCAGAAGCTGGATCAGGTTCACCAGGATCACCCCCGCCCCCAGGCTGGTGATCAGGGCCAGCAGCGGGTCGGCTCCGCGCTGGCGCAGGGGGCGGAAGGCCACCCGCTCCACCACCAGGGCCACCAGGGCCGCCGCCAGCCCCGCCAGGGGCAGGGCGCCCCAGAAGGGCAGGGCAAAGGGCAACTGAAAGCCGGCCAGCAGGCCATTGGCTCCGACCGCGCCGCCGATCAGCAGGTAAGTGAAGTAGGCCCCCAGGGTGAACACCGCTCCATGGGCGAAGTTGATCACCCCCAGCACCGAGAAGACGAGCGTGTAGCCCAGGGCGAACAGGGCGTAGACCGCTCCCACCGACAGACCGTTCACCAGGATCTGGAGAAGATCCACCGGCCGATCACTTCAGCAGGGCGAAGCGTCCGCTGCGCCCGCCCGGATCCATGCGCACCTGGGCCATGAAGAACTGGCTCTGGATCACCTCGCCCTCCGGGGTGAAGCGGATCTGACCCAGGGGGGTGTCATAGGTGCCGGAGAGGATCTCGGTCATCAGCTCCTTGCGGGCCGCCACGGTGGTGGCGGAGGCCAGGGGCTGGCGGCTGTCGAGCCGGGCGAGGGCGTCGCCGATCACCTGGAGGGCCGCATAGGCCTGGGCGGTGAGCTGGGGTGGGGTCTTGCCACCGCTCGCGGCGCGAAAGGCCTTCAGGAACGCCCCGTTGGCGGGGGTGTCCAGCTCGGGGCTGTAGGCCTGGGCGATCAGCACCCCGTCGCAGTACTTCTGGCAGATCGGGTAGATGTTGGGGGTGTTCATGCCGTTGCCGGCCACGATCAGGCCCCTGTAGCCCAGCTCCCGCAGCTGGCGGATCAGGTTGCCCCCATCCACCGCCTGCAACGACAGCACGATCAGATCGGGGTTCTCCCGCAGGGCGGCGCTGATCTGGTTCTGGAAGTCCTGATCGTTGAGCTGGCTGCGCTGCACCGTCACCGGATCGAGCCCCCTGTCCTTGAGAGCCTTCTGAAAGATGGTCGTCTCGGCGGTGCTGTAGGCGTCGTCCTGGGCGTAGAACACGGCCGCCCGCTTCAGCCCCGGCTCGATTTTGAGGGCCTGCTCGATCGCCAGCGGGGCGATCACCGAGCTCTGGGCCGACACCCGGCTGATGAAGGAGCCAATCTCCGGGATGCCCGTGGCGGTGTTGGACGGGGCCACGACCGGCACGCCGCGGCGCTGGGCGATGGGGTCGGCGGAGAAGGCCTGCTGGGAGAGGGTGGGGCCGATCAGGGCCAGCATGCCGTTGTTGATCTGCAGGGTGAAGGCCGCGTTGGCGCCGGGTTCGTCGCTGCCGCTGTCCTCCACCACGAGTTTCAGGGGACGGCCGTTGATGCCACCCGCTCGGTTGCGCTGCTTCAGGGCCAGGTCCAGGCCGATCTTCTGATCCTGGCCGTAGACGTTGGCGTTACCGGTCAGGGCCAGCACCGCGCCCACCGGGACCCCGCCGGCCAGGTCGATCGGCTGGTCGCCCGCACCGCTGCCGCAGCCTGTCAACAGCAGGGCGAGACTCAGCAGCCCCGCGCCGGCCCATGGGGAGCGGCCCGGAATCACGCCAGCGAGAGGAACACGTCCCGGAAGGCGTCGATGGTGGCGTCGATGTCGGCGTCGCTGTGGGCCAGAGAGGTGAAGCCGGCTTCGAAGGCGCTCGGTGCCAGATAGACGCCCCGCTCCAGCATGGCCCGGTGCAGTCTGCCGAAGCGGGCGGTGTCGGTGGCCTTGGCCTGCTCGAAGTTGTGCACCGGCCCCTCGCAGAGAAAGAAGCCGAACATGGCGCTGATGTGGCCGCCGCAGAACGGAATTCCTGCCTCGGCGGCGGCGGCCTGGATGCCGTCACTGAGCCGGCGGGTGATGGTCTCCAGTCGCTCGTAGCTGCCGGGTTGCTTCAGAAGCTGCAGGGTCTTGATGCCGGCGGTCATGGCCAGGGGATTGCCGCTCAGGGTTCCGGCCTGATACATCGGACCCGCGGGCGCCACCATCGCCATGATGTCGGCCCTGCCGCCGTAGGCCCCCACCGGCAGACCGCCGCCGATCACCTTGCCCATGGTGGTGAGATCGGGGGTGACGCCGAAGCGGGCCTGGGCGCCGCCGTAGCTGATCCGGAAGCCGGTCATCACCTCGTCGAACACCAGCAGGGCGCCGTTCTCCTTGGTGAGTTCCCGCAGCCCCTCCAGGAAACCGGGTTCGGGGGTGATGAAGCCCGCGTTGCCCACCACCGGCTCCAGGATCACGCCGGCGATCTCCCCGGGGTTGTCGGCGAACAGCCGCTTGACCGACTCCAGGCAGTTGTAGGGGGCGGTGAGGGTGTTGGCGGTGACCGAACGGGGCACGCCGGGGGAATCGGGCAGCCCCAGGGTGGCCACCCCGGAGCCCGCTTTCACCAGGAACATGTCGGCGTGGCCGTGGTAGCAGCCCTCGAACTTGATCAGCTTCTCCCGTCCGGTGAAGGCCCGCATCAGCCGCAGCACGGCCATGCAGGCTTCGGTGCCGGAGTTGACGAACCGCACCATCTCCACCGAGGGCACCGCCTCGATCACCAGCTCCGCCAGTTCGTTCTCCAGAACGCACGGAGCGCCGAAGCTGGTTCCCTTCTCCAGGGCCTCGTGCAGGGCCGCGATCACCTCGGGGTGGCTGTGGCCGCAGATGGCGGGCCCCCAGCTTCCCACGTAATCGATGTAGCGGTTGCCGTCCACGTCCCAGGCGTAGGCGCCCTTGACCCGGTCGAAGACGATCGGCTGGCCGCCGACGGACTTGAAGGCCCGCACCGGTGAATTGACGCCTCCCGGCATCAGTTTCTGGGCGGCGGCGAAGATCTCCTCCGATCGGGTGGTGAGGAGAGCAGGGGCCGAGACGGGCGCTGAAGGGGTGGCCGAACTCAAGGCGGGATCCGCGGAAGGTGGACGCTTTCGTCACCCATCCTGACCCAGAAGGGACCCGCGCGGCTTCGCCTCGGTAAGTTCGGAAGCAATGCCACCCTTCCCCCGGCCCGCCGGATCCCTGCCGTGACGATCGACTGGGCCGCGATGGAGCGCCAGTGCCGCCGGCTGCTGCCGGCCCGCGCGGTGGTGGCGGCCCCCCAGGAACTGCTCGCCTACGACTGCGATGGGCTCACCCTGCACCGGGCCCAGCCGTCGCTGGTGGTGCTGCCGGAAACCACCGAGCAGGTGGCCGCCCTGCTGCGTCTCTGCCATACCGAAGGGGTGCCCTTCGTGGCCCGCGGCAGCGGCACCGGCCTCTCCGGCGGCGCCCTGGCCGAGAACCATGCCCTGGTGATCGCCACCACCCGGATGCGCTCGATTCTCAACCTGGATCTGGCCAACCGGCGCGTCACCGTGCAGCCGGGGGTGATCAATTCCTGGGTCACCCGGGCCGTGGCCGGCGATGGCTTCTACTACGCCCCCGATCCCTCCAGCCAGGTGGTCTGCAGCATCGGCGGCAACGTGGCCGAGAACTCCGGCGGGGTGCACTGCCTCAAGTACGGCGTCACCAGCAACCATGTGCTGGCGATGGAGGTGGTCCTTCCCGACGGCACGGTCACCACCCTGGGCAGCGGCCTGGCCGAGACCCCCGAACTCGATCTGCGGGGAGTGTTCATCGGCAGCGAAGGCACCCTGGGCATCGCCACCGCCATCACCCTGCGGCTGCTGCGGGCGCCCCAGAGCGTGGCGGTGCTGCTGGCCGATTTCGCCGCCATGGAGGCGGCAGGCGAAGCGGTGCGCCTGGTCACCGCCGCCGGGGTGCTGCCGGCGGGGATGGAGATCATGGACAACTTCACGATCAACGCCGTCGACGATCTGTTTGGCTCGGAGGAATACCCCCGCGATGCCGCCGCGGTGCTGCTGATCGAGCTCGACGGCCAGGAGCGGGAGGTGGCGGCTGCGGTGGAGATCGCCGGCGCGTTGTGCCGCCAGGCGGGGGCCCGCACCATCCGTCGGGCCTCCAGCGAGGCCGACCGGGCCCTGCTGTGGAAAGGCCGCAAGGCGGCCTTCGCCGCCGTCGGCCGCATCACTCCCACCTATTACGTCCAGGACGGCGTGGTGCCTCGCAGCGCCCTGCCCGGCGTGCTGGTCGCCATCGAGGCGCTCAGCCGCCGCTACGCGTTGCCGGTGGCCAACGTGTTTCACGCCGGCGACGGCAATCTGCACCCCCTGATCATGTACCGGGCCGACCAGCCGGGCGTGACGGAGCGGGTGCAGGAGCTGGGGGCCGAGATCCTGCGCCTCTGCATCGACGCCGGCGGCAGCATCACCGGCGAGCACGGGGTGGGCAGCGACAAACGCTGCTACCTCGACTGGATGTTCACCCCCGACGACCTGGCCACCATGCGCCTGGTGCGTGAGGCCTTCGATCCTCAGGGCCTGGCCAACCCCGGCAAGATCTTTCCGACGCCGCGCAGCTGTGGTGAGTCGGCCCGGCGCCAGGTGGACCTGAGCGTGCCGGACGCCTTGCCGAACCCGACCTCCGGGGCCCGCCTCGAACCGCTGGACGTGTTCTGACCACGGCAGCGCTCAGGAGGATGTGCCTCAGGGGTCAGCCAGCTGGAGGGTTTTGACCGTGTTCAGGATGCCGGGAGTGGAGGCACCACTGATGAAGTTGAGCTTGAACGTTTCATCCTTGCTCAGGTAGGCCGCATAGGCCGAGCGCAGATAGGGTCGGTAGGCCTCATCGGAGCGGATGTAGGTGCCGAAGAAGGGCACGATGACCCCATTCGCATAGCCACTGATCAGTTCCTCACTGGGCAGCGTCAGCGCACCGACCGAGCGGATGGCTTCATCGATCCCCGGATCGATCTTGCTGAAGTTCACGTGGGCCTGCCCTTCCACCATCATCCAGTACCGATCGGGAACGGTGAGCCAGGTGAACGTGGCGGCCTGCGACAGGGCAGGAGGGGTGGCAGGGTCGTAACTTCCGGAGCCGATCACGATCGGAACGTCGATCCTGCCGATGCCCCTGGGACCGAAGATGCTGCGATTGACAGGATTGGCGGCGAAGACGGCCTTGGCCCGTGGATCCTCCAGCCGATAGGCCTGCCGGGGCAGGCTGAGTGCCCGGCATTCCAGCAGGAGTGAAAGATTCAGAGCCCCGTATTCACGGTCACAGTCCTTCTGGAGATGGTCGAAATCGATGCTGGCACCAGCAATCGCCATCACCGTGTAACCGCCGAAGGAATGACCGGCGACGCCGACATTATTCAGATCAAGACTGCCGTTGAATTCGTTCTGATTGCGTCTGGCCAGTTCATCGATCACAAAACTGATGTCTCGGGGCCGGTTGATGAACTCCTGCTCATCAAAAATATCTCCATGCAGGCCCCTCAGCATCTCCTTCATCCAGATCGTATCGCTGCCGGGATGCTGGGGAGCAGCCACCAGATAGCCATAAGAAGTCAGATGTTCAAGAATCTCTTCATAGTCCTCCGGGCGGGAGGCCAGCCCATGGGAGAAGAGGATCACCGGGGTCAGCTTCTGCTCCTTTCCTTCCGGCCTGTAGACATCCACATACAGCTCCCTCTGGCGGCTGGAATCCACCAGATTCCAGACCTCTTTCTTCACCTTGAACGGACCCGGTTGACGTGGATCCGGCAGGGTGGCGTAATCTTCTTCTGGCTGGCCTGCCGCTTCCTCGTCGGTGAATGTTCGCAGAGTGGTGGTCAGGGCTTCGGTGGCCGCGATCACCTGCTCGCCGGCCTTGGCGGCACCGAGGAGTTTCTCACCGTGGATCCGAACATTGGTGGGGAGCTTCTCCAGCACATTCAGCAGGCTGAGCCCCTCGCTGGAGAAGGCCGCACCCACCAGGGCGGATCGGATCGCGTACTTGCCGTTGCCGCCCCGCCGCAGGGTGATTCCCTTGCCCAGTCGCTCCAGAATGTCTTCGCCGATGTTGCTGGAGAAGAAGCGCGACACGAGCAGCGGATCGATGGTGGCTCGCTCGATCAGGGCCTTGCGGAATTCGCCCTGTTGTTGCTTGGACGTGAACTGAAGAAAATAAGCCAGATCGGCTGAAACGCTGCCATCGGCCGCGAACGTCTTCAGTGAGCTGACCTTCAGTGATCGGATCAGGGGGCCGAAGGAGAAGGAAATCGTTTCCCCGGCCAGTGCGGGGGGGGCGTTCAACAGGGAAGTGGCCACCAAGGCCGTGAGACCAGCCCGTGCTCGCTTCAGCATGATCGATATCGTTTCCTCCATTCTAGGAGGGGCACCCTTCGACAACCCTTGCCCCGGGGGCCGCCGGCCCCGGCGTTGTGCCCAGGGCCAGCGGGGCGGTCTACGCTGCCACGAGTGCGACCCTCCGATCTCCGCCACCAGGTCGGATCCGGTCCCTTTTCGCTGTTGCTGATTCTTCAAACTGAATCAGCAGCTCTGGTGTTTTCCGGGCGTCATGGTCCTTATCGTTGTGGCCGCCCCCGCCCAGGCCCAGTATCCGGCGGTCAGCCTGATGGCCACCAGGGTCATCGAGCGCTATCTGAACTCCATCTGTGAACAGCTCTGGGCGGTCCGCGGCAAGAAGCCACGTTCTCAGGAGCCGCGGGTACTCGATCTGCTCAACGGCGATCCCGGCATGCGTCAGGCCTTTTTCAGCCAGATCGGCGATTCGGTGATGAGAAAGTCGACCAGACCAGCCATGACCAGGCTTCGAAACCTGCAGCGGCCTGAACATCACCAACCTAGGCCCCCGCAGCTGTCCGATGGCGCTACTGCGAGGGGGCGATCGCTGACATCCGCGATCAAGGGCAGCCCACCTTAAGCTCGTTGCGAGCGATACCCCGAACAAGAAACGGGGCAATGGGATGGAAACCCCTCAAGAGTAGGACCCTCTGATTCGGTGCTCAGATCCAGTACTCCATCCGGACCAAGGCCATCATAATTTTGGATGCACGGCCTCTGTGGCGTCGTTCTGCCAGGATCTGCCGGCGAACTTTGAGCTGATGCGTTCACGGTTGCAGGCAAAGGTTTGAGGCCCCTGAATGCACATCAAGCCAATGAGGATTTCAGCATCAAAACTTGTACCTCAGGCCTGTGCTAAAAAAGAAGAGCGACTTGGGATTAGTCTCAATAATTGTCTCATTCAGATAGCGAAAATATAAGCGGTTGGTAAAGGACCACTTCTCATTCAAAGGAACGGAGAGTTCAGTATTGGAAACAAGCTCATAATTCGTGGAGCCGTTCAGGGTCGGAACAAAGGAGAAGAGTAGATCCAGCCTGGCATTCCCTATCGATAGATCTCTGCCCCACAGAATAAGAGCTGCTGCTGGGTTTACTTCATTTCGCCGTTGCTCGAAATCAATATAGTCATACTGATAACGCGGGCCTACTCCAATTTGTATGTCTAAGAATTTACCGGGAGAATCACCTCGCCACAAATTATAGCCTAAACCTGCGAATGTCTCCGCAATAATTGTTAGGTCTTCATCGTTAGTGCTTGATGAAACTAAACTTTGGTTCGTAGATCCAAAAAAGTCAGTGATAAAACTCCACTTCTCATTAAAGTGATGGCGATAAAAGAGGAAATTTAAAGCTCCCGGCCGATAATTATTCACGGAGCGACTACTATCATAATTGACAAACATGGTAGCTTCCACAAAAATATCTTGCTCCGGCCATTGCTTGTAAAGGTTGAGATCCACCCCAGCCACAGCTTTTGTCTCTTTGAAGGATCTCAGCCATCCGGAAAGCCCTAACTGGACATTGAGAGGAGTTGCGGAAAACGGAAATTCAGGCATATCCACATTGGCTTGAGCAATAACCGCTTGACTTTGAGCTAATAATGTATTGGCTTCTTCATGATCTCCTACAGCTCTATAAGCCAAAGAGATGTCAAGCAACAGTTGACTTTGCTGAGACGGGTCAGTGTTTCCCTTTACGATATCAGTGGCACTTTCCAAAACATTGATTGCTTGCTTATTCGCTCCAATCTGAGCATAATATTGGGCAATACTAGTTTTATTAGTAACTTGTACTGAAACATCCTCCAAGCTATCGGCAATGAGTAAAGATCGCTCAAGCATAGTTAAGGCCTTCTCAATGCTACCTAGTCGCGCATATGACAAGGCAAGATTATTAAGAAGACTGATTTTTATTTGAGAGTCAGCAGTTGCGTCAATTATCAATAGAGTCTCGCTTAGTTTATCAATGTCCTTAGAAAGCTGATTTTGAGGATGTATTTTGTATTTATCCTCAGAATCAGTAGCTGCCATTCCGATAGTACTGCAGAAAATCACCATTAGGTTACTCACAAAGAGTCCGAGAATATTTATGTAAAATAGATGTAGTCTAGCCATCAGATCCCATGGTGAAAGATATGCAAAGTGTTGACTCAAGATGCATAAGAATCAGAAGCTCATGTCATAGACTCTCCTCCTCTTGCGTGGTATACAATCCAACCAATCGAGCAATAAAGATAGCTGGATAGAGCAAGCCAATAATCGCTTCAGCATTAGCAAGGCTCAGGGCATACTTATTTAATGGGATTATATCTCCATAACCCAGGGTTGTGATCGTTGTAAAACTATAGTAAAATAATTGATACTGTCGTTCTGTCGCCGTAGATAAACCCCTAAAAGCATTGGGATCAAGAGTTAAGATAATTGCGTAAAAATTAAACCATAAAAATGCCAGGAGAAGAAAAATGGCAATACCTCCATTCAGAGTATTAAGATCCACCTTCTTCTTATTGTAAATCATCCTAATTAAACTTACTATTGCTAGAAGACTAAATATTGCATAAAAGAAATTGGCAAGAAGTGCAATTCTAGTTAAATCTAGAATTTGGATGGCATGACTTAGGTCTAGGATGCAGGCTACAATGGCAAGAGTTCTTAAGATGTATTCTCCAGTTTTTGACAGCGATAACAAATTAACGATCAAAAGATTAGCGATTAAAAACAGCAGGGCTACAAAATAATTTCCAATAACAGATGTGGAAAAAGGCACCAGAAAATAGATAACGACCAAGCTGATGAGGAGTTTAGTTAAGTTTCTCTGCTTCATTTGATCGTGAATCAGCATGAATACCATTGTTGAAAGAAAGCGATTGTTGAACCAGTTGAGGAGATAGTTAGTCGGCCGTAAATCTATACTCTTTGATATCAACAGGAGTGATTCTGACAACTACCTGCATTGATTTAACCCCCAAGTGTGAAACAGACTCGAAAAGACGCTTTTCAGCAGACTCTAAGTATTCTTCTGTAATTAAGCCTTGTGGAGCATTACCCAGTATTGTGACATAGGCGTTACCCTGCTCTAGCTTTACATCAATATAACGAATCTGAGTTTGTATGGAAATGTCTGGATTCTCATTTTTGATTTGCTCAAGCTCTAGAGCAATGCGATTAGAAGCATAAAACTCTTTCATGGAACCAGTTAACGGTCCACATAAACCAAGGATTATTAGTAACCATATTCCGATGGCTTGGAAGGCTTTTTTGAGATTGCCATAGGTCTGGGAAAGAAAGACCAGGCAAGCAGTGAATGTAATTCCGGCTAAGTTAACTATAAATAGTAAAAAGGAGCCAGCAGATACATCAAGATTACTGACTACAACTGTACCAATACGTCCTCCAATATCACTACCTATTCCTAACCCTATTCCAGTGACACATAAAGGAGGAACCAGCGCAACAGCAATAGCCACTCCAGCAATCGAACTTGCGATACTGTGGCGAGTTAGAGAGAATGAACCAGCAGCACCAGCCGCAATCGCAATCCCTAAGTCAATCAAGTTAGGAGAAGTTCGCGCTACAACTTCAGAACCAACAACATCGATAGAAAGGCCATAACTTATCAAGAAAGCGACAAGGACTGTCCATAAAGCCCCTAAGAAAACCGTTACGATTGAGCGCTTATACAAGACCCAGTTTGCTGTAACAATGGCAAAAGCCATGCTCAGAATAGGGTTCATTAAAGGAGCAACAATCATCGCTCCAATAATCACGGCAGTGCTATTTGCTAAAAGTCCGAAAGTAGCAATTACTGAAGCACAAGTCAGTAAGAAGATGAAACTAAACGAAGGGATGGATGCCGCTTCCCTAGAAAAAGTTAATTCTCCTATCGGCTCAGGTCGTTCTAGGTGAATCCGCCAATCTGCTGTAGCGATCTTCCACAAGTTCCTGAACTTGCGAAAGAGGGTGTTCTTGATCAGTGATTTTAGCAGTAGAGGGATTTTCATTTGTAGAATCTTACGAGAAGTCAGAAAATGCAGGAAGAGATAACGTTGTTTTCCAACCTACTCTCATTCCACGAGAGTTTAGCTGATAGTTTTTAATTGTCATGGGAAACTCCGCCGCCCGGTAGAGTTTGTTTGCTGTCGCTTTGGGGCAAATCCAGAACTGAAATTTGATGGTGAGGCCCGGCCAAAGAAATTCCAGCGGCATCAAATGCATATTTGACACGCCTCCGATATTCACGACCCACATTCCACTGCTCCATGGGTTGAGTCTTAATCAAAAGATGAAGGAGAATACCTTCATTGGATACTTCATCCACCCCTAGGATTTGCGCTTCCTCCAGAAACTTGTCAGCCCAAGTAGGCTCGCTCTGCATTGAGGTAGCGACTTGAATCAGGACGTCAAGCGCTCGATTTATATTTTCATTCCAAGAGACTTTAATCGTAAAGTTTACTCTTGACCAGTATTTAGTTTTATTGATTACGGCTGTAATCTTGCTGTTAGGGATGGCAATTAGTTCTCCATCAAGATTGCGCAAGGAAGTGACAAACAGGTTGATATCTTCTACTAAACCATTCATCCCAGAACCGATATCGATCACGTCACCAATGGCATAACGGTCAGTCCATAAAATTAAAACACCATTGAGCATATCTTCGATTAGACTACGCGAAAGAAAAGCAATGGCTACAGCAAAGATACCTGCACCAGTTAACACAGATGGATTGATGCCAAGGGAAACGACACTGAGATAGATACCTAAGACAATGATGATAAAAGTGGTAGCGCGTTTTAGGGTAAGGGAATAAGTGTTAGCTCTTAGCGTAAAACGAGGCGTGTCTGGGTTTTCAGCTTGGGCTGCAGTTGCCCAATCATCCAGAGAATAATCAATCACAAAGTCTCCGATCTTATCAATAAGAATTAGGGCGATCCAGAGGAGAAAAAAGAATATGGTTTGGCTGAGAAAGTAAACTGAAAGAAAGCGAGTCTGGCGAAATATTAAAACCACTCCGATGAGGCCAGATGCCAGAATTAATATTTCAACAACCAATAGATAAGATAAAAGTAGTTCAGCTAAGTTTCTTTTTTGTTTTATTCGAGTTTGCTGCTCTAATAAGAGCTGTTGACCAGACAGATCAGGCCGAGAAAGTTTTGCCTGCTGGTTCTGAGTCAGTCTCTTGTCGGAACCGAATATCCTTGCTAAGAACAAAGAAAAAAGGTTCGTTTTTTTGACTCGTTGAATTGTAGAATCAGGCTGCAACAATACTTTTTCGTCTCTGGGGTCTGTACTATCACTTATGTCACTAACAGCATCTTCTCTTGGTTGAGAAGATATAGCTTCGGGTTCCATAGCCAATGAACGAGTAAACTCACTAAGTCTTTTCTTTAGGCTATTGTTCCATCTCCACACGAAACGACGAAGTTTATGAGGAAACCAGAAGAATCCTAGTGTTACGCCGATGATGACACCTAGCATCGCCCATCGCCATAGAGGGTGTTGTTGATCAAACTCATATCCCCAGAGGGCATTACTGAAGGATAGACGAATAGCCTTTCGCCAAGAAGAAGCTAATTCTTGGATAGTTTTTCCATTCGCTTTGGCATCTACCTCGGTAACAGTAACAATCGCTTGGGCCGCTAATCCTAATTCTGGCTGGGAAGGAACATAAATAACTGTCTGCTCATTTTGAATGCCTACTTCTATGCTTGGGGTGGAAGGATGCAAGGGCTTTATGGTTATAGGTAGCCAGAAGTGCCAATCGGACTGGGACGGAAGTTCAGCAACGTTAGTCTTTCCACTAGTAATATCTTGAAATATTTTCTTTATACTCTGCTGAACTAGTCTGGCGCGCTCTTCTACTTTTTGGGCAGCCTGTACGTTCGCTTGGTTGAGATCTTTTGAGGCTGTTAGGACTAATTCTTGTTTCAGGATTGACTGCATATCGAACTTGGTGTAGTCACTATAGATATAGATATTGCTGCACCAGAACTTACCGCAAGCATAAGCTTTAGTTAGATCCCAGGGAAATGCTTGCTCAGTAGGCTCGTTTTTTGTGGGGGTTGTGAAGAGAGGGATCTGCCCTGAACTCTTCGTTGGCCAAATGATGGTCAAGATTAGGCTAAGTATGATGACCGCCGTAAACTTGATTGTTTGCTTGAAAGTGAAAGCTTGTTTCATGATCTTTGCTCATAAATTACTAAGAGGATATCAATACTAATATCACTGTCAGCTTTAGATTGATGCGTTGTCGATGCGCTTAACCGCTCGTGGAGTTGGAGAATCCAAATCCTACAGCAGAAAAGAGTTCTTTGATTTGCCACTGAGATTGTTCATGCTTTAACAGGTTTTCTGAATGTGATTCGTATACAGGTCTTACAGGAGAGCCTAGAATGACAAGCGAGTTCGCAGACCGAAAACCAGAATCGTATCTTGCTGCGGGTTGAGCGCTGGGTTCAGTAATAATTGAACCATCGGTGTGATAGCGAGTTCCCCCGTTACCTGTAAGCGGTAATAACTCTCTATGGCATACTGATCCCTCAACCCAGAGCCAAATAAGCTGCTGTTGGGCTGTCCCCAGTTGATGCCGAATCCGAGCTGGCTGCCTGGTACGGCCCCAATGGGGTTGGGCTGATACCCAAATCCCAAGCTCACCGCCTTCTGAAGAAGTCCACCACCGTCTTCGGAGTAGCCTGCTCTGGCAAAGATGAGCCAATGGTCATCAATCTGATCGCTATAGGAAAACACCATACCCCAGCCATCTGTCAACACACCGCTCGATTCGCGTTGATCTGCATGCCATACCGTCAAATGTACGTTATCAAAATAATATCTTTCTTTGGCAGCCCAGGTGTACCCTAATTCAGCGGCTTTGAAGAAGCGCCTCTGATCAAAAAAAGTGTTGAATCCATCGAAGGGATTATTTGGATCTGAATTCAGGTCAAACAATCCAGCTAGAATATACAGATTATCAGACAACCAGACACCTGCTCCGAAGCCCAGTGCGGCGTCATCAGGCAAATCCATGGTGGCAACTCCGATACTGAACACGAAGTTGGAAAAGTCCGTCCAAGGGCTGGTGAGAGGATAAACATCAACAAAATCGGTGACATCAAGAAAGCCAAGAACTGCCTCTGCATCACCGCCCAGCCAACTTTGACTAAGGTAGAGATTGGTTAAATGCCAGCCATCATCAGCAAAGGGAATATCGATCGCGCCTAGATAGCCCAGGCTCTCAAAAGCAAATCCGGCAGGGGTGTTCTGGCTGAACTTGTGCCGTTGCTCCACCAAAAAATTTAGAGTACTGACAGACTCTGTACCCCGACCTAAAAATTGCCAAGAGCCGGTCAACCTAAACACACCGCTGGAGGCTGAGTCACTGGTTCCAGCTATGCTTTTATTTGCTTTAAGAATAGTGTTATAATAGTCTAGAGCATAAGAAAAACCAGTCTGCTCAGCAAGTCTATTTTTCCACTCGTAATAAGGGCGCAGCGCTTTTAGCTCGAAAAGCATATCTTGTTGCAGCTGATCTGTTTCAAGGCGGTTGGGAACAGCATCTGGTCCACCGAAGTTTCTCTTTCTATCTGTTTCTGTTGATTCACTTAAAGTGTCAACATCGCTATTCAAGTCTAACTCAGCAATCGGCTCAAACTCCAGGGAGTCTAATTCTAATTGGTCGGTAAAAACATTCGGCAAGACAATGTTAATTGCCTCAAACTGATTTGATCGTAGAGGGCTTTGGAGCAAGCTCCGCCCTGCCGAGCGCTGATTGTCTAGTTGTTTCCAAACGAAATCATAGGGCATCTCCATATCCCAGGATTCCAGTCTGCTCCATTCGGAAACAGTACTGCTACCCACCCAACCTCTTATACTCTCTCCGATCTTGGGGTCGGATAAGATGTATTTATTGACTTTTACCAAGGATGGATGACCAAGGGGATCCACCGGCGTCTCAGCTCTTTCTCTTGTCGGGGAGTCAGAAAGCTGCGTGGAATGAGACTGGCAGAACCCTGGTGGAATCGTGCCAGCGAAAAGCACAAACAGAACCGCCCGAATGAATGCCTTGATGCTTCGCTTATTTCTCATGGATTTCGCTCAGCATCAAGGTAGCTGGGTGATCACTGCTCAGCGTCTCGTTGTGTGAACGGAACACTAATTATGGATCACTGTTCATGCTTCTTTTACATTTGCTCGCACGTTGAAGCTTTCGGAGCCGAACCAGTCCAGCATCCGTACGTTGACGTCGTCGGGGTGATCCAGCATGGACCAATGACCACCTTGAATGAATTCAATACGGCACTCAGCATCTACACGTGAAGGAGTATCGATTGCCTGCGTCGGCCACAAGAACATATCTTGCTCAGGGTAAATCACCATGACCGGCACCTTGACGTTCGGATAGACGTTCGGATCTTTGGCCGTTGCCAGGTAGTCCATGACCATAGGGTTGGCAATGTCATAGTTTAGCCATTCGATACGGCCGGTTTCTTTGATTAGTCTCTTGACCTCTTCTCTTTCAGGATGCGAACAGAAGAAAAGATCGAAGTATTTGAAGTCGTTCACCATATAAAGTTCTTCCATACCCGCTTGAGTATGATGGTAGGTAAACCAGTTGGTCTTAACGGATTCAAGCATGCGCTCGGGGGTGCCTCGTTCCTGAGTCATGTCGTGGGCCTGGCCAAACACACAGCCCAAGTGGCCAACTGACAAGGAGCAGTATTTTCTGAACAGCTCCGGTTTCTGCATGAGCATGGGCCATGTAATGGCAGAACCCCAGTCATGCCCCACTAAGTTGATATCTTTAAGGCCCAGTTTGTCGATAATCTCGAACATGTGAGCAATGATCTTTTCAACTTTGTAATGCTCAACTTCAACTGGACGGTCAGTGCGACCGTAACCCAGCGTATCTGGAACAATACAGCGGTAACCTGCGTTTACTAATGCCGGTACCTGGTATTTCCAGCAGCTGCCGTCGTCGGGCATGCCATGCACCAGCATGACGACTCCTTTGTCGCCGCTTCCTTGATCGCCTACGTGGTAGTTCCAACCACCAATCTTCATCGTGGATCCGGGAAGGCTCATGGTGTTGATTTTTTTGGTTTGCGGCTTTTGTAAGCCATTAAAATTATAGCTAGCTGCCGCTGGTCAATGCATCCCCCAATAGGTGGGAAGAATGGGGGAGGCTCTTCCACGCTCTTCTGAAGGCCGCAATGGAGTCGGCGTCGTGCAGGGAAGTTCGGGGTTGAAAGCATTCCATCGCACTCCCCCCATAGTCCCCCCTGTTTGGGGGAGGTTGGCTGGGTAGGTTTCGCATATACTTTAAGAACCACACGACTCGGGAAGATTCTCCATGAGCGCCGATAACGAAGGTACTTTGGACAAAATGTATGGAGAGCTGAAGCAGCTTCACGATGAGATCGCTCTCAAAGTGCATCTTGGTGGCATGGAGCTACGGGCGCCATGGAGCGAGCTTGAGCAGGAGTGGGATAGCTGGATCCATCAGCTGAAACAGGACATCCAATCCGAAGGTGACGAACTCGAAAAGGACCTGCGGGAGGCGGGCGGAGACGATCTCCGTAAGCTCGAGATCCAGACAAAGGTCAGCGTCAGCAAGCTGGAGCGTGGCATGAAGGAGCTCCTCAAGAAGCTGGAGAGGTAGTCCTGGCCTTGCCAGGAGCCTGGGGAGATCCCGATCTCTTTGCTGCGGGCGTCGGCCTTGCGGCTCCCGCCACCGTCTCGAACACTGCCTAAAGAACCTCTCAAGGAAGTCGTAACCCATGATCCGATCGCGTCTCTTCGTCCTCAGCGTCTCTGCCCTGCTGACGCTCACCCTGCATTCGCTGAGCCACCGAAAATGAAAATGACCACGAGATTCCGCCGGAAATTGCCATCGCGTGAACCCCTGACCGGACTGGCAACCACGGCCCCCGTGCGGCCTATGTCTCGACCCTTCCCGGGGTTCGCAGTTCGCCATGCGACAGGGCCAGCGCGACATCGGCGCGACCAAGGTCAATCAGATCCTGATCTGGGACAAGCTGGCGGATTTCAAAGGCGCTGTTCCTGACCGCCAACAGCTCGACGATTTACACTTGGACCTACACCGATCTTGCCAATGACGGCCCGACTGTGATCGAGCTGCCGCCGGGCATGCTGGGCGTCGTCGATGACATGTGGTTCCGCTATGTCACCGACCTTGGCATCGCCGGACCCGATCAGGGAAAGGGTGGCAAGTACCTCATCCTTCCACCGGGATATGACGGCGATGTGCCGGATGGCTATTTCGTGGTGCGCCCCGAAACCTACGGCAACTGGATCTTCATGCGCGCCTATATCAGCGACGGTGTCGAGGCGGCCGCCCAGGGCGTCAAGGACAACCTGCGCATCTATCCGCTGTCGATGGCCGATAATCCGCCTGCGCCGGAGTTCATCTCCATGTCGGGGCGCGGAGACTACAATGCCATTCCGCCGAACGACTAGAGCTACTGGGAGATGTTGAACCAGGTTGTTCAGGCAGAACCCATCCGAGGCACACGAACCCGAAACGCGCGGGCTGCTGGCGGCACTTGGGATCGCCAAGGGCGAGCACTTTGCACCCGACGCGCGCATGAAGGCGATCCTGACTGACGCGGTGGCCATCGGCAACGCCTATGCCCGCGCCAACACGGTTGTCCCCAAAGATAGCGACCAACGGATTTATGGACCAGACAGCGAATGGGTCATGGCCTTTGCCAACAAGGACTCGACCTTCCTGGTCGATGGCGCACGCCGGTACGATTCCCGGCTGTGGATGCACTACAACGCTGTGGTTGTGACGCCCGCGATGGCCGTCACCGCACCCGGCAAGGGGTCGGACTACGGCATCGCCGGAATGGCGAAGGGCGGAGAGGTGCTGGACGGTGCCAAAACCTATAAGCTGACCCTGCCGCCGAATGTTCCGGTCAAGGATTTCTGGTCAGTGACAGTCTATGACCCGCAGACGCGGGCCATGCTGCAGACCGATCAGCAGTTTCCAGCGCTCGACAGCTACAACGAGAACATGCAGCAGAACGCTGACGGATCCTGGGACATCTACTTTGCTCCCGAGGCCCCCGAGGGTCAGGAGGGCAACTGGATCCAGACGATCCCGGGCAAGAGCTGGTTCATCATCCTGCGTCTGTACGGCCCGCTGGAGCCCTGGCTGAACAAGACCTGGGTGCCGGGCGAGATCGAACTGGTCGAATGACCAAATGAACAGGGGCCAGAGCACATGTTCCGGCCCTTTCTTTTGGCGCGATAGGACCAAAACGCGCACCGGCAACGATATACCATGTTTGCAGAATACGACGAGGTCACGCGTCGTCCTGCGTCAACCTTCAAGGAGAAGACAATGAGAAAATCTCTGTTACGCAACACAACCGTCGCGGGCGCATTCGCGCTGATGTCGCTGGCAGGCACCCAACCGGTGTTGGCGCAGGACGGCATGTCCACCGCTATGACCTACGCGGGCGAACTCCAGTTCCTGGGACAGTCGATCACCAAAGACACTGCCGCTTTCCTGCATCGCCGGATTCTGGAACAGCGCGCCACCCAGCTTGTCACCTGGGCCATGCCGATGATGAATTTCGAGCAGCTTTACCCGGCGCTTCATGCCAACCTGAAAACCTCTCAAGGCATGGATATCTCGGACGAGGATATCTTTTTTGGCCTCTATGACGGATATGACGGCGTTTATCCGTTCATGACAGGGAACGTCACGACACCTTACACCATCGGGTTCTCGGATTTGTCGCAAACCGGACCAATTGTGGTCGATCTGCCCCCCGGTGCGATCTTCGGCGTGGTGGACAACGCGTGGATGCAGCCCATTCACGAGATCGACGGCACGCCCGGAAAACTGCTTCTCGTCGGGCCGGGGCAGGATGCTCAGGTTGACTTCGACGGCACCATTATTCAGTCCGACACGTTCCGGGTGTTCTACTTCTACCGTGCTCTGGGAACTGGTGACGAAGCCAAGGCCCTCAGGACCTCGGTGAAGGCCTATAAATTGTCGGAGGCCGACAATCCGCCGGAAACGAAGTTTGTCCCATACGAACCCAAACCGGGCGACGCGATCGCGCTCAATACCCAGCCGCGCGACATGCGGTTCTGGGAGTTGGTGAACACCTATGTTCAGCGTGAACCGATGGCTGAGCGTGATCGGTTCTTTTATGCGTGGCTGAAAGACCTGGGCATCCAAAAAGGCAAGCCGTTCAACCCGACGGATGCGCAGAAGGAGATCCTTCAGGCTGGTCTCGACGTTGGCATGGCGATGTCCCAGGCGATCTCGTTCAACAAGACGCGCGAGATGTTCCCGACGTCGCTGTATGGTGACAACTCCGGGTTCGAGGACGCCATGGCCGCTATGGATCCGAAAATCGACCTGCCGACCTATTCGATGTTCAACGAGCGGGCCTCCTACGGGTTTGAGGCGACGACAACGTCGGCAGGCATGGTGTCACGCACACCCGGCGTGGGCTCGGCCTATCTGGGGGGCTACTACGATGCGGACGGTAAGGCGCTGATGGGCGGCGAGAGTTACGTCCTCACTATCGGTCCCAATCCGCCGGCGAACAATTTCTGGTCCGTCACGGTTTACGACATCGAAAACCGCCTGATCATCCGCAATGACAGCAAGCGATCCGACCGGTCGTCCCGCGACAAAGAAGTGGCCGTCAATTCGGACGGCTCGGTAGATATCTATTTCGGCCCAAAGGCGCCGGATGGCAAGGACGGCAACTGGATCGAGACCAACAAGGGTCAGTCCTTCTTTGTCTACCTGCGGCTCTACGGCCCCGAGCAGGCCTATTTCGACCAGAGCTTCCCGATGACGCCGATCCGGAAGGTCGAGTGAGATGACAACGATGCACAGGACACCGGATTTCCACAACATGCATCTGCCTATCCTCTCCGCACGGCTATGTCCCATTGGCATCGCCGCCATCGCTGGCCTGCTGTTAGGAAGCCCGGTCGTTCATGCGCAAACGCCAGGCGTTGCCACAGCTCCGGAGATCAACCCTGCGAGCGACGCAGCGTGCCCTCAGTCCGTGGCCAAAGCTCAAGGCGGTGACACTGTTCAGGTAGTCGATACTGCGGAAACCGACGCTGCAAACGACGGAGCAAGCCCTGCAGTGGAATCAGCAACCACGGAGAGCCCGCAGAGCGCCGAGGCTTTGGCCAAGAAACTGGCGAATCCGATCGCGTCGCTGATCAGTGTGCCGTTTCAGTTCAATTACGATACGGGTTATGGCCCCACCGATGGTTATAAAGGTTTTGTAAATATTCAGCCGGTCATCCCCATCACGTTGTCCAAGGAATGGTCCCTCGTCCTGCGTACCATTCTGCCGGTCGCTTTGCAGAATGACATCGCCGGGCCTTCGGGCACGCAATTCGGTCTTGGCGACACGCTCCAGAGTTTCTTCTTCGTGCCGCAACCAAAGGAAACGCCGCTCGGAACCCTGACCTGGGGTGTCGGGCCAGTCGCCACCTGGCCTACCAGCACGGATGGGCTTCTTGGCTCAGGCACTCTCGGGCTCGGGCCAACCGGCATCTTTCTGTTCCAGCAAGGGCCCTGGACGTACGGCTTGCTCGCCGGGCAACAATGGGGAGTCGTCGAGACGCGGAGCAACAGCCCGGAGCTGAACAACACCTACTTTCAGCCTTTCCTTGTTTATACCACCAAGAACGCCTGGAGCTTCGGGCTGAACACGGAGGGGTCCTACAACTGGACAAGCAGCGATCTGGCGCTGCCCTTCAATGCCACTGTTTCGAAGCTGACAGAAATTGGCAGCCAGAAAGTGCAGTTCCAGCTCGGTCTTCGCTACTGGGCAAACAGCCAGGACAATGGTCCTGAGGGGTTCGGCGCGCGCTTTGCCGTCACATTCCTGTTTCCCAATTAAACGATTGAGATGCGACTGACAACAAGATTTGCACTCGTGGCAGCGGTCTTCCTGACCGCCACGGCTCAGGCCCAGCCAACCGAACCCTTGGGCGGTCAACCCCCAGCCCAGGCCAGGCCCTCCTTCACACGTTTCGAGACCTTCAAGGAACAGGTGCTGTATCAGCGTGCTTTTGAAGCTGTGCTCTGGTCCGTTCCATTGGTCAACAAGCTGGGGTTGCGGCGGGGCACGCTCGCCATGGGCGCTGATGAGAATGAAGTGCTGGCCATGTCCGCCGGTGCCACGCCTCTGTTCGAAGCTCTCACTCCAAACAATGTGTCGCCCTATGTGCTGGCGATGACAGACCTGCGCAAGGGCCCGGTGGTGCTCGAAATCCCGCCCGCCAATGACAAGGCAACGATGTTCGGTCAACTCGCGGATCACTGGTACCAGACCTTCGTGGATATCGGGCCCATTGGTGTGGACCAGGGAAAGGGTGCCAAGCTGCTGCTGACACCCCCGGGGTATGCCGGCACGGTTCCTGAGGACTTTATCGAGGTCAGGAGTCCGAGCTTCCGGCCCGACATGGCCATCCGCGCCATCCCAACCCCGTCCGGCACCCTGGCGGATGCCGAGGCCTTGGCCAGGCAAATGAAGATGGTTTACCTCTCTGAGCTTCCCAATCCAAAGCCCACGACTTTCACCGATCCACTGAACACCCGCTGGCCCACCCTTGCCCGCTACGACGAGCGCTGGTTCGAGGACCTGCACGAAGTGATCAGCATCGAGCCTTCCCGTCAGCGCGACATGGTGATGATGGGGATGCTCAAGACCATCGGAATTGAAAAGAGCAAGCCGTACAACCCAGATGACAAGACAAAGGCGATCTTCCGGCAGGCGGTGGTCGATGCCTATCACTACATGCAGGAGAAGTTTGCCGCTGTTCTGCCGGGAGAAACCTGGTGGGAGGATCGCACGTGGCGGAATGTCTTCTTCTCCGATGCGGACAAGAGCTTCAAGTGGGAGTCCACGGACCCCTATGTTCTCGATTACGACACGCGTGCGGTACGCCCGTGGTTCTCGGCGATTTATTTCCCGGCCAAGGTCGCCAAGAAGCCTTCCACAATGTACATCGCAACCATGCGCGACGGCGATGGCGAACTGCTCGAGGCCGGCAAGACCTACAGCCTGACCGTGGCGAAGGATGTGCCGGTGAAGCAGTTCTGGTCGCTGACGATCTATGACCGCGCCACCTACGCCTTCATCTATTCGCCGCAGATGCTGCCTGGCCTGTCATCCCGCGACCTCGACAGAATGACGCAGAACGCTGATGGCAGTGTCACCCTCTATTTCGGCCCTGAGGCCCCAAAAGGGCTGGAAGCAAACTGGATTCCAACCGCCGGCAAAGCGCCCTATGCGATGTTCAGATTCTACGGTCCGAAAGATAGCTTCTTCGATAAGTCATTCAAGCTGTCCGACATCCAGAAGGCCGAGTGAATCCGGCGCCAAAGCTTGTGCGACGTGCGTGCATCTCCTTCCTGGATCGTAGAAGCCCAGTGTCTACAAAATCGGGAGAGGTTCACTTTCGGATCGGGACTGGTTTGGTAGAAGCCGCTCAGGTTGTCGCGCCAGAGCGTCTGGAAGGGCTCGCTGGGCACCTGTCTGGCCTCGCTGGCCACGTTGGCCAGGCCCTTCTCCAGCTCTCGGTCCATGGTCTGCAGAGCTTCGATCACGCAGCGGGTGTCAGCCACGGTGCTCTCTGATTGGGTGCGCACCTCCACCGCTGACGCCGGCGCCGGCACGCACATCACCGTCACGATCAACTGCGAGCGGGAGCTCTGGCGTGTGGCCCGCATTGAGCCCAGAACCGGCCGACCGGACTTCCGCGATGATCTCTTCCAGAGGGCTGCCGGCATCGGCCGAAGCAGCTGGTGCTCGGCTCCCATACGCACGATGGAGTGAGCTCAGAGGCGCACACGGGTGACCGACAAGGAGCAGGCGGTGACGGCCGTGGCCGATGCCATCCAGCGTTCCCGGGCTGGTCTTCCGATCCCAGCCGGCATCACCAAATTCAAGTCCCTCGGCACCACCGGCGTGGGCAAAACGGGACTCTCCAAGGCCCTGGCGGCGCAGATGTTCGATTCCGAGGATGCGATGCTGCGGATCGACATGAGCGAATACATGGAGAAGCACGCCTTGAGCCGGCTGATCGGAGCGCCTCCGGGCTAGGTGGGCTACGAGGAGAGGGCCCAGCTCACCGAAGCGATGCGGCGGCGGGCCTATGCGGTGATCCTGTTCGATGAGGTGGGAAAAGCCAACCCCGATGGGTTCAACGTGATGCTGCAGATCCTCGATGACGGCCGGGTCACCGATGGCCAGGGCCACACCGTGGACTTCACCAATACGATCCTGATCCTCACCAGCAACATCAGCAGCTCCTCCATCCTTGATCTGGCTGGTGATCCAGCCAGCCATGGCGAGAAGGATGCCGCTGCGATCGGTAATGCCGCTGCCCGCTCCATCAGCTACTTCCCTCGTGAGCCGTGCAACTTCATCTACGGAAAGGACAGCGCCTGGGTGATGGCCTACGCCAACAAGAACATGGCCTTCGGGGACAATGGTGCCTACAACCTCGATGCACGCGTTCTCTTCCACTTCGGCTACATCCTCGTTTCGCCCGCCATGGCCTTCACGGTGGCTGGCAAGGGGTCGGACTACGGACTGGCCATGCTTGATTCGGAGGAAATCGATCAGAGCTGGAGGCCAGGCGAAATCCAGCTGGTGGAGTGAGAGGTTCACCCCAGCCGCCGGGAGGCTCCGGGGAGGACCCCGATCTCCCGGGCGCGGCTGACCGCCTGGCGACGGTCGCCGACGTCGAGCTTGCGGAACAGGGTCTTGAGGTGCGATTTGACCGTCGCCGGTGAGATGCAGAGCTTCTCGGCAATCTCCTTGTCGCGCAGGCGCTCGCAGAGCAGCTCGAGGACGTCCTGCTCACGGATCGTCAGCGGCTCAAAGAGGATTCCACCAGCCTTGATGAGCATCCCCCCCACCGCAGACGGAGCTCGCTTGGACACCGCGGCGTGGATGGCGGCCTGGATGCGCTCGACCTGCTCGCTTTCGCTGAGCCCCGGGGGCAGTTGCTCGAGCAGCGATGCCATCGGGGCCCCCAGGTCGACGAAGGGCTGGACGAAGCCGCCGGGAGCGGCCAGGGCGAGCGCCTCGCTCAGCCTCTCGAGCGCCAACGTTTGGTCGCTGCCGTGCGCCCCTGCCAGGGCACGCAGGGCGAGAGCCTGAATGCGCAGCGGCACGTTGTGGGCCACGGCGGGCAGGCCCAGCAGCTGATCGAGCAGCTTCGCGGCCGCCTGCCTGCGTTCGGGCCGCGAACCGGCGAGCCAGGCCCTGGCCAGCGTGAGCTGGGGGACGTAAAACATATAGAGGGAACGGAAAGGCTCGGGGGAGGCCGTCCCGCTCCAGTGCACGGCGTGCGCCGTGCGGCCGATCCGCAGATCCATCTCCGCTTCAAAGGCACGCACCAGCGAGAGCAACTTGGTGCTGCCAGTCTGATGAACATACGTCGAGAGCGCCTCGAACGTCGCCCAGGCCTCCTGGTCGTGTCCCTGGCCGAGATGGACGAGCGCGAGGGCGAAGGCGCTGTGGCAGTACTCACCCTGGCTCGCGAAGAAGCGAAGATCGATCACCCGACGCAGATGTTCGGCCGCTTCTTCCAGCTCGCCGCGCATGTAATGGAGGATCCCCAGCAGGTAGCCGGCGTAAGCGACGGAGGCGCGAAGTCCTTGCTCCTCGCCGATCCGAAGGTTCTCCAGGGCGGCTTGCCTCATGCGGGCGAGATCGCCCTCCAGCCAATGAAGGAAGGAGAGACCCGTGAGCGGAAGGGAGCGGGAGGCCTCGTCGGCATCGTGGTCTTGAAGCGCGGCATGGAAGAGCTCAAGACCGCGCGATACCTCCCCCTGGCTCTGATGAGCCAGGGCTTGAATCACCAGGGCGTAGGCACGGGCGTGCTCGAACTCCGCGGGCAGCCTGGCCAGAGCCCGCTTCGCACAGGTCAGGGCCTGCTCGCCATGGCCCAGGTCGAACTCCTGGATGGTACGCAGCGCATCGATCTCACCCTGGATCGCCTCAGCCTCCGGCTCGGATTCGCGGGCGATGGCCAGCTGCACCTCCGCCTCTCGCAGGTGCTCCACCGCGCAGCTGCGGCATCGGTACTCGCCGGACCATGCCTTGGCCACAAGCAGCGCCGCATCTCCGGCGACGACGGATTGGGGGAGCTGGTCGAGACAGCGCTCCAGCTTCCTCCACTGCTCACGATTGAGGAGGTCGGTGCGGTGGCGACGCACCACAGACCGGGCCAGCTCATGATCTCCGGCCGCCAGGGCATGGTGAAGGGCCTCGTCGGGGAGTTCCTGCTCGTCGAACCAGCGAGCCGCCCGAGCGTGGAGAGCCTCGACCCTGCCTGGGATCGACTGCTTTTCCAGGTGATCTCGCAGAAGTCCCTGGAAAATGTGGTGGTAGCGAAACCACACTCCACCTTCGTCGAGCGGAACAACAAACAGGCCTTTGGCCAGGATCGACTCGATGAAGGCCCGACCCTCGAAGACGGAAGCCGGGTCGTCATTGTGGTGCGTGCAGATCGCCTCGCAGATGGGGCCGCAGAAGCGGTTGAGGATCGATGTCTTGAGCAACGCCTCCCGCTGGAAAATGGGAAGCCCGCGCAGGACCTCCTCAACGAGGTAGTCCTGCAGGTTCCGGGTTGCTCCGCTCAGCCCGCGGAGAAAAGCTTCCGGATCGCGCTGGCCCCGCAATGCCAAGCCCACCAGGCGCAGACCGACCGGCCAGCCCTCGACCATGTCATGCAGGTGGGCCAGTGCACGGTCGCTCAGGGAGAGCCGCGTGCTCTGGGCGACGAAGGCGTCGGATTCAGGCCGGTTGAACTGGAGATCCTGGATGCGCAGCTCGCTCAGCTGCCCCAGGGCCCGCAGCCTGGCCAGGGGCAGGGGCGGATCGCACCGCGTGAGGAGGATCAGGTGGAGACGTGGTAGGGGATGGGCGAGCAGCTCGCAGAGCAGATCGTGGGCCGCCTGGGCTTCGATGGATTGATAGTCGTCCAAAACCAGGATGACGGGCACCTCGATCGCGGCAAGCTCGTTGGCGAGGCTTCGGGCCAGCACCGGAACGGCAGGAAGCTCGGGCGCCTCGAGCAGGGCCCGCGTTTCCGGGCACGACTCCGCGAACACCCCGCATACAGCGGCTACCAGGTACGCCGTGAGCGTACCGGCGTCGCTTTCGCCGGCATCGAGCGAGATCCACGCACTCGACTCCGTACAGGTCTGGAGCCAGGCGGCAACGCAAAGGCTTTTTCCGTAGCCGGCCGGGGCTGAAACCAGTGTGAGCGGGCAGAGGCGCCCCTGGTCGAGATGCTCCAGGAGCCGGGGTC
Source organism: uncultured bacterium (assembly GCA_942491175.1). Taxonomy (GTDB): domain Bacteria; phylum Cyanobacteriota; class Cyanobacteriia; order PCC-6307; family Cyanobiaceae; genus Cyanobium. The sequence goes on along the minus strand of CALNZO010000008.1, from coordinate 4,220 downwards.
GGACAATCCAGTCGTCCGGGAGCGCCGGAGCGTGCAGCTTGGTGAGCAGGATGTCAGTCGCGAAGAAGCCTCGTCGATCGACTGGTCTGGCGAGGCGACCAGGAGCGGTCGTTGGCATCCGAGGCTCCATACACTCATCCATTCTCACCTCCCCCCCCTCCTTCGGGAAGCAAGGGCCCGATGCGATGGAGGGTTTGGAGCAATTTTTATGGAAGCACTGGAGTGCTGCGGCGAAAGATCTTCCTTGGCGCGAAGCTCGCATTCGCTGCTTCTGAGTGGCGGTTCTGGCATCAGCTGTGCGAAAATTGATGAGGGGATGAGTGTTGAGGGCCTGAAAGGATGAGAGCCTTCTTCAAAGTGGAAGATCACGAGTAATCAATAAAGTGTCTGCGTTTCCTGTCATCGAAAGTATTGTCTGGCCAGCCGACTATTGCTAGAAAAGAGGCATTTAATTCTGGTAATGCTGGCAGGCTGGACATCTGTGCTGTTCAGATGCAAGGCAGACAATATGGACGAATGAGGCCTTTGAGTATTTCTGTAGTTCTACGGCAAAGCGTTTTGGTGTGGTAATGAAAAGATGCGTTGATCGATGCTTCCCGGAGGTTGTCTCCGCTCTGTCGGGTCGCCATAGGCAAGCCGAATGACTGGATCAATAGATGGCGCAAATCAAGGATGCGATTGGGCTTCCTCTTGATGTGAAGGGCATCGAGCGTGAGCCGCTTGGCTTTCAGGGTGATGATCAGCCGGCGCTGGCTGAAGCGGCCACGGCCAGGGACAGCGGGACCGGCGGCGAGGGAACGGCGCGGCGGACCACCTCGCCGCCCCGCAGCAGCAGCGCTTCCCCCACCGCCAGAGGGGTCCAGCACTCATCGGTGGTCAGCGGTTCGGTGCTGATGATCGTCACCACGTCGCGGGGGCCGGCCAGTTCGGCGAAGTCCACGCTGAGATCGGCGTCAGCGAGGGTGGCCCGGGAGAAGGGAGCCCGCCGGGTGATGCGGTGCAGCTTGGTGCTGGCATAAGCGAACAGCCAGCGGCCGTTGCTGATCAGGCAATTGAAGATTCCCGCTCCGGCCAGCCGGCCGGAGGCCGCCACCAGGGCGTCGAAGAGGCCGGCTTCGTCGTCGGGGTTGATGCCGTCCCGCTCGAGCTCGCCGAGGATCCAGCAGAAGGCCGCTTCACTGTCGGTGCTGCCCTGCGGCCGGTCGATGCCCTTGTGGCATCCGGCCGCCGGAAAGGATCAAGCGCAACTCCCCCTTGAGGTCGCCGTTGTGGGCGAACACCCATTCCTGGCCGTGCCAGCGGCGGTGGAAGGGGTGGCAGTTCTCCAGGGCCACCACCCCCTGGGTGGCCTTGCGGATGTGGGCGATGGAGCAGTGGGCCCTGAGGTCGAGGGCCGCCACCTCGGCGGCCGCGCTGGAAAAGGCGGCCGGGGCGTCCTCCCGGTGCAGATGGACCCCGCCACCGTCGGGGTCGTAGCTGGCCACCCCCCAGCCGTCGCCGTGGCTGCCCGTGGCCCCACCCCGGCGGGTGAGGCCATGGAAGGAGAAGCGCATGTCGGTGGGGGTGTTGGCGCTGAGGGCCAGCAGTTCGCACATCGCCGGGATCAAAGGCCAGGGGCCGGCGGCGGGGTCAGACTTTCACCGCATGGGCCCATTCTCTCCGCCGTCTTGCCGTTCGAAGCGATCAGGCGCGCAGATCCGGGCAGGCTCCCGCTGGATCTTCCAGGCTGCGGTGGCTCCAGCTGGAGCGTGCTGTGGGCGATGCCCAGCTGCGCCAGCCGTTGTTCGGCCTGATGCAGCAGCTCCATGTCGTCCACGCAGCCGGTGCGGCTGAGGTGGGCCGTCAGGGCGGTCTGGGAGGTGCTCATGCCCCACACGTGCAGGTGATGCACACTCTCCACACCCGGCAGGGAGCGCAGGGCTCCGTCCACCTCGGCGAGGTTGATGGCTCGCGGCACGGCGTCGAGGCTGGCGGTGAGGGCTTCACGCATCAGCTCCCAGCCGCTCCAGGCCACCGCCAGACCCACGCCGATGGCCGTGGCGGCATCCAGCCAGATCCAGCCGCTGATTCCCACCAGCAGGGCACTGGCCAGCACCGCGGCCGAGACGGCTGCGTCGGTGAGCAGGTGCAGCACTGCCGCCCGCCGGTTGAGGTCGTGGTTGTGGCCCGTCCCGAACAGGCGGGCCGAGAGCAGGTTCACCACGACTCCGGCGGCCGCAGCCCAGGCGACCGGGCCGCTCACCACGGGCACCGGCTGGATCAGTCGCTGCACCCCTTCGACGATCACCACCCCAGATGCCATCAGGATCAGCCCCGCGTTGACCAGGGAGGCCAGCTGGGTGCTGCGGCCGAAGCCGTAGGTGAAGCGGGCCGTGGCCGGACGGCTGCTGAGCCGCTCGGCCCCCCAGCCGAACAGCAGGCCGGCCACGTCACCCAGGTTGTGGATCGCGTCACCGATCAGGGCCAGGGAGCCGAAACCGAAGCCGATCGCCAGCTGCAGCCCTGAAAGGCCGCTGTTGAGCAGCACACTCCAGAAGAAGGCCCGCGGTGAGCCCGACCGCTGCTGAGCCGGGTGGCCATGGGGCACGGGAGCATGGGGCGCCATGCAGGCGTGCTAGCAGCGGCTTCCGCCCGGCACCGGGGGGTCAGTCCTGGTAGTGGGAATCCACCCAGCAACGGGGCAGGGCCTCACCGGAAGGAAAGAAGAGATCCTCCTTGGCGTAGTTCTGCGGGTCCTGCAGCTCCTCGCCCCCGTGGAGGCGCCCCCGCACCTGGGTGTCGAAGGGGTTGAACAACTGCTTGACCTCAAGCACCTCCACCAGGCTGGTGTCGTCGGCGTCGTGGCGAACTTTGAGGAACATGGTCCTGCTCCGTTCTTGATGTCCCCATTCTGGTCCAGCGTTGGCCCATCCGGTGTCGACCGTGACACTTCCCCCTTTCCCCGCAGGTCGCCGCTGACGTCGGCCCGGGGCGTGACTAGACGGAAGGCTGGAATGCACCAGCAGGCCTGAACGCCCTCGCCCTTTCTCCATGGCCCATCACCAGATCCTGATCGTCGGCGGAGGGGCAGCGGGCCTCACCGTGGCCAGCCAGCTCAAGGGGGCCAGGCCGGGTCTGGAGATCGCCATCCTCGAGCCCTCCGCCGACCACTACTACCAACCCGGCTGGACCCTGGTGGGAGGAGGGGTGTTCAGCCTGGAGCAGACCCGCCGGGCCGAGGAGGGGCTGATCCCCGCCGGGGTGCGCTGGATCCGCGATGCCGTCAGTGGCTTCGATCCGGTGGCCAACCGCGTCACCACCGAATCCGGCGACACGCTCAGCTACGACGTGCTGGTGGTGGCCACCGGCATCAAGCTCTGCTGGGACCGGATCAAGGGCCTGCCCGAGGCCCTGGGCACGGGCGGCATCACCAGCAACTACTCCAAGGACACCGTCGACTACACCTGGAAGACGATCCAGGAGTTCCAGGGGGGCAACGCCCTGTTCACCTATCCCGACACGCCGATCAAGTGTGCCGGGGCGCCCCAGAAGATCATGTACCTGGCGGACGACGTCTTCAAGCGCTCGCCCGAGGTGGCCGAGCGCAGCCATGTGATCTACGCCACCGCCACCCCCGGCATCTTCGGCATCCCCGTCTATGCCGCACCGCTGCGGGAGATCGTGGCCCGCCGCGGCATCGACGCCCGCTACCAGCACACCCTCACCGAGGTGCGCCCCGACAGCAAGGAGGCCGTCTTCACGGTCAAGGAGGGCGACGCCACCCGCGAGGAGGTGATCCCCTTCGCGATGATCCACGTCACCCCGCCGATGGCGGCCCCCGATGTGGTGGCCTCCAGCCCGCTGGCGGTGGCGGGCCCCGGCGGCTGGGTGGAGGTGGACAAATACACCACCCGGCACGTGCGCTTCCCGAACGTGTTCTCGCTCGGAGATGTGTCGTCGCTGCCCAACTCCAAGACCGCCGCCGCCGTGCGCGGCCAGGCGCCGGTGCTGGTGGCCAACCTGCTGGCCCATCTCGACGGCCAGCCCCTGGCCGCCCGCTACGACGGCTACGCCTGCTGCCCGCTGATCACCGGCTACGGGAAGGTGATCATGGCCGAGTTCAACTACGAGGGGCAGCCCGTTCCCTCCTTCCCCCTCGATCCCACCCAGGAGCGCTGGAGCATGTGGGTGATGAAGAAGGACGTTCTGCCCTGGATCTACTGGAACCGCATGCTGAAAGG
>CALNZO010000007.1:0-169369 GCA_942491175.1 uncultured bacterium | reverse complement strand
AACTGGCCTACTTCGAGTGCCTGCACGAGGTGAAGCTGATCGTGGATCTGATGGTCAAGGGGGGCCTGACGGCCATGCGCGACTCGATCTCCAACACCGCCGAGTACGGCGACTACGTGAGCGGGCCCCGGCTGATCACCGCCGACACCAAGGCGGAGATGAAGCGCATCCTGGCTGATATCCAGGACGGCACCTTCGCCCGCAACTTCGTGGCCGAATGCGAAGCCGGCAAGCCCGAGATGGCCAAAGCCCGCCAGCGGGACGCCGACCATCCGATCGAGCAGGTGGGCAAGGGCCTGCGCTCGATGTTCAGCTGGCTCAAGGCCGCCTGAACCCGTCCCGATGCCGCGGCGCCTGCTGACCGTCGCCCAAGTCGCCATCAGGGCCACGGGATCGGGTCGGCCCCGGCCTTGAGCCTCCCCCTGCTGCTGCTGCTCGCCTGTGCCCTGGACAGGTTGGTCGGGGACCCGCGCTGGTGCCCCCACCCGGTGCAGGTGATGGGGATGGCCATCGCTGGGCTGCGCAGGACGGTGGAGTTCTTGGCAGGCACCAGCCCCTGGCGCCTGCGCCTGGGAGGTCTGCTGCTCACCCTGCTGGTGGTGGCAAGCAGCGGGCTGGCGGGCTGGGGGATCGAGATTCTGGCCCACCAGGATCCCGCCCTGGGCACACCCCTGCTGCTGCTCGGCCTGGCCAGCGCCCTGGCGGGCGGCAGCCTGGAGCGAGCGGTGCGGGCGGTGCTGCAGGCGCTGCCCGAGCTGCCCCTGGCCAGGGAGCGCCTCGCCTGGATCGTGGGCCGCCAGGTGAGCGGGCTGCCGCGCGGGGAGATCCTGCGGGCCGCCGCCGAAACCGCCGCCGAAAACGCCGTCGACGGGCTGTTCGCCCCCCTGTTCTGGATGCTGGTGGGGGCGGCCCTGAGCACGCTGAATCCCCAGCTGCCGGGCCCCCTGGCCCTGGCCTGGGCCTACAAGGCCACCAGCACCCTCGACTCCATGCTGGGCTACCGCCACGGCCGGTTGCGCTGGCTGGGCACCGCCGGTGCCCGACTCGACGACCTGCTCACCTGGCTGCCGACCCGGCTGGTGGCCGTCACCCTGCCCCTGGCAGCGGGACACCCCCTGCAGACCGGCCGCCTGCTGCTGGCGGCCCTGCAGGACGGGAGCCAGGACCCCTCCCCCAATGCCGGGGTCTCGGAAGCGGCCTTCGCCCACGGAGCGGGGGTGCGGATGGGAGGCGCCAACACCTACGCGGACGGGGTGCGGAACAAACCGATCCTCGCGGCCACCGGCCGGCCTGCTGACGTCGAAGGGGTGGAACTGATCCTGGCCCTGGGGGATCGGCTGGAGCTGCTCTGGCTGCTCGTGGCGCTGCCGGGCCTGGCGGCTCTGGAATCGGTCAGATCAGGCTGAGCGGGGGCAGATCTCCGGAGCGAGGCCTGACCCAGGGGATTTCAGTAGGCTCCCCGGTCGCGGGGATCGAGCATCACACTGATGGTCCGAACGATGATGCGCAGATCCAGCAGGAAGTTGCGATGGCGTGCGTAACGGACGTCCAGCCGGACCCGTTCGGGGTAACTGAGGTTGTTGCGGCCGGACACCTGCCACAGGCCCGTCAGACCAGGACGCACGGCAAGAACCTCGTTCATGCGGTCGCCGTAGCGATCAAGTTCGTTGCGAACGATCGGACGGGGGCCCACCACACTCATCTCACCGCGGAGAACGTTGAGGAACTGGGGCAATTCATCAAGGCTGGAGCGACGCAGGAACTTGCCCAGGCGGGTGATGCGGGGATCATTCCTGAGCTTGAAATCGTTGCGGAACTCCTCGTCAAGATCAGGCGATTCGGCCAGCAATTTGGAGAGATATCGATCGGCATCCCGACGCATGGTTCGGAACTTGATGCAACCGAAACTGCGGTAGTCGCGGCCCACCCGCTGTTGCACGTAGAACACCGGACCACGGGAGGTGACCTTCACCAGAAGCGCAAGGGCGAGCAGCACAGGCGCCCCGAGGGTGAGCACGGCGAGGGAGAAGACAATGTCGCCGCTGCGCTTGATGACACGATCACGCTTCGACTGGAAAGCAATCAGCTCTTCGGCGGTGAACACCTGCGCCGAAGCTGTCGCAATCTGTGAAGAGGCGTAGGGGGTCCCGATGGAAGAGAGCATGGGGGACGGCTTTGTTCGCTGAATTTAAGGATCCATCCGACCGGAACTCCATCCCTGAGGGCCACTCAGATCAGAGGCACAGGTCGGCGCAGGCGCCGCAGGTGCTGCGCCCAGAGCCCCTCCAGCAGGGTGTCCATCCGCCGCCGGAAGACCTCGGGGGCGAAGCGCTCCGCCCAGCGCCGCTGGCCCTCCGCCGGCAGGGAACGCCACTGCCGCCCCGCCTCGAAATGCTCCAGAGCCGCCACCAGACTGGCGGCGGTCTGCTCCGGAAACAGCAGGCCGGTGGGCTCCGGCTCCCCTGCGCTCAGGCAGCGCACGCTGTCGAGAACACCACCCCGGCCATAGGCGATCACCGGAGCGCCGGCGGCCATCGCCTCCACCGGCGCGATGCCGAAATCCTCCAGGCCCGCATACACGTAGGCCCTCGAACGCTCCAGCCAGCCGGCCGCCTCCCGGTCCGACAGGTGCCCCAGAAAGCGGATGGCCGGGCCCGCCATCGCCTCCAGCCGGCGCCGCTCGGGGCCGTCGCCCAGCACCACCAGAGGCAGACCGGTGCGGTTGAAGGCCTCCACCACCACATCCACCCGCTTGTTGGGCACCAGCCGGCAGAGGCTCACGTAGACGTCGTCACGGGGCCGGTCCCAGCGGAACCGCTCCACCGCCACGGGGGGATGGAGCACGTGGGCGCGGCGGCGCCAGAAACGACGGATCCGCCGGGCGGTGAAGCGGGAATTGGCCACCAGCGCATCCACCCGGGCGCTGCTGACCACGTCCCACTGGCGCAGCTGGTGCAGCTGCCACCGCACCAGGGGGCCCAGGGGCCCGCGGGCCAGGGCGGAGCGGGCCAGATAGGTGTGCATCTGATCCCAGGCGTAGCGGACCGGGGTGTGCACGTAGCTCACATGCAGCTGATCGGGACCGGTGAGCACGCCCTTGGCCACCAGATGGTTGCTGCTGATCACCAGAGGATGGCCGGAGACATCCAGCTGCTCGATCGCCAGTGGCAGAAGGGGCAGGTACTGCTGCACGTGGCTCACGCCCCAGGGCAGCCTCTGGATGAAGCTGGTGTGAACGGTCCGGCCCGCCAGCCAGCTGCCGGGCCGGCGACTCTCCCCGTCCACCAGGGCATAGAGATCGGTGGGGGTTCCCCGCTCCGCCAGGTGCCGGTCCAGCTCCTGCACCACCTGCTCGCTCCCACCCATGGACCGGGGCGTGAACCACTCGTGCACCAGAGCGATCGAACTGGGGAAGGCCGCCATGGCGGGCACGGTAGGCGCCTGTATCACGAAAACTCTCAGCCGATTGCCCTGACGGAGCTCTCTGCCGAAGCTAAGGCGACGACTGGGAGGGCGAGAGCCGGGACACCATGGCGATCCGAGAGCTTCTCGAAGATGCCCTGCAGGAGCCCTCGATCGGCTCCACCCCCTGCTTTCGCTGGCATGCCACGCCGGTGGGGATTGCCGCGCTGTGGTGCGACGGCAGCCCTCCCACGCCCCCTCCCTTTGACGTGGCCCTGAAGGAGGGACTCCAGGTGGGCCTGGATCTCAGCCGCGAGGAACGGGAATTCCATCAGGTGAAGTCCGGCCTGGTGCTGCTGTTTCACTCCTGATGCCGTCGGACTGATCCTCAGGAATCCATCCCTTCAGGCCTTCTGCTCGGTCGGCTGGGGGGACCCGCCGGCGGCCGGAAGCCGATCGCTGGGCCCCGCTCTCACCGCTGGGCCAGACTCCGCAACTCCGGCACATAGGCCAGCCGCACCCCCTCCGTCTGAAAACGTTCCACCCAACGGCGCAGAAGTTCCCGTTGGGCCGCCCACTGCTCACTGGTGGGGGTGACGATCAGGGCGCTGATGGTGATGCCCAGGGGGGTGACCTCGGTGACCCCCCGCAGCACCGGCGGCCAGAGCATGCGGGATCGCCATTCGGGATCGGCGGCGAACGCCTGCAACTCCTCCCTCGCCAGGGCCAGCACCTGCGCCAGGGGGGCGTCGTTCGGGGCGATCACCAGGGTGACCTCCAGGCCCGAACGCAACTTGGTGTGATTCACCACCCGCTGAAAGGAACTGTTCGACACCACCACCACCCGCTGATCCAGGCAGCGCACGCTGGTGTTGAGGATCCCCACATCCACCACCACCCCCTGGTCGCCATCGATCTCCACCCAGTCTTCGATGGCGTAATGGTCTTCCAGGGCCACCACGATGCCGGCCACGAAATCCCGCAGCAGCCCCTGGAAGGCCAGGGCCAGGGCGCCCAGCAGAGCACCCCCCACCAGGAACACCTCCGACGACAGGGTGCGCACCCCGGGAATCCCCATCAGGATCCAGATGGCCACCAGCAGGATGCAGCCGAGATTGATCAGCCGGTGGCTGCTCTTCAGCAGGCTGCGGAAGCGCTGATCCCGGCGGCATTGCTCCTCCCGGGCCACGGCCAGGTTCACCGACCACTGATAGAGAAGGAAGCTGTCGACGGAGCGCAGCACCAGCGCCAGCAGACCCACCAGGGCGAACTTCACGGCGGCCTCGACGGGCACCACAAGCAGTTCGAGGCCAAGTGGGATCTGACCGGGCACGGCCATCACCGCCAGGCTGATGATCACGGCGATGCCCACCAGCACAAGCACCAGCAGGAATCGGGTGATCCCGAAGTTGACCTGCACCATCAGCAGGCTGCTGGTGCACGGCGAATCCCTGGCCTGCTGGTGCAACCAGGCGGTGCGTCGGCGCAGGCGCCGCCAGAGCCAGATCAGGCCCGCTTCCACCGCCACCACAGCGAGAATGGTGGCTAAGGAAAAACCCACCCGGCGCAGCAGGGCCGAGGGTTGCATCATTGACCGGGCGTTCCGCAGCCGGGCCTGCAGATTCTTGCGCCAGGTTTCGGCGAGCTGCTGCGGGTTGGTGCCGAAGAACTGGGCATCGGCCCAGGTGACGGTGAGCAGGGGAAAGGCCCCAGTGCGACCGGGCAACTCCGCTTCGATCAGCACCAGACCCGAGTCCAGAGCCCTGGTCCTGAGGCTGAGGGCCTGGGGATCGCTGAGATTCCAGCTCCGCAGTGAGCAGAGATCCCCCGTCGCTTCAGGGATGCCCTGGCGGATCAGGCCATCGGCCAGCTGTTCGCCGAAGCCGCACAGCTGCACAGGCTGGTAGAGCAGGTTGAGATTGCCCTCGATCACCCGCGCCCGGCGGCGGGCATCGATCGCTTCGCTGCCGGCGCCAACGGTGCGGGAGGTGACCTGGATCACCGGCACCCCCAGGATCCGCACCGGCGCCAGCTCGAAGCTGCCGGCATTGATCAGGGTGGTGAAGTCGGTGTCCGGTGGCCCCAGCGAACGGCCCCCAGGGGGCTGGCCCAGCAGGGGATTGGCACGGGCAGGGGCGCCGCCGAGGGCGAACATGCCGAAAGAGGGACCATCGGAGCTGGGGGAGAACAGCATCAACCCGAAGGCGATCCCGACCGCCAGCAGCAGGGCGCCGATGCGTCTGGCGCCGGGCAGGAGGGGGTGGGATCGGTTCAACCGATGGATGGTGATGGTGGCGGAGCACGACCGGCCCGATTCTCAAGCTCCAGGGCCTCGTGTGAATGGAATTCTCGCCCATTCCGGGAGGCGGGCACGGGGGCCGCGGGGTGGGCCCTTCCGGCGCCATTCGGCAAGACGCCTTGTGGAGAGCGGCCCTGCTGCCGAAAGTGAAGATGGGCCACCGGGACGGGCCGCCCTGAGCCTTCAGACCTGAGAATGGTTCTTGTTCCCGCTCTGTCCGGTCCCTGCGGATCGAGCTCCCTTTGCCACCTTCTGATTCCTGATGGGCTTTCTGTTCTCATGGGCTCGACGCACACCCCTGCTGGGCTTGGCGCTGATGCTGGTGGCCTGCGGGGCCCCGCGGCAGGCCGGTGCTCCCGGCTCCGGCGGCAAGGGGCTCATGGTGATGACCACCTTCCTGCCGATGACACTGTTCACCCGGGCAGTGGCAGGGGATTGCGCTGAGGTGAAGGCCCTGATTCCGCCCGGCAGCGGCCCCCACGATTTTCAGGCCACACCCGGGGATCTGGCCGCCCTGCGGGAGACGCGGGTGCTGGTCAAGAACGGTCTGGAGGTGGAGGCCTTCCTCGACAGGCTCGTGGCTTCGGCCGAGAACCCGGCCCTGGTGGTGATCGATTCCAGCCGCGGGATCGCCACGATCGACTCTCCGGAAGAGTCAGGACACGACGAGGCGGACAAAGGGCGCGACGACGACGATCACGCCCATGGCCATGGCGAGGTGAATCCCCACATCTGGCTGGATCCGCTGCGGGCCGTGCAGCAGGTGGAAACGATCCGCGACGGCCTGGTGAAGGCCGATCCCAGCTGCGCGGAGGGCTATCGCCGCAATGCGGAGGCCTTCATCACCCAGCTGAGGGATCTCGACAGCGAGATCGCCGCCCAGCTGAAGCCCTATCAGGGCAAAACGTTCGTGGCCTTCCACGACTTTGCCCCCTACTTTGCCGAGCGCTACGACCTCAAGGCCGATTTCCTTGTGGACGTGCCGGAGCTGAACCCCACCCCAGCGGATCTGCAGCGCGTTGCCGAAGTGGTCAGGAACACCCAGCTCAAGGCCCTGCTCAGTGAACCCCAGGAAGGCCCCCGTTCCTTCAATGCTCTGGCGGAGGATCTGGGGGTGACGATCAGCGTGTTCGACCCGATGGAGACCGCCAGTGAGCAGGATTCCCGTGATCCGGGCCGCTACTTCAGCGTGATGCGCCGCAACGTGGCTCAGCTGCGCCAGGCCTTCGGCGGATGAGCAGCGGCCTGGCCCCGGCGGCGATGGAGCCGGCAAGGGCACCTTTCTGTGAAAGCCCAGTGGCGCCAGGGTTTCCGGGCTTCAACGACCCATGCCGCAAAGAGCGGAAACGGAGAGGGTGGGATTCGAACCCACGGAAGGTTTCCCTTCAAACGATTTCGAGTCGTTCGCTTTCGACCACTCAGCCACCTCTCCACAGCCTTCCGGCCGCTGGATACTTTACGGAGCGGACAGCGCGCCGCTCGCCCCACTGGCCCGCCACCCCGGTGGCAGGGGTGAGCCGGCCGGCGCAGCACCGCTGAGCCACACCTGCCGCGGCGCGCGGGCCAGCAGGGCGCGGTGCTCCCCTGGGCGGGGCAGGAATCCCAGCCAGAGCGCCTCCCCGGCGGGTTCCTGGGTGCGGGATCGCCACGTTGCCAGCGACTGGCGGTCCGGCAGCAGCAGCCATTGCTGTCGACCCAGGTGCAGCCGCAGGGCATGGCTGTCCATGGCCAGGGCCTGGACCGCCAGCCCCCGGCTCTCCAGCCGCTGCCCGGTCGCCAGGGGCACCGCCCCGTCGCCGTAGGCCAGCACCCGGCCAGCCCGGAGCCGCCAGCAGGCGGGATCGGCCGGTGCCACGGGATCCAGCAGCAGCGCCCAGTCGAAGCGGGCCACCCCCAGGCCCTGGGCCAGCTGGGCGGCCTGGCGGCAGCTGAGCCCATCGGCACGGGTGCTGACCAGGGCAGCCCGCCCTTCGTGCCGCGCCAGCAGCAGGTCGCGGCCGGCCCTTCCCCCGCCCTGGTGCACCAGCAGCAACTGGTCGCCCGTGAGCAGCACCAGATGCAGCACCAGCACCCCGGCGCCCAGACCCGCCGCCAGAGGCCGAAGACGCCGGTCCAGACCGGGCAGCACCAGGCCCAGCAGAGCCAGGGCGAAGGCCAGCACCAGCAGAGGCAGCGGCCTGCCGCTCTGCCACTGGGCCAGGGGCAGGGTGGCAACGGCGTGGACCAGCTGGAGCAGCCAACCCGCCAGCCAGCCCAGGGGCACCAGCAGGGGCGGCAGCAGGGGAGGCGCCAGCGCGGCCACCCCCGCCAGGGCCATCGCTCCGAGGGTGAGGGGTGTCAGCAGGGGAGCCGCCAGAAGGTTGGCCGGCACGGCGTAGAGAGGCACCACGCCGAAGTGGAGCAGCTGCAGGGGCAGGGTCCAGAGGCTGGCCGCCACCGGCACCGCCAGGGCCGGCGCCAGCCAGCCCCGCCACCAGCCCGGAGCGGCGGGGGGGCCGCCCGGAAGCCGCTGGGCGAGGGCCTGCTCCAGGGGCCGCGCCGTCAGCACCAGGCCGGCGGTGGCGGCGGCGCTCAGCTGGAAGCCCACGTCGTGAAGCCAGGCCGGATGCAGCAGCAGCATCCCCGCCAGGCTCAGGCCGAGGATCCCCAGCGGGCGGCCGCGCCGGCCGCTCTCGAGCACCAGCAGGGCGATGCCCCCCATCAGCACCGCCCGCACCACCGAGGGCTGAGGGCCGGCCAGCAGGAGGAACAGGGCCATGGCGCCCCCTCCCATGACCAGCCGCGCCGGCCGGCCGAGGCCTCGGCCCAGCGCCAGCACGGCCCCCAGAAGCACGCTCAGGTGGAATCCCGAGGCGGCCAGGGCATGGGAGAGGCCGGCGGCGCGGAAGTCGGCCCGCAACGCGGCCGGCAGGGGAACCATGGCCCTCCCCAGCACCAGGGCCGCCAGCAGGCCACCCCGGTCAGGGCCCGCCGCGGCCACGAAGCGGGCGGCGATGGCGCGGCGCAGATCGGCGATGGGGGTGGCCGGCCGCTCCAGCACCTCCAGCGTTTCCACCCACAATCGCGTCCAGCTGCCCTGGCGGGCCAGGCGCTCCGCCGACCCCGCCAGCAGGGGGTGGGGAGCCGGCCGGGGACGCCGCAAGATCCCCGACACCCGCACGCGCCAGCCCGCACGAAGGGAAGGACAGACGGCGAAACCCAGCTCGCTGCGGCCGCCGGAGGTCTGCAGCAGCACCCGACAGGGTCCGGGAGCGCCGGGTCCCCCGGGGGCGGCAGCCGCGGCGATGGGATCACTCAGCAGGCGCCCCTGCAGCATCACCGGCCGCGGACCGTCCGCCCCTGCCAGCAGGCGCAGCGGATCGTTCGCCCCGGGCTGGAGGGGCCGCAGCTGGGCCTGCAGCAGCACCAGGAGCAGCAGCAGCAGGGGCAGGGGCGGCCGGGGAGGGCGGAGCATGCTCCCAGGGTTCCCGCCGGCGGCCATGCCCCTCCCGTGAGGGCCGGCGGCGGGAACCTGGGCGGAAGCTGCAGGCGACGATCCCGGCTGGGTTTCACTGCTATATTCACCCGGGCTAGAAACTGACGTGGAAAGAGACGCTCAGGCCTCAGAAATCTATCGAGAATCGTTCCTACGAAACGAGGCCTGAATGAACGCTCCGGTCATCAGACTGACCACCATGAATCAATGACTGACGTTCGCAGCTTCTACGAGCGCCATCCCTATCCTGCTCCTCCGAACGATCTCCATCACCTTGCGGAGCTCTATCGCAACCCCATGCGACGGAGGGTGATGTTTCATCTGCTCTGGCCCACGCTCCCCTACAGAGCCTCTCGCACCATTCTTGTCGCCGGGTGCGGCACCTCCCAGGCCGCGTCGATAGCGCTGCGGGAGCCGGACGCCCGGGTGGTGGGCATCGACCTCAGTGATGCCAGCCTGGCCCATACACGCCTGCTGCAGCAGAAGCATGACCTCACCAACCTGGAGCTCCATCGACTGCCGATCGAACGCATTGGCGAACTGAATCAGGGCTTTGATCAGATCATCTGCACAGGGGTACTGCATCATCTGAGCGACCCCGATCAGGGCTTGATGGCGCTGCGGGATGTGTTGAACCCCCAGGGGGCCATGCAGCTGATGGTGTATGCCCTCTACGGCCGTTCAGGCCTCTACATGTTGCAGGACTACTGCCGCCTGCTGCAGATCGGAAGCTCCGAACCGGAACTCCAACATCTCAGCGCAACCCTGCAGCAGCTGCCACAGCAGCATCCGCTCGCCAACGTGATGCGCACCAGCAAGGACTTCCTGCATCCCGATGCCCTGGCGGACGCCCTGCTGCACCCCCAGGACCGGGCCTACAGCGTGCCCCAGCTGCAGGGCTGGCTGAACCGTTGCGGCATGCTCTTCGGCCGCTGGATGGAGCAGGCTCCCTACCTTCCCCAGTGCGGCGTGGTGGCAGAAACGCCCCATGCGGCCCGGCTGGGAGCCTTGCCTGCCGCGTCACAACATGCCGCTGTTGAACTGTTCAGGGGAACGATCACCAAGCACCATTTCACGGCCTTTCGACAGGAGGATGGTGATCTTTCCTCCCCCGATCCCTTCATCCAGCGGCGTTCATCCCGCCGTGCCGAGGCTTGGCGAAGCCTGATTCCTCTCCGCCTCCCGTGGACCCTCTGCCTGCGGGAGCGGCTTCCAGCGGGGGCTGCAGCGGTGCTGGTCAACAGGGCACATCACTTCCCGGACCTGATCCTCCCGATCGACAGCGATCAGGAGCGGCTGGTGGAGGCGATCGATGGAGAGCGGACGCTGGGGACGATTCTGCGAGACACGCCAACGGAGATGGGGGAGAAACGGTCGCTCCGCTTCTTCAAACGCCTGTGGCAGTACGACCAGATTGCGGTGGATGGAGCACCACGAAACTGAAGACCCCATCACGACGCGGCATCAGGAGCTGACGCGACCAGCCTGCAGCTTCAGAAATGCAGTGGAGAGCAGAATGCTCATCAATGTATAGGTCAGCAGGGCGGGAATCAGGCCCTTGATGGCTGATCCGTAGACCACCGCCAACTGGGCGGCCAGCCCCAGGTTGCGTGTGCTCGTCACCAGGGCAACCGTGTTCCGTTCGATCGGATCCTGCCCGGCCAGCACGTAGCCGATCGCCAGACTGATCGCCACCATCACGAGCATCACCGGAAGGGCGAGCAGATTCTGGGTGAGGAAGGGAATCAGGTTGCTGCTGGTGATCCCCAGCAGCACCAGGATCATGAGGAGCAACAGAGCCGTGGCCAGCCTGCTGATGGCGCCGATCCAGCGCTGGGCCCAGCCCGGCCTGACGGCCTTCACCAGCAAGCCTGCCGCCAGTGGGATGAGCTGCACGCGTGTGACCTGCAGAGCCACTTGAGCCGGAGTGATATCCCAGCCCTGCACCGGCTTCACCCAAAGGAACAGAACGGCCATCAGCGGGACGGAGATGATCGCCACGATGGCCGCTGAAACCTGGATGAGGGCCGCCAGACCGGCGCGGCCACCCGGGGAACTCACCCGACGCAGCGCCAGTGGAGCGCTTGGACAGACCACCATCAGGGTGATGGCGTACTTGACTGGCGATGACAACCCGGCCACCAGCGGAAGCTCCAACAGCACAAGACCTGCCAGGGGCACCAGCAGACAGGTGCCGATCAGAATCCGAACAAGCACTCCCGTACGGTGCCGTGAGAGGGAAAGCGAGGAGAGGTTCAGATCCAATCCCAGGGAAAACATCACCATGAAGATGGTGACACTGACCAACAAGGTGACGACTGGAGGCATGGTGTGGCAGGGAGGTTGAGGGCCCGGACAGTGAAGGCTTGTTGGATCGTGATTCGGTGATCAGAATCCAGAGTTTCCCGTGATCAGCAAGGACAGCGCCACAACACCGATGATGGTGAGTGCAATGGCGGTGAAGATGGTGATCGATGTCTGATCAATGTAAACAAAGTCATCCCGCTTCAGCTGTTTCAGGGTGCGCAGGTGTTGGCGTGTCGCTGCCGCCATCGACACGATGCCGATCAGCACGAATCCCATCGCCACCAGGCGCACACTCATGCCGGCATGTTGACTGCCCTCAAGCCGGCTGCGGTTGATCGCCGCAATGATCTTGTCGAGACCGAAACCGAAGCTGATCAGGGAGAGGCTGGTGCGGATCCAGGCCATCATGGTGCGCTCGGCGGCAGCCCGACTGCGCTCCTTGGCCAGTTCGTTGTTGAGGTTTCCGCTCATGGCCGCTGCTCGTTGGTGATCACGCTGGGGCGATGGTTCTCCTGATCCTCCAGTGTCCGCTCTGCTTCCACCTCTCTGGCCAGGAACACATTCAGAAACGTTCGAATCACGGCCACCACTCCAAGCTGAATCAGATTTTGCTCTGAGGGCGACGCCGTTGTCGCCACGATGTCGGACCCCAGCTGGAATTCCAACGCCATCGACAACCAGCTGCCGAAGGTGAGTCGGGCGCTGTTGGAGGGGCGGGTAACCCGTCGCAGCGAGAGTCGACCCTGGCAGAGGGGGCGGATCAGGGTGACGCCCAGGCCGATCGCCACGCAGAGCAGCGACAGACACTCAAGGATGAGGCGAAGCCCCCCGGCGGCACCCTCCATGACCACCCTGAGCAGCCCCGTGGGAATCTCAAGGACCGGAACCACCTGCACCGATCACCTCCGCACGATGCAGCGGAACCCCATGTGGCAGGTGGAGGTGTCGATGCCCTGGGCCATGCGTGCCGCCGGCCGGTACCGACGGCAGTAGCTGGGGGCGCAGAGAAAGGAGCCTCCCTTCACGACTCTGCGGGGGATGTGCATGTGTTGGGAGCCGGGGTCGATGCTGGCTTCACGGGAGCCTCCGCGGGGGTTGGGGATGGGGCAGCAGCCCTGTTTCGCCTGAATCTGATGACGCTTGATCTCGGCATCGGCGGCATGGTCCTGATACCAGTCCGCGGTCCACTCCCATACGTTGCCGATGCAGTCGAACAGGCCATAGCCATTGGCGGGGAAGGCCCCGACAGGGGAAGTGCGCGCATAGCCGTCCTGGCAGGTGTTCTGGTGGGGGAACTCCCCCTGCCAGGTGTTGGCCAGCATGCGGCCGTTCGGATGGAGCTCGCTCCCCCAGGCGAATTCGCAGGGTTCGAGCCCCCCCCGAGCGGCCCGCTCCCATTCCGCTTCGCTGGGAAGCTGCTTGCCGATCCAGGTGGCGTACGCCTCTGCGTCTTCATAGGCCACATGCACCACCGGATGGCGCTCGCGGCCCTTGATGGAGCTGCCCGGCCCTTCGGGATGGCGCCAGTTGGCACCAGGGAGAAAGGCCCACCAGCGGTAGGGATCGCCCCGCCCCACCGGCCCCGGGGGCGGGGCAAAAACAATCGAGGACGGCTGCAGCAACGCCTGGTCGGCGCCGGGATAATCGGCTGGATCGGCGGGGCGTTCGGCCAGGGTGCGGTGGCCGGTGGCCTTCACGAACTTCTGGAACTGGGCGTTGGTCACCAGGTGGCGATCCATCCAGAACCCCTCCACGCTCACCCGGTGGGCCGGGGCTTCTTCGGGGTAATGCGCATCGGAGCCCATCAGGTAGGTGCCCCCCGGAATCCACACCATGTCCCGGGCCGGGGGGCGGCCTGGCCGGGTCGACTCCGGCTGTGGGGCATGGGTCTGGGGGGCGGTTCGTGCCACAAGGGACGTCGTGGAAGGTGCGCTGGCGAGGGGGCAGGCCTCAGGAACTGCCGAGGGTGGACGTCATCTTCTCGATCGCATCGCTCACCGTGAAGCTGGCCGCCTTCTGGCGGGGCGGGAAGGCCTTGAGGGTTTCCAAGGCCTGGGCCACCCTCGCCTGAGCGGGAACCAGCAGGAACACATGGTCCATCAGCCAGTCAAAGTAGGTATTGGAGGTGATGTCGGCCCTCTCGTAGGGATCGGTGAGCAGGTTGAAGATCTTGGGGATGCGCAACACGGTGAAAGGCTCCATCCAGATCTGCAGAGTGCCGGTGGCACGCTGCTCCATGAACACGATCTTCCAGTTGTCGTAGCGCAGGGCGGTGAGATCACCGTCGTCGGAGAAGTAGAAGTACTCGATCCGCGGACTTTTCTCTGTCTTGCCGGTCCAGTAGTCGAGCATGTTGTGGCCATCCAGATGCACCTTGAAGGTCTTGTTACCCACCTGGTAGCCCTCGAGGCACTTCTGCTTGATCTCCGGTTCGCCAGCGGCCGCCAGCAGCGTAGGCAGCCAGTCGAGATGGCTCACGATCCCGGTGAGCAGGGTGCCCGGTTCAATGTGGCCCGGCCAGCGCACCATGCACGGCACCCGGTAGGCCCCTTCCCAGTTGGAGTTCTTCTCGTTCCGGAACGGGGTCATGCCGGCATCGGGCCAGCTGTTCATGTGCGGGCCGTTGTCGGTGCTGTACATCACGATCGTGTCATCGCTGATGCCCAGCTCATCGAGCAGATCGAGCATCTGCCCGATGCAGTTGTCGTGATAGATCATCACGTCGTGATATTCCGATTGCCACCGCCCCGATTGGCCGATGTCCTGGGGACGGGCATGGGTGCGGAAGTGCATGTGGGTGGTGTTGAACCACACGAAGAAGGGTTCGCCGGAGGCCACCGCATCCGTGATGAAGCGCTTGGCCTCCTTCATGAACTCGTCGTCGGCCGTCTCCATCCGCTTCTTGGTGAGCGGGCCGGTGTTCTCGATGCGCTGGGTGCCGTCGCCATTGGCCCAGCAGTGCAGCACGCCGCGGGGGCCGAAGTTCTTCTTGAAGTTGGGATAATCAGCTTCGGGGGGATAGTCGCGCAGTTCAGGTTCTTCCTCGGCATTGAGGTGATACAGGTTGCCGAAGAATTCATCGAAGCCGTGCATCGTGGGCAGGTATTCATCCCGATCCCCGAAGTGGTTCTTGCCGAACTGCCCGGTTCGGTAGCCCTGGGGCTTGAGCAGCTCGGCGATCGTGGGATCCTCGTCCTGGTAGCCCACCTTGGCTCCGGGCAGGCCCACCTTGCTGAGGCCGGTGCGGATCACGCTCTGGCCGGAGATGAAGGCGGCCCGGCCGGCGGTGCAGCTCTGCTCGGCGTAGTAATGGATGAAGCGTGCGCCCTCCTTGGCCACCCGGTCGATGTTGGGGGTCTGATAGCCCATCAGGCCATCGCTGTAGCAGCTGAGGTTGCTCTGGCCGATGTCGTCGCCCCAGAGGATCAGGACGTTGGGCTTTCCGTTGGGCATGGCTGTCGCTGAGGGGCTCGGGAGCAGGCGTGTAAAACACCACCTGACCATGGTGCCGAGGGTGGCAAGCTTGGAGCACTCAAAAAGTGCAAGCCTCGATGGATCGGCCGCGTTCGTTCGCCGGGGTTGAACAGCTGGCCGTTCATCTCTCAGAGGCCGGCCTGGATCTGCAGCTCTGCCAGCTGTCCGGCGGTCGCCTGCGGGGTCAGTTGGCCCTGAGGCGGCTCGGGCCTCTGCGGCTGATGCGGTTGAAGCTCAACCGCAGGATCCATTTTGCCGGACCGAAGCCTGCCGATCAGCAGTTGCTGGCCCTCGACCTGGCCCAGAGCCCCCGCCCCTGCCTTACGCCGCTGCGGGCCCATGGGGTGACCGTGGGTCCCGACATGGTGTTCGGTCTCGACGTCCGCTCGGACGTTCACCTCTCCACGCCGGAAGGGCTTGATCTGGGCCTGATCATGTTGCAGCGCAGCAGTCTGGAACGCTGCAGCACGGACCTTGGCTGGGCGGACGTTGAGGCCACCGCCCTTGCGTCGAATTGTCTGGCGCTCAGCCCCGAACGGCATCGACGCCTGCGACGGTTCCTGCTGACGCTGCTGACCAGCGCCGCACCGCCGCCGGACGTGCTCAGCCGCGACCTGGTGCCCCTGGTGCTGGAGGCAATGGTTCATGGCTCCAGCTGCCAGGCCAGCCTCTTCCCCGCTCCCACCCGGCTTGAGCTGGTGAAGCAGGCACAGCAGTGGGTGCGGGAGCATCCCCAGGAACCGATCACCCTCGATGCCCTCTGCCGCCAGCTTCACGCTGGCCGCCGCAGCCTGCTCCAGGGCTTTCAGGAGTATCTCGGCATGGGCCCGATGGCTTACATCAAGTTGCATCGCCTGCACGGCATCCGCCGCCATCTGCTGACGGCCGATCCAGGGGCGGTGTCCATCGGTGGGCTGGCCCTGCGCTGGGGCTTTCTCAACCCGGGACATTTCGCCCGCGATTACCGCCGCCTCTTCGGCGAGCTTCCCAGCCAGACCCAGGCTGGGCGCGTTTAGCGGCAGGCCTGGTTGGCCGCCACGGCCTCAGAGTCCGGGAACACCCGCGACCAGTCGTTACGCATGCTCACCACGGTCCAGCCACGGCCGGGCGCCTCATCGAGCGCCTTGTCGAGCTTGCCGACATTGGATCGGCGGTCGTAGGCCACCTCCCGCTCGGCGTCGTCGTGATGGAGGAGCATCCCCAGCCGGGAGCCGGGGAAGGAGGTGGTCCACTCCAGCATCTGCCGATCCCCATCGGAGTTGCCGAAGGCGGCGATCGGAGGGCGGCCGATCACTCGCTCGATCAGCCGGGGCTTGCTGGCCTGATCGTTGAGCTCCTCCAGCTCGGCATGACGCAGGATCACCGGATGGCCGCTCCGCACGGCATAGCTCGTGCGGACACTGGAGCCGATCACCTGTTCGGATGGAATCCCGTAGAGCTCCTCGCCGATCACACGCATGAAGGCCACGCCGCCTGCCGAGACGATGTAAGAGCGGAAGCCGTTGGCGCGAAGCAGGTCGAGCAGCTCGCGCATCGGCACGTAGGTGAGGGAGGTGTACGGCCGCTGGAGGGTGGGGTGGCAAGCGGTCGTGATCCAGGCGCGCACCAGCTCGTGAAACGCGTCGGTGGTCATGCCGGCATGGGTGATTGCCACCAGCTCCAGAAGCTCCTGCATGCCCAGCGCAGGCACCCCTGCATCGCCGCCGGCGCCAATGGCGGCAGCCACGACCGGGTGGGCCGCCAGTTCCGGCCTCTCGCCCACCAGCCCACGGGCCCGCTCGATGGCAAAGGCCAGTTGGACGTACATCGGCTGTTCCGACCAGAGCGTGCCGTCGTTGTCGAACACGGCGATCCGCTCGTCGGGCGGGACGTAGCCCTCTTCCCCCTCCGTGGTGACCGTGCGCAGGAAATCGAGCAGGCGCTCGCGGGCCTCTCCCTGGCGCCAGGAGGGCAGCGGCTGGGCCCCGGCTGACGTCTGTTGCGCTGCGGCCAGATGGGTGGCGATCAGCCGAGCGGCCCTCTTAAAAGATTTCACCTTGCGGTACCTCGGCCTGGTCATCAGGCCTCATCTTTTCAGCCATGTGGTGCTCCACCGCTCGCTCCACATTGCGGTGCATTCGCGCGTTGCCGAGCCGGCGACCAAGCTCCGATCGGCGGACCACCCCCAGAACCGAGGGATTGAGCCCGGCCAGCTGCAGTTGGATCCCTTCCCCGCTCAAACGCTGTTCGGCCTCGGTGATGGCCAGGAGGGCCGAGTATTCGATGTCAATCACGGCGCTGCCATCGAGCACCACCACCTTCGCCTCCTGCTGATCGATCAGCTCACGCATTCGCCGGCGCACCTCCTGGGCATTGGCGAAGAACAGGCGCCCTTCAGCACGCAGCAGCAGCAGATCGGGCCAGGTTTCGTCGTTGGGATGGAGCGGGGAGAGGGGCCGGAACACATCGGTGCCCCGCTTGCGACCGATCGCATACACCGGAGGATTCACTTCCTGTTGCACCAACGCCAGCAGGGAGAGAATCACGGCCACAAGGATGCCCTGCAGGGTTCCCAGGAAGATCACCCCGAGGAAGGCCACCAGAGCCCAGCGAAACTCGACCTCGCGGACGCGGCGAATCGCCAGGAAGTCTGCGGGTGCGATCAGCTCGATCGAATAGGTGATCACGACCACTGCCAGGGCTGCCTCCGGCATCCCTGCCATCCAGGGGGCAAGCAGCAGCAGCACGGCCACAGTCGCGGCCGCCGTCACCAGCTCGGCCCACTGGCTGCCGGCGCCGGCGTTGCGGTTGACAGCTGTCTGAGTGGTGCCGCCGCCGGCGGCCATGGCGCCGAACAGCCCACCGCTCAGGTTGGCCAGGCCAAGGGCGATCAGCTCCCGGTTGGGCATGGGGTTGGGTTCATCGCTGGCGCGAAAGGCCCGCGCCGCCGCAATGCTTTCCGTGAAGCTCATCATGGCGATGCCCACCGCCGCCGGCCAGAGCTGGCCCACCCGGTCAAGCGCAGGCCAGACAAAGGGGGGAAGGCCCGTCGGCACCGGGCCCACCACGTCCACCCCAAGGCGATCAAGTCCCATCAGGCTGCAGGCGGCAATGGCGACCGCCACGACCACCAGGGGGGCCGGCACACTCGGAAGGCCTCGTTTGAGACCCAGCAGCACGGCAAACAGGGCAACGGACAGCAGAGCCGTTGCGAACGACGCTTGAGGGATCTGCCCGAGCAGGGCGGCGAGATCGCGGAAAAGGCCGGCTTTTTCGATGTGCACCCCCAGCAGCTTTGGCAGCTGGTCCACCACGATCACCACCCCGATGCCGGATTTGAACCCCACCAGCACCGATTCGGAGATGAAGTTGGCGAGAAAGCCCAGCCTCAGCAGGGCGGCGACCAACAGCATCGCCCCCACCAGCAGGGCCAGGGTGGAACTCAGCACGACCCATTCGGATGAGCTGCCCTGTGGTGCCCCCCGCTGGAGCTCACTGCCCACCAGGATCGCCAGAGTGGTTGTGGTGCTGACGCTCAGGGGCCTTGAGGATCCGAGCAGGGCATACGCCACCATCGGCACCAGGGCCGTGTAAAGGCCCACCTGGACGGGCAGGCCCGCGACCGTGGCATAGGCCATCGCCTTCGGAAGTACCACGGCCGCTGCGGTGAGGCCCGCGATCAGATCCGCGCGAGGCAAGGCCGACCCGATAGCGGGGGGACGCAGATGGAGCGGGAGCAGGTGCATGGAGGAGCGAGGGACGGGACGCGTTTCAGGATCCTGGTTTGATCGTTGCAGGCCTCGTTCTGATGGCCACGGATCGCTCCTGGCATGACTGACAGCCGCTTGAGAGCCGGAGCCCAGGTGGGCCGGCCCTTGGTGGGCAGGCACCCCGGTGGGTGTGTACCTCTTGCCGCGGCCTGTGGCCTTCGCGCGCGGCCACGCAGCCGGTCCCTTCCACCGATGGGATGCCGATCAGCAGCCTCTGAGCCGGGACCGAACCGCGGACGGGAACTCAGAAGCTCGGCAGCTTCAGCATCAGCTCACAGAGCTCGGGGCTGGGCAGCTCCTGCCCCAGAAGGGGGGCCACCAGAACGGCGATCGGCCTCAGACGGCAGGGCCAGATGGCCCGTTCGGTGAGCCGGCCGGCCTGGAAGCTGCCGGCCAGCAGCACCGCCGCCAGCAGCACACGCTTCAAGGGCTTCAGGCCAGAGCAGGCTCGGAGGCCAGATCGGAAACCGGATCTGTGGCGGCCTCCCGGACCGGGGACGCTCCGGCCAGCAGCGGGAAACCCAGCTCCTGCCGTTCAGCCAGCCAGGCCTCGGCCACCTGGCGGGCCAGATGGCGGATGCGGCCGATCGTGGCGGTGCGCTCCGTCACCGAGATCACCCCCCGGGCCTCCAGCAGGTTGAAGGTGTGGCTGCACTTGAGAACGAAGTCAAGGGCCGGGGCGGGCAGAGCGCGGGCCACCAGATCGGTGGCCTCCGCCTCGTAGAGGGCAAACAGCTGCAGCAGCCGCTCCGGGTTGGAGGCCTCGAAGTTGTAGGTGCACTGTCCCTTTTCGAAGGGCAGCCAGATGTCGCCGTAGCTGCGCCCGGCGTTCCAGCGCAGGTCCCAGATGCTCTCCACGTCCTGGAGATACATGGCCAGCCGTTCGAGGCCGTAGGTGATCTCGATCGACACCGGCCGGCAGTCGAGCCCGCCGCACTGCTGGAAATAGGTGAACTGGGTCACCTCCATGCCATCGAGCCACACCTCCCAGCCCACACCCCAGGCACCGAGGGTGGGGGATTCCCAGTTGTCCTCCACGAAGCGGATGTCGTGCTCGGCCGCCCGGATGCCCAGGGCTTCGAGGGAGGCCAGATAGGTTTCCTGGATGCCGTTGGGGGAGGGCTTGATCAGCACCTGGTACTGGAAATAGTGCTGGGCCCGGTTGGGGTTGTCCCCGTAGCGGCCGTCGCTGGGGCGCCGGCAGGGTTCGGGGTAGGCCACCGCCCAGGGTTCCGGGCCGATGGCCCGCAGCACGGTGTGAGGGCTCATGGTGCCGGCCCCCTTCTCGGTGTCGTAGGGCTGCAGGATCAGGCAACCCTGGTCGGCCCAGAACCGGTTCAGGGTGCTGATGATGTCCTGAAAATGCACGTCGGGTCGTCCACGGGCGGAATCCGCAGCCATTGTCCCCCGCTGCTGTCCCCCGCTGGCGGCCCTGCTGAGGGTGAGTCTGGTCGTCCGGCATGGTGAGCCCATTGCCGGAGACCGTCAGCGCTGGGCCCGGGGGAACAGAAACCGCTTCAGGGGCTCCAGCAGGTGGAGGGACCCGTCGTAACTGAGATGGTTGTCATCACGGAACATCTGCACCCCCTCCAGCACGGATCGACAGGTGCTCTGATCCGCTGGACAGTAGTGATCGAAGGGATCGAACAGGTGCACGTTGCTCTCGGTCCCCAGGGCGGCAGTCAGGGCACGTTTGAGGTGGTCGGAACTCTCGCGCTGGGGGTTGCGGGGAGTCTGGAAGTGCAGGGCGCAACCGTCGGGGGGCCGGAGCCGGAACCAGGTGGGTAGACAGGCGTCGGTTGGGTAGGACACCTCCGGTGGTGCAAAGGCCGGCAGAGGAAGAACCACGACCACCTCCACTCCCTTCGGTGCCATGTCCCGGCCCATGCGGGCGACGGCATCGGCCCAGGCCTTCAGCCTGGGATCGTCCCTGGCTCCGGAGGCCTCGTCCATGGGAAAGGCCACCCGCAGATAGGAGGACAACACCACCACATCTCCAGGCTTGAGGGAAGCCGATTGCCGCTGAAAAAACTCCCACGACTGAATGTTCTTGTCCGTCCATCGGGAGCGATCGACGAACGGCGGGAAGGAGCCTCCCCCCGGAGCGAACGCCTGGAGCCCCACCCCCTCCCGCTGGCGAAGGGCGCCCAACGCGGGGAAGAGATGCTGGGCATGGCTGTCGCCCATCACCAGAATGGTGGGCTTGTGGGGCCCGGCAGCTGGCACCACACAGAGCTGGTAGGTGGCCGGCTTCAACCGTTCACAGTTCCTTTCCGTGATCGTTGTGTCCTCCGCGGTGGTGGCCCGAGCAAAGGACGCGTCACGGGCCACCTCCCTGTTGCCCGCATAGAGAACACCTTTCAGGGGCCCGCCCAGCAGCACCAGAGACAGGGCGCTTCCGGCCAGAAGCCCCAATCCCACCGACAGGGTCTGCCAGGGACGCGATCCCCAGGATTGATGGCGCAGCGGGGTCTCGATCCAACGGAACGACCCTTGGGCCAGGGCCAGGATGGCCAGAACCTGAAAGGGGATGGTCCACCAGTGGACCCCCACGCTCCAGCGGCTGACGGCCAGGACGCTCCAGTGCCACAGGTAAAGCGAATAGGACATCAGGCCCAGGGCGAGAACCCTCGGATGGGTGAGCCATCGAAAGGCGCTGGTGGTGGGG
Organism: uncultured bacterium; assembly: GCA_942491175.1. GTDB lineage: Bacteria > Cyanobacteriota > Cyanobacteriia > PCC-6307 > Cyanobiaceae > Cyanobium. The sequence goes on along the minus strand of CALNZO010000007.1, from coordinate 147,995 downwards.
CGCAGGGTGGCCAGCAGCAGGGACGTGAGCACCACGCTGGCGATGGTGGTCAGGGTGATCATGCTCTGGGGCAACAGGAACACACCCATCAACAGGCCCACCAGGGGCAGGGGCGGCGCCCATCGCGTCAGAAAGGGGCCCGCCTGTCGCTCCAGAGCGAGGTAGACGAGGACACCGGCGCCAAGCTCCCAGAAGCGAGCGGGAAGCAGGAAAAAGGCCGCGGCAGGATCGCTGCCCCTCAGATGCAGGAACAACACAAAGGAGGCCATGACCAGGCCGCTGATCCACCAGAGCAGCAGGGGTCGCCGCCGGGGGCTGCCACGGCCGAAGCGGCTGAACCAGATCAGCCAGGGGAACATCAGATAAAACTGTTCTTCGACCCCCAAAGACCAGGTGTGAGTAAAGACGTTAAGATCTGCTGTGAGCCCGAAATAGTCAGTGGACTGCCCGTAAAGGGAAATATTGGAAAAACCGAACAGCGCAAGTATACCGGTGTTGATCATCTTGCCGGGATCAGGATTCAGCATGCTGATCACGAGGGAAGTCACCACAACACAAACGATCAGGGCCGGCACCAGTCGCTGGATCCTTCTGGCGTAAAAGTTGACCAGGAACGCTTGAATCCCATCGTAATGAGCTGATTTCTTTGCGAGGGAAGCCGTGATCACATAGCCTGAAATCACAAAAAAGACATCCACCCCCAGAAACCCCCCGGGCAGAATGGCTTTGTTGAAATGATTGATGATGACGGCCAGCACCGCCAGGGTCCGCAACCCATCGATTTCCGGCCGGTAGGAAGATCCCGATCGAGCTTGTTCCAAGGCCAACGAATCACCAGTCTCCGAATTGACTCTCAGCGATCAAGGAGTCGCAGCAAAAAAGTTGGTCCTGATTTTGTCATGGTGTGGGCTGTCCTGTCCTTCGGCCGCCGCCGCTCAGGCCACCAACTCGAGCAGCCCCATCAGCCCGCCGGCCAGGGGCCGATGGCTGACCCCGGCGAAACCGACGGACCGGGCCAGCTCCTCCTGGACGACGGCCGTGGGGAAGCGGGCCAGACTGTCCTCCAGGTAGGCGTACTGCTCCGGCAACCCCACGGCACGGGCAACGGGCACCACCAGCCGGCGCAGGTAGAGACGCTGGAAGGCCGCCTGGAGCGACGCCGATCGGGGACGGTTGAAATCCAGCACTGCGGCCCGGCCGCCCGGCCGCAGCAGGCGACGCAGTTCCGCCAGGCCAGCGGCGGGGTCCGCCAGGTTGCGCAGGCCGTAGGCCATCACCGCCCCGTCGGCCCAGCCGTCGGCCAGGCCGGTGGCCAGAGCATCCCCCTGCCGCCACTCCAGGGGCAGCCAGGCCATCCTGGCCGCCCGGCGACGGGCGATGGCCAGGGGAGCGCTGGCGGCATCGAGGCCCAGCACCAGGCCTCCGGGGCGGACCCGGGCCGCCAGCAGGAGGGCCAGATCTCCGGTGCCGCAGCAGAGATCCAGCAGGCGCTGGCCCGGCAGCGGCCGGATCCAGGCCATGGCCTGCCGCTTCCACAATCGATGAAGCCCCAGGCTCAGCAGATCGTTGAGCTGGTCGTAGCGGGGAGCGATCGATTCGAACAGATCACGAACACTCTCCGGGTCGGGGGTGGCCACGGACCAGTACCTCGGGCTTGGGGAGTGGGAAACCTCAGGAAGGCTCCCCCAGGCCGAGGGTCTCATCCCAGGGGAGCCAGATCGCATCGAGACTGACGCCGGCGGTCGCCTCGGCATCGGGGGGAGGGATGAGACCCCGGGCCTCCAGACGACCGGGGCTCGTGAAAGTGAGCACCATCACGGTGGCCAGACCGACCGCGGCGGAACAGACCATGCAGCCGGCCAGCATCAGTGAAAACTCCCTCCGCTCGGTGGCGGCCTGCATGAGCTGCAGGGCCCAGGCCACCAGGCCGATGACCACCACCACCACAAGCAGGGCGGTCGCGGTCAGGAGCGGTGCTGGCAGGAGCAAGAGAGCGTTCACCTGGGCACCTGAGACGTGAAGAGAATGTTTCCCAATGTTACGGCAGATGAAGGGCCTCTGCGGTGGCCGGTTCAGCCCCAGGCCCTCGCCCGGCACTCACCCCACCGGCGCCAGCAGGGGACGAACGGGCAGGCCTCGCTGCAGCAGATCGGTCTTGATCTCCTCCACCGTGAGCACGCCGTCATGGAGCAGGGAGGCGAGCAGGGCAGCCGCCGCCCCAGCGTCCTCCAGGGCAGCGGCGATGTGATCGATGCATCCGGCGCCTCCGGAGGCGATCACCGGCACCTCCACGGCCTCCACCACCGCCCGGGTGAGCGCCAGGTCGTAGCCCGCCTGGGTGCCGTCACCGTCCATGGACGTCAGCAGGATCTCCCCGGCACCGAGCTCCACCACCCGCCGGGCCCAGGCCACCGCGTCCAGGCCGGTGTTCTCCCGACCACCCTTGACGAACACGTCCCAGCCGGGGCCCGCCGTGCTGCCGGACCCGCGGCGGCGGGCATCGATGGCCACCACGATGCACTGGCAGCCGAAGCGGTCCGCTCCGGCTGCCACCAGCTCGGGAGTGCGGACCGCCGATGAATTGAGGCTGACCTTGTCGGCGCCCGCCCTCAGCAGCTCCGTGATGCCCTCGACGCTGACAATGCCGCCGCCCACGGTGAAGGGGATCGTGACCGCCTCGGCGGTGCGGCGCACCAGCTCCACCAGGGTGGCGCGGCCCTGGTGGCTGGCGGCGATGTCCAGAAAGACCAGCTCGTCGGCACCGGAGGCGCTGTAGCGACAGGCCAGCTCCACCGGATCTCCGGCATCCCGCAGACCCACGAAGTTGACGCCCTTCACGACCCGGCCCTCGGCCACATCGAGACAGGGAATGATCCGTTTGGCAACCACGGGTTCGCTGTTAGGGTTGCGCCACTTTCCCATCCATTGCGCCGGATATGACCCAGGCTGGCATCACCATCGGCTCGAAGGTGCGCGTCACCCGGGTTCGCGACCGCATTCCAGCCGATCTGGTGGCCGCCCTCAAGGCTGATGCCACGGGCACCGTGAAGGACTTTCGCCTCACCGACGGCACCGGCATCGGCGTGGTGGTGGAACTGAGCGGAGGCACCACCAGCTGGTTCTTCGATGATGAGATCACCCCTGCCTGAGAAGGCCCAGCCATGACCCAGAGCCCCGAACCCAGCGCCGGCTCCACGGGCGTTTCGGCTGGCACCAGGCAGCTTCTGGGAATGAAGGGGGCTTCCGGCAGCTCCAGCATCTGGAAGATTCGTCTGCAACTGATGAAGCCGGTCACCTGGATCCCCCTCATCTGGGGGGTGATCTGCGGGGCAGCGGCATCAGGCAACTTCCACTGGACCCTGCCGGAGGTGGGGGCCTCAGTGGCCTGCATGCTGATGAGCGGTCCGCTGCTGGCCGGCTACACCCAGACCATCAACGACTACTACGACCGCGAGATCGACGCGATCAACGAGCCCTATCGGCCGATTCCCTCGGGCGCCATTCCCCTGAGCCAGGTCCGGATACAGATCCTGGTGCTGCTCCTGGGCGGACTGGCGGTCGCCTGGGGCCTGGATCTCTGGGCAGGCCATACCACCCCGGTGCTGCTGCTGCTGGCTATGGGGGGTTCCTTCGTCAGCTACATCTATTCGGCTCCGCCGCTGAAGCTGAAGCAGAACGGCTGGCTGGGCAACTACGCCCTGGGGGCCAGCTACATCGCCCTGCCCTGGTGGGCCGGCCAAGCCCTGTTCGGCCAGCTGACTTGGACCACGGCGCTGCTGACCCTCGCCTACAGCCTGGCGGGACTCGGCATCGCTGTCGTCAATGACTTCAAGAGTGTCGAGGGGGATCGGGCCCTGGGTCTGAAGTCCCTGCCCGTGGTCTTCGGCATCGAACGGGCCAGCTGGATCAGTGCCGGCATGATCGATGTGTTCCAGCTCGCCATGGTGGCTGTGCTGATCGTCATCGGCCAGCACTTCGCCGCCGTGCTGCTGGTGCTGCTGATCGTTCCCCAGATCACCTTCCAGGACATCTGGCTGCTGCGGGATCCGGTGGCCTTCGATGTCAAGTACCAGGCCAGCGCCCAGCCCTTCCTGGTTCTGGGGATGCTTGTCACCGCCCTGGCGATCGGCCACAGTGACCTGACCCTTATCGCTGCGCAGGCGGCACCACTGCCATGACGAGGGTGGGGCTGCCCACGGCCACCACGGGCCCGCGCCAACCTGGGGAACAACCGCCCGTGCGCCGGAGCCGACGATCCCAGTGGCGCCTGATCGGGCCCGCGCTGGCGGCGGCCGCCGGAGGCGGCCTGGTGGCTCTTGGCCAGACCACCCTGGTGAGGAGCATCGACGCGATACTCCCCGATGCCGCCCTCATCAAAAGCTTCAACCGGCCGGGCACGATCACGATCCTGTCCAGCGACGGCAAGGTGGTGCTCAAGAAGGGACCGGCCACCCGGGAGAAGCTCCCCGCCGGCAAGATGCCGCTCCTCATCCAGCGGGCCTTCGTGGCGGCCGAGGACCGGCGCTTCTACCAGCACGACGGCATCGATATTTTCGGCATCAGCCGGGCCCTGCTGCGCAACCTGCAGCAGGGCGCCGTGGAGGAGGGCGCCAGCACGATCACCCAGCAGCTGGCCCGCACCGTGTTCCTCAGCCAGGACCTCACGATCCTCCGCAAGATCAAGGAAGCGGCCCTGGCCGGAAAGATCGAGCGACAGCTGAGCAAGGCCCAGATCCTCGAGCAGTACCTCAATTACGTCTATCTGGGCTCCAGCGCCTACGGCGTCTCGGACGCCGCCTGGATCTATTTCTCCAAGCGACCCGACGAGCTCACCCTGCCGGAAGCGGCGATGATCGCCGGCCTTCCGCCGGCACCTTCGGTGTATTCACCGCTGGTCAATCCCGAGCTGGCCCTGAGGCGGCGATCGATCGTGCTGAAGCGCATGCGGGAGGCGGGCTTCATCGATGACGCCCAGCTGGAGCAGGCCGAAGCCAGCCCGCTGGGGTTGAAGCCGGCTGAGCCGAAATACTTCGCCAACCCTGCCCCCTGGTACACCAGCTGGCTGGAGCAGGAGCTGCCCAAGGTGCTCACCAAGGAGCAGCTGGAAGTGGGTGGTATCACCATCCGCAGCGGGCTGAACACGGCCTGGCAGGCGGAAGCCCAGAAAACCATCGACACCTACGCCAGAGGCAGCATGGAAGGGGCGTTGGTGGCGATGGAGCCCGGCACAGGCCTGGTGCGGGCGATGGTGGGCGGCAAGGACTGGGAGAAGACCCAGTTCAACCGCGCCTCCCAGGCCCTGCGCTCGCCCGGCTCCACCTTCAAGCTGTTCGTCTACCTCACCGCCCTGAAGAAGGGGATGAAGCCCGAGAACATCGTGGTCGACTCCGCCCGCTGCTTCGGCAAGTACTGCCCCAAGAACTTCGGCAACCGCTACATGGGCAAGGTGAGCCTGGCTACGGCCATGAAGAACTCCCTCAACATCGTGGCGGTGGGGCTGCTCCAGAAGATCGGCTACGACCCGGTGATCGCCACCGCCAAGAGCCTGGGCATCCAACGGGAACTGGGCCGCTACCTGTCGATGGCGATCGGGGCCAACGAGCAGACGGTGCTGGACATGACGGCGGCCTATGCGGCCCTGGTGAACCGGGGGGTCTACATCCAGCCCACGCCCATGGAGGAGATCTACGGACCGGACGGGGATCTGCTGTGGTCCCGCCGGACCAATGGCCCCCGGAGCAGCCGGGCGGTGAGCAGCGACATCGCCGATGCCATGGTCTGGATGCTGCAACAGGTGGTGCGGGGAGGCACCGGCGGTGGAGCGGCGCTCGCCGACAGGCCGGTGGCAGGCAAGACAGGCACCTCCGAAGGGGGGCGGGACCTCTGGTTCATCGGCTCCATTCCCCAGCTCACCACGGGCGTCTGGCTCGGCTACGACAACAACCGCAAAAGCGGCACCACCAGTGTGCTGGCCACCTACGCCTGGCGGTCGTTCATGGCACCGATCACCAAGGGGATGCCGGTCCAGAAATTTCCGCCCAAGCCCGTGCTCACCGGCAGCTTCAAGCCCTTGCCCACGCCGAAGAAGGACGCCCCACGCGATGTCCGCCCGGAGGACCGGGCCATCCGGGAGAGACAACCCTGGAAGCCACCCCAGGCGAAGCCCGGTCGCACCACCCCCTCCGAACAGGCCCCCCCCGATGAGGCCCCCCCCGAACGGGAGCCCCCCACCGCCCGACCTCCTGCCCGGAGCACGCCGGTGGAACCCCTTCCACCGGATCCGGTGGCCGCCCCTCGCTCCCGGGATGCCGCAGTGCCGCCGCCGCCACGGCCCCGCCCGGCGCCAGAGCCTGCGCCTGCGAGCCTGCGCCCCCGCAGGAGGCGGTCGCGGCACCGGCACCCCCGCCGCCCATCGGAGCGCCACCGCCCCCCTGAGCGGCAGCGCTTCGATCAGAGCGTCCCAGCGCTCGGCCCCTCCAGCACCGCCGCGTAGAAGCCGTCCCCACCCCCGCACTCCCCAGCGGCAGGCTGCGGCCACCACTGGCGTTCCTGGAGGAGGTACCAATCGGGATGGGCCTTCAGCAGGCTGCCGATGAGGGCTGAGTTCTCCTGAGGGTGCACCGTGCAGGTGGCATAGACAAGCCGTCCCCCCGGGACCAGCAGTGGCAGGAGCCCCTCCAGCAGCTGGCGCTGGAGGGGAACCAGCCCTTCGATGGCCTCGGGGGTGATCCGCCAGCGGGCGTCGGGATGCCGGGCCAGGGTGCCCAGGCCCGAGCAGGGGGCATCCAGCAGGATGCGATCGAAAGAACCCCGCCAATGGGGCTTCTCCTCGCCCAGACGGGCGGCATCCGCCGCCAGGGAGCGGATCGTGCCCAGCCCCAGGCGCTCGGCGTTGCGCTCCAGGCGCTGCAGCCGGGCGGGGGAGCGATCCACCGCCCAGATCTCCCCCCGGTCACCGATCAGCTCCGCCAGATGGGTGCTCTTGCCACCGGGGGCCGCGCAGGCATCCAGGATCCGCTGGCCGGGACGGGGATCCAGAAGGGGCGCGATGCGCTGGGCACTGCGGTCCTGCACGCACCAGAGACCTTCCGCGTAGCCCGGCAGATCGCGTGGATCCCCCGCCCGCTCCAGCAGGGTGATCCCGTGGGGAGTTTCGGGCAGGGCGCGGGCCGCCAGGCCGGCGGCCGTGAAGGTATCCAGCAGCGCCTGCCGGGTGGTGCGCAACGGATTGACCCGCAGGTCGAAGGCAGGCGCCCCATTGCAGGCCACCCCGAAGGCCTCGGCCTGCTCCGGGGGCAGCCAGCCCAGCAGCTCCGAAGCCAGCCAGGGGGGCAGGGAGCGTCGCAGGGCCAGGGAGGCGGCGGGATCGGCCGGCAGGGGGAGCCCCTCCCAGGGCTCCGCCTCGGCAAGGTTGTCCCGGCGGCGCAGCAGGGAGCGCAGCAGGCCATTGACCACCGGAGCCAGCCGGCCCAGGCCGGCGCGCTTGGCCAGGGCCACCGTGGTGCTCACCGCCGCCGACGCGGGCACCCGGCGGCTGAACAGCAGCTGATAGAGCCCCACATGCAGCAGCCAGCGCAGGGTGGGGGGCTGACGCAGGGCCGGCACCTTGCCAAGGGCGTCGATCCAGCCATCCAGGAGCTGCCGCTGCCGGATGGCGCCATAGGCGATCTCGGTGGCGAGGGCGCGGTCGGCCGGGGACAGTCCCGCTCCTCTGCGGGCCAGCGATGCCAGCTCCCGCTCCAGGGCGGCATCGGCGTAGGCACCGGCGGCCACCGCCTGCAGCACCTGCCAGGCCAGCTGCCGCGGGGCCATGCCGGGGACGACGTCGCTGGCGGGAATCGGCGGTCTCCCAGGGAGGATCACTCCTTTGTACAGGAGGGATCGACCGCCATGGCCAGCGAGAGGGGAGGCCGCCAGCGGTGCCGGGCCAGGGGCAGCCGCCCATCGGCGGCCACCGGGATCCCCTCGGCCAGCAGCAGCTGCCGCTGCATCCAGTCGCTGCCCTCCCGGCCCGGGCTCATGGCGATGCGTCCCTGGGCATTCACCACCCGGTGCCAGGGCACCTCCGAGGGAAGAGGCAGCCGCCGCAGGGCCCAGCCCACCTGCCGCGCACAGCCCCAGGCGCCGATCAGCTCGGCGATCTGTCCGTAGGTGGCCAACTGGCCCCGGGGGATCCGCTCCACCATTCCGTAGACCCGCAGGTCGAAGGGGCGCCTGCTTCCGGCAGCATCCTTGGCCATGGCGCGGGACGGGGAGGCGAGGAGGGGGAACGCCGATGATGGCGTTTTGCGAGGTCGATGCCGCTGCTGCCCCGTCGCTACGAGCGTCTGAAGGCGGTGCTCGATCGCCGCATGGGCGATCTCACCGTCCTGCTGGAGCAGGTGGAGAAACCCCACAACCTCTCGGCAATCCTGCGCAGCTGCGACGCGGTCGGGGTGCTGGAGGCCCATGCCGTCTGCCGCCAGGGGCGGCTGCCCACCTTCAACAGCACCGCCCTGGGCAGCCAGAAATGGGTGCCCCTGCGGCTACACACCGACGCGGTGGACGCGATCACAGCGCTCAAGGATCAGGGTCTGCGGGTCTACGGCACCCACCTGGGGGTGCAGGCCGTCGACTATCGCTGCTGTGATTTCAGCGGCCCCACAGCCTTCCTGCTGGGGGCGGAGAAATGGGGACTGAGCGATGCAGCCGCGGCCGCGATCGACCAGGCGATCGTGATTCCCACGCACGGGATGGTTCAGTCGCTGAACGTCTCGGTGGCGGCAGCGATCCTGCTCTTCGAGGCCCTTCGGCAGCGGGACGCGAAAGGAAGGGTGCCCACCAGCGGGGAAGGAATGCCGCCGGAGCGCTACCGGGATCAGTTGTTCGAGTGGGCCTACCCGGAGGTGGCCGGCTGGTGCCGCCAGGAAGGGCGCCCCTATCCCCCCCTCAGTCCCGAAGGAGCCATCCTCGAAGATCTGCCGCGGGGGGTCCGCATGCGCTGCTGAATCGGCGCCACAGGCCCCTCAGCACAATCCTCAGCCCTGACGGTCCATGGGACCGTCATCGAAGCGGGCGGCACTGGGAAGCCAGAGGGTGACGGACAGGACCAGGATCTCCAGCAGCACCTGCCGGCCCCCCAGCAGAACCACCACCACCGCCACGAAGGCCAGAAACTTCTGGAAGACACTCCAGACGTCATCAGGGGTGGCGGAGGCCCTGGCCCAGAGGAACACGGCCGCAGCCAGCAACACCAGATCCAACCACCAGGGCATGGGGCCAGGGGTTCACTAGAAAATCAACGGCTGTTTCATCAAAAGGGGAACTGAAACAGATCAAACCGAGGTCGTGAGCCCTTTTTCATAATGGGAGCATGCCATTCCCAAGGTGTATGGGCCTTATCGTAAAGCTCAAAAAGTTTTTGCCCTGCCCAAGGACTATCTTGATTGCTGATGATGAAATCTTCCCCACCCGAGTTCATGGTTATCGTGTCAGCGGTATAGGTCTGCAGTTTGAGGGCATGAGCCCCGGCTTGCTGCCGCCTCCAAATCAATAGAGCCCGCTGGAGGCTCCGATTGTGGTTGCCACTCATTTCCGCAATAATAAACGGGGAATGCATCATGCCGATCGGCCTGCCCGCAATCTCAATCATTGTGAAACTCCTACGTTGTTCGTATGTTGAGCAGCATGCAGAATGATTCTTAGAGTGATATGTAGGCTAACGCTGCAGCTGGCACTTCGGGAGTCTAGGCTCATCCAGTGAGTCTATACAAGGGCATGGCAATAAGCCTCGGCATCGAGCATGAGGATCTGCTCATACCTAGCTGCCAATTCCAAATGGTAAGAGATTCGCAGGTTGCTATGGGCTGGGTGGCCGCGGATGAGACGTACAGGAGCTTGATAAGACGTGTCGCGTCGGCTCAATGCATCCTTAGAATAGATATCACCAGCGTCCTGCCAAAGCGCTGTGCACAGGGCCGTGAGCATGTTAATGCTGAGAGTCCATAGAGTCAGATTCGGTAGTGGTCAACATGGTGACAATAGAATTTGCAGGAGATAAAGTGCACGATGTTCCATGGATGGAACGGCAAGATTGGGCTTTTGACCGTTCCGAAGTTCAAACGAAAATCTCAGATTCAGCCTAACATATCTGCCCATCAATTGCTTGACTATTGCCAAGAGTCATTTCCAACAGCGGAAAAGATCACGCCTCTGGCTCGGTCTATCCTTATTCATTAGACATCTTCGTCTGTAAGCTGATCAGTAAGGGTGGAGATCTCCCGGTCTAAACGCTTAATTTCTGCGACAATAGGTTTCGTTTTTTCAGGTGACTTTTCCAGCGCAAGCCTTAAAATGCTCATCCAGTTTAAGTTGTTTCTTGCCCTCGCAGCTTCAATTTGGTCAATCGGATGGCTGGCTGTGTCTTCACCTGGCTGCCACTGAATGGATACAAGGAACTTCTCAAACACTCTCGTGTATTTATCTTGAATATGAGCCTTCCCCGCAATCCAATCATCTTTAGTCAATCCAAGGCAGTGAACACCAATACGAACACCATTTTTAAGGATGTTAGAACGCCTGAAGCCTTCTTCTTTAAACAAGAACTTCTGATGCAGTCTTAAAACGGCATCGTTTCGTTCGATTACTTCACAGTTCAGCTTCTCGACACCCAAAGTATCGAAGACAAAATTAATAAAGGCATACTCAAGAGCTGGACCGAGACCATATCGTACTGTCTCTGACAAGTAGTACGCCCAATCTGCTTTCTTATGGATACGATCAATCGCATTGACACTTACAACACCCAACGGACTGCAATCATCGCTCATAGCAACAAAAACAATTTGCCTATCATCCTGCTTAAGCCGGCTTATCCATCCGAGATGCTCATTTGCGCCGATAACATGATCTGTATACATCCATTTGCGAACATTTTCTTCATTTCTGATTACTCTAACCTCTAACTGGGTTTCAGTATCAAGAGATGTTAGCAGGGCAAGTTTGATCCGTTTGGGGTTTTTAGTGTTCATTCTGGAGATCCTTTGTGTCTATGGCTTGGTGCCTAACGTCACCTTTCTCTGGGCAGCGACGAACGACGCTGAGATCAGAATCCAAGGGCCCGCGCCTCGACGCAAAAGTGTTCGTTATCCCTCTGGTGTTTGACTTTAAATAGGTGTCGTATTGACTAGCTACAACACCATCCTCAATTCTAAGACAGGAAATACCATGTATCTTCGGATATGCCCGCATGCTACCCAGTGAGTATAGGGAGTGGTCATGCTCAAGAATTGGGTCACCGTACCTTGGACACGCAAGACGAGGTTGCGCGTTATCGGATGCAGAATTCTTCTCTATGACTGTAATTGCTGTAGGATTTAGGGAGTTTGAGTTCAACCCAAACAACTCATGCTTCAAGACTCTCATTCCCAATGAAATTGCATGATCCTTAAGCCCACGCGCGTAACCCAGTCGACTCATCCGTTGCTGCGATTCGGGTGACGCAAGCTCAAATCCTGGCTCCAACAAAACAAGGTATCGTGAAGCTATGCGATGAAGTTCTTTTAGAATCGGAACCTCCCGCCCTCCATTCGGCTCAATGGTATGCGAGGTGTAGACAATGTCGAATGAATTGTCCGCGTACGGTGCATGAAGTATACTCGCTACAGAAAGAAATACACTATCAAATCCTTGGGCTAAAAGCCAATGCCTACATTGTGCGATTCGCGACCAAGATAAGTCAAAACCATGAAATTGATAAAACGAAGACCGACAAGCTTTCATCACAAAAGACAACGTTGTTCCTTCGCCCACACCGGGTTCAAGAACGCTACCGCCTTCATAGACTAGCGAATTCAGAACCTCAGCGATCGCCTCGCCATATTTCACCTTGTGGTCATGGATTGTCGGGTCGTCTAGAGCAGCAATATAAGAACCTGACTGTAAGTCATAGGCCGTCTCAATGATTTCTTCCGTGTTGACGTCAGAAGCGCTCACGCGTCGTAGCAGCTCAGTGATATTCTCACCGCGTTCAAAAGCTCTTCTTAGATCTTTGGGGTGCATTAATATGCGTATTGAGGGATAGCGGGGCCCCTGAGGGGCAGGGAAGGGCACTAGAAAGGCAGCTGGGAAAACTGATCGTCATTCCACTCTAGGTGCTTGGTTGATGGTCTGCAATATCAGCACCCATAGTTTGCGGAGCTCCACTCGGCCAGTATGGTTGGTATCAGCTCAGATTCGCGTCATACGCTGTCTATTGCTTCAAGGATCGGCCGCAACGATAATGAAAAATCCAAGATTAACGCAAAACAATCGTAACTGCAATTCGCGAATTCAGATTACTGCAGCAAACCACTTTAGGGTAACATTGGCCAACATACTGGCGAATAGCGAGATTACACGACCATGGGGGGGGCAGTAGCCTTGCATCTCATCTCGCTAATTGCCATTCTACCAGTTTTGGACTCCACCAACTTGCGGACACAGATCTGAGATTCACAGAGGTGCGTGTAGATGCAGCGATGAACCGGTGCTCATAGGCGATCGGGCTGCTGGCGCCAATGGTTGAATGGCGCCGTTCACGATTGTAGTAACCTTCGATCCAGAAAGTCAGATCACGCTGCAGCTGCTGGGGTGGGATGAGATCAGCACATCAGGATTGTCATCAAGGGCCAACTCCAAGGAATCCTTCGCAGAAGCCTTCGGCTAGTCTCTCGTCCCGTAAATAGACTTCAGCATGCTGAGCCTCGTAGCCTGAGCTTGATGAGTATCATATGTGGAGCCTTTCCGGGCCAAATCAATATTTCGCAGAAATACCTAAGTCCTGTAAAGCCATGAAACTATTGAAATTTCTTCTATCACTTTAGTACAGCATGACTTTATCTCGAACACTTTCTTGAGGCCGGCCGTGCCCTTTCTTCGTTATCCGGGGGCTTGAGGCCCCTCTTTGTCCCCCCGTCTCCCGCCGCGGGGAGCGTGGCCGGTTTCGGCTGCATCCCGTGTCACCCTCTACAAATGGAGGAAGACGTGGCGGTTGCGGGAGAGGTGGTGCCGGCATCCGAGAGGAACCCGATGGCTGGAGCGCTGTTGCGTTCCGCGGTGGTGCTGGAGACGCCGGGATGAACGCCACTGAGCTCAGTGCCTACTACAAGAGCGGGGGCTCTTTCTGCGTGCCCCCCGGCGGCCCAGGTGCCAACGCCGCCGGTGCTGACGGTTGGCGGCCCGGGCTCCGCGCCGACCAGAGGGAGCCCAAGGCCCTCAAGAAGGAGCTGCAGCGCAAGGAGAAGGCCCTGGCGGAGGCGGCGGCTCTGTTGCGCCGCGGTGGGGCTTCTGCTCGGAGGCGACGCGGAGGCGCCGCGCCGCGCCGGTGGAGGTGATCGAGCTGTCGGCGAGGCGATGGCCGCTGGCGCCGGCTTCTTCGGTGAGCGCTTGCGCGAGATCGGCATCTGCCTGCGAACCCCGGGCGCTGGCGCAGGCTTGGTGGTGATGGGGACGGCAAGGATCGCTGCGGAAGTCCTCGCCTGTGGTTGTTCACCGGCTGAGTGAGGAGGAGTGCGCGGATCCTGCTCACCTGCAACCACACCGGAGCCTCACCGCTGCCGATGATCGTGCCTGGCCCTGGCGGATCAGGGGCTCTACATCGGCCCCGAGGAGCAGCTTTTATCGGGTGTTGCCCAGGCAGGGCAGTGCCACCGCCGCGGGCGCCCGGCTGCTGCAGGTCCGCGCTCCGTGCCGCGGTTGAGGCGGATCGCCCCAATGCCAGCCTGGGTCGTGGGACATCGCTTTCGCCGACCACGGTGCGGGGTGGCTGTACCTCTATCTGGTGGTCGACGTTTGGAGCCGCAAGGTGGTGGCTGGGATGTGGTCGAGGTGGAGTCGGCGGAGATCGCGGCGGATCTGGTGCAGCGAGCCCGTCTCGGCGCTACCGGCGACCTGGCGGCTTTGGCGCCGTCAGGGCCACCAGCCACTGATCCTCCGGCCACGACAACGAGCAATGCCATGCGTGGGGCCACGCTGGAATCACGGCTGGAGGAGATGGGGTGTGCTCAGATCCTTTTCCAGGCCAAGGCCCAACGACAACCTTCACCAGAACCTGTTCCGAACGGTCAAGTACCGGCCCGACTACCCCAGCCGGCCATTTGCCAGCAAAGACGAGGCGTGCGAGTGGGTGGCGGCATTTGTGGACTGGTACAACCACCGGCACCGCCACAGCGCCATCAAATTCGTGACGCCCCATCAGCGGCACAGCGGTGTCGCGAAGGCAATTTGCCAACAGCGAGCCGAGGTCTACGAGAAGGCACGTCACTCCCATCCAAGACGCTGGAGCCGAAGCACCCGCTGCTGGCGTCAACCCGAAGAAGTGTGGATCAACAAGCCACCAGAAGAAGAGCCAGAACCGATCATGGCGCTACCCTTGATTCAGGCCACCCGAGTGGCCGCCAAGGAGGACACCTTCCTGAAAGTCACCGAGGTAGCTAATCTCACTTTTCACTTCATAGCCATTTAGTAGCGAGATCACGTGAGACACGGGTATCCATTGGACGTTCAAGCTTCGTGGGAAAAAACAGGGTTTATTCAGGGCCTTGCCGTATCAATAATAGCGCCAGGTCCATAGGGTGATCACATCTCTAGACTGGGATTAGATGCTATATTCAGAAGGTAGAACTTGAGCCCCGAGCCATGCCAAGTGGTCGCCCTCTGCCTCCTCTTGATCTCAGCTATGAGGAGGTATCTCAGCTTGAGAGTCTCTCTAATTCCCGCTCTTTACCCCATGGATTGGTGCAGCGCGCTCAGATCGTTCTGGAATGTCGAGGTGGTGGTAGTAACGCATCAATTGGTAAGCGGCTGGGAGTCGCTCATGTCACGGTAGGGAAGTGGCGTACACGCTATATGGAGATGGGGATCGCAGGGCTTCATGATGAACTGCGTCCTGGCAGACCCCGTAGCCATGATGATGAGAAAGTTATGGAGCTGATCAATCGGGCTTTAGAAACTAAACCAACAGATGGCTCCACACATTGGACAGTCCGTGCTCTAGCAGGGGAGTCGGGCGTTTCCAAGAGCACAGCCCACAGATGGATGCAGGCTTTTCAAATTCAACCACACAGGCAGGAAACATTTAAACTCTCCACAGATCCGTTTTTCGTCGAAAAGGTACGAGATGTCGTTGGCCTCTACCTTAATCCACCCTACAATGCTCTCGTACTTTGTGTCGATGAGAAGACTCAGATTCAAGCTCTGGATAGAACCCAACCCTTGTTACCGCTAGGATTAGGTTATGTTGAGGGTGTTACGCACGACTACATTCGCCACGGCACCACCACCCTGTTTGCTGCTTTGGATGTCGCCACTGGACAAGTGATCACCCAATGCAAGCAACGTCACCGCCATCAGGAGTTTCTGAACTTTCTGCGGAAGATCGAGGATACGGTTCCCACCGATCTAGATGTGCATCTAATCGTTGATAACTACTGCACACATAAGCATCATAAGGTGAAAGACTGGCTTGCTCGTCGGCCAAGATTTCACATGCACTTCACTCCAACCTACTCGTCCTGGTTGAATCAAGTAGAGCGTTGGTTTGGGATCATCAGCCAGAGGGCCATTCGAAGGGGAACGTTTAAAAGCGTAAAGGAATTAATCGAAAAAATCGAGATATTTGTAGCCCACTACAATAAGAACACGGTTCCCTTTTGCTGGACCGCTACCGCGGACTCCATCCTGGAAAAGCTCGGACGCCTGTGTAAGCGCATTTCTGGGACGGGAGACTAGAGGGTGGGGAGGAAGCTCTCCGCCGCGGCGTAGTTGGCTTCCCCGGCTTTTGTAGACAGTCCTCAAGTCGCCATGTGGACAATATACGGGCTCTTCGAGCCTGTTTTTCAAAGACAATGGGGCTGAGGTATTCAATTGATGAGTGTCGCCGATCACGGTTGTAGTAGCCCTCGATTCAGAAAGCAGATTCCCTCTGGAACTCCCATGGAGTCAGCAGCCGATCGCTGTTCTCGTCAAGCTCGAGTTCCAGCTTGGATGCGGAGAAAAAGCTCTCGCTCACAGCATTGTCCCAGCAGTGGCCCTTGCCGGACATGCTGCAGTTGATCTTTTTGGCTTTCAACATCTTCTGGTAGTCGGCTGCTGTGTACTGGCTGCCACGGTCCATGTGGATCAGCAGCTGCTCCGGTTTCACCTCTCTTTGCCCCATTGCTCGCTCCAGGGCTTCGATGATCAGTGATGCCTCCAGCGTGCTGCCGAGTTTCCAGCCGACGACGTGGCGGGAGAACAGATCGGTGGTGCGGATGTAGGTGATGTCGCCGGCCCAGCAGCGGTTGGGTTCGGTCGGCTGGAACTGGCGATCTAGCACATTCTCCGCCACCGCACCGCTACCGGCCTTGGCGTTGCAGGGCGCATGAGGCGCTCCACCCGCTAGCGGCTGATGTGACGGCCAGCCTCACGCAGTTCCTGGTGGATGCGCGGTGAGCCTTAGCGGCGTCGGTGGGCCTGAAACACCCTCTCGATGGCCCCGGCGATCTCGTCATCTTGTGTAGCTCTGGAACCCGGATTGGCCTGCCGATGCAGCCAGGCTGTAGTAGCCGCTGTGAGCCACGTTCAGCCACTTCACAAGCCACGCGATCGGGAACCGATCCTGGAGTTCTTGGATCAAGCGAAACCTCTCGGCGGCAGCTGCACTTTCGCAAAGGGTGCTGCCGCCAGCCTGAAAAAATCCTTTTCCCTCCTGAGCTCTAGGTTCTCCTCGCGGAGGCGGTTGAGTTCCTCGCGTTCCTCTGTGGTGAGCAGACCACGATCCGCTGGGAGGTGTTCCCCCGGTCAATCCGGGCCTGCCGCACCCAGCGGGCCAGGCTGCTGGCAGGAAGGTTCAGGCGGGCGGCCACTTCATTGCAGGAAAGGTGTTCACGCAGGCAGAGCTCCACGGCTGCTGCCATTTTATGGGCGGGCAAACAACGCCGATGTTTCATGGTCGATTCGTTCATGGAGGTAAGTTTGACGAGTTTGAGGGGGCCATAGTCAGACTCTCATTAGAGGCGGGGGAGGCTCAGTGAGAAAACGGGCCTGAATTCACCGCTCAAGCTATACGGGCCTGGTGCGAGGCCAGAGGAACCACCCCCACGGCCTACATCGAGCCAGCGCTGCATCGGAGAAGGACTTTGCCAAGTCGTTGAACGGCCGAATCAGGAATGAGTTCCTCAACACTGAGCTGTTCACAACAGCCCCAGAAAATCAGATCCTGGCCGATCGTTGGACGACGCAAGCAACCAGTACGCTCAGGCCGCACCGGCCCACCAGGGGAGTATTGCCTCTTGAGGAAGTTCAACAGGGGGCTGGAGCGTGACCACATCTAAAGCCTGGACTGATAAAGGAGGTCACGCAAAAGGTTTTAACAAGACCTTCACCGCAAGAGGACAAGCAGTAGAAATTACATCAGTTTCCGCCGGCAGGAGGGCCGCCTAAAAGTCTGTCCGAGGAGCCTTTTCGGGCCTGCCAGCATGGGGTTCGGTCGGCGGGAATGGCTCCCCTCCATGCCCGAATCCCAAGTCACTGGAACAGAAGACAGCGCTCCGAGCGATCTGATCAGCTTCCTCAAGGCCATCCCCGATGGCCGCTACCGCCGCGGTGTGCGCTACCCGCAATGGTTCCTGCTGCTGGTGGCGGTACTGGGGATCCTCAGCGGCTGCCGCAGCTCCCGTGATCTGGAGCGCTTTGCCCGCCGGCACCGGGAGGCTCTGAACCAGGCGCTGGGCATGGATTTCAAGCGCTGGCCCTCCGATGCCACCTTCCTCTACCTCTTCAACAAGGCTCACCTGCAGGAGTTTGGCCAGGTGCTGCAGGCCTGGATGATCAGCCAGATCCCTGATGGCGCCGAGGGTCTGGACCAGTTGGTCTGCGACGGCAAGACCCTGCGCGGCTCCGCGCTCGAGAGCGGGGACGGCAGCCACCGTTTTGTCGCTCAGGTGACGCTCTACGCCCGTGCCCTCGGCGTTGCCCTGGCCCAGAAGGCCTACGACACCGGTGAATCGAGCGAGCGTGCAGCCCTCAAGGAGCTGCTCAGCACCCTTGAGCTGGAGGGTGTGCTGATCCAGGCGGATGCGCTGCACACCACCCAGGCGTTTTTCACTGGTGCCTCTCCCAGGGGGCCGACCTCCTCCTGACCGTCAAGGGCAACCAACGCACCCTCCATCGCCAGATCCGCAGCCTGTTTCAGGGTAAGCGCAGGATCCCTTTCACCGCAATGGATCACGAGAAACGGCACGGGCGCGACACCACCTGGATCCTGCGGGCCAGGGAAGCACCGGCGCACATCAAGGAGAACTGGCCCGGCTGCAGCTGGATCGTCGAGGTGGTCACCACCGTGATCAGCAAGGGCAAGCGGACCGAGCGTGCCCACCACTTCCTCACCAGCTTGCGAACCGCCCCAAAAGCATTGCTACGACTGGTGCGGCAGCGGTGGAGTATCGAAAACGAGTGGCACTGGGTGCGGGACGTTCAACTGGGTGAGGACGCCCACCGCTACGCCCACAGGAATGGCGCACCGCTCTTCTCCTTCCTCCGCACGGTGGTGATGAACCTGCTCCGTCGAGCCGGATTTCGTTCGGTCCATGCCGGCCAGCAGGAGCTTGCGCACGACATCAGGAGGATGCTGACGCTGGGGGGCATGAGCACGGCCTGATCAGACTTTTAGGCAGCCCTGGCCGGCAGGCTTAAGACAAGAATTTCTGGAGACATCGATACATCAATTCAGCCCTCTTCCAGTCATCTTCAGTGTCAATGTCCTGCACGCGCCATCGGGGCAGCAGCAATGGCCTGCCCCCTTCGAAAAGTCGGCTGCCCGACAACCAGGCCTGAGGTCGGCCCCAATAGAACTGGCCGGCATCATGATAAGCATCATCAAGATCCTGGCTACGCTTGCTGTAATTTTCTGGCTGAAACATCCGCGCCTCTCCAGTCTGCGGATCGAATCTCAAAGCCCGCTGTATGGGCGAAGCATAAGAGGTGGCAGTGAATACAAAGCGGTGGGAGCCAGTTTGATCCAACTGCTCCAGCCCTTTTTTGATATCATCAGGCTCAACAAAAGGCGCTGTGGCATAGAGGCAACAGACAGCTTCCATCTCCATGGCACTGCCTTGGAGCCACTGCACTGCATGGGCAACAACGGGGGTGGTGCCAGAAAAATCATCGGCCAACTCCGCTGGTCGCATGAAAGGAGTTTGAGCACCCCAGGATCGAGCAACTTCAGCGATCTCCTGGTCGTCGGTGCTCACAACAATCTGGCTGAAACAGCTGCTCTCCTTGGCTGCCTCAATCGACCAGGCGATCATCGGCTTCCCGCAGAAGTCACGAATATTCTTATGCGGGATCCTCTTGCTTCCGCCACGGGCAGGAATCACACAGATGTTCATACGAGAGCTTCTGGACGCAGATTTTCAAGCTGCTGGCTGAGCCCTGCCACGATGTCCTGCTGGTCGTCTGCCGTAAGACCCGGAAACAGCGGCAGACTGATCGCACTGCAGGCATAGGCCTCCGCCTCCGGAAACTGCCGTTGACCAAACCCCAGCTTGCGATAATAGGGTTGAAGATGCACCGGGCTGTAGTGCAGCTGAACACCAATGCCCGCAGCACGCAATCCCTCGAACACCTTCCGGTGCTGCTCCATGCTCGCCTGGTTCAGGCGGATCACAGCGAGGTGCACCGCGCTCTGGGCATGTTCAGGAACCGTCAGAAGCTGCACCGGCAAGTCTGCCAGGAGTTCTCGGTACCGCTCAAGCAACCTGTTACGTTCGGCCACCACAGGATCGAGTCTTTGCAGCTGGCTCAGGCCCAGGGCTGCCTGCAGGTCCGTCATCCGGTAGTTGAAGCCCAGCTGCTGTTGCTCGTAGCTCCAGGGTCCTGCTGCGGGCCGCTCAAAGCGCAAGGGATCCCGGACGATGCCATGGCTGCGGAGCTCAGCCATCCGTTGCGCCAGCTGGGGATCATTGGTGCTGGCCAAGCCTCCTTCGCCGGAGGTGATGATCTTCACCGGGTGGAAACTGAAGACCGTGATGGCGCTGTGAAGGCAGTTGCCCACGGGATTGCCCCGGTAGTGCCCGCCGATGGCGTGGCTGGCATCCTCCAGCACCGCAAAGCCATAGCGCCCAGCCAGAGCGCCGATGGCCTCCATGTCGCAACTGCTTCCCGCCAGGTGCACCGGCACCACCACCTTCGGGAGGGTGCCAGCACGCTCCGCCTGCTCCAGCTTGGCCGCCAGGGCTTTCACGCCCATCAGGCCAGTATCTGGCTCGATGTCCACGAAGTCGACATCAGCGCCGCAGTAGCGGCCACAGTTAGCCGAAGCCACAAAGGTGATCGGTGAGGTCCAGAGCCGATCACCAGGCCCCAGCCCCAACGCCAGGCAGGCGATGTGCAATGCGCTGGTGGCGCTGTTCACCGCGACGCCACAACGGGCACGCACCTTGGAGGCCACCGCGTCCTCCAGGGCCGGCACCATCGGCCCCTGGGTCAGGAAGGGGCTGCGGAGCACCGCCGTCACCGCGGCGATGTCGGCTTCGGTGATGGTCTGACGGCCATAGGGAATCGGTTTCATGTCCTGGTCACCTGTGCGGGGCTGAAACCTGGATCCACATGCTTCCGAATCAGGGTGCGCAGTTCTGCAATCGACAGAAAGTGGTTATTCTCACCAGAGTTGTAGGAAAAACCAGCTTCAACAGGGCTAGCGCCGGTCTCCGATAGATACTGATCCCGACCCCATATTGTCGACAGGGTAGGGAGAATTGCGTAGTAGTTATCATGTCGTACCGTCGTATAGGAATCGCTGGAGGTGATCATCTCCTCATGAATCTTTTCACCAGGTCGAATGCCTACGATGGGCTTTTCGCATTCAGGGCCGATGGCTTCAGCCACATCGGTAATGCGGTAGCTGGGAATCTGAGGCACGAAGATTTCGCCACCCCAGGAATGGGTCAGCGCCCAAAGCACCATCTCAACGCCCTTTTCAAGGGTAATATTGAAGCGTGTCATTTCCGGATCGGTGATCGGCAGACATCCGCTGGAGCGCTTCTGCAGGAAATAGGGGATCACCGATCCCCGACTACCCATCACGTTGCCATAGCGCACCACTGCGAAGCGAAGGTTGCGGTTGCCACGGATGCTGTTGGCAGCCAGAAACAGTTTGTCGGAGCAGAGCTTGGTAGCTCCGTAGAGGTTGATGGGTGCAGCGGCCTTGTCAGTGCTGAGGGCCACGACCGTGTTCACCTTCGTGTCCAGACATGCCTCGATCAGGTTCTGGGCTCCCAGGACATTTGTTTTGATGCACTCGAAAGGGTTGTATTCCGCTGTTGGCACCTGCTTAAGCGCTGCTGCGTGCACCACTGTGTTGATCTGCTCAAGTGCACGCCTCAGGCGGTCGCCATCCCGCACATCCCCGAGAAAAAAGCGTAGTTGGGGGTATCTTGAGGCCGGGAACTCCTCCTGCATCTCGAACTGCTTGAGCTCATCGCGGCTGAACACGACCAGTCTTTCAATATCTGGCTGCCTTGCGAGTAACGTGCGCACGAAGGCTCGGCCGAAGCTGCCTGTGCCTCCGGTGACCAGGATGCGCATGGCCGCTTGTTTCCCCATCATTCATCTTCGGTCGGTGACGTTCAGGAAAGCAGACGGCTCCTGGCGCCGTTCAGACTTTCTGCAGCAACGTTAGGTCATTCAGCTCGCCACGACCTGTGATAAATCTTAGATGCAGTCGGTCTCAGGCTGCCACCTGCAGCGAGTCGAGCGACTCCAACAGCGGGGCTGCCTGGGGAACGCTTTCGGGGCAGACCTCCCCCCGTTTGCTACCAATGGCGGCAAGGCCAAGCATGTGGCGTTGAACGGGCGTAAAGGATGGAATGCAGCAGCAGCGGTGCTGCCGGCGGTGCCCGCTCGAAGGGGCGAATCCTCAGACAGCTCTCACCATGAGGAGGAAGGAACGGCAGGGGGCATGGAGCTGGAGTTAGGCGAGCGGCAAACGATACCTGCCGGGGGCTGCCATTCGAAACCCTGGGGGTGGACAAGACGCTCTGCACCCTGACATCCATCGGCAGGTACGTTCGGGTGGCCGGATGCAACCCCTCGAGAAGCGTCCAGCCAGGGAGGTGAATTGAAGCCTTGATGCTGCCCTTTCAAAGAGCCACGGAGTGACCTACTTGCTGGTTGAACGTTCTGGCTGGCTCAGCGACGCCATGGCGCCCAGCGTCCGGTGAAACCTCGGTCGGCAGCAAGGAACAGCCTCTATCAAAGCCTGACAAGGCACAATCGCCCCTCTGGGGGAGCTGATCGCAGATCGGACTCAGGCTGGTCCAGGGAAAGCAGCCACCCATGGATGTGGTGGATCAGGAGCCGTCCAAGGCGCCAGGGAAGAACCCAGGAGCTGGGCTGGGATGAGGAACTGGATGAAAGTCCCCAGACCGCTACTGCCATTCTATGTCGGCGGACCGAGGCAGAAGGCTGAGGAGATCCATTGAGAAATCACTCAAGGAGTATTAGGACCGTAGCCGGCCCCCCGGACAGCAACATGCCTGGGAGGGGGGGGATTTCAGGATTCGGCTGCTCCCACGGTTCAGAGAAGGGGATCAGACCCCCCCCCCCCCGCGGATGGAGCCCCCCCCCCGGCCGCTGGCTTGCTGGAGAGGCCAATCGAAGGGCGTCATTGCCGAATGTCAAAGAATGACGTTCTTCAAAGTCATCGGCTATGGTCGAGTAGATGGTTCCAATCATCGAGGGCCTGGCGGCAGAACGATGCCTTCTCTGCTTAAATTTTGCTGAATAAGCAAGCTAACTCTGATGCCTCAAATGGAGGCAAATTCCCTAACCTTCCCGATCGTGACCAAAGTAGCTGTCATTACTCCATATTACAAGGAGCCAATAGAAACGCTTCAACGTTGCCATAAAGCGTGCTCTCCCAGCAAGACACCTGCACCCATTTTCTCGTTGCAGATGGCCATCCAAGAACAGAGATTAGCTCTTGGGATTGCCATCACATTGTGCTACCTGTTGAACACGCAGACAATGGGAATACGCCCCGCGGCGTCGGATCACTCTGCGCCATGAACGAGGATTACGATGTGATTTGCTACCTTGATGCCGATAACTGGTACGCGGACGATCATCTTTCGTCAATTCTTTACACTCAGTTTGCCACAGAAGCCGACGTGGTGTTCAGTTACCGTCATATCGTCTTTTCGGATGGTGAGATATTGACTGCGGATGATCCTGAAGATTTAGGCCACCATCATGTAGATACAAGCTGCATGGCAATTTTTCCCCCAGCTTTTCGGAGTCTATCGGGGTGGTGTCAGATACCAAAAAAACTTGCTCCGCTTTGTGATCGTGTGATGTTCCAGCTTCTCACAAACGAGTTTCATTGCGCCTGGACCGAATATAAGAGTGTTTTCTTTGAGACGTGGTATGCAGGACATTTTCGCCTTGCTGACCGGGCGATGCCGAATAATGTTCGTTATTGCCAATGGCCTTTTGATGCTGCCGAAGCAATCAACGAGCAGTATCGTCGTCAATCCTATAGGCCATGCCTACTTTCTACTCCTGATGAAACAGATTAAGACCCATCTATTTCTTTGCTTATCCTTGGGGGATGCACCTTCAGCTGGATAAAGCTCTGGCAGCTACTGCCGCTTCAGCAAATATCCCTGTAGAGATCATTCTCTGCAATCAATTCCAAACACGCTGGGGAGCTCATTGTGAGGTGGCTGAGCGAGAAAACGATCCTGCTTCCTACTGCGCAGCGTGCCATAACTACGTTCACTCGCAGTTCCAGATTTTTCCTGTCACCAAGCTGACCTGGGAAGCAGACCCAGAGTCCTTGTGCGCAGTATGGTTCCCGATGTCTCGGACTTAGCTCTTGATGATCTGATTGACCTGGAGCTATTTGGTTTATTTCCTTTTCGATATGCCTACTCGACTCTATGCACACGCTATCGAGTCGGGAGCCTTGACCTGCTGCCGGAATGGAGAGACCTGTTTTTGGAAGAAGCGTTAATGTGCCTGCGCCTATGGTGTGCACTGGATTCAAAGTATGGTAGCCGTGACTTGGAAGATTCTTGCCTGGTCATTTTTAATGGCAGATTCTCTCCCTATCGAACTTGTTATGAGTATTTCCAGTCCCGCGGTGCCAGGATGTTTGTGCATGAGCGTGGATACAGAGACAATTCCTATCGCATAATACGCAACCGTCGGATATCCGAGGCACAATCTGTTATTTCAGTGGATACACATAATTTATTTATGGATGAATCATGCTTAAAAACCCAGAAGCTTATGCAGAAGTATACAGAGTCTAGAATTCTTGAAAAGATGAATGGCCGAAATACAGGCTGGGCCAGCTTTGTTCGAAACGAGGTCGTGGGAGTCGCACTTGAGGACATAGGACCTTCTAGCTGGAAGGCCAAAGCACAACAGACTGAAGATTCATTCGCCCATGACTTTGGATTTTACCCATCAAGTCCTGACGAATTCGAGTCCAAGACCATTCAATCACGTGCCGATAAGTTGATATCTGACTTTGCCATTATAAGCAAGGGTCTCCTCTGCAGAGAATACTCAACAGTAATCCGTCATCATCCAAACTCCGGCTCGATCATTTAGGCAGATCCGTGAAGGGGCATTTAGGAGATGCCAAGGCATTGGCTGAAACCTTTACCACCTCGATTTTTCCGTCTGATGATGCCAACTCCGTTGAACTGGCCCGCTCCTGTCGCTTGAATATCATTCCATTTAGTTCAATTTGCATCGAAGTAGGGCTCCTTTGCGGGCGCTGCCTCGTGGATAGCGAATCAATCTTTGCCGGGTTATTTCCTGTGCGGTTCCATCTGAAGACTCCAGCTGACTACACGGCAGGCAACCTAATCGAGAGCCTGAGTATCGAGCCAATGAACGATAATGAATGTGCTTGCTTCTTGTCTGGATGTCTTGCATTTTTTGAAGGCGAGACCTTTGAGTTTCGCGACTTTGGCTACAGTGGCGTAGCTAAAATCTGGTCCAATCCCAGCAACGGAGGAAGGGCCAGACCCCTACTGGGTGATGTGATTCATGCCATACGTGATGACACCTCATTGGCAGCACTTGCTGCTACACACTTCAAGCATAGGCTTTACAGTTCAAAACTGGTTTCTGACCAGATTTAGGATTTTTCCCTGCAGACCTTCTCCCTTAGCCTGATGGGCTAGTGCGTCCCAAGCCATTCCATGCGTGGTGATCGAGAGCAGTCGTCTCCTGGCAGCTTCGTCTACAACTTGAACCACTACTGTAGGTTAGATATTGTGTTGGATGTTCTGGGTATGGATTAACAAAGCTATCCCCCTCCTGCTGTGGCACTGATCACAGCAGATGCTCCGCTCGTTGATCTTCCGACAGCAACAGAAAAACATCCATTATGGTCTGGTTATATGTTGGTGACACTGGAAAAGAGACTGCGCCCTTCAAGGCGGGAACGCACTGACCAGCTCAGAGAGCTCCAACTGGGCATAGAGATCCTGAAATTTCCTGCTCAGAGCTGCCGTCTCCTCATCCATCGCTCCCCATGTCGTACCGCAGAGATAAGGGTGCCCCTGGATCACATGCGCCTCCTGGCGCCATCGTGTCGCCAGTGAGTGATAGGCAGGGTCACATTCGGTGTTTTGATAGTGGCCAACTGCGGCTGCATTCAACATTCTGGCTTGAAAGTATGCCAGGCGGTTCTGATATTCAGTATCTTCCCAGAAACGGAGCGGCGCCAGATAGCCATAGCTGCTGAGGACACTGGTGTGAGCGAAAAAGCTTGTGCCGCCGTTCGCCCAGAGCTGATGGTTGAGCAACACGAGCTTCCCCTGATCAAGAGACACCCGGCTGTATCCCGTATTCACCCGGACCAACGATTGGCTCTCAAGGACCAACCAGGCATGAAGACATCGAAGAGGATGAAAGACATCATCACTATCCAGAAAAGTGAAGTACGTTGCCGTGCATGCCTTCAATGCCCGATTGCGACAGCAGCCCACGCCTTCGTTGACAGGGCTCTGCAGCATCGTCACCCGGTGCCCCTCATGGGGCAGGCCCGCGAGCACCCTGGACACCAGCTCATGATCATCGGGCTCTCCGTCGATGCTGACCATGAGCCTGGTGGCCACGCCAATCTGCTCCAGGGCACTGCGGATGGCCATCTCCAGGAGATCGGCCCTCGGCCGGTGAACCGCCATGATCACGGCAACCTCGGGCGGCTTGGTGATTGGCTCTCGTACGAGCCATCAGAAGCTGGCGGGTCTCGTCGTAGAGGGAGGCGGAGAGATAATGGCAGAACACCGGATACCTGCGCTCGAAACCGGCGAGACGTTCGTAGAGGCTCTCGACGTTGAAGGTCTCGGGAGAAACGTGGCGCTCAAACGCTTCCAAAACCCCGAGTATCCTCTCAAGTGAATTCATCATCCTCCATTTCCGCTCCAGTTCGCCCCTCTGGGAAGTGACGCTTTTTGTCTGCCAATTACTGCGTCTGGTCAGTTTGACCTGACAACCAGTGCTCCAGACCTTCGCCCAGGAACGAGAGACCCAGCACCAGGACGAACATGGCAAGTCCAGGGTAGATGGCTGTCCACCAGATGCCGGTGGGTAGGGCAGTCAGCGCCTGCTGCAGATCTCCGCCCCATTCCGGGATGGTCTCGGGCAGGCCCAGGCCGAGAAAACCCAGTCCCCCCAGCACCAGAACGGCATCGGCGGCATTGAGGGTGAGCAGCACCGGCACCGAGGTGATGACGTTTCGCAGCAGATAGCGCCGCAGGATCCAGGCCGGCCCAGCCCCCAGGGAGCGGGCCGCTTCCATGAACAGTTCGCCCTTCACCTGAGCCGACTGGTTGCGCACCACCCGGAAGTACTGGGGGACGTAGACGACGCAGAGGGCGGCGGCGGCGTTGGGAAGGCCACGGCCGAGCAGAAAGGCCAGGACCACGGAAAGCAGCAGCACCGGCAGGGTGTAGAGCGTATCCATGAACAGCACCAACACCCGGTCGACACCGCCACCGAGATAGCCGCTCACCATCCCCATGGGGACACCGATCGACAGGGCGAGGAGCAGGGCGATGAGCACCACCTGCAACGCCACACTGCTGCCGGCAAGGGTACGGACGCAGACGTCTCGGCCGAGCCGATCGGTGCCGCACCAGTGCTCCGGGGAGGGGGGCGCATAGATGGGATTGGCGAGGCCGGCATTGGGGTCCGGAAGGACGGTCAGATGCACCAGCAACGGCGTGATCAGAGCCACCACCCCATAGACCGCAACGATGGCGATGCCCCAGATCGCCATACGCGTGGAGAGTGCGCGTCCCCGGGGCTGGTCAGCCTCCATGCCGTTCCTGTCGATCCGGTATTCTGCATCAGCCCAACAGCCCCTCAAAAACCCCGATCCCAAGGGAAGGCAGACCGGCAGCCATTCTCTTCAGAATGATTGATGCCTGGATTCAGTCTTTGTTAAGGCAGGAAGAGTGCTTTTCGGCGCACCACTCAAATGATGGTCCTGCAATTCCTTCCTGATTCACTCGCCGCCGAGACAGGAACCCACCGAAAACAACCGGAGGAAAGAAGGGCTTTTCAAGGTTTCGCAACAAATTCCTCGAAAACCAAGGGCTCTGTGCCGAAATGCTGGCTGGTTGTCCACCGCCATGGCTCGGATCCCTCCGCAGGCCAGCAAAGCTCAGGTGTGGACAGGAATTCCTCCAACTTGCAGGGTTATTCTAAGCCTGTTAGATTCAGCTGGTCATACTACTCTCAATCACCGGGGGCGTTGATCTCACCCTTGACCTCGACAAGCTCAACCCTGCCGCGCCGATGACCAGTGCTCGCCTGCTGATCGTCGAAGACGATCCCGAGATGCGCAGCTTTCTCACGTCCGAGCTGGCCGTGGAGGGTTATGAGTGTGAAGAGGCGGCCTGTGGCCAGCAGGCCCTGGGCCGAATCCGAACTCAGACCTGGGATCTGGTGCTGCTCGACTGGAACCTGCCTGATTTCAGCGGGGTGGAAGTCTGCCGTCGCATGCGCAAGGGAGGCATTTCCACCCCCATCCTCATGCTCACAGCTCGGGACGAAGTGCAGCAGCGGGTGGAGGCCCTTGATTCCGGGGCAGATGATTATCTCATCAAGCCCTTCTCCATCGAGGAGCTGCTGGCCAGGGTCAGAGCAAGGCTGCGCCGCAGTGGCATCGACGAACAGGATGGGGGAGTGCTTCGGATGGCCGATCTCGAAGTCAATCCTGCCAGCAGGGAGGTGGCACGTGGAGGAGAATCCATTCACCTCACCGCCAAAGAATTCGATCTCCTGATGCACCTCATGCGTCATCCCAACCAAGTGCAGGAGAGACGGTCGATCCTCGACGCTCTTTGGGGGAAAACTGGCTCGGCGACGACAACCTTCTTGATGTCTACGTTCGCTACCTGCGGCGTAAATTGGAGCCCGCTGGTCAGCCAACCCTGATCCAGACCGTTCGCGGTGTCGGGTTCATGCTCAAAGAAGGACCTCCCCGATAAGAATGTCTGCTTCTTCATCCCAACCGAAACTTTTGCTCGTTGAAGATGATCAACGGATGCGTTCATTCCTGGCCGGTGAGCTCAACTGTGAAGGCTATGGCGTCACTGAAGCCGAGGATGGTCAGGGTGCGTTACTACATCTGAGGGACGCAACCGCTGATCTTGTACTACTGGATTGGAACCTTCCTGATTTCAGCGGCGTGGAAATCTGTCGTCGCCTGCGATCCAGCGGGGACATCACACCGGTGTTGATGCTCACCTGCCACGACGACATCAGGGACCGAGTGGAAGCCCTGGATTCCGGGGCGGATGACTATATCCTCAAGCCCTTCTCCATTGAAGAGCTGCTGGCGCGCATCCGGGCCCACCTAAGGCGTACGTCCTACTGGCGCGGAGTCGTGAATTCTGACGAGATCACCTATGCCGACCTGACAGTCAACACCGCGACCAGGGAGGTGGTCAGGGCTGATGCGGCCATCTCTCTCTCCGTGCGTGAATACGACTTGCTGCTTTGCCTGCTGCGGCGTGCAGGGCGGGTGGTGGAACGGGAAGACATCCTGCGGGAAGTATGGGGGGAGAACCACTTCGGCGACGAGAACCTGCTGGGCGTCTACATTCGCTACCTGAGGCGCAAGCTCGAACCTGACACCCTGCCGACCCTGATTCAGACGGTCCGGGGTGTGGGCTTCATGATGCGGGAAGGGGAGCCCCGCCCTTGAGGCGCAGCTGAAAATCGGCCCCACCCTTCGGGGCATCGGCCACGATGACGCTCCCACCCATGGCTTCCATCAGGCCACGAACAACAGCCAGGCCAATCCCGCTGCCGGGAATCTTGCTGGTATGCCTGCCGCGCCCGAATCGCTCGAAGATGCGTTTCTTTTCGTTGTCGGGCACACCGGGGCCGGAGTCGATCACATGGGCCACCACCCGATCGAGACTGGCATCCAGCCGAAGCACAATCGGACTGTCGTCAGGAACATACTTGACGGCGTTTTCAATCAGATTTGCCAAGCACTGCTCGAAGCGGCCGGCATCACCCAATGCCAGGGGACGAGCGCCCTGGCTGGCACCGGGACAGATCTGAAGCCTGCCATGGCAACGTTCCTGCAAACGTTGCACCACCCGCTCGATCGCCTGGGAAACATCGAACGGATTGAAAGGCATCATGGTTCGATTGGCGTCGATGCGCGTGAGTGCCAGCAGATCGGAGACAAGCTGGCCCATGCGCTCGGCTTCCTCCTCGATCAGAGTGATCTGCTGGATCTGATCCTCGGAGAGATCGGTGGAACGTCGCCGAAGCCGACTGGCGTAATTGCGGATCAGACTGATCGGCGTACGCAGCTCATGGCTCACCCCATTCACAAAACCCCGCTGACTTTCCCATGATGCGGACAGTCGATCGAGCAGGTCGTTGAAAGCTCCCGCAATCGGGGCCAGTTCGCTCGGCTGGGTCTGAACGAGCACCCGTTGGCTGTCGAGGGTGTCGGAGCTGATCGCCTGCATGCGCTCGCCGAGTTCGTCCAGGGGATTGAGGCCTTGTACCAGCACCGGCCTGAGCAGGAGGCCCGTGACCAGCGTGGCCAGACCTGCCGCCACCAACAGCATGAACAGGATCAGACGCTGCTGGAAGAGCTTGTCGGTGATGTCCTCAAGGAAGCGCAACCGAACGGCACCCTCTCCCACCGGCACCAGCGTGGAACTGGTGAGGTAGCTTCGATCCCCGGCCGCCAACAGCGGCCACCCCCTTGGCGTCGGCGCTGGCCGTTGCTGAGGCGCACGAGCGGAACGCTAGTGGGGATGGGTAAAAGCCGGATCTGACGGGTGGCGTTGAAAGGGATTCCCTGGTCAGTTCTCCACCCAGGCCAGGAAGTTGGGGCTGATCAGCCGGGTGAGGGAGCTGCTGAGGTCGTCGAGGCTGCTGGGCTCGGGCTCAGTTGGCTCCATCATGGCCTTTCTCACGCTCGTGGCCGTGGCCAGGTGAACGGCACGGCGATCCTGGCTGGCGAGCCAGGCGGAGGTCACGATCAACAGGGCATAGCTCCCCAGAACGGCCAGAAGGCTGAGCCCGAGGAGGCTTTGACGGATCGAAAACGACCTGGATGGCCGGGACCATGGCCCCCGTAGCCGTGAAAAGACCGATAACTTCATTAGAAGACCGTTAAACCTCGGCAAGACACCAGGCCTATCTGATCCTAGTGGATAATGAAAAGACAGCAACTCCTACACCGGCAGCAAGAGCGGAATCGCCCGAGATCCCAGGCCAGAGAAGGGTTCAGATCCTTAGAGAGGCCACACGATCCTTCGGATCGCAGGCTACGGCGATGGCATGGACTTCATCAGTTTCACTCAGTAAGCTTTTGGAGTTCTGCCCGGTCCCAGCTTTTTCGGATGAAAATCTCCCCCAAAACCAAATTGGCCCTGATGCGCAGCCTGCGCGAGAAGAAGTCCAAAGTGGCTCAGGGCTTCACCCTCATCGAGCTGATGATCGTGGTGGCGATCGTCGGCATCCTCTCCGCCGTTGCCCTGCCCAACTTCCTTCAGGCACGCAATGCCGCAGAAGCTGGCGCCAAAGTCGGTGAGGTGGTCGGCATTGGCAAGGAATGCGCCACCTTCGTTGCCTCCGGTGGTGTCGGCGCTGCTCCCTCCCAGGCCGGTGTCACCTGCACCGATCCTGCCGTTGACAGCACCGTCTCCGGAACCTTCACCGCTGGAGCCGTGGGCGTGAAGTGCCTCTCTGACACGTTGGCAGCTGGCGATACCACCGCCACTGTCACTATCACAGCCCGGACCGGCGC
Organism: uncultured bacterium; assembly: GCA_942491175.1. Lineage (GTDB taxonomy): Bacteria > Cyanobacteriota > Cyanobacteriia > PCC-6307 > Cyanobiaceae > Cyanobium. The sequence goes on along the minus strand of CALNZO010000007.1, from coordinate 116,683 downwards.
GATGTCCTGCTCCTTCAGCTGATCGCTCTTGCAGCACAAAAGGTGCATCACCAAGACATATCACGAATCAAAGGCGGATCCTCAAACCGCCTTTTTTATTGAATGATATGAGCACAAGTACGAATAATGCACAGCAGTCGATGAAGACTCACGGCCAAGAAAATAGTTCCTTCACGAAAAATTCCAAGATCTCTTGAAGACTGTAATGTCCAATGTTTCGCACAATCCAGAAACTCTTTATGCGCAGGCCAGAGAGCATTTTCAGGCCAGCGAATATCCCAACTGCATTCGCTGTCTTTCAAGACTTATCAGCGACAAAGATTATACTCTTAGAGCGTGGACTAATATAGGAGCTTCCCTCTACCAGATGAGAAATTTTCGAGCGGCAAGAAAGTTTCTAAACAGAGGCATTACTCTTGAAGCCGACGACTTTTTCTGTCAACTGAACCTCGCTAAAACGCTCCTGGCGCTGAAAGACTTCAATGGGGCATCTCATTATTTCAGACGTGTCCTCACAAGCAAACCTGGGGAAGCATCCGCTTGGAGGGGGCTCCTCGAAAGCTCGGCATCATTACTTGAGGAGGATGCTTGCTTGTCAATCGCTGAGGATTGGTCGCTGGCAGTACCAGACGACGAAGAGTCTTATTTTACGCGGGTAAATATACTTCAGAGACTTAATCGATCTTCAGATGCTGTCAGGCTTCTGCGATGCTGCAAAGATCACATTTCCGATCGCAAAAGATATAATCATCTACTTTTTGATTTGCTTCTTGCTCTAGATAAGCTTGAAGAGGCTCTTTACTTTTGCAATTTGGCCATAGCCAGTGAGCCGCTGGAAATGAGTTACCACGCCCACAAAGGTGATATTGAATTAGGACTTTGTCGTACCGAGGATAGTTGCGATTCTTTCCAGAAGGCATATTTACTCTCTTCCAACTCTGCTATCTATTTTCTAAATAGATATTTTCTTTTTCCACGAATTCCATCCTCTGCAGATGAGATTAAGCAGTGCAGATCAAGATGCATGGAAGGCCTGTTTTTAGCAGAGAAGAATCATGACTTGACCATGAGGCCTGAACACCTGTCTCTTGCTCATACATATTATCTTGCCTACCATAACCAAGATGACAAATTACTTCTAGAGAGATATCATCGATTATTAAGAAAATTAGCTATGCCTTTGGTTGATCACATCACATGCGCCCATCGCACCAAGGATCTGAACCTGTCTGATAACAAGAAGATTAATATTGGCTTTATTTCAAAGTATTTCTCAAATCATAGCAATTTGTTGGCTTTTGAAGGAATCATCCGCCATTTAGATCGAGACAAATTTAAAGTTTTTTTAATTAATTTGGATGGCGTTGTAAAAGATAAGGTTCATCAAGGTATTTGCTCCTACTGCGATGAGATTGTGTATCTCACGGATGATCTCAATCATAGCTTCAATCACTTGCATAGCCTGGGCTTGGATATCATCTATTTTACTGATCTAGGAATGACCCCTTATGACTACTTTTACCCGATGTTTAGATCAGCACCCATTCAGGTGACGGGTTGGGGAATACCTCACACATCAGGCATGAATGATATTGACTATTACATCTCAGCCGAGGATATTGAGCCTGATGATTCAGAATCTCTATATACAGAAGAGCTTGTTAAGCTTCCTGGAGGCCTACCCTGTTGCTTTCTTGCCGATATTAATCAGGCTCCTGCTATCTCTAGAGAGTACTTCTTTCTGCCTGTTCATTCCCAGTTGGTTGGCTGCTTACAAGCTCTCCATAAGCTACATCCAGATTTTGACTTCCTGATGGAGGATATTGCCACTAAGAACCCTGATGCAATCTTTGTTTTTGTAGAAGACAAGTACCCAGAATGCACTCGTAGATTCTTGGACAGGCTGGAAAGAAATGCGCCGTCCACGAGAGAGAGATCAGTATTTCTTAAATTCATGAGTAGAGCCGAATATCAAGGATTATGTTCATGCATGGATGTACTCCTTGACCCTATTTACTACGGTAGTGGCATAACATTCTTTGAGGCGTCTCTCGTTGGAACAATCATCGTAACCCTTGAAGGGAAGTATCTTCGTTCTCGTACTGTCGCTTCTGGATACCGAGAAATGGGACTAAAAAATCCCCCCATAGCCACAACTCATTTTGAATATGCTGAGAAATTGCAACAGCCTTGCTCAATAATCCCGACAAAAGAAAAAGAGTTGGAATTGGAAATCCTTGACAAACGGGACCGCATCTTCAACCGTGTGGACTATGTGCGCAACTTTGAAGATTTCTGCATCAAAGCTTTCAATGCGAAGAAGCCTCTTACCGAGCAAAACTCTCGAACAAAAGCAAAAATGGGTAGAAGTCCTCATTTGCTAAGATCTCGCATCGTTATTGATTCCTCTTTACATGTCTACATCAGTGCCGAGTGAACACTCCATGGCGAACTATTCAGCAAGACGATCAACACCCTCCTGAGAGCCATGGGCTGGCTCCCCAGATATCTGGAAGTGGGCGTTGAAACCGGTCACACATTCTTTGAGGTCGCCGCTCCTATCAAGACTGCTGTTGATCCTCAATTTATCTTTGATCTGGGAGACAGCTCGAAAAGATCATCCAGAATGCGATTTTTTCCAAATCACCAGTGACGAGTATTTCCTAAATCAATATATTACCCAACCTCCATTTTCGATGTAGTGTTTCTCGATGGCCTCCATACCTGGGATCAGACTTATAGAGATTTTTGTAATTGTCTCCTGATCACGCACGAGCGTTCTATTATCGTCCTCGATGACATTTTTCCTTGCGATGTTTTCTCTTGCAATCGTGACCAAATCGAGGCCACGATGATGCGGCACATGTTGACAGGAGATACATCAAATGCTTGGCATGGAGACACCTACAAAGTGATCCCCCTCATCCAGACTTTCCATCCATCATTGAATTATTGCACCATCGTCACAGATGGCAACCCCCAAACCCTTGTCTGGAGATCACGCGAACCAATGGAGCCTAGGTTTGAAGTTATTAGTGCCCAGGGATCTCTCAATATGGCCTCTCTTGATTACCTCTGGTTCTTGAGAAACCAAGAAAAGTATAACTTAATGTCGGAATCTGACGCCCTTGAACAGGTCCTTGCCTCTTTGCGCTGAAGGGCATTCCTTACAGGCCTGATTCCAGGTACTTCGCTTAAAAAAAGAGTTTACATGTATTTTCTATGGACTTAACAGGCTCGCTGCGATGCGTGCCCGGGTTTCAATCCCCTGACCGCTCCCTCCCAGAGACTTGAATTCCTGACGTAACTGCAGCAGCAACAACCCGTCCGCTTCCACATCGGCCTGGAGCCCCGGAACGGCCAGCCCATCCAGCAACACCCTGTTCTGCGGCGCCCCCGTGCCCGGCTTCCCATCCAGACCAAAGGCCGACCCGCAACGCATCAGCACCCTCCCGCGCCAGATGGCGCTGGGCGGGGAACCCACCGTGTAAGTGATCGGGCCCTCACGCGTCTGAATCTGCAGCACGGGAACCCGTCCCCCCAGCCCGCAGGCTGCTCCTGCGCCATTGCCCAGATCCACCCGCTGGGCCCGCATCAGATCGGCCCGCAGCAGGGTCAGGACCCTGCGCTGCATCCCCCGCTCCCTCCCCCGCCGCACCAGCCGTTCGACCCGGCTGCCATCCGCCACCAAGGCCTGCAGCATCACTCCCCACACCAGCAGCCCCAGGCAGACCGCCACCAGCAATTCGACCAGCGAGAACCCCGCCGGCCCCCGCCTGGAAACCGGATTCGACGCAAGGTCTGGATGGGACGGGGGCATGGCTCTGCTCGGTTGGCTGGGTACGTTCGTCGAAAGGTCAGTGGTCCGGATCCGGCAGGCAACCGGCCGGCCCATGACGGCCGAGCCGGGTCACGCCGAGGGGCAGGGCCACCACCACGCAACGCACCAGATCGATCCCCTCGCTGCGGATCAGAACGGTTCCGCCGTCGATCACAAGTCCATTGCTGGTGAACCGGACCGCCGCCGGCAGGTTGTGGCTGAGACGGACCCCCGCATCGCCGAGTCCCTCGCCGAGCTCCAGACCCGCCCCCTGGCAGGCCGGGAGGCTTCCCCCCTGCGGTTCCTGCCAGCCCGTGGGGGAAAGGTGCAGGGCGCAGGGCCGTCCCTGGTGCAAAGCGGCATCGCGCCCCCTCTCGAGCCCGACCATCACCCGGCGGCTGGCACCCTCCAGCCGCGCCCGGGCAAGCTCCCGGCTGGCGGATCCCAGGCCCAGCTGGGCCAGCAGGCCCGTCAGCACCGCCGCAAGCAAGGCTTCGGGGAGGGTGAAACCACCGGCCTCAGGACGCTCCACCGACACCCCCCTGCGGCCGGGCCGCGGGCGCGGTCACCGAACCTCCGCAAGCTCCCTGCGCCCCAGGCAGGAGCAGCCGCTGACGGGGTTCGACCTGACCTTGCACCACCAGGCTGAGCAACACCCCCTCACCCCCGGCCGCCCGCTCCAGGCGCCGCGCCAGCCCAGGGGCCAGGGGCATGGCCGCAAGGTCACGGATCAACTGGTCGGTGGCGGCGGCGCAGGGGCCACCGGAAGCGGCACTGGCTGGGGGAACCGGGCGTCGCAGAACCGCCTCGGCCCGCAGGAGGTAGGCCTCGGCCTCTTCCATTCGCTGCTCCTGGCGCGTCTGGGCGAGGGTCGCCGCGGCGGCCAGGCCCAGGAGCTGCAAAGAGGAACCCGCAGCCATGGTGAAGACCACCGACCCTGTCAGCAGTTCAAGAAGGCTCATGGCTGCAGGCCTCGCAGCTCCAGCAATCGGACGTCGCTCGCCTGGGGGTGAGGCTGGGTCGGTGGCTGGGGCGGCGTCAGCCGCACGCTGAAGGCCCCTCGTCGTGGGGGCTGCCCCCCGGCATCGGCCAGCTCCAGGAGCAGTTCGGCCGGCTGGACATCAGGGCGCCAGCCGATCAGCCGATAGGAGCGGCCCAGCACCTGGCCCACCCGGAGGGATTGGAGGGTTTCGGGGGAAGCACAGGCCAGCCCCAGGTCGTTCCACCGTTCCAGCGGCACCCCCAGCAGGCAGGGCTGGTTCTGGTTCAGATCCGCCAGCACCATGTGGCCCGCCGAAGCCAGACGGTCCTCCGCCCGACGTTGCTGCTGCTCCCGGACCCCCTGCAGGCGGGTCTGGAGGCTGGTGGTATGGGCCGAGAGGCTGGCGAGTACCAGCACCAGGGAAGCCCCCATGGCCAGAGGGAGCACGAACCCCTGGGCCTGGGCGCGGTGGTGCAGCAAGAGCATGATGCCGTCAGCGAGGTCCTCCTCAGGGTTCCCGCGGGGCGACGTCCCGGTCGGGCGGTCCTGTGCCAGGGTGAATTCAGGTCTTTCCTGCGCCCGGCACCTCCTGCGGCCCATGACCACCAAGCGGTTTCAGGACACCCGAGACGAGGTGGACCACATCGTGCACCGCCACCAGCTGGACTACTCCCTCGGCCAGTTGCGCCTGGTGGGGCTGCTGCTGCTGGCCGTTGCGTTGGGGAGCCTGCTGGTGGCCCTTGCCTTCGGTGGCGTCGACACGCCCCAGGCCCGGCTCGCGGGTCTGGTCGGCCTGACCCCGGCGCTGCCGTTGCTGCCACTGGGATTCAGCCTTTATCTGCTCGGGGGGGGCCACAGAAGGCACCGGCGTGAGCAAACCTGGGCCCCCATCCTTCACCGGATCGTGCTGCCGGCCGGCCTGATCTGCCTGGTCATCCTGCCGGCCGTCACGCTCCACGATGGCTTCCGCGTGATCAGGCAGAGGCAACAGGTCCTGCGGGCCCAGGAAGCAAGGCAGATCAGGGATCAGAGGATTCTGGAGCGGATCCGGGTGGCCCCCTCCGCAGCGGGCGAAGAGAAGGCCATCAGCCTCTGGCGCTACGAGATGGCCCAGGCGCGGCGGCGCCAGGAGATCGCCACCGCGGCCTCCCGGGCATCCCTCTCGGCGTTTCAGCAGGAGATCCTCAGCCCCGTTCGCCTGCTCACCACCCTGCTCGTGCAGCTGGTCAGCGGCGCAGGGCTGCTGCTGATGCGGCTTCAGGGGAGACGTCATATGAAGCGGGTGGGACTCACCCCCTCGCTCTTCTTCCGCACCAATGCCACCGGACCGATGCGCCAGGAGCGCCGCTCCATCGACCGCAAGTGAAACGTCACCTGATCCCGACCATTTCAACGAACGGCCCAAGAACGGATACAGCACTTCTTTAACACTCCACCATCCAAGTTCTAAGAAGGTTGTCCTTGCGACCAGAAGATTGCAAAGCCCACGAGAAGAGGGTCCTCAAAGAGGCTCCAGGCCTTGGAAAGCCCTGACAAAGCCCATCACCCACCCAGATCCAAGGCTGGAACTGGTCACCTGCCGACCCCTCACGGGCTGTGTGTCACGGCCAAGGTCCAGACCTGCGCCTGAGTGAATCCCAGGGAAGCGCGCAGCACAGTCAGCGGGACAACCTCAAGCTGAAGCTGCCGTCTACCTGGCGAATCGATGGGATGGAGCGGCGAAGGATCTCTGATCTGGCTCAAAACCAGAGAGAAATGACCAACTCACTAGATTTACCGGGTATTGATCAGAGCTTCCCTAATGAAGTTCTAGCCTACCTCACGCATCTATTTTTCATTTCAGCGACTTAGGAACAGTACGCTTATTGAAAATCAGATTGCTCCTCACTTGAATCGAAATCTTATTGATCCCAAAAATTCAATTTCATTCATTCTTTGTTTCGTTCAAGGTTGTTTCGTTCAAACGGAGTTTTGATTCATGCACAGAAATCGTCTGCTGATTTTACTGCTCGCCTCCCGATCCCCCATCACAGGCCTCAGGCCGGGTGCTTCCGGCTTTTCAGTGGTCGTGTTCGTGGTGGCTGGGCTCGTCGTGATCCTCAGTGCAGGTGCAATGGCCACCCGTACCGGCCTGGGAAGTCTTGGCAGCTCCTACCAGAGTTCAAGCCGGGAAGCACGGGAAGCCGCTGAGGCCGGCATCACCACGGTGATCAGCGAGCTGAATCGAGCCCCCAATCGACGGCTGCTCGTTTCCGACGCGCCATTGAACACGTGGAGCAGTGCGAATACGAAGTTCAAGAATCCCTGCAGCAGTGGCCCGCCCTCAGCCGCTGCCATCGGTTTCAAGGGTGGGGCTGAGCAGACGATCGATGCGACCAGGAAATTCACGCTCAAGAGTGTGAAGGTGATGAACAAGAACCGCTCGATCAGCCATGAAAGCAGGTCGGATGGAACCACGAGTTCTCCCACAACACCGCCCTACAAAGATACATTGATCAATATCTACAACAGTGCCGTCAACGACCCAACGGGCGGTGGCAATGTTGGCTATATCGCAATCACTGTGGAGGGACGGGTGACCAGTCCCAGTGGTCAGGTGTCCACGGCCAAGGTGACCCGCGAGTTTCAGGTGGTGCCGAAATGCTGCGGCACCTCGTTCGGCACCGTTGGTGGAGGCGAAACCACACTCGGCAACGACACCCGGGACGGGGATTGCGTGAACGATTTTCCCCGACTCCTGCTGGGAGCGGCCTTCGGACAGCCCCCTGTCAACGGAGTCACGGTTCCTCCGGGCGGTGTGGCCTATGCCGATGCCGGAGCCCTGCTGAATGTCCAGCAGAGCGGGGCCACCACCTTGGGCACCGACATCCCCACCGAGGTTCTCTGTCTCAACAATGCCACCTGCCCCGGCGTGGCGGGATCCGTCGGCGGGGTGCCGATCAAATCGATCAACATCTCCCTGCCCACGCTTCCTCCCTATCCAACCTGCCCCAGCGGTCAGGACTGCACCCAGGGCAAGGAGATCCTCGCCAGGAGCATCTGTGAAACGGCAGGCAGCACGGTAGCCCTGGCAGGGGGGGGAACGGTCACCTGCGATGCCACCCAGATGAATCGATCCAAGGATTATCTGCGGGTCAATTCAGCGGGTCAGGTGGAGCTGTGCAATGCCAAGAATCTGAACACGGCCAACCCTGGCAACAATGGTGAACCGATCCTATCAACCGTCGGAAACGCAGGCGCCCCCCTCCAACCCAACGGCATCGTGAGTGGCAGCTGTGACACCAGCATCAATAATTTCTGCGCCCGCACTGGCGACGACCCCAGCAATTATGCCTATCATTGCCGCATCAAGCAATTGGTCGTCAGCGATCAGACGAGCAACACAAGTGAGGCCAACCGCCGACAGAACAATACCTTCTTCATCGACACATCCAAGGCTCCGATTTACCTTTACATGAATAAGGAGTGGAGCACTTCCACCGACAAAATCACGACCCTGGATGGGTGGGACGATGGTCAGATTCAGCATGTTCACTGTGCATCCAACCTCAACGACAGTCACAGCTGCGCCACCAAGGCTTTGCCCAATGATTCACCACGGGCGATGATCTACAGCAACCGCGTCATCGACGTGGTCGTAGGAGATGATGGCTTTATCCGGGATTTGTTCATGTACCTCCCCTACGGAAATGTCATTCTCGCCGAAGACCCCGATGCGTCCAACAACCCCTTTGGTCTGCCGAATTTCCGTGGCTCGATGTGGGTGAACAACCTCAGCATGGGCGGATATCATGGCCAAACCAATTACACAACCCAGATCGCGATGCCGCCCCTGTCGGATTCCTTCTTTGGCGTTGGAGCAGGCTCTGCTGTCGGATTTCCACTGTTTGACTGGGTGGCCAGGAGCTCATCGGCCCGATCCGCCTTCTGAATCCTTCTCCCTGTGATAAAGGTACCCTTCCCGTGATTGCATTCCTCCGCTGCCGAAATCAGATTCCGCGTCAGGCCAGAGGCGCCTCCCTTGTGGAACTGGTGATTGGGTCCATGATCCTGATCTTCGCTTTTGCAATGGCTGCCGCGATCGCCGGCGTCAACGGTCGCAACCTGCTGACGTCCAGAACCACCAGCAACCAGGACGCACTGATCGACAGCGACATCTCAGCAATACGCAGGCTTTCCGAAGAGTACACATGGTGCACCGGCGCCGGAACCCTTGCTGCCTCCGGTCCCTCCTGCGACAGCACATCGGCCCGTAACCAAAACTACTATTTCCCTAGCAACTCAACCAACATCGCCCTTTTTGAATCCGCCTGCGCAGATACAACGGCTCCTGATGACTTGAACGTCGCCCTGGTCAATCAGATCAATTCCAGGGCAACTCTGCCCGGCATTACCCGCAGCGTAACCTACGACAATGTTCCAGCTCATCGCCTCAGAATCACCTATACGGGCACCAACGTAAACCGCGTGATCCTTCTCACTCCCACCGTTGCCGGCTGGTGTCCCTGATGGCCAACCCACCGCCTTGCCCAGAACGTGGCTTCACGCTCACCGAACTGATCGTTACAGTTGCCTGTCTGGCGATCATCTCCTCCGTCGCTATCTCCTCCACTGGCAACGGCTGGAAACGGGGTCGGGTGAACACCGTGGCCATTGAGCTGGCGAGCTGGTTGGAGGCGGTCCGAAATGCTTCCTTGCGTCGGATTGGTACCGGTTGCACCGTCACTTTCAACACCACTTCCCCCAAGGCCGCCGGCGATCAGATTGCTTCTGTCTCCCCTGCCGCCTGTTCATCGATGCCGAGTTTCACGCTCACAGGGTTGGCTGACAGCCCGGATCGCTACAGCGTCGCCCTGTCTCCCACCACGCCCACAAGTATCACCTTCACGCCCCGTGGCTCGGTCACTGCCACCTCTGACACTGACCTGAAGATCCTCCTCGACGGTACCGGGGTGATGCGCTGCATCCGCACCTCCGCCACCGTGGGACTGATCCGCATCGGCAGCAGCAGCAATGCCCCCAGCACCACAGCGGCCTGCGACGAACCCTTCATCGCCTTCTGACTATGGCCCCTTCTCGTGTGAATCGGCCAGCCAGCGGTTCCGGGTTCACCCTGGTCGAACTTCTGATCTATACGGCGCTCGGGGGAGTGATCATCTCGGCGGCGACCAGCGCGGTTGTGTCGCATATCCGATCCGACATCTCTCTGGAAAGAAACCAGACGATGCGCAACGATCTCAGCCGCGTAGTACTGTTCCTCTCCACGGAAGTGAGCGAAGCAGACACCATTTCCTATGGGCAGACAATGCCAGCAAGCTGTAATGGTGGAACCGCATCCCTGTTCACGCTCAACGTGCCCAATCTGGGATTCATCGGCACCACCCTGGCATCCACTCCGATCCATTACTACGTCACCGGAAGCGGCACGACTGCCAGCCTCAATCGCTGCGGCCCACCGTTCAACCCCGATGGCAGCCTCAATTACACTGGCCTCACCGTCAATACGGTCGTCAGCCCCAACACAACCCTCACCCTTGCCAACACAACGGACACCGAGGCCATCACCTACGATCTCACCGTCAGAGACCCCTCGGCCACCCAGGCCGTCAGTCGCACCAATCTAGTCAACAGTTCTCAGGTCAGCCTGATCAACTGAACTTCATTGGTTCAGTTTCAGCACCGCCATGAAGGCCTCCTGGGGCACCTCCACCCGGCCCATGGCCTTCATCCGTTTCTTACCTTTTGCCTGCTTCTTGAGCAGTTTCTTCTTGCGGGAGATGTCGCCGCCGTAGCACTTGGCGAGCACATCCTTGCGGATGGCGCTGATGCTCTCGCTGGCGATGATGCGGCTGCCGATCGAGGCCTGAATCGGGATCTTGAACTGCTGCCTGGGAATCAACTCCTTGAGCTTCTCCACCAGACTCTTGCCTACATTGTAGGCCTTGTCGCGGTGCACGATGGTGGTGAGGGGATCGGCCCGTTCGGAATTGATCAGCACATCCAGCCGCACCAGCTCATTGCGGCGATAGCCGATCAGGCTGTACTCCATCGAGGCATAGCCCTTGGTGCGGCTCTTCATCTGATCGAAGAAGTCGGTGACCACCTCGGCCAGAGGCAACTCGTAATGCAGGGTCACCCGGTCGGTGGTGATGTACTTCATGTCAATGAACTCTCCCCGACGCTCCTGACAGAGTTCCATCAGGGCACCGTTGTAGACATTGGGGGTATAGATCTCCAACTTCACGTAGGGCTCCTCGATCGATTCCCGTTTCTGGGGATCTGGAAGGGTGGCGGGGTTGTCCACCATGAGGGTGCTGCCGTCGAGCATGTTCACCCGGTAGATCACCGACGGTGCGGTGACGATCAGGTCGAGGTTGTATTCCCGCTCCAGCCGCTCCTGCACGATCTCCATGTGCAGCAGGCCCAGGAAGCCGCAGCGGAAGCCGAAGCCCATGGCACTGCTGGTCTCCGGCTCGTACTTCAGGGCCGCATCGGAGAGCTGCAGCTTGTCGAGGGCCTCCCGCAGATCGGGATATTGGTCCGCATCGGTGGGAAAGAGGCCGCAGAACACCATCGGCTTGGCTTCGGCATAGCCCGGCAGGGGCTCGGCCGCCGGCTGGGCCGCCAGGGTGATGGTGTCGCCGACGCGGGCATCGGCCACGGCCTTGATCGAGGCGGCCAGGTAGCCCACTTCGCCGGCATGGAGGCTTTCCACCTGGCGCTGGTCCGGCGCCATCACGCCCACCTCGTCGAGTTCCACGGTCTTGCCGCTGGCCATCAGCAGCACCTTGTCGCGCCGGGCGATCACACCGCTGATCACCCGGAAATAGACGATCACCCCCCGGTAGGGGTCGTAGTAGGAGTCGAAGATCAGGGCCCGCAGCGGTTCCTTCACCTGATCCGGCGGCGGCGGCACCCGGTCCACCACCGCCTGCAGGATCTCCGGCACGCCCAGGCCGGTCTTGGCGGAGCAGGCGATGGCCGTGGAGGTGTCGAGGCCGATGATCGCCTCGATCTCCGCCTTGATCCGCTCGGGATCGGCGCCGGGCAGATCGATCTTGTTGAGCACCGGAATGATCTCCAGATCGTTCTCCAGCGCCAGATAGACGTTGGCCAGGGTCTGGGCCTCCACCCCCTGGCTGGCATCCACCACCAGCAGGGCTCCTTCGCAGGCCTGCAGGCTGCGGCTCACCTCGTAGGAGAAATCGACGTGGCCGGGGGTGTCGATCAGGTTGAGGATGTAGGTCTGCCCGTCGGCCGCCCGGTATTCCATGCGGGCCGCCTGGAGCTTGATGGTGATGCCCCGCTCCCGTTCCAGTTCCATGTTGTCGAGGAACTGGGCCTGCATGTCCCGGGCGGCGACGGTACCGGTGTCCTGCAGCAGGCGGTCGGCCAGGGTGGATTTGCCGTGGTCGATGTGGGCGATGATGCAGAAATTGCGGATCCGCGCGGCGGGAACGTCGGTCATGGGCGCGCCCTGAGGCTGCGTGGTGAGGGTGAGAAGGGCCCGATCCTAGGCAGTGCCTCCCGGGGAACCGCCCTCGGAGCGGAGCAGCGGCTGGGCAGGGGATGGTGCAAGACCGAGCCGCCGCAGAACCGGCAGGCGCTTCGCGCTGAAGGAGGTCCAGAACTCCCGCAGGTTCTCGAGGGCCTGCGGGGGATCCTCGATCGGCTGACCCTCCTTGTCCTTGATGCTGCCGCCGGCCATGGCGACACCCATCCAGACCAACTGAACCACCTCCTCGGCCGGCAGATCGGCGGCGGCGGACTGGAGGAAAAAGGACTCCAGCAAGGTGACCGGGATGGGCTGAAGCAGAACGGGAGACAACAGCGCGCCGATCTCTTCCCCGGCGGTGATGCTGGCCAGGGCCCTGTGATTGAAGGCACTGACGATACGGTCGCGCCCATCGGCGGGCTGGGCTTCCGGCAGGCTGAGGCCGACCACGCCTGCCTGGATGAGCACCGAGAGCCTGCGCACCATTTCGTCGAGGTCGAGCGGGAACAGCCCCGACACCTCCCCCAGAGCGCAGGGACCGTCAGCCAGGGCGTCCTGGAGCCCCGACACGAAGGAGGAATCCATCGACAGCCGGCCGAGCCCGGTCTCGAACCCTTCGGAACTCTCCCCCACCGGAGTGCAGGCGCACAGGGTGAGCTGGGAGAGAACGGCGCGGCGCCAGGGAAGGGAGGGGGTGCAGGGCCCCTTGGCAAAGAGATCGCGGCGGAACGTCTGGACCGTCGCCAGATCGAGGAGCACCTCGCGCAGGGAGGGATCGGCCGCTGCCAGCACCAGGGAGCGCCGGGCCGGATCGAGCATCTCGGGGAACATCTCCGGCAGGGTGGCGGAGCCCACATGGGTGAGCCCATGGGAGGAACACAGCCGGTGCATGGGCCCCACGTACAGGGGCTGGTGACCGGCGTGGTACTCCCCGATCAGGTACGACTCCTTGAAGGTGGTGATGCGCTCCATCTCCGACCTCAGCCCGGGGAAGTTCCGAGCCAGAGCCAAGGGTTCCTCCCCATCCCCGCACAGCCTGAGCAGGAGATCCGCCGAGCTGCGCAGGATCGCCGGCGTGGTGCTGCCACCGGCCCGCAGGGCCTGCTCCTGGCTGATCATCTGCAGGCAGCTCCGGGAGAGCCAGCCCGGATAGGTGTTGTAGGAACAGAAGAAGAGCCCCCCTGGCCGCAGCAGGCTGGCGGCAGCGGCGACGAGGGCCTGCCTCACCGGATCGCCCACCCAGCTCGCCACCCCATGGGCCACCACGAAGTCGTAGTCCTCCGGCCAGCCCCGCGTGGGACCGCCGCTGGGAAGCCCCTCGGCGAAGGAGCTCAGATCCGCCAGGGCATAGGTCACATTTCCCACGCCGAAATCCCGCGCTCGGGCCGTGGCCTCGGCGATGTGCGTGGGATTCAGGTCCACCCCGTGGAAGCTGGCCTGAGGGTGGGCTGCGGCGTTGAAGAGAAGGTTCAGACCTGGCCCGCAGCCGAATTCCAGATAGCGGAAACCGGAGGCGATCAGGCCGGGCTCGATGCGGTGGCGGCCACCCAGCAGGGTGGCCAGGGCAATCCAGGAAACGGACAGGTCGCGGTGAGCGAAGGCCGGGTAGGTCTTTTCGGTTGGATAGGCAGACCTCGGCTCCATGCCCCCATGCCGTCGCGCGCCGAGCCTAAGGGCCCCTGACGCCGGCGTCATGGCATCGGCGTGGATCCCCGCCGGAGCTGCCTACACTGCACTGATTGCTTCTAATGCCCATGAGCACTGAAACTGCCGCCCCCGCCACCTCCGAGGCCGACCCCCGCGCTCTCACGATCGAGAACGTGGAACGGGTGCTCGACGAGCTGCGGCCTTACCTGATGGCCGACGGCGGCAACGTGGAGATCGTCGAGATCGACGGCCCTGTGGTGAAGGTGCGCCTGCAGGGAGCCTGTGGTTCCTGCCCCAGCAGCACCATGACCCTCAAGATGGGCATCGAGCGCAAGCTGCGGGAATCGATCCCCGAAGTGAGTGAAGTGGTGCAGGTTCTCTGAACTTCTCCTGACAACGAGCCAGATTTCGCCTTCCGCCAAGGAAGGCTTTTTCATAGCAAATTGTCATCTTACGTTTCCCCTTCTCCCAGCGAATACATCAGGAAGCTTCCGTTGATTCCCGCCCATTGCACCTAGCTTAAAGCTTCGTAACGGTTATCGCAGTGTCTGGGGTTCCTATCCAATACCTCCATCAGGTGGCGGATCGATGACGAGCCGGATGCTGCTGGTTTCCCTTGCGGGCTCCACCCGGGCAGGATGCGGCCTACGGCGCCCCCCAGCAACCAGGGGTTCGCTGGTGGCCACCATGCTGATCGTGCTGGCGCTGCTGCTGGGTGGACTCGCCATGTCCAATCGCTCCAGCATGGCGGAACTGGCCTCCACATATCAAAGCCAGAGCCGGGATGCCAAGGCCGCGGCAGATTCGGGCATGACGGCGGTGGTGAGCGAGCTCAACCGCAGCCGCAACCGCCAGCTGCTGGTGAACGCCTGCCTGCTCGAGACGGCCACTCCCTCTGCCATCGCCACGAACAACAGTGTGAAGGTGGTGGATGGACGTGCCTTCGCGAATATCAGCACCACCTTCCCCACCCCCGGCACGATTCCCACCTCCCAGACGATCAACATCGGCGATGGATCCCAGCAGCGCTGGAGACTTCTCGATGTGAACTGCTCTGCAGCCACACCTGCCACCGTAACGCTGGGCAGAGCCGCCAACCCCATGACCGGCGCCGCCGCCGTGGCACCCAGCACCGGTGAACTCATCCTTACCGTGCGCGGTTTCGCGCTTCGCGGCGGCTCCACCGTGGCCACCAGCACCCTGCAGCAGACCTTCGAGGTGGTGCCCAAGTGCCTTGACCGCAGCCTCCGCGGTCAAGGCAATACGTTCGGCAACGACATCCGCGAGTGCCCCCTGTCGCCGGGCTTTGGATTCATTGCCGGTGCCGCCTACGACAACACCGGCGATCTTGTGATTTCCGGAGGCGCCTACAACCTGAATGTCGATCCAGTCACCTGCATTGCCACCAGCCCTTCCGGGTGCGTCGACGGCCTGTCCAGAACCAGCGTGAACGTGGTGGACATCACCCTGCCCCCTGTGCTTCCCACCACCAATAACTACTGCCAGGGCAGCGCACCACCGGCCATCTGCAACGTGACTGTATCCAGCGACATCACCCTTGCAACCCGGGACTTCGCCAGCTGGCCCGCCCCATGGAACACCCTGTGTACCCGCCAGGATGTCAATGGTGGGGCCTCGCCGCCAGGCAGCTTCCACAACATCGCCTGCAGCCTCAATCGGCTCAGAACTAACAACAACCGGAGGCTGATCTTCGACACCAGCGGCACCACCACCGGCAGCACGATTCCGCTGAGGATGCACTTTCCCAATGCCTCCACCAATGGCCAGAAGAGCGTGACCCGGGGCAGCGGCAGTTCGGGGATCTTTCACTGCAACTCCAATGGCGGTGCCTTCACCTGTTCCAGCAGCACCCTGGGCTCCCCCAAGGCCGCCGACATGGCCCTGTTCGGCTGCCCCCGGGGCGCGCCCTCCCCCTGTGGAGACCAGTACCTGGATCTGGGCAACGGCACCGGTTCCTCCCAGACAATGTTCCTCTATTTCCCCTACGGCAACATCTCCATGGGGGGCACGCCTGATTTCAGAGGCGTGATCTGGACGAACGATTTCAGAGCCAATGGCAACATCACCGTCACCATCGCTCCGAGCGACCTGGAAAGCGTCTGCACCATGATGAAGTTCTGTGGCACAGACGATGCCTATTACGACAACTTCGCCATCGATTACGTGACACGAGCTGTCAAGAGCATCACCTACTTCTGATCCTCTGTGATGTTTTTCCCCCAGCGCCGTTTGCTGCGGCTCCACAGGCCGCTCAGCGCCGCCCCAGGCCCGCGACGGGCACTGGCGACCGGCTTCACGTTGGTGGAGTTGCTGGTCTCTTCATTGTTGCTGTTGCTGGGTCTCACCGGCACCTCGGTGCTGTTCCAGGAAGCCAACCAATCCTCGGCTGCGGCCTCCGCGCGCTACCAGCAGCAGGCGCTGGTGGACAGGGATCTGGCCCGGGTACGGCGGCTCAACGATCGCTACACCTGCTTTTCGGGAACCTGCAGCAGTCTCGGCAGCCTGGAACTCGGCAAAAACGACTACTTTCCCACCCCCACCTCCTCTGCCCCGACAGGGAACAGCACCGCCGGTGATGCCTTTGAGGCCCTCTGCAACTCCACCGGCCTGATCACCCAGCTGGTGGCTGACATCGGTGCCACGCCCGCGGCCCTCACCGCGGCCGGGATCACCTACACGATCGACACAGCCAATCAGGGCCAGCAAACCGTCAGCGAATTCGGCACCAATGTGGTTCGTAATCTTCACCGCTACACGATCACCTACACCAGCCGCAGCAACGGCGAACTGCTGCGCAGAGCCACGCTCGTACCCACCACCGTCTCCTGGTGCCCCTGATGAGGAAACCTTGCAACGCCGGCTTCACCCTGACCGAAATGATGGTCGTGCTGGCGACCATCGGCCTCCTCGCTGCCGCAGCGATCAGCGCCTCCGGCGATTCCTGGAGGCGGCAGCAGGTGAATGCGGTGGCCATCGAACTCGCCGGATGGCTGGAAGCGGTCCGGCGTGCGTCCTTGAAGGGCAATCCCTGCCAGGTGACCATCGCCGGCGGCAGCCTCGGCGGCGGCGCCACCCTGGCCACCGCCGCCGAAGTCGTCACCGGCCAGACCATCGCCCACAACTGCCTCGACAGCCAGCCACTGCAGATCAGCGCCACCCTCGGCAACTCCACCACCTACACCATTGCCACGGGCGGAAGCACCAGCTTCAAATTCACCCCCCGCGGCACGGTCAACGCCGCGGCTGCCAACGCCCAGCTCACCAGCCCGATCGTGATCGAGATCTCCCTGACCGGCAGCTCCGGGCCCCTGCGATGCGTCCGCATCTCCGAAGGTCTGGGCCTGATCAGCGTCGGCTCCAGCAACGCCAGCGCCAACACCTGCCCCGCCAGCAGCTACGGGGGGCGCATCTGATCCCATGAGCATGAACACGATCATGTCCACCGACATCCGCCACCTGCACCGTCAAGGCCTGCGTTCCGCTGCACCGGCGGGAGGCTTCACCCTGGTCGACCTGCTGATCACCTCCCTCATCATCGGCTTGATCCTCGCGGCGGGGAGCAGTGTGATCCTGTCCCAGATCCGCAGCTCGTCGCTGCAGGAATCGGTCCGCCGCCTGCAGGACCACTGGGGCCGCATCAACCATCTGCTGGAGAGAGAGATCACGGAATCCGCCACGGCCGCCGCCGTCGCCGATACCTCCCTCACGCTCACCCTCCCGGGCGGTCAGACGATCTCCTACACCTATATCGCCGGCGCCAGAACCCTGACACGAACCGGTCCCCCCATCAACGACAACGGCACGTTGAATCTCACGCCGGGCACGGCCAATGTGTCCTCGGTGATGCTCGACAACGTCGTTGCCTTCAGGCCGACCATCACCAACCTTCGGGAACCCACCTACACCCTGACCGTCGCCGACGGACTGGGGGCCACATTCACGGGGCTGTCCAGCTCGACCCGCTCGCGCACCTCCAGCTACCCCTGACGTCCTCCCTTGATGCGTTGCCGGCTCCCGGTTCTTCTTCTGCTTCCGGTTCTGCTGCTGGGATGCCAGCGAGCCCGGACCGTGGTGAGTGAGCAGCAGCGGACGGCCTGTCGGCAAGACGCCGAAACGGCCACTTCCGGCGAGGACGCTCTCAGACGCAATGCCTCCTGCCTGGCTGAGGCGATGCAGACCCAAGGGAACCCATCACCCCCAGACGGCCCGCCGCCGAAGGCGCCACCGCCAACCAGCCCGCCAACCAGCCCGCCCCCTCCCCTGCCGGTTCAGGCCACGGCCGCCATCGATCGCTACCGCTACTGCAGGATGCACCAGAAGGATGTGCAGGCCGCTTCAGCCAGGCTCACCAGCGCCGCCAAGCCCTGGCTCCTGGCGCCCAAACGCTTTTCACCCGACAGCGAGGAGTATCTGGCGGCACAGCGGAACTACGACGCCGCTCTGGCGGGACTGGAACGGCTGCTGCCACCGGAGATCCGTAACGGCATGGATCTGCTGCCCACCGCCGTCCAGGCCTACAGCCGCTGTGATCGCCGGGAACTGGAACGGGCCTCTGGGCCGGGATAGGCCTGCGGAGCGCCCGGTCCTTAGGCTTCCCGGCAGCCGACTTGCCCTCCTGTGCTGGATCAGCGCCTGCTGCGCAACGACCCCACACTGATCACCGCACCCCTGGCGCGGCGCGGTGTGGAGGCGGACCTTTCGGCCCTTCGCCAACTGGCGCTGGAGGCGCGCGACCTCGAGCGACAGCGCAGCGATCTTCAGGCGGAAGGGAACCGTATCGGCCGTGAGGTGGGCGAAAGGATCCGTTCGGGTGCCAGCGCGGGTGGGCCGGAAGTGAAGGAGCTGCGGGAGCAGGGGAACCTTCTCAAGCACCGGGTGGCCGAACTGGAGGAGCGGGAGAAAGGGATCGATGGCCAGCTGCGGCAGCAGTTGCTGGAGCTGCCCAACCTGCCCTCGCCCCTGTGCCCCACCGGTCGCAGCGAAGCCGACAACGTGGTGATCCACACCTGGGGTGAGCCCCGCCTCGGCAGCCTGTCCTCAGGGGAGCCGCTGCAGGAGCACTGGCAGATCGCCGAGCGGCTCGGCATCGTCGACACGGAACGCTCCGTGCGCATCGCCCAGAGCCGCTTCGTGACCCTGCTGGGCCAGGGGGCCCGGCTGGAGCGGGCCCTGATCAGCTTCATGCTGGATCGCCATGCCCAGCGTGGTTACACCGAGGTGCTGCCGCCGATCCTGGTGAACTCCGCCAGCCTCACCGGCTCCGGCCAGCTGCCGAAATTCGCCGAGGAGAGCTTCCGCTGCGCCGACGACGACCTCTGGCTCACCCCCACCGCCGAGGTGCCGATCACCTCGTTTCACCGCGGGGAGGTGATCCCCGCCGAGCAACTTCCGCTCCGTTACTGCGCCTACACCCCCTGCTTCCGGCGCGAGGCGGGCTCCTACGGCCGGGACACCCGCGGCCTGATCCGCCTGCACCAGTTCAACAAGGTGGAGCTCTACTGGTTCACCCGCCCGGAGGACTCGGACCGTGCCCATGAGGAGCTCACCCGCGACGCCGAGGCGTTGCTGGAGGCCCTGGAGCTGCCTTACCGCCGCCTTGAGCTGTGCACCGCTGACCTGGGCTTTTCCGCAGCCCGCACCTACGACCTGGAGGTGTGGCTGGCGGGGGCAGGCACCTACAGGGAGATCTCCAGCTGCAGCACCTGCGGGGACTTCCAGGCCCGGCGGGCCGGCATCCGCTACCGCGATGGCAAGAAGACCCAGCTGGTCCACACCCTCAACGGCAGCGGCCTGGCTGTCGGACGCACCATGGCCGCCCTGCTGGAGGCGGGCCAGCAGGACGACGGCAGCGTGAAGTTGCCGGAGGCGCTGGTGCCCTACTTCGGCGCTGAAAGGATCACTGTCGGCTCTCCATAGACTCCTCCACCGAACGGAGGAGGTGCCTTCAGGCGCCACCGCCCCGGGGGGCCAGCGATTGATCGAAGAATTCATCGAGCATGGTTCCGGGCAGCAGCGGACCCTTCAGGAACTGGAGACCGATCTGGATGCTGTTGGGAGTTGCTTTCACCCACTGGACCTGGGACGGAAGGGAAAGCTTCTGCTGAAGATCGAAATCGTTGAAATCAAGCGTAACCTCATCATTCTGATCGACCTCGATGCCGCCGCGTCGGGTCACACAGGCTCCGGTGCGGCTGATATCGGTCACGGAAACGTAGACGATTCGACCGGCAGCCGTTCTCATGCTGGCCGAAACACCCGGCGGCAACTCATGCCGGATGGAGGACCTCAACTCCTGTGATTTTGATTCAGCTCCAGGGACTTCTTCCGGCACATGCGCTGGCACGAGACGTCTAACCGAATAAAGATTTGATTCTATCGGCTGCCATCGTTGCTGTCAGCAGGCCACGGCCTGTTCTGCCCCGATGGCGAGGTGACTCCCTCAGAATGGCGAAAGGATTCCTTGAGTCTGAATGGGTGTTCTCTCTGCACTGGCCATCCTCGCCGGGCTCATCGTGGTGCATGAAGCCGGTCACTTCTTCGCGGCCACCTGGCAGGGCATCCGGGTCAGCGGCTTCTCGATCGGCTTCGGCCCAGCCCTGTTCGAGCGGCGCCGGGGAGGGGTGCTCTACGCCCTGCGAGCCATCCCTCTGGGGGGATTCGTGGCCTTCCCCGACGACGACGAGGACAGCGCCATCCCCGCCGACGATCCCGATCTGATGGGCAACCGGCCCCTGCATCAGCGGGCCCTGGTCATCGCCGCCGGAGTGATGGCCAACCTGCTGCTGGCCTGGAGCGTGCTGCTGGCTCAGGGACTGGTGCTGGGCATTCCCTCGGGTTTCAGCACCACCCCTGGCGTGGTGGTGGCCGCCGTGCAGGCGGGCCAGGCCGCCGCCGGTTCCGGACTGCTGCCGGGAGATCGCATCGTGGCCGTGGATGGCGTCTCCCTGGCCGGCGGCCAGGAGGCGGTCATGGCCCTGGTGGATCGGATCAAGGAGGCCCCCGGCCGGACCCTGCGCCTGCAGGCCGACCGCAACGGCACCTCCGTGACCCTGCCCCTCACCCCCGCTGACAGCGGCGGCATCGGCCGCATCGGCGCCCAGCTGCAGCCCAACGGCCGTGAGGCCTTCCGGGCTCCGCAAGGCCCCCTCGAACCCATCCGACAGGCCAACCACGATTTCCTGCTGCTCACCCGCCGCACGGTGGAGGGTTTCGGCACCCTCCTCACTCATTTCGGCGAAACCGCCTCCCAGGTGTCCGGCCCGGTGAAGATCGTCGAAATGGGCGCCTCCCTGGCCAGTCAGGGCGGCAGCAGCCTGTTCCTCTACACCGCCCTCATCTCGATCAATCTGGCGGTGCTCAACGCCCTGCCCCTGCCCCTGCTCGACGGCGGCCAGTTCGTCCTGCTGCTGCTGGAAGGCGTTCGTGGCCGCCCCCTGCCTGACCGCTTCCAGATGGCCTTCATGCAGTCGGGCTTCGTCTTCCTGGTGGGCCTGTCCCTGGTGCTGATCGTCAAGGACACCAGCCAGCTGCCGGCGATCCAGCAACTGCTCAACCGCTGAGGTGCCCCGCTTTCCCAGCCCCCGGGTCAGGGCCCCGCAGATTCTCGAACGGCTGGGGGCGCTCTATCCCCACGCCACCTGCTCCCTCGACTGGCGCACCCCCTACGAGCTGCTGGTGGCCACCATGCTCTCGGCCCAGTGCACCGACGAGCGGGTCAACACGGTGACTCCCGCCCTGTTCGCCCGCTTCCCCGATGCCGCCGCGGCCGCCGCCGTGGAGAGCGAAGCGATCGAGCCCTATGTGAAGTCCACCGGCTTCTTCCGCAACAAGGCGAAAAACATCGTGGCCACCTCCCGGCTGCTGATGGAACACCACGAAGGCGCGGTGCCCGCCTCGATGGAGGAGCTGCTGCCCCTGCCGGGGGTGGCCCGCAAGACCGCCAACGTGGTGCTGGCCCACGCGTTCGGCATCAACGCCGGCGTCACGGTGGACACCCATGTGAAGCGGCTGGCCAACCGGCTCGGGCTGACGCGCCACAGTGATCCGAAGCGGATCGAACCTGATCTGATGAAACTCGTGCCCCAACCGGAATGGGAGAACCTCTCGATCCGGCTCATCTTCCATGGGCGAGCTGTCTGCGGGGCCCGCAAGGCCCTCTGCCAGGGCTGTGGCCTGGCCGATCTCTGCCCCAGCCATCCGGGCGGCTGAGCAGGGCATGTCGGCTGTGCCTGTCGGCCGTGCCTGTCGGCCGTGGAGGTAAGGTGAAACGCTGAACGTTTCTCCCCTTTCCGGCCGCATGGCGAAGAAGTCGATGATCGCGCGCGATGTCAAGCGCCGCAAGATCGTGGAGCGTTTCGCAACGCGCCGGGCCGCCCTGAAGGAGGCCTTCGATGCCGCGGCCGATCCCATGGAGCGCCTGGAGATCCACCGCAAGCTGCAGTCTCTCCCCCGCAACAGCGCCCCCAGCCGCATCCGCAATCGCTGCTGGGCCACCGGCAAGCCCCGTGGCTATTACCGCGATTTCGGGCTCTGCCGCAACCAGCTGCGCGAGCGGGCCCACAAGGGCGAACTGCCCGGAGTGGTCAAGTCCAGCTGGTGAGCGGTCCCTGAGACCCTTTCTCCCGCAACGGCCTTCGGCCTCCTCAGGCGCCCTCTGCGGCGCCTTTTTCATGGCCGGGCAGGGGCGGATGCGAGAATGGTGCGTGACAACAAAACGGACATAACGCCCAGTGCAAGGACAAACTCAGTCGATCTCCTTCGATGGTCGGGAGATCCGGCTGACCAGCGGCCGATTTGCGCCCCAGGCCGGGGGCTCGGTGATGGTGGAATGCGGCGATACGGCGATTCTGGTCACCGCCACCCGCTCGAAAGGCCGGGAAGGCATCGATTTCCTTCCCCTGATCTGTGATTACGAGGAACGGCTCTATGCCGCCGGGCGCATCCCCGGCAGCTTCATGCGCCGTGAGGCCCGTCCTCCTGAACGGGCCACCCTCACCTGCCGGCTGATCGACCGGCCCATGCGCCCCCTGTTCCCGGGCTGGCTGCGTGACGACCTGCAGATCGTCGCCACCTGCATGTCCCTGGACGAGCGGGTTCCGCCTGACGTGCTGGCCGTCACCGGCGCCTCGATGGCCACCCTGCTGGCCAAGATCCCCTTCATGGGCCCCATGGCCGCCGTGCGCGTCGGTCTGCTGGGCGATGATTTCGTGCTCAACCCCAGCTTCCGGGAGATCGAGCGCAGCGAGCTCGACCTGGTGGTGGCCGGAACTCCGGCGGGCGTGGTGATGGTGGAAGCGGGCGCCAACCAACTGCCCGAGCAGGACGTGATCGAGGCGATCGACTTCGGCTACGAGGCGGTGGGCGAACTGATCCGCGCCCAGCAGGCCATGCTCAAGGAGCTGGGCATCGAGCAGGTGCTGCCGGAAGAACGCAGCGAAGACCCTGCCCTGCCCGCCTTCCTGGAAAAGGAATGCGCGAAGGGCATCGGCGAGGTGCTCAAGCAATACGAGCAGACCAAGGCCGAACGGGACGAGAAGCTCGATGCCATCAAGGCCGAGGTGGCCGAGAAGATCGCTACCCTCGACGGCGAGGACCCGATCAGGGTGGCCGTGAGCAGCAACGGCAAGCTGCTGGGCAACACCTACAAGAGCCTCACCAAGAAGCTGATGCGTCAGCAGATCGTCTCTGAAGGCAAGCGGGTGGACGGCCGCAGCCTCGACGAGGTACGTCCCATCCAGGCCGCCGCCGGGGTGCTGCCCAAACGGGTGCACGGCTCGGGCCTGTTCCAGCGCGGCCTCACCCAGGTGCTGTCCTGCGCCACGCTCGGCACCCCGAGCGACGCCCAGGAAATGGACGACCTCAACCCCAACAGCGAGAAGACCTACCTCCACCACTACAATTTCCCCCCCTACTCGGTGGGTGAGACGCGCCCCATGCGCTCCCCCGGGCGCAGGGAGATCGGCCATGGCGCCCTGGCCGAGCGGGCCCTGATCCCCGTGCTGCCCTCCAAGGAGAGCTTCCCCTACGTGCTGCGGGTCGTCTCGGAGTGCCTCAGCTCCAACGGGTCCACCTCCATGGGTTCGGTGTGCGGCAGCACCCTGGCCCTGATGGATGCCGGTGTGCCCCTGGCAGCCCCGGTGAGCGGTGCCGCCATGGGGCTGATCCAGGAGGGCGAGGAGGTGCGCATCCTCACCGACATTCAGGGCATCGAGGACTTCCTCGGGGACATGGACTTCAAGGTGGCCGGCACCGAGAAGGGCATCACGGCCCTGCAGATGGACATGAAGATCACCGGCCTTGCGATCAAGACCGTCGCCGAAGCGGTCAACCAGGCCCGGCCGGCACGCCTCCACATCCTCGGCAAGATGCTCGAGGCCATCGACAAGCCCCGCGACACCCTCTCCCCCCACGCTCCGCGACTGCTCAGCTTCCGCATCGACCCGGAACTGATCGGCACCGTGATCGGCCCCGGCGGCCGCACCATCAAGGGAATCACCGAGCGCACCAACACCAAGATCGACATCGAGGACGGCGGCATCGTCACAATCGCCAGCCATGACGGCGCCGCTGCCGAGGAGGCTCAGAGGATCATCGAGGGTCTCACCCGGCGCGTCAGCGAAGGGGAGGTGTTCAACGGCTCAGTCACCCGCGTGATCCCGATCGGCGCCTTCGTGGAGATCCTGCCCGGCAAGGAAGGGATGATCCACATCTCCCAGCTCTCCGAAGCGCGGGTGGAGAAGGTGGAGGACGTGGTCAACGTCGGCGACCAGGTGACGGTGAGGGTGCGGGAGATCGACAACCGCGGCCGCATCAACCTCACCCTGCGGGGCGTGCCCCAGCAGGACCCTGTGGCTGTCTGATCCCCTGCAGCGGAGCGGTTTCAGCCCCCGGGGCCTGGCTCCAGAGCCAGGCCCTCAGACCCTGAAATCCGGATCGATGCGGGCCATCGCCGCCCGGGCCCGCTGGCACAGCTCGGCGTGACGAGGGCCGTGACTGGCGATCAGGCAACCGGCCTGGCGTACGTCACCGGTGTTGTACAGGAGGGGCTGTCCGTCGGCATGGTCGAAACCACCGCCGGCGGCCCGCAGCACCGCCTCCGGAGCGGCCATGTCCCAGTCCTTGGGCGCACTCCTGCCCGACAGAGAGATGTAGAGGTCCGCCTCCCCCCGCAGGATCGTGGCCACCTTGCCGCCCACGCTGCCGATCGCCAGGCTCCGGGCCGGCTGGAGCGCCTCGACCAGCTCCTCCAGCCGGCCATCCCGGTGGTTGCGGCTGGCCACCAGCACCAGATCCGTCTGCCGCCCGCTCAGGCCAGAGGGGAAGCGTTCCCCGGATCGGTTCTCCCGCCAGGCCTCCCCGGGGGCTCCGTCACCATCGCTCAGCAGCCCGAACCAGAGCTCCTCGGGCTCCGGCAGCAGCACCACCCCCAGCACCGGCCGCCGGCGGCGCACCAGGGCCAGATGGACGGCGTACTCGCCGGTGCCCTGCAGGAAGTCCTTGGTGCCGTCGAGAGGATCGAGGATCCACAACCACTCGGCCTCCAGGGGCTGGCCCGGCACCAGCACCTCGGCGGCGGTCTCCTCGCTCAGAAGGGTCCAGCCGGCCCCGGGAAACGTCTGGGCCAGGCCATCCAGCAGCCAGCGGTTCACGGCCAGATCCGCCGCCGAGACGGGCCCTTCACCGCCATGGTCCACGCTCAGGGCCGGCGGGAAGCCGTAGGGCGGCTGCTCCCCCCGGGCATAGGCCCGCAGGATGTCGGCCGCTCCCCAGGCCAGGCGGCGCAGCTCCGCCAGCAGGGGCTCGCGCCCGACGCCGTCGGGCAGGGCGAAGGGAGGCGCCATCATGGGGACTGGAAAAAGGCATTGTGCAGGATCCGGTGCAGGAGCAAGAACCCGCCGCCGGTGTTCTTTATCTGGTGGGCACCCCCATCGGCAATCTGGACGACCTCTCCCCCCGGGCCCGCCGGGTGCTGGCAGGGGCTGATCGCGTCGCCTGCGAGGACACGCGCCGCAGCGGCCTGCTGCTGCACCACCTGGGCATCCGCGTGCCCCTGCTGAGCTTCCACCAGCACAACCAGACCTCCCGCATTCCCCAGCTGCTGGCGGCCCTGGAGGCAGGTGAGGCGGTGGCCCTGATCAGCGACGCCGGTCTGCCGGCTGTATCGGATCCGGGACAGGAGCTGGCCGCCGCCGCCAGGGCCGCGGGCCGGCAGGTGATCTGCATCCCCGGGCCCAGCGCCGTCACCACCGCCCTGGTGAGCAGCGGACTGCCCAGCGGTCGCTTCTGTTTCGAAGGCTTTCTGCCGCCGAAGGGGTCCTCCCGCCGGCAGCGGCTGGCAGAGCTGGCCGACGAGAAACGCACCATCGTCCTGTTCGAAGCCCCCCATCGGCTGCTGGCCCTGCTGGAGGATCTGCAGGCGGTGCTCGGCGACCGCCCCCTTCAGGTGGCCAGGGAGCTCACCAAGCGACACGAGGAGCAGGTGGGCCCCAGCGTGGGCGCCGCCCTGGAGCACTTCCGCCGCACCCCGCCCCAGGGCGAGTGCACGCTGGTGCTGGGAGGGGCTCCCCCGGCGGCGGCACCTCTCTGGGACGACGGCGCCCTGCGCCTGGAGCTGCAGGCGCTGGTGCGCGGCGGACTCAGCAACCGGGAGGCGGCCCGCACCCTTGCCGAGCGGAGCGGCCACAGCCGCCGGGCCCTCTACGCCCTGCTCCACCGGGAGCCGGCGGATCCGGACCCGGCGACACCCCTCTGATGCCGGAGCAGACTGGGCGCCACTGCCATCTCCGCCGCCGCCGCGATGCTCCTGCGCCTGCGCCTCCTGATCGCCAGCCTGCTGGGCGGCACCCTGCTTCTCACCCTGCTCTGCCTGGGGGCGCAGAACCTGGAGGAGAGGCCCCAGCTGCGCTTCGGTTTCGGCCGCAGCGCCCCGCTGCCGACCGGATTCATCGTGGGCGTGGCCCTGGTGCTGGGGGTGATCAGCGGGGGGGCCAGCGCGGCCCTGCTGCTGCCGGGGAACCGCCCCGGTGAGGAGAGCTGAGGATCAGCTGCCCGGCAGGGCGTAGAGAGCGCCCTCGATCACGACCCGGCTGATGCCCTGGGCCAGGAGGTAGGGGGCCGTGAGTTCGAACACCTTCAGATCAGGCACCTTGATCACCCGCTGGGTGCGGCCGCACTGGCGCTTGGCCTGGCGGGGATTGAGGAACACCACCAGGGCCTGACGCTCCAGTTCCTCGGTGGGAAGCCGGCCCAGCTCGGGAAATTCACGCAGCGGCCTGGCCTGCAGTTCCACGGTCTTGTCGACCAGCATGTAGGCACTGGCGGGCAGGGAAGCGGCCTCCAGGGTCTGGAGCCGCCCTGTGGAGCCCGTCCCATCGCCCTCAGTGAGCAGGACCACCGGGATCGGCTGAAACGGATTGTTCTCGTCGTCGGAGTCGTCTTCGCTGCCGTCGTCGCTCAGCAGATCATCATCGTCGTCATCGGCGCCGAAGTCGTCAGCATCCTCGATGGCCAGCACAGCGGGTCCGTCTTCTTCCTCATCGTCCCTGGCTGGGGAGGAGGACGGGGCGGAGGCCGTCCTGCGCATCGGCGGGTCGGGCAGCCGTCTGGGTTCGCGTCCCGCGCCGACCGCAGTAGGTGACGGAGAGGCGGGTTCGGGCTCCGGCACCGGCACCCGGTCAGCCTCCGGCTCGGGCGGCTGGCCAACCTCGGGCTCGGCCCCGTCGATCAGCAGGGCCGTCTGAAGAGCTTCCGTCTGAAGGGCAAGGTCTTCCGGCGGGGGGGTGTCCCCCAAAGGCGGCTGGCTGCGACGACGGGCGCGCTGGCGTTTGATCCGCTCGTACGCCTCGTCCCCGAGGGCGGTGCGGACCACCCGATTCACCGTGTTGGGGCTGCAACCGAAGGCCTCGGCCAGCTTCTGGCTGCTGCCACCCTCCCGGAAACGAGCCACCAGTTCGGTTTTCTGGCTGTCGCTGAGCCGAGAGGCAGCCATGGATCGGGTCAGATGCGGTTGCCACTGTAGGGGTGGCTACCGGTGTGGCCGGACCGCGGAACGCTGGCACAATGCCCTCACAGGCTCCCTTAGCTCAGCTGGATAGAGCAGCTGCCTTCTAAGCAGCCGGTCGATGGTTCGAATCCATCAGGGGGCGTTGCTGGAAGCCGACCGGGGCACCGGGTCCCCCGGTCGCTGCGCCCGGAAGAACTCCAGCAGAGGCGAGAGCCAGGCGGCGAAAGCCCGAATGAGGAAAAAGTGAAAATCAGGTTATTTTGTGTTGTGTCGCCATGAACAGCCAGAACCCACTGGGCCTCGAAACCATCGGGCCAAGCCCATCAGAGTGCGGGTGGGGAGGACAGCCACCTTGGAACGTTACTCATCGAGCCCCTGCTGGTTGCACCATACGGCTCCGTTGCCGAGCTCAGTTCACCAACGTCTCCCAGAAAACAGATCTTTCATGGAGAAACTGAGATCCTTTTCCAGGTCAAAAAGAAGGAAAAGAAAACATCGCCGCCGAACCTTTCAATTCTCTGAAGTGATCCATTTCTTCGACAGGATCTCCACTGTCGAAATAGTTGGATTTCTGGTCATTTTGACGATTCTTATTTATCTTTTTTGATTGATAGTTTGCTCCTCAGGGAAGCAACAGCCACCGCTTCCTCGCCTGATCCCCCGTTTACGCCACCGTGGAGCCCCATTCCTGGCCTGCATGCACCTGATCGCATCGCTCCGCCAGAGGCTCCAGACCGCGAACGCTGGATGCTGAGATGGGCTGTTCACCCACCTTGGCGCGGAACGCACGGAGCCGATGTCCTTCCAGGAACCACCACCGGCCATGCAGATCAGAAGAGACGGAGACGGGAGTCTGGGCATGGAACGGACGGGTCCCTGGCCCTGGATCGCCGAGCTCCCCGCCCCGGGCGAGGGGCCCGTGCGGGGTGGTCTCCCCTGGCGGCCCCTGCCCGAACCGCTTTCTCCGGTCTGATGGGCCCGCCGCTGGTGTTTCACCCGGCCTATGCGGCCCCGCTGCCCAGCGGCCATCGCTTTCCGATGCAGAAGTTCCGTCTCCTGCGAGATCGGCTGCAGCGGCTGGAGCTGGCCAGCGAGGAACAGATGCACCAACCCCTGCCGGCGCCACGCC
Organism: uncultured bacterium; assembly: GCA_942491175.1. Classification (GTDB taxonomy): domain Bacteria; phylum Cyanobacteriota; class Cyanobacteriia; order PCC-6307; family Cyanobiaceae; genus Cyanobium. The sequence goes on along the minus strand of CALNZO010000007.1, from coordinate 87,587 downwards.
GCTGGCTGGAGCAGGTGCACATGCGCGGTTATCACGAGGCGTTCTCCCAGGGCCGGCTCAGCGCACGGGAGGTGCGCCGCATCGGCCTGCCCCCGTCGATTCCCCTGGTGCGGCGCAGCTGGCTGGCGGTGGGGGGCACCGTCCTCACTGCCCGGCTGGCCCTCACCCAGGGCCTGGCCTGCCATCTGGCCGGGGGCACTCACCACGCCTTCCCGCTCCATGGAAGCGGCTTCTGCATCTTCAACGACTGCGCGGTGGCCGCCAGGGTGCTCCTGGCCGAAGGCCGGGTGCGTCAGCTGCTGGTGGTGGATCTGGATGTGCACCAGGGGGACGGAACGGCGGCGATCTTCTCGGGCGATCCGAGGGTGTTCACGTTCTCCATGCATGGAGCGAGCAACTTCCCCCTCCACAAACAGACGAGCGATCTCGACCTGCCTCTGGAGGACGGCGTCGAGGACGACACCTACCTGGACACCCTGGGACGCGTGTTGCCCGACCTGCTGAGCCAGGTGCGGCCCGATCTGGTGCTCTACAACGCGGGCGTGGACCCCCACCGGGACGACCATCTCGGTCGGCTCCGGCTGAGCGATGACGGCCTCTACCGACGGGACTGGATGGTGCTGGAGGCCGCCCTGCGGCGCCGCATTCCGGTGGCCACCGTCATTGGTGGCGGTTACGACGGGCTCGCTGCCCTGGTGGAGCGTCACACCCTTGTGGTGCGCGCCGCCCATGAACTGGGGCGCCTCCACGGCCTCTGAAGAGGCCATGTCCGGTCATGTCCGGTCATGTCCGGTCACAGATGGTCCGCTGGCCGGTAAGGGATGAGTCATGCGGCGAGGCTTTCCTGAAGGGGCAACGGAGCTTCCCCCATGATCAGCCGTTCCTGCCGTCTGCTCCATGTCGCACTTCTGGCGACCTGTGGCGCAGGCATGATCTACGCCCCTGCGGCCGAGGCCCAGGTGAGCATCACCCTGCAACTGGGCCAGCCCTCGTACTACGGCCCGATCAGCGTCGGCTACGGGGCCCAGCCCCCCGTCTACAGCCGCCGGCCTGTGATCGTCACGCCCCCCAGAGGTCGTGAGCGCTGGTCGCAGGCCTCCAGCCGCCCCGTCTATCTGAGGGTGCCCCCGAACCAGGCCCGGAACTGGAGTCGCTACTGCGGTCGCTACCAGGCCTGCAACCGGCCGGTGTACTTCGTGCGGGACGCGTGGTACCGGAATGTCTATGCCCCCCGGGTGCGGGCAGCGGCCGTCCGGAACAGCCGCGATCGCTGGCGTTCCAGCAACCAGCCTGTCGGGCCCATGGTGGTGACACCCCCGGGACGGGCCTGGGGCACGAATGAGCGCCGGGGCCGGGATCGCGACTGAGGGCAGCCCATGCACGTCTGAGGTCCGCGGCCGCGATAGAGCGGCGACGGACTTTTTTCATGGCAGCGGTCCTGGCGAACTCAGCGGCGGCCGAGGAGGTCCTCCCAGGTGAGCGGGAGCTGGTGGGGCTTGTCGCTGCGTTGCGATCTGGCCGGCAGAAGGCAACTGGGGTAGGGATGGGAGCCGCGGATGGGTGCGGAGGATCCTGAGATGCTGCGGGTCGAGGTCTTCGGGCGCCGGGAAATGGTGGTCATGGGAAAAAGAAACAGGGGATATGGATCTCGCACCGGGAGGCTGCCGTTCCCCCGCGGGGAATCGCACACGGCAGTCGCTGTGGAACCTGGTGGACCGACCCCATGAAGCGCGGGGCGGCTCGGTGCTGGATCCGGCGAAGGCGGACGGCAGGTCCGCCGGCTTCCGCCGGACTCCCTCACCATAGCCGATCTTCTCTTCGACCCCCCACGAGGTCGCGGGAGCTGAACAGAGGTCGGGGAAAAGGTCCGGCAGGGCTCCCCTAGGGTTGACCGAGCGCCTGGTTCAATCCCCAGGAAAGGCTGTCGCCGAGTCCATGTCGCAAGATCAGCAGCCTTCCGAAGGTCGGCGTGAGGCCTCCAGAAGCCTCCTACCCATCGGCATTTCCGTCAGCCTCACCCTGGCTTCGAAGCGCTCGGCCTTCGTCAATCTCCGCAACGTCAGCAGGACAGGAGCCTGCGTCGTCCGCCAGGGAAGGCTGGATATCACCGAAGACGACACCGTCGTCTTCGAAGCGCGCAACTATGACACCGGCGCGACGATCAGCATGCGCTCCAGGGTGCGCTGGGTGAGGAACACGGGCTTCAACACCTACGTGGGGCTTTCCTTCATCGGCACCACTCTGTCCCCCAAATCTCTGTTCAAGCTCTTCTCCTGACGGGCTGCGGCTCCTCGGGCTGGACAACTCAACAAAAAACCCCCTGCTTTCGCAGGAGGTTCGAAAATCGTTTGACAGGGTGACAGGAGCCAGCCTGGTGATCTGGGTACTGCCCGTATCAGCCGATGGCCGGAGCGGTCAGGGCCACGGGGGTGGCGCTGGCAGCTGCCAGGTCGAGCGGGAAGTTGTGCGCATTGCGCTCGTGCATCACTTCCATGCCCAGACCGGCACGGTTCAGCACGTCGGCCCAGGTGTTGATCACCCGGCCCTGACCATCGAGAATCGACTGGTTGAAGTTGAAGCCGTTCAGGTTGAACGCCATCGTGCTCACGCCCAGGGCGGTGAACCAGATGCCCACCACCGGCCAGGCGGCCAGGAAGAAGTGCAGGCTGCGGCTGTTGTTGAACGAGGCGTACTGGAAGATCAGGCGACCGAAGTAGCCGTGGGCGGCCACGATGTTGTAGGTCTCCTCTTCCTGGCCGAACTTGTAGCCGTAGTTCTGGCTCTCGCTCTCGGTGGTCTCACGCACCAGCGACGAGGTCACCAGCGAACCGTGCATGGCGGAGAACAGGGAGCCACCGAACACACCGGCCACACCCAGCATGTGGAAGGGGTGCATCAGGATGTTGTGCTCGGCCTGGAACACCAGCATGTAGTTGAAGGTGCCGCTGATGCCGAGGGGCATGCCGTCGGAGAAGGAGCCCTGACCGAAGGGGTAGATCAGGAACACGGCGCTGGCTGCCGCCACGGGGGCGGAGTAGGCGACGCAGATCCAGGGGCGCATGCCCAGGCGGTAGGAGAGTTCCCACTCACGGCCCATGTAGGCGAAGACGCCGATCAGGAAGTGGAAGACCACCAGCTGGTAGGGGCCACCGTTGTACAGCCACTCGTCGAGGCTGGCGGCTTCCCAGATGGGGTAGAAGTGCAGGCCGATGGCGTTGCTGGAGGGAACAACGGCGCCGGAGATGATGTTGTTGCCGTACATCAGCGAGCCGGCAACGGGCTCACGGATGCCGTCGATGTCGACAGGGGGTGCCGCGATGAAGGCGACGATGAAGCAGACGGTGGCAGCCAGCAGGGTGGGGATCATCAGCACACCGAACCAACCGACGTAGAGACGGTTGTTGGTGGAGGTGACCCACTCGCAGAACTGGTTCCACACCGAAGCGCCGGAGCGCTGTTGGAGAGTGGCGGTCATAAGTGCGTAAGAAGTAGGCACCGGGAGGCAGCGTGAGCACGCCGATCCGATGACGGGAGGTAGAGGCGGAATCCCACCTGCAGCCACTGTAACAGAGTGTTGCGGAGTGTGAGCAGCGATTCATGAAGAAAAGATGAGGTCCCTTCCTGGCCTGGCCCGCCCGCCGCTGCTAGGAGGTGAAGTGCACGGTCGTCTCGCCCCGCCGATGGTCCCGCGTTCGCCGCACTGTCCCCAGCATCGGCACTCCGTCCGTTTGCATCTGCGCCTGCTGGCTCCAGCCCTTCTTGTCGCGCCCCTGCTGGTGGCCGGTTGTCAGAGCTGGCCGAGTGCCGAGCGCCAGCGGATCGACCAGCTGGAATTGAAGATCCAGCAGTTGGAGCAGCGGCTCAACAGACCCGACCTGCGCCCCGATCCCGCCGACCAGGCCGGCAAACCCCCCGCCGGCGTGATCAAGTCGCTCACCCTGCGCACCGATACGGAAGACGATCGGCTGCGCATCTACTGGTCCGATGGCAGCAAGACCGATCTCCCCTGCACCAGGGAACAGACCACCCTCGTCTGTGGTTGACGTGCCCCTCACCCCTCTGAGGCCCCTGCTGGGGTGCCTGGCCCTGCTGCTGGCCTTCCCCCTGGCGGGAACCGCCCCCGGCCAGGCCCAGATCACCCAGGAGCAGGCCTACCAGCGCGGCCGGGCCGCCAACCTGGCCCGCATGAAGGCCGAGGTGATGAATGGCGGGCTGGGCGTGTACCGGGCCGCGGCCTGCATGCACCAGCTCAGCGGCGGCCCCTGCCTGGTGGAAACCGCTCAGGAGGGGATCCTGTTCCGCTTCTACGGCGGCCCCCCCGGGGCAGAACAACAGGGCGAACCACCGACGGTGGAAAGCGAGATCCTCATTTCCCCGGATGGTCGCCGCGTGGTGGAGGTTCTTTACAACGGCGCACCACGGTCCGAAGCGACTCTGGAACCCACTTCAGAACCACCGGCACCGGGCCCCTGAGGGAATCAATCGGCAGGCCTGAGCTCCCGGGCCAGGTCCACCAGTGCCCGGGCCCAGACCGGCTCCACTGGCCAGACTTCCCGGCGGGTGAGGCTGAGGGCGATGCCCTTCTCGCCATAAGCCGCTTCGTTGATGAAGACTGCCCAGACCGGTTGATCCGCCCATTCCCCCTCGGGATGGAATCCGATCGTTGTGCCCTCCGTCGTCAGGAACAGGGGGTCCCCGGCGCCGATTCGATGCCAGTCGCGATGCTGGCGCTCGGGATGCACCACGGCCGCCGGGGAACCGTCGCCGTGGCGGGGCAGATCGAGGCTGCCCAGGTGCCGGTGCACCACCAGTTCGTCGGGCTGGCGCAGCTCTCCGGCCCTGGCCTCCGCCAGCACCGCCAGGGCCGCCTCCAGGGCCAGCTGACTCTGGCGGCAGATGGTGGCGTTGATCACCCCCTGGGGCACCGGCCCCACCTCCACCACCAGGCCGCAGGGCCAGCCTTCCACCAGATAGCCGGTCTGCTCCGGATCCTGCTCATGCAGGTAGATGGGCACACCCAGGCGCTGCTGCAGGCCTGCGGCCAGGGCCAGATCGGCCGGCCGGCGGCCGTAGACCACCAGGCAGTTCCCCATGGCGGCGGTGGTGCTGTGCAGATCGAGGGCCACCAGGCAGGCGGCGCTGCCCTGAGGGCCATGGAGATCCAGCAACTCCCGGGCCCGCTGCAGCTCCCGATCCCCCGGGTCGGCCGCCGCCAGCAGGGACGGCACGAAACTGCGGTTGAGGTCCCGGTCGAGGTAGCGCACCCCGGCGGCGTGGGCAGCGGGGTTGCCGAGCACGAGCTCCAGGGAGAGGCCGCTGCTTTGCAGCAGCGTCGGATGCCGTCGCCAGGCCTCCAGCAGCCAGGGGGCGTTCCGCTCGTTGCCGTGGGTGCCACCCACCACCATCACCCTGCCCGCCGCCATCGTCTGCTCGCTCACGGAGGGTCCAGCCTGGCGCAGAGTCGTGAAAGGACACGGTGACTTCCATGGCCCCTCCCGCCTCCCTGGTGCGCACCGCCCGGCAGCTGTGGCAGTGCCAGTGGCGGCTGCTCATGGGCGGGCTCGGCCCCGCCGACCGGGAGGGCCGCTACCGGCGCCCCGCCGGTGCCTTCACCGCTCTGCCCGGGGTACCGGAGAACGCCGGCGATCCGAAGGGCCACGTGCTGATCGTGGGACGCAGCTGTCCCTGGGCCCACCGGGCCTGGCTCACCTGGACCCTGCGGGGGCTGGCCCCGACGATCGAGACCCTGGTGGTGGTTCCCGATCCGGCCGCCGGCCGCTGGCGCTTCAGCGAGCCCTTCGAGGGCTGCGAGGCCCTGGTGGATCTCTACCGGCGCTGCGGAGCCGCCCCCCGGGCCCGGGCCACCGTGCCCGCCCTCTATTCCCGGCGGCAGGGGAAGATCCTGGTCAACGAGAGCGCCCGTCTGATCGAGCTGCTCAACGGCTGGCCAGCGGCGGACGGAGCCGTCGATCTGGCACCGGAAGGAGACCGGCCCGCGATCGACGCCTGGCGTGAACGCCTCCAGGATGCCGTCAACGACGGGGTGTACCGCTGCGGCTTCGCCCGCACCCAGGCGGCCTATGACGAAGCCGAAGCGGCCCTGTTCGCCACTCTGGGGAGCCTCGAGACCAGCCTCGCCGACCAGGGGGCCACGGGCACGGGCTGGCTCTGCGGCGGGCCCGGGCCCAGCCTGGCGGATGTGGTGCTGTTCCCCACCCTGATCCGGCTGGAGCTGGTGTACGCCCCCCTGTTCGGCTGCAGCCGCCGGCCCCTGTGGCAACTGCCCCATCTCTGGGAGTGGCGGCGGCGGTTCCACGGCCTGGAAGGGGTGGCCGCCACCTGCTTCCCGGCGGCCTGGCGGACCGACTATTTCGGGGCTCTCTTCCCCCTCCATCCCTCCGGAATCGTCCCGGCAGGACCCGACCTGGCCACACTGGTGGCAGGTCCGTCCCCTGCCGCCCCCGGCGCCCGTCCCTGATGAGCAGCAACCGATGAGCAGCACCCTGGCCACGCCGAACGGCGCCGACCCCGTCTTCGAGGGGGTGTACGGCAGCTTCACGATCACTGCGGAGGATCGCCGCGAGGTGCTCGGCTACCGGCTGGCCCTCACGGCCGTGGCCCTGGGCCAGCTGGCCCTGCTGGCCCAGTGGCGCCAGATCGGTCCCGACCTGCTCTGGCCCTGGCTGGTGGTGATGGCGGCGGGGCTGGGCCTGGCCCTGCGCTGGATCCACATCTACCTGCGGCCCCTGCACCGCGCCCTGCAGCTCTTCTGGCTGGCAGGCTGCCTGGGCGGGCTGCTGCTGGCCCTGCGGGTGGGGCCGGAGGCCATGCTTCCCGCCCTGGCCGACCAGCCCCTCTGGATCCTGGCGGTGGGCCCCTTCTTCGCGGCCCTGGCGGGCATCGGCTTCAAGGAGTTCTTCTGTTTCCAGCGACCGGAGGCGATCGGCGTCACCCTGCTGCTGCCGCTCGCCCTGCTGGGCCGGCTGTCCGGCCTGATCAGCCCGGCGGCCTCCACCAGCCTGATGACCGCCGAAGCCCTGCTGCTGCTGGTGCTCTGCCTGCGCAAGTTCCCCATGCCGGCGGCAGCCGACGTGGGTGACAAGAGCGTCTTCGCCCACCTGGAGAGGCAGCGCATGGGGCTGAGCGAACCCGGGGAGGCCCGATGAGCCTGATCAGCCTGGTGGGAGCCAGCAAGGACTTCGGCCTGCGCACCCTCTTCGCCGGCCTCGACCTGCACGTGGGCGAACGGGACCGGCTGGGACTCATCGGCCCCAACGGCGCCGGCAAGAGCACCCTGCTGCGGGTGCTGGCGGGCCTCGAACCCCTCGATCGGGGGGAGCGCCGCTGCTCCGCCCGCACCCGGGTGGTGCTGCTCGACCAGGAGCCGCGACTGGATCCCGGCCTCACCGTGCTGGAGCAGGTGTTCGCCGGCGACGGCGAGGCCATGGCCCTGCTGCGCGAGCACGCCGCGGTGAGCCATCAGCTGGCCGCCAGCCCCGGAGAGGGTCCTCTGCTGTCCCGCCTCAGCGATCTGCAGCACCGCATGGACAGCTGCCAGGCCTGGGATCTGGAACGCCGTTGCCGGGAGGTGCTCGAACGCGTGGGCATTGACGCGGCCCAGCAGGAGCGAACGATCGGCGAACTTTCCGGGGGCAACCGACGCCGGGTGGCCCTGGCGGCGGCCCTGGTGGCCGAACCGGAACTGCTGCTGCTGGACGAGCCCACCAACCACCTCGACGCCGAAGGGGTGGAGTGGCTGCAGAGCTACCTGGATCGCTTCCCCGGCGCCCTGGTGCTGGTCACCCACGACCGCTACCTGCTCGATCGGGTCACCCGCCGGATCGTCGCGGTGGAGCGTGGCGAGGCCAGGCCCTACGAGGGCAACTACGGCACCTACCTGGCCCTGAAGGCGGCGGAAGAGGAAGCCGAAGCCTCCAGCGCCGCCAAGCTCAGGGGCACGCTGCGGCGGGAACTGGCCTGGCTGCGTCAGGGCCCCAAGGCCCGCAGCACCAAGCAGAAGGCGCGGCTGCAGCGCATCGATGCCCTGATGGAGACTCCCGCCCGTCAGGGCCGCGCCAGCCTGACCATGGCCGCCACGGCCCGGCGCATCGGCAAACGGGCGATCACGGCCGAGGGGCTGGGGGTGGCGGTGGGCGATCGGTGGCTGCTGCGGGATTTCAGCTACGACTTCAGCCCTGAGGACCGGGTGGGGATCATCGGACCCAACGGGGCGGGCAAATCCAGCCTGCTGGAGGTGATCGCCGGGCGGCGCCCCCCCAGCCAGGGGAGGCTGGAACTCGGAGCCACGGTGAAGCTGGCCTACTTCGACCAGCACAGCGACGTGCTGCTGGCCCGGGACGGCAGGCGCAAGTTGATCGAGGTGGTGCAGGAGGCCGCCAGCCGGGTGCAGGTGGACGGGGTGGAGCTGACGGCCTCCCAGCTGCTGGAACGGTTTCTGTTCCCCCCGGCCCAGCAGCACCAGCCGGTGGCGAAGCTCTCCGGCGGCGAGCGGCGGCGGCTGCACCTCTGCCGGCTGCTGATCGAGGCCCCCAACGTGCTGCTGCTGGATGAGCCCACCAACGACCTCGACGTTCACACCCTGAGCGTGCTGGAGGAGTTCCTCGACGATTTCCGCGGCTGCGTGGTGGTGGTCTCCCACGACCGCTGGTTCCTGGACCGGACCGTCGACCGTCTGTTCCACTTCGAGGCGGGCCGGCTGGAGCGCTTCGAGGGCAACTACAGCACCTGGATGGAGCGCCGGGCGACCGCCACCCCAGCCCCGGAGCCCGCCCCGGTCGCCCCGCGGCAGGATCCCCCGAGGCAGCAGCGGCCGCCGGCCGGCCCCCGGCGACGCAGCTTCAAGGAGGGCCGGGAGCTGGAGCGGATCGAAACGGAACTGCCCTCCATGGAACAACGGCGCCGGGAACTCGAACAGCAGCTGGCGGCCCACTCGGGCGGCGATTACGCCCGGCTGGAGGATCTCACCCACGAACTGGCGACCCTGGTGGAGCGGATCGCCGCGGCCGAGGAGCGCTGGCTAGCGCTCAGCGAGCTGGTGGCCTGAACGGCGGCGCCGGCGGGGGTGGGGCACCTCCAGCAAACCCGTGCCGTCGCCGCTGCGGGGGGGAAGACCGCAGACCGGCCCAGCGGGCTCGGGCAGCAACCAGGGCTGGCGCTGAACACGGGCGCCCCGGGCTTCGGCCTGCTTCATCGCCGTCGGTTTGTAATCATCGACGCTGCGATGGTCGGCCATCTGGTCGCCCATACGGCGCAGGTAGAGATCCTGATACCAGCGCACCTGATCGCCCTGGAAAGCCCCCAGGGCGGCCTCGAGGCTGGCGAAGCGCTGACTCACCAGGCCGCTGGGAGCACACTGTTTCCAGGTGAGCACCTCCTCGAAGCGGAGACCGAGGCGCCACTGGCGCTGCTCCGACAGGTAGCAGTGGTCCTCGGGGCCATTGATCCAGAAGAGACGCCCGTGTTCATCGACGAAATGCCGCTCCCGCCGCTTGCTGATGCGTGTCATGGGCCAACCGGGGAATTGTCCATCCCGCTCTTAGCAACGCAACCGCGCTGGCTGCAGCAGGGACGTCGGAATTCGACACGGGATCCGGACAGCCGCTGGATGTGCGGGATCCCACAGGAAGCGGCGGTGCCGCGGCGTCGACCGTATGGTGTCTTCGGTGAGTTCCGGTTGATGACGGCCGGTTTTTGCATGAAGACGATCGACGATCACATCGAGAAGGACAAGGTCGAAATCGAGTCGGCCAAGGCCGACGGCAACCTCGGCAAGGTGCGCCATCTCGAAGAAGAGCTCAAAGCCCTCAACGAGTACAAGGAGCACCACCCCGAGGACAGCCACGACCCCAGCCCCCTCGAGGTCTATTGCGACCTGAACCCCGAAGCGCCCGAATGCCGGGTCTATGACGACTGAGCCTCCTCTGGGAAGGTCCTGACAAGTTCAGACGATGCCCAGCTGTTTCCAGACCGCGGCCTTCAGGGCATCCAGTCCCTGGGAGGCCGCTGCGGAAATGACCAGGGGGGTCTGGCCGGTGTGATCCGCCACGGCCGTGACCATGCGCTTCAGCTTGGCCCCGTCGCACAGCTCCATCTTGTTGAGCACCACAAGACGGGGCCGCTCCTCCAGTCCGTGGCCATAGGCGGCCAGTTCCGCCTCCACCACCTTCAAGTCCGCAAGAACGTCCTCCACCCCCGCGTCCACCAGATGGAGCAGGAGTCGGGTGCGCTCGATATGGCGCAGAAATTCATGGCCCAGGCCGGCCCCGCGGGCCGCCCCGGCAATCAGCCCGGGGATGTCGGCGAACACGGTGCCATCCCCGCTGGGTCGCCTCACCACCCCCAGATTGGGCACCAGGGTGGTGAAGGGATAATCGGCGATCTTCGGCCGGGCGGCTGAAAGCACGGCGATCAGGGTGCTCTTGCCTGCATTGGGCAGGCCGATGATGCCCACCTCCGCCAGCAGCTTGAGTTCCAGCTGCAGCAGCCACTCCTCCCCGTCCTTGCCTTCGGTGAACTTCTCCGGCGCCCGGTTGCGGTTGCTCAGGTAATGGGCATTGCCCAGCCCGCCCCGGCCTCCGGCCGCCACCAGGAGCTCCTCACCGGGGCTGGTGAGGTCCCCCAGCAGGATGCCGGTGCGGCGGTCACGCACCTCCGTGCCGCAGGGCACCCGGATCCTCAGGGTGTCAGCGCTGGCGCCGGTGGAGCGGTTCGGGCCGCCGCGGCGGCCGTCATCGGCCGCGAACAGTCGGCGGTACTTGAAGTCCAGCAGGGTCTGGAGGTTGGCATCGGCAACCAGAAGCACATCACCGCCCCGGCCTCCGTCCCCCCCGGATGGTCCACCGGCGGGGACGTACTTCTCACGTCGGAAGGCCACGATGCCGTCGCCCCCGCGGCCGGCGCGCACAGCGATGCGGGCCTGATCGATGAACTGCAAGGAAGGTTTTCGGCCGGGGCTCAGATGAGGAACAACCCTAGGATCCCTCGGTTGCAGCTCTGATTTGGCCGACGTCCGCTTCCACCAGGTGGGGAAGACCTACCCCCCCCGCCGGGGCGGCAGTCCGGTGGAGGTGCTGCGGCAACTCGATCTGCACATCGAGGATGGTGAATTCCTGGTGCTGGTGGGCCCATCGGGCTGCGGCAAGAGCACCCTGCTGCGGCTGCTGGCGGGCCTCGAGGCCACCACCGCCGGGGAGATCTACGTGGGCGAGCGGCCCGTGAGCCGGCTGCGGCCGGCCCAGCGCAACGTGGCGATGGTGTTCCAGAGCTATGCGCTCTACCCCCACCTGAGCGTGGCCGGCAACATCGGCTTCGGGCTGCGGCGCAGCCGTCCCCGCAGCCTGCCCCAGCAGCTCCAGGACGGCCTGCACCGGGCCAGCCGGCGCCTGCCCGCGGCCCTGAGGATCCCGTCGGAGCGGGAGCGGCACATCGAGCAGCGCATCGACGAGGTGGCCGCCACCCTGGAGCTGGGACCCCTGCTGGAGCGCCGTCCCAAGGAGCTCTCCGGAGGCCAGAAGCAGCGGGTGGCCCTGGGCCGGGCCATTGCCCGCCAGCCCGCCGTGTTCCTGATGGATGAGCCGCTCAGCAACCTCGACGCCAAACTGCGCACCGGCACCCGCACCCAGATCGTGGAGCTGCAGCGGCGTCTGGGCACCACCACCCTCTATGTGACCCACGACCAGGTGGAGGCCATGACCATGGGCCACCGGATCGCCGTGCTCAACGAGGGCCATCTGCAGCAGCTGGGCACACCGATGCAGCTCTACCAGTGGCCGGCGAACCTGTTCGTGGCCCAGTTCATCGGCAGCCCGGCGATGAACCTGCTGCCGGTGGAAGTGGCCGGCTCCGCCCAGCTGCTGCTGGGCGGACGGCGCTTCCCGGTGGAGGGTCCCCTGGCGGACCTGCTGGGGGACTGGACGGGCCACCGGCTCACGGGCGGCCTGCGGCCCGAACACCTGCGGCTGGCCCCGGCGACCAACCGCAACCTGGCGGCGGAAGTGAGCCACTGCGAAGCCCTGGGGAACGAGCAGCTGATCACCTGCCGGCTGCTGGAAGGGAGCCACCTGGTGCTGGTGCGGGCTGCACCTGACCAGAGTGTGAGCACCGGCCAGACGGTGCATCTGGAGGTGGAGCCCACGGGCTGGCGTCTGTTCGACGGCCTCGGTGCCGCCCTGCTGCCGAGCGAGGCGATCGCGGCTCCGCGACCCGAGCCCCGGCTGCCCACCATCAGCCACTGAGGCCAGCCCACGGGGGGATCGCTTCCACCAGGATCACTTCACCCAGATCACGCTGCAGCCTGGCCCGCCGTCCCCCTGCTCGGCATCGTTCACCCGCTCCACCCAGGGCAGGCCGGAGAGCCATTCACGCAGGCCCCGCTTGAGCTTGCCTGTGCCGATGCCGTGGATCACCCAGACAGGGCCATTGGCCCCCCGCAGGCGCTCCTCCACAGCCGCCTCGGCCTCATGCACCCGCAGACCGCGCACATCGACGGTGTTCCCTTCGGTGCGCACCTCGGGGCCCCGGCTGCCGGGGGAGCGGCGGCTGCGGATGCGCACCTGGGGTGGTGGCTCCGGCGGCGCCGGCTTCTCGCCGTGCAATCCCTCGATGGCCGTCAGCTCCACCGTCAACCGCAGGACGCCGCAGCGCACCGTGAGCTCCCTGCCGTCATCGGAGATCGCCAGCACCTCGGCGGCCTTGCCCAGGGCCAGCAGGCGGACGCGCTCGCCCACCGCGGGCCGCCAGCCGCCATGGTCGCGCCGCTCCGCCGCGGGCCGATGCTGCCGCTCCAGCCGGCGCAGCCGCTGGCCCGCCAGGCGGGCCGTCTCCCCCGCTTCCCGCCCCCCGCCACGGGCCTCCTTCCCGGCGCTGCGCAGGCGGCGGATCAGGCGCCGCACCTCCCCCTGGCCCTCGCGAATCGATACCTCCAGCCGCTGGCGCCGTTGTTCCTGCAGCTCGGCGGACTGCTCCTTCTGCTGCGACCAGCGCTGCAGAAGCTCCTCGTGCAGCAGCTCGGTGCGGGCCAGCAGCACCGCCGCCGCCTCGGCCGCCTCCTGCTGGCGCAGACGTTCCCGCTCCAGGCCCTCGATCACCCGGTTCACATCCCCCGCCCCCCCCGGCTCCAGCTGGTCGGCGGCCGCCGCCAGCACCGCAGCGTCCAGCCCCAGCCGTGAGGCGATGGCCAGAGCATTGCTGCGGCCGGGAATGCCCCACCGCAGGCGGAAGGTGGGGGAGAGGGTCTCCACATCGAAGGCCACCGAGGCGTTCTCGAAGCGGGAATCGGCGTACTTGAGCGCCTTGAGCTCGCCGAAGTGGGTGGTGGCCACAGTGAGCCGGGCGCGGTCGGCCAGGTGACGCAGCAGGGCCGCGGCCAGGGCACTCCCCTCGGTGGGATCGGTGCCGGCCCCCACCTCGTCGAGCAGCACCAGTGCCGCCGAGGCCGGATCCTGGGGCAGGGCCGCCCCCTCCGGGAGGGCCTCCAGGATGCGGGCGATGCGGCGGATGTGGCCACTGAAGGTGGAGAGGTTCTGCTGCAGCGACTGCTCGTCCCCGATGTCGGCCAGCACCTGGCCGCACCAGGGCAAGGTGGGAGTACCGCGGCAGGCCAGGAACAGGCCGGCACGGGCCATCAGGGCCGCCAGACCGAGACTCTTGAGCGTCACGGTCTTGCCGCCGGTGTTGGGACCGGTGATCGCCACCACCCGCAACGCCGGGCCCACGCTGATGGTCACCGGCACCACGGGCCGGCCTCCCTCGCGCCGTTCCTGCCAGAGCAGCAGGGGATGGCGCAGATCCTCCAGTTGGAAAGGGCCATCGGCCGCCTCGGCCAGCTCCGGCCGCACGGCCCCCAGCCACTGGCCGTAGCGGGCCCGGGCCAGGCCGCCGTCGAGCCGCACCAGCACCTGCTGCAGCTGGCCGAGCGCCTCGGCCTCCTCCCCCACCAGGCCACTCAGCTCCCCGCGCACCTGACGCTCCAGCTCCCGCTCCTGGCCCTCGGCGTCACGGATGCGGTTGCCCAGGGGGATCACCGCCTGGGGCTCCACGAACACGGTGCTGCCGGAAGCGGAGCTGTCGTGCACCAGGCCGCCCACCCGGGCGGCGGCGCCGGCCTTCACCGCCAGCACCGGACGGCCACCACGATCGCTCACCACCGTGTCCTGGAGCAGAGAGGCGAAGCGCCGCACCAGCTCCTGCAGCCGTTCGCGCCGTTCGGCCCGCAGGGCCAGCAGCTGGCGCCGCACTCCCTCGAGGGAGCCACTGGCCCGATCCGCCACCCGGCCCCCCTCCTCCAGGCAGAAGTGGAGCCGCTGCTCCAGCTCCGGCAGGGTCCGCAGTTCCGCCACCAGGGCGCTGGTGACGGGCCGAAGCTCGGCGTCCTCCACCTGGCGGCGCAGCCGTCGGGCCGCCGCCAGGGTGAAGGCCACCCCCAGCAGCTCCTCCCCACCGGCACAGCCCCCCTTGGCGCAGAGGGCCACCGTGGCGGCGATGTCTTCGGCTCCCTGCAGGCTCAGGCCCCCCTCGCTGAGGCCGTCGAGGGCCAGCAGCTCGGTCGTTTCCTGCAGCAGGCGGCGGCTTTCGGCCGGATGGTCCGGCAGCCCGAGGGCGGCACAGTGGCGCCGGCCCGCCACGGTGGAGGCGAAGCCGGCCAGATGCTGGGCCAGCCGCGGCCACTCCAGCAGCTCCAGCGTTTCCTCGCGGATGTCGCTCACCCCGGCTGCCCAGGGAGCGGAGGCACCGGAATGGCGGCAGCGCCCACGTTGGAGGGGATGCCGGCGGCCGGCTCGTAGAGCATTTCCAGCCAGTTGCCCTCGGGATCCTGGAGGTAGAAGGAGGCCGTGCCGTCCCGATGGTCATGCACCGGTCCCACCCGGTGACCGGCGGCCTCCAGGCGGTCGTGGACCGCATCCACCTCGGCGCGGTCGCTGAAGTGAAAGGCGAAGTGGGGACCGGCGGCGGTGTAGGCGGGGCCGAGCAGGGCGATGCCGTCGCCGTTGTGGGGTGACTGCAGATAGGCCCAGTCATGGGCGTCCCAGGTGAGGCGCAGGCCGAGCCCCTCATAGAAACGCCTGGCACGATCCATGTCCTGGACCCGCACCGCCACGTGGCCGAGACGTGTCATGGGGATGGACAACGACGGTTCATCCCCCCATTCAAGCGGTGCGCCTCAGCCGTCGCGCAGCCACTGGGCCGCATCACAGGCGTGGTAGGTGAGGATCAGGTCGGCCCCGGCCCGCTTGAAGCAGAGCAGGGTCTCCAGCACCACGGCCCGCTCGTCGATCCAGCCCCGCTCGGCCGCAGCCTTCACCATCGCGTATTCACCGCTGACGTTGTAGGCGGCGATGGGGAGTTCGCTCTCGCCCCGAAGGCGATGGATGACATCGAGGTAGGCCAGACCGGGCTTCACCATCAGGATGTCGGCCCCCTCCTGCTCATCGAGCAGGGCTTCGGTGAGGGCTTCACGGCCGTTGGCCGGGTCCATCTGGTAGGTGCTCTTGTCCTTCGGGATGGGCTTGCCGCTCACGGCGCGGGGGGCGGAATCGAGCGCCTCGCGGAACGGGCCGTAGTAGGCGGAGGCGTACTTGGCGGTGTAACTGATGATGCCCACGTGCTCGAAGCCCTCCTCATCGAGGGATTCGCGAATGGCCCCCACCCGGCCGTCCATCATGTCGCTGGGGCCGATCAGGTCGGCACCGGCGCGGGCCTGGGCCACCGCCTGGCGACAGAGCAGGCTCACGGTTTCGTCGTTGAGGACCACACCCTCCTGACTGACGATGCCGTCATGGCCGTCGCAGGAATAGGGATCCAGGGCGACGTCGGTCATGATCGTCATGGCGGGGTGCTCCTGCTTCAGGCGCCGGATCGCCCGGGGGATGAGACCGCCCTCGTTGAAACACTCGCTGCCGTCTTCCGTCTTGAGGCCATCGGCCACCTTGGGGAACAGCACCACGCAACGGATGCCCAGGTCCCAGGCCCGTCCCACCTCGGCCACCAGGCCCTCCAGGCTCCAGCGCTGGGCACCGGGCATGGCCCCGATCGGCTCGTTGGACGCGCCTTCGTGCACGAAAAGGGGATAGATGAAATCGGCAGGGCTGAGCTGGAATTCCCGCACCATGGCCCGCAGGGCCGGCGTGCGTCGCAGCCGGCGTGGGCGATAGGTGAGCTCCATGGGCCAGTTCTGACTGGCCGGATCCTACGGAAAGCCCTTCCGGCAGCTGAGCGGCGCCGACGTTCAGAGAGCGGCGGCGCTGATCCAGTCCTGACGGGGATCGACGCTGCGAGCCTGGCGCAGCTGCTCGAGCAGATCCCGCTCCCGGGGGCTCAGACTTTCCGGCAGCTTGAGGGTGGGAGTGAACAACAGATCGCCCCGGCCCTCCTTCACAGGCCAGCCCTTGCCCTTGAGTCGCAGGCTGCGGCCGAGGGTCATGCCGGGGGGAACCTGCACGGTGGCTTCGCCATCGGGGGTGGCCACACGCACCTCACCGCCGAGGGCCAGCTCATCGAGACTGAGAGGCAGCTCCGCCCGCAGCTGGTCGCCGTCGAGGCGCCAGATGGGGTGGGGCTGGAGCTTGAGCGTGAGATAGAGATCCCCCCGACGGCCGGTGCCGGGCTGGAGGTTGCCCTTGCCCTTCAGGCGCAGGCGGCTGCCGTCCTTCACTCCGGCGGGAATGCGCACCTGGACCCTCTCCTCGTTGACCGCAAGGGTCCGTTCGCAGCCGCGGAAGGCATCGGCCACCGGCAGGCTGATGGTGGCTTCCGCATCCAGATCCACCTGGGCGGACCGGGCGCCGGGGGCGCCGGCGAAGCCGGAGGAGAAGCCCCCGGGGAAACCGCTGCCGAAGCCGAAACCGCCGGGCGCCCCCGCGGCACCGCCTCCGAAGCGGCCCAGCAGATCGTTGATGAACTCGTCGAAATTGCCGTAACGGCCGAAATCGACATCGACACCCGGAGCGCCTCCACCGCCTCCGCCGACCTGGTTCCAGTACTGGCCGAACTGCTCGTAGCGACGACGTTTCTCGGGATCGGAGAGGACTTCGTAGGCCTCGCTGATCTCCTTGAAGCGGGCCTCAGCGGAGGCATCGTCGGGGTTCACATCCGGGTGGTACTGGCGGGCCAGTTTGCGGAAGGCGCGCTTGATGCCGTCGGCATCGGTGCCCCGCTCGACACCGAGGACCTTGAAGTAATCGCGGTAACCGTTCACGCTCATCTCGAAATGCTCATCGCTTCGCGCACATGGGGCCCGTTCAGTCTTTCCAGACAATCCCGGAAATTGTCCC
Source organism: uncultured bacterium (assembly GCA_942491175.1). Classification (GTDB taxonomy): domain Bacteria; phylum Cyanobacteriota; class Cyanobacteriia; order PCC-6307; family Cyanobiaceae; genus Cyanobium. Next base: position 70,299 of record CALNZO010000007.1, on the reverse strand, counting down.
AGCCCCAGCGCCGAATTCACAGGTCCGGGCAGGGCGGAAGCCCGTACGCGCCCACAGGCTCCAATTAGATTCCAGAAATTGCCGACCTGCCGATGCGCCCGTTTTCCCCATCCCTACCGGCTATCTGCCCTGAGGGTCTGGGACGGCTCCTGATCGTGGCTGGGCTTCCCGCCGTGCTGGGCGGTGTGCTGACAATCACGGCTGCCGCCCATGCAGGCCCGTCGGGTGGTTCCACCACTCCCACGCTCGGTGAAGCCCTGGCACCGTCCACCGGGGACCAGCTCCAGCTGACGGAGCACCTGCGCCGCATCGGTGCGATCTTCTACGGCGCCTGGTGGTGCCCCGCCTGCTTCCGCCAGAAGAGCCTCTTCGGCCAGCAGGCCGGTGACCGGCTGCCCTACGTGGAATGCGACAAAACCGATCAGGGACGGGAACGCTGCCGTGAGGCCGGCATCAAGGCCTATCCCACCTGGGAACTGGGCGACAAGCGGCTGCAAGGGGTGCAGACCCTGGACGAACTGAAACGCTGGAGCGGCTTCTCCCAGCCCACAACCAGCGAAGTTCCCTGAAGACCGGCCTGCCGTTGTCACCCCCGAAAGAGCGCTCCGCCACAAGGGGATCCCTGACTTCATCGCCACCGGACAAGACTGGAGATTTCAGCACAGTTTCATTGAAACTTCATCAAGAACACTGAAGCCGTTCCTGGAGTGAACTTTTCCTGGAGCCAAGCGTCCCCACCCATGGACCGGGAGAAATCCCGACGACCCCTTCGCGAGTCAGGATTTTCGGCCCCCCTTTTTTCAAATTCTTATCAAAGTCGACTTTGAGTACCCGACTAGGTCTTACTCAGGTCATCTCTGGGACGTAAGCCTTTCCGGTGCCTGCATCCGAAGCTTTCAGCAGTTTCCCATCGGCACCCCATCACAGATACGAATTCACGATCCATCAGAAACTGACATCATCGAAACTCAGGGGGAGCGGATCTGGACCAATCATCTCAGAGGAGCCCCCTACTCGGGGCTCAGGTTCGACGATGAGTTCGACATCAGGCAGACCTTTCTCAGATTGCTTCTCAAAGCGGACGCCCCAGAGGGTCGAGAGGGGGAGGGTTGACCTGACCAGATTCGGCCGACAGCCAACCCCCGCCGACAGCCAACCCCCAAGGAGCACATCCGGAGAGTCTTCGAAAGCCCTGTGCGGTTGAGAGGAACACTGTTGCCTCTCGAGGGGAGTGCCGTCGAGGTCGCCTGATGATCAAGCTTGGCCTTGGCTCGTCAGGCTGCCCCGGAGGTCACCAGCTTCATTGGAGCCTCAGGGGGTGACAGCCCCTGGCTGCTCTCCTGATGGCTTCAGGGGTAAGGTCGTCGATGGAGTCAGCACGATGGACGGGACCGATCCCCATGGTTGACAGGCCTCCGATCGCGTCTTCTTGCTGATCAGGATTGTCTCGCCGGTCGGCGAGGGCGACGGCGACACCACTCTCATTGAAGAGCACCAGCCCCATGATCAGGCCTAGGGCCGCGATCCCTCAGCGCTGCTGTTGCTTCCGTTCGTTCACGGGAAACGGGGGCCTGATCGCAGGCCGCGATGGGGTTAAAGGGCGGCAAGCCCCTGGATCTCCACCAAGCGCAGGGCTTCGCCTGCATCGAATCACGAGCATGCCACCGTCCGCAATCCATGCAGTTCCCAATGGCGTATGGATTTCCCAACCCCAGATCTGGTCGATGAAGCCCGACATGGGGAAGGCATCCCGTTGGCTGACCAATTTTTTGCCAATTGCAGCTTGACAGCTTTCTGAAAGCTCCGGCGACTGCATGCCAGACCCATCTTCAGCAGGAGTCAAGAATTCCAGAATGGGTTGGTCCCCCAACGGGTGCAATCAGGTAGGCGTGCAGTGCTAAGCCTCTCAAGGCTTCCAACAGGCCGTCAAATTGCTGATCAACTCGATGCAGTGGTGAATATGGCATCAAGAGTACTTCGGATATCAGCCGATCTCAGGTGGGCGCCTGTTGAATTCTGATCAACGTTGAAAACGAGCCCATTTTCTTCCGTCCGATTCCAATGCTGTCAGGTACAGGATATACACCGATCAAAGGGACCCACCTGCCAACCCAGTCCCCACATGCTGAAAAGGGCCCTTCCAGGCCCCATGGGTCATTTGGGTGACAAGGCTGACCTCACCCCGTCTCCGTTAAGAGTGTCAGGCGGCCACGGGGGCGGCTTGACGGGAGAAACGAACGATGTTGTTCGCTGTTACGGGTTTGCTCTTACCGAGCAGGCTTCAGTCACCCTCCTGATGCCCCGTCGAAACCATTGCAGCCCCGTAAAGACAGACCGGCCGGAGGCCGGAGGGTCGGAGAAATGGAGCTGAGCGGAATCGAACCGCTGTCCGAAACATTGGTGTGGATCACCTAGTCCGCCCAAGGACGGACCTATTTATCTTGCCACCTCCCCGCCGGCCAGGGCCGACCCCCGGGGGTGGGCATCCCCGAACCGGGACCCGCCAGCCAGCAGCATGGAGTGATGCGCCCTCCCTCCAGCTTCGCCGTCATCGCCGTGGTCCCACCGGGTCTGGAGGAGCCGGCGGCCGCCGAACTGGCCGCCCTCGGGGCCAGCGAGGTGCGCCCTCTGCGGCGGGCGGTGGCCCTGCAGGCCGACCCGGCCACCTTCTATCGGCTCCATTTGCAGGCGCGGCTGCCCTTCCGCTTTCTGCGCCAGCTGGCCCGCTTCCCCTGCCGCGGCCGCCAGGAGCTCTACGACGGTGTGCAGCGGGCCGCCGACTGGGAGCGGTGGCTGCCCCCGCAGCTGAGCTTCCGGGTGGAGGCCAGCGGCAGCATCCCGGGACTCAACCACAGCCACTACAGCGCCCTGCAGGTGAAGAACGCCCTGGTCGACCTTCAGCGGCACCTGTGGGGGGCCCGCTCGTCGGTGGATCTGGACGATGCCGATGTGGTGCTGCACCTGCATCTCAGCCCCGGGCGGCCCGGCGGTACCGGCCCCGAGGCGGTGCTGAGCCTCGATGGCGGTGGCGCCAGCCTCCACCGTCGCGGCTACCGGGCCGCCATGGGTCTGGCCCCCCTGAAGGAGAACCTGGCCGCCGGCCTGATCGCCCACACCGGCTGGGACGGGCAGGTGCCGCTCGCCGATCCCCTCTGCGGTTCCGGCACCCTGCTGATCGAAGCCGCCTGCCGGGCCCTCAGGCGGCCCCCCGGCCTGGAGCGCGACTTCAGCCTGCAGCGCTGGCCCGATTTCGACGCGGTCCTCTGGGGGCAAGAGCGGGCTGCCGCCGTCGCCCTGGCCAGCAACACCCTGCCGGACGGCCAGCCCCTGGCGCCGATCGTGGGGATGGAGCGGGATCCGGCCGTGCTGGCCATGGCCCGCAGCAACGCGGCGGCGGCCGGTGTGGAGGCCTGGATCACGCTGCAGGAGGGCGACTGCCGCGACTTCCAGCCCCCGGAGGCCCCTGGGGTGCTGGTGTGCAACCCGCCCTACGGCGACCGGCTCGGCGCCGGTGACGACCTGGAGGCGCTCTACGGCGATCTGGGTCGGATGCTGAAGCAGCGCTGCGGCGGCTGGACCCTGTGGCTGCTGAGCGGCAACCCCGCCCTCACCGGCGCCCTGCGCATGAAGGCCAGCCGCCGTGTGCCGGTGAGCAACGGCGGCATCGACTGCCGCTGGCTCCGCTACGACATCCACTGATCCTGTGGGGGCTCCCACGGAAAAGCCCCGGCCGGGGCCGGGGCAGAGAGGGCGGATCAGGCCGGGCATCAGTTGGCGGAATCGTTCCACTCGACATGGCACCGGAAGTGCATCTGGGGGCCGAAGGACGTGCACTCAGAACGGGTGATCGCGGCACCCTCCGGAACGTTCGAGAGGGTCCGTTCCAGGGCCAGCTGCTCGCTGACCGATTCATTCGTGGCACTGCCAGCCAGTGCTGGAGCCGCGGCAAGGCCGATCATGAAGGGGATCGCAAGGGCGGTTTTGAGAAGTGAAGTCATGGGAGGTCTCCCAGGGGTTGTATCCATGCATACAGCTGCCAGCGGCGTTCGGATTCACCTGCGTGCGCTTGTTCATCGCTCCATGCAGAAATGCGTCCTTTGAGCTGCATGGTGATGCAGGATGCCGCGGCAGCCTCTGCAAGAGGGCAGATCCGCCGAACCCTCAACGCAGGGCCCGCAAAGGAACACAACCCCGTTAGCTCGTTCCAGTTGCCCTGGCCCGAAAAGCGTCTCCGGGCCGAAGCCCAGGCAAACCTTGCCGCTCACAACGGGCAGGAAGAGCGTGGCCTTGAGCCGGGAGGTCCCGGGGGGCTGCCCGGACGGCCTCCGTGGAAGGCTCCTGAGGAGATCCATGGACGCATCCCCCTCATGCCAGAGGCCTGTTCAGCATGAACAGCGTGACCAGTCTCGTCACGGCAGCATTGGACTATCACTGCGACTGAACGTCCTGCCTCTTCATGCTTCAGCCATCTTCCGTGCGACGTCCATCTCTGAACAGCCAGCATCGGAGCAACCTGAAGCGCTGGATCCCGATGCTTTCGTTGAGCCTGCTGATGGCTCCATCATCTGCAGCACGGGCCGGCACGCAATTCGTCAACGCCCACTTCTATGCGTTCAAGCCCACATCCTGCAGGGTGGCGCTTGACCATTACGGAGCCAGCAGCTGCGACGCGGGCGCCGTATCGGTGGCGGCTGACAATCCCGACTCAGTCAACCTGCACATGCGTGGCAGACTCGGGCAGTGGCAGATGCTGATCAAAGAGGCCACATCGGCCACGCCGAGAGTGGATCTGGTCATGATCCGATCCACAGAAAGCATGGCCAGGCGCCAGGCAAAGCCGGACTATTTCTTCACCCGAAAGGATGGTGAGATTGCCCAGGGAACCTGCTCCCCCATCCCACTCAAGAAGGAGTCTCGCGGGCGTTGCATCGTCCGGCTGAAGGACGGACGGGCGTTGGAGATGAGCTTCTCCACCGACAACCTCTCTCCAGACAACAAGGCTCTGGAGGAATCTCCGCAGGTGGCACTGGTGGATCGACACCCTTAGTGCTCGCCCGACTGGTCATCACCCTCCGGCGATCGATGCCGCCGAGCAGCTCGAAGGCAGCTGGCTGGTGCTTGTGATCTGCGCTGGTGGGGTTGGACGTCCCGTCGTGATGCAGACGCCCTGACCAGGTGGATGGCAGTCGTGCTCGCGCTGATCATGGCAAGAATGACCCCTGGTGCTGTTGGGGTGGGCAGGCGATGAGCGACGACCGGTGGGACCGGGCACGCGAGGACCATATTCGCTGGCGGCACCAGGATTGGGATCAAGAGGACAGCCGGCGGCGTACCGAGGAAAACCAGCTTCAGGCACGACGCGCCTACAGAGAAGGAAATCTGGCCTGGGCCGCCTTACTACCGCGCCACATATCTCCTTGATCAGGCCACATCAGGGAAGCCCAGGAAGCGATAGCCCGCTACCTGGAACTCGGGCCAGGTTGCGCGCCGGCGATCGAATTGAGGGAACGCTGCTGGAAGCCATAAGAAACAGCTACTGCCTGCTGATCCGCCTGGCCTTTGAACTCCTGCGACTGGAAAACTCGCTCAGCTCCAGGCCATGAGAAGCCGCTTTCCGGGCATGGGGGGCGATCGTGGCGTTGGATGGCCTGAGTCAGGGAAGCCACACTGCCGGAGGAGTCAAGCGTCGGGGTGCTGCTTAGAGTTATGGGCAAAGCTCATAAGAGAATGATTTCAACAGCTTGAGCAATGATGGCCAAAAGCAGGCATCCAGGTCCATCGTCAACCGTGACAACCATTGAGCCAGGGCCATGGCAGCTGTTCATACCCCAACTGGCGCAGTGATTCTGAGCATTTCCATGCAGCATCCAGGCTCCCTTGATGTCGGTGACTCGGATGTGAAACGACGCTCAAGAAAACACCTACGGTTTCGGTGTTGTCTGCGCCGTTGTTGTCAACGCCTGCCCCATCCCTTGGGTGGAACTTCTGTCCACCCCATGGCCCAGCTCCGCTGATCCCGGAGCCTTCCACCGGCGGCCCCGCGCTGGCCTGTGGTCACCCATCGTCCTTTCTTTCCGTGCATCGGCGCGGACTGATTCCATGGCTTTTCGCCACAGTGCCGCCGCCCACGCGGCCAGACTCAACCAACTCATCAACCTGGTGGAAGCATCCGAGGACTCCCGCCCCTCGCCGGCGGCTGAAGAAGCCATCGCGACCTGTCGTGATTTCCAGGTCCTCAACCACCTGGCCCTGCGCAGCGCCTTCAGCGCAGGCGTTCCCAAGTGGGACGCCACCGAGTCCCTCGTCGACCGGCGCCTCAGCCAGATCACCTGATCCCCTTCAAAATCGGAAAGGGCCCTGCAGAGCTGCTTTGCTGCTTGGGGTGACAGGCCTGTACGCACCCCGTCTCCTGGAAGAAGGCCTGGCGGCCACGGGACGGGAAAGCCGTGGGGACCTCAAGAGCCCTGGCCTGCGCGGCGAGGTGAGCGGTGGATACCAACCCTGCGGCTGATTCCCTGCTACCGGTGGTCTGCCGAACTCCGCTCGGACCAGCCGCCATGACCGCCATCTTCACAGAGCTCAAGCGCCGCGTCCTGGAAGCGGAGAGGGATCCGACCGTCGACACCGGCGCGGCGGCGATGGCGGTGGTGGGGGAATGGCTGGCCGAAAACGAACCCACGATCGCCACCCGCAAACTGGCGGCACCGACGGAATTCAACGGCACGCTGATGCAGTGGTTCCACTGGTACAGCGACGCCGACGGCGGCCACTGGCGGCGGCTCCGCGAACAGGCGCCGGCCCTGGCCCAGGCCGGCATCACGGCCCTGTGGCTGCCGCCGGCCGGCAAGGGCGGCAGCGTCTGGGACGTGGGCTACGGCACCTACGACCTCTTCGATCTGGGCGAGTTCGACCAGAAGGGAACGGTGCGCACCAAGTACGGCACCAAGGAGGAGTATCTGCAGGCCGTGGGCGCCTGCCAGGCGGCCGGGATACAGATCTACGCCGATGTGGTGTTCAACCACAAGCTGTTCGGTGACGACCAGGAGGACTACCTCGCCACCCCCTGCGACCCCTCCGATCGCAACCGGCCCCTCGGCGAGGAACGCACCATCCGCGCCTGGACCCGCTTCCGCTTCGATGGCCGCGGCGATCGCTATTCATCGATGCAGTGGCACTGGTATCACTTCGACGGAGTCGACCACAACAGCCTCGATCCCGGCTTCCAGGCCGTGTGGCGCACCCATGGGGCCGACTTCGAGCACAACGTGGATCTGGAGAAGGGAAATTACGACTACCTGATGGGCTGCGATCTCAACGTGAACCATCCGGAGGTGCGCGGTGAGCTCAAGGACTGGGGGCGCTGGGCCCTGGAGCACGTGGGTGCCGATGGCTTCCGCATCGACGCCATCAAGCACATCGCCAGCGATTTCTTCCTCGACTGGATCACCGACCTGGAGACCCATGTCGGCCGCGATCTGTTCGTGGTGGGGGAGTACTGGAGCTACGACCTGCGGACCCTCCACTGGTATGCCGCGAACACCGGCGGCCACATGAGCCTGTTCGATGCCCCCCTGCACCGCAACTTCCACATCGCCAGCCGCAGCGGCGGCCACTACGACATGCGCCGCCTGCTGGAGGGCACCCTGATGCAGCAGCTGCCCCTGCTGGCGGTGACCCTGGTGGAGAACCACGACACCCAGCCACTGCAATCCCTTGAATCGGTGGTGGAACCCTGGTTCAAGCCCCTGGCCTACGCCGTGATCCTGCTGCGGGATCAGGGGTATCCCTGCATCTTCCACGCCGACTACTACGGCGCCCACTACACCGACACCAAGAACGGCCGGACCCACGAGATCTGGCTGCCCAGCCACCGCTTCCTGATCGATCGCTTCCTGCTGGCCCGCGGCCACTGCGCCTACGGCCCGCAGTACGACTACCTCGACCACTTCAACTGCATCGGCTGGACCCGCCTGGGCACCCCGGGCCACCCCCGGGCCATGGCCGTGCTGCTCAGCGACGGGCCCGCCGGGAGCAAGTGGATGGAGGTGGGCAAGCCCCACACCAGCTTCCGGGATCTCACCGGCCACCTCCATGAGCCGATCACCACCAATGGCGACGGCTGGGCGGAATGGCGCTGCCCCGCCGGCTCGGTGTCGGTGTGGGTGGAGGAGGGGGCCCTGGCGGAGATGGGGGTGGACCTCTGAGGACGTCAAGGGTGCAGCGGATGGCACCGGCCGGATGGCGCTAGCGGTGCGACCGCTGCATCAACAGTTGCGGCTCGACATGGTCCACACCAGCCATGGTCTCCAGCTGGGAGAGCGCGCCCAGGGCCTCGGCGATGCTGCCGGATCGGGCGCGCAGCCAGGCGGCCTGGGGCGCATAATCCAGAACGCCCGTGATCAGGAAGCCCGCCTGCTCCAGTTCGCTGCGGTGGGCCTCAACGGTGTCGCCGTCGGCGAAACGGATGAAGAGTTGGCCCGTGGGACAGGCCAGGGACCCCCCGCCCTTCGGCCCATACACCGGACTGATGCGTTGCCCGGGGGCCAGGGGGCCGGCAGGGGAGCCCCGCAGCAGGGCTATCCCCTCGGGTTCGAACACCGCCAGAGCCCCTTCCGCAGGCAGGGGTTCACCATGGAGCGCGAAATAGCCGGGCTGCTGTTCATAGACCACAGCCTTCGAGGCCCCCGCCGTGATCTGCTGGGGGAATCCAGCAAAGAGCTGATCCGCAAGGCTCATGTCGCAGGCACCCAGCAACAGAACAACCAACCACAACCCTGACAAGCCGCCTTTGAGGCTCGGCAGAAGAGAAAGAGCAGGGCCTGCAAAAGCCAAGAGCCATCCTTTCACGCAACGCTTTGCTGTCAAGCTGAGATTTCACGACAGGCGCCGCTTTCACACTCAGACAAGCCAACCATCCCTTCAAGGCGATCCCTTCAAGACAATCCCATCAAGTCAGTTTAACCCGTAGAAAGAACGTGTAAGGCGGCCATCCGGGGCAGGATCATCCCTCCCCAAATGGCACGACGCGATGGTCCAGAAACAATCCTCAAGAAGCATGAAGATTTTCGGGCTCCATGAAGCCTCATCAAGACATGTCGAGCCAGCCATAATCCTGCTCCCCACGGGTGGAAAATGGGCGCCAGAAAGCCCGTCAGCAGAGTTGATGAACCGCTGCTTCTCGGCAGCCTCCAGGCGACTCCCCCTGACCCTCCCCAGGAGCTCTCCCCATGGTCCAGGTTCGCTACGGCGGCAAAGACGGCCCTCCCCTCGCGCTGGAGATCAGCACCAATCACCTCGTCGTCCGCACCCAGAGCCGGCAGGCGGTGATGCCGGAGCGCGCCTTCGAGGTGTCTCCCCTCAGCGGCGAAGCCCGCCGCGTCCTGCGCGAGTTCGAGACCCTCACCCGGTTCCGGGAGGCGGGTGTGGAACTGCTGAGCACGAAAACCACCCAGGCCGATGGCGGCCTGCGGGACACCGCCCGCCGCCTGCTCAAGGCCGAACCGGAGGTGGCCTTCGCCGGCAGGGTGCTGACCGATGCCTTCGCCAGACCGGTGGTCTACACGGAAAATCTGTTCATCAAATTCCAGGACGACCAGGATGACGAGGCCTGCCGGACCCTGCTGCAACGCCATGGGCTGAGCGCGAAGCGGGCCCTGGACTACGCCCGCAACGCCTGGTTCGCCGCCGCCCCCGGCGGCAGCGGCCTGGCCGTGTTCGACATCGCCACCGCCCTGCTGGGGGAGGAGAGCGTCGAGCTCTGCCATCCCGAACTGGTGAGCCAGAGCCGTCAGCGCCAGGCCTTCCCGCCCCAGTGGCATCTGCGGGCCACCACGGTGAACGGCCGGCTGGTGGATGCCCACGCCGAGGTGGAGGCGGCCTGGCCCCTCAGCGACGGCAGCGGGGCGATCGTGGCCGTGGTGGACGATGGCTTCGACATCGACCATGAGGAATTCCGCTCCTCGGGCAAGATCATCGCCCCGCGGGATGTGACGCGCTGGAGCGGCGATCCCCGCCCGGGCCGGGGGGACGACCACGGCACGGCCTGTGCGGGGGTGGCCTGCGCGAACGGCCAGTTCGGTGCCTCCGGGGTGGCCCCCGGCGCCAAGCTCATCCCGATCCGGCTGGCCTCGGGCCTGGGCTCCCAGGCGGAGGCCGATGCCTTCGTGTGGGCGGCCCGCAACGGCGCCGATGTGATCTCCTGCAGCTGGGGACCGCCGGATGGGGCCTGGTGGGACCCGAACGACCCGGCGCACCGCCAGGTGGTGCCGTTGCCGGACTCCACCCGGCTGGCGATGGACTTCGCCACCCGCCAGGGCCGCAGCGGCAAGGGATGCGTGATCGTGTTCGCGGCGGGCAACGGCAACGAAAGTGTCGACAACGACGGCTATGCCAGCTACGCCAAGGTGATCGCCGTTGCCGCCTGCAACGACCAATCCCGACGCAGCGCCTACAGCGATTTCGGCAAAGCCGTCTGGTGCAGTTTCCCCAGCAACGACGGCCGGCCCTCGCTGACCTCCGGCATCTGGAGCACCGATCGTTCCGGTGTGGAGGGCTACAACCAGGGCAGCCTGCAGAAAGGCGATCCGGCGGGCCACTACACCAATTCCTTCGGCGGCACCTCCAGCGCCTGCCCCGGCGTGGCCGGGGTGGCGGCCCTGATCATTGCCCGCAATCCGGCCCTGCGCTGGGATGAGGTGCGGGAGATCCTGCGCCAGTCCTGCGTCCGGATCGATCCGGCGGGGGGCAACTATGACGCCGATGGGCGCAGCCCCCTCTACGGCTACGGGAGGGTGAGCGCCCGCAGGGCGGTGGAGCTGGCCCTGCCGCCCCAGCCGCAGCCGGCGATCATCTTCCAGGTGGTGCAGGACGTGCCCATCAACGACCTCCAGACCTCCACCCTCTCACTGCCGGTGGCCGGCCAGGGGCCGCTGACGTCGATCAAGGTGGCGGTGGATCTCGATCACACCTACATCGGCGATCTGATCCTCACGTTGATCCCGCCGCCTGCCATGGGCGCCGCCGCGGTGGTGCTGCACGATCGCGCCGGCGGTGGCAGCGACAACATCAAGACCAGCTACGACGAGCTGAACACCCCATCCCTGGCCGGCCTCAAGGGCAGGGATCCCTCCGGCACCTGGACCCTGGAGGTGAGCGACAGGGCCCGGCTGGACAAAGGCACCCTGCGCAGCCTGCGGCTGGAGATGACGTTCTGAGCGAGGATCCTCTCAGCGCCTCCCCCCCTGGGATGGCGCCCCCGGAAGGCTGACCTTGTCGACCCGCCCCCCCGAGCGAGAGGAACCCCCCCCTCGAGGACGGAAGAAAACCACAGAACCCCCCCCCCCTCCCGCTACCGAGAAGCAACCCCGTCTTCTGGACCGACCCCAGACGCCGCCCAAAACCCCCGGAACACCCAGGGACGCACCTCCCTCTCCCCAACCGCAATCACTCCCCAACCCCCACCCCGCCCCCCCCCCCCCGCGGCCGCGCCCCCTCGCCCCCTGCCCCCGACCCCCCGGGGCCCCCCGCCCCCTGGCCTCTCTGGTGGGCCCTGGTCCTGTCGCCCCCCCCCCTGGCCCGATGGGGCTCGCTGCCCGCTGCCCCTCCCGGTTGGTGGGGTGGGGGCGCTGAGCTTCCTCTCCTCTCATGTCGTCGCTGAGGGTGTGACCCATCTCGCCCCCTCGCTGGGTGGCTCCCTGTGGGGGGGGAGAAGGGTGTGGGGATGATGGAGGGAGGTGGTGGCCATCTTGAAAACTCTCGCACACCAGCCTGAGCCATTGACCACCCGATCTAGAGCCGGAGATCAGCCTGTTGGCTCAAATCTCGAACCCAAGGGCGGGGTAGGTCTCTGAACTCTGCTTGAGGTTCTCCCAGGGACAGCAGCACCCCGGGGTGCCTGCTCTAGGCGGGACCCATGGGGTGCAAGCTGTGATTATTGGAAAGCTCCAGCTCTGCCTCGGACACCACCTTGGCATCGCCATCATCCCCGTTCGCATCATCAGGTAAATCATCGCTCCTACCGTCTCATCAGTTCCTCCAATCCAATCTTCCGCCGCTCCTTAGATCCAAGCGGACCACCATCCTCTCCGAGCTGAGTCACTGAACCTCCGCGCCGATGCCATCCCCCGCCATGACCCTTTGCACAGCGCGGCACTTTGTCCTGGCGCTCTCTTCCCAGGCCCACCTCTTAGTGTTATCGCCCCCTTCTCCACGGTGATCTTCTTGGCCCTGCGAACGCCATCTCTACCATCGACGATGACCCGCGGCAAATCCATCGCTCTGCTCTGACCCACGAGTCCGCCACGTTTCTGATTCCATCTCACGCCGAGATGGTTTCACGGCCTGGCTCAGGCCACACCGTTGGCCACCACATGCTGTGGATTCCCGTTCCGCCTTTCTGGATCCGCAAGATTTCGCCCAGCAATTCGCGGACACTGAAAAACTGCTCCGCCAGGAACTTCCCGAGGCGACCACGCTCAAGTGGTTTCGGCCGGGCGGGGGCTGGTTTCACCGCCGCATGCTCGGCTGGGTGAAAGCTCACGGCTACAGGCTGGTGCTGGGATCGATCTTCCCTTGGGATACGCTCCATCCGCCGCTGTGGTTCCAGCAGGCTTTTCTGCACTGGAACGCGCACCCCGGCGGAATCATCGTGCTGCATGATCGGCCGATACGATGATCCACCATCGCCACCTGGAGCTGTACTGCCGACGCTTCAGCGGGTGGATACGTCTTCTGACACTCGATGCCCTCTGAAGGCCCAGCCGAATCCAGCGCCTGACGGCTCAGGCGCGGTTCTCCAGGCAAAAACGCGGAAGACAACGATGCCATTTCGATTGCAGATGATTTCAGCCCTGTCGAGAAGCGCCAGACCATGCTGTATTCGCTGCACAATCCACAAGCCTGTCAGATCAACCATTTCACCTCCCGCCGGAACCCCCCCCCCACCCCACCGTCACCCTCGATGACGACCTCCTGAGCCGGGCGCAGGAGCTCTCCGGGCTCAGCGAGCCCCAGCTGCAGGGCATCTGCCGACGCCGCCCTGACCGGTAACGCCCGGCTCCGTGGGAGTGACCCTGCCCTGAGTTCAGAACTTCCCGGTCAGCGCCCGGGTGGTGCGCACCAGCCCGGCGGTGGTTTCCGGCAGATAAGGGCCCTTGAGCATCTGGCCGCCGATGCGCAGGCTGATGCCCGCCAGCACGATGTCGATGCCGGCCACGGCGGCCGCGGCCTGCAGCCAGCTCAGGGGGAAGGCCCCCTTCAACCAGAGCAGCAGCACCAGCTCGGCCGCCACCAGCGCCAGGGTCATCAGGGTGAGGCCCATGCCCAGCATCACCCCGCCTCCCACCAGCCGCCGTTTCTCCCGGTCGGCCTCCTGCAGGGCGATGCGGACATGCAGGTCCATCACCGAGCTGATCAGGGCCGTGACCCGGCCCATGGTCTTGCCGTTCATGCCGAACGACGACCGGAGGACAGCAGCAGGCCCACCAGCAGACCGACGCCGGCGGCGATCCCCAGGGCCATCAGCGGCCGCTCCCGCACCGGCTTCTCGATCCGGGGCCGCAGGGTGGTGTTGAGCTCATCGAGCAGATGCTCGAGCTGCTCCTCCAGGGGCCGCAGCGTGTCCACCACATGGCCCGCCTGCTCGCCGGTCACAGTGACCAGATCCATCAGCTGCTGCTTCACCCCGGCGGTGGTGAGGCCGCTCTGGCGGCTGATCACCTCCACCACATGGTCGAAGCTGCCCCGGGTGGCCTCCAGGGTGTGGCGGGCCACCTCGGGCCATTCCTTCTGAATCGTGGGCAGCAGGCTCTCGAAGCGTTCCCGGAACTGGTTCTGAACCTGCTGCGCCTCGCCAGATTCGGTCGGAGCCGCATCCGACGTCTCAGCGGGCGTCGCTCCGGGAGCCGTCTGGGTGGTGTCCGTTTCCATGGAGGTGCTCCATTCGATAGCTCGTGATACTCAGCGTAGGGAAGGGGGCTTGTGATCGTCAGCAGTTCGGCTAAATTCGCACTGCTCGGCGCGCGGGCCTGTTGGTTCATATCAATCAGGTCGAGCTCACTCACTTCAAGTCCTTCGGCGGGTCGATGACCATCCCGCTGGAGCAGGGCTTCACGGTGGTCACCGGTCCCAACGGTTCCGGCAAGAGCAACATTCTCGATGCGGTGCTGTTCTGCCTCGGCCTGGCCACCAGCCGCGGCATGCGCGCCGAGCGGCTGCCGGATCTGATCAACAGCGCCATGCTGCGCGAGGGCAGGGCGGCGGAAACCAGCGTCACCGTCCGCTTCGACCTGGGCGACTGGCGCCCCGACGAGGCCGAGGAGGGTCTGGAGGCCCCCGAGCAGGGTCCCTGGATCCAGCCCGGTCAGCGGGAGTGGAGCGTCTCCCGCCGGCTGCGGGTCGCCCCCGGAGGCACCTACAGCAGCAGCTTCAGCGCCGATGGGGTTCCCTGCAACCTGCAGCAGCTGCAGACCCAGCTGCGGCGTCTGCGGGTCGATCCGGAGGGCAGCAACGTGGTGATGCAGGGCGACGTGACCCGCATCGTCTCGATGAGCGCCCGCGACCGGCGGGGCATCATCGACGAACTGGCCGGCGTGGCCCTGTTCGACTCCCGCATCGAGCAGAGCCGGGCCAAGCTCGACGAGGTGGTGGAGCGGCAGGAGCGCTGCCGCATCGTCGAGCAGGAACTGCTGGCCGCCCGCCAGAAGCTGGAGCGCGACTGTGCCAAGGCGCGCACCTATCAGGAGCTGCGCGAGCAGTTGCACGTGGGGCGGCTGCAGGAGCAGGTGCTGGCCTGGGAGGAGGCCCGCGCCCACGGCCTGGCCATCGCCGGCCGGCTCGAGACCCTCGACCACCAGCAGGACCTGGAGCGGCAGGCGATCGTGGCCACCGAGGCGGAGGTGGCCGGTGCCGCCGCCGCCCTCGAGGCGCTGCAGGCCGAGGTGAAGACCCTCGGCGAAGACCAGCTGCTGGCGGTGCAGGCCGAACTGGCCGGTCTGGAGAGCAGCGGCCGTGAGCTGGCCCGGCAGGCGGAGCGGCACGGCCAGGAGGCCGAGGAGCTGCAGCGCCGCCGCCAGGTGCTGCAGCAGAACCAGGCGGATCTGCGCCGCCAGCGCCAGGCCCTCGATGCCGGCGACGACGGGGCGATGGAACGGGCCGAAGCCCTCTGCCGCGAGGCCGAGGCGGCAGTGGAGCTCTCCCGCCGGCGGCTCGGGGAGGTGGCAGGGCGCTCCGGCAGCTGGCTGGAGGACCAGCAGCGCCGCAGCCGCCAGCGCCAGGACCTGCAGGAACGGCTCGCGCCCCTGCTGGCGGAACGTCAGCAGCTGGAGGAACGGTTGCGCCAGGCCGGCGAACGGCTGACCGAGCTCGGCGGCGAGGAACGGCTGGAGAACCAGGCCCACGCGGAGGCGGCCGCGGCCCTCACCGGCCTCGAGGCCCAGGAGCAGGAGCTGCTGGCGGAACTCCAGCAGCGCCAGCAGGGAGCCCAGGAGCTGGCCGAGGCCCTGGCCCTGCAGCAGCGCACCCGAGCGCGGCTGGAGCAGGAGCAGACCAGCCTCGAACGGGAGATCGCCCGGCTCGACAGCCGCCGCGAGACCCTCCACGAGAGCCGGGGCACCGGCGCCCTGCGCCTGCTGCTGGAGGCGGGGCTGGAGGGGATCCACGGCTCGGTGTCCCAGCTGGGGGAGGTGGAGGAGCGGCTGCGGGTGGCCCTGGAGGTGGCGGCAGGCGGGCGCCTGGCCCAGGTGGTGGTGGAGGACGACCGCATCGCCGCCCGGGCGATCGAACTGCTCAAGAGCCGCCGGGCCGGTCGCCTCACCTTCCTGCCCCTCAACCGCATCCGCGGCGGCGGCGGTGGTTCGGGGGGGGCGGCCCTGCAGCGGGGGGCGGCCGCCGGCGGCGGCGCGGGCGGCCTGGTGGGCCGGGCGGTGGATCTGATCCGCCATGAACCCGTCTATGCCGACGTGTTCCGCTACGTCTTCGGCGACACCCTGGTGTTCGCCACCCTGGCCGACGCCCGCCGCGAACTGGGCCGCTGCCGGGCCGTGACCCTGGAGGGCGAACTGCTCGAGAAGAGCGGCGCCATGACCGGCGGCAGCCTGCAGCAGCGCTCGGGCCAGCTGGGATTCGGACGCAGCAGCGACGGGGACGAGGCCGAACCGCTGCGGCAGCGGCTGCTGGAACTGGGCGAGAGCCTGCTGGCCTGCCGCCGCCGGGAAGCCGAGCTGGGCCGGAGCCTGGAGGAGGCCCGGCCGGCCCTGCTGGGGCTGCAGCAGCGCCAGGCCGCCCTCCAGGCCGAGCGCGCCGCCGCCGCCCGCACCCTGGCCCCCCGCGCCCAGCGCCGCGATCAGCTCACCAGCCGGCGGCAGCAGCTGCAGGAAGCCCACGAGGCCGACCGGCTGCGGATGGAGAGCCTCGATCAGACCCTGCCCCCCCTGCGCCAGGCCCTGGCCGAGCTGGAGGAGGCCGAGCGGGCCGCCAGCGGCAACGTCGACAGCGCCCGCTGGCAGGGGCTGCAGAGTGAACTGGAGCGGGCCGACCAGGCCCTGGTGGAGGCCCGCCGGCAGCGGGATGGGCTGGAGGCGGAACGGCGGGAGCGGGCCCTGGGAGCGGAACGGCTCGGCAGCCAGCTGGAGGCCCTGGCCGCCGAGGAACGGCGGCTGGTGGAGGCGGTGCAGACCCTGGTGGGCGAACGCCAGCAGTGGAAGGAACGGCAGCAGGCCGAACAGGAGCGGCGCGAGGGGCTGGAGGAGCAGCAGAGCCAGCTGCAGACCCGCTTCGGGGAACGGCGCCGGGCCCGCGACGGGGCCGAGGCCCATCTGGCCGGCCAGCGCCAGGCCCTGCAGCAGCGCCAGTGGGAGCTGCAGCGGCGCCAGGAGGAACGGCAGGCCCTTGCCGAGGAGCAGCGCAGCCACGGCCTGCGCCTGGCGCAGATGGAACGGGAGCTGCCCGAACCCCGGCCCGGGCTGCCCGAAGAGGTGCGCAGCGGCGGGCTGGACGCCCTGCAGCAGAGCCTGCGCAGCCTTCAGCAGCGCATGGAGGCCCTCGAACCGGTGAACATGCTCGCCCTGGAGGAACTGGAGCAGCTGGAGCAGCGCCTGGCGGACCTGGACGAGCGGCTCGAGGTGCTCAGCAAGGAGCGGGAGGAGCTGCTGCTGCGGATCGAAACCGTGGCCACCCTGCGCCAGGAGGCCTTCATGGAGGCCTTCCGGGCGGTGGACGGCCACTTCCAGACCATCTTCGCGGGCCTCTCCGAAGGCGAGGGCCATCTGCAGCTGGAGAACCCCGACCAGCCGCTGGAAGGCGGTCTCACCCTGGTGGCCCATCCCAAGGGCAAGGCGGTGCGGCGCCTGGCCTCGATGTCGGGCGGTGAGAAATCCCTGACGGCCCTGAGCTTCCTGTTCGCCCTGCAGCGCTTCCGGCCGTCGCCCTTCTATGCCCTCGACGAGGTGGACAGCTTCCTCGACGGGGTCAACGTGGAGCGACTGGCGGCCCTGATCGCCGCCCAGGCCGACCAGGCCCAGTTCATGGTGGTGAGCCACCGCCGCCCGATGATCGCCGCCGCCACCCGCACCATCGGCGTCACCCAGGCCCGCGGCTCCCACACCCAGGTGGTCGGTTTGCCGCCGGCCGCCTGAACCGGCCGCGTGGGTCACAATGGGCCGACCAGGCTGTTTCAGGCCGTGAAGTCGCTTCCGTCCCCCCTGCCATCCAGCCCCGATCCCCGGATTTGACCTCCTCGATTCCCCCCTCCACCGAGCCCGCCGCCCCCAGCGACCGCCTCTGGCTGCGTTCCGAACTGATGGGTACCCAGGTGATCACCCGGGACACCGGCCGACGCCTGGGCGTGGTGGGGGAGGTGGTGGTCGACATCGACCGGCGCGAGGTGGTGGCTCTGGGCCTGCGCGACAACCCCCTGACCCGTTTCCTGCCGGGGCTGCCCCGCTGGATGCCCCTCGATCGCATCCGCCAGGTGGGCGATGTGATTCTGGTGGATTCAGTGGATTCCCTGGCCGAAGGGTTCAACCCCGAGCGGTACAGCAAGGTGATCAACTGCCAGGTGATCACCGAATCGGGAGACCAGCTCGGCCGGGTGCTGGGCTTCAGCTTCGACATCGAAACCGGTGAGCTCACCACCCTGGTGATCGGCGCCATCGGCGTTCCCCTGCTGGGGGAGGGGGTGCTGAGCACCTGGGAGATGCCGGTGGGGGAGGTGGTCAGCAGCGGCCCTGACCGGATCATCGTCTACGAGGGTGCCGAGGAGAAACTCAAACAGCTGGGCACCGGCCTGCTGGAGAAGCTCGGAATCGGCGGTTCCGGCTGGGAGCAGGAGGAACGGGAACGGTTTCGCTCCGGTGCGGTGCCGGCCGAGAACCAGCTGCCGGCCGGCCAGCCCAGCCCCCTGGAACAGCGGCGCATCCAGCCGGCCACCAGCCGCGCCGTCCAGCCGGCCGACGAGCTGGAATACGTGGAACTGGAAGACCGGCGCGAACGGGAGCCCCTGCGTCAGCGCCGCTATCTCGACGACGACCTGGGCGAAACCCGGCCTCGACCCGAACCCCGCACCGGGCCTTCCGATCGCGAGCCCTATGGCAGGGAGCCCTACGGCCGCGACAGCTACGCCCGGGAGCAAGCAGCTCGTGAACGTTTCCCGGAGCGGAGTGACGACCGCGGCTACCGGGAGCCGCCCGCGCGACGGGACTGGTCTTACGAGGATGATCTGGAGCCGGACTATCCTGCCGGGGACGGGTCAATGGAGTCACCGTCCAGCTCAACGCTTCCCCAACGCGGTGGCACCCCCCAACGCGGTGGCGCCGAACACCCCGACGAGATGAAGCCGCTCGCAAGCCGGAGCTGGAGCCTGTGGATGTGGAGCCGGAGATCCTTGACGATCCCTGGTGAGAAGTCTTGCTGAGACGGGGCAGTCCCCGTCTCAGCCCTCCTCGAAGCGGAGCGACGCCGAATTGACGCAGTAGCGCTGGCCGGTGGGGGCTGGACCATCGTTGAACACGTGGCCCAGGTGGGCGTCACACGTGGCGCAGCGGATCTCCGTGCGCTCCATGCCGTGGGAGCGGTCGGTGTGGGTAGTGATCGCCCCGGCGCTCACCCCCTGCCAGAAGCTGGGCCAGCCGGAACCGGAATCGAACTTGCTGGCGGAACTGAACAGCTCGCTGCCGCAGCAGACGCAGTGGTACATCCCTGTGGCCTTGTTGTTCCAGTAGGCGCCGCTGAAAGCCCTCTCGGTGCCCCCCTGGCGGGCGATCCGGTACTGCTCGGGGGTCAGCTGGGCTCGCCAGTCGGTGTCAGCGGAAGGCATGGCTGCAGCCTTGTCGATGGCAGGTCCGGCACCGGTGGCATCGCTCTGCTGCATGGTGGAAAATCCCTAAAGCGTCTTGGCTGGGGAAATCCTATCCAGATCGGACCTTCGCCCAGGGGCCCTCAGGCGGGCGGCAGCAGGCCCCGCACCATCTCCGCCACGGCGGCCACGGCCCCCGGCGCTCCCCGCAGACTGCGCAGGTCGTCGGCCATGGCCGCCAGCCGCTCGGGATGGTCCAGCCAGTCGGCGGCCTCGGCGGCGATCTCGGCCGGTTCGATCCGCCCCACCCGTTCCGGCACCACGGCGCGGCCGGCGGAGATATTGGGCCAGGCCAGGAACCCCCGCTGACGCATGCGCCAGGCTGTCAGGGCCACCCCCACCAGGCGGCGCAGCAGGGGCAGACGGGCCAGCAGTCCCATCCAGCCGTCCCAGGCCTGCATCACCTCCAGATGCTGGGTGGGCACCAGAACGATCATGGGCACCCCCAGGGCCCCCAGCTCGGCGGTGTTGGCCCCCACGGTGGTCAGCGCCAGGGCGCACTGGCTCAGGGCCCCGTGGGCGGGATGGCGCTCCAGCAGAAGGATGCGGGTGCCGGCCGCCGTGACCAGCTCCCCCTCCTGCCGCTGGGGCTCCCCGCCATCCCGGCCCCGGAGCAGGGGGTTGGCGGGGCCGGCGTAGGCCAGCAGTTCCCGCACCGACGTGGTGGGAGCCACCGGCAGCAGGAAGCGGCAGGCGGGCCGCAGGGCCGCCAGCCGGTCGGCGGTCTCGAGCAGGAACGGCATACCCACCAGCAGCTTGGCCCGCTTGGAGCCGGGCAGCAGGGCCACCCAGTCGCCGGGCGGCAGGGGCTCAGCCTGGCGGGCCTGGGCCGAAAGATCGGCCATCAGATCGCCCACCACCGCCGCCCGGCCTCGCCAGCGGGGGGCCAGGCGGCCGGCGGCAGCCGAGCCCATCAAGGCGATGCGGTCGTTCCAGCGCGGCCAGCGCGCCACCCACTCGGCGTAGGTGAGGTGGCGGTACCCCAGCCGGGCCGACAGCAGAACGGTCCAGAACTGGTCGCCGCCCAGGAACACCACCACACCCCGGCCGGGCCAGGGGCCATGGCGGCCAGGACGCAGCAGCAGCCACCAGAAACGGCTGGCCGGCAGCACCCGCGCGAACAGGCCCCAGTCCCTGGCCACCCGATGCTCCTGACCGGTGGCATTGGGGCAGGGCACCACCACCAGGTCCAGGGCGCAGGGAGCCTGGGGATCCCGGGGCCGCAGGGGCTGGAGCGCATGGAGCTGCTCGGCCAGGGGACGCACCCAGGTGCTCAGTTCCCCAGGGCCGTTGCTGACCAGCACGATGGCGCTGGCCGGTGGAGTCACCGTGGCCCCGGGACGACCCGGCCAGGCAGAAACCCCGGCAGGAAGGGAACGGCCGGCGGCGGGATCGGAAACCGGCGACGCTTTGGTCAAAGGGACCGCGGGAACCGGGGAACGGGAGCGGAAAAAGAAAAATGCGGATGGCGAGACTTGAACTCGCAAGGCCGAAGCCACACGCCCCTCAAACGTGCGTGTCTACCAATTCCACCACATCCGCGTGGTTGGCGCCGGGGCAAGCCCCGCACCGACTGAGCAATATACGCATGAGCTGCACCGCCGGTGAGCGCTGATACAGTCCGCCCCGGCACGGCCGCACCCTCGCCTGCCCCCATCGCCCGGACCTGCGCGGATGCCCATCGGCAAACTGCTGATCGCCAACCGAGGCGAAATCGCCCTCCGCATCCTGCGCAGCTGCCGGGAGCTCGGCATCGCCACGGTGGCCGTTTACAGCACGGTCGACCGCAATGCCCTCCACGTGCAGCTGGCGGATGAGGCGGTGTGCGTGGGGGAAGCCCCCAGCAGCCGCAGTTACCTCAACGTTCCCAACATCCTGGCCGCCGCCACCTCTCGCGGCGCCGACG
The DNA here is from genome assembly GCA_942491175.1 of uncultured bacterium. Lineage (GTDB taxonomy): Bacteria > Cyanobacteriota > Cyanobacteriia > PCC-6307 > Cyanobiaceae > Cyanobium. The sequence continues at coordinate 49,045 of CALNZO010000007.1, read as the reverse complement.
CCATCCATCCGGGCTACGGCTTCCTGGCGGAGAACGCCGACTTCGCCGAGAAATGTCTCGACCACGGCCTGATCTTCGTGGGTCCCTCCCCGGCCTCAATCCTGGCCATGGGCGATAAATCCACAGCCAAGATCACCATGCAGGGGGTGGGGGTGCCCACCATTCCCGGCAGCGAGGGACTGCTGCAGGATCCCACCGAAGCCGCCGCCCTGGCCGAAACCATGGGCTATCCGGTGATGATCAAGGCCACCGCCGGCGGCGGCGGCCGGGGCATGCGGCTGGTGAAGGAGGCCGCTCAGCTGGAGAGCCTGTTCCGGGCCGCCCAGGGGGAGGCGGAGGCCGCCTTCGGCAACCCCGGGCTCTACATGGAGAAATTCATCGACCGGCCCCGCCACGTGGAGGTGCAGGTGCTGGCCGATCGCCACGGCAACGTGGTGCACCTGGGTGAAAGGGACTGCTCGATCCAGCGCCGCCACCAGAAGCTGCTGGAGGAGGCCCCCAGCCCGGGCCTCGATCCGGAACTTCGCCGCCGCATGGGCGAGGCGGCGGTGGCGGCGGCCCGCAGCATCGACTACGAGGGCGCCGGCACCGTGGAATTCCTGGTGGACCGGAGCGGCGGCTTCTACTTCATGGAGATGAACACCCGCATCCAGGTGGAGCATCCCGTCACCGAGATGGTGACCGGCATCGACCTGATCGCCGAGCAGCTGCGCATCGCCGGCGGCGAACCGATCTCCGTGACCCAGGACCGGATCCACCTCACCGGCCACGCCATCGAATGCCGCATCAACGCCGAGGATCCCCGCCACAACTTCCGTCCGGCCCCGGGCAGGATCACCGGCTGGCTGCCCCCCGGCGGGCCGGGGGTGCGCGTCGACAGCCACGTCTACACCGGGTACGAGATTCCGCCCTTCTACGACTCCCTGATCGGCAAGCTGATCGTCTGGGGCGTCGATCGGGACCACGCCATCAAGCGCCTCCGCCGGGCCCTTTCGGAATGCGCCGTCACCGGCATCCCCACCACCATCGATTTCCACCTGGCCCTGCTGGATCGACCCGAATTCCAGCGGGGCGAGGTCTGGACCAAGTTCGTGGAGGAGGAGATGCTCGACGGCTGATCGGCCCCGAGCCACCCTTTCAGCCGATGGCCTGACTGCGCAGCAGAGCCAGGGTGAGCAGGCCCTGCTGGCCCACCAGCAGTTCCCGCAGCAGGCTGATCAGTCCCACCCACACCACCGGCGTCACGTCCACCCCGCCGATGGGCTGGATCAGGCGGCGGGTGGGGGCCAGAAAGGGTTCGGTGGGCGCCCCCACCAGACGCATCACCCCCCTGGCGAGGTCCACCTGGGGGTACCAGGTGAGCACGATCCGGAACAGGAACAGCAGGGTCCAGGCCGCCAGGGCCAGCCCCAGAGCCAGGTGAAGCAGGGGCAGTGGCGCCAGAGGGGGAAGGACCAGGGCCGTCACAAAGCTCTAAGCGGATGAGCAGCGATCGTAGGAAGCCGCCCCCCCTGCCTAGGATCGCTGCAGCTTTCCTGTGCGACCGCCTGCCATGACCCCTTCCCTCGCCAATTTCCTCAGCAGCCTCGCCTGGGGTGCGGTGATCGTCGTGGTGCCCATCTCCATCGGCCTGGTGCTGATCAGCCAGAACGACCAGGTGGACCGTCGCCTCTGATCCTCCGGTGACACCTCTGGCTCGGTCCCTACAGTGGTGGCCGTCGCCCGGGTGAAACGCCGTGGTCAATGCCAGCCTCAACTGGGCCAGCATCGTCGGCATTGTGCTGGCTGTCGGTGGCGCCTTCCTCTACTTCATGAGGAGCTTCAAGCCTGCCCTGGCCAGGGACTACGACGTCTTCTTCGCCGCCATCGGGCTGCTCTGCGGTGGCATCCTCTTCTTTCAGGGCTGGCGTCTCGACCCGATCCTCCAGTTCGGCCAGTTCCTGCTGGCCGGCACCACGATCTTCTTCGCCTATGAGAGCGTTCGCCTGCGCGGGGTGACCACCGAGCAGGCCCGCCGCTCCTCCTACTTCGATGACGAGGAACCCGCCGCTCCCTTCCGGCCCCGCGGGGGCCTCGGCGGGGGCCGCAGCTGGGACGACGAACCGGACCGTTTCGACGAACCAGAACCGCTGCGCCGCCGCATTCCTTCCCGCGAGGAGCCTGAAGACGACTTCTACCGGCCCCGCCGCCCCAGCCGGGCCGCCATCCCCGAGCGGGCCGCCAGCCGCCGGGATCGAACCCGAGACCTGGGATTCGCCCCGACGGGAGCGGCCCCCCGGCCGGTCGGAGCGGGATCTTCCCCCCGAGGACGGTTCCGCCCGGGTGGCCGGCCGATACAGCGCCGGCGGCAGCAGCCGCTCCCAGCCCGCCGATTTCGGTGCCCGCCGCCGCGAACGGGACAGTGGCCCGGAATCCCGCCGGGGCACCCGCCCGGTGGCCAGCGCCGACACCATGCCTCGCTCCAGCCGCCGCGGTGGGGCCGCCCCCGGCGCCCCTTCTCCGGCCCCGGCGGGCCGGGATGCCGGTCCCGCTGCGACCCCCCAGGGAGCTCCCATGGGCACGCCGATCCGCCCGAGGGGCCGCAGCGGCGGTTCCGATGAGGTGAGCGATGCCGACTTCTCCCCCATGGCCGGCGGGCGTGCCCGCCCTCCGGCGACGGGCGGCCGGCCACCGGAGGGTGAGCCTCCCGCCAGCCGGCCGGCCCCCCGGGACAACAGTTCCCGTTTCGACGACTGAGCCGCTGACCCCCCAGGACCGGTCCCAGGCCCCAGCCGGCGCCCCCGGCCTGCTGACCGCCCTGGGGCTGCTGGCCCTTCTGGTGAGTGGTTGCGGCAGCTGGGGATGGGGACGACGCAACGCCGGCCCGGTGGGCTGGGGCAGCAGCGACCGTCAGGATCCGGCCCTGAGCGGCAATGGCAGGGTGCTGGCCAGCGTGGTGCGTCGCAACGGGCGCGACACCCTGCTGCTGCAGGAGCAGCCCGCCGGGACGATCCTGCCCCTGCGCCACCTGCAGCGGCACCAGCCGCACCGCTCCCCCTCCCTGAGCTGGAACGGGCGCTACGTGGCCCTGCTGGTGCAGCAGGGTGCGGAGCGGCAGGCCGTGATCGAGGACCGGGCCACCGGTCGCCTGCACCGCCTGCCCCTGCCGGGCGATCTGGTACCGCAAAGCCTCAGCCTGGCTCCCGATGGCCGGCGCATCGCCATCGCCCTGGAGGGCAAAGGCCGCTCCAGGGTGCAGCTGTTCGATCTCACGGCCCTGCTGGAGCCCGACCTGCCCGCCGGTCTGCCCGTGCGGGGAGCCGGGGGCGGCACACCATGAGGCGCATGGGGGTCGGGCTGATCAGGGCCGGTGCCGGGGCCCTGACCCTCCTGCTGGCGGGATGCCTGGCCCCCCTGCCCCAGCCCCTGGTGGGCCTGAACCAGCGACTCGAGGCGGCAGGTCCTGCCCGGGCCCCCGCCCTGGCCGGCGACTGGCTGGCCCTGATCGTCAGCAAGGGCGGTCGCGACCGGGTCCAGCTGGTGGATCTGAACCGTCAGCAGCCGGTGCCCCTGCCGGGCCTGGAGCGGCCCGACGCCCAGCCCCTGAGCGTGGCGGTGGACGCCCGCGGCGAGCGGCTGGCCCTGGTGCGCCAGCTGGAGGGGCGCACCGAGCTGGTGCTCTACCGCCGCAACCTGGCGGCCCTGCAACCGGTGCCGCTGCAACCGCCGGGGGTGCCGCGAAGGGTGGCCCTGCGGGCCGACGGCCGGGAACTGGCGGTGGAGGTGAGCCGCCAGGGTCAGTGGCAGGTGGACCTGATCAGCGTGCCCTGATCAGGGCACCAGGCCGGCCCAGTGCAGGAACGTGTCGTGGCTGAGGGCCTCGATGAGCAGCACGGCCGCGAAGCCGACCATGGCGAAACGGCCGTTGACCCGCTCCGCATAGCCGCTCCAGCCGAAGGCGGGGGCCTCCGCGGTGGTGGCACTGGTGGGGGCGTCGGCCGATGGGGGGGAGGGGTCGCTCATCGGATCAGTCCTGGCGGCCAAAGGTATAGCCGGCCGCCGGCAGCAGGCGCCAGCTGCCGTTGCCATGGAGCTCGAGCACGGTGTCGTGGTACACGGTGAGGGTGGGACGGTGACCCACGCTCACGAAGGCCATCTCCCGTTGGACCAGCAGCTCGTAAAGCGCCTTCTCGGTGGCCACGTCGAGGGCGCTGGTGGCCTCGTCAAGCACCACGAAGCGGGGGGAGTTGAGCAGCAGCCGGGCGAAGCCCAGACGTTGCTGCTCGCCGAGCGACAGCAACCGGGGCCAGTCCTGCTTGATGTCCAGATCGGGGTAGCGCCGCACCAGCTCGGGCAGTCGCACCTCCTCGAGCACATGGCGCAGCTGATCGTCGCTGAAACGGTCGGGGGGCTGGGGATAGCAGAGCTGCTCCCGGAGGCTGCCGAGCAGCATGTAGGGCTTCTGGGGAATGAACATCAGCTCGCCCACCGGAGGCCGCTGCACACTGCCGGCGGCCGGCGGCCACAGGCCGCTGACCAGCCGCAGGAAGGAAGTCTTGCCGCAGCCCGATGGCCCCACCACCAGCAGCCTCTGGTTGGCGGTCACCTCCAGGCTCAGGTCGTGGACCAGCAGCCGGCTGGTGCGGGGCGGCACCAGATCCACATGGCTCACCAGGATGGAATCGGGCCGCACCGCGGCGGCCCCCGACCCCATTGCACCACCGGCGGCGGCCTGCTCGGCGGCCACGAACTCGGCCATCTCGGCGCTGATCGCTTCCACCTTGCCCTGGAAGCCCTCCAGACGACTGATGGAGGCGGAGAAGGCCGCCAGGCGGTCGATGTTGTTGACGATGTAGCTGACAGAGAACAACACCTGGGAGAAGGCGATGCTGGCCTGGCCGAAGACCCCGAAATCCACTTCCTTGGCGAAGTAGATCGGTGCGATCACCAGCCAGGGCAGGAAACGGGAGAAGTAGTCGTAGGAGCGCTGGATCACACTGATCAGGGCTTCCCAGATGATCAGCCGGTTGTAGTTGACGATCACCCCGTCCAGCCGCCGTTCCCCCTCCTTCTGCTCCTGGCGCTCTCCCCGGTAGAAGGCGATCGATTCGGCATTGTCGCGGATGTGGACGAGCCCGTAGCGGAAATCGGCCTCCAGCTTGAGCTGCTGATAGTTCAGGTTCACCAGCTTTCGGCTGGCGAACACGATCAGGGCCGTGCCGCCCACCGAGTAGGTGAGCAGCCAGAGCGCCAGGGTCTGGTTGATGCTCCAGAGGACGATGATGAAGCTGAAAAAGGTGAGCAGAGCGGCGATGATCTCCACCGTCACGCTCAGGCTGGTGGCGGTGAAACTGGCTGCATCCTGGGAAATCCGTTGGTCCGGATTATCGATCTCCTCGGCACTCTCGTCGTTGGGATTGAGAACGTAGTAGGCCCGGTTGGTGAGGTAGCGCCCCAACATGCGGCCGCTGAGCCACTCGCGCCAGAGCAGGCCCAGCTTGGGAATGAGGTAGCTCTGGATGGCGCGGATCGGCAGGGCCAGCACCAGACAGAAAGCGTAGATCGCAACGATCTTCCAGAACTCTTCCTCGTTGTAGGCCACCAGAACGTTGTCGATGTTCCGGGCGATGAAGCTGATGCCCACGTTGATGCCGTTGATCACCAGGATCAGCAGGGCGATCACTCCCAGCATCACCCAGGGCAGCCAGCGCCCCTGGCGCAGCTTGCCCCGCAGGGCCACGAAAGCCGCCACACCGGCGACGAACAGCACCATCACCACGGCACCGATCGGCCCGCTCCAGATCGCCGCCACCTGCTCGGGCACCCCCGGCAGGAAGCGGCTGCGCAGTTCGGGGATCCAGGCGCCGGTGGCGGCCACCACACCAGTGAGCAGCAGCAGGGTGAGGCCCACCACCACCGCCAGCAGCGCCAGCACCAGCAGCAGGAACTGGCCGCTGCCGCCATTCCCCTCGTCGAGCGGCAGGAAGTAGGGCTGGGCCAGGCGCTGCAGCTTGGCCAGCTGCTCGCGAAGGGCCTTCAGGGGGGTCATGGGAACGGGCGGATCGGGTCATTCTCACCGCCGGGAGCACCTGGGCGAGAGGGCGGTGTGAGGGCGGCCATCGCTCCGGCGGGAGCCGCCGGGGCCATCAGCCGGGTGGCCAGGCCAGCGGCCGGCCGCCGATCACGTGCAGGTGCAGATGGAACACGGTCTGACCGGCCTCGGCGCCGCTGTTGATCACCGTGCGCCAGCTCTCGAGCCCCTCCTGCTGAGCCACCCTGGCGGCCACCAGCAGCAGGTGGCCCAGCAGGGCCTGGTGTTCGGCGCTGGCCTCGCCGAGATGGGCGATGGGCTCACGGGGGATCACCAGCACATGCACCGGTGCCTGGGGATTGACGTCCCGGAAGGCCAGACAGAGGTCGTCGGCGTACACCTCCTGACAGGGAATCTCGCCGCGCAGGATGCGGCCGAAAATGGTGTCGCTGCTGGCCATGGGGCGCCGGGGTGCGAAGAACGGGATGGAGAGGCCGGAAGGGGAGCTGGAGCTGGACGGGTGGTGGCACTGAACGGTCAGTGAACCCCTGGCGTGATGTTGGCACGATGCAGCAGTGGCGCCCTTCGCGGCCTGGAGGCCCTGGCGGTGACGGTGGAGGTGGACATCGCACCCGGACTGCCGGGTCTGCAGATGGTGGGGCTGGCCGATGCGGCCGCGCAGGAGTCGCGGGAGCGGGTGCGGGCGGCGCTTCGCAACGGTGGCCTCAAGGTGCCCCTCACCAGGGTGGTGGTGAACCTGGCCCCCGCGGATCTGCCCAAGGCAGGTCCGGGCTTCGATCTGCCCATCGCCCTGGGCCTGCTGGTGGCCAGCCAGCAGCTGGCACCGGAGCGGGTGGAGGGGATCTGGAGTGCCGGGGAACTCGGGCTGGACGGGGGGCTGCGGCCGATCCGGGGGGCGCTGGCCCTGGCCCTGGCGGCCCGTCGCCACGGCGCCCGGGCCCTGGTGGTGCCGGCGGCGAATGCCGCGGAGGCCGCCCTGGTGGCCGGGCTCAGGGTGTGGGGGTCGGATCGGCTGAGCGAGGTGGTGGCCCTGCTGCGGAATCCCGACCAGGCCCCGGCCCCCTCCCGGCCGAGGGCCATGGAACCCGAGCCGGCGGCCAGGCCCGAGCTGGCCGAGATCCGCGGCCAGCTCCATGGCCGACGGGCTCTTGAGATCGCCGCGGCCGGCGGCCACCACCTGCTCCTGGTGGGGGCACCCGGCAGCGGCAAGACGATGCTGGCCCGGAGGCTGCCGCCCCTGCTGCCCCCCCTGGCCCACCAGGAGGCCCTGGAGGTCACCCAGCTCCATTCCGTGGCGGGCCTGCTGGGGGAAGGGGGCGGCCTGCGCCGGGAGCGTCCCTTCCGCAGTCCCCACCACGGCTGCTCCGCTGCGGCCCTGATCGGCGGCGGCGCCCTGCCCCGGCCCGGGGAACTGAGCCTGGCCCATCACGGCGTGCTGTTCCTCGATGAGCTGGCCGAATTCCGCCGCGAGGTGCTCGATCAGCTGCGCCAGCCCCTCGAAGAGGGGGAACTGTGGATCAGCCGTGCCCGGCAGCGCTGCCGTTTCCCCTGCAGGGTGCTCCTGGTGGCCGCCACCAACCCCTGCCCCTGCGGCTGGTACGGCGATCTCTCCCAGAGTTGCCGCTGTGGGGAAGCCCAGCGTCGTCGCCACTGGGGGCGGCTCTCCGGGCCGCTGCTCGACCGGATCGATCTCCAGGTGGTGATGCGCCGCCCCGAGGCCTGCGATCTCAGCAACGCCTACCGCGAAGGCGCCCCGGCCGCCGGCGAGACGAGCGCTGTGGTGGCCGAGCGGGTGGCGGCAGCCCGGCAACGGATGGCAGAGCGCAACCCGGACGGGCTGGTCAACGGTCAGCTGGCCGGTCAGGACCTGGCCGGGGTGGTGGCTCCGGAACCGGACGCCCTCAGCCTCTGGGAGCGTGCCCTCGCCCAGCGGAGACTCTCCGCCCGGGGAGCGGAGCGGGTGCTGAGGGTGTCCCGCACCATCGCCGATCTGGCCGGCCAGGCGCGGGTTTCAACGGCGGCGATCGCCGAAGCCCTGAGCTACCGCTCCTTCGACCGGGTGGCGTGATCCAGCCGACCAGGGAGGGAGAGCCTTCAGTGGCGGTGGCGGCGACGGGGGCGATCGTCGCTGTAGGGCTGCACACCGATGGAAGGAGGACGATGGAGTGCCTCCTCGCCGGGGTTGCCCCAGGCATGGTTGATGGTCTCCGCCAGCCAGTGGCCAATCCGCTGGAAGAGGGAGGCAAGCCTGGACTGGCCTGCGGTTGATGCGACCGGATGGCCCATGGACCCTGCTGCGATGACTTCTCCACCCTGCTCCCGCAGTGGTGTCGAACGCAACAGGTAGAAGTGCCTGCCAAGAAAGGCCCAGTCGGCTGCCCTCAGCGGCGACGGCGGCGCTGCTGGGCCTTGCGCTTGTACTTCTCGGTGGGGGTTTCGTGGTGGCGCAGGCGCTTGAGGTCGGCAAAGATGCCCGCCTTGGACACCTGGCGCTTGAAGCGGCGCAGGGCCGATTCGATGCCTTCGTTTTCGCCGACGGTGACCTGGGTCATGAAGTGCTGCAGAGACAATCGCAGCCTTGCACTTTAGCAAGTGGGCCCGAAGGCCCCCGCTCAGAGCTGGGTGGCAGGGTCCACCGGCAGGGGAAGGGGTTGCTGCGGGGCGCCGGGGAACTCCGGCTCACCGTTCTCCGGGGCTGACGCGGCCGCCCCAGGCAAGCCGTTCTGCGGGTCGGGCAGGCCCGTGGCCGGCAGGGCAGGCGCCGGCTGGGCGGCGGTCGCCGCCGTTCCGGGCCAGCTGTCGGCATAGAGGTAGAGGTGGCCGAGGTTGCGGCCGTCGAACTGACGTCGCATCAGGCGCCAGCCCGGCTCCAGCTCGAACTTGAGGAAGCCCGGTGCGCTGCCCAGGGTGCGGGCCACCACCATTTCCGGGCCAGCGCCGGCCTTGGTGGGGAAGGCCAGCAGCAGCATGTCGCCGTCGCTGCGGGTCACCATCAGCCGATAGGAGGTGGCCAGATCCTGACCACCCACCCGGAGCGAATAGCCGTTGGCATCGATGTAGCGGCTGCAGATGCCGGTGAAGTCGAAGGTGGCCAGCAGGGGGGTCACCGGGGCGGGCTGACCCTGGCCGACCTCGAAGCAGGGCCGGGTGGGCTTGAGCTGCTCATAGATGTTGAGCTGGGACCTCTTGCCGCTGCTGCCGATCGGGGCTGCCACCAGGAGGAAGCTCTGCTGGTCGACCTCGGCGGCGGCGAAGAGGGAGGACGCGCTGACGGAGACAGGGGAAGTCACGGACAGGGCGGTCGCCACTGCCGCCAGGGTGGCGAGGCCCCGGCGGGGGAGAACGGGATGGATCACGGCGTTCCTCGAAGCGGTCTGAATCGTATGGAAGGCAACCGGCCGGCACCAGACCCTGTGGCCCAATCGGGCGTCCGGTTGTCGTGCCGGCCCAGGTCCGGGCTGGGCAGGATCAGGCGGGTTTGTTGATGCGGATCGCCACCAACAGCGCCAGAACCGTTCCCGGCAGGCTGCCACCCAGAATCCAGCGAGTGGTCTGCAGGCCGAGATCGGGATCGCCGTAGGAGAGCTCGAAGATCGATCCGGTGGCAGCGATGCCAAGCAGGCAAGCCAGGCCCAGGAACAGGCCGGCCAGGGGTTTCATCGGCATGGCATCAGCGGATCGACTGGACGTCGGAGCGGCGGAAGCCCTGCTGCTGCAGGCCTTCGTTGAGGCTGAGCTCGTCGGTGACCCGATCGACGAACAGCACGCCGTTGAGGTGGTCCATCTCGTGCTGGATGCAGCGGGCGAGCAGGCCGTCGGCCTTCATCCGGCGGGGACGCCCCGTCTCGTCGCGGTAGGTCACTTCCACCACCGAGGGGCGGACCACGTCGAGGTAGACCCCGGGAATGCTCAGACAACCCTCCTCGTAGGTGTTGAAGGAGGCCCCGGCGGCGCTGATCTCGGGATTGATCAGCACCAGGGGGGGGGTGGCGGCTTCCTCCAGATCCAGGTCGATCACCAGCAGCTGTCGGTGCACGCCCACCTGGGGGGCCGCCAGGCCGATGCCCTTGGCGGTGTACATGCTGCGCAGCATGTCGCGGGCCAGATCGCGGATCGAGGCATCCACCTTGCTGATCCGACGGGCCGGGGTCCGCAGTTCCCTGGAACCCAGCTTGTGGATCTCCAGTGGGGGCTTGTCGACCGGGACCTTCGGTACCAGCACGGCGTTGCCGCCCTGTTCGGCCGATCGTGCCATCTGGGCGAAGCTGCGTGCCAAGACATCACCTGAAACGATGGAGCGATTCTAGAAGCAGCCGACGGAGGACTCGGGTGGGGACGCAGTCGTGGCGGGACGCGGAGCCGTTGCCCGCCGAACTGGCGGTCGGCCGCTCCGCCGCCGTCGCCGAACCACTCCTGAACGAAGGGCGACTGTTCTGGCTGGAGCAGCGGCCCCAGGAGCGGGGGCGCACCACCCTGATGGTGCGGCTGCGCCCCGGCGAGGCTGCCGTGGAGCTCACCCCGGGCCCCTGGAACCTGCGCACCCGGGTGCATGGGTATGGCGGTGGCGCCTATGCGGTGGGGGGCGACGAGCTGGTGTTCGTCGATGACGGCGACCGCTGCCTGTGGCAGCTCACCCTGGCCGGCGCCGGAGAGCCGACGGCAGGATCGGAGCCGGCGGAGGCGCCGCGGCGGCTCACCGCCCCCCCCGACCCTGCCCGGCCGCGGGCCTTCGCCGATGGCCTGATCGACCGGCATCGCCGGCGCTGGATCGGCGTGGTGGAGCAGGACGGCATCGACCGGCTCGTGGCCGTGCCCCTGGCGGGGGGCGAACCCGAGTTGCTGCACCAGCCCGCCGACTTCTGCGGCTATGGGGTGCTGGCCCCCGACGGAGACCACCTGGCCTGGGTGGAGTGGCAACAGCCCTTCATGCCCTGGGAGCGCAGCCAGCTGTGGCTCGCCGCCATCGACGGGGCCGGGCACCTGCATCAGGCCCGGCCCATCGCCGGCTCGGCGGGCGGGGATCGGCGGGGGATCTCGGTGTTCCAGCCCCTCTGGCTCGGCGACGGCTCCCTGGTGGTGGCCAACGACCGCAGCGGCTGGTGGAATCTGGAACGACTGGCCGATGCCGCCGGCCTGGCCACCGACGCCAGGCCGGGGTGGGAGGCGCTGCTGCCGATGGAGGCGGAATTCGGAGGCCCCCAGTGGGTCTACGGCCTGCGCACCCTGGCCTTCGACGGCCAGCGGCTGGTGGCGGCGGCCTGTCGCCAGGGCCGCTGGGAGCTGGGCCGCCTTGACCTGAACGGCCCCGGCTGGGAACCGATCCCGCTGCCCTTCGACGAGCTGGCTGGCCTGAGTGCGGAAGCGGGCCGGCTCGTGGCGGTGGCCGCGGCGCCGGCTGTCGGCCCGGGGCTGCTGGAACTGGACACGGCCAGCGGCCGCTGGCAGCACAGCCCTGCCTCTCCGCCCCCGCTGGCGGCCGAAGCGATCAGCCGACCCGAACCGCTCTGGTTCGCCGGCCACGATGGCCGGCCCACCCACGCCTGGTACTACCCGCCAAGGGGCGGCCCCCGGGCCGATGCGCCCCTGCTGGTGAAGGGCCACGGCGGCCCCACCGCCATGGCCGGCACGGGCCTCAACCTGGCCATCCAGTTCTGGACCAGCCGGGGCTGGGGGGTGGTGGATGTGAACTACGGCGGCTCCACCGGGTTTGGCCGGGCGTACCGGGAGCGGCTCGACGGCCAGTGGGGCGTGGTGGATGTGGCCGACTGCGCCGCCGCCGCCCGCGCGCTGGTGGCGACGGGCAGGGCCGATCCGGCCCGGGTGGCCTTCGAGGGTGGCAGCGCCGGCGGCTTCACGGTGCTGGCGGCGTTGTGCTTCACCGATGGGTTCGCCGCCGGCGCCTGCCGCTATCCGGTGGCCGATCCGGCCGCCCTGCTGGCGGTGGACCATCGCTTCGAGGCCCGCTACACCGAGAGCCTGATCGGTCCCTGGCCCGGCGCCCGGGACGCCTACGACACCCGCTCACCGCTGCGGCACGCGGACCGCATCAGGGTGCCGGTGATCTTCTTTCACGGTCTCGACGACAACGTGGTGCCGGCCAGTCAGAGTGAACGCATGGTGGAAGCCCTGCGCAGCCGCGGAGTGGAGACGGAACTGCATCTGTTCGCCGGCGAAGGCCACGGCTTCCGCGACAGCAGGGTCCGCACCGAGGTGCTGGAAGCCACCGAAGCCTTCTTCCGCCGCCGGTTCCGCCTGTGATCGCCGTGCTGGCACCAGGGGTGCTGGAGGCACTGGAGTGGCAGGGTCTGGCCCTGGCCGATCTGACCGTGCTGCTGGTGATCGGCGGCAGCGTCGGTGCCCTGCTGGGCATGAAGCGCTGGGGGCTGCCGGAGGCCCTGCTGGCCGGCGGCCTCGGGCTGCTGGTGGCACCGGCCGGGCTGCTGCCCCTGCTGCCGGAGCGGGTGATCGACCTGTGGGACCAGCTGCCCCTGCCCCTGCTCACCCTGGTGTTCGCCACCCTGCTGCTGGGCAAGCCGCTGCCGAAGCTGGGGGGCCTGTGGCGTCCCCTCTCCGCCCAGGTGCTGCTGGCCCTCACCCTGGCCTTCGGCCAGTTCCTGATGGGCGGACTGACGGTGCTGCTCCTGCTCCAGCCCTGGCTGGGGGTGAGTCCGGTGATGGCCTGCCTGATCGAGGTGGCCTACGAGGGCGGCCACGGATCGGCCGCCGCCATGGGGCCCACCTACGAGCGCCTGGGGCTGGAGGGGGCCCAGGCCCTGGGGCTGGCCATGGCCACCGTCGGGCTTCTGGCGTCCACCGTGGTGGGCGGTCTGGTGGTGGTGCTGGGCCGGGCCCGGGGCTGGTTGATGTTCGCCGAGGCCCTGCCGATCGAGGAGGTGATGGCGATCGTGGAGGAGGAGACCCCCCCCCTGGAGGAGGTGCCGATGGATCTGCCCCTGGAGACGGGCACGGTGGAAGTGCCGGCCCTGTGGCGCCAGGCTGGCCGACTGGGCCGTGAACCTGGCCCTGGCGGGGGTGGCGGTGCTGATCGGTTGCGGCGCCCTGGCGGCGTTGCGCTGGGCCGCCGACGGCAGCGGCGGGATCGTCGCCATGGTGATCGACTCCCTGCCGGTGTTCCCCCTGGCGCTGGTGGGCTCGCTGCTGGTTCGGCTGATGCTGGAGAAGAGCGGCCAGACCCAGTGGGTCTCGACCACCATCCAGGCCCAGACCGGCACCATCTCGGCCGATCTGCTGATCACCGCCGCCACCGCCTGCCTGGATCTGAGCCTGCTGGCCCACGACTGGATTCCCCTGACCGTGCTGGCCCTGGCGGGACTGTTGTGGAACCTGGCCGTGATCCTGCTGCTGGCGCGGCGGATCCTCCCGCCCGACTGGTTCGAGCGGGCGATCATCGAATTCGGCCAGGGCACCGGGGTGGCCGCCAGCGGCCTGCTGCTGCTGCGCATGGCCGATCCGGGCGACCGCAGCCGGGCGGTGACGGCCTTCTCGATCAAGCAGCTGCTGCTCCAGCCCCTGCTGGCCGGCGGGGTGATCACTGTGGTGGCCCCCCTGGTGGTGGACAGCTGGGGGCTGCCGGCCTGGACCGGCCTCTGCCTGGCCCTGGTGCTGCTGTGGATCGGACTGGGCCTGTGGCTGGCGGCACGGGCCAGGGCGGCCGGCTGATCAGGGGCGCTCAGCGCACCGTCGCGCCGAAAGGCGCGCTCATCTGACCATCGCCGCCACGTTGCCCCCATCCACGGTGAGCACGGCGCCGGTGGTGCGCTCCAGCAGGGCCAGGGCCACGAAGGCGTCGGCCACGTCGCTGGCGCGCACCTCGGCCCCCAGCAGGTTGCCGGCCATGTAGAGCTCCTCGCTGAGGCCGCGGGCGGCGGAGCGGTCGCGGATCATGGTGTCGTCCAGGAGGCCGGAGCGGATGCGGTCGGCATTGATGGCGTTCACCCGCACCCCCGCTTCCCCCTCCTCGAGGGCGTACTGACGCACCAGGGCCAGCAGGGCCGCCTTGCTGATGCCGTAGGCGCCGAAGTTGGGCCCCGGATTGAGGGCCTGCTTGCTGACGTTGAACAGCAGCTGCCCGCCCAGCACCGGCCGGCCGCCCCCATCGAGGGGGTCGCTCTCCTGGGCGCGGAACACCGCCAGCGCCGCCTGAGCCACCGCCTGGTGGGCGAAGAAGTTGAGCTCGAAGCTGGCCCGCAGATCGGCCTCGGCCAGGGTGGCGATCGGGCCGGTCCAGGCGGCGCCGGCGTTGCTCACCACGATGTCGAGGCCGCCGAAATGGGCGGCGACGGCGGCGATCGCCGACCGCACCGCCGCCGGGTCGGTCACGTCGCAGGCCAGGCCCAGGGCGCGCTTGCCGCAGACAGCCGCCACCGCCCTGGCCGCCTCCTGATCCAGATCGAGCACGGCCAGCTCGGCCCCGGCGGCGGCAAAGGCCCGGGCGGTGGCGGCGCCGATGGCCCCGGCCCCGCCGGTGACCAGCACCACCTTCCGGGCCAGGGGCTTCTCGGCACCCTTGCCGAGCTTGGCCTGCTCCAGGCTCCAGTACTCCATGGCGAAGGTGTCGGCCTCGTTCACCGGCGCGAAGCGGCCGATGGCCTCGGCGGCCAGCAGCGTCTGCGCCCAGGCGCCTGCGATGTCGGCCACCGTGGCCGCCTCGGCGGCCGACTTGCCCACCCCGACCAGCCCCAGGCCGGGGATCGCCACCACCCGGGGCAGGGGATCGAGGGGCTTCCTGCCACCGCCGGCGGCTTCGTTCTGGCGCTGGAAGTAGGCCCGGTACTCGGCCATGTAGGCCTCCAGGGCCTGCTCCAGGGCGCGGCCCCAGGCGGCCAGCTCCTGGCCGTCACCGTCGGCCGCCGGCACCGGCGGCAGCACCAGGGGCCGGGCCTTGGTGCGGATCACGTGGTCGGGGGTGGCCACGCCGCGGCCGGACCACTCGCCCAGGCGGGCGTCGTCGCTGATGGCGTGGGCCAGGGGCGTGTCGCGCAGCGCAAGGATCCAGTGGGGACGGACGCCTGCGGCCTCGGCGGCCCGGCCCAGGGCGCCCCGCAGCAGCGGCAGCAGCGCCGCCGCGGGGGTGGGGCGCTCCGGCACCGCCACCGGGTGCAGCGAGCGCTCGCCCCGGCTCAGGCGCTCCTCGGCCCGCCGCACCAGCTCGATCATCCGGTCGTAGCTCTGCTCGGCCGTGGCGCCGAAGGAGAACAGGCCGTGCTGCAGCAGCACCATCCCCTCCGGTTCGGTGCCCGTGGCGGCGGCGGCCTCGTAGGCGGCGGCGGCGGCCTTGGCCAGGGCGAAGCCGGGCATCACATAGGGCACCAGGGCCACCCGATCGCCATAGACCTCGCGGCACACCTCGGCCGCATCGGGCTGGTCGGCCAGGGCCAGCAGGGCGATGGAGTGGGTGTGGTCGACGAAGGTGTGGGGCAGGAAGGCGTGCAGCAGCGCCTCCACCGAGGGGTTGGGGGCAGCCGGATCGATCAGGTTCTGGCGCTGGGCGGCCACCATCGCCTCATCGCTGAGGGCCTCGAGGGCCCGCAGGGCCTGCAGGGGCTCGAGCCGCACCGCCGGATGGCCCGGTGGCTCGATGGTGCCCAGGTCCCAGCCCGAGCCCTTGACGCACAGCACCCGGATCGGCTCCCCCAGCAGCCCGTGCACCGTGGTCTTCACCGAAGTGTTGCCGCCGCCGTGCAGCACCAGCTCCGGATCGGCCCCCAGCAGCCGGGCCGAGTAGGTGCGCAGGGCCAGGTCCTCGCTCACGCCCTGTTCGCCGTAGCGCTCGACCGCCTCCCGGGCGGCGGCGTCCGACCAGCGGTGTTGCACGGCCATGGGGCGAATGGGACTCTGGGGGGAGACTACGGGGGGATCCCCCTGGGGCTGCCCTTGTTCACCCGCCGCCTCTCCCCGCCCTCCCCCCAGGAACTGGGCAAGGCCCTGATCGGAGCCGTCCTGGCGACCGTGGGCCTGGGGGGCCTGGCCACCGCAGCGACGGAATCGGCGCTGGCCCAGGAGGGGCAGGCCCCCCAGATTCCGCGCGATGGCTGGAAGGACTGCACTTACAACGATCAGGAACTGGCCTGCGTGGATGAACAGATCCCCGGGGGCCTCCAGATCCGGTGGAAGGACGGCCAGCGCATGACCTACCGGGAACTCCCCGGGAAGGGAGCCGGCGGAACGGACCTGCTGCGCGACCGGCTGGGCGGGCTCTGGAGGCGGGAGCTCTTCATCCAGGGCAACGTGGTGCTCAGCAACACGGCCAACGGCAACCGGATCTTCGTGCCGTTGCGCTTCCCCTGCAGGCCACCCCTGAAAGGGGAAGTGGGCTACTGCCGCTACTGAACCCACCGGTGCCATGAAAGCCGTCCTCGCCACCCCGGCCCTGATCGATGCCGATCTGCCGGAGCCCACCCCCGGCCCCCGCGACCTGCTGGTGCAGGTGGAGGCGGTGGCGGTGAACCCGGTGGACAGCAAGGTGCGCGCCGCCCTGGGGGCAGACGGGGCGCCGCGACAGCTGGGATGGGATGCGGCCGGGGTGGTGACGACGGCGGGGTCCGGGACGGGGCGGTTCCGGCCCGGCGACGAGGTGATGTTCGCCGGCGCCATCGACCGACCCGGCTGCCACGCCGAAGCGGTGCTGGTGGATGAACGGCTGGTGGGCCGCCGGCCGGCGCTGCTCTCGTGGGCCGAGGCCGCCGCCATCCCGCTCACGGGCCTGACGGCCTGGGAGGCCCTGTTCGAGCGGCTGCGGCTGGATCCCTACGGCGGCGACCGGGGCACCAGCCTGCTGATCCTGGGCGGGGCCGGCGGGGTGGGTTCGGTGGCGATCCAGCTGGCCCGGGGGGCAGGGCTGACGGTGATCGCCAGCGCCTCCCGCCCCGAGAGCCAGGCCTGGGTGCGAGAGCTGGGGGCCCACCACGTGGTGGATCACCACCAGCCCCTGGCCCCCCAACTGGCGGCCCTGGGCTTCCCCCAGGTGGAGGCGATCGCCAACTTCAGCGACACCGACGCCTCCTGGCCGGTGATGGCCGAGCTGATCGCCCCCCAGGGCTCGATCGTGGCGATCGTGGGCAACCGCGCTCCCCTCGACCTGAACCTGCTGAAGGAGAAGAGCGTGACCTTCGCCTGGGAGTTCATGTTCACCCGCTCCCGGTTCCAGACCACCGACATGGGCCGGCAGGGGGAGATCCTCGACCGCCTCGCCGAGCTGCTGGAGGCCGGTGCCCTGCGGCCCACCCTGCGGCGCACCCTCACCCCCATCAATGCCGCCAACCTGGAGCAGGCCTACGCGGAGCTGGCGGGCGGACACATGATCGGCAAGCTGGCCCTGGCGGGGTGGGGCTGAGCCGCCCGCCCCGCAGACCGTCCGCCAGGGATCTCAGCGCACCGCCACCAGCACCCGGTGGCGCGGGTCGCAGGCCACCCGTCGCACGGCGCGGAAGCCGGCCTGCTCCAGGGCCGCCGGCAGATCGAGGCCGAAATACTCCTCCAGGTAGGGCTCGGTGCTCTTGAGCAGGGTGGCGATCGGGGCCGGCAGGCGCCGGATCACTTCTGAATCCGGGTCCTGATCCACAAGGGCCACCACCCCGCCGGGCCGCAGCAGCCGGGCCGCCTCCGCCAGCACGGCCCGGGTGGCGGGGGCCGGCAGCTCATGGCAGACGAACTGGAGGGTGAGCAGATCGAAGGACGCCTCCGGCAGACCACTGGCTTCGGCGGCGGCGTGGTGCCAGGCGCGGATGCGTCCCTCGGGATCGCGGACCCTGGCCACGGCCAGCATCTGGGGGGACAGATCGAGACCCTCCACGGCCACGTCGCTGCCCTCGCGGCGGTCGAGCCAGTGCTTCAGGGCGAGGGTGCCCACCCCCACCGAGCAGCCGATGTCGAGGGCCCGGCGCACCGGGGCGGAGAGGCTGGGGTCGATGGCTGCGAAGATCGCCTGCCGCAGGCGCTCCTGGGCCTGCTCCGGCTCCAGGGTTTCGCTGGGCCAGACCCGCAGGGCCATCGACGCGGTGGCCTGCTCCGCCTCGCAGGCCGCCGCCCAGCAGAGGTTGCCAGCGTCGTAGGCGTGGAAGCGGGCCTGGTAATAGGCCGGCGGGGCCACGGCCGGATCGGTGCTCAGGGCCAGCAGGGGCTCGGCCTGCTCCTGCAGCTCCTGGCGCCGTTCCCGCCAGGCGATGCCGCGCCGTTCGGCGGTGCGGATGATCAGCTGCCGGGCCTGCAGGAACATCAGCTGCCGCAGGGGTTCGACGGCCAGCAGCCGGTCGATCAGCCAGCCGAGGGGATGGCGGGACGCCACCCAGTTGGGGGGCGGGGCCGGGGCGGCGAGGGTGGTGGGCTGGGCCTGAACCATGGGTGTGGGGCAGGAGGGGGCTGGGCAGCAGGAGCAGGAAGGCGCGAAACAGCTCCAGAGAGCTCCATTCTCGCCATGGCGCCTCCGCTGGCGCAGGCAACGCAGGGGTGCCCGGCACAGGAAGCGTGCGAGGTCTGGATCGAAACGTGCCGGGTGCTCACGCCTCCAGAAGGGCAGTCAGGCCGGCTCCCCTGCTCAACTTCTGTCTGTGGACGTTGGCGCGGCCTGGACCCCCGCATCAGCCAGTTGGGAGATCTGTCTGGCCCAGCCGGCCCGTTCCTCGATCATCAGCGCTTCTGCGGCCGTGACGAAGCTGGGAAAAGCCCTATCCCCGGTGTCGTAAGGAGGAGTACCGGTGAGAAACAGAAACTGTTCCCGTTCGAGGGCTTCCTTCAGGCTGCGATAGCGCACCCAGTTCTCCTGGTTGCGATTCAGGGCCAGCAGCGATCCCGAAAGGGCAATGCCAGCTCCGCCCACCGCGATGGCCAACGGGCCCCAGCCAACCCTGCCGGCATAGGGGCTGAAGATGGTGATGGACGTTCCAAGCAGGATCTCGAAGATCCGCAAACGCAGGAACCCACGTTTGTTGGCTTTACTGGCACGGCTCAGCCACTTCAACTGGTCCTCGACCCTGCCGGACAGATAGGTGTCCCGATCCAGTGCAGGCATGGAGAGCCCTATCAAGGTCTTTCAGTGTAAATAGACCTTCCAGGTGCACCGGCCTGGGGCGCGCCGCATCTGGCGCCCGTCAGTCATTCCTTGGCGTACAACCCCCGCAGGCCGGCCTCACTGGCGGCGGCCACCCCCCGGTCGGTGATCAGCGCCGTCACCAGCCGGGCGGGGGTGACATCGAAGGCGGGGTTGAACCCCTCGCTGCCGTCGGGCACCAGCTGCACGCTGGTGGGCTCACCGCCCGCCGACTTGCCGGCGATGCGGGTCACCTCCAGCGGCGAGCGGGCCTCGATCGGGATCTCCCGGACACCGTCGCCAATCGTCCAGTCGATGGTGGAAGCGGGCAGGGCCACATAGAAAGGCACGCCGTTGTCGTGGGCAGCCAGGGCCTTGAGGTAGGTGCCGATCTTGTTGCAGACGTCGCCGGTGCGGGTGGTGCGGTCGGTGCCGACGATCACCGCATCCACCCGGCCGTGCTGCATCAGGTGGCCGCCGGCGTTGTCGACGATCACGGTGTGGGGCACCCCCTCACAGCCCAGTTCGAAGGCGGTCAGGCTGGCGCCCTGGTTGCGGGGACGGGTCTCGTCGACCCAGACGTGGATCGGCATGCCGGCGCGGTGGGCCTTGTACACGGGGGCCAGGGCCGTGCCCCAGTCGACTGCGGCCAGCCAGCCGGCATTGCAGTGGGTGAGCACGTTCAGGGGCTCTGCCCGGCGCTCCGGCGGCCGCTGGGCGGCCAGCTCCAGGAACAGGGCCAGCCCGTTCTCACCGATGGCCTCGCCCATGGCCACGTCCTCCTCGGCGATGGCGCCCGCCTCGGCCCGGGCCGCCTCGGCCCGCTGCTCCGGGGGCAGGGGCGCCACCCGGTCGCGGACCCGCCCAAGGGCCCAGGCCAGGTTCACCGCTGTGGGGCGGGTGGCGTTGAGCCGCTCGAAGGCCCTGGCCAGGGAGGCGTCGGAGGGATCGGCCTGCAGGGCCAGCATCAGCCCGTAGGCGCCGGTGACACCGATCAGGGGGGCTCCCCGCACCACCATGGTGCTGATCGCCTCTGCGGCCTGGTCCACCGTGGTGAGGGAGCGGGTGATGAACCGGTGGGGCAGCAGGGTCTGGTCGATGACACCGATCGAGCGGCCGCCCTCCTCCAGCCAGATGGTGCGCCAGGGCCTGCCGTCGATGTTCATGGCCGCCGAAGAAGGAAACGGGGGATTCCGATCATCCCTGGCGGCCCCCCCCCCCCCCCCCCCCCCCCCCCCCCCCCCCCCCCCCCCCCCCCCCCCCCCCCCCCCCCCCCCCCCCCCCCCCCCCCCCCCCCCCCCCCCCCCCCCCCCCCCCCGGTGCCGGGAAACCCCCCGGCGGTGGCGCCGCCCCCCCCGCCCCCGTCCGCCCCCCCCCGCCCCCCCCCCCCCTGCACACCCCCCCCCCCCCCCGGCCCCCTCCCCGCCCACCCTTTCCCCCCCTCCCCCCCAAAGGTCCCACCCTGCTGACCTCAGCACCTCCTGATCGTCGGAACCGCGGCCTGCGCGGGGCCCCCTCCCCCCCCCCACCCCCCACCCCCCCCCCCCCCCCCTCCCCCACACCCCCCCCACCCCCCCCCCCCCCCCACCCCCCCCCGCAACCCGGGCCCCCCCCCCAGCCCCCGCCACGGCCCCCCACCCCGCACCCCGGGGGGGCCCGGGCCCACCCGCCCCCCCCACCACGGTGGATGCACCCGAGAGGGCAAGACCCCCGCCCTGGTCTTCACCACCCCACCCCCCAGGCTCACCTCAACTCGCTTCGAAGGTCTCTGAGGCCGGCGGGCCACCAGCGGGACCGCCCCCCCCCCCCCCCCCCCCCCCCCCCCCCCCCCCCCCCCCCCCCCTCCCCCCCCCCCCCCCCCCCCCCTTCCCCCCCCCCTCCCCCCCCCTCCCCTCCCGCATCAGCCGCTGCAACTCGCCCCTCGATCCCCCCCCCCCCCCCCCCCCCCCCCCCGCCGCCAGGACCCGCCGGGCGAAGTCCCCCCCCCCCCCCCCCCCCCCCCCCCCCCCCCCCCCCCCCCCCCCCCCCCCCCCCCCCCCCCGGATCCCGCTGAAGGAATCCAGCACCGCATCCAAGGAATCCACGGGCACCGCCGGCGCCCTGGTGCCATCGGCCTCCGCCACGATCTGCTCTCCGAGGCGCTGTGGGTGAGCACCTGCAGCTCGTCGAGCACCCGGCCGGGCTCCATGTCCTCCAGCCATTGCCGCTCGCCGTCGCGGTGGCGCACCCGGGCGCGGCCCTCGATCAGCAGCAGCAGTTCCCGGCAGGTGTCGCCGGCCTCGGTGATCAGCGCTCCTTTGGAGAACACGCGGATGTCGGCCTGGTCCGCCAGGGCGGCGAGGGTGTCGCCGTCGCTGCGCCGGAAGAAATCGCTGGTGGCCAGGACCACCCGCTTCTCCAGCTCCGGAACATCGCGCAGGGCCGGCTGCCCCTTCAGGGCCAGCACAGCCTGGGCCGTCTGAGCCAGCAGGGGCGGAGCGCCCTTGCCCCCCACCTGGGCCACGAGGGCCCGGGCCCGGTCGGCATCCAGGCGGGCGGTGAGGAACAGGGCGGCCGCCGCCATGGTGGGGCTGGGATCAGCAGCCAGGGTGTCGAGGAAAGCGAGGGTGTCGGCCACCGGGACCTGCAGAAGACAGGAGGGGGCCTCCCCACCGGGCCGGCCGAGGGCCTCGGCCACGGACGGCGGCAGGCGCCTCGCCCCGTCCGCCCCCCGGACCAGTTCGGGCAACCCCAGCGGTGCGATGGCCTGCAGGCGCTTCACCAGGGACGGCACGGCCGGATCCTCCTGAAGGGTGGCCAGGCCATCGAGGATGGCCTGCAGGGTGAGTTCCTTGCGCAGCTGCAGGCGGTCGTCGAGCAGGGCCAGCACGGCCGACTGGTGACCCAGGGCGCTCTGGTGCAGGGCCCGGTAGCCATCGGTGAGGGCCGGCAGCCGCTCCATCAGCAGCTCCAGCTTGCGGATCGACACGGCCCTGGGGAGAGATCCCCCAGCACCCGCTCCTGCTCCCATGAGGTGATGCCGAACTCGCGCTGCAGAGCCCTCAGCGCCGCCCCGTCACCGGCGGGATCCGCGGAGGCGTCCGCCTCAGCGAGGCTCTGCACCAGCATCAGCCGCTCCAGCGACTTGCGGTAGCCGCTGAGGCGGATCTGATCCTCGAGGCTGCGGCGGGTGTCGGGATCGAGCAGGCCGGGATCCTCCACGCCCAGCTCTTCCAGCAGCAGGCGGTGCTCGTCGTCGCTGATGCCCAGAGAGAGGCGCATCTGCTGGAGCACCTCCAGGCTGCTGGCGGCATTGACGAAGCCCTCCTCCAGGGCCTCCCGCACCACGCCCTTGTAGGCCTCCAGTCGCTTCCGGCCGGTGAAGCCCGGCAGCACCTTGGCCAGCACGTAGACCTCCTCGCTGCCCAGGTCGGCCAGGGAGCGGCCGTCGAGATAGTGGCCCACGTCGAGATCCATGCGGCCCAGCTGCTTGCGGAAGCGCTCTGCGAGGTTCTCGCGGCCGTAGAGGGCCGGGGAACGGCCCCAGGCCCGATAGAGCCAGAGGGTGCTCAGGGCCACCAGAGCCACGTCGTAGAGGTACTGAACCCACAGCGGCAGCAGGTTGATCAGGGGCCGGCCGGAGAACAGAAAGAAGACGTTGAACACCAGGTAGGTGGCCACCAGGAACACCCGGTGGCGGATGCGATCACGGTCGGGCTGAGCGCCGCGGCGGCGGACCTGGCCCCGCAGGCCCGACTCGACAGCTCGGCCCCCCAGCACCCCCAGCCAGGTGCAGACCCCGAGAAACAGGGGCACCGCCAC
Source organism: uncultured bacterium (assembly GCA_942491175.1). Classification (GTDB taxonomy): domain Bacteria; phylum Cyanobacteriota; class Cyanobacteriia; order PCC-6307; family Cyanobiaceae; genus Cyanobium. The sequence goes on along the minus strand of CALNZO010000007.1, from coordinate 26,168 downwards.
GATCCGGGGCACGTCGATGGGCTGGCCGAAGAGGAAGAACCCCGGCCGCAGCAGCAGGGCCAGCTGGTCCGGCTGGCGCTGCCAGGCGCCGGAGAAGTAGTAGTCCCAGTTGCCGGCGTAGAGGTAGTAGTAGAGGAAGTAGCCCAGCACCAGGCCCACGTAGCCGTAGCGCTCGAAGGCGAAGGCGGGGGTGGGCAGCCGGGCCCAGTAGGTGCGCTCGGCGTCGATGTCGATGCAGGGCATCTGGCAGGCCACGCAGGCGCTCTGCTCGCTGCCATCGGGCTGCACCGTGCGGCACATCGACTGGGTGATCGGCGTGGCGGCCATGTGGGCCTTGCTGCCCAGCAGGCCGGAGGGGGTGGAGTAGATGCTCTGCACCGGGGCCATGGGGCAGAAGTACTGGCACCAGCTCTTGCCGCCATAGAGCCAGCCCACGGCGATGGCGCAGGCGATGGTGAAGGAGAGCCAGGCGAACAGCACCAGCCGGTCGGCGTTGAAGAAGAGGATGCGGCCGCAGAGGCCCAGGAACAGCCAGCCGAACTGAAGACGGGAGTAGTGCCGGCCCAGCCAGGAATCGCCCGGCACCCTGGCCAGCTGGAAGCGCTTATCGCCCGTTTTCGGATTCACCCGGGCGATCTGGCGCTGCAGGCCCAGGGCGCGGGGAATCTGGGAGAGAAACGAGAGCGGGCAGATGCGGCGCCACAGCTCATGGCCGAACACCAGCAGGAGGAAGATCGCCGAGGGCACCACCAGCCCCCAGAACAGGGTGGTGCCGAGGGGATAGGGGGCCTCGCTGAGGCAGGTGTCCTGTACCGGCACGCAGTCGCCACTGAGCCGCAGGGGGCTCCAGGGGTGGTCCGGAGCGGTGAATCGGGGCGTGAAGGGGTCGAACAGGAGCGAGGCGATGATCACCAGCCAGCCGGTGGTGAGCCCCCACCGCACCAGATGCATGCGCCGTTCCGTCACCGGACTGTCCTCACCGGAAAGCGAAGAAGGCGCTGACCTTAGCGATGGTCTTCCGGGGCTGACTGGGGTGGCGCCGGACCCGGGGCGGCCAGAATTTCAGCCATGACGTTCTTCGCCCGCCACTGGAGCACCTACCGCCGGGTGCTGGAGAACGACCTGATGGAACACCGGGCCCTGACGAAGGCCCTGGGGGAAACGATCGACGCCTGGCTGGCGCGGCGCGGCCCCGGAGCTGCCGCGCCCCATCTGGTCGACCTGGGCTGCGGCGATCTTTCCCTGCTGCCGCCCCTGCTGCGGCGCCTGCCCCTGGCCTCGTTGACGGGGCTCGACCTGAACGCCGCGGTGCTGCCCCTGGCCGCAGACGCCCTGGGCCCGGTGGGCTTTCCCTGCCGGTTCCTGGAGGGTGATCTGCTGGCCTGGGCCGAGGCGGAACCGGAGCCGGTGGATCTGCTGATCAGCAGCTTCGCCGTTCACCACCTGGAGGGTGCCGAGAAGGGGCGTTTCCTGCGGGGCTGCCGCCGCCGCATCGCCCCCGGCGGCCTTCTGCTCTGGGCCGACGTGTTCCGCGCCCCTGGCGAAAGCCGCCATGCCTACGTCGCCCGCTACAGCGCCCGGGTGCGTGGCTGGAGCCCGCTGGAGCCGGAGCGGCGGGAGGAGGTGATCGCTCACCTCGGCCAGTGGGACCATCCGGCCGATCGGGAGGCGATCGTCCGGGAGGCGGAGGCGGCGGGCTGGCACTGGCAATGGGCCTGGCAGGGCCGGCATCAGGCGGAGGCCCTGGCGGTGCTGAGCCCGCTTCAGCGGCAGCCGGCCTGAGCAGGACCGCCGGGACAACGACAGGCTCACCAGCTGGCCAGGCCGTTGTTGTAGTCACGCCACCCGCAGGTGGCGGCGGCCTTCTCGTAGGCCGTATCGAAGCGGTCCCAGCGGAAGCTGCGGGGGTCATAGCGGGAGTGGCTGCGGTCGACCGCCGCATGGGTGGTGACGCGCCCCATGGGGATGCCGAAACGCCCCTGCCACAGCAGGACCTGGGCGGCCGTGGCGTCGTACTGGCGCTGGCTGTAGCCGCTGTGGGCTTCCTCATCCCCGCGGCCGTCGGCAGGGGTTTCCAGGCTGAGGTGGAGCGCCACGTTGTTGATCGATCCCACCGAGGTGGAGCGGATGCGCACGCTGGCATCACCGAAGGCCGACATCCCCGCCCCGAAGGCCCGCTGTTCGTCGGGAACGAAGCGCAGCCGCTGGCCGGCCCTGTCGATCAGCAGGTGATAGCTGGCCTGGTCGTCGTCCCTGGGGTGGGGGGTCTGGAAGAAGGCCACGGTGTCAGGCGCCGAGACCACCGTTTCATGCAGCACGATCAGCATCGGCTGGTGGGACACCGGCCGGCCCAGGGCGTCCGTGGGCTGGCGTTCACCGAAGTTGGTGGGGTCGGCAGGAGTGGGGTTCTCGGGCGCCAGCTTCAGCTGAGCGGCACAGCGGGACAGTTCCGCCTCACTGCGCCGGGGCAGGCCGGGATCGGCCAGGGGGTGCTGCCGCCAGCCGGTGGGCTGGGGGCGACCGCAGCCGGCCAGGGCCAGCAACAGCAGGGCCACGAAGGCCTGCCGATGGCGCCGGAGAGCCTGCAAGGGAGCGCCCCCCCTGGGATTCCTGGCCGGATCATCAGCCGGTTGCCATGGGTCATGGGGAGGAGCGATCGGGTCGCAACGTGTCACGCGTATTTCCCGGCGATTTGAATGAGTTCCTGTGGCGTGGATGCACACCCAAGACAAGCCATCATCTCTGATGGATCGAGATTCAAGATCTCAGCAAACGCATTGCCGGTGGCGAGAATCACGGCGAGCATCTCCAGGACATCCGCAAACGGATCTGGCTCCAGGGCATGAGCCTATCCAGAAACGACAGGCTGCCCTCAGGCTCGGCATGGACAATCTGCCAGAGACGACCTGGATGGAAGGACTGAGCGGTTGCCGTCCAATCAGCAAAGACCTGCTTTTCAACCAGAAGGCCATACCAGCCCGGATCAGAAGATAGGGCGGAGGGGATAGCCCTGCGAAGGAAGAAGGGCTTTGCTCTGTAGAGAACGAAGCCAGCTGTTGCTTCTGGAGCATCGGCTTCAGGAACTTCTTCCAGCTCTTGAGCCTGGAGCCGAGGAGGATCACTTTGGTCGTTCAGGAACAGGCCCTCAAACCCGCGTGCAGTGCGAACCTGGGCAAACACGGAAAAGCGGGCTTCATCAGGAGTTGCCGCTGGGATGAATCGTGTCGCATGGAAATCCATGAGGCGCTGGTCATCAGACACATCCATTTTTAAATGCTCTCCCAGGACGAGAACCCGATAGGCTTTCATCTCGCTTAGTCGACAAGGTCGGCGCGGCTCATCGGCGATCGAATGATTTCAATCAAAAAGCATCGCTCATGTCTCAGCCATATCAAATCATACTCCATCTACGATCTCAGAGACGAATCTGAGCGAAGTCCCGAAAAAGTCAACCTGCAGAATGCCCCCTATCCGTGGCCACCAATTTTGCCAAAGATCACATCCAACAAGAATGAGCTATCAGGGAAAGCGTAACAGCATCATCGCCACTCTGCTAAGTAGATATCGCAGAGTTGGCAGGAAAGTTGAGGATCCAGCCTCGTAGAGGCGTATAGAGCAGGATCTGACTCGGCGCGGCACCATAGAATGCGACTTACGCAACTCCCGCCCCCTATAAGAGGCCAAACCAACTACTAGATCAAGCAAAAAGTATGCAATATCGAGAAATTTTCACTTCACATGGGCCTCCAACCCGGCTGAACCCGCCCATGCTGAGAATGTTTAAAATGTGGACTACCGCACCGCAGCCAGAGAACAGGGCAATCACCCAGAGACCTGCTTTCATCGTGGTGGCAGTCATCATGAATCTCCTCATCTCCCAAACCTCAACCCGAAGCGGGGAGGTAGGCCGTTGCCTCAAGGGCCTTGATCGCAGCTTTAGATAGCGCCAAAAGGTCTACACCGGTATTCAAAATCAGATATCTTTTTTCCCTGAGAAGCTCAACCATAGAGAAGAGGTCGGATGCCGAAAGTGCTTATGCTCTACCAAGACCATATCAGGACGTGCCTGCCGAAAATTCAAACTCTTTAACACTTCAAAATCAAATCCTTCCGTGTCGATGTGAAGGAATATGGGAGTCACAAAGCCACAGCGCCTCAGGATTGCAGACAATGGAGCAACGTCAATCACTTTCTCGACTATGAATTGCTCAACATCTAGATGAAAATGCTTTGCGATGTGGGATCGATCGAAAGATCCAAGCTGGTCATACCATTCGGGCAATCCAGGGATGGATTCCACTGCCTCTTTAGCCATAAAATAAAATGTCCTACGTTCCGCCTTGCGTCCTATCGCACTCTGCACTATGGTGAATCGCGATTGATCGGAATAGGTCTCCCTGAGTTTTTCTACGCAATAGTCAACAGGCTCGATGAGCAACCCTTTCCAATTCTCATTCCGCAAGAAAAAGCCGCCACACGGATCACCAGTAATTCCATCGTTGGCGCCAACCTTTACAAAGGATGGCATAGGGCGGGTTTTTCCAAGCAATTTCAGAATATCTGGAATAGAGTTTATGTCTATCGACTCCAGTCGACCGAGAAGCTCCTTGCGACCGGGTGATGGGATCCTGTTCGCCGGAAACACTACGCTCCTTACTGAGACTACTGCGGCCCTTAAGTAGGGGATTTTTTCAGGAATTCTCTTAAATCCATTTTGTTTACATTAAGTTGTCAGAAGGTGGGCAAATCCGGCACCCAGCTCGAGGTTACTCCTCATGTCTCGGGTCTTTGATTTACATTTTTTCTTGGCTATCCATTTCATGGGAGCAGCAAAATTCGCCGCCCGGATTCCTCCTGGGGCCTCTTGCACCGGGCCGACCTGTTTTCCCAGCCAGTGATCAACCATCTCAGCCCGTTCGATAGTACGGGCGATCGTGAGGGGATCAGGCACGTCTCCTTGGCCGGCTCAGGGGCAATGCGGGGGGCTTCGGGTCCCCGGCCTGCAGGCCCAGCAGAAACCAATTCAAGAGAAGCCGCCTCCAAGCATCACCAGGCTGCGTGCCGGCGACAGGTCGTCCCTGGCAGCCGAGGCGCCGCAGGGCATCCCGTAGGCCCAGACCTCCAGCAAGATTTTGATGAACCGATCGGCTTTTCCGTTGGTCCGAGGGGTGGAGGGCCTGTTCTGCCTCACCCTCCATTCCATGGCCTTGCCAGGCATTTCGCCAGCCGTGCCCCGTGCAGGCGGCCCTCAGGACGCGACAACAGGGCTCCTATTCCTCTCTGGAGCTCCGCGATTTCCTCTCTTGAGCTCCGCGATGCCCATCCCTCCGTCGGTGGGGATCTCGGAGTGCAGCGCCCAGTGCATCGATTGGGGTGAGCCGCAGCCCCCTCACCGAGAGGTGGAAGAGCGTGCTGGTGCCCATGCTTGAGAAAGCGGCGCATCTGGAAGCCCAGACTCTGCTGCTCCCACTGAAGCAGATCCGGCCCAAGAGACATTGAACTTAGCGAAACCGCACCCTCCAACGCCGTGGTGAGCAGTGGCGGGGGAACCCCACTGTGATCCACAGCGGCGAGAGCTGGATGCTCTTTCAGACGGCCTGAAGAACACCCTGGCCCTCTGCAGAGGCGTGCCGGCCGGGCACCGCACCGCACCGCACCGCACCGACAGCCTCAGCGCCTGCTTCCCCGACCGTGACGGCAGCCATGCGGGTGACGACACCCGTCCCCACCGCGAGCTGTGCGTCCACCAGGGCCTCACCGCGACCCGCACCACCGGGATGTCGTATCGCCCACGAGTGTTCCTGCGCAGCCGGTTCACCGAAACCCTGCCGCGACTGGATCACCGCCATGGGATCGAGAGCCTGAGGCGCAACCGCGAGCCAGGGCGAAATGGCTGGTCGGACCGGGTCTGGAACCTGCTGCTGTCCGGTCCCAGCGGTGTGGGCAAGACCCACCTGGCCCTCGCTAACTGCCGCAGCCAGATCGGCCTGGACCGCTCCGAGCGCTTGTTCTCGGGCACGGCGGTGGACCGCCTGGTGAACCACAGCACGATCAACCGCATCAGCGGCGAGAGCTGCCGCCGCAGCAGGGCAGACCGGATGGGGCGACCTGCGGCCACGGGTTGATACGTCGTCGTGATCGGGCCTCAAGGACCCGCCAACCGCCCCCAGCCCCCGGGCGCGAGCTCTTGGTGGAGAGCACCCAGCCACTGCCGTGCCGCGCGTTCAGTGATCCCTTGCTCAGCGGCCAGATGAGCGAGGCTCCTGCAACCATCGAGAGGCTTCCGGATCAGGCCTTCACAACCGATCGGTATCAGCCGGGCATCGTGGTGTGGACTGGGTGGTGGGAGGCCCGGGTCTGCTGGGTCGCACCACAAGCCTGGCGGCCTCACCCCATAGTGTCAGCGGGAACAACCTGATGGCACGACACCTAGCCGATGCACAACAGCTTCTTCGCCGACTCTCTTGACCAGGCCACCATCAGAAGCCGGATCCTGGGCCTCGAGCAGGGGTTGGTGGGCTTCTACAGCATCGGGCTCTACCCGGCTTCTCTGGCCTACAACAGCGCCATGCATGGTGGCGGGGACCGCTTGCTGCTGGCTCCACGGCCGGGACGTTCCCTGCTCGGGGCCTTCTCGCCGTCTGACCTGGCGGGCATGGACCCGACCCACGTCGCCACGATGGAGCGGATGGTGCGCCATGAGCGTGATGGCCGCCTGCAGGAGTACACCCTGCGCGACCTGATCGAGCTCTGCGATCTGGTGGTGCTGACAGCCAACAGCAACCACATGGAGCAGGACCTGATCGAAGCCTGCGAGCTCCGTGAGGAGCTGGAGCGAGAACAGGTGGTGCTGGCCTGCCTGGCGGGGTCCTTCAGCCACGACCCCCTGCGCAACGATTCCTACGTGCTCTGCGAGCGACAGCCCAACCTCGCCTTCTTCTCCGGATTCCATCGCCACGGCGCCCTGCGGGATCCTGTGGACAGTTTCACGGCCAACTTCTGCCATCCCAATGCAATCACAGCTCTGCTGGGAGCCCGGCTGCTCGACCGGTTATCGCCGAATATCCAGGTGTCTCCGGGCGTTCACAATGTGGAGGCCCAGTACATCAAGGCGGCTAAGAATATATCCTCAATCTTTGCGGGCTTCGGCTATGGCTACCATGCGGAAAACACAGGCATCCTGCCCACCCTTCTGACCCTGCTGCTGGACCAGTGCCTCGACCAGGCCTCTTCCGTTTCCATGCGCAGGAAAGACCGCCAACGGCTCTACGGTCGCCAGCCGTTTCCGCTTACGGAGCTCGGCTATGGTGTGCAACGCATCGAAGCCACCTTGAACCGCGGTGGTGACCTGGAGAAGGTGCGCGACCATACCTTCACGCAGCTCACGGCCATCGTTGCGGATGTGCGCGGCAGCATGATGCTGCCAGTGTGCGGCAAACCCACCCGCAACTTTCAGGCTGGCCAGATCCTGGCCGAGGGCATGCGCAGACTGGGACGTTGCCCCAATGATGTGGATGAATTCGAAGATTGGTGTGAACAGGCCGGTGTGAAGAAAGGGGGCCTCGAAGGCCTCAAGGCCCTGCGCTACTGGCCCCAGATCCTGATCAATTACGGCATCCAGGCGCATGACGCCTCAATGGTGAACCTTCTCTACATGGCGATCTTCGGTAAGAGCGATACGAAGGCGGTCGCCTTCCTGGTGATGACCGAGAGCAGAGAGCTGTCGAACTACTGCCAGGAATCGGTCCGACCCTCCCACAGCCGTCGCTACTCAGAGGCTCTCCAGAATCTGGATCGCCCCGAGGCATTGCAACTGCTGGCCAATGCCGTGATTGCCGACAATGCCAGGCGGGTCATCCCCGATGACAGCAGCCAGGAGGATGGTGAGGACAGCAAAGAGTCACCGGCCTACCTGAGAGTCATGAATACGATTGAGAATGTCTGGTAAGTCGTCATCCCCAGCAGTGTCGGTACCGACAGGGCCGATCTCGCCGAGGAAGCGCATCAACGGAGTGATCGACAGCCCCTGCACGATCACCGAAAAGGCCACCACGGCGAAGGCCACCGTCACGACGGCGTCGCGGTAAGGGAGGCTGCTGGGCAGGCCCAGGGCCAGGGCCAGAGCCAGGGCGCCGCGCAGGCCGCCCCAGAAGAGAACATGCTGGTGGCTGGCCTTCACCTGCAGGGGTGAGCCCCCGAACAGGCTGCAGCAGAGATAGGTGGACAGGGCCCGCCCCACGGTCACCAGGGCGATGGCGATGGCGATCGGCAGCAGCACCCTGGTGAAATTCTGATGCGCCTCCAGCATTCCCATCAGCAGGAAGATCAGTGAATTCACCACGAAGGCGGCGTAATCCCAGAACGACTGCACGGCCTCGCGTCCCTTGGGGGAGATGGCGCCCAGGGGCCCGAGGTTGCCCAGCATGATTCCGGCGGTGAGGGTGGCCAATACCCCTGACACCTCCAGGTGCTCCGCCAGCAGGAAGGAGCCGTAGGCGGCAATCGTGGTGAACGTGATCTCCACCAGGGGATCTTCGGTGCGGCCGGCCAGGGCCAGCAGGGACGCAGCCACCGCGGCGCCGCAGGCCACGCCACCCAGAATCGTGACCGCCAGAAACTGAGCGGTGCCCAGCGGCGTGATCGCGGCGCCGGTGGCGAAGGCAATCGCGATTCCAAAACCCACGGCAGCGGTGCTGTCATTGAGGAGGCTCTCCGCCTCGACAAGCTCCCGCAACCGGCCATGCACGCCCGCCTCCTTGAAGGTGGCGATCACCGACACCGGATCGGTGGCCGAGATGAGCACGCCGAACAGCAGTGCGGCCGGCCAGCTCCAGTGGGCCAGGTAGTGCATCCCCGCCGTGGTGATGCCGGCGGAGAGCACCACACCCACCGTGGCCAGGGTGAGCACCACCGGCAGGTCATTGCGCAGCGACGGCCAGGCGATGTAGATCGCCGCCTCAAAAATCAACGGCGGCAGGAAGGCGTTGAAGATCAGTTCCCGCGTCAGAGCGATGTCAGGGACAAAGGGCATCCAGGCCAGCACGATGCCCCCCAGCACCAGGCCCACGCTGTAGGGAAGCCTCAGTCTGCGGGCCACCATGGCCACCACCGCCGCCACCAGCAGCAGCAGTTCGACCGATTCGATGTTGAGCATGGGCTGGGCTTGCGGCGTGCCGTGCAGTCCGTCCAGTCTCGTGGCTGGCGGCCGTCAACGTCAGCGCCGCGAAGAGGAGGGCCCCCGGGTTGCCAGGCAATGACCTCCGCACGGCCCTTGATGCCTTCCGAATCGAAGGAGACCGAGGCTACTGGTGCCTCAAGCCTCTTTCAACTTCGTACTTGATCTCGGCCGCTTCTGCCTGACAACTGCTTTTTGCATGAACAGGTTGTTTGGTATGGAGAGGACAGAGCCATCGCCTACCTGCAACACAATAAAGAACAGCCCAATATCAACGATTGTACCTTCTACGGCAAATTCAACATCGAGAATTTTGACCTTATCGCCAATGGCTGCAGGATGACTGAAGAAGATAATGATAGTTGATGTAACATTTGATAAAATTGACCATTGCGCAAAGAAAGCAATTCCAATAACTGTCAGCATTGACGACACGAAGAAGATCAGCTCTGATCGCTCAACGCCCCAGATAGAGAGGCAACCGCCAGCAGCCACAAAGAAGAGGAAAAAGTCCAGGATCTTCGTGATCACTGTTGCCCTGGGCTTTCCGTACGAGTACTTTCGCTGCGCGGCTTTGATTGCTGCAACGATGATTCTTCGTGCCACTGCTGAAGCGAGCAGGATAGCAAGTGTCTCAAGAATCTGGGTGGTGTACTGTTGCATTTAATCTGAGTTGATCGATAGCGAATCTTTGGGAAGTGATGTCGCCAGCCATTCAGGGGGCGTCCAGGGGCTCCAGAAGCAGGGCCTGGCTGTCTTCCAGGGTGATCGGCTCTCCGAGCAGCTGGGCGTCCGAGATCTCCAGCCCCGGAGATCCCAGCAGCAGTGACCAGCCGGCTGTCTGATCCGGAAACAGCTCCGGCAGACGGATGGCCATCGGCTCCCCGCCCATGTGGGCGACCAGGGCCACCGCTTCCGCCTGCAGGGGTGCCCGCCGGAATCCATAGAAGATCGTGGTGGTGGGAGTGGTGAGCAGATCAAGCCGGTCGTCGCTGCCCGCCAGGTTCTCGCACAGCCAGGGCCGGACACGGCGGAACTGGCGCAGGGCGAGGTTGTAGTTCGCCTGCTCGGGCACCACCCGATCTTCGTGCCGCCAGATGTTGCAGGCCTCGTGCATGTCCTCCATGAAGAAGCGGGCGAAGGCCTTCAACCAGGCCACATCCACCACGGGGGCATCGCCGTCGGCATCGGCCGGCGCGACGCCCTGGCAGGCCGCCGCCATGCGTTCGAGGTCATAATCGTTGGCCGCGATCGCCTCACCCAGGGCGGCCAGGAACTGGCGCAGCGCTTCGAACTCCTTGAACCCCAGCTGCTTGAGAGCCGGAAACAGGCCGGGATCGCTGTACTGCTCGGGGCTGAGCTGCCAGTCGAGAAAACCCGGACCCTCCTCCGCCACCACCTTCACGCCGTAGCGATCATCGGTGTTGCGGAAGAACCCCCAGGGCGCTCGCATCAGGCAGTGGATGAAGTCCATCGGCAACCCCGGGCCGAATCCGTAGGTGAGGGCCCCGATCGCCGGGTTGTCGTAGGCATTGGCCAGCACGTCCGGCAGCGTGCTGCCCAGGCGGGGGTTGATCGCCTCCGTCGCCGCCACCTGGGTGCCGCGACGCAGGGTGTCGTGGTTGCCGCAGCCGGTGACCCAGTGCGAGCCGAACTTCATTTTTTCGCACACCCGCCGCCACTTCCGCGCCCAGAACCCCTGCAACGCCGGGGTGTTGTGGGCAAAGATCAGCGGCCCCCACTGGTAGGCCTCCGGGCGCAGGTCCACCAGATCGCGGTAGGTGGAGATCTCCTCCCAGCCCTCCGCCGGCCAGGGGCGGCCGTCCTCGTAGATCACGAAGGGCCGCCAGCGGGCAGGGCCGATCTCCTGAATCAGATCCCCCATAGCCAACAGATAGGGATCGTCGTACTCCACCCGCTCGCTGAGCGGATTGAAATACTTGAAGTCCTGGCCGCCATCAATGCGGACCCCATCGGCACCGGTGTTCACCTTGCGGCGCTGCATCTCCAGCAGGATCGCACGCACCACCGGATTCTGGTGGTTGATATCCTGTCCATACATGTTAGGCCCCTTGAGATAACGCCCATTCAGCAGATCCACCGCCTGATTGTCGGCATGGCCGTAGACCAGGTCGTAGATCAATCGGATCGGGCCCGTGGGGAAATTGTGCAACTCGGCGACGAACTCCACCAGCTCATCGGGCCGCAAGGTCTCCAGCAGTGCCGGATTGGTGGCGGCACTGCCGAAGATCACCACGTCGTACCCCCAGTTCTGGAGCTCGGGGCGGCGCAGCCTGACCTTGACCTTCCCCGATGCGCTCAGGATCCCCTCGGTCTCGGGATCCAGGCTGCTCTCGTCGTCAGGCCGCAGGCTGAAGGCTTCTTCATCGTCACCAATGTCGGCCCTCGGCTCCACAGTGGGCTCAAGGGGCAGCAGCTGTACGGCGTCATACCCCACCAGATTGGTCTCGGCGGGGGTGAGGGGCAACCCGGCACGCACTTTGCGGGCCAGCTCGCGGAACAGGGCTGTGAGCCCGGAGAGGTAGCCGTTCGGGGAGGCGGTGCGCACATGGAGCTGGAGGATGTTGCCGGGGGCAGGGATCCCATGCACCGACGGGGCTCCGCCATGGTCCTCGACCGGCTGGGCTGCCAGCTCGGCAGCCATCGCCTCGTAGTAGGAGAGATCGGCTCTGCGCCGCTGCAGCCCCTCGAGGTCGTAGACCTCGGCAGGGGCGTGGACCCCGAACGGATAGGACGCTGCCAGGGGATCACCCAGCACGCTCACGACGTTGGAGTCAGGGGAGAGGTAGCGCAGCCAGTAGAGCGAGCCGATCGAGTCGGCATCGCCGGCCCGAAGGCCGCTCACCACTCCCCAGCGGTAGTCACCCTGCTTCTCCAGCTGCACCGCGTGGCGCTCGAAGCGCACCATCTGCTCCGGGCGCCTGGGATCGATCGACTCCAGCGGCGTGAACACCTCCAGCAGGATGTTGCGCGGCTGAATCATGTCCCCGGCGAGCTCCGGAGTCCAGAAACCGATCGTGGTGAGCCCTCCGGGCTGCCAGTGGGCGCCGAGGCGGGTGGCGAAATGACGGGCCTTCTCGAGGGTGGTGGCGTCGCTGTTCTCGATCGCCGCGGCCCAGGCCAGCAGCTCGGCCGTGGGCCCTGCCTCGAGCGCGACCGGAGCCAGGGAGTCGGGGGAACGGGAGCCTTCGGACACGGTGCCTGCAGAGAGATATCACAACACAGGCGGAACGCCGCCGCCCCTCCTGCAGCCTCAGGTTGCCACGGTTGGTGTTGTGGCGCAGCCTGCGCCTCCTGACAGGAGTCATGGGCCCGTTGAGGGGACCATGGCCCGTTCCAGTCCACGGATCGAACCCACCCCATAGCTCAGATCGTGTGATGTCAATGCTTTCAGGGCGGATCCGGAGCCTTGCCTTGATGCTCCCTGTTGGGCACACCCCTGTGCCGCTGCCAGATCACGCCATGGCCTCCACGACCTTGAACAGGCTGCACAGGCGAACCAGGTTGCAGGGAATCACATGCTGGCCGAAACAGCCTATCGCAAGATATGTAACCTCCTGTGGTTGTTTTAAATCATGCTGACGGGCATGGGGCAACGACGACCCTGAGCGGCAGTTGAAGGCAACCGACCGGAGCGGAAGCGATGGAGAGACATCACCAGAACTTCCACCAAGGTTCCTCGCCCGCGTTTGGTGTTGGTTGAGCAGCGTCTTCTTTTTCGCAACCGTAAGATCTCCACGCCTGTGGAAACTGCGACATCAGACTCTCTTTTTCTTCTTCCCAGTCCTCGCCGGATGGTTCAGCTTTGTAGGATGGTGAGTTGGGAGGGGATTTGCGAACACTGTTTGGTGGACCTCGGCCCCAACAGAGAGAAGACCTTCTTCAAAAAGTGCTTTCTTTTCGGATTCGTCTAGTTCCAACAGGTTTTTCATGTTCCAAGGCCTGTAGCTAAACATCGTTATCCAAAATTACAAGTAATGCTCAAAAGGCCAAAATGCGTCATCGCTGTAAACCCTGGCCATCAAATATTCAACACGTCTAAGGGTCACGCGGATAGGCATTTCTCATTCGCTGCATCATTGCTTACAGCACGATACTAAATCGACTTCAACAAGTCTGTTCAGAGTCCCCCTGAATCACCACGACAGAGGCGATTCAAGGGGGCATAGGACTCCACGATTTATCGGCTACCGCTTCGAATCACTAGCCGCAAGTAATCGCGCACACACGAAGAAAACTCCTTTACGGCCGGATGCATTGGGCTAGTTAGATTGCGTCTTGAATAATCCATCAATGGTTCCCCGCAACCTTTGCTTGCGGTGGGTCAATCTGATTAACCAAGAGGGCCACAGGTACCATGGGGAGCATCGGAAGTAAACAGATTAGCCACTGATTCCAGGACAATGGAGCTGTTTCAAATAGGGTATTCATCACCCCCCACTGGCTCAAGAGAATTTGCAGTGCTGCCGCAGCAAAAATACCGCTGAGGAGGAATGGCGCATTGGTGATTGCATTAGACTGACGGCGCACGTAGTTGAGCAGGCTAAGCCCCAATTGGCTGATGCTCAGAAGATAGATGATTCGGGCAGCAACGAGGGCTTGAATCGCCATTGTCCGGGCTACGGCAATATCTCCGGTTGTCGTTTCTGCCCACTCAAAGATGCCAAAAATCAGAACCCAGTTAAATAGGGAAACGGCCAAGATTCGGCGTAATAGTTTCGCAGTGAGCAACGGTTCATTGGTGTTGCGCGGTGGCTGTTGCATCGCGCCCTGAGTTTTTGGTTCAAAGGCAAGGGGAACCGTCATGGTAAGCGAATTGATCATGTTGAGCCAGAGCACTTGTAAGGCCAGAATGGGTAAATCACGTGCGAGAAAAGCACTGATCAAAATCGTCATGGATTCACCGCCATTGACGGGTAGGAGAAAGGCAATCGCTTTTCGCAAGTTTTGATAAACAGTACGACCCTCTTCAACTGCTGCTTCGATCGAGGCAAAATTATCGTCGGTGAGCAACATATCAGCGGATTCCCGTGCGACTTCCGTTCCGCCTTTCCCCATCGCAATGCCGATGTCGGCTTGTTTCAGAGCGGGTGCGTCATTCACTCCATCACCCGTCATGGCCACAGTTTCTCCCATGGACTGGAGGGCTTCCACCAGTTGAAGCTTTTGGGCAGGAGCCACTCTGGCAAACACCGATCCCGCATCAACAGCTTGAGCAACTTGATGATCGTCCATTTGGCCCAATTGTTGGCCATCAAACCCTAAAACTTGTCCTTCTGATTGAATGCCCATACGCTGGGCGATCGCTTGGGCGGTAGCAATGTGATCGCCAGTAATCATCTTCACCTTAATTCCGGCAGCTCGGCAGGCATGGACAGCCGCGATCGCCTCTGGTCGGGGCGGGTCAATCATCCCTTGCAATCCCAGAAAGACCAAGTCCGTTTCGATATCCTCGTGTTCGACCGAATGCTGATGAGCAGAGGCTGTTTTCATAGCAAAGGCAAGCACCCGTAATCCCTGCTCTGCCATCGTTTCAACAATTTGCTCAATCTCTTCTGAGTTGAGGGGCAGGCTCTGACCACCTCGATCCATTATCTGGGTGCATCGCCGAAGGAGGGCCTCAACCGATCCCTTGACGTAAATTACGCGGGGAACGGCATCATGCAAGGTTGCCATATATTGATACTGCGATTCAAAGGGAATGGCATCCAATCGCGGTTTTGAAACCGCCAGCCCTGTTTGGCTCAGGCCTGCTTTTGCGGCAGCGGTAATCAGCGCCCCCTCAGTGGGATCGCCCACCACCGTCCACCCTTTTTCCCCTTGTTTCAGCTGAGAATCATTACACAGTAAACCGCACACCAGACAGCTTTCTAGCCCTGGCGGCAACCCATCCTCAAATGGTTCACAAGCGCCATTGCTTATCAGACTCAGTTCGCCTTTAGGACTATAGCCACTACCTCTGACGGCATAGTATTGCCTCCCAGCGTAAATCGCCTGGACCGTCATTTGATTTTCCGTGAGCGTTCCCGTTTTGTCAGAACAAATGACCGTCGCACTCCCCAATGCCTCCACTGCCGGCAGCTTGCGAATAATGGCATGGCGCTTGGCCATCCGGTTCACCCCAATGGCCAAGGTGATCGTGACCACTGCGGGCAACCCCTCAGGAATGGCACTGACCGCCAGGGCAACGGCGGCTTCAAACATATAAAGCCAGGTCTCTCCTCGCCCTAAACCAATGGCAAATGTGAGCGTTGCCAGAGTCAAGATGCCATAGAGCAGGGTGCGGCTGAACTTGGCGAACTTACGAGTCAGCGGTGTACTGAGGCTGACTCGACTTTCCAACGACTGGGAAATCTGACCCACTTCCGTGGCATTGGCGATGGACACGACGATGCCCTTCCCCTGACCAAATGTGATGAAACTCCCGGCAAAAGCCATGTTCGTCCGTTCTGCTAGCGGGATGTCCAGAGGTAACGGTTCGACAGATTTGTCAACGGGCACCGATTCTCCTGTCAGGGCAGACTCATCGACCTGCAGATTTCGAACCTTCAGCAACCTCAGATCCGCTGGAACTTTATCTCCCGATGCCAGTATGACAACATCTCCCACCACTAAATCCTGCGAGGGAATTTTTAGCGTTTGTCCCTCTCTAAGCACGGTCGTTTCTGTCGTGACTGCTTTAGCAAGGGCTGCGATCGCACCTTCTGCTTTAGCTTCCTGGACATAGCCAATAATGGCATTGAGGATCGTAACCCCCCAGATCACTGCCGCATTGGTCCACGAGCCCAGAAGTGCCTTGACGCTGCCTGCGAGCAGCAGAATATAGAGAAGAGGCTGGTGAAATTGGAGTATAAATTTCAACCAGGCTGGCTTACCCGGCTTGAATCTCAGTTCATTCCAACCATACTTTTCATAGCGAGTTGCGACCTCTTCTGCGGTTAAACCGACTTCCGCATCGCTACTCAAGTATACTATAGTTTCTTGGCTGGAAAGCTCATGATAAGAGTGCAATTGCGATAGAAGCGGCATCGTATTCTCCAAATTCAGAAGATGACTTTCGAGGTATGGCAAACAAAAAAATGGTTGAAGGTAGGCCGGGACGGGAAATCGTGAAAGCCCAGTGCGACGTCAATAGAAAACGAATAAACAATTAAGGCGAAGGCTAATCACATGTTTTGGATGTCAATCATCCTCATTCAGGAGCCCGAACCTTGATTCTAGCAATGGCCTAAACTTGTTCTCAATGGACGGTGACTTTCAGGGAAGGTGTCACTCCTTGGCTGCCACTCAGGCGGCCTGGATCAAGGGTAGCGCAAGGATCGCTTCGGAATCTTCTGCTGGCTTGTTAATCCATACTTCTTCCTGTTGACGCCAGCAGCGGGTGCTTCGGCTCCAGCGTGATGGATTTGCCCGGCGGGCTGTCTCCTAGACATCATCTCGCTGCTTGCAGATTGCCGTGGCGGCTCCTCTGTGGCGTTGATGGGGCGTGACGAATTTGATACCGCTGTGCCGGTGTCTGTGGTTGTACCAGTCGACAAATGCCGCCACCCATTCGCATGCTTCGTCTTTACTGGCGAATGGCCGGTTCGGGCAGTCGGGCCGGTACTTGACCGTTCGGAACAGGGATTCCGAGTAGGGGTTGTCGTTGGAGACCCTTGGCCTGGAGAAGGACCTGAGCACGCCCATCTCCTCAAGCCGCGATTCCAGCGTCGCCCCGCGCAACTCTTCGAGAAGCCTGCGGCTAGGGCATTTCCGTTGTCGGCATGGAGGATCAAGGGCGCCTGGCGGCCTTGCCGGCTACCAAAGCCGCTGGGCCGTCGGTAGCGCTCCTTGAGGCAGGCCTTCCTCCACTTGAAGAGGGGGATAACAGGACGCCCAGCTCCTCTGAAATCCGGGCCACGCTCTGCCTGTGCGGCGGGCTCATTGGCCTCCTCACATCAGCCCACTGCTTCGCAGAAGCCTTCGGCTAGACGGCCTCGCTGTAACGACGCATTGGGCATGTCCTCAAGCCCCCGGATGTACGAATGTAAAGGGGTGACATCTTTCCTGAACCCGGGGGACTCACTGAGCATCTCTGTACATTCTCTCCTCAGCTTCGGGACATCCTGGAGAGCGGTTTCATATACTGTCTCGTGATCAACGGAAGCATAGTTGTGAGTGAGTATGTTGCGAAACCCAATTGCCTTCCGTCCATCCGATAAGCGTCTGAACCTATCAGGCCCGAATTTGGCCAGCACTGAGACTGCTTCGCCAGTTACAATGAACTCACGTTCTACCGCAGAGCGCTTTTCGCGCGTCATAACATATACTTCTATCGAGATGCCCGTAAGGATTTAAGTGATGGAATCGCATGCATCAATGATGACGCAGAGGTAGGCTGTTATATCACCCGTCATAGATTAGCCTGTTGGTCTTCTCCATCTCACGGGCGGTTATCGCATAGCACACAGCCCCGCTCATGACGAGATCTACCTTTGTGCCGAGTACTCTTTGCAGTTCATCAAGCATCTCAAAATAAGCATGGAATTTAGCGTGTCTACCAATAGGAGCAAATTCGACGAGAAGATCTACATCGCTTTTCCCTGGTCTAAAATCGTCCCTAATTGCTGACCCAAACGCTAATAGTCGCTGAACGCTGTACTAGCGGCAAAGTCCGGCGATGGCATCTTTGTGATTCTCGAGAAGGCCGGTCATGTTTCATCTCTTCAGCGATTCTAGCTGCTGCAATAGTCCTGAGGCATTCCGAGCCTGCAGAACTTGGCGCTTGGGGTCAGACTAACCACTAAATGGACGGCCCCCGTAACCTCCGATCTTCCATCCCTATTGGCCTGTAACCCACCCGGTGAATGCGCTGGGCGATGCCTGAGATGGATTGATGGACAACAGATTCGCAAGACATCATCGCCGTCGGCAGGCATGGTGACTGGATCCTGGAGGTACCTGTCCAGGAGGTACAAGATGTCCCCACGGCTCGCCGCACGAACGGGCCTCGATCAGGTCGGATCGTTCCCCTACTCCTGAATCGTCACCGACACCCCTACCGCCACCCGCTCGAACAGCCAGCGGGCCGTGGCGCTGGTGGTGCGGATGCAGCCGTGGCTGCGGCGCACCCCGAAGCGCTGGCCGGCGCTCTCCTGCCACGGCGCCGGGTGGAGGCAGACGGCGTCCGGCCGCAGGCCCCCGCCCCCCAGGCACATCACATTGGGCACCGAAGGGATGCGGTAGGTCGGGGCTGTCAGAGCGGTGACCGGATAGCGCGAAGCGATCCGGAAGTCGCCGGTAGGCGTCGGAGTGGCGGCCACTCCCGTGGAAACCGGCGCCGCGTACAGGAGACGGCCGGACCCGTCATAGGCGAAGATCCGCTGAGCCGAGAGATTGATCACCAGGGCGGCGACCACCTCCACCGCCACCAGCAGCAGACCCACGGCCTCACCTCCCTCAGCTGTGCTCCCGCAGGAAGCCGATCGTGCCTTCCAGCTCCTCGGCGAAGCGGTCGATCTCCTCGGGGGTGGTGGTGAAACCCAGGCTGGCCCGGGCCGTGCCCGACAGGCCGTAATGGCGGTGCAGGGGCTGGGTGCAGTGGTGGCCGCTGCGGATGCAGATCCCCGCCGAATCCAGCAGGGCGGCGATGTCGTTGGCGTGCAGCCCCTCCACCGAGAAGGCCGCCAGCGCCGCCCGCTCGGGCTGCTGCTCCGGTGTCGGGCCCAGGATCCGCACCCCGTCGATGGCCTGCAGCCGCTCGAACAGGCGCAGGGTGAGCTGCTGCTCCCAGGCGTGGATCCGCTCCATGCCCAGGTTCTGCAGATAATCCAGGGCGGCGCCCATGCCGATGGCCTCCCCGATCGCCGGGGTGCCGGCCTCGAACTTGTGGGGCAGATCGGCCCAGGTGCTGTGATCCAGGTACACGTCGTGGATCATCTCGCCGCCCCCGAGGAACGGCGGCATCGCCTCCAGCAGGGCCTCGCGAGCCCACAGGAAGCCCATGCCCGTGGGGCCGCAGAGCTTGTGGGAGGAGCCCACCAGGAAATCGGCCCCCAGGGCGGCCACGTCCACCGGCTTGTGGGGCAGGCTCTGGCAGGCATCCACCAGCAGCAGGGCGCCCACGCCGTGGGCCAGCTCCGCCACCTCGGCCATCGGCGTGAGGCAGCCCAGGGTGTTGCTCACATGCACCAGGCTCACCAGCCGGGTGCGCTCGCTCAGCTTGGCCCTGAGATCCTCCAGATCCAGCTCGCCGCTGGCCGTCACACCCGCATGACGCAGCACGCAGCCCGTGCGGGCCGCCAGCAGCTGCCAGGGCACCAGATTGCTGTGGTGCTCCATCACCGAGAGCAGCACCTCGTCGCCCTCCTTCAGGTTGGCGTCACCCCAGCTGCGGGCCACCAGGTTGATCGCCTCGGTGGCGTTGCGGGTGAAGACGATCTCCCGGGCACTGGCGGCGCCGATGAAGGTGGCCGCCTTGCCGCGGGCCCCCTCGAAACCCTCGGTGGCGCGGGCGCTCAGCTGGTGGGCGCCCCGGTGCACGTTGGCGTTGTCGTGGCCGTAGTACTGCTGCAGGGCCGCCAGCACCTGGCGGGGCTTCTGGCTGGTGGCGGCGTAGTCGAGGTAGATGAGCGGCTGGCCCAGGCAGGCGATCTGGTCCAGCAGGGGAAAGTCGGGCCGGGTGAGGGCCGCCAGGTCAGTCACCAACGGGGATGGAGCCGCCTTGGCCACCTCGGACATCAACGGATTGGCGGAGGTGGCGGTCATCGGCCTCCCTCCCCCAGCAGGCTGGCCAGGGGCTGCCACGGCCGGGCAGCGGCGGGCAGGCCCTGCAGCACCTCCTCGCAGAAGCCCCGCAGCAGCAGCCGGGCCGCCTGGTCGGCGGCGATGCCGCGGCTCTGCAGATAGAAGAGCTCGTCCTGCTGCAGCCGGCTCACGGTCGCGCCATGGGCACAGCGCACGTCATCGGCGACGATCTCCAGTTCCGGCTTGGTATCGATCCGGGCCCGATCGGAGAGCAGCAGGTTGCGGCTGAGCTGGGCGGCGTCGGTGCGCTGGGCCAGCCGTGGCACCTGCACCGCGCCGTTGAACACACTGCGGCCCTGGCCATCGGCCACGGCCTTGTGGAGCTGCTCGAGCCGGCCGTCGGGGCCGGCGAACAGCATCTGACTGTGGGTGTCGCTGATCTGGTGGCCATCGGCCAGCTGCAAGGCCTTCAGGCCGCTGAGCGCCGCCCCCTCGCTCTGCACCAGCCGCGGCTCCAGCCGCCCCAGGGCCCAGCCGCCATGGGCGCTCACGCCGGAGAAGGTGCTGTTCGGAGCCTGCTCCACCGCCAGGGTGGCCAGCAGGCAGCCGGTTTCGCTGCCGGGCGCCAGCAGGCCGTGGCGCAGGCTGGCCCCCTCGCCCAGGCGGGCCTCCAGCACCACGCTGGTGAGGTTGGCACCCGCCGAGCGGTGCACCTGCAGCACCTCGAGGGAGGCCCCCGGCTCCAGGATCAGCAGCAGCCGCAGGGGCAACACCCCCTCGCCGCGGCCGGCATCGCTCACCAGCTCGAGCGTGGGGGCCACGGAACCCCGCACTCGCAGGGCCAGCACCCGGGAGGCCGTGGCGCCGTTGAGCAGCACCGGCCAGAGTTCATCGCTGCCGGTGGCCTTCAGCACCTGGCCCAGGGAGTCGGCCAGGGCATCTGCGCTGATGGGCTCCAGCCCCTCGGGCAGGGGGGCCACACCATCGAGGGGATCGCCGCGGCCATCGAGCAGCAGCCGCAGGCTGCCGGCCGCCGCCGGCGGAAGTCCGCCTCGGCGGCCGCCGTCAGCAGGGTGGGGCTGAGGGCCGTGAGGGGGGCCAGATCGGTGAAGCGCCAGGCTTCGTCGCGGCGCGAGGGCACCGGGATCCGCTGCAACGCTTCGGCGGCCCGCCGCCGGGTGGCGGCCAGGGCATCGGATCCGGCAAGTGCCGGGGCCTGGGCCACCAGGGCGGTGGACCAGCCGGCCCGGCCGGCTGCCGTGGCCGCGGGGGTGGTGAGAGCGGGGCGGCCACCATTCAGACCACCTCCGCCGGGGCGCGATCCAGAGCCGCCAGTTCGGCGTCGACCCAGTCGTAACCGCGGTCCTCCAGCTCCAGGGCCAGCTCCTTGCCGCCGGTGCGCAGGATCCGCCCCGCCGCCATCACATGCACATAGTCGGGAGTGATCACATCCAGCAGCCGCTGGTAGTGGGTGATCAGCAGGGTGGCGTTGTCGGGGCCGGCCAGGTGGTTCACGCCACCGGCCACGATGCGCAGGGCGTCGATGTCGAGGCCGGAGTCGGTTTCATCGAGCACCGCCACCAGCGGATCGAGCAGGGCCATCTGCAGGATCTCGTTGCGCTTCTTCTCGCCGCCGGAGAAGCCCTCATTCACGCTCCGCTCCAGGAAGGCCGGATCCATCTGCACCACCTGCAGCCGCTCCCGCACCAGATCCTCGAAGGCGAAGGTGTCGAGTTCCTCCTCCCCCTTGCCGGCGCGGCGGGCGTTGGTGGCCACCCGCAGGAATTCCAGGTTGCTCACCCCCGGGATCTCCACCGGGTACTGGAAGCCGAGGAACAGCCCCAGGCGGGCCCGCTGCTCGGGCTCGAGGGCCAGCAGGTCTTCGCCGCGGTAATGCACGCTGCCGCCGGTGACCGTATAGGCCGGATGGCCCGCCAGCACTTTGGACAGGGTGCTCTTGCCGCTGCCGTTACGGCCCATCACCGCGTGGATCTCGCCGGCGCGGATGGTGAGCGACACCCCCTTGAGGATGGGCTGGTCCTCCACGCGGGCCTGGAGATCGCGGATCTCGAGCAGTACGGGAGCGTCGGGGCGAATCACGGCGGGAGAGGAAACGGAGAAAGGAGAAGCAGGAACCAGGGAGGCAGGGTGGGGCCGGCTCAGCCGACCGAGCCCTCGAGCTTGAGGGCCAGCAGCTTGTCGGCCTCGGCGGCGAACTCCATCGGCAGCTGGTTGAACACATCACGGCAGAAGCCGCTCACCATCATCGAGACCGCCTCCTCGAAAGCGATGCCCCGGCTCTGGAGATAGAAGAGCTGGTCGGCGGAGATGCGGCAGGTGCTGGCCTCGTGCTCGATGCTGGCGTCCGGCTGCTGGGAGCGGATGTAGGGATAGGTGTTGGCGGCGGCCTGATCGCCGATCAGCATCGAGTCGCACTGGCTGTAGTTTCGGGCACCCACGGCCTTGGGCCCCATCTGCACCAGCCCCCGGTAGCTGTTGGCCGAATGGCCGGCGCTGATCCCCTTGCTCACGATCGTGGAACGGGTGCGGGGCCCCACATGCACCATCTTGGTGCCGGTGTCGGCCTGCTGGCGGTTGTTGGTGAGGGCCACCGAGTAGAACTCGCCCACCGAATCGGCCCCCTGCAGCACGCAGCTGGGATACTTCCAGGTGATGGCCGAGCCGGTTTCCACCTGGGTCCAGCTGATGTGGCTGCGAGCACCGCGGCACTGGCCACGCTTGGTCACGAAGTTGTAGATGCCCCCCTTGCCGTTCTCGTCGCCGGCATACCAGTTCTGAACCGTGGAGTACTTGATCGAGGCATCATCGAGGGCCACCAGTTCCACCACTGCCGCATGCAGCTGGTTGGTGTCGAACATCGGTGCGGTGCAACCCTCCAGATAACTCACCGACGCCCCTTCCTCGGCCACGATCAGGGTGCGCTCGAACTGGCCGGTGTCCCCTGAGTTGATGCGGAAATAGGTGGAGAGCTCCATCGGGCATTCCACTCCTTTGGGAATGAACACGAAGGACCCGTCGCTGAAGACCGCCGAGTTGAGCGCGGCGAAGTAGTTGTCGTTGCCAGGCACCACGGTGCCGAGATACTTCTCGATCAGATCGGCATGGTCCTTCACCGCCTCACTGATCGAGCAGAAGATCACGCCACTCTCGGCCAGCTTCTCCCGGTAGGTGGTGGCGATGGAGACGCTGTCGAACACGGCGTCCACCGCCACGTTGGAGAGGCGCTTCTGCTCGCTCAGGGGGATGCCGAGCTTGTCGAAGGTTTCCAGCAGCTTGGGATCCACCTCATCGAGGCTGGCCTTCTTCTCCTGCTGCTTGGGCGCCGCGTAATAGATGATCTCCTGGTAGTCGATCGGCGGATGGCCCAGGCTGGCCCAGTCGGGCTCCTCCATCTGCAACCAGTGGCGGAAGGCCCGCAGACGGAAATCCAGCAGGAAGGCGGGCTCCTGTTTCTTGGCGGAGATCAGCCGCACCACGTCCTCACTGAGGCCCTTGGCGATCTTCTCGGTTTCGATGTCGGTGACAAAGCCGTACTTGTACGGCTGGCTCACCAGATCGCCAACGGTTGCGCTGCTCGCCATGGTGGATAGAACCGGCTCAGCCGGCGGAGAGGGACTGAATCTGTTCGAGGCTGATGGTCTGCTCCTCACCCCGGAAAGGGTTGTCCTCGGTGAGGAAGAGCATGCAGTGGCACTCCTTGCGCTCCCGCATGGGCACACAGGGGCAGTTCCAGAAGGCCTGGGCCACCTCGGCCTCCTTGTCCTCGTAATGACGGCAGGGGCAGAGGGCACCGCCCAGTTCGTCCTTGTGCCGGGCCAGTCCCTCCAGCACCACGGCGGTGACCCCCGGATCGCTGCAGAAGTAGGTGCCGGTGCGCTGGGCATAGGTTTCCGCGAAGCGGCGGATCACCTCCAGGCTGTCGGCAGAGGGGGCCGGGTTCGGGGTGGGGCTGGGGGCGTCGGACATGGGCAGGGCGTCGGGCGGCGCGGGCCGGAAGGCGAATAACGAAACGTTTTTGTTTCGTTACTGGGGAGCCTAAGGCACCAATGCCCTCCACTGACGGCGGAGAACGGCCATTGTGACGCCCCGATGGGCACGGCCGCAGGCGGCCCCCGCCATAGCCTCGGAACGTTTCCTCATCCCCCCTTCCGCCATGGAGCGTCCAATCGCCGACTGGCTCGGTGAGGAGGCCGAGCTGCTGCTGGCCACCCCGGCCCTGCTGCCCGCCAGCCGGCTGCACCTGCCCGGTCCCCAGACCGTCGAGCGGTTCGTGCTGAGCGACCGCCATCCCCAGGTGCTGCGCAGCCTGCAGCAGCTCTATGGCCACGGCCGGCTGGGCGGCAGCGGCTACCTCTCGATCCTGCCGGTGGACCAGGGGGTGGAGCATTCCGCCGGCGCCTCCTTCGCCCCCAATCCCGACTACTTCGACCCCGAAGCGATCGTGGAGCTGGCCGTGGAGGCCGGCTGCAGCGCCGTGGCTTCCACCCTGGGGGTGCTGGGAGCCGTGACCCGCCGCTGGGCCCACCGGATCCCCTTCCTGGTGAAGCTCAACCACAACCAGCTGCTCACCGCCCCCAACCGGCACGAACAGATCCTGTTCGCCTCGGTCGACCAGGCCTGGGACATGGGGGCCGTGGCCGTGGGCGCCACCATCTATTTCGGCAGCGACGACAGCAACCGGGAACTGCAGCAGGTGAGCGCCCTCTTCGCCCACGCCCACAGCCGCGGCCTGGCCACGGTCCTCTGGTGCTATCTGCGCAATCCTGTGTTCCAGCAACCCGAGGCCGATTACCACACCGCCGCTGATCTCACTGGCCAGGCCAACCATCTGGGGGTGACCATCGGCGCCGACCTGATCAAGCAGAAGCTGCCCCAGACCAACAACGGCTATGCCGCCGTCGCCCGGGCCCTGGGCCACGGCTACGGCAAGACCGACCCCCGGGTCTACAGCGACCTGAGTTCCCCCAACCCGGTGGATCTCTGCCGCTACCAGGTGCTCAACGGCTACGCCGGCCGCATCGGCCTGATCAACAGCGGCGGCGCCTCCGGCAGCGACGACGTCCACCAGGCGATCCGCACGGCCGTGATCAACAAGCGGGCCGGGGGCAGCGGCCTGATCATGGGGCGCAAGGCCTTCCAGAAGCCGCGCGAGGAGGGCATCGCCCTGATCCGGCACGTGCAGGACGTCTACCTGGATCCGGCGGTCACCATCGCCTGAGGCCGGGCCTGTCAGGGCCAGCCCCAATCCCTCTGGGTGCGTGGCATCGTGTTTCCATCAGATGCCCGACATGAGCGCCCCCGCCCAGTCTTCCGGCCGATCGGCCGCCCCCGCCGAGGGGGTCCATCCCACCCGGGAGGCGGCCCTGTCGCTGCTGCTCAGGGAAGGTGAAGCGACGGCGGCCCAGCTGGCCGCGGGGCTGGGGGTGTCGGTGCAGGCGATGCGCCGCCATCTGCGCAGCCTCGAGGAGGATGGGGTGGTGGAAGCCAGCCCGGCCACCGAAGGGCCCGGCCGGCCCAGCAACCGCTGGCGGCTCACCGAGCAGGGCCAGGGCCGTTTCCCCGATGGCAGCGAGAATTTCGCCCTCGGCCTGCTCCGGTCGCTCACCGAAAGCCTGCCGGCCGACACCCTGAAGCTGGTGCTGCGCCAGCAGGCCGAGGAGAAGGCCGCCGACTACCGCCACCAGGTCGGCTCCGGCCCTCTCCCCCAGCGGCTGGAGCGGCTGGTGGAGCTGCGGCGCAAGGAGGGCTACGTGGCCGAATGCCGCCGCGACGACGACCCCACCACCACCGGCGAGGGTGGCCCTGCCTGGGTGATCAGCGAATTCCACTGTTCGGTGATGCGCATCGCCGAGCAGTACCCGGTGGTCTGCGATCAGGAGCTGCGCCTGATCCGCCACACCTTCCCCGACTGTGCTGTGGAGCGGGTGCACTGGCGCCTGGAGGGGGGCCACTCCTGCGGCTTCCGCCTGGTTCCCCGCCCTGCCGACGCCGCCGTGGCCCCGGCAGCAGGCAGCTGAGCCATGCTCAGCGCCGACGAGCTGCAGGAGCTGGAGGCCACCCTGCTCCCCACCCTCGAACGCCACCACCTGCGGCTCCTGGCCCACGGCCTGCGCACCCTGCAGGCCATCGCAGGCCGCCGCAGTGGCGGCCTGCCCCCAGCCACCGCCATCGAGGCCTGGGCCTGCCAGCAGCCGGTGATCCAGGCCGATCCCGGCTTCGCCCGCGC
>CALNZO010000006.1:0-115827 GCA_942491175.1 uncultured bacterium | reverse complement strand
GGTGGCCAACTTCTCCCTGCTGGGGAATCACTCCGTCGACGGGCTCTTCGCGGCACTGCCACGGCTTCTGGCCGCCGGTGGCAGCGTGCTCCTGCAGACGCTGCACCCCCTGCTGGCCTGCGCCGATCTGCCCTACGAGGATGGCTGGCGGGAGGGCTCCTGGGCAGGGTTCTCCCCGGCTTTCCGCGATCCTGCTCCCTGGTACTTCCGCACCCTCGAATCCTGGCTGCAGCTGTTTCATCGCCATGGCCTGATCCTCAGGGACATGCGCGAACCGTTGGATCCGGCCAGCGGCCAGCCCGCCTCGGTGATCTTCCGCGCCACCGCCAGCTGAGACCCGTGCCCCCCGGGCAAGCTCAGCGAAGACAGGCCATCGGATGGCGGGTCGCCACCCCCAGCGCCCGGGCCACCCCCGGGTGGCACACCGAGCCACCCACCGTGTTCAGGCCGCTCAGCAGCTCGGGCCGGTCGGTGACCGCCTCCAGCAGCCCCCGGCCGGCCATCACCAGGATGTAGGGCAGGGTGACGCTCACCAGGGCCTCGGTGGAGGTGAAGGGCACGGCGCCGGGCATGTTGCCCACCGCGTAATGCTGCACGCCATGGATCGTCACCACCGGGTCGGTGTGGGTGGTCTCGCGGCTGGTGGCGATGCAGCCCCCCTGGTCGATGGCCACATCCACGATCACCGACCCCGGCCGCATCCGCTGCACCAGCTCCTCGTCCACCAGGGTGGGGGCCCGGCCACCGGGCAGAAGCACCGCACCGATCAGGAGGTCGGCGCCCGGCACCAGCCGCTCGATCAGGCTGCGGCTGCTCACCAGACTGGTCATACGGCCGCGCCGGTCCGATTCCAGGCCACGCAGGCGATGGGGGGAGCGATCCAGCAGAAACACTTCGGCGTCCATGGCGGCGGCGATCCGGGCCGCGTTCCAGCCCACGGTGCCGGCCCCCAGCACCACCACCCGGGCGGGCCGTACGCCGGTGCAGCCCCCCATCAGCACGCCCCGGCCCCCGTGGGGCTTCTCCAGCAGATGGGCCCCCACCTGGGCGGCCAGCCGGCCCGCCACCTCGCTCATCGGCGCCAGCAGCGGCAGGCTGCCGTCCTCGAGCTGCACGGTCTCGTAGGCGACTGCGGTGGTGCCCGCCTCCAGCAGGGCCCGGCCCACCTCGGGATAGGCCGCCAGGTGCAGGTAGGTGAACAGCACCAGGTCGCTGCGCAGGAAGTCGAATTCCTGGGGCTGGGGTTCCTTCACCTTCACCACCAGGTGGGCGGCCCAGGCCTCCTCGCAGCTGACGATGCGGGCCCCGGAGGCGCGGTAGTCGTCATCGCTGATGCCCGCCCCCAGCCCGGCCCCCTCCTGGACCCGCACCTCCATCCCCTGGGACACCAGCTCATGGACGCCGTCGGGAGTGAGCGCCACCCGTTGCTCGTCGCGCTTGATCTCGGTGGGCACGCCGATGCTGGCCATCGGAGAGGCCAGGGGTGCCGGGCCGGGAGCTGGCATGGGCCGAGGAGTGTTGCCACCCGGGGGCGGTCGTGGAGAAACCCTAGGCCGAGGCGATGGGCATGCGCCAGCCACTGCCGAAGGCCCGGCTGCTCACCTTCAGCGCCGGCGCCGCCTGGCGGCGCTTGAACTCGGCCCCCCGCAGCAGCCGGGCCACCCGCGCCACCAGCGCCGGATCCGCCCCTTCCTCGATCAGTTCCTCCGGTGCGCGCAGCTGCTCGATCAGGGCCTTCAGCAGGGGATCGAGCACGGCGTAGTCGGGCAGAGAATCGCTGTCGCGCTGGTCGGGACGCAGCTCGGCGCTGGGGGGCTTGCCGCGGATCGCCGCGCCGATCAGCTCCCCGCCCGCCGGCAGGCCCAGGGCCTTGCGGCAGGGGCCGGAGGCCTCCCCATCGAGCCAGTCGCACAGACCGGACACGGTGGTCTTGTAGAGGTCGCCGATCACGGCCAGACCGCCGTTCATGTCGCCGTAGAGGGTGCAGTAGCCCACCGCCAGCTCCGACTTGTTGCCGGTGGAGAGCAGCAGCCCCCCGTGCTGGTTCGCCACCGCCATCAGCAGCGTGCCCCGGATCCGGGACTGCAGGTTCTCCTCGGTGACCCCCCTGGGCGGCCCCCCCAGGGCAGGGGGGAGGGCGGCGGCGAAAGCCTCCATGAGCGGGGCGATCGGCAGGGTGCAGCAGGCCAGACCGAGCCGGCCGGCCAGGGCGACGGCATCATCGAGGGAACCGGCCGAGCTGAACGGAGAGGGCATGCGCAGGGCGTCCACCCGCTCCGGACCGAGGGCGGCGGCGGCGATCACCGCCACCAGGGCCGAATCGATGCCGCCGCTGAGCCCCAGCAGGGCCCGCCGGAAACCGCATTTGGCGGCGTAATCGCGCACCCCCAGCACCAGCACCCGCAGCAGCTGCTCCCAGGGATCCGGCTCCCCGGCCGCAGTGGGGGCCTGGGTCATCAGGCCAGCGGCGTCCTCCAGCCCGGGGGCGGCGTCCCACAGGGCCAGCTCTTCGGCTGCGCAGGCCAGCCGCAGCAGCGGCCGGCCGGCCCGATCCAGCACGAAGCTGGCGCCGTCGAACACCAGCTCGTCGTTGCCGCCCACCTGGTTGAGGTACACCACCGGGGCCCCGAGCCGGGCCGCGGCCCGGGCGGCCAGCCGCTGGCGCACCTCCCCCTTCTGACGGCCGAAGGGGGAGGCCGAGAGGTTGAGCAGCAGATCGATCACCTGGGGCGCCAGCTCGCCGATCGGGTCCGCCTCCCCGCGGCGCCGGTCGTGGAGGTCCTCCTCCACCCAGAGGTCTTCGCAGATGGTGAGCCCCAGCCGCCACCGACGCCCGCCCCGCTCCAGCTCCAGCAGCGCCGGGGACTCCCCGGGCAGGAAGTAGCGACGTTCGTCGAAGACGTCGTAACTGGGCAGTCGCCGCTTGCGGCAGACGAAGCGCCAGCCCCCCCGCTCCACCAGGGCCAGGGCGTTGTGGAGATCCGGCTGACCCCGGCCCTCGGCCGGCTCCACCACCCCCACCAGCAGCGCCAGATCGCCCGGACAGTCCGCCGCCAGAGCCTCGAGCACCTGGCCCTGGCGCTGGATCAGGGCCGGTCGCAGCAGCAGGTCCCGCGGGGGGTAGCCCCACAGGGACAGCTCGGGGGTGAGCACCAGGTCGGCACCGCCGGCCCCGGCCCGTTCCGCGGCCGCCAGGATCCTCCGGCCGTTGCCCTCCAGGTCGCCCACCAGGGGATTCAGCTGGGCCAGGGCAAGACGCATCAGGGTGCGGACAGGCCGTAGAGATTGTGCTCCAGCAGCACCGGCCAGAGTTCGGGCGGCACCTGGTCAGGATCGGGCCGCTCCCGGATCCTGGAACTGGCGGTGGCGGGGATCGCCAGGGGCAGCACATCCACCTGGGCTCCCCGGGCACGCAACCGCTCCAGATCGGCCTCCTGCAAAGGCCAGCCCTGGCGGCAGGTGATGCCGAGGCGGCAGCCCCGCAGCAGCTCGTCGGCCCGTTTCCAGCGGTGGATCTGGCCGACCAGATCACTGCCCACCACGAACACCACCTCCTGCCGCGGCCAGCGCGCCCGGGCCCGCTCCAGGGTCTCCACCGCCCAGGGGCTGCTGAGACCCTGCTCCAGGCTGAGCCGCGGATCGTCGATGGCCGCCACCAGGGCCGCCAGCAGGGCGGTGCGCACCTCCAGGGAGGCGCCGTGGGACTTGAGGGGGTTGTCGCTGGCCCAGGTCACCACCTGGGGGAACAGCCCCAGCAGCCCCTCCAGGAGGGCCCGATGGCCACGGGTGGGGGGATCGGCGCTGGTGCCGAAGAGGGCGAGGCGGTTCACGGCCAGAGGCCGCCGGTGGCGGGCCGCTCTCCCCGCGCCTGGCACCATTCGCTCAGCCAGCGCCGGGTTTCCGGATCCTGCCGCACCAGACGCTGCAGCAGGGCCCCAGGCTGACCCGCCGCGGTGGCGCTGCGCAGCAGTTCGGCGGCGGCCAGCCGGCCCGTGCGCCGGGTGGTGTGAACCGCCAGGGCCGCCTGGGCCAGGGCCACCGGCGCCGCCGGCGCCAGGCTCAGCCCCCCGCTCAGGGGGGCTGCCAGGAGCAGCAGCTGCCGCAGGCCGCCGAGCAGCAGCTGCAGCCCCAGCTGGGCTCCGCCCAGGAGGGCGTTGTGGCCGCCGAGCCGGGTGAGCAGCGCCCGGGCTCCGCCGCGGGTCATCGGCAGGCCGTAGAGCTGGCACAGCTGGACCACCAGGGCACTGTCGCAGGCCAGACCGCCGGCCAGATCGAGCAGCAGCAGGGGGTTGACCGCCACTCCGGTGGCCTTGAGGGCTGCGAAGCGACCGATCAGACTCTGGGCCTGGCGGCGGCCATGGCGCAGGCGGCAGCGGTGCAGGGCCTGGCTGAAACGATCGGCTGCCCGCAGGGCATTGAGGGCCAGCAGCAGCTCCCCGTGGCGCTCCAGCAGGGCGGTGAGATCCCGGCGCAGGGGCTCCACCCGGGGGGCGGCCGGTTCGCTGCGCACCCGGCCATCGGAGCGCAGACGGGCCTGGCGGGGAGCGGCCGCCACCGCCACGGGCCTCAGGTGGCGTGCCCCTGGCGGCAGGCGCCGCCCGATGCTCGCCAGCAGATCAGCGAGCTCCGCCTCCGGCCAGCAGTCGCTGCGGTTGAGCACCAGCAGCAGCGGTTTGCCGCTGGCCAGCAGATCCTCGAGAGCTTCGAGGTCCATCACGGTGAGGTCGCTGTCGATCACCAGCAGCACCAGGTCGGCTCCCACCGCCACCCGCGCCGCCAGGCGGGAGCGGGCGGCGGCGGCGATCTCGTCGATGCCGGGGGTATCCACCAGATCGACCCCCTCCAGGCCGGCCAACGGCTGACCCCAGGCCCGCTGCCGCTGGTCGCGGGTGCAGCCATGGGCCACGTCGGTGGCGAAGTGCTCCTCCCCCAGCAGGGCATTGAGCAGGCTCGACTTACCCACCCCCACCCGGCCGAAGACCGCCACCCGGGGACGGCGGTGGCGCAGGCGCTGCAGCTGGCGGTCCAGGCTGGCCAGTTCCGGCGTCAGGGCCGCCTGCTCCCGGCCGCTCAGCATCAGCTCCGATCGCCAGCGGGCCAGCAGCAGACGGCAGCGCTCCGCGGCAGCCGGGGGAGTGAGCGGCGGCGCCGGTAGTGCGGCCGTCATGTCGGGGCCTCCGCAGCGGAGACGGGCCGGCGCCACCAGCCGGCCAGGACCGCCAGCACCGCCTCCGGACCGATCACCCCCACGAAGCCTCCGAATTCATCCACCACCACCCTCACTCTGGAGCCGTTGCGGCGGAAGCTGGTGAGCAGCCGGTCGGCCCGGATCATCTCCGGAACGAACTCCACCGGTTCGCACAGGTCGGCGGCCGGGCTGGTGCCGCGCCGCTCCACCAGGGCGGTGAGCAGCTGCTCGCGGCTGGCCACCCCCAGCACCTCATCCACCTCCTCGCCGAGCACCACCCACCAGGCGGTGGTGTGGCGGAGAAGGGTATCCCGCTGCTCGTCCAGGCTCTGGTGGCCCGCCAGGGTGGGGGCCGACACCCGAGGCAGCATCAGATCACGGGCGGTCAGGTCGTTGAGCTGGAAGACCTTGGCGATCATGGCGGCCTCATCCGCCTCGATCTGGCCCTTCTGGGACCCGAGGCGGGCCAGCAGGCGGATCTCGTTCTCGTCGGTGCTGATTTCGTTCTCGGCGGTGATGGCGGGCAGGATCCGCTCCAGCAGGAGCACCAGCGGCAGCATCAACCTGCTGATCACCGACAGCCCCGGGGAGATGGCCAGGGAAACAGGCATGGCCATGCGGGTGCCGATCGCCTTGGGCAGGATCTCCCCCAGCAGGATCACCAGCACGGTGAGGGCCACCGAGAACAGCGGCAGGGCGGGCCCGCTGATGCCCTGGCGGGCGAACACGGCGCTGGCGAACCCGCCCACCATGATGCTGCCGAAGATGTTGAACATGTTGTTGGCGATCACCAGCACCGCCAGGGTGCGGCCGAGCCGCTGACGCAGGGCCGCCAGCCGCCTGGCCCCCTGCACGGGCCGGGGCCGGCTGGCCAGTTCATGCACCTTCACCGGGTTGACGGTGAGCAGGGCCGCCTCCACCCCCGAGCAGAGGGACGAGCCCATCAGCATCACCAGCACCGCCAGCACCAGAAGCAGGAGATCGTTCATCCGCGGGGGGAGGAGGCCGGAAAAAGCGCCACGCTGGGGTTCGGGGAGATCACGTGTATTTAATCGGCTGTGCCATCTTCTCGCTGTACCTTCCACCGCCTCGATGCCGCCGTCCCCTCCCGCCGACGCCGCCCTGCTGGCCCGCCGCCGCCAGCGGTTCCTGCAGCAACTGGGCGGTGCGGCGGCGGTGATCCCCGGAGCGGCACTGGTCACCCACCATGCCGACGTGGAGCACGCCTTTCGTCAGGACAGCGATTTCTGGTATCTCACCGGCTTCGATGAGCCAGGAGCGGTGGCCCTGTTCCTGCCCCACCGGCCCGATCACCCCTTCGTGCTGTTCGTGGAGGCCAGGGATCCCGCCGCCGAGGTGTGGAACGGCTTCCGCTGGGGATGTGAGGGGGCGGTGGAGACCTTCGCCGCCGATCTGGCCCATCCGCGCAGCGAACTGGCGGAACGCCTGCCGGAGTATCTCGATGGCGCCGAAGGCATCGCCTTCCGGGTGGGCCGCCACCGGGAGGTGGAGCCCCTGGTGCTGGCCGCCTGGGCCCGGCAGCTGGATCGGGCCCCCCGCAGCGGCAAGGCGGCCCTGGGGCTGGTGGCCCCCTGCCCGCTGCTGCACGAGCTGCGCCTGCGCAAGGAGCCCGAGGAACTGGACCGGCTGCGGGAGGCGGGGCGCATCTCCGCCGAGGCCCATGAACTGGCCCGCCGGGTGGTGCGACCGGGCCTCACCGAACGGCAGGTGCAGGCGGTGATCGAGCAGCACTTCCTCGAGCAGGGCGCCCGCGGCCCCGCCTACGGCTCGATCGTGGCCGGCGGCGACAACGCCTGCGTGCTGCACTACACGGCCAATGCCGACCTGCTCCGCGATGGTGATCTGCTGCTGATCGACGCGGGCTGCAGTCTCAGCGACTACTACAACGGTGACATCACCCGAACCTTTCCGGTCAACGGGCGCTTCAACGGCGAGCAGCGGGCCCTCTACGAACTGGTGCTGGCCGCCCAGGAGGCCGCCGTGGCCGCGGTGGCTCCCGGTCAGACCGCCGAACTGGTGCACGACACCGCCGTGCGGGTCCTGGTGGAGGGGCTGGTCGACCTGGGGCTGCTGGCCGGCGAAGTGGACGGCGTGATCGAGCAGGGCGCCTACCGCCATCTCTACATGCACCGCACCGGCCACTGGCTCGGGCTCGATGTCCACGACGTGGGGGCCTACCGGCTGGGGGAGCATCCGGTGGAACTGGATCCGGGCATGGTGCTCACCGTGGAGCCCGGCCTTTACGTGAGCGACCGGCTGGCGGTGCCGGAGGGCCAGCCCGCCATTGAGGAGCGCTGGAAGGGCATCGGTATCCGCATCGAGGACGACGTGGCCGTCACGGCCCACGGGCATGAGGTGCTCACCGCCGCCGCCCTCAAGGCCCCGGCGGCGATGGAGCGCTGAACAGCTCCAGCACCTGGCCGGTGGAGGCGAGGATCCGGTCGGCGCCCGCCTGCCGCAGCCGCGCCTCATAGGCGCGGCGGTGGGCCTCCTGTCCGGCCACCTGCAGATGGGGGGGGGCCACCGCCAGGGCCTCGAACCGCTGATCGGGCCTCCGCTCGCGGGCCCCCCGCACGGTCTCCACGTCGGCCACCGTGTCGCCCAGGTAGGCCACCAAGGGCGCGGCGGGGCCCAGTGGCACCCCCGCCAGGATGGCGGCCAGGCCGAGCAGACCCGTCGGATCGGGCTTGTCGGGGGCCTCGCCCATGGCGATCAGGGGCGGCGCCTCCAGCCCCAGCCGCTGCTCGAGGACGTAGCGGGCGGAGGGGGGTTCGGCGCCGCTGACGAAGCCCCAGGCGATCCCCGCGTTGGAGAGGGCGTCGAAGAAGGGCCTATCCACCAGCAGGGGCTCGCTGCCGATGAACCCCCCCCAGAGCGAAGGATCGCCCTGCGGATCACCGCCGAAGTAGTGGCCGCTGAACACCTCCACCAGCGCCTCGAAGGCAGGCAGGGGGCGGACCCCGTGGCGGCGGAGCAGCTCATGGGAAGCCTGCCAGTCGTTGTTCCAGCACCCCTCGCTCTTGAGGGCGTCGATGGCGCCCGGCTCCGGGGCCCAGCCGCTGAAATGCCGCACGGTTTCGACGATGGCGCGGCGGTAGCTGGCGCCCACATCCCTGATGACACCGTCGATATCGAAGAGCAGGACGGCGCGCGGGGTTGCAGGGGCGGCCAGGGGGGTGCTGCGAATCGGCTGGTAGGTTAGTGGTTTGCAGATTCTCCTTGAGCGCCGAAACCGTGACTGCCCCTGAGAGTGCCGAGGCCGAAGCCGTGAGCGAGGCTCCCGCGGTCACCGCCGCCGACACCACTGAGGGTCGTCCGGTGCTGCGCGGCGGCAGTGCCGCCCTGGCCACCGCCACCATCGATGAGGACGGGGTCCCATCGGGTTACACCCCCAAGGCCGATGAGGGCCGTTTCCTGCTGAAGATCCTCTGGCTGCCCGACAACGTCGCCCTGGCGGTGGATCAGATCGTGGGTGGCGGCCCCAGTCCACTCACCGCCTACTTCTTCTGGCCCCGGGAGGATGCCTGGGAAACCCTCAAGGGTGAACTGGAAGCCAAGAGCTGGATCACCGACAACGAGCGGGTCGAGATCCTCAACAAGGCCACTGAGGTGATCAACTACTGGCAGGAGGAAGGGCGCGGCAAATCCCTGGATGAGGCCAAGCTCAAGTTCCCCGACGTCACCTTCTGCGGCACCGCCTGATCCATCAGCGCCCATCGGCACCTTTCCTGCTTCATGCAAGGAAGGCGTCGCGCTCGAACTGTGCGGCGGCGGCGTCCGTGGCTTCGCTGCCGAACAGTGCCTCGGCGATCTGCGGGCTGATGGTGTAACAAGTCAGACCAGCGGCCGCCAGGCGGGCCAGATCCTCCGGCTGCCGCAGGCTGGCCACCAGCAGCCGGGTGCTGGTGCCGATGCCCTCGAGACACCGCTGCATGGCGATCAGCTCACCATGGCCGTCGCGGCCGAGATCGCCGATGCGACCGAGGTAAGCGGCGATCCCATCGGCACCGAGGGCCGCCGCCACCAGCACCTGAGCCACCTCATAGCAGGCGGTGAAGGTGACGGGCACCCCTTCGGCGATCAGGACGCGGGCCACACCGGCCCCTTGCCGGGTGACAGGCACCTTCACGAACACGCGCTGGGGATCGAGGGCCGCCAGGGCCCGTCCGGTCGCCACCTGGCGCTCGCCGTCATCCCCCCAGGTCTGCAGGTGAATCTCCCGACAGCCCAGGTCGGTGGCCACCCCGGTCAGCCGGGCCAGATGCTCCAGGCTGCAGGGCTGGCCGGCCCGCCTCAGCAGGGTGGGGTTGGTGGTGACGCCCTGGAACAGGCCGCTGGGCAACCACCGCTCCCATTGCCCCGGATCGGCGGAGTCGAGCAGCAGACGCAGGGCCATGGGGATCAGGGAGCGGGGGTGGCGGCGGGCAGGGGAGAGGCCCACTGCTGATCCAGAGCGTCCAGCAGGGCGGGGCAGGCGCCCAGGGCCAGCAGCGGCCGGGGCCGTGGCGGCGATCCCCGGGGAGAGGGCAGGGGCGCCGCCGCGGGGAGGTCCGCCGCGATCAGGGCCGCCAGGGGATCGCCGGAGGCCGCGGCCTTGAGCAGGGCGGGATCCTGCCTGCCCTGGCGCAGGGCGACGAACAGCTGGCGGCGGCGGCGCAGCGCCAGGGGGATGGCGGCCGGCTGGCCGCAGAGACGGGCCACCTCCTCGCGGGCGGCCTGCAGGCCGGGTGAGCTGGTCGGGGCCACCTGGGGCGGACCGCCGCGGGGCCAGGCCAGGGCCAGCAGCGCACCACCGGCGGCGGCCAGACCCAGGCCGAGGACCACGGCCCGTCCGATGGCGGGACGATGGTGGCGCGGAAGGGGAGCCCCGGCGGGTGGCTCCGACGTCAGGACCTGGGCATCCGCGCCCGCTGCGGCCGTCTCCTCCGCCGCAGGGCCGCTGCGGCCGATCGCCACGGTCACGTCGTCACCGCTGCCCTCCCGGCTGATCCGATCCAGGGCCGCCGGCAGGGTTCCTGTTCCTTCGGCAGCCGGCTCGGCGCCGCTGCGGGCCAGCCAGGCCGCCAGGGTGAGGAAGTCGGCGTCGGTGGCGCAGGATTTTCGGATGCCGTCGGTACAGAGCACCAGGGCGAAGTCCCCGTCGTCCGGGGCAATCGGATGCAGAGACGCCCGGCGGGCGAACAGGGAGGCCGCCTGGGGCTGGCAGAGGCTGCAGGTGGCCTCCCCGGGCGCAATGGTCTCGCTTTCCTCCTCGATCAGAAGGGGGCGGCCATCGGCCTCCACCCGCACCAGGTCCCAGTCCCCCAGGCCCGTGTGCCCCCACCAGCGGGCCGTCATCACCACCAGGCCCAGGGTGCTGCCGTAGAGCAGCGGCAGGAACGGGCCCTCGCCGGGTTCCTCCCGCCAGTGGGCCTCCACCGCCTCCAGCCAGCCGCGCTCGATCGCCGCCGGCAGCTCCCGCTCCAGCCAGCGGCTCCAGTCCGCCTCTCCCTCACCGCCCCCCAGCGGCCGTTCCCCCAGGGTGCGCTGCACTTCCACCAGAGCCCGTTCGCAGGCCAGCCGACTGCCCACATCGCTGCGGACGGTAACGCCGACCGCCATGGCCATCGGCCACGGCCATCACCATCACCGGCTGGCCATCGGCACTGCGCAGCTCGCCGCAGAGCAGGGCATCCTGACAGGGCCGTCCCGCACGCCGGTGAGCGGCTCCGGTGCGGCTGGCACCGATCGGCGCCGCCCAGCGGTTCACCACACCGTGAGACCGACGTCGTCGGTGGGATCGAGCACGGTGGGGGGCAGGTCCGGCAGGGGGATGTTGCCCGCGGGTGTTTCCAGGGGGGATCCTTCCACCCGGCTCGCCGGCATGGAGGCGGCGCTCACCACGGCGGTGGAGGCCCACTGGATGTACTGGGCCAGGGAGGTGGCATTGCTCGCCTGCAGGGGTCGTCGGGGCGATCGGCCCGCCGGCGTCGCCGCCTCGCTGCCGATGAAGCGCTGCAGCACCTCCAGATCGGCGTCATGGCCCAGGGCGATGGCCAGCCGGACCGCCTTCCGGGCCCAGGGCATGCGCAGCAGGGCCGCCATGCCGGCAGCGAAGTCGTCGGTGGGCTGGCCATCGGAGATCAGCACCAGCACCGGCGGCAGGGCACGCACCTCCATGGGCGGGGTCTGGAGGGCCGCCGCCACCAGCTGCAGGGCCTCCCCCATCGCCGTGATGCCGCCGGCCTGCAGATCGCGCCACTCCAGCCGCTCCACGGGCGTGGGTGCCTCGATGTGCCAGGCCGCGTGGTCGGCGAAGCTCACCGCCCGCACCAGCACCCGTGCCTCCGGATTGTCCCGCGCCGCCGACGCCATGCCCGGCAGCGACTGGCGGATCGCCTGGTTGAGGGCCTGCATCTTGCCCGCCGCGGCCATCGAGCCGGAGCAGTCGCAGAGGTAGATGAAGTGAAGCGGCCGGTTGGCCAGCTGAACATCGGGGAACGGCATCTCTCAGGCGGCGGAAGCCGGAGGGGATTGGCTCTGCACGGCGATCGTGCCGACCGGGGTGTGGATCCGGGTGAGTGCGGCGAGGCTACAGCTCTCTCCCGGCTTCACCGGCTGGGACCGGCCCTCCAGAAGGTCGACGCTCCAGGCCGACGCAGAGAGGTTGCGCAGCCCCAGCCGCCGGGGGTCCTGGGGATGGGCCACCACCCGGCCGATCGGATGGCGCAGGTCCTCCCCGGCCAGGGCATCGAAGTGGTGGGGGTGCAGTTCGTTGTCGGGGGCGGCCAGCACCGACCCGCGAGGCATCTTCAGGGTGATCCCCTCCGGCAGAGGCGCGCCGCAGCTCCAGCACAGCTGGGAGCCCCCGACCCCGTGGAACGTCTCCTGG
This sequence comes from uncultured bacterium, assembly GCA_942491175.1. Taxonomy (GTDB): domain Bacteria; phylum Cyanobacteriota; class Cyanobacteriia; order PCC-6307; family Cyanobiaceae; genus Cyanobium. The sequence goes on along the minus strand of CALNZO010000006.1, from coordinate 103,747 downwards.
CCGCAACCGGCACACAGGGCACGTCGGTCGAGGGTATGGGCCAGTTCCTGCTTCCACTGGCCGGTGAGGGTGCGCCGGGAGGGCTGCCTCATGCCGCGGCAGAAGGATTGCTCGAAGAGGGCCTGGAGGGGCCGGGGGTAGATGGGCCAGGTGATCAGGGCGGCCGCATGCTCGATCGGGTCGGGCCGGTTGCGGGCATCCAGCGGATCGAAGATGAACACGGGGTCTTCGCCGTAGAGGCGCCGCCGGGCCGGTTCATCGAGGCAGCGGATCGCCAGCTCCATCTGGCCTTTCAGGGGATCGTGGCGGGTGAGCAGCCGGAAGAGCAGCACGGCCAGGGAGAACAGATCGCTGTCGGCCCCAGGCCGGGCCTGACCCAGGAGCACCTCCGGCGCCATGAACCCCGGTGTGCCCAGCACGGCGCCCTGGCCGGAGCCATCCACGGCGACGTTGTCGTTGTCGCAGATCAGGATGCGGCCGCTGCCGGGCTCCAGGAACAGGTTGCCCAGGGAGACGTCCTTGTAGCAGAGCCCCGCCAGGTGGAGGGCGTGGAAGGCGTCGGCCAGAAAGAAACAGGCCCGCAGCACCTGCCGCAGGCCGATCGCCAGGCGGCCGGCGGCATGCTCACTGGCGCCCACGTAGGAGGCGGGACGCAGGGGCATCAGGTAGCCGAAGCTCTCCTCGCGGATGCGGATCAGGGGACGGCTGGCGGCGCTGGCCCGCAGCAGGGCGATGGGCCAGAGAAAGGCGTCGTTGGGTGCCGTTGCCCGGATGCTCTCGCCCAGACGCCGCTCCAGGCCCCCGTCGCGGGCGACGCAGCTGGGCAGGTACCACTTCAGGGCCAGCCGCTCCCCCTCCATCTCCACCTCGTACACCTGCCCCTGGGTACCGCCCCCGAGGCCGCGCACGATCCGCACCGGGTCGCTCAACCCCTCGAAGCCCAGGCTGGCGCCCTCCGGCAGGATCCAGTTCATGGCCGCCCCCCGGCCGCCGCTGCCGCCCCCATGGCCCTGCGGATGCCGTTGCGATGGGCCAGGGCGGTGGCGAGGCTGTCGAACCGGTGGCGATAGGCCAGGCCGTCCTGCAGGGTCACCTCCAGCAGATGCTCCCAGCGGGAGCCCAGCAGGATCCAGGCCGCCAGTGCCCCCACCTGCAGGGGCCAGAACAGCCAGGGGAAAGGCAGCAGCAGAAGCCCGCCCAGGCAGAGCAGCAGCCACCAGCTGAAGGCATGGGGATGGCGGCGCCGGCTGCGCACGTAGGCAGAGCGGATCCGGGCGATGGGCAGGGAGCGGCCGTCGAAGTCCAGCTGGCCGGCCGCCGCCGGCGGCACGGGGCCGGGGCGGGCGGCGGCGCGGAACAGCAGCACCGGCCCCCGCTGGCCCAGACGGATCTCGTCGCCGTCGGAGAGGGGACGGCAGTCCCGCAGCCGGGCCCCTTCCAGGAAGGTGCCGTTGGCGCTGCCCAGGTCGCAGAGCAGCCACTGGTCCGGCCGGGTCCGCGAGACCCTCACCAGGGCATGGCGGCGGGAGACCCCCTCCCCATCGCGCAGGCAGAGCCCGCAGGCCGGATCCCGGCCAATGGAAAGGGGGGTGCGGGGATCCAGCGGCACCCGTCGACCGGGATCGTCGCGCAGCTCCAGCCGGGGATGGACACTCATCGGAGCTCGTCACCGGCGCCCCGGCGCCGGCCCAGACGCCGGTCGGCCAGGAACCGGCCCCACCACCCCGAGGGCTCCCCCTCCCGCCAGGGGATGACCCGGCCTGGGAACAGCAGGGCCCAGGCCGCCAGCGCCAGCGCCACCAGCATCAGCAGCAGCAGCACCCAGCCGGGGATCGCCCCCACCCAGGTGGCGGCGAAGGTGGCCCGCAGCGCGTACACCCCGATGGTCAGGGCGGTCCAGATGCGGAAGGGTGCCCATGGATCCCGCCGTTGCTCCACCTGGGGGGCCACTCCGATCGCTGCAGGTAGCGTATGGGAGCAAGGCAGGCGGGCCGAGGATGCCGGGGACGCAGGAGCAGGCGTCGGCACTGCGGGAGTCGGGTCCAGGGCCGTCGCCCACGTCCGGCGAAGGCACCACCCCCGGGGCCACCGCGGGCTGGGCCGGCCTCTGGCGCGCCCTCACCGACCCCGCACCGACCGGAGGCCGCCGCCGGGCCCTGGGGATGGCCCTGGGGGGGCTGAAGCGACACGGGGGCTGGCTGGAACTCTGGATCGGCGGCCACTGCGCTCAGCACCTGGCGCTGGAGGGCGGCCGCTACCGCATCGGCCGGGATCCCCTCTGCGAACTGCAGGCCGAGGCCACCGGCGTCAGCCGGGTGCACGCGATCGTGGAGCAGGAGCGACCGGGCGATCGGGATTATCGCTGCGAGGATTTCGCTTCCGCCAACGGCCTGTTCCACCGGGATCGCCGCATCCGGGCGATCCATCTGCGCGACGGGGACCGGCTCCAGCTCGGTTCGCCTCTCAAAGGCGAGGCCCCGACCGTGATCTACCGCCATCCCCGCAGCCCCCTGGGTCAGCTGGTGCACTGGGGCGCCATCGGGGCCCTGGTGGGGTCGGGACTGGGGCTGGGCGGCCTGCTGCTGGCCACCACCATCACCGGCGGCTCCTCGATCCGGTCGGTGAGCGGTCCGGTGAAGGTGTTCTCCACCGACGGCCGCCAGATCGATGCCGCCGAGGGCTCCTCAACGGCCCTTCCCAGCCTGGCGGACTATCCCCTGCATCTGCGCCAGGCCCTGATCGCCTCGGAGGACTCCCGCTTCGGCTGGAACAGCGGCATCGACCTGTTCGGCACGGCCCGTTCCCTGCTGCTGGGAACCGGCGGCGGCAGCGGCCTGGCCCAGCAGGTGGCCCGCATGGTCTACCCGGCCGTGGGCACCGACGTGTCAGTGGCCCGCAAACTGCGGGAGCTGTGGGTGGCCTGGCAGCTGGAGGCAGGCTTCAGCAAGAATCAGATCCTGAAGATGTACCTCGACCGGGCCTACCTGGGCCTGGGGGCCGAGGGGTTCGAGCAGGCGGCCCAGCTCTACTTCCGCAAATCGGCCAGCGCCCTGGATGTGGCCGAATCGGCCTTCCTGGTGGGCCTGCTGCCCAATCCCAACGGCTACAGCCCCTGCAACCGGGAGCACCCCACCTGGGGGCGGGAGCGCCGCGACCTGGTGCTGGGGCGCATGCACGCCGAGGGCTACCTCTCCGACCAGCAGCTGATCGACGCCCGGCGCCGGCCGCTCAACATCGATCCCTCCGCCTGCCGGGAGTCCGGCTACTCCAGCTACCCGTACTTCAGCGACTACGTGATCGGGGAGCTTGAGGGACGCCGCTTCGCCCTCGACCTCAGCAGCCCCCAGGCGCGGGGCAACTACGCCGTGATCAGCAGCATCGATCCTCGGCTGCAGGCCATCGCCGAGAAACAGCTCAAGGCTTTCCTGGAAGGGCCGGGGGGCCGGGCCGGGCTCACCCAGGGGGCCGTCATCTCGATCGATTACGGCACCGGCGCGATCCTGGCCTACGTGGGCGGCGGCGACTACAGCCGCTCCAGCTTCGATCGGGTCCAGGCCCTGCGCCAGCCGGGATCCACCTTCAAGCTGTTCTCCTATCTGGCGGCCCTGGAGGCCGGCGTGCAGCCCGCCGATGCGGTGTCCTGCGCGCCCCTGGCCTACGTGGCCGGCTGCCGCCAAGGTGGCGGGGCTGCGGGCAGCACCAGCGTGGCCGCGGGCTTCGCCGGCTCGGAGAACGTGGTGGCCCTGCGGCTGGCCCAGAAGGTCGGCCTGGCCAAGGTGGTGGCCAAGGCTCGCCGACTGGGGATCAGCACGCCGATGGAGGAGAGCTTCTCGATGGTGCTGGGGGGCAAGGAGACCTTCCTCTATGAGCTCGCCCGGGCCTACGCCGTTGTGGCCAACGGCGGCCTTTCGGTGCCCCTGCACGGCGTCACCCGCATTTACGACCTGGGCATCTGCGGCTCGGTGCGCAGCCTGGCCAGCTGCCCCGCCACCGGCATCACCACGCCGATCGGCGAACGCCCCCAGCAGCTGATCGAGCCGGAGGTGGCCGCCGAAATGGATGCCCTGCTGCGGGGAGTGGTGACCGGGGGCACCGGCACCGCCGCCGGGGTGGTGGCCGACGCCCGCGGCAAGACCGGCACCACCGACAACGGCGTCGACGTGCTCTTCGTGGGCTACTCCCCCTCCAGCCGCATCCTCACCGGCATCTGGATGGGCAACGACGACAACCGCCCCGCCCAGGCCGCCTCCGGCGGCCTGGTGGCCCAGCTCTGGGGCCAGTACATGCGGGCCATCGCGGGTTGACTCAGCCGAGCCAGCCGAAGCCCCTGGCCAGTTCCTGGGCGCGGGTGAACAGGGCCCAGGCCGCGCCCAGGAGGGTGCCCCACCACCAGGGGCTGCTCCACAAGCGGTCCATCGGGGTGCTGGTGTCCTGGGGGTCGTGCCGGGGAAGTTGCCAGCCGAGCTGGAGCGCTCCGTAGACCACCAGCAGCACCCAGGCCGGGATCGACAGCGGGCCGAGGGCAAAGTGGTGGACCCGCCACTGCAGCAGGCTGAGGACCGCCCCCAGGGAAATCAACGAGGCGATCGGACCGGAAGCGCCGTCCCACTGCCGCAGCACCCTGGCCTGGCGGGCCACCAGCACCGCCGGGGCCGTGGTGGCCAGGGCCGTGAGGCCGTAGCGCAGCAGCAGGGAGGACAGGGGCAGTGTGGAGCCGCCCAGCAGGATCAGCAGCACCAGCAGGTTGAGCAGGGCTTCGCCGTTGCCGGCGTGGATCCAGGGGGCGGTCATCCAGCACCAGGCCCGGCGCGGATCGACGCTGGCAGCCCCGGTCAGGGGCCATCGGCGGCGCAGGGGCCGCAGGGGGCCGAGGGCCAGGGCCTGGATCAGGGCCAGGGTCACCACCAGCACCGCACCGCTGCTCCAGCCCCAGGGATCGAACAGCCACCGGTCCAGTTCGCCCCCGACCCAGAACAGCACCGGAGCCGAGGCGGCGGCCAGGGCCAGGCCGGGGCCCAGGGGCCGCAGGCTCTCCGGCGTGGGAAAACGGAGGGGCACCAGCCGGGGGACAGCCGCAGGTGCACCCGTGGGGGCCCTGGACAGCGCAGCGTCGGCCGGTTCACCGTCGGGCCGGGAGGGAGCCACCCCGGAAGCGGCCTCCAGCAGATCGAGCAGCTCGGCCAGCACCCGGGGGGAATAGATGCCGGCCAGATGGCCGCTGAGGGCCTGGATGGCGCTGCGCTGCGGGCCACCCTGCAGCTGCAGGACACGCAGCGTCAGGGGCTGGTTGGCCAGGTCACGGACGGGACCACGCAGACTCTCCTCCGCCCCCAGGGCGTCGATCAGGCGGTTGGCCAGTGCCTGGGGGTTATCGAGACCCACGGAGCCGGTGGCGATCCACTGGCGCAGCTGCAGACCCAGTTCCCGACCTTTGCCCATGGTGCCGGCGGCTTCGCGGCCAGGAAGAGCGGGGCTCAGGCGCCCTTGCTGGCCTGCAGACGGGCGCGGGCGCGGGCCAGGGCCTGCTGGGCCTTCACCTTCTCGGGGCTGGGCTCGGATCCTTCCAGATCGGCGGCGGCCTGCTGGGCCGCCTCGAATTCGCTCTGGGCGGTGGACGTATCGATGGCGCTGCCCAGTTCGGCGCCGTTCACCAGAACGGTGACCTCGTTGGCGACCACCTCGGCGAAACCGCCCATCAGGGCGATCGACTGCCAGTTGGCACCTTCACGCACCCGCAGCACCCCGCTGTCGAGGGCGGTGAGCATGGAGACGTGGCCGGTCAGGATGCCGAGCTGACCGGTGGTGCCGGGGAGGATGACCTCGTCGGCGGAGCCGTCGAAGACGCTCTGATCGGGGGCGAGAACGCGCAGGGTGAGGGTCATGGAGAGTTCCCGGATCAGGACTTGGCGTCGGCGAGGATCTTGGCGGCCTTGGCCCTCACCTGGTCGATGTTGCCCACCAGGTAGAAGGCCGCTTCGGGCAGATCGTCGAGTTCACCGGCCAGGATCATGTTGAATCCCTTGATGGTGTCCTCGAGTTTCACGTACTCGCCGGACTGCCCGGTGAAGATCTCCGCCACGAAGAACGGCTGGGAGAGGAACTTCTCGATCTTGCGGGCCCGGTCCACCGTGCGGCGGTCGTCTTCGGAGAGTTCGTCGAGGCCGAGGATGGCGATGATGTCCTGGAGTTCCTTGTAGCGCTGCAGGGTGGACTGGACCGCGCGGGCGGTGCGGTAGTGCTCGTCTCCCACCACCGCCGGCTGGAGCATGGTGCTGGTGGAATCGAGGGGATCCACGGCGGGATAGATGCCCTTGGAAGCCAGGCCGCGGCTCAGCACGGTGGTGGCATCCAGGTGGGCGAAGGTGGTGGCGGGGGCCGGGTCGGTGAGGTCGTCGGCGGGGACGTAGACGGCCTGGATCGAGGTGATCGAGCCCTCCAGGGTGGAGGTGATGCGCTCCTGCAGTTCACCCACGTCGGTGCCGAGGGTGGGCTGGTAGCCCACGGCCGAGGGCATGCGGCCCAGCAGGGCGCTCACTTCGGAGCCGGCCTGCACGAAACGGAAGATGTTGTCGATGAACAGCAGCACGTCCTGCTTGTTCACGTCGCGGAAGTGCTCGGCCATGGTGAGCGCCGACAGACCCACCCGCATGCGGGCACCCGGAGGCTCGTTCATCTGGCCGTAGCAGAGGGCCACCTTCGACTGGGAGAGGTCGTCGGCGTTGATCACGCCCGATTCCTTGAACTCCTCGTAGAGGTCGTTGCCTTCGCGGGTGCGCTCGCCCACGCCACCGAACACCGAGACACCGCCGTGTTCCTTGGCGATGTTGTTGATCAGCTCCTGGATCAGCACCGTCTTGCCGACACCCGCACCGCCGAACAGGCCCACCTTGCCGCCCTGGCGGTAGGGAGCCAGCAGGTCGATCACCTTGATGCCGGTTTCGAACACCCGCGGCTTGGTCTCGAGTTCGGTGAGCTTGGGAGCCTGGCGGTGGATCGGGGCGGTCATGCTGCTGCTGACCGGCCCCTGCTCGTCGACCGGCTCGCCCAGCACGTTGAAGATGCGGCCCAGGGTGGCCTCACCCACGGGCACGGAGATGGGGGCACCGGTGTCAACGGCGGTCATGCCGCGGACCAGGCCGTCGGTGCCGCTCATGGCCACGGCGCGCACCCGGTGGTCGCCCAGCAGCTGCTGCACCTCGGCGGTGAGGGCCACCTGCTGGCCGGCGGAGTTGGTGGCTTCGATGCGCAGGGCGTTGAAGATCTTGGGCAGCTTGCCCGCCGGGAATTCCACGTCGAGGACGGGACCGATCACCTGGCGCACGGTGCCATTGGTACCAGGGACGGCGGGAGCGGCAGCAGCCATAACTAAGGAAAAAACGGCGGTCGCCCAGCGGGATCCAACCACCCGTCTGAAGCGGCGCAACCTTACCACCGCAGGGGGCCTGGGCTGGAGGGTTCGGTGACCCGCACAGGGGCGGGGGTGGCGTGGCGACGGCCAGGCCGCATAGGTTGGCAGTCGAAGGCCGCGAGTGCCAACTCGTTCCTTCCAAGCGACGCGCGCCGGCCCCGGTCGTCCCTCCGTCGCTGCCTTCGCGCCCATATCCATCGCGTCAATTCATGGCTGCCGTTTCTCTCAGCGTCTCCACGGTCAAACCCCTCGGAGATCGCGTGTTCATCAAGGTGTCCGAATCGGAGGAGAAAACCGCCGGTGGCATCCTTCTGCCCGACACCGCCAAGGAAAAGCCCCAGGTGGGTGAGGTGGTCCAGATCGGTCCCGGCAAACGGAACGACGACGGCTCCCGCCAGGCCCCCGAAGTGGGCGTCGGCGACAAGGTCCTCTACAGCAAGTACGCCGGTACCGACATCAAACTCGGCACCGATGAGTACGTGCTCCTGTCCGAGAAGGACATCCTGGCCGTCGTCAACTGACCTGACGGCTCTCCAGCCGACCGCAACACATTCAACCCTGCCAGCAATCGCTTTCCATGGCCAAACGCATCATCTATAACGAGCAGGCCCGCCGGGCGCTCGAAAGGGGCATCGACATCCTCGCCGAATCCGTCGCCGTCACCCTGGGGCCCAAGGGCCGCAATGTGGTGCTGGAGAAGAAATTCGGTGCACCCCAGATCATCAACGATGGCGTCACCATCGCCAAGGAGATCGAACTCGAAGATCACATCGAGAACACCGGTGTGGCCCTGATCCGTCAGGCCGCCAGCAAGACCAACGACGCCGCCGGTGACGGCACCACCACCGCCACGGTCCTGGCCCACGCCATGGTCAAGGCGGGCCTGCGCAACGTGGCCGCCGGCGCCAATGCCATCACCCTCAAGAAGGGCATCGACAAGGCCACCGATTACCTCGTCGGCAAGATCGAGGAGCACGCCAAGCCGATCAGCGACAGCAACGCCATCGCCCAGGTGGGCACCATCTCCGCCGGCAACGACGAAGAGGTGGGCCGCATGATCGCCGACGCCATGGACAAGGTCGGCAAGGAGGGGGTCATCTCCCTCGAGGAAGGCAAGTCGATGACCACCGAACTGGAGGTCACCGAGGGCATGCGCTTCGACAAGGGCTACATCTCGCCCTACTTCGCCACCGACACCGAGCGGATGGAAGCGGTGCTCGATGAGCCCTACATCCTGCTCACCGACAAGAAGATCGGCCTGGTGCAGGACCTGGTGCCCGTGCTCGAGCAGATCGCCCGCACCGGCAAGCCCCTGCTGATCATCGCCGAGGACATCGAGAAGGAAGCCCTCGCCACCCTGGTGGTGAACCGCCTCCGCGGTGTGCTCAACGTGGCCGCCGTCAAGGCTCCCGGCTTCGGCGACCGCCGCAAGGCCATGCTCGAGGACATCGCCGTTCTCACCAACGGTCAGCTGATCACCGAGGACGCCGGCCTCAAGCTGGAGAACACCAAGCTGGAGATGCTGGGCACCTCCCGCCGCATCACCATCAACAAGGACACCACCACCATCGTGGCCGAAGGCAACGAAGTGGCGGTGAAGGCCCGCTGCGAGCAGATCCGCAAGCAGATGGACGAAACCGACTCCTCCTACGACAAGGAGAAGCTGCAGGAGCGTCTGGCCAAGCTGAGCGGCGGTGTGGCCGTGGTGAAGGTGGGTGCCGCCACCGAAACCGAGATGAAGGACAAGAAGCTGCGCCTGGAAGATGCCATCAACGCCACCAAGGCGGCCGTTGAGGAAGGCATCGTCCCCGGCGGTGGCACCACCCTCGCCCACCTGGCCCCGGTCCTTGAGGAGTGGGCGGCGGCCAACCTCTCCGGCGAGGAGCTGATCGGTGCCACCATCGTGGCCTCGTCCCTCACCGCCCCGCTCAAGCGGATCGCTGAGAACGCCGGCGTCAACGGCGCCGTCGTGGCTGAGCACGTGCGCAACAAGCCCTTCAACGAGGGCTACAACGCCGCCACCGGCGAGTACGTCGACATGCTGGCCGCCGGCATCGTCGATCCCGCCAAGGTGACCCGCTCCGGTCTGCAGAATGCCGCCTCGATCGCCGGCATGGTGCTCACCACCGAGTGCATCGTGGCCGACCTGCCCGAGAAGAAGGAAGCTGCTCCCGCCGGTGGCGGCGGCGGCATGGGCGGCGACTTCGACTACTGATCGCGACCGGTCCTTCGTCTGTTCTCTCAAGCGCCCCTGCGGGGGCGCTTTTTTCATGCCTCCCTGATCGGCAGCGGAGAGTGGGGCCGGATGGCGTTGCGGTCGCTGGCACTGCGACCTGCCGAGGTGGGGGGCCTGCGGTGAACAGGTGGTGGAACTCTTCAGACAGCCCCTGGGTTCCACCATGGTCAGCGAAGCCCGTTCTCCCGGCCTGATCCAGCGCTATCGGGAGGAGCTGGAGGTGCGCCACTACGCCCGCCGCACCATCAAGACCTATGAGCAGTGGCTCAGGCGGTTCCTCCGGTTTCACCGGATGCGCCACCCCCGGGAGATGGGCAGCGCCGAGGTGAACGCCTGGCTCAGCCACCTGGCGGTCGAGCGGAAGGTCAGCGCCTCCACCCAGAACCAGGCCCTGGCGGCTCTGCTGTTTCTCTACCGGGAGCTCCTGGAGCGGGATCTGGCGCTGGAGGGAGTGGTGCGGGCTCGCACGCGCAGGCGCCTGCCGGTGGTGTTGACACCGGAAGAGGTGCGGGAGGTGCTGGCCCACCTCAATGGGGACGAAGCATTGGTGGCAGGGCTGCTCTACGGGAGCGGCCTGAGGCTCATGGAGGCTCTACGGCTGCGTGTACACGATCTGGATTTCAGCCGGCGCGAGCTGACCGTGCGTGACGGGAAGGGAGGCAAAGATCGTCGCACCATCCTTCCCGCCCGCGTGGGCGAGCAGCTCTCCAGTCATCTGGAGCAGGTGCGCCGCCTTCACCGGGCAGATCTGGCCGAAGGTCATGGCCGGGTGCGTCTCCCCCAGGCGCTGGCGCGCAAGTACCCCAACGCGCCGCTGGAGTGGGGCTGGCAGTGGGTGTTTCCGCAACGCCACCGGTGGAAGGATCCGGCGAGCGGCCAGCAGGGGCGGCATCACCTGGACCCCAGCCTGATCCAGAAGGGCATGCGACGTGCGGTGCTCGCGGCAGGGATCACCAAGCCGGCCACCCCCCACACGCTCCGCCACTCGTTTGCCACACACCTTCTGGAACGCGGCCAGGACATCCGCACCATTCAGGAACTGATGGGGCATCGTGATGTGAACACCACGATGATCTACACCCATGTGCTGAATCGGGGCCCGTTGGGCGTGAGCAGCCCCGCAGACCTTCTGTAACAACAAGAACAGGCGTTCACGGGTCCGCATAAGAAGCCATAGCTTCATGGGGCCGCTGCTGAACCCCTGGAAAGCCGCAGGGTTCGGGAGTGTGACGCACAGGCCCTGCCGTGCTTACGCTGCCAAGAGTGCCTCAGGGGGGCGCTTCACTGGACCTGCCCATTTAGCGTTAGTTTGACGTCGCGAAGCCCTTACGCAGGGTCTCTTGGTGGACTCCCTGGGTTTCTGGGTACAATGGGGCTAGGAGGTGAGTCATGTCAGTTCTCATTGACGAGAAGCTAGAGGAGATCGCTGCGGCGTGCCAGCGATACGGTATTGAGCGTCTGTTTGTCTTTGGCTCAGCTTTGAGAGAAGACTTTAGACCTGGAGAAAGCGATATTGACCTTCTTGTTGAGTTTGGCCCAATGGAAATCACCAAGCGATTCCATGTCCTTCATGACGCTCGCGAGGAGTTTAGCAAAATCTTCCAAGCCGACGTTGACTTGGTGATGGAGGGAGCGGTGAAAAAACAAAATTATTGCTTGCGAGATTGATCGAACAAAGAAGCTGGTCTATGGCGCATGATCTATCTGCATATTTACAGGATGTTCTTGATGCCTGCAATTCGATTGAAGACGTAATGAGCGGCACTTCGTTGGATGAATACAGAAGTATGCGTGCTGTGAGATCTGCTGTCGAGCGAGAGTTCATCATTATTGGTGAGGCACTTAGAAGGGTCAATGCCCTCGATGAAAGGCTGTTTAGCTCCATATCTAATTCTCGTGCGATCGTTGATTTCCGAAATCTGCTTGCTCATGACTATGGAGCAGTTGATGACGATGCGGTTTTCGGACTTGTCTACTCAGACCTGATCGTGCTGAAGGCAGAGGTTACTGAGCTGTTGGATGGCTGCCATGACGCAAACTAACAATGCCATGCACCTGAGCCGCGTCCTGGGTGTTTCTGGTTCCTACCTGAGCTCACTGCGGCCAGGAGATGGCAAGCGTTCGCCCATTGCAATGAAGATCGCCATCGTCGGAGAATACGACCCTTCCTTCGAGCCGCACGCGCTTACGGACGCGGCATTGGGACATTCTGCGCGCCACCTTGACGCTGGCCTCAAGTACTCATGGATTTCGACCGCTAACATTTCGCCAAACATTCTCGACGATTTCGACGGCGCATGGATCGCGCCAGGAAGTCACATACCGAGACACGGGACGCGACGCTGCAATTCGCACGCGCGACTGAAGGAGCATTCCGTGCCTCGGGACGTGTGCGGCTTTCAGCACATGGTTATTGAATTTGCCTCGGAACCAACTAGGCATCAGCGCCGCCGACAAGCACGCGGAATATGATCCGTATGCGTCGCGACTGATCGTATCAAAACTGCAATGTTCCCTTGCCGGGCGGGAAATGCACCTGTCCTTTGCTCCAGAGTCCTTGGTGGCCAGAATCTACGGCCATACGTCCGCAACGGAACGTTACTATTGCAACTTCGGCGTAAACCCAAGTTTTGCGCGCCAGATTTCAGATGGCGGATTTCGCATCGTTGGCTCGGATTCCGGGAGCGCGAGTCGCGGAACGTTCGGGTCACCCGTACTCTCCCGGCTTAATCGTTGTTTGTCCCACAGTTTCGATCCACGGCTGAATCCCCGCACCCACTTGTCACTGCTTTCCTTCGGGCGGCCATTGCCAACGCGAAGGGCGAACAAAGCGGTGAACGGGAGCCGCCGATCACGCGGGTTTTGAAATCATAGTGTTTTGGCGGCGGCCCCGTTACCGCCGGCGTTAGCCGAATATCTGTGTGGCAAGTCGAGATCGACAGGAGGAGGTGATGCTCTTGCCTTCGATTGTTGCTACTGTAGTGGCTGTTACGAGTAGAGCATGAATTTCACTTTGGAGTGCGAACAAGAAGTTGATGGTCGCTGGATTGCTGAGGTGCCTGAGCTACCCGGTGTCCTTTCGTATGGGGAATGTGCCTTAGATGCGATGGCCAAAGCTGAAGTATTAGGGAGCCTCTGGGCAACGAGCCCTGAAAGAGGGTCCAAGGTTGCAATTTGCTCGTAATGAACAACTTTTGGCGAATCTGAGGTTGGCTTGGCCTGATTTCCCTTTTCGGGTGCCAAAATTTACCCATGTGAGTCGATTCTTGCCCTCAATGGGCACACTAATCCTCCGATCACGTACTGCATAGCAACCTGCGACGTGCCATGAAAAGGTTCGAGAGGGCTGCCAGCACATTCACTTTGCAGCGGTTCTTGAGCATTCCCCGCAGCCGGGTCTTCTGAAAGCCGAACTGCTGTTTGATCACCCGAAACGGATGCTCTCCTTTGGCGCGGATATGCGCTTTGGCAGTTTCGACCAGATCATCCAGTCGGCCCTCCGGCGTATCCGGTAGCACTCGGCGCTTTCCGGGTCGCATGGCGACACGGAAGCCGATCCCACGGCCTTTCATCTCGTCTCGCTTCTCGATTCCCTGGTAGCCGGCATCTGCATAGACCAGGGTCTCCTCGCCGTGCAGGAGATCAGAGGCTGGGGTGAGGTCATGCACATTGGCAGCTGTGGTTTCCACTGAGTGGATGAGGCCGCTCTCGCTATCCACGCCGATGTGGACCTTCATCCCGAAGTACCACTGCTTGCCCTTGCAGGTCTGGTGCATCTCCGGATCCCTCTCCTTCTTCTCGTTTTTGGTGGAGCTGGGCGCCGCGATCAAGGTGGCATCAATGATCGTGCCCTGCTTCATCGCCATGCCGTTGGCCTTGAGGTGGGCTTTGACAACCTCAAAGATCTGTTTGCCGAGATCGTTCTTCTCCAGCAAGTGCCGGAACGCGAGAATTGTGGTCTCATCAGGGATGCGGTCAGTGATCATGTCGATCCCTGCAAAACGGCGCATCGTCGGCACCTCGATCAGCGCATCCTCCATCGCTGGATCGCTGAGGTCGTACCACTGCTGGAGCAGGTGGATGCGCAGCATGGTTGCCAGCGGATAGGGCGGGCGACCACCCTTGGAGCTGGTCTTGGGATAGTGGGGCTCGATCAGATCAATCAGCGCTTTCCACGGCACCACCTTCTCCATCTGGCCCAGAAATCGCTCCCGCCTGGTGCGCTTCTTAGCGGTGGCCTGCTCGTAATCACCGAATCCGAGCTGCTTGTTGCCCATCACTCCAGTGCGCGCCTGCGGTTACACGGGCATTTTCGCGCGGATGGCTCGGGTTTTCCAGAGCCTCCTTAGCTCTTCGCGTTATCGCCGATAGGCTTGAAAGCGGCGAGTCTGAGCCAGTCAGCATCAGTTTCTCGCTTCCAGTCTCCGCATGAGCAAATGGCCTTCCGCCAAAGCCAAGCGAGTACTGGCTGCGCTCCTGTCCATTGGGTGGCGGGTGAAGCGTCAGTCAGGCTCTCACAAGACTCTCTCTCATGATGAATATCCTGATTTCATCTTTTCATTCCACGATGGTGAGGAGATTGGTCCGCGGATGTTGTCGCGTATTGCCAAGAATACTGGGCTTGAACCAGGTGACCTGTGAGGCGTAATGAGATCGGCTAACAAGCCCCTGGAGTGGACAGGCCCCCATACTGCTCTCTGCTGCGCCACCCCGTGCTCCTTGCCTGCCACTCAGGGGCAGCGTTAGCCGAGGCCACGTGGGCGTTAACATCCATTGTAGGCCAGTAGCTCATGGGCTACAGTGGTTGGATGAGGGTCGCCAAGACAGATGCCTACCAAGCGGTGGATTGACAGCCTCAAGTGATCAAGTCGGGAAGAGCACGCGTGCTCATGCGCGTTGATCGGCCTCATCCATGGCAATCCCGGGATCTTCCGTAATCTCACGGAGGGGGTTTCTGAATTGAAGATTGATGTGGGACCTGGCTACAGGGTTTACTACTCCATCCGAGGTGATCAACTCCTACTGCTTCTGGCAGGAGGCAGCAAATCAAGTCAGTCAAAAGACAACTTAAAGGCCCATGAATTAAATTGCCAACAGAACTACTTTCAATGACCCAAACACAATCAGTTTCCAATTCCCAAACCGCCAGGATTACTCCCTATGGTGGCTGAGCATCTTAGAACAAGCCTGAGGAAATGGCCGTCATATCTAGATGCTTGGCTTGAAGAAGCACCTGAGGATGTTGCCGGTATTGCACGAGCCTTTGGTGATATTGCTCGAGCTAAGGGTATCAGGCTGTCGGGGTTGTGGGTAGTCGAAGGAATGGCTTAGCTAGTCACAAGTAGCAAAGGTTATGCTGGCCGGGTTGTTCACAAGAGCCTCGTGCGGCACCCTCACTTCTCCTCCTTGCCACTCAGGGGGTAGGAGTTATGGGCACGAGTCCGAAGAGGGTCCAGTGCTTTGCTCGAAGAACAAAGGTGGCAAAGTCTGGGGTTGGTGGCCGTTCACTTGGTGCATGGCCATTGAGTCGGGTAACAAGCCCTCGGTAGGGCACTAGTTCCGATAGGAAACCTCGAGTGCCAGTACTGGTTCGGCGAGGCAGTACTCAAAGTAGCCAGCGGTCTTGGGTTGCGACTGCAGCCTTGAAAGCCGGCTGTCCCCAACATGCTCCCTCAGGGGAAGCGCATCCACCAGATCATCTCTGGCGCCCCGTTGTGTCTGATTCGGGGATCTGCTGCCCCGCGCCCCCCGCCCGTGGGGTCTCGCTATCCACGCGGGCTCATCCCGGTGGTCCTGCTTGCCTTGCGGTTGGTGTCTCCGATCCTCCTTCTCTCTTTTTGGTGGGCTCCGCGTCGGTGGCTCATTGGTCCGGCCCGCTAATCGCCATGCCTCCTTGAGGTGGGCTTTGACCACCTCAAAGGTCTGGTTGCCGAATAGTGCTGTGTCCAGCAAGTCGGCAGATCGTGGACCAGGAGTACGGTGAGTGCTCATGTCGATCCGACGGCGGGGAAGATCGCGCGCCTCCATCGCTGGATCGCTGCGGTCGTGCACTGGGGGAGGGGGCACGGTGCAGCGGGGCCCCCCCCCTGCCGGATCAATCGCGCTTCCACGGCACCCCTTCTCCATTTCGGCCAAACGCTCGCGCCTCGTGCGCTTCTTGGGTGGTGCTGCTCCTTCCCCAGAGCGGCTTGCGAGTAGAGCATGAATTTCCAACAGATCTGTGTGGAGCGCGATGAGAGGGGGCTTGCTTGATTGTTGCTACGGTGCGCTGGGATTTCTGAGGTGCGAACAAGAAGTGATGGTCGCTGGATTAGCTGAGGCCTTCCCGGTGTCCTTTCGTATGGGGAATGTGCCTTAGATGCGATGGCCAAAGCTGAAGTATTAGCTCTTCGCGTTATCGCCGATAGGCTTGAAAGCGGCGAGTCTGAGCCAGTCAGCATCAGTTTCTCGCTTCCAGTCTCCGCATGAGCAAATGGCCCTCCGCCAAAGCCAAGCGAGTACTGGCTGCGCTCCTGTCCATTGGGTGGCGGGTGAAGCGTCAGTCAGGCTCTCACAAGACTCTCTCTCATGATGAATATCCTGATTTCATCTTTTCATTCCACGATGGTGAGGAGATTGGTCCGCGGATGTTGTCGCGTATTGCCAAGAATACTGGGCTTGAACCAGGTGACCTGTGAGGCGTAATGAGATCGGCTAACAAGCCCCTTGGAGTGGACAGGCCCCCACTGGCTCTCTGCTGCGCCACCCCGTGCTCCTTGCCTGCCACTCGGGGCAGCGTTCGGAAGTGGCTCGGTCCTGAGCCTTACCGGCGCTTGGCTGGCTCTCTCCACAACAGGCCGGCGATCCCGGTCCCGATACCCCCTGGTTCAGGAAAGATGTCACCCTCTCATTCGTACATCCGGGGGCTTGGAGGAGATGACCAATGCGTCGCTACAGCGAGGCCGTCAAGGCTGATGTGAGGAGGCGGATGAGCCCGCCGCATAGGCAGAGCGTGGCCCGGATTTCGGAAGAGCTGGGCATCCACGTGATCACCCTCTACAAATGGAGGAAGACCTGGCGGTTGCAGGGGGAGGTGGTGCCGGCATCCGAGAAGGAACCCGATGGCTGGAGCGCTGCCGACAAGTTCACGGTGGTGCTGGAGACGGCCGGGATGAACGCCACTGAGCTCAGTGCCTACTGCCGCGAGCGGGGCCTGTTCCCTGAGCAGGTGGGCCGCTGGCGGCAGGCGGCCCAGGATGCCAACGCCAAGCCGGTGCTGACGATGGCCGAGCAGAAGGAGCTCGAGAAGCTCCGCGCCCAGGACCAGAGGGAGATCAAGGCCCTCAAGAAGGAGCTGCAGCGCAAGGAGAAGGCCCTGGCGGAGGCGGCGGCCTTGCTGGTGCTGCGAAAAAAGTGGGAGGCCTTCTGCTCGGAGGACGCGGAAGGCTGACCAGCGCCGCCTGCCGGCGGAAGGTGATCGAGCTGATCGGCGAGGCGAATGCCGCTGGCGCCGGCCTGGTGAGCGCTTGCGGTGAGATCGGCATTTCCCTGCGAACCCTCAAGCGCTGGCGCAAGGCCTTTGGTGGTGATGGGGACGGCAAGGACCGCCGTAAAGGCAGCCCCCGCGATGTCGCTCACCGCCTGAGCGAGGAGGAGCGCCAGCGGATCCTGCTCACCTGCAACCAGCCGGAGTACGCCTCGCTGCCGCCGGGACAGATCGTGCCGGCCCTGGCGGATCAGGGGCTCTACATCGGCTCAGAGAGCAGCTTTTATCGGGTGTTGCACCAGGCAGGGCAGTGCCACCGCCGCGGGCGTGCCCGGCTGCCGCAGCAACCGCGCTCCGTGCCGCGGTTGAGGGGCGGATCGCCCCAATGCGGTCTGGTGTGGTGAGCCACACCCCCAGCTGATCCTCCGCGGTCCACGCCAGGGCGGGCCGGATGGCCCCCACAGCCCAGGACCGCCAGCATCGCCCCCTCAGGCTCAGCGTCAACGTCAGCGAAAGGCCCACCCTGCCCGGGAGATTGTCGTCCTCGCCCCACGGCTCAGCCGGGCGGTGCGCTCCTGCTGCCCACCTTCAACGCTTCAGCAGAAACCGCAGCAGACTCAGCCCGATCAACAACCCCACCCCGGTGTTCCACAGCAGGGCATCGCGGCGGGAAAGACGGGCCAGCCAGCCGGGCAGCCGGCCGCGGTGCTCCTCCAGCAGCACGGTGCCACCCACCACCAGCACCAGGGGGATCCCCAGGGCGATCACCAGGGCGGGGAAAGGATCCATTGATAGAGCTCCGGGCTTCAGTCCGGCACGAAGGCCAGGGCGACGCCGTTGTTGCAGTAGCGCTTGCCGGTGGGCTTGGGGCCGTCGTTGAAGACATGACCCTGGTGGCCACCGCAGCGGCGGCAGTGGTATTCAGTGCGGGGCAGGATCAGCTTGAAATCGGTCTTGGTGGCGATGGCCTTGGGCAGGGGCTGCCAGAAGCTGGGCCAGCCGGTGCCGCTCTCGAACTTCGTCTTCGAGCTGAACAGGGGCAGGCGACAGCCGGCGCACACGTAGGTGCCGCTGCGCTTCTCCTTGTTGAGCGGGCTGCTGTTGGGCCGCTCGGTGCCTTCCTCCCGCAGCACGGCGTAGGCAGCGGGGCTGAGGCGCTTCTTCCATTGCGCCGGGCTCAGCTGCCAGGCAGGGTCGCCGGCCTTGGAGGCCGCCAGGGCCCGTGACGCCGGCAGGAAGGGCACTACAGCGGCCAGGGGGGCACCGACGCGGACCAGCAGGCTGGTCAGGAAATTGCGGCGTTCCATTCTCAATCTCTGCTTGGGTGGGACCTCGAACGGCTCAGCCCAGCCAGCCGGCGCTGAGCACCGTAGCCAGGCTCAGGAACAGAACCAGCAGGGTCCAGGTGATGCGGTTGAGGGTGTTCTCGGCGCTGCGGGCGCTGCTGAACATGGAGCCACCGCTGGAGGCCAGACCTCCCATGCCATCGCCCTTGGGGCTGTGCAGCAGCACGCTGATGATCAGCAGGGCTCCGCTGAGCATCCACAGGGAAGAGGCGATGTTCTTGACCATGGCCTCAAGATAGCCCGCGTCACCGATCTCCCGGAGGACAGCGCCCCGGAGACCGGCTCACCACAGTTTCCTCAGGCCCGCAGCGTCTGGGGAAGACGCTCGGTGGCGCCGGTTGCGGTGGCGACCGGGACCACCAGGGAGGTGCCGGTCATGCGGGAGGGTTTGGGCAGCCCCAGAATCTCCAGCAGGGTGGGGGCGATGTCGGCCAGGCCACCGTGCTCCCGCAGGGTCACGTCATTACCGTGACCCGCCAGTTTGCGCTTCTCCCCTTCCACCAGGATCACCGGCACCGGGTTGGTGGTGTGGGCAGTCCAGGGGAGGCCGTCGGGGCCCTGCATCACCTCGGCATTGCCGTGGTCGGCCGTGATCAGCAAGGTACCGCCCATGCGGGTGGCGGCCTCCACAAGCCGGCCCACGCAGTGGTCGACGGTGGCAATGGCGCTGGTGGCCGCTTCCATCTGGCCTGTGTGGCCCACCATGTCGGGATTGGCGTAGTTGATCACCACCAGGGAGTAGATCCCCTTGTTGATGGCGGCGATGCAGCTGTCGGTGAGCATCTCGGCCGACATGGCCGGGGCCTGGTCATAGGTGGCCACTCGTGGTGACGGCACCAGATGGCGATCTTCGCCGGGGAAGGCCTGCTCGATGCCCCCGTTCATGAAATAGGTGACATGGGGGTATTTCTCCGTTTCGGCCGTGCGGAACTGGCGCAGGCCCTGCTCGGAGACCACCTGGCCCAGCAGACCGTCGAGGGATTCGGGGGGAAAGGCCACCGCCACCGGCAGACCCTGTTCGTACTGGGTGAAGGTGACCACATGCAGGGGGTCGATCCGCTCCCTCTCGAAGCCGTCGAAGGTGGGCAGCACGAGGGCCCGCATCAGCTGGCGCACCCGGTCGGGGCGGAAGTTGAAGCAGATCAGACCATCGCCCGCTTCCACCAGGCCCTCGGCGAGGCGGACCGGCTCGAGGAATTCATCGGTGATGCCGGCCGCGTAGGACCCCTGGAGCACTTCCTCGGGGGTGAAGGGGCAGATGTCGGAAGGCTCGGTGAGCAGGCGGTAGGCCTTTTCGGTCCGCTCCCAGCGCTGGTCGCGGTCCATGGACCAGTAGCGGCCGCAGATGGTGGTGATGCGGCCCACACCGGCCTCGTCGATCAACTCCTGGATCCGGGCCAGGAAGCCGGGGCCGCCATGGGGGGCCGTGTCGCGGCCATCGGTGATCACATGGATGCGGACATCGCTGAGGCCACGGCCGGCAGCCCAGCGCAGCAACCCGCCCAGATGCTCGATGTGGCTGTGAACGCCGCCATCGGAGCAGAGACCGATCAGATGCAGGGGGTGGCCGTTGGCCAGCAGGGTGTCAGCCAGGCCGTTGAGAGCGTCGTTGCTGGCGATGGTGCCGCTGCGCACCGCCTGGCTGATCCGCACCAGTTCCTGGCGGATGATCCGACCGGAGCCGATGGTGAGATGGCCCACCTCCGAGTTGCCCATCTGATGATCGGGCAGACCAACGGCGGCGCCGCTGGCTTCGATGAGGGTATGGGGATAGGCATGCCAGAGGGCATCCATCACCGGGGTATCGGCAGCTCTGACGGCGTTGTGATCGTTCTCGGGGCTGTAGCCCCAGCCGTCGAGAATCGCCAGAACCATCGGAGCGACAGGAGCGGCCGCGTCACAGGAGAGGCGTTCGGCCTTGCCGTTGGCGGATTGCTTCTGGGAGGGAGTTGCTGTCACCCGGATGAAATACTGCACGATTCGTCGCAAATCCAACTTACAGCCCCCCGGCAGAACACCTTCTTTCTCCCGGGGATGCGTCAGGCTTTGGTTACACTCCACACTCTTCAATGGCCAGGCCTCATCCCGGTCAGGCCCCCGCCGGCCGGTTGGAACTGCTGTCCAACCGTGATCTGGGGCGCACCCTCGATCGGCTCGCCTCCCAGGTGCTGGAGGCGGCCGCCGACAGCCACGATCTGGTGCTGCTGGGAATCCCGACCAGGGGCGTGGCCCTGGCCAGGGTGCTGGCCGGCCGGCTGGAAGCGATCTGCGGACACCCGATCGCCCACGGCAGCCTGGATCCCACCTTTCACCGCGACGACCTGGAGCGGGTGGGCACCCGGCTGGTGGAGGCCACCCAGCTGCCGGTGCCGGTGGATGGGCGCCAGGTGGTGCTGGTGGACGATGTGATCTTCACCGGACGCACGGTGCGCGCCGCCCTGGAGGCCCTGCAGGCCTGGGGCCGCCCCCATCGGGTGTGGCTGCTGGTGATGGTCGACAGGGGCCACCGGGAACTGCCGATCCAGCCGGATTTCTGCGGTCGTGTGGTCCCCACCGCCCGCCAAGAGACCATCAAGCTGTGTCTCCAGGCCGTGGATGGCGAGGAGGGGGTCTACCTGCTGAGGGACTGAGGTTACGGCGGGAAAGGGGGACCGTCAGACGCTGGCGAGTTCGTCCTCGCGGAAATGGGCCCGGAACTTGCCGAAGACCACCACCACCGGCAGGGTCGGGCTGATGGGGCGCCCCTTCCAGTCGTTGAGGACGTTCAGCACCTCTCCTTCCTGTCCCTCCATGTCGAAGGCTTCGCCACGGTGCAGGGGGTGGTTGTACACCACCACGCTGCGACACACCCTGACCTGATCACCTTGCTGCATGACCACCGGGTCGCTCTGCGCGGCCATCTTGTCATGGGCCCCCTTCAGCGTTGACAGGCGCTTTCGGGCCCCGCCTCGACCACCTTCCCCCCCAGTTCGCCGCAGGCCTCCTGGAACGCCTGCCATTCGTCCATGCCCGCGGCGATGCGGCGCTGCACCAGGGCGTCCAGCTTCTCGCCGGACACCGTATGGGGCAGGGAGCCGTGGGTGTCATGCTCCCGATCCTGGCCCTTGAGCTGCTCCAGACCCTGTTTGACCTGCTCCCGCAGGGATGTGCTCTGCTCGCGCCACCAGGGATGGTCGATGCGGTTGAGGCTGTCGAGGGCTTCCCACCAACGCTTCTGATTCACCATCTGGGAGGCCCTCTCCATCTGGGACCGGTTGCGGTTCCAGATGACCTGCAGTTCGTCGCCCAGGGCACTGCCGTCGTTGTTGCCCTCCTCCCCCAGGGGCGCCAGAGCGGACAGGGCCCCCTGCAGATCTCCTGCCTGGAAGCGGGTCCGGGCCATCGACCGCAGCTGGCGCTGCCAGCGGGCCAGCCGCTCCCGGTCGGAAGGGGAGCCGGCCTTCGAGTTGATCACCTGGCGCTGGAGGCGAAGGGCCTCGCCCCATTTCTCCTGACCCCAGAGCTGGTCGGCCTTGGCCCGCAGGCAACGGCCCCGGTCGAAGGGGGAACGACCCGGCAGCCAGCTGAGCGCCGCCAGCTGTTCGCTGTAGCGCAGGCAGTCGTCGAGTCGGCCTGCGGCCGCGGCCTGCTCCAGCCGCTCGGGCAGCTGACGCTCCCACCAGTAACCCAGGCCGATGGCGGCGGCGACCGAACCCAGGGTGATGGCCAGCCAGAAGCGGGGCAGTCTGTGCCGGCGGATGGCCAAGGGAAGAGCAGGGAAGCGTGTCCTTTCCTTTGTATGCACTCATGGTGACCATCGGCCGATGCCAGGGGCAGCCTGGGCGGCGTCCACCGCCATCCGGCCGCGAGGCGCACCTGACCCGGACCCTCAGCGCACCGGCCCCAGCCGTTGGGCCGCGCCAGCATCCGCGGCGGCGGGCTCCTCCAGATCGTGGATCTCCACGACCAGCTGGGCCTCAGCATCGATACGGAACTGCAACCGCAGCCGGTCCACCCCCCGCCGCCCTGGCGAGGCCAGGGGAATCACGACCGGGGGGGTGGGCCAGGGGCGCACCGGGGCAGCCCCCGCCGGCCGCTCCCGCAGCACCGGCAGACCCGCCTCGAACACCACCTCGGCCCGCTGCTCCGGCAGGGGCTCCCCCAGCACCAGTTCGAGCTGATCCTGACCATCCCGGCTGCAGGCCAGCACCAGCTCCAGGGGCTGGTCAGTGGGCCAGCTCTGGCCCGGAACGAACAGAGGGATGCCAGCGATGGCGGCCGCTGCGCCGGTCCCAGCAGCGCAGGGAGACGCCGCGGGCCAGCACATCCCTGACCCTCACCCCGGGGGTGAGGGCCAGGGCCCCCATGGCCACGGCCTCCACGGGCCGTTCACCCCGCAGGGCCACGCCGGGGCAGCGGCTCTGGAGCCAGCGACGGATCACAGGGATGCGGCTGCTGCCCCCCACCGGCAGCACCGCATCGATCTCGCCCAGTCCCAGCCCCTCCCGTCGGGCGGCGGCCAGGACCCCCTCCAGCAGCCCATCGAGCTGCAGCAGCAGGCCCCGCTCCTCCAGCAGCCGTTCGAAGGCCTCCCGGGTCAGATGCAACTCCCGGAAGGAGCCGGGCAGCGCCTGGATCTGGCGGGCTTCGGAAGCCTCGCTGAGCTGGCATTTGAGCTGCTCGGCGAGCCCCAGCAGGGCGCCGTCGACAGGGACCTCCGGGCAGAGGTGGTCGACGATCCAGCGGTCGATGTCCCGTCCGCCGAGGGCCAGGCCCGCCTTGCCGATCACCCGGGCGCAGCGCAGGGCCTGGCCGCTGCGGGCCAGATCCCGGCCCGCGAAGCGGAGCAGCTGGGCGATCGGCGCGGCCCGGCCTTCGCCGCCCTCCAGGGCCACCAGCGAAAGGTCGATGGTGCCCCCTCCCAGGTCCACCACCAGCACCCGGCTGCCGGGGGGCAGCCCGGCACCGATGGCGGCAGCGGTGGGCTCATCCACCAACGCCAGCTCCGGTACCTCCAGATCTCGGCTGGCCCGTTGCAGCCAGGCCCGGTAGCCGCGGTAGGTCTCGATCGGAGCCGTGAGCACCAGCCGCTCCGGCACCCGCTCCGCCGGCAGGGCCCGCCAGAGGCTCTCCAGCAGGAGCGCACCTGCACGCTCGGCACTGGGCCAACCTCCCTGCGGTGCTGGCCCCTCAGCGCCGATGCGGCGCTTGAAATCCCTGCACAGACCAGGATGTTCGCCGTCGGCCAGGGCCGCATCGAGCACCTGCCGGCCGACCAGGGGCCGCTCGGAATCGGGAGTCTCCAGCCAGAGCAGGCTGGGCACGACACAGGGGTCGCCGCAGCTGTAGGGCGGCAGGGCCAGCAGCCCCGCCGGACCCTGAGGGTCCTGCCAGGCGACCACGGTGGTGCTGCTGCCCAGGTCGATCGCGAGGGTTCCGGGCATGGCGGGGCGGCGGAGGTCCTGAAGGGGCGGCGAGGCGTCCTGGCCTCCCCCTTCTAGGGGCTGGCGCCGGAGGAAGGGTCGGCTGGGGGCTCGCCTAGGATGGCCGGATTGATGTGAACCGGATGCCGAGCAGCGAACTCAATGCCAAGGAGCTGGCCCAGCGGGGAGAGAGCCTGATCCGGCACTCCAGCAACCGCTACCTGACCACCGTTCGCATCGCTTTCCGGGCCAAGCAACGCCGCTTCGACGACTTCGACGGCCTGCTTGATGACTCCATGGTCAAGCCGGTCCAGCGGGCCATCGTCGAGCTCAGCGACGAGCAGGACCAGCCCGACCTGCTCCCCGGCTGAAGCCGGACCCGTTGCTGGCCACGGTCGAGCTCTGCCCGTGGAGATCTGCGAGGGGCAAGGGTGGCGGCTGGTGGTGGATCCGGACCGGTTCCCCTACACCGCCCTGATCGGCGGCGAGGGCTGGGCGAGCGAGTTGAACGGCGCTGAACTCCTCGCCCTGCGGCGGGGGGTGCGGCGGCTGGTCGCCCAGCACCACGCCCTGGCCGATGGCCTGATGGTCGAGGAAGACCTCGACCTGGAGCTGGAGCAGCCCATCGGCGATGGTGCTGCCGACGAGGGCGGTTCCCTGTGGCTGGAGCTGAGCGGCAACCGCGACCAGTGGTCCCTGAGGATGGTGCTCACCCCCGCGCCCCGGAGCCGGGCCATCGAGGGGGCCTGGGGCGCCGCCGCCAGCCGGGCCTTCGCCACCGCCCTGGAGGGTCTGAGACCGGCTGATCCCGATGGGGGGGATCAGGATTGCTGATCGTTGGCGATTCCCCAGCCGACCGGCCTCTTTTGCACCGATTCTCCCCAGCCTGCTCTGCGGGTGCACTGGCGGGCACGGGAATCTGGGGAGAACCACCGGTGATGCAGGCGGCGGCTTGACAGGGGCGGCGGTCGGCACGCCTGGCGGTGGCAAGGCCCGCCCTGGGATCCGGACGCCTTGCCCCGCCTGCGGTCTCAGGCTGGGATCGGTGGCCCGAGGCCCGGGAACCCACGGTTTGACGTTGCCGCTCCGGTGTGGAGAACTGGCTCACCAGCTGGATGGAGAACGCGATGGTCCGCCCGATGCGCCTGCCGATCGATGGGACTGAACCGATGGTGAGCCTGCGGGCGGAGGTGCCGGAACCGCTGCTGGAGGCCATGCGGCAGTTCATCGAGCGTCACCCCAACTGGGACCAGTACCGCCTGTTCCAGGCTGCCCTGGCGGGCTTTCTGGTGCAGAACGGCATCCGCGACCGGGGAGTGACCCGCTGCTATCTGGCCAACCTGTTCCCCGGTCATCAGGAGTTCTCCTCCCCCGCGGCCTGAAGATCCGGGGGGCGCCCCCTCAGGACGGCGGCTCCAGCCCCAGCAGGCGGAAGATCTTCTCCGCACCGGCCTCGCTCACCGGCAGGATCGAGAGGCGATTGCCCCGCCGCACTACCCCCAGCTCCTCGACGCTGAAATGCTCCCTGAGGCCATCGAGGCTGAGCATCGCGGGGAAGGTGGAGCGGTAGGCCAGACGCACGCAGTCCCAGCGGGGAGCTTCCGGCCGGGAGGCCGGATCGAAGTAGTTGGAGCCGGGATCGAACTGGCTGGGATCCACCACTCCGGTTTCGATCACCTCCATCAGCCCGACAATGCCGGGGGGGCTGACATTGGAGTGGTAGAAGAAAGCGCGATCACCAATCTGCATCGACCGCATGAAATTACGGGCCTGGTAGTTGCGGATCCCATCCCAGAGAGTGGTGCCCTCCGCCTGAAGATGCTCGATGCCATAGACATCCGGCTCGCTCTTCATCAACCACCAGGCCATGGTCCCTTTGCCTCACAGTGCCAGCACCAGCCGGCGGAAGTGTTCACCGCGGGATTCAAAGTCCGCGTACTGATCGAAGCTGGCACAGGCCGGAGACAGGAGCACCCCCGGGCAGCCCGTGGCGGGGGCCAGCTCGGCGGCCAGCGCCACCGCTTCGGCCATCCCTTCACGGCGATGGACCGCTCCGCCATAGCCGCTGCCCTGCAGCAGGGCGGCGAACTCCTCGCGGGCGGCCCCATAGAGCACCACCGCCGCCGCCCGCTCCCCCAGGCGCTCGAGCCAGAGCCGGGCATCGCCCTGCTTGGATTGACCGCCGGCGAGCACCACCAGGGGCCCCTCCAGGGCCCGCAGGGCCACTTCGGCTGCGTCGTAGTTGGTGGCCTTGCTGTCGTTGAACCAGGTCACGCCATTCAGGCAGCGGACCCGCTCCAGCCGATGGGGAACGCCGGGGAAGCTGCGGCAGGCGTCCTCCATGGCCGCCGGCTCCAGGCCGGCATGGATCCCCACCGCCACCGCCAGCAGCAGGTTCTGGCGGTTGTGATCCCCAGGCATCGCCAGGGCAGCGGCGGGAAACAGGGGCCCCTGGCGTCCCTGCACCAGACCCTGCCGATCGATCCAGAGGAATGGATCGATACCGGTGGGCAGGGACTCCCGGGGACCGGCGCTGATCCAGTCGGCCTCGTCCCAGCTGGCGGCATGGCGGCGCAGATCCGGGTCATCGGCGTTGAGGATGCGGACCCGGGAGTGCTCCAGCAGGCGCCGTTTGATGCCCCGGTAGGCGGCCAGGCTGCCGTGGCGCTCCAGGTGATCGGGGGTGAGGGTGGTCCACACGCCGATGGCGGGCGCAATGGCGGGGGCCGCCTCCAGCTGGTAGCTGCTCAGTTCCACCACCAGCCAGTCGGGGCGGCGCCCTCCCTCCAGGCGCCGGTGCAGCACCACTTCGGCCGCCGAGATGCCGACATTGCCGCACAGGGGCGCATCCCTGCCGGCCTGCTCCAGCAGGTGGTGCACCAGGCAGGTGACGGTGGTCTTGCCGTTGGTGCCTGTGATGCCGATCCAGGGCACGTCCAGGCTGGCCTGCCAGGCGGGGATGATCTCCCCCTGCACCTGGACCCCCCGCTCCCGCAGCCCTTCCAGCACCGGATGGTCCCAGCGGATGCCGGGACTCACCACCACCACGGAGGGGGGAAGGGGCAGGCCCTGGAACGCCTCGATGCTGAGGGGCACCCCGAGGTGAACGGGGATGGCCTCGGCCTCCAGCTGGGCGGCCCTGGACCGGAGCTCCGGCGTGTCTCCGCTGTCGAGCACCACCACCGTTTCGCCGCGGGCATGGAGCAGCCGGGCGGCCCCCAGACCCGACCGTCCCAGTCCGATCACCACCGTGCAGGAAGCGGCTGCGGGTGCCTCGATCGGGCTCACGCTGTCAGGCTCATGCTCACGATCGGCTGACCGTAGCAGTGAAGAGAACCAGGACTCCGAAGGACGGCTGTCTAACGGACAGGCTGGAACAAATGGAATGGGCGATACTGGAATCGAACCAGTGACTCCTACCGTGTCAAGGTAGTGCTCTACCTCTGAGCTAATCGCCCGACAACAGGACAATGGCCCTGATTCGGTGGTGAAAGGATAACGATTGATGTCTCGATTGGGTATCGAGCCAGTCTTTCGTCAACGCCGGGGTCAGCGCCTTCCCCTGATGGGAATCCGTTGAATCAGTCCCCTTCCACAGGCTGTTCCTACTCGCCGGCCTTCCCCCCTGTCAACTTGGCCCGGCCGGCCTCCATCGGGGCGTCCGTGGGGGGCCCTCGGCGGGGCCCTCAGTGGCGTTCCATCCGGATCCGGAAGCGCTCCCGCTTGGTGGGATCGATGGCCAGCACCACCAGTTCACCCCGTTCCGCCAGCTGGATGCGCGCCCCGACCCCCAGCTCCCGGCTGGGGCTGGTGACCACCTGCCAGTCGATGCGGACGGCCCCCTGGCGGATCAGGGCCGCCATGCGGTTGCGGGACAGGCCGAAGCCCGCGGAGGCCAGGGCATCCAGCCGCAGGGAGGCCTCCACCGTGGTCAGCTCCCGGGGCCGACGGCCGGCCGGCAGCTGCAGTTCGCTGATGGGACGGGCCGCGAAGCGCACCGGCACCGTGCGCACCATCCCCTCGCGGCCCTCCAGCCGGGCGGCCAGGGCCGCCGAGACGATGGCCTGGGCGCCCCGATCCCCCCGCAGCCAAAGGTCACCCCGTTCCCCGTCGCCGGCCCCGGAGGCGGTCAGCCCATCGACCATGTCGGCAACGGTGGCGGGATCGAAGAGGAAGTTGCCGCTGATCTCCAGCCCCATCAGGGCCGGGACCGCCGGCTCCGATCCGGCCCGGCCGAGCAGCAGGCAACGGCGTTCGGCGCCGGGGTGGCCGCCGTCGCTGGCGAGGTCCAGCTCGCTGAGGCCCCCCAGCCGGGCCTCCGCCTCCTCCCGGACCATCGCCGCCAGAAAGCCGCTGGCCTGGGGCTCCCAGGTGCGCAGGGCCGTCTCGGCCAGGGCGATGAGACCCTCCAGGGCCTGGGGATGGCGACTTCCCTCCAGCAGTTGCCGACGGGGCAGCATGGCGCTGGCCTCAGGTGTCGTCCAGACGCACGACCGCCTTCGGTCGGGCCTCCTGAATGGTGGACCAGGGAATCTCCCGGCCCACGGGCGCTTCCACCAGCAGCAGCCAGCAGCCCTCCTCCAGCCGGTTGCGCAGGATGCGGATGCGGTCGTCCTCCTCGGAGCTGACGCTGGCGGCGGCGGCGAAGCTGCCCATCCAGCCGGAGCCCATGCCGAGCAGGCCGCCGATCAGCGGCTCACCCCAGGGCCCGGCGAAGCTGAAGGTCTGCAGGTCGGTGATCTGGGTGAAGGTGAGCCCGGCCAGGAAGCCGAAGGGCAGCAGCCAGCGCACCATCGACCGCTGGCGCCGGCGCCGGGCCGCGGCCGGATCGAACCGCTCGACGGCGGACAGGGCCGACTCCCCGCTCCCGATCGCCAGCACCCGTGTCAGGGCCGGCTGCAGCGCCTGCAGCCGCTCCCGCAGCTGCTGCAGCCGGTCGCGGTCGTCCAGCACAACCACCACGCTCAGGGACATGAACCTGCCATCACACCGCTCACTACACTGCACCTCCGGCCTGCCCCTCTGGGGCGTACCCCCCGCCCCCCGCACCGCTGCCGGACATGACGAAGGTTCTGGTCTCCGATCCCATTGACCAGGCGGGGATCGACATCCTCTCCCAGGTGGCCCAGGTGGACGTGCGCACGGGCCTCAGCCCCGAGCAACTGGTGGGGTGTATCGGTGACTACAGCGCCCTGATGATCCGCTCCGGCACCCAGGTGACCGCGGACGTGATCGAGGCCGCTTCCCAACTGCGCATCATCGGCCGGGCCGGCGTGGGGGTCGACAACGTCGACGTGCCCGCCGCCACCCGCCGCGGCGTGATCGTGGTCAACTCCCCCGAGGGCAACACGATCGCCGCCGCCGAGCACGCCCTGGCGCTGATGTTCTCCCTCTCCCGCCACGTGCCCCACGCCCACGCCAGCACGATCGCCGGCGGCTGGGACCGCAAGACCTACGTGGGCAACGAGCTCTACAAGAAGACCCTGGGGGTGGTGGGTCTCGGCAAGATCGGCTCCCACGTGGCCCGGGTCGCCCGCGCCCTGGGCATGGACGTGGCCGCCTACGACCCCTTCATCTCCGCCGAGCGGGCCCAGCTGCTGCAGGTGAGGCTGCTGCCCCTGCCCCAGCTGTTCGCCGAAGCCGATTACGTCAGCCTGCACCTTCCCCGCACACCGGACACGGAGAACCTGGTCAACGCGGAGCTGCTGGCCACCATGAAACCCACGGCCCGGCTGGTGAACTGCGCCCGTGGCGGCATCATCGACGAGCAGGCCCTGGCCGACGCGGTGGAGAACCGGGTCATCGCCGGGGCGGCCCTGGACGTCTACGCCAGGGAGCCCCTGGCGGCCGATTCGCCCCTGCGGGCGGTGAAGGAACGGCTGATCCTGACCCCCCATCTGGGGGCCTCCACCGAGGAAGCCCAGGAGAACGTGGCCATCGATGTGGCCGAACAGATCAGGGACGTGCTCCTGGGCCTTCCGGCCCGCAGTGCCGTCAACATCCCCGGCCTGACCCCCGAGGTGATGGAGCTGCTGAAGCCCCACCTGCAGCTGGCCGAAACCCTCGGCCTTCTGCTCAGCCAGCTGGCCGGGGGGCAGATCAGCGAACTGGAGGTGCGGCTGCAGGGGGAGTTCGCTTCCCATCCGGCCCAGCCCCTGGTGGTGGCCGCCCTCAAGGGCATCCTCTCCACCGCCCTGGGGGACAGCATCAATTACGTCAACGCCACCCTGGAGGCCAAGGAGCGGGGCATCCACGTGCTCGAGGTCAAGGACGACGCCAGCCGCGACTTCGCCGGCGGTTCGCTCCAGCTCAGCTCCCGCAGCCCCCGGGGCAACCACAGCGTCACCGGGGCGGTGTTCACCGACGGGGAGCTGCGGATCACCACCATCGATGAGTTCCCGGTGAACGTGACCCCCAGCCGCCACATGCTGTTCACCCGCCACCGGGACATGCCCGGCATCATCGGCCAGCTCGGCTCGGTGCTCGGCGAGCACAACGTCAACATCGCCTCGATGCAGGTGGGACGTCGCATCGTGCGCGGCGACGCGGTGATGGTGCTGAGCCTGGACGACCCGATCCCCCCCAGCCTGCTGGCGGTGATCCACGCCATCAACGGCATCCAGGCCGCCCACCCGGTCACCCTCTGATGGGCCTGGCCTGGTGGCGGCTGGACATGGCCGCCCCGGCCGAGCTGGAGGAATCCCTGCTCTGGAAGCTGGCGCTTCTGGGCGTCAGCCGCGTGGCCCTGCAGCACCCGCCCGAAGCACCGGAACGCCGCCAGCTGCTGGCCTGGCTGCCCGAGAGCGACTGGCCCGCCGACCAGAGGCGGCAACTGGAGCGGGCCCTGGCACCCCTGGGGGAGCCGTTCGGCCTGGCCCTGCCGCCGATCCACTGGCAGCGGCAGGCCGACGAGGACTGGAGCCACAGCTGGAAGAGCCACTGGCGGCCCGATCCGGTGGGGGAACGGCTGCTGGTGCTGCCGGCCTGGCTGGAGGTGCCGCCTGACCAGGCGCACCGCCTGGTGATCCGCATCGACCCGGGCAGCGCCTTCGGCACCGGCAGCCATCCCACCACCCGCCTCTGCCTGGAGGCGCTGGAGGCCCTGGCCGGGGAGCGGGAGGCCGGCGGCCTGGGGCCGGGGTTGGGGGGGCTGCGGGTGGCTGATCTGGGCTGTGGCAGCGGCATCCTGGGGCTGGCCGCCCTGCGCCTGGGAGCGTTGGCGGTGGCGGCCGCCGACACCGATTCCCTGGCGGAACGTGCCACCCGCGAGAACGCCCTCCTGAACGGCCTGCTGGCTGGCGCCGATGCCCCCGGCTCCTGCCAGGGATCCCTGACCGTGACGCGGGGCTCGGCGGAGGAGCTGGCGGGCCTGCTGGGGGGCCGTGCAGCGGATCTGCTGCTGTGCAACATCCTGGCGCCGGTGATCGAGGCGCTCATCCCCTGCTTCCCCCAGCTGCTGGCCCCCGGGGGCGTGGGTCTGCTGAGCGGCCTGCTGGTGGATCAGGCCCCAGCCCTGGAGAGGGATCTCACCAAAGCAGGCTGGCAGGTGGAGCAACGGGTCACGCAGGATCGCTGGGCCCTGCTGCGGATCGGGAAGGCAACGGATGTTACATAAGGCACGCTGATGTGTGTCCTGGCTTTGATTGGCCTTCCCAGGCTGCGAGCCCCAGATCACCGGGAAGGCCCCCTGTCGGATGTAGGAAGGGCGAGTCCTACAGGCCCTGGCTGCCGGGTGTCTGTGAGCTTCAATCTCTTCCATGGCTTCCTACAAGGTCACCCTCGTCAACGAGAGCGAGGGCCTGAACAAGACCATCGAGGTTCCTGACGACCAGTACATCCTCGACGCCGCCGAAGAGCAGGGCATTGATCTGCCCTACTCCTGCCGTGCGGGCGCCTGTTCCACCTGCGCCGGCAAGCTGACCTCCGGCACCGTCGACCAGTCCGATCAGAGCTTCCTCGACGACGACCAGATCGAGGCGGGCTTCGTCCTCACCTGCGTGGCCTACCCCACCTCCGACTGCACCATCAAGACCCACTGCGAAGAAGAGCTCTACTGAGCCCCTCCGGGCCGGTCCCCCGCGGAGCGGTCCTTCAATGTCCTGTCCTTCTCCGCCACCCCCCGGGGTGGCTTTTTCATGTCACTCCAGGTGGACAGCGTGCTGGCCTCCGGCAGCGAGCATCCGAGCCCCGGCGGCCAGTACAGCTACCGGGTGCTGGGGCCCTGCTGCCGCCTGTTCGACCGGGAGGAGCTGCCCTGGCCCTGCTGCCGCCTGGCCTGGCGCAGCAAGGAGCCCAGCTGGCGCCGGGTCGGCCGTCGCTTCGTGCCCGACCTGGCCGCCCGTCGCTGCCCCTCCTACGCCGTGGAGCTTCTCCAGCCCGGCGCCAGGCCCACCCGCACCGTGATCACCCTCTTTCCCCAGCGGCTGGCCCCCCGCCTGCAGGAGTGGTGGTACAGCAAGCTGCCGGCCTCGATGGAACCCGGCAACCTGGCGCCTCCGGCCCCCTCCCCCCCACCTTGAACGCGCAATGGTGGCTACACCGAAGGGGAGCCAGCCATGAAAAAACCGGCGGGCCGAGGGCCGCCGGTGGAGGGGTCGGGGAACCGCCGGCGCCCGGCAGCCACGGATCAGAAGTAGACCTTGCCGCCACCCCACTGGATGCCCTGGACCTTGGGAGCCACCAGGATGTAGCCGGCGATCAGGCGCAGGTCATCGTCGTCCAGATCGCGCATCTTCACGAACACATCGCTGCTGCGCATGCTGGGGTGCACGTCGGCAATGCTGTATTCACCGTCGTAGGAGGTGGGGTCCTTCATGTAGTCGACCAGGGCCTCCACCGAATCCCGGGCCGGCGTCGCCAGGGCGAGGGTCTCGGGATCCAGGCCCACGTTCTGGTTGGTCTTGGTGATGCCGCCGGCATGGCAGGTGCCGCAGCTCTCGTTGAACAGCTTGCGGCCGGTCTTCATTTCCTTCTCGCTGAAGGTCACCAGGGTGCCGTCGGGGGAGACCGGCACGGTGAGATCCTCGGCGCTCCACTGGGCCGCGACTGCGGGGCCCGCGAAGCAGACCAGCAGGGCCAGGGGAAGGATCAGCAGTGTCCGGGCGAAGGCACGGACTGCGGAGCGGCAGACGGCTGAACGGCGGACGGCTGAGCGGAAGAGGGGGGCCATGGGAGAAGCCGGCGAAATGGCGGTTGGACCGCAACTGAGATCTTGTATCACGGGCGACGGGTCCGCCGGAGCGGAATCACGCGAACTGTTGCAGGGTCAGCCGGCCGCCCCCACCTCGAGGCGGAGGAAATCCTTCGCCACGATCGTGTCTGGAAAGATGGCCCGGGCCTCGGCCACCAGGTCATCGGGGGTCATGGGATTGCCGGCCACGTAGCGGGGGCTCAGGTGGGTGAGCGCCAGTCGCTTCACCCCCGCCTCCAGGGCTGTCTGGGCGGCCATGGTGCTGGTGGAGTGCTGGCGCGCGATGGCCAGCTCCGCCTCGCCGTGGGAAAAGGTGGATTCGTGGATCAGCAGGTCGGCGCCCCGCGCCAGCTCCACCGCCGCCTCGCTGAACACCGTGTCCGTGCAATAGACAACGCTGCACCCCGGCCGGGGCGGTCCGCACAGGGCCTCTCCCCGGATCACCCGACCGTCATCGAGCGTGACGCTGTGGCCGGCCTTCAGCTCGGCGTAGATCGGTCCAGGGGGGATGCCCAGGTCCCGGGCCCGCTCCACATCGAAACGGCCGGGACGGGGCTTCTGGTCCACCCGGTAGGCATAGGCGGGCACCCGGTGGGTGAGCGGCGCGCAGCGCACCGTGAGGTCGTCGTCGTCGAGCAGCACACGGCCGGAGCCGGCCGCCTCTCTGACCCGATGGGTGCGCAGGGGGTAGCCGATGCGGGTGGAGGAGGTGCGCATCACGCCCTCGAGGTAGTCGCGCAGGGGGTCCGGCCCGTAGAGATCGATGCCGCCGCAGGTACCCGCCAGGCCCAGGCTGGCCAGCAGGCCCGGCAGACCGAAGACGTGGTCGCCGTGCATGTGGGTGATGAAGATGCGGCGCAGCTGGGACACCCGCAGCTCACTGCGCAGAAACTGGTGCTGGGTGCCCTCGCCGCAGTCGAACAGCCACAGCTCGGCACGCTGGGGCAGGCGAAGAACCACGGCGGAGACGTTGCGGGCGCGGGTGGGAACGCCGGAGCTGGTTCCCAGGAAGGTGACCTGCACGCCCATGCCGTCTCAGGCCGCATGCTGCCACGCCACCGCCTCGGCCGGGGAAGGGGCCGGTCCGCCGGCCGGCGCAGTGGCAAAGGCCGGATGCCCCAGCCACAATGGCCCGTTGTTCCTGGCCCACCACCGTGTCCTTCCAGCCCTTCGGATGGCGCGCCGGTCTGCCCCTGGCGCTCTTCCCCGCCGCCCTGGTGGCCCCCGCTCCCGTGCAGGCCATCGCCCCTGAACCGGTGGTGCGGGTGCTGCTGCAGGAGGCCCCCAGCCTGGAGCTGGAGGCCGGCAGTGTGCCCCTGCGCGTCGGGGATGGAAAGGGCCGCACCCTGCTGAAGATCGCTCCGGGGGAACGGCTGATGCTGCGCCGCAGCGGCCCTGCCCTGGAGGCCCGGCTGCAGGGCAGGGCCGGGACTTCCCGGCGGGTGTCCCTGCCGATGGGACAGGCCCTGATCGATCCCACCCCGGCCAAGGGCAGCAGTGGCGAGGCCGTCCTGACCCTGAAGCAGCGCCGCTATCGCGGCCGTCTGCTGGTGCGCCCGGCGGGGGAGAGCCTCCAGGCCATCAACCTGATCGACGTGGAGAGCTACCTGCCCAGCGTGGTGGGCAGCGAGATGCCGGCCAGCTGGCCCCAGGCGGCCCTGCGGGCCCAGGCGGTGGCGGCGCGCACCTACGCCCTGCGCCAGCGCCGACCGGCGGCCCCCTTCGACCTCAAGGCCACGGTGGCCAGCCAGGTGTACAAGGGCGTCGAAGCTGAAACCGACTCCACCCGCGAAGCGGTGCGCAGCACCCGCTCCCAGGTGCTCGTGCATGGCTCGAAACTCATCAACGCGGTCTTTCACAGCAGCAGCGGCGGTCTCACGGAGAACAGCGGCGAGATCTGGCGCCAGCAGTTGCCATACCTGGTGAGCGTGCCCGATTTCGACCAGGCCAGTCCGGTGCATGCCTGGCAGTTGCGCATCCAGCCCGCCAAGCTGACCGCCGCCTTCCGGGAGATCGGCGGCGCCTTCGACATCCAGCTGCTCTCCACCACCAGCTCCGGCCGCATCCGCCAGGCCCGCGTGACCGGGCCCCGCGGCTCGCTGCTGCTCTCCGGGGCGGAGCTTCGCAAGCGCCTGGGCCTGCGCAGCACCATGGCCCGGTTCGCCTTCGAGGCGCCCCCCCGCAGCTACCCGTTCCCCCCCCCCCTGCCTGCCCTGCCAGGGGCGTTCACCCCGCAGACCATGAATGCCCTGGCGCCCGGAGTGATCCAGACCTCCAGGCTGACGCCCCTGCGGCCGGCCGCGCCGGCCCTGGTGGTGAGCGGGCGCGGCTTCGGCCACGGGGTGGGGATGAGCCAGTGGGGGGCCTATGGCCTGGCCCTGCGGGGTGAGGACTACCGGGAGATCCTGCAGCACTACTACAAGGGGGCCCGGATCCTCCCCTACTCCTCCCTCTGAGCCGCACCGCTTGGGGCCCACCTCACCCCCCGTCACCCCGGTCGTGCTGGCCGATGCCGCAGCCGTCGCCGAGCGGGTGGTGTCCCTCCTTATTGCCGACCGGCTGCGACCGGAGCGGCCCCTGGGCCTGGCCACCGGACGCACCATGGCGCCGATCTACGCCGCCCTGGCCCGCCGGTTGGGACAGCTGGACCAGCCGCTCGCCGCAGCGGTCCGAGGCTCCTGGTGCAGCTTCAACCTCGACGAATATGTGGGCCTGGCGCCGGGGGATCACGGCTCCTTCGCCGCCACCATGGCCCGCCAGCTGGTGGAGCCCCTCGGCCTGGCCCCCGGACAGGTGCGACTCCCCGACGGCCGGGCCGTCGATCCGGGGTCCGAAGCACGGCGCTACGCCGACGGGGTGCGCCAGGCCGGTGGCATCGGTCTGCAGCTGCTGGGTCTGGGCCTCAATGGCCACGTGGGCTTCAACGAACCTCCATCCGACGCGGCAGTCCCCTGCCGCTGCGTGACGCTCAGTCCCCATACCCGAGCTCAGAATGCCGGCGCCTTCGGGGGGGATCCCGATGCCGTGCCGCGGCGGGCCATCACCCTGGGGCTGGCCGAGATCCTCGCGGCCCGCCGGGTGCTGCTGGTGGTCACCGGAGCCGAGAAAGCCGCCATCCTGCGCCGCGCCCTGCGGGAGCCGCCCACGCCGGAGCTGCCCGCCAGCTGGCTTCAGCACCATCCCGCCCTGACCGTGATCGCCGACGTCGCCGCGGGCCTCAGCTGAGCAGGACCGCGTCCATCAGGGCGTCATCCGCCTCGAGATTGGAGGTCACGCTGCGCACGTCATCGAGATCCTCCAGCATGTCGAGCATGCGGAGGCAGGGGGCCAGCACCGCTTCCTCCTCAAGCCTGCAGGGCAGGGAGGCGATCCAGCGGTGCTCCCAGCCGGCCACCGGCAGGCCCTGATCCCTGAGCCCATCCTGGAGGGATTCCAGATCGGCGAAGGCCCCGAACACGTCGACGCCCTCCCCATCGATGGCGTAACCCAGCGCCGCCGGACCTCCCCGTTCCTCCAGGGCCAGCAGGCTCTCCAGCAGGGCCTCCTCGTCGGCGGCGGGCAAAGCCAGCCGGACCACGGATCGCTGATCGAACAGGTAACTGACGCAGCCCGTCTCGCCCAGATTGCCGCCATGCTTGCCGAAGGCCAGTCGCAGGTCGGCCGCCGTGCGGTTGCGGTTGTCGGTGAGGGCCTCGATCAGGACGGCCACGCCCCCTGGGCCGTAGCCCTCGTAACGCACCGCCTCGAAAAGCTCGGCGCCGCCGCCCCCCTGTCCGCTGCCCTTGGCGATGGCCCGGTCGATGTTGGCATTGGGCACTCCCGCCGCCTTGGCCTTCTCGATGGCCGTGCGCAGCTGGAAGTTGCCGGCGGGATCGGCACCGCCCCGAGCCGCCACGGTGATCTCCCGCCCCAGGCGGGTGAAGACCGCGCCACGCCTGGCATCCACCACCGCCTTGGTGCGCTTGATCTGGGCCCATTTGCTGTGGCCGGCCATCGCGAAATCAGGAGCGGAATCGGAAGCGGGTCAACCGGCGGCGTCGAACACCAGCCGAGGCAGGAGCAGGCCCTCGCCGTCGGCACGGGCGATGCCCGCCAGAGTGCCATCCGGGGTGAGCACGGCGACGGCCTCCTCGGGCAGCTGCTCCACCGTACGGGGCAGGGAGCGGCCGCAGCGCCAGGACGCCAGCTGGTCCGGAGCGAGGCGCTGGCGCGGCAGATCCACCAGCACCTCGAGGGGATCCCGCAGGGGGGGCAGGGGAGAGGTGGCGAGACAGTCCAGGGGAAGGGCCTGATCCAGGCCGAAGCCGAGGGCAGCCGTGCGGCGCAGACGGGCCAGGGCGCCGCCGCAACCGAGGGCCGCTCCCAGATCCCGCGCCAGGGACCGCACGTAGGTGCCGGCGGAGCAAGCCACCTCCAGCTCCAGGCGGCCGCTGGCCGGGTCCCAGTCGAGCAGCTCCAGGCTGTGGATCACCACCGGCCGCGCGGTGAGCTCCAGCGTCTCTCCCGCCCGGACCCGGGCGTAGGCCCGCCGGCCATCCACGTGCACCGCGGAGACCTGGGGAGGCACCTGCAGGATCTTCCCCCGGAAGAGGGCCAGAGCCCTGTGAAGATCTCCCGCCTCCAGAGCCGGCAGGGCCGCCTGCTCCAGCACCTCCCCCTCGAGATCGTCGGTGCTGGTGCGCAGGCCCAGCTGCACCACGCCCCGGTAGGCCTTGTCGCCGCTGAGGTAGGGCAGCAGCCGGGTGGCCGGGCCGAGGGCGATGGGAAGCACCCCGGTGACGGCGGGATCGAGGGTGCCGCCATGGCCCACCCGCCGCAGGCCATAGGCCCGCCGCACCCGGGCGACCACGTCGTGGGACGTGAGGCCGGCCGGCTTGTCGAACACCAGAAAGCCGCACCAGGGCTGGGGGCCCTGAGCGGAGACGTGGCGCGACTGCGGCGAAGGCGGCAGCCTGGTGGGACCTTCTCCCATGCTCAGCCGCCGATGACGTTGCAGGACCGGCGCGAGGTGACCTTCCTGGTGCTGGCCGGCATCTTCCTGGGGACCATGGGCATGCTCAACATCCTGGGGCTGACCCGGTTCCTGAATCTGGGCAGCATCGGTTCCTTCCCGATCATCGTGGCGGTGGGTGCCCTGCCCTACCCCGTCACGTTCCTCTGCACCGACCTGATCAGCGAGCTCTGGGGCGAACGGCGCGCCTCCCAGGTGGTCTGGGTGGGGCTGATGCTCAACGGCTGGATCGTGCTGGTGCTCTGGCTCGGGGGGATCCTGCCCGGGCTGGACGGCTACGGGGGGGCGGCGGGTCTGCCCGCCAGCACCGACGCCAACGGGGTGCCGGTGTTCTTCGAGGTGCGTCGGCTGGCCTTCGGCGCCGTGGGGGCCTCGATGGCCGCCTACATGGCCGCCCAGTTCACCGACGTGCGCCTGTTCCATTTCTGGAAGCGCTTCAGCAACGGCAAGGCCCTCTGGCTGCGCAACAACGGCTCCACCCTGGTCAGCCAGGTGGTGGATACTTCGGCGGTGGTGCTGATCAGCCACTACGCGGCTCACGTGCTGCCGATCCGGGCAGGGGAACCCGTGCTCCCCCAGCTGGCCGTCTACATCGCCAGCGGCTACGTGTTCAAGCTCCTGGCCGCTCTGGTGGACACCCTGCCCTTCTATCTGCTGGTGGGCTGGCTCAGGGTTTTCCTGAAGGTGCCGGGCGACGGCACCGAAATGGCCGACGCCCCACTGGCCTAGGCGCCGACGGCGATATTGATGCGCTTGCGGTTGCGCAGGCCCCGCTTGATCGAGTCGAAGCTGACGACCCCATCCACCAGGGCAAAGAGGGTGTCGTCGGATCCGCGACCGACGTTGACGCCGGGGATGACCGAGGTGCCCCGCTGCCGGATGAGGATCGAGCCGGCGCTGACGGTTTCACCGCCGTAGCGCTTCACGCCCAGACGCTTGGCGTTGGAGTCGCGGCCGTTGCGGGTGGAACCCGTGCCTTTCTTGTGAGCCATGGGAGGAAGGGGAGAAGGGGGAAAAGGTCGTGGAGGAGGGCCCGATCAGGCGATCGCCTTGCCAGCCACCTTGATCGACTGAACCATCACACGGGTGAGCTCCTGCCGGTGACCGTTCTTGCGACGGGTCTTCTTCTTGGGACGCATCTTGTAGACGATGATCTTCTGACCACGGCGATGGGCCATGACCTTCAGCTCCACCGTGGCCCCGGCAACGTAGGGCTGGCCGAGGGTGGTGCCGGAGCCGTCCTTGACCAGCAGCACGTTCTCGAGGGTGACGGTGCTGTCGACGTCGGCATTCAGCCGATCAAGATCGAGGTAGCGATCGGGCTGGAGCCAGAACTGCTGGCCGGAGGCCTCGACGATCGCGTAGGGACCGGCGAAGTCGCCCGGGGCTGAAGCCTGGGGTTTCGTCTGGGGGGCTTGGGTCATCGCTCTGGGGGCGTGGCCAGGCTGACGGAGTGAACCATCATTCGGCCTGGACGCACGGAATCGAAAGACAGAAAGAAGATCCTCCCGTCCGGGCCTCCCTTTCGTCAAGAATCGGCGCGTTCAGGGGAGTTCCCCGCCGCAGCGGTCGATGCCCCAACCGGCTCTCACCATCGTCTCCCTCATCCAGACCCCTGCCCTGGCGGAGGCCTGCGTCCAGTGGTTGAAGGGCGGGCGCTACCGGCTCGCCCCGGTGGATCCGGCCAACGACCCGCTCCGGGAGCTGGAACGTCGCCGGGAGGAATTCGACGCCATCCTTCTGGAGGAGGACTGCGTGGACGAGACCCTGTTCAGGGCCCTGGTTCCCCATGGGTTGCAGTTGCCGGCGGTGGTGATAGGACCGGTGAGCGGCAAGGTGCTCTTTCACGACGCCGAAGTGCGCCTCCCCCCCGATCAGCTGGAGCAGCTCAGCTACAGCCTCGACGCAGCCGTGTCCCGCTTCCTGCGGAGCACCACCGTTCCGGTGACCGGCGGCACCGTTGCCTCCGGGGCCACGGGGCCGGGAACCGATGGGGGGAAGGAGGCGGGGGCACTGCCGGAGGGCTGGAAACTGTCCAACCGGCTCAATGGCCGCCTGGGCTATCTGGGTGTGTACTACAAGCGGGATCCCTCCCGCTTTCTGCGCAATCTGCCGGCGAAGGAGCGCCGTGAGCTGGTGGGGTCCCTCACCCGCACCTACCGCGATCTGCTGATCAGCTACTTCAAGGATCCCGCTGCGGCGAACCAGGCGATCGAGAGCTTCGTGAACACGGCCTTCTTTGCCGACCTACCGATCACCAGAACGGTCCAGATCCATATGGATCTGATCGAAGAAATCAGGAAACAGCTGATGATCAAAGGGCACAAAAATGACTTTCTTCAGGACTACCGACTGACCCTCCTTGACGTCATGGCCCACCTCTGTGAGATGTATCGGCGTTCCATCCCTCCGGATCCCCCCGCCGTCTCTGCTCCCCTACCCGAAGCCCACCACCCGCCCACCTAGACCGCCTCCATGACATTCCGTAAGACCTACATCCTGAAGCTCTACGTGGCAGGGAACACCCCCAATTCCATGCGGGCACTCAAAACACTGCGCGACATTCTCGAGTCCGAATTCCGTGGGGTCTATGCCCTCAAGGTGATCGATGTGCTCAAGAATCCCCAACTGGCGGAAGAGGACAAGATCCTGGCCACTCCCACTCTGGCCAAGATCCTGCCACCCCCGGTGCGCCGCATCATCGGCGACCTCTCCGATCGAGAAAGGGTGCTGATCGGCCTGGATCTCCTCTATGAAGAACTCTCCGAGGAGGAATTCAACCCCGACATCGATGATGAGGAGACTGCCGCTCAGTCCTCTGCTCCGGAAACCTCCTGAATCCCCTTCCCGAATCAGCACCGTCCCCGCCCCCTCGCCCGTCCATACCTTCGATGCAGGACTCCACCGCCTTCAGCTCCAGTCCCATCGCCCAGTCCGCAGGGGACGGGCGGATGCAGGTGCAGAAGCTGCCCACGGGGATCGAGGGCTTCGATGACATCTGTCACGGTGGGCTGCCGATCGGTCGATCGACCCTGATCAGCGGTACTTCGGGAACCGGGAAAACCGTCTTTTCGCTGAACTTCCTCTGCAACGGCATCCGCCAGTTCAACGAACACGGCATTTTCGTCACTTTCGAGGAGTCGCCGCTCGACATCCTGCGGAATGCCGCCAGCTTCGGATGGGATCTGCAGGGGATGGTGGAGCAGGACAAGCTCTTTGTCCTCGATGCCTCCCCGGATCCCGATGGCCAGGAGGTCTCCGGAAATTTCGATCTCTCCGGGCTGATAGAGAGAATCAACTACGCGATCCGAAAATACAAGGCCAAGCGGGTGGCCATCGATTCGATCACCGCCGTCTTTCAGCAGTACGACGCCATCTCCGTGGTGCGGCGGGAGATCTTTCGGCTGATCGCCCGGCTCAAGGAGATCGGCGTCACCACGGTGATGACCACCGAACGGGTCGATGAGTACGGACCCATCGCCCGCTATGGCGTCGAGGAATTCGTCTCCGACAATGTGGTGATCCTGCGCAACGTGCTGGAGGGGGAGCGCCGTCGCCGCACGGTGGAGATCCTCAAGCTCCGGGGCACCACCCATATGAAAGGAGAGTTTCCCTTCACCATGGGCAGCCATGGCATCAGCGTCTTCCCCCTGGGGGCGATGCGCCTCACCCAGCGGTCCTCCAACGTGCGCCTCAGCTCGGGCGTGCCCCGCCTCGATGAGATGTGCGGGGGCGGATTCTTCAAGGACTCCATCATCCTGGCCACCGGTGCCACCGGCACGGGCAAAACCCTGCTGGTCAGCAAGTTCGTGGAGGATGCCTGCCGCAGCAAGGAGCGGGCGATCCTGTTCGCCTACGAGGAATCCCGCTCCCAGCTGCTCCGCAACGCCACCAGCTGGGGCATCGACTTCGAGCAGATGGAGCAGGACGGCCTGCTCAAGATCATCTGTGCCTATCCGGAATCCACCGGTCTGGAGGATCACCTGCAGATCATCAAGACGGAGATCGGTCAGTTCAAGCCCTCCCGCATGGCGATCGACTCCCTGTCCGCCCTGGCCAGGGGCGTCAGCCACAACGCCTTCCGCCAGTTCGTGATCGGGGTGACCGGCTACGCGAAGCAGGAGGAGATTGCGGGCTTCTTCACCAACACATCCGAGGAGTTCATGGGCAGCCACTCGATCACCGACTCCCACATCTCCACCATCACCGACACGATCCTGCTGCTTCAGTACGTGGAGATCCGCGGTGAGATGGCCCGGGCCCTGAACGTGTTCAAGATGCGCGGCTCCTGGCACGACAAGGGCATCCGGGAATTCGTGATCACAGGCAACGGGCCGGAGATCAAGGACTCCTTCGCCAATTTCGAGCGGATCATCAGCGGCGTGCCCCATCGCATCACCACCGACGAGCGGGCCGACCTGGGCCGGATCATGCGGGGCGTGGAAGGGGAGCTCTGACCCGACCGGGGCCGCGCGGCTCAGCTCGTCGTGACCACCCCCCGCCGTTCCACCTGCAGCTGGAGTTCATCGCTGTCGGCCTGCTCCAGGGGCAGGTCGAACCAGAAGGTGGTGCCGGTGCCCGGCTCACTGACCATCTGGGCCTGGCTGCCGTGCTTCTCCAGGATGCCCCTGACGATCGAGAGCCCCAGACCGGTGCCGGCTTCGGTGTGCACGGCGTTCTCCACCCGGTAGAAGCGCTCGAAGATCCGCTGCTGGTCGCTCTCGGAAATGCCGCAGCCGGTGTCGGAGATCTCCAGCCGCAGCCGCGGCAGGGGGGACGTGATGGCGCAGGACGCGTGATCGCCGGGGCCGGCAGCGGGATCGAGCGGGCAGTGGTCGGGCCAGGGGTAGGCCCGCAGCAGCAGCTGACCGCCGCTGGGGGTGAACTTCAGGGCATTGCCCACCAGGTTGTCCAGCACCTGGAGCAGCAGGTCCCAGTTGCCCCGCACCCGGGGCAGATGGGCTTCGCTTGTGAAGGCCAGCCTCACCCCCTTCTCCTCGGCATTCAGCCGGTAGGTGCGCAGGGTCTGCTCGATGGCCGGGGCCAGTTCCAGCGGTTCGAGTTGCCAGACCCGGTCCGACTCCAGCCTTGAGAGATCGAGCACGTCGGTCACCAGCCGGGCCAGTCGATCGGTCTCGGCGTTGGCGATGCTCAGGAACTCTTTCTGCTCCCCGGGACTGAGCATGTCGCCCATGTCGTGGAGGGTCTCCACATAGCTCTTGATGTTGCAGAGGGGGGTGCGCAGCTCGTGGGACACGTTGCTGATGAAACGGCTCTGGGCCGCGTTCAGTTCCACCTCCCGGGTCAGGTCCTGGATGGTCATGGCGATCCCCTTGAGGGTCTCGCCGGTGGCATCCCGAACCGACTGAAGCACGATGCGCAGGGTGCGCGGGGGTTCGCCGAAGCTGCAGCGCACCTCGGTGTTGTCCCGCTCGGAGACGATCAGACGATCCAGAGGATCGTGCAGTTCCATCGCCAGCCGGTCGGGAAGTTCGGTGGCCAGCTCATTGCCCTCCAGCTTGCGGCCTTCCCAGCGGAACAGTCGCCGGGCGGTGGGGTTGGCGAGCACGATGCGCCCCTCGGCGTCGAGCAGCACCGCCCCATCAGCCATGGTGGCGATCAGCGACTGCTGCTTCACCTGGGCGGCGGTGAGCTCCTCGATGTTGGCCGCCTTGTAGACCTCCAGCTGGGAAGCCATGGTGTTGAAGCCATTGAGCAGTTCCCCCAGCTCCCCCCCCACCGGGAGGACGATGCGGGTCTCGAAATTGCCGCCGGCAATCGAGCGCACACCCCGCAGGAGTTCCTTGACCGGCTGGGTGATGGTGAGGGCGTTGAACACCGAGCCCAGGATCACCAGCACCCAGATGGAAATGAACACCGCCACGGTGACTTCCCGGGTGAGGGCGGCACTGGCCAACAGGGTTTCGTTGGGGTTGATGCCCAGCGCCACCACCCCCAGGTAGCGGTCGTCGCTGACCATGGGCACGAAAACGTCGGTGACCTGACCGTCAGGGGTGAGGTGCTGGCGGATCAGGGGGTTGTCGGGCCGCCGCTGGATGTCGGCGGGAAGCTCCAGGCGACGGCTGAGCAGCCGTTCCCCCGTGCCGGCACGGCCCCCCATCGGAATGCCCAGATAGATCACGCCGTCGGAGTCGGCGAAGAAGATGTAGCGAAGGCTGCGGCTGGACTGCCAGAAACGTTCGGCCACCAACGCCAGCTCCCGGTCGTTGCCCTCGGCCACCAGGGGGGTGACATTGGCCGACAGCAGCAGGCCCAGGTCACGGGCGTAGCGGGTGTCACTCATGCGGGCATCCCGCTGGATGCCGTTCAGCGCCAGGAAGGTGATGCCCGTCATCAGCAGGCTGACCACCAGGGTGGCCACCGCCAGCAGCTTCGTCTGGAGGCTGAACTCGGCCCACCAGCGCTGCAGACGATCCCGCCAGGCCCTGAGCGAATCCAC
Source organism: uncultured bacterium (assembly GCA_942491175.1). GTDB lineage: Bacteria > Cyanobacteriota > Cyanobacteriia > PCC-6307 > Cyanobiaceae > Cyanobium. The sequence continues at coordinate 59,229 of CALNZO010000006.1, read as the reverse complement.
CGAATCGGCGGGGTCCTGGGGGGATGCTGGGTCGAGGAGCGTCATGGGAGGGGCACCGGGAGCCGCGTGCGCACCTGATGGCCGATATCGCGCCGAAAGGTCATGCCATCAAAAGCCACCTGTCCCAGGCCGGCATAGGCCCGCTCAAACGCCGTGTCGAAGTCGTCGGCCTGGGCCACCACCGCCAGCACCCGCCCGCCGGCGGTGAGCACCCGGCCGTCCTCGGCGCGGCGGCTGCCCGCGTGGAACAGCTGCAGCCGGGGGTCTTTCGCCAGATCCGAACGGATCGGGTCTCCTCGGCGCACCTCGCCGGGGTAGCCCTCGGCGGCGGCGATCACGCAGGCACTGCAATGGGGCTGGATCGAAAGGGGCGGGGCCTCCTCCAGCCGGCCGCGGGCACAGGCCAGCAGCACCCGCGCCAGCTCCGGCCCCAGCAACGGCATCAGCGTCTCGCACTCCGGATCGCCGAAGCGGCAGTTGAACTCGATCACCTTGGGGCCGGCCTCGGTGAGCATCAGGCCCGCGAAGATCACGCCGCGGTAGTCGATGCCCCTGCGGCGCAGGGCCGCCAGAACCGGCTCCAGCACCAGGCGGCGCACCCGCTCCAGACCCGCCCCATCCAGCAGCGGAGCCGGCGCATAGGCCCCCATGCCGCCGGTGTTCGGGCCTGTGTCCCCTTCGCCGATGCGCTTGTGGTCCTGGGCCGGGGGCAGCAGCACCATGGTGCGGCCATCGGTGAGGGCGAACACCGAGACTTCGGGGCCCTGGAGCCGCTCCTCCAGCACCAGGGAGGGAGCAGGGGCCTCCCCCCCGGGTGCGGCAGCCAGAAACCGGCCGGCGAACACCTCCTCGATGGCCTGGCGGCTTTGCTCGAGGCTGTCGGCCACCGTGACACCCTTGCCAGCGGCCAGCCCGTCGGCCTTCACCACCAGGGGACGGCCATGGCGCTCAAGGGCCTCCAGCGCCTGCTGCCGATCGGTTGCCGCCCAGTAGCCCGCCGTCGGGACACCCGCTTCCTCCATCAACTCCTTGGCCCAGCGCTTGCTGGCCTCCAGCAGGGCGCCATCGGCTCCGGGGCCGAAGACGGCCAGCCCCTCGGCCCTGAGACGGTCGGCGAGGCCGGCCGCCAGCGGTGCCTCGGGCCCCACCACCACCAGATCGATCGATTGCTGACGACAGGCGGCGACCAGGGCAGCGTGGTCGCCTTCGGCGATGGCCAGCTGGCCGCAACCGGGCAGATCCCCGGTGCCGCCGTTGCCGGGAGCCACCAGCACCTGGTCGACCCCGGGACAGCGCGCCAGGGCCCAGCCCAGGGCGTTCTCCCGACCGCCGCCGCCCACCACCAGGATCCGGGCCGGGGTCGGCGAAGCATCGGAAGCGGTGGGCGGCACCATGGGGTTGGGAAGAGGGAGAAAGGGGGTGGATTCGGTGGGGGCAGCTCCCCTAGGTTGTGCGCCGGCACGGGTGCTGCACCGGTCGCCCTCACCCGCCTTGCTGCCGCTCACCTTTGCCATTCTCCTCGACCGCCGCCTCGACCGCCGTCCCGCCGACCGGATCCGGCCAGGACATCGGCGGCCTTCGCTGCCGGGGGACCTGGTTGCAGGCCGGACGCCGGAGCCTGACGGCCCTGGCCGCCCTCACCATCCTGAGCGGTGTGCCGCCGGTGAACGCCAAGCCGGCCGCCGCGACAGCGGCCATCACCCCGGAGCCTGCTCAGCTCCCCTCCGCCGAGCCGCCTTCCCCGGAGGACCCGGCGGCAGCCGGAGCCCCCACCGGAACCCCGGCCGCCGAACTGCCGCCGCCGCTGCTGAGCGAAGAGGAGTTCGCCGAGGTGCTGCTCCATGGGGATCTCGAGGATCTCGACGGGGCCTGTCGCCAGAGCGCTGAGGCTGACCTGGTCGATCGCCTGCGTCAGCTGCAGCAGCGGCTGGTGACCCTCCATCCGGCCCCCCAGCCCCTGCCGGAGGTGCTCGCCAACGCCGATGTGCTGCTCACCTGCCGCGCCCCCGACAAAGCCATGGAGGTTCTGAACCGCTATGGCCCGGCCGCCGGCGCCGAGCGGGTGCAGTGGTTACAGCTGCAATGGCGGGCCGCCTCGGCGGGCCTCGATCACCGGCGGGCGGCCCTGGCCCTGGAGCGGTTGCGGCGGGAGGCCGGCACCCCCCTCGATGAACTCGCCATGCCGCTGCAACGCCGGGAGGACGGCACCCTGGTCACCCGCTCGGCCCTGGAACTGCTGGCCATCCACCTGGAATCCAGGGGCCTCTCCAGGGTCGCCGGCGAGCTCCTGGTCCAGGCCCGTCGACCCGGCGTGGCCGGGGCCGAGCGGCTCCAGCAGGCCGTGGGTCTGCTGGCGGAACTGCCCGCCGCGGAGCGGGAAGCCCTGCTGGAAACGGCGCTCGAGCAGGCGGCGGCAGCCGGGGCCTGGGGCCTGGTGGCGGAACTCCTCGACACCCAGGCCGCCCTGCCCTCCGAACGGGCCAGGGAGCGCCGCCTGCGGCTCAGCGGCCGCATCGACGATGCCTACGGGGAATGGCGGTGGCGCCGTGAGGATCCGGCTTCGGCCCCGAGGGTCCGCCAGCTGGAGATCCAGCTGCGCTCGCCCCGAACCCCCGGTGGCCATGCCGCCGATCTTCCGGTTCCGACGCCGGACACGCTCCCGTCCGCGACTCCGTCCCCATGACCCTCCCCCCTGCCACAGGCCCCCTTCTCTACGAAGGAAAGGCGAAGAGGGTCTATGCCACCGACCGGGACGACCTGGTGGCGGTGGAGTACAAGGACGACGCCACGGCGTTCAACGCCCTCAAGAAGGCCCGGCTGCTGGGCAAGGGGGCGATGAACTGCCGCATCTCCGCCCTGCTGTTCGAGCACCTGGAGCGGGTCGGAGTACCCACCCACTACCTGGGTCTGCACTCCGACCGATGGATGATGGTGCGCCCGGTGCGGGTGGTGCCGGTGGAGGTGGTGGTGCGAAACCTGGCGGCCGGATCCCTCTGCCGTCAGATGCCGATCGCGGCGGGCACCCCCCTGGAGCCCCCCCTGCTGGATCTGTACTACAAGGACGATTCCCTGGGCGATCCCCTGCTCAGCGAGGCCAGGCTGGAGCGACTCGCTGTGGTGACCCCGGCCCAGCTCGAAGCGATCCGGGAGCTGGCCTTTCGCGTCAACGACGGCCTGCGCGCCCTGTTCGGTCCGGTGGGGCTGGAACTGGTGGATTTCAAGATCGAGCTGGGCTTCACCCCGGCGGACGAGCTGGTGGTGGCCGATGAGATCAGCCCCGACACCTGCCGCCTCTGGGACCGGGCGGTGACCGACGCCCAGGAGCGGATTCTGGACAAGGATCGCTTCCGCCAGGATCTGGGCGGCGTCGTCGAGGCCTACGGGGAGGTCCTCAAACGGGTCCAAGGGGTCTGTCCCGAACCACGGATCTACCGGTAAGGTCAGCGCACTTTGCGGCCAGGCCGCTCTGCAGACGACATCCATGGTTGGCGTTCGCCTCGGCAGGCCCCACATCCTTCGAAGCGTCACGCCCTGGGCGGCGACCGCCTCCCTGCCTCTCCTGGGGGCCCTGCTGCTGGCGGGCACCCCCGGCTCAGCAGCCGAAAACCCCTCCGGCCGTCCGCAAGGGCAGGAGTCCCCCGCGGCCTCGGTGGCCCAGGCCGACGCCGACCCCTTCGCCGAACCCGGAGAATCGGCTCCGATCGAACCGGAGGGGGCGCCGGAGCAACCAGCCAGCCCCGAGGTCCCCGCCACCCAGGTGGAACCTGACGCCCAGGAGGAACCTGCCACCCCAGCGCCCTGCCACCCCAACGGCCCCGGGCGGCCCCCCGGCCACCAGTGAAGACAGGCCCGGGATCCCCTCCATCCAGCCGGAAGGCTCGCCGGCGGCGGAAGCCGAGCCCAGGGTGCTGATCAGTGAGGTGGTGATCGAAGGCCTGGAGGGCCATCCCGAAAGCGAACGGTTGGAGCTGGCCGCCTATGGCGCCATGGCGGTGACGCCCGGCAATGCGATCACCCGCAGCCAGCTGGAAACGGACCTGCAGGCCATCTATGCCACGGGCTGGTTCTCCGATGTCCGCATCGAGCCCCAGGACGGCCCCCTGGGGGTGCGGCTGGTGGTCTCGGTGGTGCCCAACCCCGTGCTCACCCAGGTGAGTCTCGATCCGCCCGACGCCAAGCTGCCTGCATCGGTGATCGAGGACACCTTCGCCGGTGATTACGGCAAGACCCTCAACCTGGCCACTCTGCAGACCCGCATGGAGGAGCTGCAGAAGTGGTACGCCGATCAGGGATATTCCCTGGCCCGTGTCACCGGACCTTCCCGGGTCAGTCCCGAGGGGGACGTGCAGCTGCTGGTGCGCCAGGGCACGGTGAAAGGGGTGGAGGTGCAGTTCCTCAACAAGGAGGGATCGGCCACCAACGACGAGGGCCAGCCGATCAAGGGCAAGACCAAGGAATGGGTGATCACCCGCGAGATCTCGATCAAACCCGGTGAGGTGTTCAACCGCCGCAACCTGGAGGACGACCTCAAGCGGCTCTACGGCACCGGCCTGTTCAGCGACGTGAAGGTGACCCTGCGGCCCGAACCGGAGGAGCCCGGCACGGTGGTGATCGTGCTCGGTGTCGTCGAGCAGTCGACCGGTTCACTCTCCGGCGGCCTGGGCTACAGCCAGAGCCAGGGGGTGTTCGGCCAGATCCAGCTGCAGGACAGCAACCTGTTCGGCCGGGCCTGGGACCTGTCCACCAGCTTCACCTACGGCCAGTTCGGCGGTCTGGCCGACATCGCCTTCACCGATCCCTGGATCAAGGGGGATCCCTTCCGCACCGCCTTCCGCATGAGGGCCTTCATCAGCCGGGATGCCCCCCAGGTGTTCCGGAGCCAGGACGAAGGCGACATCTTGACCGTCTCCGACTTCTACGAGGCTCCAGGGACTGCGGTCGCCTACAACATCAACTCCCTGTTCAATCCCCTCGGGGAATTCTTCCCTTCCGTCACGGCGGCCCGCATCGCCTCCGAGGCCTCCGGTCAGGACCTCAGCTGGTTCGAGTACGACGGCAACACCGTCCTGATCCAGCGGGCGGGCGCCAACGTTCAGCTGGTGCGCCCACTCAATGGCGGCAACCCCTATGTGCGTGCCCCCTGGAGTGTGCTGTTGGGATTCTCGGGCCAGGTGGCCACGCCGATGGATTTTGCCGGCAACTCGCGCCGCTTCGGCGTGGCGGTCCCGGACGATGCCAGTGCCTGGATGCCGTCCCCACCAACTCGGTTGTCTGCCTGGCCTTCAACTGCGCCACCCGCAACCAGCTGGTGGGCCTGCGGCTGGGGGCAACGATGAACACCCTGAACGACCCCCGCAATCCCACCCAGGGCAACTTCCTCAGCATCGCCACCGAGCAGTTCTTCTCCGTCGGCCCCGACTCACCCACCTTCAACCGGGTGCGGGGCAGCTTCACCCACTACATCCCGGTGCGCTGGCTGAAGTTCTACAAGGGGTGCCGTCCCAAGGCCGGCGAGACCGAGGACTGCAAACAGGCCCTGGCGTTCCAGGTGTCCGCCGGGACGGTGATCGGCGACCTGCCGCCCTACGAGGCCTTCTGCCTGGGCGGCGGCAACTCGGTGCGTGGCTACTTCGACTGCGATCTCGGGGTGGGCCGCAGCTTCGGTGAGGCCACGATCGAATACCGCTTCCCCCTGTTCAGCATCGTCAGCGGGGAACTGTTCATCGATGGCGGCACCACCTTCGGCTCCCAGGCCGACGTTCCGGGCAACATCGGTGGCCTGCTCAACAAGCCTGGATCAGGTTTCTCGGTCGGCACCGGTCTGATCGTGACCACCCCGGTCGGGCCCCTGCGCCTGGAGGTGGCCAGCCAGGACTTCTCCGGTGAGTGGCGCTTCAACCTCGGCGTGGGCTGGAAGTTCTAGTGACGACCTGGCCCAGTGACTACAGCCAGGCCTGGACCCTCGCCTCCTCTGTGGAGCGCCATGGAGTCGGTCTGCACAGCGGCGCCGTCTCCCGGCTCCGTCTGGGCCCCTCGGAGCGTCCGGGGTACTGGCTGGGCTGGCTGGACGCCCCGGACCGGCCCCTGCAGCGACTCGGGCCGGCCCAGGTGAGCGACACCCGCCTCTGCACGTGCCTGCAGCTCGGGGATCGCCGTCTGGCGACGGTGGAGCATCTGCTGGCGGCCCTGGCCGGCACCGGGGTGAGTCAGGCGGAGCTGCTGGTGGAGGGCGAGGAGGTTCCCCTGCTGGACGGATCCGGCCTGCCCTGGGTGGAGGCGATCGGCGAGGCGGGGCTCAGCGAGCGGGGGAAGCGGGCCGAACCTCCCCTGCCCTCCGCGCCGCTCACCCTGCAGCAGGGCGACGGTTTCGTGGTGGTCCTGCCGGGAGACCGGCTGCGCCTGGCCGCGGCCATCGACTTTCCCCAGGCCGCCATCGGCCGCCAGCTCTTCAGTCTGGACCTCACCCCGGAGCGGTTCATCGCGGAGATCGCACCGGCCCGCACCTTCGGCTTCCGGGAGCAGGTGGAGCAGCTGCTCGCCGCCGGGCTGATCCGCGGCGGTGCCCTCGACAATGCCCTGGTGTGCGACGGCGACCGCTGGATGAACCCACCCCTGCGCTATGCCGACGAACCGGTGCGCCATAAGCTGCTTGATCTGCTGGGAGATCTGGCGCTGGTGGGCCTGCCGAGGGCCCAGGTCTTCGCCTACCGCGGCTCCCATGGCCTGCACACCGCCATGGCTGCGGCCCTGGCGTCCCAGGCGCCGCAGCCGCCCGTACCCGTACCGACCCACTGAGTTCCTTGACCGTTCTTCCCTCTTCCGCCCCACCGGCCGCCACCCCACCCTGCGATGCCGCCGAAGCGGCCAGCGCGGTGGTGCTCAGCAGCGAACAGATCCTCAACCTGCTCCCCCATCGCTATCCCTTCGCCCTGGTGGATCGGGTGGTGGAGTACGTCCCCGGAAAGAAGGCGGTGGCACTCAAGAACGTCACCTTCAACGAGCCCCAGTTCCAGGGCCATTTCCCCGGCCGCCCCCTGATGCCCGGCGTTCTGATCGTCGAGGCCATGGCCCAGGTCGGCGGCCTGATCGTCACCCAGATGCCCGATCTGCCCAAGGGCCTGTTCGTGTTCGCCGGCATCGACGGCGTCCGCTTCCGACGGCCGGTGGTGCCGGGCGACCAGCTGATGATCACCTGCGAACTGCTGGGTCTGAAGCGCAAGCGCTTCGGCAAGGTGCACGCCGAAGCCATGGTGGACGGCGAACGGGTCTGCTCTGGTGAGCTGATGTTCTCGCTCGTGGACTGACGTGATGTCCAGTGCAGCCATGGCGACATCCGTGCATCCCACGGCCCTTGTCGATCCACGGGCCCGGCTGGGCTCGGGCGTGGAGATCGGCCCCTATGCGGTGATCGGTCCAGAGGTGGAGATCGGTGAGGGCAGCCGCATCGGTCCCCACGTGGTGATCGACGGCCGGGTGCGGATGGGGAAGGGCAACCGTATTTTCCCGGGAGCCTGCATCGGCCTTGAACCCCAGGACCTCAAGTACGGCGGTGCCCCCACGGAGGTGGTGATGGGCGATGAGAACACGATCCGGGAGTACGTCACCATCAACCGCGCCACGGCGGAAGGGGAGCAGACCGTGCTGGGCAACGGCAACCTGCTGATGGCCTACAGCCACCTCGGCCACAACTGCAACCTGGCCGACCGCATCGTGATCGCCAACGGGGTGGCGGTGGCCGGCCACGTGGTGATCGGGGATCGCGCCGTGATCGGAGGGGTGCTCGGCATCCACCAGTTCGTCCACATCGGCACCCTGGCCATGGTGGGCGGCATGAGCCGGATCGACCGGGACGTCCCCCCCTTCATGACGGTGGAGGGCCACCCGGGGCGCATCCGGGGGCTGAATCGCGTCGGCCTGCGGCGCAGCGGCATGACCCAGGCCGACGATGGCGCCCAGTTCCGGCAGCTCCAGGACCTCTGGACCCTCATCTATCGCAGCGATCTGGTGCTCGCCACCGCTCTGCGCCAGGCGCGGGAACGGCCCCTGCTGGCCGCGGCCGATGAGCTGTGCGCCTTTCTCGAAGCCTCAATAGGCCCGGGCCGGCGTGGACCGCTGCCGGCCCAGCGCTGATGGTGCGACTGCTGATCAGCACCGGGGAGGTATCCGGTGATCTGCAGGGATCGCTGCTGGTCAAGGCCCTGCACGAGGAGGCTGCCCGGCGCGGGCTGCCCCTGGAGGTGGTGGCCCTCGGGGGCGGGCGCATGGAGCGGGCCGGTGCCCAGCTGCTGGCGGACACCACCAGGCTCGGTGCCATCGGCCTGTGGGAACCGATCCCCCTGGTGATCCCCACCCTGAAACTTCAGGCGCGCGTGCGCCGCTGGCTGCAGCTCCATCCCCCCGACGGGGTGGTGCTGATCGACTACATGGGGGCGAACGTGAACCTGGGTCTGCGGCTCAAGCGGCTCTACCCGAAGGTACCGATCACGTACTACATCGCCCCCCAGGAGTGGGCCTTTCGCCTGGGCGACGGGGGCACCACCCGGCTGATCGGTTTCACCGATCGCATCCTGGCGATCTTTCCCGAGGAGGCCCGCTTCTACGGCGAGCGGGGTGCCCAGGTCACCTGGGTGGGCCATCCGCTGATCGACACCCTGCAGCAGCGACCCTCCCGCCAGGAGGCCCGCCAACAACTGGGGCTGAGGGCGGACGCGCCGGTGCTGCTGCTGTTGCCCGCTTCCCGCCGGCAGGAACTGCGCTATCTGCTGCCGCCCATGGCGGCGGCGGTGGCCCTGCTGCAGCGCCAGCGTCCCGATCTGCAGGTGTTGCTGCCCGCCGGTCTGCCGGGCTTCGAGGCAACCCTGGCTGAGGCGATGCAGAAGGCCGGAGCCGCTGCCGTGCGCGTGATCCCGGCCGGGGAGGCCGATGGGCTGCGGCCCCTCCTCTGCGCCGCCGCCGATGCCGCCCTCACCAAGTCCGGCACCGCCAACCTGGAACTGGCCCTGCGGGGGGTCCCCCAGGTGGCCGGCTACCGGGTGAGCCGGCCCACCGCCTTCCTGGCCAGACACCTGCTCCATTTCAACGTCAAGCACATCTCACCGGTGAACCTGGTGCTGGGCGAACGGCTCGTGCCCGAGCTGCTGCAGGACGCCTTCACCCCCGAAGCCATCGTGGCGGCCCTCGCTCCCCTGTTCGATCCCACCTCCGGGGCGCGGGAACGGATGGTGGAAGGCTACGGTCGGTTGCGGCAGAAGCTCGGAGAGCCGGGCGTCACCCGTCGGGCGGCGGCGGCGATCCTCGAACCGTTCCCCGGAAGCGACCCATGCGTCTGATCGCCCTGCTGCTGGGCCTGTTGATGGTCCTGGGGGCGCCGGTGGCCCCGGCCCTGGCGGCCACCGAGGAGGCCGTGCTGGCCGGCGGCTGCTTCTGGTGTCTGGAGCACGACCTGGAGGAACTTCCGGGCGTGCTCGACGTGGTGAGCGGCTACAGCGGCGGCAAGGGGGCCAACCCCACCTACAAGCAGGTCTCCGCAGGGGGCAGCGGCCATCAGGAGGTGGTGCGGGTCCGCTTCGACAACTCCGAGATCGGCTACGACACCCTGCTGCGGGCCTACTGGCGCAACATCGACCCTTTCGACGCCGGCGGTCAGTTCTGCGACCGCGGCGATTCCTACCGGCCGGTGATCTTCACCACCAGTGCCGACCAGGCCGTGGAGGCTCGCAACAGCCTGGTGGCGGCCGCCCGGGAGCTGGGCAGGCCGGCCACGGCGATCAAGGTGAGGATCCGCCCCCTGTCCCGCTTCTGGCCGGCAGAGGGCTACCACCAGAATTACGCCGAGCGCAACGGCGTCCGGTACAGCTACTACCGCTGGTCCTGCGGGCGCGACCGGCGGCTGGAGGCGGTCTGGGGTCAGCGGTCGCGCACCAGCCAGCCCTGGAAGGGCGGCTGATCCAGGCTGAACAAGGTGATGGGGATCACCGCGGCAGGCTGCCGGTAGAGCTTTCCCACCCTGTCAAAGGCCGGAAAATGCCGTACCGTTCGAGAAAAGTCGTAAGGGGTTGTGTATGTATCTGCTGACCATCCGAGAGGGTCTGCATACCCGCCATTTCGGGCCCTACGCGAGCCCCAGGGCCGCGGCCGACGACCTCGACAGACTTCAGGCCAGCTGTGGAGAGAAAGCCCCCTGGCAGATCCACCGCCTCGAGTCCCCCGCCGAACTGCACGCCAGCCTGGCCGGCACGGGCGATCCCGAACCGGTGCCCGCCTGAGCCTCAGGCCTTCGGAGGGGTCCGGGGATACCCGCGCAGCAGACCGCTTTCGATCATCAGACCAACGCCTGCATTGATCAGGATCAGGCCCAGGGCGCCGTACCAGAACCAGGGCCCGGCTTCCGGCATGGACTGCCCCTGATCCACGGAGGCAGCCAGGGCCGACCAGGTCTGGAGGCCCTTGCGGATCACCCCTTCCCCGAAGAGGCACAGACCGGCCGGCAGCATCAGAACCCCGAGCTGGGCCTTCACGTACCAGCGGATCTTGTGAGCGGCCATGGGCGGGGGCGGTCTTGGCTGCGATCAAACCTAAGCCGCGGTCCTCGAGGGATCGCGGCGGGAGGACCATTCAGCAGGCGGCACCACCGACCAGCCAGGCCACCAGGGTGCGGACCCCGAAACCGGTGGCCCCCGCCGGGTCGACGCCGCGGGCCTTGTCGCTCCAGACCGTGCCGGCGATGTCGAGGTGGGCCCACGGCAGACCCTTGGTGACGAAGTCCTGCAGGAAGAGGGCGGCGGTGATGGCACCCCCCGGCCGGGGACCGGTGTTCTTGAGGTCGGCGATCGGGCTCTTGAGACCGTCCTTGTAGGAACTCCGCAGGGGCATCCGCCAGAACGTCTCGCCACCGGCCCTTCCGGCGGAGAGAAGGGCCTCGGCCAGGGCGTCGCTGGGGGACCAGAGCCCGGCGATCTCCTCCCCCAGAGCGATCACGCAGGCGCCGGTGAGGGTGGCGAGATCGACAATGGCATCCGGCTCCAGCCCGCAGGCGTACACGAGGGCATCCGCCAGGGTGAGCCGCCCCTCCGCATCGGTGTTGTTGATCTCGATGGTCTTGCCGTTGGAGGCGGTGAGGACGTCGCCGGGATGGATGGCGCCGCCGCTGATCATGTTCTCGCAGCTGGCCACGATCACGTGCAGCTCCAGGCCGGCGGGTCGGATCTGGCCGATGGCCCGGGCCGCCCCCAGCACCGCGGCGCTGCCGCCCATGTCGTACTTCATCATCTCGATCTGGGAGCCAGCCGTCTTGAGGTTGTAGCCCCCGGAATCGAAGGTGAGTCCCTTGCCCACCAGCACCACCCGCCGAGTCACGTCTCCCCCGGGCCGGTAGGTGAGGTGGATGAATTTCGGGGGCAGGTCCGACCCCTGGGCCACCCCCAGGTAGGCCCCCATGCCGAGGGCTGCGCAGTCCTCCCGCTCGAGCACCTTGAGCTCCAGGCCGAAGGCCGCGGCGATGGCGGCAGCTTCTTCAGCCAGAGTCTGGGGCGTGGCCTTGTTGGGTGGCGCCGCCACCAGCCGCCGGGCCAGCTCCACCCCGGCGCAGGTGGCGTCCACATCGGCCAGGCCCGCCTCCCCCGCTTCCGCCAGACCGAGCAGGCTCACCCGGCGGGGCTCGGGCCGGGGTTCGGCCTCGCTCTTGAAGCGCTGGTCGGCATAGAGGGCCAGCCGCACCGATTCAGCCATGGCGGCCGCCGCCGCCGCGGGATCGAGTCCCTCGACCGGCAGCCACAGGGCGAGCTCATCGGCGCCGGCGGCGGCGGCACTTCGGGCGGCGCCGGCACTGGCCTGACGCAGGGCGTCGAGGCCGAAGTCCGCCGGGTCCCCCAGACCTACAAGGATCAGCGTGGAAGGAGAGTTCCCGGGACGCTCCAGGGTCAGGGACTGACCGGGCTTGCCTTCGAAACGGCGGCGCTGCAGCAGCCGATCGAGGCCCTCTCCCACCAGCGCCTCGAGAAGGGCACGGCCATCGCCCGTAGCCGCAGCGAAAAGGCCCACCACCAGGGTGTCGCCGGTCCAGACCTCCTCCAGGGAACCGGAAACGGCAAGACAACGAAACTCCATGCGGCCAGGACGGGCGGGCCGTGATCGTAGCCAGCACCGGCCTCCCGCTCAGGCTGGATCGGCCGTGAACGGGGTGGCCCAGCGATCCCTGGTCTCCTTGTTGAAGGGGGGCAGCCAGTGCCGGATCATCGCCTGCTCCAGGGCCCGGCGGGGGGCGACCGCAACGGGCACGTCGCACCAGAAGCGGATGCTCAGCCTGGCCTCCAGCCCGACCCGCGCCAGGGCCTCGCCGTAGGCCGCCAGGTAGCTTTTGCAGTCATGCTCGCCTTTCCAGCGCTGGTCGGCCTGCCCCGTCTCGCCCACGTAGAGCAGCAGAGGCACGGACAGCTGTGAGGGACGATCCATCACCAGATAGAGGGCCGCGCCGCGATGGGGAGAGCGGGGCCAGCGCCAGAAGGACAGGCTCTGGGGGCTCAGGACCAGCGGGTCGAAGGTCCGGGCCCGCTCGCACGGGTCAGCGGGGTCCACAGGGCCGGAGAACAGCTGCCCCTGCCGAAGGGGTGGGGCGGTGCCATCGGACCGGGCATGGAGCGGCCCCTGGTGATCGGCGAGGCGGCCCTGCCAGGCGAGCAGCTGCTCCCGCAGCAGGGGAAGCTCCGCGGCGGGAGGGGATCCACCGGCGGCGGCCATGGCCGTGGCCGGGAAGAGTTCCCCCTGACGGCTCATCGGGATGACCTCGGGGCCGAGGGCAGCATCGGGCCGGGGGGGGCGGGATCGAAGCCGACCCTGCCGATCCAGCGCTCCACCAGATCGGCGGGCAGCTGCAGGCGCTGCTGCAGATCGGCCAGATCCCGGAACGGCTGCCGGGCTCGCTCCTGCAACAGCCGCCGGGAACGCTCGGCCGTCAGGCCAAGCCGCTCCCGCAGCTGGGGTTCGGTGGCCCGGTTGATCGCCAGCGGTGCCGGGGCCGCAGGGGGCTCAGGTTCGCCGTACCAGCGGAAACGGAGCACGGGCAACCAGCTGCGTATCTGTTCGGGGGGGATCTGCAGGGCCTGGGCCAGATCGTCGGGGCCACTGAGCTGGACGCCACCGTGGCGGAGCCGTTGCAGCAGATCCACCTGATCGGGCCGGCAACCGGGTAGTCGCAGCCAGTCGGCGGCGCTGGCGCGATTGACATCGAGGTGCCAGCCGAGGGCGGCGGCATGGCGCACCTCCTCCCCATTCCGCAAACGCAGGGCGGGATTCTGGGCGAGCTTGAGGGCCAGCAACTCCCTCTCCACCGCCTCCCCGTCCCTGTCGCCGGAAGCCGGGGCGCAGGCCTGACCGGCGGCCGGAACCGCAGCCGGCAACTGCCCTGTGGCCACCAGGAGCCGGCGGGCCAGGGGATCCAGCCAGTGGCGCCCTGCCATGAAGGCCCGCATCCGTGCACGACGGGCCTGAAGTTAGCGGCTGGCTCAGGGTTCGGGCCAGTCGACCAGGCCCAGCCTCAGTCCGATCACCACCGCCTCGATGCGCCCGCGGACCCGAAGCTTGAGGAGCAGGTTGCTCACATGGGTCTTCACCGTGTCCACCGAAACCATCAGATCCCGGGCGATCTCGTGGTTGGTGCGGCCGTGCACGACCTGGGCGAGCACCTGCCGCTCCCGGGCACTGAGCGGCTCCTGCAATCCTGAGCCCGTGGCCTCAGGACCACCACGGAAGGCAGCGGCCAGGGCCGGGTCCAGATACAGGCCTCCTTCGAGAACCGTGCGCAGCGCCTGGAGGCCTGAGCCCTGAAGCAGGCGCGACTCGGCCACGATGCCCTCGCAGCCGGCCTCGAGAACCCGCCGGATCCCTGCATGGCCATGCTCCTGAGTGACCACCAGCAGCGTGCGCACCTGGGGGTGATGGCGTTTGCAGCGCACCACCAGATCCACTCCGCAGCCGCCCTCCAGTCGATCGCTGATCAGGAGAAGGGCCGGTTGATGCTGCCGCACCAGCGCGAGCCCCTCGGCGGAGGTGGTCGCCGCACCCTGAACCCGGGCCGGAGTCCCCATCAGCAGAGCGATGTGGGCCCGGCTCCCGAGGCAGAGCAAGAGTCGCAACCCCCGCAGCAGGGCCAGCCCCTGGGCCACATCGTCGCGCGCCTGGGGGAGCAGAGGGGTGAAATCCACAGGGACAGGGGGGGGGGCGCTGGACAAGGTGATTTTCACCAGGCATTCAGTCAATTTTCAGTATCCAGTTTGGCTGCCCGTGGGTTTAGATACGTGGATCCGCACAACCTGCAGGCGGTCGGGCTCTGCAGAATCGAATCCCCAGCTGCCCGGAGGGGCATCTCTATGGCCTTCTTCGATTCCGAGATCGTCCAGGACGAGGCCAAGCGGTTGTTCACCGACTACCAGCAGCTGATGCAGCTGGGCAGTGAGTACGGCAAGTTCGACCGGGAGGGCAAGAAGCTCTACATCGATCGGATGGAGGAGATGATGGAGCGCTATCGGGTGTTCATGAAACGGTTCGAACTCTCCGAAGACTTCCAGGCCAAGCTCACCGTCGAACAGCTGCGCACCCAGCTGGGCCAGTTCGGCCTCACCCCCGAGAAGATGTTCGAGCAGATGGAACTCACCCTGGAACGAATGAAGAGGGAACTGGAAACCAGCCCCTGAGCCAGCCCCCGATCCCCCCGCTTCCCTGCACGTCCCGACCTGTCTCCACCCGGCCGGACCGCGGATCCTCAGCTTGAGGAAGGCAGACGTGCCTGCCGGAGAAACTCCAGGAGACTGGCCCCCAGCCGTCGAGCACCGGCGGTGGAGAGGTGATCGGTGTCCCGCAGGAGTTCGATGACGGCCTCATTGCCACAACCCTCTCCACACAGAACGGGGATGGGGTCGTACAGCTGCACCTCTGCTGGAAGCACCTGCCGCAGGCGTCGATTGAGCGCGATGGCATGGTTGAGCTCTGCTGTCACGGTGCGCTCACAGTTCTGCTTGGGTTGCAGGTTGAACCAATCCGGAACGCAGTTGCGGATATCAGGGTTTCGGGGGGTGGCACCCACCAGCACGACCGCCACGCCCCGGGCGGTGGCCTTCTCGGCAAAGCGAGCGAGCCCCTGGCGATAGAGCAGGAGCTTCTGCTCGCCGGTGGGCACCGGTCGACCATCGCTTCCCAGGATGTCGTCACGGACATCCCGCAGCTGGGAGCTGTCTCCGAGGTGACTGAGCAGGTAGCCGGTGATCACCACCACATCCCCCGGCCGGGTGAATCGCAGCAGCTCGGGTTCGGCAAGGTCCAGAAACCGGGAGCAGATGGCTTGGCTGTGGCCGAAGGGGGTGTTGGGGAACAGGCAGCCGGTGTGGGCCAGCAACGTCACTTCGGCGTGCCCCAACTCCCGCACCCGGGCCAGAGCCGGCGAGAAGGCCATGGCATGGCTGTCTCCGATCAGAAACACATGGGGGGGCGCAGGACTCCCCGCCCTGGAGGGCGTTCGCTCCGGCTGGGCGGTGCAGGTCTCGAGCAGACGCGAAAAGGCCGCTGGGCTTGTCGGTCCCTGTTGATCGGTGGTGTTGAGCTCGCAGACCTGGGGAGTGATGCGGGTGCCTGGGATCGCCAGGTCGCTCCATGGTTCCCGACGGGCCGGGTTGTCGTGGTGGCCCAGAAAGATCTGGGCCTGTCCGTAGCGATCCGTCCAGCCCAGGATCCAGGCCCCGGCCAGGGCGGCGAGAACCCCCCCGGAGATGGCGCGCCAGCGCCCTGCTGGAAACAGGCCCCTGCGCAGCGGCGTCTCCACGCAGCGGTAGGAGGCCATGGCCAGGGCGATCATCAGGCCGATCTGGATCGGCAACGTCCACCACTGCACACCCACCGTCAGACGGCTGAGATACAGCACGGGCCAGTGCCACAGATAGAGCGAATAGGAGAGCAGTCCGATGGCCACGGCACGGGGGTGACGTAGCAGGGCCAACACCTTTCCTTCCGAAGACCTGCTGACTGCCGCGATCAGCAGGGAGGTCAACACGACGATCAGCGGAGCTCCCACCGCCATCGCGCTGGCGGGCAGCAACACGAGGGTGATCAACAGGAGCCCCAGCAGCAGCGGCGCGGGTGGGGAGAGCGCGAAGAAGGCAGCAGCCGCGCGGGGGGTGGGGGACGGTCCACGGGACGTTGACAGCCCCAGATAGAGCAGACAACCGCTGCCCAGCTCCCAGAAGCGGGCCGGCATCAGATAGAAGGCATCCAACGGCTGCCGTGCCGACAGGGCCAGGAAGGCCAGCAGCGAAACCAGGCTGACAAGGGCCACCAGACGGAACAGCCGACGATGACCGCGGGGCCGTCCCGTCAGGAAGCCGGTGGCCCAGACCAGCAACGGAAAGATCACATAGAACTGTTCCTCCACCCCCAGCGACCAGGTGTGGGTGAAGCCATTCAGCAGGGCGGGAGGCGCGAAATAGTCGGTGGTGAGGTCGCGCAGGTGGAGATTGGCGAACCCGAACAGGGCGGTGACGCCGGTCCGCAGCGACACACCCGCCAGGGGATCGAACAGGCAGGCCAGCAGGCTGGTGATCATCACGCACACCACCAGGGCGGGCAGGAGGCGCCGCACCCGCCGGGCGTAGAAGCTGAGCAGCAGATCACCCAGACCCCTGGCGGGACGAGCCGCCAGGGATGCTGTGATCACGAACCCGGAGATCACGAAGAAGATGTCAACGCCGAGGTAACCGCCGGGCAGCAGGTTGTGATCGAAGTGATGCAGGATCACACCGAGCACAGCGACACCCCGCAGGCCGTCGATCTCCGGCCTGTACCGACTCCCCATTCAGCCCCCCATCGAGACCGACACCCATTCCATCATCATTGACCTGCTGCTGGAGCCGACCCACCGACCGCCCTCTGGAAGGGGCCCGGCAACGGCACCCTGAGCCTGTGGCAGGGCTGTCCAGCTGCGGCTGCTTACCATTCGCGCCGACGGTTCCCTGCTGATGGCTGAAGCGACCCCTCCCCCTCTGCCGCCATGGCTGGAGCGTGGGCTGGCCGACCTGTTTCCCGCCGGCCCGTGGACGGATCCGGATCAGAATCTGGTGGCACGGCTGGCGGAGGCGGGTCAGCAGGATCGCCCCCTGAGGGTGAAGCTCGGCATCGATCCCACAGGCAGCGACATCCACCTGGGTCACAGCATCCTCTTCCGCAAACTGCGGGCCTTCCAGAACGCAGGCCACACGGCGGTGCTGATCATCGGCGACTTCACCGCCCGCATCGGCGATCCCACCGGCAAGAGCAGCACCCGCGTGCAGCTCGACCCGGCGGCGGTGGAGGTCAATGCCGCCACCTACCTGGCCCAGCTGGGCCAGGGCCAGCCCCCCGAGCGGTCCCTGCTCGACTTCCAGACCCCCGGCCGCCTGGAGGTGCGACGCAACGCCGAATGGCTTGCGGGCCTGGATCTGCCGCAGGTGATCGAACTGCTCGGGATCAGCACCGTGGGTCAGATGCTGGCGAAGGAGGACTTCGCCAACCGCTATGGATCGGGGACTCCGATCAGCCTGCACGAGTTTCTCTATCCCCTGCTGCAGGGCTACGACTCCGTGGCGGTGCAGGCCGACCTGGAACTGGGTGGCACCGACCAGAAATTCAACGTGGCCATGGGCCGCGACCTGCAGCGCCATTTCGGCCAGCGTCCCCAGTTCGGCCTGCTGCTGCCGATCCTGCCGGGCCTGGACGGCGTTCAGAAGATGAGCAAGAGCCTTGGCAACACCGTGGGGCTTCTGGAAGACCCCCTCTCCATGTACTCCAAGCTCGAGAAGGTGCCCGACGCGGTGGTGGAGGACTACATCACCCTGCTCACCGACCTGGATCCCCAGGCCCTGCCCGCCGATGCCCGTGAGCGCCAGAAGGCGATGGCCCTTCAGATCACGGCCGATCGCCACGGTCCGGCGGCCGCCGCCGCGGCCCAGGCGGACGCGGCCCGGCTGGTGGCTGCGGGCCTCGCCGGCAAGGGAAGGCTGCCGGCCGAGCTCAGCGCGGACAGCGTTCCGGAGGCCTCCCTGGCCGGGCTGGCCTTTCCCCTGAAGGCCTTCTACCTGCTCAGCGCCCTGGAGATCTGCGCCAGCAGCAGTGAGGGGCGGCGCCAGATCCAGGGCGGCGGCGTGAGGCTGGATGGCGAGAAGTTGAGCGACCCCAACCAGGAGTTCAGCGGCCCGGAGCAGCTGACCGGCAAGGTGCTGCAGCTCGGCAGGAAGACCTTCCGGCGGCTGGTGGCCTGATGCGGGCCGCCGATCCCGCCACGGCGATCACCGACCCCGCCGACTCCATCATCCTCGCCCTCGATCGCAGCGATGCCGAGGCGGCCCTGGCGCTGGCGACGGCGATCCCGGGGCTGCGCTGGGTGAAGGTGGGCCTGGAGCTGTTCACCGCCGCCGGACCCTCCGTGGTGAGGGAACTGAGGCGCCGGGAGCTGCGGGTGTTCCTGGATCTGAAGTTCCACGACATCCCCGCCACGATGGCCGGGGCCTGCCGCAGCGCCGCCCGCCTGGGGGCCGAGCTGATCACGGTGCACGCCTGCGCCGGTGGCGAGGCCCTGGCCGCCGCCCAGGCGGGCGCGCTGGAGGGGGCCGCCGCGGAGGGGCTGGCTGCCCCCACCCTGCTGGCGGTGACGGTGCTGACCAGCTGGGAGGCCGAACGCTTCCGGCAGGAGCTGGCGATCGCGACGCCCCTGGAGCGGTATGTGGCCCAGCTGGCGGCCCTGGCGGCGGCGGCGGGCCTCACCGGCGCGGTGTGCTCGCCCCGGGAGGTGGCCAGCCTGCGGGCCGACCATCCACGGCCCTTCGCCCTGGTGACGCCGGGCATCCGCCCCGCCGGGGGGGAGGCCGGGGATCAGAAGCGGGTGATGACACCGGCGGCGGCCCTGGCGGCGGGGGCCAGCCATCTGGTCATCGGCCGTCCCATCAGCGCCGCCGCCGATCCAGCCGCGGCCTTTGCGGCCTGCTGCGAAGAACTGGGCTGAGCCGGCCCCATCCGGCGGCCAGGACTGGACGGGACAGGATCAGTCCTCGGCAGAGAGCGCCTCTTCAGGACCACGAAGCGCCAGCTGCGGATGGGGATAGGTGAGCCCATGGTGGGCGAAAGCCCGCTTCGCCCGCATCAGAAGATCGGTGCGGTAGACGAACTCATCACGGGCGTCCATCGGATAGGAGCGCAACCTGAACTGGGTACCCCAGGGGTGCTCCTCCATCACCACGACGATCGGCAGGTTCAGCTGGGTGTACTGACTGCTGAAGGCCGCCTGGTAAAGAATGTCCATCACCAGATCGGCATCGACCTTGTGGTCGAAGTAGACATCCGTGGCCACCTGGGCCTCCAGCTTGCCGCAGTTGGCATTGGAGATCGGATCGGTCCAGAGGAGATTGTGGGGAATGGTGATGGTGTTGTCATCGGGGGTGACCAGCTGCAGGCTGCGTAATCCATAGCCAACGACCTCGCCGTAGTAATCGCCGATCCTGACCCGATCCCCCACCCGGTAGGAGGCTTCGAAGAGGGAAACGACCCCGGCGATGATCGAACTCACGTAGTCCTTGAAGGCGAAGCCCAGCGCCACCGCCAGGGTTCCCGTCAGGGCCAGAAGGTTGTTCTGGGTGAGGTTGAGGAACTGATCGAGCAGATAGGAGACCGTCACGATCAGGATGAGGCCCTTCAGGAACGGCAGCGACTGCTTGATGAGCAGCCGGTAGCGCCGCGCCACCTTCTCCGACAACCAGCCGGTCACCCGTTCGATCAGAAAAATGCCGGCGTAGGCCAGCACAACAGCGAAGACCGCGCTGATCGACTTCATCAGCGTGACCTCGGCGAAGAAGCGCTGCTTCGCTGTCTCGGCCCTGGCTGCGGCAGGCAGGAGGACTGCGGTCGCCGCCCCCAGGGCGATCCACTGCACGCGGGGGAAAGGGAGCGAGGCCATGGCTCAGGCCTCCCCGGTGAAGAAGTTGTTGTTCGCCAGCTCCTTCACCAGAGACGGGTAGGGCGACGGGCCGCACGGAGAGTTCCCCCGCCGATTCCTCGATCAGGCCCTCGTCGAGGAGCCAGTGGATGCGGGGCTGCAGGCGATGGCTGGGCAGTCCCAGACCGAAGGCCAGATGCTCCCTGCGCATCGCTCCATGGATGAGCAGGCTGTGCAGGAGATAGCGGTCCTCATTGCTCAGACTGGGCAGATCGGGCAAGGCGGGCCTGAGCTGACGCAGCGCGCCCGCATCGCCGTCCTTGGCCGGATGCAGGGAATCCAGCCAGAGTGCGGCGGCGATCCTGCTGCTGCCGGCGGAGAGCTCCGCCAGCTGGCTCCACAGGGCCGCTCCGGTGTCATCGCCGGCGGCGTCGCCGGCCCCCGAGCCATCCGGCAGGGAACCCGCCGTCTGTTCCAGCTCCAGGTCGGCGGCCACGGGGGAGAGCCATTCCCTCAGGGCGGCGCCATCGAGGGGCGGCAGGGTCAGGGCGTCGGGGAAGCAGGAGCTGATCTGGCTCACATGGTCGAGAAACGTCCAGGCCCAGCTGTTGCAGCCCAGCAGCCAGAAGCGATCGCGACGCTCCAGGGCCACCTGCCGCAGGCGCTCGATCCCGCTCCAGCCATCGATGCAGCGCAGAAAGCACTGGTCGAGATTCGCCAGACACAGCAGCACCGGGTCCCCAGTGGCGGCAGCCGATGGCAGGGGACCCTCCAGGGCAGCGGTCAGCATCCGGGAGACGGCCAGAGGATCGACCGGGCGATGGCGGCAGGGAAGGAGGGCGCGGCAGGCGAGGGACGGGTCATCCCAGTCGGCCAGGACCGCCTCGATCACCGGTGCCACGGGCGCCACCGGCCGGCTGAGCAGGATCATCACGTTGGGGGCCTCCGGATCGGAGCGCCAGGCCGTCACCGCCTCGCGCAGCGCCTCCCGCACGAAGTCCAGCAGCGGCGTCGGCACCTCCAGGGCGGCGATCCGCCGCTGCAGGGCGAGGCGCCGCTCCCTGGGCAGGGGTTCCAGGGGATCGTCGGCCAGCTGGGATTTGTGGTGCACGAACCAGGAATCCAGCCGGGCCCGCACGCTGTCGAGCAGGGGGAGGACCATCAGAGCAACGCCTTCAGGGCCGACAGCTGCTGGTTCATGGCGGTGTGGCCCTTACGGATGATGCGTGTGGCCTTGTGGAAATCGAAGATGGCGAAGTCGTTCAGGCGGGGCTCCACCAGCAGGTCGGGGGCATGGGCTTTCAGCCGGCTGCGGGTGACCTGCTGCTCCATCACATTGAGGGAGGTGCCGATCACATCGAAGATGTTGGGGCCGGGATTCTCAGAGGGGAACCACTGATCCACCTTCTTGTTCAAGGTGTCCTCCAGGCTCTGGTAACGATCGCTGAGGCTCTTCAGAAAAGACTCCCTGCGGCGATTCGAGGCTTCAGTGGGTGCCCTGGGAGAGGGGTCGTCCTCGCCATCCGCTGCTTCATCGGGCTGGGAGGACTCCGCCAGACCTCCGGTGACGTGGTTGCGGTTGAGATTGACTGCGATCACGACATCCGCTCCCATCGCCCTGACCACATCCACAGGAACGGGGTTGACGATGCCGCCATCGCCGAGGAAGAGATCCCCTCGACAGAAGGGTGTGAAGATTCCAGGCACGGAGATGCTGGCCCTCACGGCATCCACCATGGATCCGGACTTGAGGTGCACTTCCTCACCCTTGATGAGATCCGTGGCCACACAGCAGAAGGGAATAGGAGATTCCTCGATCTTCATCCCCTGCATGTGCTCTGAAAGCAGCTCGTAGACCTTGTTGCCATCCAGCAGACCACTGGTGGGGAAGACCATGTCGAAGTAGGAGAGCATGTCTCTCCAGCTCAGGTCCCTGATGAAGTCTTCCAGTTCATCCAGTTCCTCGGCGCAGTAGATGGCCCCCACAAGAGCTCCGATGCTGGCCCCGGAGATGAAATCGATCCTGATCCCGGCCTCCTGAAGGGCACGAACCACACCGATGTGAGCCCAGCCCCTGGCTCCACCGCTTCCCAGGGCCAGACCAATGCTTTTCATACCGCAGGAATCCGAAGGCATAGGAGTTGCCCATAAGAAAATCTTACTTCATACTTCGGAGATGCGGGCTGGATCGATCATTCCTGAAAACAAAGGAGCTGGAGTTTCAGGATTGTGGGGGCTCATGGGTGGCTGGGGGCGCAGCCGAAGCTGGGGAAGCGGAACTGGAGGGCCAGGGTCTGTCCGCCATGGTTCGCAGGGCCAGGGTCTGGAAGGGCATGTCGACCCCTGCCTCGCGCAGGGCCTCGAACAGACGCTCCCGCAGGAGATGGCGCACGGCAATGTGCTGCTTTTCGTCGGCAAGCCACACCTGAAGTTCCATGGCGACGTTGTAATCGTTCAGGGCCGTGACCACCACCCTTGCCGGCGGCTCCTCCACCAGCAGGCCATCGGTGGGACATTGGGAAAGGGCGATGCTTCTCACCCTGGCCAGATTTTCTTCCACACCCACTGTGAAGGGAATATCAAGCCTGAGGTGGGGAAAGTTTGTATAGGAAGCAACAATAGAGTTGACAACGATGGTGTTTGGCACGGCCAGCATCCTGCCGTCAGGCGTCACCACGCGGGTGGAGCGCATGGTGATCCGATCCACCCGGCCATAGTGGCCACCGACCTCAATCAGATCCCCCAGAACGAAGGGGCGATCCCAGAAGATGAAGATCCCCGAGATCATGTTGGACAGCGCATCCTTGGCGGCAAAACCCAGGCTGAGACCGACCACACCGAGGCTGGCAAGAATGGACGTGGTGTTGATGCCGAGACGGCCCAGAGCCGTGATCACCCCGATCGAAAGAATCACATATTTCAGTAGCGTCAGCAGGAAATTACTGGCGGTCTGATCCAGATCCGCCCGCTGCACCGCCAGTCCCACCGCCTGCCGTACCAGGCGCCACAGCAGCCAGGCCGCCAGAAGGATGAGCAGGGCCCCGATCCCCTGAGGCAACCAGGCGAGCACCCCAGCCATCGCTCACGGACCCTCCCTGTCGGGAGCATCAACCCTAGGCGGAGCCTCTGGGGTCATTCCTCTCGATCAGCCGCGAGACCCATTGGCCAAGCGGCCCGGCCTCGGCCAGCTGCCGGCGCAGACGCCGCAGCTCGGCCGTGCGCTGCTCCAGCCGCTGGGCCTCGCTGGGCACCCGATCCTCGAAAGGAACATGGGCGCGCTGCGACAGCCAGGCCCCCAGGCTGCGCAGGGAGGCCGGGTCGTCGGCGTTGTGATCGATGCGCAGGGGCCTGCCGGTGGAGCGGGTGGCCTGCAGGTGATACCAGCGGTCTCCGTCGGAGTCGATGGTTTCCGTCAGCTCCAGGGCCTGGGCTTCCCCAAGGGTGCGCAGGCGGCCGCCGAAGCGGCGCTGCAGCACCAGCCGGCGTGGCTCCAGCCGCCACTCCCGCCGCCCGAACAGCAGCCACAGCAGACCCCAGCCGCAGGCCAGGGCCAGCAGGCTGAGGGGAACCACCCCCGACCACAGGCCCGGCCGGCGCAGGGCGCCACCCACCAGCAGGGCCAGCAGGCCCCACACCACCAGGCAGACCAGGGCCATCACCAGGGCCTGGCGCCGCCGCCGCCCCTGGTGGGGAATCAGCAGGGGGCTGTCGAAGGAGGGGGTGACCTCCTGCCAGCCCGGCGGGAGAACGGCCGGAGCCGGCGCCGGCTGCTCGGACGCGGGCCGCAGCCCCAGGACCCCGTTGAGCTGCTCGGCGGCCTCCTGGCGCTCCTGGGGGGTGCCGAGGCGGGTGATCGGGATGCTGCGGCCGGGGAGGTCGGCCAGAAGAGCGCTGGCGCCGGCAGTGTCGGTCTGCACCCGGAACTGACGGATCTCACGCCAGGGGAGAGGACGCCGCCGATCCAGCGGCCCCAGCCGGCAACGAAGCTCCAGACGGCCATCGTCACGGAGCACCAGCCGATCCTCCGACCAGAGACAGCGCAGCACCTGGCCCAGGGCGAACATCCCCCCCAGGCTCCAGAAACACACCCACACCAGCATGAAGAGCACCGCCGGCAAGGGCCCCTGACCGGTGGTCAGGGCATTCCACAGGAACCACAGGGCGAAGATCTCCCCCGCCATCCAGCCACCCAGCCAGAGCGAGAGAAAGCCCGCCACGAAGAAGCGGCCGGGCCCCCGGGGTCGGAACCGGAAGGTGGACGAGGCTGTCACAGGCCCCATGGAAGAACAGTCTTTTCCATGGATGCTGCCGAGGCGAAGCCTGCGTCGCCTCTCTGGCCGCCATCCTGCAGGAACCCCCAGGGGCGCTCCGGCTGCCACCGGCACAAAAAACCCCCGATCCGCACAGGGATCGGGGGTGAGGGCCGCAGGAACGGAGCCGAACGGGCCGTGGCCGGGCTCAGCCGACGAATTCCCGCACCGGGGCGGAAACGCCGGTGGGGGCGGTGCCCTTCAGATAGGCCAGCATGGTGTCAGCGTCGGAGACCTCGAAGGGATCGGCGGGGCAGTTGTCGTCGTAGCCGGGCTCCACGAACACCTTCTCGATGCTGCCGTCATTGACCAGCATCGAGTAGCGCCAGGAGCGGTCACCAAAGCCCAGGTTGCTCTTCTCGACAAGCATGCCCATCTTGCGGGTGAACTCGCCGTTGCCGTCAGGCAGCAGGAACACCTTGTCGGCGCCCACCTGCTTGCCCCACTGGAACATCACGAAGGCATCGTTGACCGACACGCAGACGATGCTGTCAACGCCCAGGGCCTTGAACTCGTCGTAGAGCTCTTCGTAACGGGGCAGGTGGTTGGAGGAGCAGGTGGGGGTGAAGGCACCGGGAAGGGAGAACACCACCACCTTCTTGCCCTTGAAGATGTCGTCGGAGGTGAGGTCCTGCCAGCGGAAGGGGTTGGAACCGGGCACGGATTCATCGCGGACGCGGGTCTTGAAGACGACGCTGGGGACCTTTTCGATGACAGCCATGTAATTGTGTGAAGAACGACTTGACGACGCGCCGCATCAAGCAGCGATCGGGGTCAGCTTAACTCATAACCTCTCCGCCTTAGTGGCCGCGCCCGGGCGGGCCCTCCACAGGGCCGACCTAGGGTCCTGAACAGTCATCGCCGTGACGAACCCGCCATGACCCTCTCGATGTACGAGGCGGCCGTTCCGCCCCTGGCCCGCAGCCTGACCAACCTGATCGCAATCCTGCGCAAGGGGGCCAGCCATGCCGAAGCCCGAGGGATCGAACCCGCGGTGCTGATCCAGGCGCGCCTCTACCCCGACATGTTCCCCCTGGTGCGCCAGGTGCAGATCGCCACCGACATCGCCCGGCGCGGCCTGGCCCGGCTCGCCGCCGGGGAGGCGCCGGCGATGGAGGACACCGAGACCGGCTTCGAGGAGCTGATCGCCCGGATCGAGAAGACCCTCGCCTACCTCGACACCCTGGCCCGCGAGCAGATCGACGGCAGCGAAACCAGGCCGATCGAACTGCCGGTGCGGGGAGAAACCCTCCACTTCACCGGCCAGACCTTCCTGCTCTTCTTCGTCCTGCCCAACGTCTATTTCCACGTCACCACGGCCTACGACATCCTGCGCCACAACGGCGTGGAACTCGGCAAGCGCGATTACCTGGGCGAGCCCTGAGCAAGCGGACGCCGCAGGGCCGCCGGATCGACTCCCTCCCGCAGGGCCAGCACCAGCCCCGCCGCTTCCGCATAGGTGGCGGCGGGCAGCACCGTCAGTCCCAGGGCCTCGCCGCTGACCGCGAGCAGACAGGGGTTGCCCTCCACCGCGATCAGGGGAACGCCGCGTGCGGCGCAGGCCAGCACCGCCTCGCCCCCCAGGGCCCCTGCCGGGGCCACCACCGCCCCCAGGTCGGCGCCATGGAGCAGGCCCGTGCCGGCGGCGGGCTCCGGCCGCAGGTCCGGGGCCCGGCTCAGGCCCACCAGCACGCAGGGCAGAAAGGTGTGGCCCAGCTCCTCGGCCGCCGCCCGGGGATCGAGATCCGGATCAGGCGGCAGGGGCGCCAGGGCGGGGGCATGGGCGCAGGGGACGCCCAGGTGGCGGCTGAGCAGATGGCTGATCACCGCCTCCGCTCCGGCCAGACCGTCGACGCCACTGCCGTGGCGGTAGGCGGCGAGGGCTTCGCTGCCCGGCTCATCGGGGAAGCGGGCCACCACGGCGATGGCCGTGGCCCCCGCGGCCACCAGCCGCTCCCCTGCCCGCAGCAGGGCTCCGGGGCGAGCCAGGGTGCCCCAGCTGCTGCCGCTGGGCCCGAGCGACAGGGTCACCTCCAGGGGCTCCTCGCTGGTGAGCACCGGCCCGATGGTCAGCCCCAGGCTGGCGCGGCAGGCCGCGATCACCTGGCGGTGGCGCAGGGCCAGCTCCGCTTCGATGCCCCCATCCAGCAGCACCCCCAGCCGCTGGGACGGCACCGGCGCCAGGGCCAGATCGCCGGCCGCGAAGCGATCCAGGCTCCAGCCCTCCACGTAGTGGATGCGCCGGTCGCTCCAGTAGAGGGCGGCGGCGTTCATCACGTTGGGGTGGGTGATCAGACAGCCGCTGGCGGCCGCCAGCAACCGGGCCGCCGGCAGGCCGTCGCCGGCGAAACCGCCCACGGCGCAGCCCACCCCGGTGGGGATCACCAGCAGGGTGGGCAGGGCCGGAACCGCCACGCTCAACGCTCGGGATCCCCGGCCGGCCCCACCACGATCCCCTCCAGTCGCAGGCCCCGCTCAGGATCCACCGCCGTGATCGCCCAGCGCAAAGGCTCGGCTCCCTCCCCGGCCAGCCGGCGGGCCTCCGCCTGCAACGCCGGGCGCAGCTGGGCCAGCAGCTCCCCGGGAGCGGCCTGAAGCCACAGCTCCAGGGGCCGGAGCACCGGCGTGCTCATTTCTGGAACTGACCGAACTGGGCCTCGTAGAGGGCGTCCTCCTGGCCGGCGAGCAGCTCGAGATCGGAGCGGGGGTAGGAGACGCAGAGCAGGGCGTAGCCCTTGGCCTGGAGTTCGGCCTTCACCCCCATCGCATCGGGCTGGTGCACCGTGCCGCTGCGCAGCAGCGCGGCGCAGGTGGTGCAGACCCCGGAGCAGCAGGAACTGGGCAGGGGCACCCCGGCGGCCTCGGCGGCATTGAGCACCGTCTGGTCGCTGCGGCAGGGGAAGCTGTGGGAGGTGCCGTCGAGGCTGGCGCTGATCTGAAAGGTGGAGGGCTCGGACACGGACAGGCGGGCGGGCAGGCGGGCGAAAGGGCAGGCCTTGGTGGGCGTGATGCCCGCCAGTGCGGCTCAGACACCCGGTGACGGCTCATCCTCACCGATCGCCAGCCAGCGGCAGGGATGGGGAGCGAGGTACTCCCCCGCCGCCGCCGCCGCTGCCGCGGCGGTGAGCACGAAGTCGATGCTCAGGGAGAACCGGGTGTCGCCCGGGTCCTCGTTGGGGAGCACCCCATGGTCGACGCAGGAGGGGAACAGCAGCAGCAGGCCGGCCCGGGGGGCCACATCGTGCCAGGGCTGGTTGAGGGAGGCTGTGGTCGCGATCGGGCCGTCCTGGCCCACCGCCAGCCCCGGCACCAGCTCGTTCACCTGCCGGGGCGGGAACAGGCGCAGGCAGCCGCTGCGACCGCTGCCGTCGCCGTTGAAGTAGTAGATGGCGCTCAGGTGGGCGTTGGGGTGGTGGTGGCGCCCCACCCTCTCGCCGGGCGCACTGATCACCGGCCAGCAGCGCTGGATGTGCAGCGCCACCCGCCTCCGGTCGAAGCCGAGTTCCGCCAGGTAGGCCCAGGCGTGGCCGGCCAGGCGGGCAAGCAGAGGGGCGAACAGGGGGTCGTGGTGCACCTCACCGGCGCCATGCACATCCCCGGTCCAGGCAACGCCCTCGTCCTGCGGATCCTCACCCCGCAGGGCCAGGATCCGTTGCAGCTGCAGGGCGGTATCGAGCGGATCGGGCGCCAGCTGCACCTTGCCGAGGGCCATGGGGAAGAGGGGCTGGATCGCCAGGCCTGGAGCGGCGGAGGCAGGGGCCTGTGGGGGAGGGGCGGCATCGGCCATGGGCGGAAGCGAGGGGGGCGTGGTGAAGGGGAAGGGGGTGAACCGCCCAGGGAACTCTGGAGCCGGCTCGTCTCCGAGCTGCCCATGGCCCGAGAAGTCCGCCCTCGCGGCCTGCTCAGGGAAAAGCGGATGTCCCCCGGCAGCGGGCTTCGAAGCTCGCGGGGGCTGGTTCGGGACGGCGTGGGCCGCAGGGAGCGGCTGCCCCTTCTGCCAACGGTCAGGTGACCGCACGGGCAAGACATCACGAGGCGATGGGCGTGGTGCACGGATTGAACCTGAAGGCCGGCGGGTGACAGGTTGCGGTGCACGGCACCCTCATCAGGAAGGCTCAGCGAGCCGAGCGGGCTTCGGCCTGGCAGGGGGTGGACCCGCTCCCCCGGGGACAGGGCGATCCTGCCGCCGGACAGAGGGGAGAACCACCATGTGCCCAAGACACCTGGACAAGATCAGCCCGAACAGCCGCGCCATCCTGACCAGCTCCCGGCCATGGGCAGGTCAGCTCAGCAACGTGGGGCTTGTGGTGTGCGCCAGAGCGCCGCACTGGCGCAGGGTCCGACCCGGAGGCTCCCAGGCATGGACTGAGATTGAGTTGCTTCAGCCTCGGCGCAACGTCAGCGCAACGCCTGATCAACGCCTACAGAACGCAGATAGGATGCCAGCGCTTTGTGACGGACAATCATCCCATCATCGATTTCTGATGATGTCATAAAAAAGTCGACCCAGGAGCCGTGCCCCCATCAACCGGACCAACCATTCTTGACGGCACTCGGCCAACGTATTCCATCATCAGCCAGCAAACGTATGTTTGACGTGAAACCCCTGTACGGCCAACCAAACGCCAGCCACCTCAACAAGAAGCCATGAAGAGATTGATCTATATCCTCAGCCCAAGTTACTCTGGGTCAACCATCTTCGATCTTGCTCTTGGAACCCATCCTCGCGTGCTTTCTCTGGGCGAGGTGCATCGCATAGCAGCCCCTCAGCGAGAGCGCATCATGAGCTTTGGCAACCGGTGCTCCTGCGGCAAGCGACTTCACGAATGCGACGTCTGGGAGGAGCGAAGACGTGCAGCGTTCAGCAGGATAGGGATCCGCCCCACAAGCGATTGGTCTGAGCTCGGCTTCGGGCCTTCCTACTCGTTCTTCAATAACCCTCCGGCTCAAGTTTTCAACAATTCGCTGTATCTGCTTCATCGCCTGATGCCGGGGAAGATGAAACGCCTGAACCCCTCATCCTATTATGGCGCAAAACTGCAGTGGACATTCTTCCGCAGCATCGCTGAACACCACCATAAAGATGTCATTGTCGATTCAAGCAAATCGATAACGCCATTGAGTGCGCTGGCGAGTGTCAACCCAGAGGCCATCACTGTTGTCCGTCTGATCAGAGATGGACGAGGGGTCGTTCATTCAAACCTCAGGCGCGGCATTGATGATGTGCGCCGGGCCACGATGCGTTGGCTGAATCAGTCCAGGAGGCTTGATGCCGTGATCCGCCGCATCAAATCAGAAACGATGACAATCAAGTACGAAGATTTTTGCGCCAAGCCAACAGAAGTGGTCAGATCGCTGCTTCACAGATGCAGCATAGCAACGCAAGATTTCGAGGGAGACATCAACGTCGAAAATCATCACACCATTCCAGGAAATCAAATCTCCAGCCAAGGGAAATTAACACCAAAACTCAACGAGTCCTGGAAGAACTCATTGAGCAAAACCGATCTCGAAATCTTTCTTTGGCATCGCATTGGCGGAAGGCAAAATCGTCGCCTGCGACGGGTCATGGGCGGCAACCACCTTCACGGATCCGCCAGATCAAGCCCCCCACCCGCCAACAGGACCGGAAAGCGGGTGGGCTGGCCGGGTTGAACATTCGGCAGGGGTTGACAGGCCCGTGGGAGATCGTCGAAGTCGACTCGGGGATCAAACCGCTGGACAGTGCGGCCAGAATTCATTCTTGAACCATCGAGGGCTACAGCATGCCGAACGAAAACCTTGCCGCAGAACTTGCCTCCCTTCGCACGGAGGTGCGGTACCTCAAATTCATCATTCCCTCAGCCTGCGGGCTTGTGGCACTCCTGATGTTGATCTTTTGGGGCATCGAGCGAAACCACATCGGCAAGAGAGTGCAGCTTGCCCTGGATGAAGCCGGCGTCGCTGACGCAGTGGCGCGGGCGACAACAGCCGCTGATGAGGCCGAGGAAGGCGCTGAGCGAGTAAGACGCGTGGAGCAGAAACTGGCATTCCGGCCGGTGGAGGTCATCGGGACCAGACATGCCTCTGGCAAAAAAGGGCAATACTTCAATTACGAGATTTCCGCCATCGATGCCATCGCAGGAAATGACACATGGGACGGCACTAACTTTCTCATCATCAACACGAGAACATCGAAGATTGGCCCGGCCATTCTGTGGCGTCGAGCAAACGGTGGCGAGGGAAGTGGTCATGGACGCTGGGTGGAAGGCCCCCGGGAGAACCAGTGGAAAGCGGGAGATACCTTCACCGTCATCGGCTTTCCCGGATGAGTGCGTGCCCATCGCGGAAAGTGCCGGCCATGAAGATGCGTCCGACACCCAGGAAATTCTGCAAGCTGGCCGCAGCCGCCAGGTGGAGCGTGATGGTGCCGTCATGAAGGGCGTCCTGTTCGGCATGCCCGTCCTCGACGCGCTGGACGATCCCCGTCACGGGAGGTGCCTTCCCACCGGGTGGCCTCAGGCCGCCCGCTGCCAGCCCAACCCTTTGCCGGCTTCGCGCCAACGCAGGCATTCCCACAGCGAGCGGCCCAGCAGCAGCTGCTCCACGGGCCGCTGATCGCCCAGCACCCGCCTCGGCAGCAACGTGGCGGCGGCGATCGCCCGCTCCGGCCGGCCGCTCCAGCGGGCCAGCCGCACCGCCCCTTCCAGCAGCGGCAGGGTCACGCCGGCCAGGGTGCCGTCCTCCAGCCGGCAACTGCCGTTCTCCACCACCAGGGTGCGTTGATCCCAGCGATGCAGCCCATCGGCCAGTCCGTAGGGCGCCAGGGCATCGCTCACCAGCACCACCTGACTGGGGGCCAGCCGCTGCAGCAGCACCGCCATGCTGGGGGCCACGTGCACCCCATCGGCGATCAGGCCCAGGGCGACGTCGTCCCGCAGGGCCGCCGCCGCCACGGGGCCCGGGGCACGGTGCTGCAGGCCGGCCATGGCGTTGAAGGTGTGGGTGAGCATGGTCACCCCCGCGTCGAAGGCGGCGGCCGCCTCGGTTTCGCTCGCTTCGCTGTGACCGAGGCTCACCACGACGCCCTGCTCCCGCAGGGCGGTGATCAGCGCCGCCGCCCCCTCCAGCTCCGGCGCCAGGGTGACCAGGGAGATGTCCGCCGCCGCCCCCGCCGTGGCGGGTCCGCTGAAGCCGCCGATCCGGTCCTCCAGGGCGGCCATCGATGGGGCGCAGAGGTGCTCCCTGGGGTGGGCCCCCCGCCGCGCCGGCGCCAGGAACGGCCCCTCCAGGTGGGCCCCCAGCAGGCGGCAGCGGCCAGGCCGGTGAGCGGCGCGGGCCTGGCGCAGCACCGCCAGCGCCTGGCGCAGGGGCCCGATGGCACAGGTCACCAGGGTGGGGCAGATCGCCTCCACCCCATCGCGCCAGAGCCGCTCCAGCAGCTGCTCCAGTCGCGGCAGATCGGCGGGGGTGAGTTCAGGGAAGGCAAGGCCCAGGCCGCCGTTGATCTGGAGGTCCACCGCCGCCGGACTGAGCCAGTCCCCCCGCCAGTCGCTGCCGGCGGCGCTGCTGCCGGGGGAGAGGGGATGGAGGGAGGCGATGCTGCCCTGGGCGTCGATCGCGACCCGCCAGCGGCGCTCAGGGCTCTGGGGGTCTCCGCTCTCGCGGCGGGGGCGGTGGCAGGCGGAGCTCTCCGGCAGACGCACATTGGTCAGCCAGCGGAGACCCTGCCGATCCGGCCCGGTCGGATCGGGGCTGAAGCGATCCATACGGGCGGCGCGGGCGGGAGAATGCCATCTTCGCCGCCTCTGTGCCGTGGCCTTGCCCGATCCCGCCGTTGAGAACTCCGCGGGGTCGCCCCGGGCGATCGGCACGGGGATGGTCCGATGAGGGCAGCGCCCTCCACCGGCCGGGCTGCGGGGAGCCCTGGGATCGGCCGGGCGCCCCTCGGGCTCATCGCCCTTGTGGCCCTTGGGCTGGCGAGTCGCTGGGCCACCCGCAGCCAGCTGGTGACGAGCTGGGATGCGGGCAATTTCGTGCTGGCCCTCTCCGGCTTCGATCTGCCGGGCCATGCGCCCCACATGCCCGGGGTGTTCTGGCTCCTGATCGCCCTGGGGCGTCTGTTTCGCCCGCTGGTGGGCGGGGATGGGGTGGCGGCCCTGGAGCTGGTGAATGCCCTGGCGGCCGCCAGCACCCTTCCCTGCGGATGGTGGCTGGGCAAGCGCTTTGGCGGCCCCCGGGTGGGTGCCTGGATGGTGGGGCTGCTGTTCAGTGGGCCCCTGCTCTGGTACTACGCCAGCCAGCCGCTCAGCTATGGCGCCGAACTGGGCTGGGTGGTGGCGATCGGCTGCTGTGCCTGGAGGCTGTCTGAAGGGGATGGGCGCTTCGTGCTGCCCCTGGCCGCGCTGATGGCGACCGCCGGTGGCATCCGTCCCAACACGCCCTTGTTTCTGTTGCCCCTGGTGCTGGTCTGCTGCTGGCGCGGTTGGCGCCGGGGCGTGGCGGCCTGGCGACTGGCCGCGGGGGTGGCCCTGGGTCTGGGCGTGCTGGTGGCCTGGGGCTGGGCCTTCCTGGTGGAGGTGGGCGGTTGGGAGCGGTTCTGGCCCCTGTTCCAGGCCTGGAGAGAAGGCCACACCGCTCAGGCCAGCGATAAGGGGGTCCTGGCCAACCTGTGGCTGCTGATGAAGAGTGTGGGTCTCACGGCCCCTGGCGGGCTGGCCCTGGCGCTGTTCTGGCCTCGCCGCCCCGCGACGGCCCCCGTGGCCGCCGCAAGGGATCACTGGCGGTGCTGGTTCCTGGGGCTGTGGGTTCTCCCTTCGTCGCTGTATCTGCTGCTGGTGCACTTCACCCGCATGGGGCACGCCACCACCATGCTTCCAGCCGTGCTGCTGGCTCTGGCCTGGCGGGTTGGGGCCAGCGGCGAAGCAAAAGCCCCTCTGCGCTGGCCCCGCGACCTGGTGCTGGTGGTGATCCTGCAGAGCCTGCTCTTCCTGGTGGTGCCGGGCGATCGCTTCGCCGCCTCCCTGCGCGACTACGACCGGGAATGGGGCCAGGCCATCAACGCGGCCCAGCGCTTCGATCCCGCCACCACCTTGGTGATGACCACCGGCCGCTCCAGCCTCAAGGCCTACCGCCTGCCCTCGGTGCATCTGAGCGCCTACGACCACGACCGGGCCGATTTCCGCCTTGATCAACTGGGCCCCAGCATCGACGTGGGACCGCCCCTGGAGCGGGTGGTGGTCCTGGACCGCGGCCTGCACATGCCCCCCCCCGACCTGGCCGGGGTGCGCATCGAGGAGCTGATCCCCGGAAGGCTTCGACTGATCGAGGTACCGGTGCCCGCCAGCGGCCTGGAGGTGGAGCGGGGAGCGATTCGGGCCCTGCCCGCCGCTGGGGATCCAGGGCCCAGCCAGCCACCAGGCTGATGAGATGTCCAGCTGAGGTCGTCCCTCCCCGATCATCCTTGCCCCCCCCATTCCTCTCAACAAGACCCATTGCGTGATTCACTGAAAGGAGAGCCCAGCAGGTGCTGGCCCAGTGCTGGCCAGCGGAAACAACCAATGGCATAGTGGGTCCATGAAAACTGAAACATCAGAGGGAGTCCCAGATGATTAAGTTGATGATGTGCCTCAGGAGAAATCCCAAGCTATCGCGCGAAGAGTTCCAGGATTACTGGAAGAACAGCCATGCGCCTCTCTTCATGAAGAATGCACAAATCATGAAAGCCAAGAAGTATGTACAGTCTCATACGCTCAACAGCCCACTGAACGATGGCATGAAGGCATCACGAGGAATGATGGATGCCTACGACGGAGTGGCTGAGGTGTGGTTTGCATCAGAGGCCGAACTCATGGAAGTGATGGGCAGCGATGACATGGCCAGGCTTGGAGAGGTGCTGATGGAAGACGAGCAGAAGTTCATCGACCATGGCGCTTCCAGTGCGTTCATTGTTACAGAAGTGGAATTCTGATCGACTGAATCCGGGAGTGGATCTGCGTGCTGAACTGGAAGCGCTGGCCCGCAACGACGCGGAGCTTCAAGGCTTCATCATCTCCGGCATCGGCAGCCTGGAGATCCCCACACTTCGCTTTTCAGGCCGGGTGGATGGGGTGTCCACCGACCGTTCCCCCTTGCCATGGCAGTCGCGTCCGCAGGACGATGGAACTTCTGCTGGCCTGCCCGGAATCCTGGCTGCTGCGCCGGGAATGGGATGAAACCACCGGCCACCTGGAATTGAAGCGCAGTCCCCAATGTCCCGGTACCCCTGGCCCTGGCGGTTGCCCGAGCTGCAGGCCAAGCCGTGGGATCACGTGATGCAGTCCGCAGCTTCCTGCTTCGTGGTGATTCAGGACCAAAGGACCGCCACCGCCACCTCAAGGGCCGGAACGGTGAGGCTGCCTCAGATGGTTCGTTATGATCACACCAAGCAAGTCCGGGTAGCCGAGATCACCAACAGCGTGCAAGCCAGTTGTGCTTCTGCAGGGGCGATGCGGTTCTAAGCACAGCCATCGCAAAGAGGTTCAGTTCTGCTGCTTCAAGGAGCGTTGCTCGTCGACTCACCGATTCGGATCACACTTAGGTATCAACGATGCCCACAACGACGGAGCCGAGAACGGCCAGCCCAGGTGAAGGGGGTCGGAGCTCACTAAACGGGCCAGGGCCCATTCAGTGTGAAGTTTAGTAAAGCCTTAACCCACAATTAACGGGTCAGCGGCTTTGGGCGTGATAATCAAAGCCAGCTCTAGAATTTGGCTGGGTAGATCCATCCCTGAATCGAGCTACCTTTTCGAAATCAATCCAACCAAAGCTACCCATTAGGAGACGGTCATGGCTACCAGGACATGGGATGGCGGAGCCGCTACTGTTTTCTGGAACCTGGCAGACAACTGGGATTTGAATACCCTTCCCATCTCTGGAGATGACATACAGATTGCTGGGGGTTTCGGAACAACTATTTTCAGTGGATCAAATCCCCTGTCCAGTCTCACGATCGCAACGCTCGACTCAGGGAGCAATCTAACTGTTTCTGGTGGTGCTCTTGATGTTACCGGCACGGCGACTGTTAGTGCCAACCTTTCCATCACGGGAGGGAGTCTTACTCTGAACGGTACAAGCAGTGTTGCTACCTTAACTCAGGGTTCTGGCAGCTTGGCTGGGGTTGGGGACTTAACAATAACGGGTGCTAGCACGATCACCTTCGGTGACCATCGCGGCACGGGCACCACGATCCTGCAGGGGCCCACCACGATCAGCTCAAGTGGTTTCCGCCTCGATGGCGGCCGCACGCTGCGGAACGAGGACACGCTCACCTGGAGCGGCGGCCAGCTCCTGTTCAACAACACCTTCAACAACCAGTCAGGCGGCCCTGGTTCGGGCACGCTCGACAACATCGCCGGCGCGACCTTCATCGCTTCGGGAATGGGGCAAATAGCATCGCGGCAAGCAATTTCGGCGGCACCGACACGGGCGCCGATGCGCTGATCAGCAATGCCGGAACCTTCCGTAAATCGGGCAGCTCAGCCACCGCCACGACGACAGTCGCTGTCACCTTCAACAACACCGGCACCGTCGATGTTCAGACTGGCATCCTCAATTTCACCAATGGTGGTACCCATACCGGCACCTTCAACGTGGACGCCGGCACGGTGCTCGGCTTCGGAGGTGGCACCCATAATCTGCACAGTGGCACGCTCGAGCATCACCACGCCGTACGCTCTGTTCAGCGGCAGCGGCACCACGACAGTCAACGGCACCTATAACGTTGCCGGCACGACCGGTTACGCGATCGCCGGTGACGATCGACGGACCCTGCCCAGCCTGGGTCGGCGCTGGACCTCAGCTGGGAGGTCTGAATGTCAACTCCACCGATGGGCGTCACGCTGACGCAGGAGCGGTGCGCTGGCGCGGCGCCGGCACTTTCACCGTGACGGGGGACACGGCGATCACCTTCGGCGACCATCGCGGCACGGGCACCACGATCCTTCAGGGGCCCACCACCATCAGCGCAAGCGGTTTCCGCCTCGATGGCAGCCGCACCCTGCGGAACGAGAACACGCTCACCTGGAGCGGCGGCCAGCTCCTGTTCAACAACACCTTCAACAGCCAGTCTGGCGGGCCTGGTTCAGGCACGCTCAACAACATCGCCGGCGCGACCTTCATCGCTTCAGGGAATGCGGCAGCAACCATCGCAGCGCGCAATTCCGGCGGCACCGACACGGGCGCCGATGCGCTGATCAGCAATGCCGGAACCTTCCGTAAATCAGGCAGCACAGCCAGCGCCACGACGACGGTCGGTGTCACCTTCAACAACTCCGGCACCGTCGATGTTCAGACCGGCATCCTCAATTTCACCAATGGCGGTACCCATACCGGCACCTTCACCGTGGACCGCTGGAGCGGTCGGCTTCGGTGGTGGCACCCATATGCTCAATGCTGGCACGATTACATCACGACTCGGTACGTTCTGTTCAGCGGCGAGCGGCAGTGCGACGGTCAACGGCACCTATAACGGTTGCGCGGCTCGACCGGCATATCGAACAGGCACGGCGACGATCAGAGCGGCACCCTGCACCTGCCTGGGCTCGGCGCTGAACATCAGCGGTGGCGTTCTGAATATCAGTGCGAGCAATGTAAGCATCGGTTCGCTGACGCAGTCGAGCGGAGCGCTGGCCGGCACCGGCACGGTGACGGTGACAGGAAACACGGCGATCAGCTTCGGCGACCATCGCGGCACGGGCACCACGATCCTGCAGGGGCCGTCCACGATCAGCTCAAGCGGCTTCCGCCTCGATGGCGGCCGCACGCTGCGCAACGAGGACACGCTCACCTGGAGCGGCGGCCAGCTCCTGTTCAACAACACCTTCAACGGCCAGTCAGGCGGCCCTGGTTCGGGCACGCTCGACAACATCGCCGGCGCGACCTTCATCGCTTCAGGGGATGCGGCAGCAACCATCGCAGCGCGCAATTTCGGCGGCACCGACACGGGCGCCGATGCGCTGATCAGCAATGCCGGAACCTTCCGTAAATCAGGCAGCACAGCCAGCGCCACGACGACGGTCGGTGTCACCTTCAACAACTCCGGCACCGTCGATGTTCAGACCGGCATCCTCATTTCACCAATGGCGGTACTCATACCGGCACATTCAACGTGGCCGCCGGCCGGTGCTCGGCTTCGGAGGTGGCACCCATGACCTGAACGGTGGCACGACCACACGTCGCGGACGCCAGGATGAGCGGCGGTGCGACCGTCAACGTCAACACCGTTGCGATCGCCGGCACGACCGAGATTCAGAGCGTCGCTGAACCTGTCGGGGCAATGACTCCCCGGGGCTCTGATTCAGAGGTGGCACCGTTGCGGACGGGCAATTTCACCGGGCCGGAACGTTGGCGATCACCTTCGGCGACCATCGCGGCACGGGCACCACGATCCTTCAGGGGCCCACCACCATCAGCGCAAGCGGTTTCCGCCTCGATGGCGGCCGCACGCTGCGCAACGAGGACACGCTCACCTGGAGCGGCGGCCAGATCCTGTTCAACAACACCTTCAACAACCAGTCAGGCGGGCCTGGTTCGGGCACACTCAACAACATCGCCGGCGCGACCTTCATCGCTTCAGGGAATGCGGCAGCAACCATCGCAGCGCGCAATTCCGGCGGCACAAACACGGGCGCCGATGCGCTGATCAGCAATGCCGGAACCTTCCGCAAATCAGGCAGCTCAGCCACGACACCACGACGGTCGGTGTCACCTTCAACAACACCGGCACGGTCGATGTTCAGACCGGCATCCTCAACTTCACCGACTATCCACCCGGCGAAACTCGGCTCAACGGAGGGATCCTCCGCTCAGCCAACAACATCGACGTCACTGGCGGGATCATCAGTGGCCAAGGGATTATTGATATCAATTTCAGTGGGATCGACACTCTGAACCTCGACAACGCGACGATTACGCCCGGGGTAGGCAATGATGACTACGAGACTCTCATCCTTGAGGGAAATCTCCGGGAGTGGCGATAGTTCTGTAAACATTGAAATTGGCAGCCTGACGTCTTTTGACATCCTTGACATCACCAGTGCAGCCAACTTCATCGCAGGTGACAGGATCGATATTTTGCGGGCTGCTGGCTATACCCCTAATGTCGGGGACAGCTTCACAATTCTCACTTTTGGCTCCGCTCCGACAGATTTAGCCAACCGGCTTCAGTTCACAAATCTGGCCATCAGCCCAACGCTCAGCTTTCAACCGGTCTTCAATACCAATGACATCACGTTGCAGGTCGTACAGACTGCTGCTCCCGGTAGTTTCAGCATCAACGATGTCACCCTGACCGAGGGGAATGGCGGTCTCAAGACCTTTACTTTTACCGTGAGCCTGGACAATGACGTTGCCGGTGGAGCCAGCGTCCAGTACAGCACCGCTGACAACACGGCAGCGACCGCAGACGGAGACTACGTTGCCACCAACGGAACCCTCAACTTCCTAGGCAATGCTGGCGAAACCCAGACCGTTACCGTCACAGTCAACGGTGATGCCAAAGTAGAACTCGAGGAAAGCTTCTTTGTCAATCTTTCCAACGCGACCAATGGAGCCGTCATCGCCGACGGGCAGGGTGTAGGAACTATTGCCAATGACGATCTTGCGGGCTTGTCAATTGGGAATGTCAGCCAGGTAGAAGGCGACAGTGGCACAACTGAATTCGTCTTTGAAGTTACCCTCAGTAACGCCGTCGATGCACCCATCAGCGTCGACTATGCGACCGCTAACGGGAGCGCAACCCTTGCCGATAATGACTATCAAGCCGCTAACGGAACCCTCAACTTCGCTGGCACTGCCAACGAGAAGCAGCAGATCACCGTCAACGTCAATGGGGACACCACGGTCGAAGTCAACGAAAACTTCTCCGTCACTCTGAACAATCCGCAAGCGAGTGGACGAAACCCGATACTGACCAACTCCTCAGCTACTGGTACCATCCTCAATGACGACGGCGCCAGCCTCTCCATCGACGACGTCAGCATCATCGAGGGCGACAGCGGCACAAGCACCCTCTCCTTCTCCGTCACCCTCGACAATGCCGTCGCCGGTGGTACCTCCGTCGCCTACGCCACCGCCGACGACTCCGCCACCACCGCCGACGGCGACTACCTCGCCTCCAACGGCACTCTCACCTTCGCAGGCAATGCCGGCGAAACCCAGACCGTCTCCGTCACCATCAACGGCGACACCATCGTCGAACCGAACGAATCTTTCTTCCTCAACCTCTCCAACGCCTCCAACGGTGTCACCATCGCCGATCCTCAGGCACGGCACCATCCTCAATGACGACGATGACGTGCCACCCACCGCCACCATCGGCCTGGATGACACCGAACTCACCGTTGGTGAGACCGCCACCGTCACCATCGCTTTCTCCGAAGCCGTCCAAGGCTTCGACCTGGGGGATCTGAGCGCCGGAAACGCCGCGCTTTCTGATCTGGCCTCCAGCGACGGCATCGTTTGGACCGCCACCCTCACCCCCGATGCGGATGTCAACGATGACAGCAATGTGGTGAGCCTGACGGATGGCTCCTACTCCGATGCGGCGGGCAATGCAGGTGAGAGTGCCAGCTGTTACAACTATAGAGTGAACACTCTGGCTGCGGTGGATGACGGCGATGCCGCCTTCTCGATTACAGGCACGCCCGTAGTGGATGAAACCCTCACCGCCAGCCTCGATAGCTCCGATCCCGATGGCGACGGCGCCTTCTCCTATCAGTGGCAGTCCTCCAGTGATCGCGGTACCATCTGGAGCGACATCGCTGGCGCCACTGGCCAGACTTATAACCTGACCGCCGCCGCGGAATGCCTGCAGGTCCGCGTCACGGTCAGCTACACCGATGGTGAGGGATTCAACGAATCCATCAACACTGCATCTGTCTCTGTGTCACTGGAGCAGGTTCCAATTCAAACGGCGGCAGCGAAACTGCCTCGATTGACCCAGCGTGAGGTGATGTCTATGCCTTTACAGGATCCGCTGGGGATCGAATCTTCGCACGGATGAGCGAGGCGGATGGCACCCCGATTGGTTTTGATCCCGAACTCACTCTCTATGCCCCCGATGGCACTGAGGTGACCAGAGATTCGGGACTGTCAGATGCCTTTCTGGAAGCCGTTGAGTTGCAGCAATCTGGCACCTACACACTGGTCGCCAATGAACGAGATGGTGATGCAACGAATGCTTACACCATTTGCTTGCAGAGTCTGCTGAATCCAGGCAACCTTGTAGAACTCGATTATGGCGACAGCGTAACTGCCTCGATTGACCCAGCGTGTGAGTTTGATGTCTATACCTTTACAGGATCCGCTGGGGATCGAATCTTCGCACGGATGAGCGAGGCGGATGGCACCCCGATTGGTTTTGATCCCGAACTCACTCTCTATGCCCCCGATGGCACTGAGGTGACCAGAGATTCGGGACTGTCAGATGCCTTTCTGGAAGCCGTTGAGTTGCAGCAATCTGGCACCTACACACTGGTCGCCATGAACGAGATGGTGATGCAACGGGTGATTACACCATTTGCTTGCAGAGTCTGCTGAATCCAGGCAACCTTGTAGAACTCGATTATGGCGACAGCGAACTGCCTCGATTGACCCAGCGTGTGAGTTTGATGTCTATACCTTTACAGGATCCGCTGGGGATCGAATCTTCGCACGGATGAGCGAGGCGGATGGCACCCCGATTGGTTTTGATCCCGAACTCACTCTCTATGCCCCCGATGGCACTGAGGTGACCAGAGATTCGGGACTGTCAGATGCCTTTCTGGAAGCCGTTGAGTTGCAGCAATCTGGCACCTACACACTGGTCGCCAATGAACGAGATGGTGATGCAACGAATGCTTACACCATTTGCTTGCAGAGTCTGCTGAATCCAGGCAACCTTGTAGAACTCGATTATGGCGACAGCGTAACTGCCTCGATTGACCCAGCGTGTGAGTTTGATGTCTATACCTTTACAGGATCCGCTGGGGATCGAATCTTCGCACGGATGAGCGAGGCGGATGGCACCCCGATTGGTTTTGATCCCGAACTCACTCTCTATGCCCCCGATGGCACTGAGGTGACCAGAGATTCGGGACTGTCGATGCCTTTCTGGAAGCCGTTGAGTTGCAGCAATCTGGCACCTACACACTGGTCGCCATGAACGAGATGGTGATGCAACGGGTGCTTACACCATTTGCTTGCAGAGTCTGCTGAATCCAGGCAACCTTGTAGAACTCGATTATGGCGACAGCGTAACTGCCTCGTTGACCCAGCGTGTGAGTTTGATGTCTATACCTTTACAGGATCCGCTGGGGATCGAATCTTCGCACGGATGAGCGAGGCGGATGGCACCCCGATTGGTTTTATCCCGAACTCACTCTCTATGCCCCCGATGGCACTGAGGTGACCAGAGATTCGGATGTCAATGCCTTTCTGGAAGCCGTTGAGTTGCGCAATCTGGCACCTACACACTGGTCGCCATGAACGAGAGGGTGATGCAACGGGTGCTTACACCATTTGCTTGCAGAGTCTGCTGAATCCAGGCAACCTTGTAGAACTCGATTATGGCGACAGCGTAACTGCCTCGATTGACCCAGCGTGTGAGTTTGATGTCTATACCTTTACAGGATCCGCTGGGGATCGAATCTTCGCACGGATGAGCGAGGCGGATGGCACCCCGATTGGTTTTGATCCCGAACTCACTCTCTATGCCCCCGATGGCACTGAGGTGACCAGCGATTTTGGATCCTCAAATGCCTTTCTGGAAGCCGTGGAGTTGCAGCAATCTGGCACCTACACACTGGTCGCCAATGAACGAGATGGTGATGCAACGGGTGATTACACCATTTGCTTGCAGATCTGCTGAATCCAGGCAACCTTGTAGAACTCGATTATGGCGACAGCGTAACTGCCTCATTGACCCAGCGTGTGATTTGATTCTATACCTTTACAGATCCGCTGGGATCAATCTTCGCACGGATGAGCGAGGCGGATGGCACCCCGATTGGTTTTACCCGAACTCACTCTCTATGCCCCCGATGGCACTGGGTGACCAGAGATTCGGGACGTCGATGCCTTTCTGGAAGCCGGGAGTTGCAGCAATCTGGCACCTACACACTGGTCGCCAATGAACGAGATGGTGATGCAACGAATGATTACACCATCAGCCTCAACGCCGTCGGCATCATCGTCACTCCCACCTCCGGGCTGGTCACCACCGAAAACGGCGGCACCGCGCCCTTCACTGTGGTCCTCAACACCACCCACCGCCGATCGTCACCATCGACATCAGCACCGACACCCCACCAGGACCATGTGTCCACCGCTCCCTCACCTTCTCCGCCACCGGACTGGATCGCCCAGACCGTGACGTCACCGGTGTCGATGACGCCACTCGTCGATGGAGATGTCGCCTACTCGATCCTCACCGCCGCGGCGGCAGCGCGACAGCGCCTACAACGGCATCGATGCCATGATGTCAGCCTCATCAACACCGACAACGACGCCGCCGGCATCACCGTCACCCCCACCGCGGGCTGGTCACCACCGAGAACGGCGGCACCGCCCTTCACCGTCGTCCTCAATTCCAGCCCACCGCCATTCACCATCGACATCAGCGCTCCGACACCTCCGAAGGCACGGTCTTCCCCCGCTCACGTTCACCGCCGCCGACTGGACATGCCCAGACCGTCACCGTCACCGGTGTCGATGACGCCATCGTCGATGGCAACATCGCCTACTCCGTCCTCACCGCCGCCGCCATCAGCAACGACAGCGCCTACAACGGCATCGATGCCGATGATGTCAGCCTCACCAACACCGACAACGACGCCGCCGGCATCACCGTCACCC
This sequence comes from uncultured bacterium, assembly GCA_942491175.1. GTDB lineage: Bacteria > Cyanobacteriota > Cyanobacteriia > PCC-6307 > Cyanobiaceae > Cyanobium. The sequence goes on along the minus strand of CALNZO010000006.1, from coordinate 16,125 downwards.
CCACCTCCGGGCTGGTCACCACCGAGAACGGCGGCACCGCTTCCTTCACCGTCGTCCTCAACTCCAGCCCACCGCCGATGTCACGATCGACATCAGCAGCGCGACACCACCGAAGGCACGGCCACCGGCGCCCTCACCTTCTCCGCCACCGACTGGAACATCGCCCAGACCGTCACCGTCACCGGTGTCGATGATGCCCTCGTCGATGGAGATGTCGCCTACTCCGTCCTCACCGCCGCCGCCGCCAGCGACGACAGCGCCTACGACGGCATCGATGCCGATGATGTCAGCCTCATCAACACCGACAACGACGCCGCCGGCATCACCGTCAAACCCACCACCGGCCTGGTCACCACCGAGAACGGCGGCACGGCCCAATTCACTGTGGTCCTCAACAGCCAACCCACCGCCGATGACACGATCGGCATCAGCAGCAGCGATACCAGCGAGGGCACGGCGGATGTGTCGTCGCTGACGTTCACGGCAGCGAACTGGAATGTGGCCCAGACCGTCACCGTCACCGGTGTCGATGATGCGGTGGTGGACGGAGATGTGGCGTACTCGATCGTCACCGCGGCGGCGCTGAGCGGCGACAGCGATTACAGCGGCCTCGATGCCGCTGATGTCAGCCTCACCAACACCGACAACGACGCCGCCGGCATCACCGTCACCCCCACCACCGGGCTGGTCACCACCGAGAACGGCGGCACGGCCCAATTCTGTGTGGTCCTCAACAGCCAGCCCACCGCCGATGTCACTATCGGCATCAGCAGCTCGGACACCAGCGATGGCACGGCAGTTGTGTCGTCGCTGACGTTCACGGCAGCGAACTGGGATGTGGCCCAGACCGTCACCGTCACCGGTGTCGATGATGCCCTGGTCGATGGAGATGTCGCGTACTCGATCGTCACCGCGGCGGCGCAGTGCGGCGACAGCGATTACAGCGGCCTCGATGCCGATGATGTCAGCCTCACCAACACCGACAACGACGCCGCCGGCATCACCGTCACCCCACCAGCGGCCTGGTCACCACCGAGAACGGCGGCACGGCCCCCTTCACCGTGGTCCTCAACAGCCAGCCCACCGCCGATGTCACGATCGGCCTCAGCAGCAGCGACACCACCGAGGGCACGGCAGATCTGTCGTCGCTCACGTTCACGGCCAGCGAACTGGAATGTGGCCCAGACCGTCACCGTCACCGGTGTCGATGATGCCCTGGTCGATGGAGATGTCGCCTACTCGATCCTCACCGCCGCGGCGGTCAGCGGCGACAGCGATTACAACGGCCTCGATGCTGACGATGTCAGCCTCACCAACACCGACAACGACGCCGCCGGCATCACCGTCACCCCCACCACCGGCCTGGTCACCACCGAGAACGGCGGCACCGCGCCCTTCACCGTGGTCCTCAACAGCCAGCCCACCGCCGATGTCACGATCGGCCTCAGCAGCTCCGACCCCACCGAGGGAACGGCAGATGTCGTCGTCGCTGACCTTCACGGCCAGCGAACTGGAACATGGCCCAGACCGTCACCGTCACCGGTGTCGATGATGCCCTGGTCGATGGCGATGTCGCCTACTCGATCGTCACCGCGGCGGCGACAGCAGCGACAGCGCATACAACGCCGTGAACGCGAACGATGTCGCGGTCACCAACACCGACAACGACGCCGCCGGCATCACCGTCACCCCCACCTCCGGGCTGGTCACCACCGAGAACGGCGGCACGGCGCCCTTCACCGTGGTCCTCAACACCCAGCCCACAGCCGATGTCACCATCGGCCTGAGCAGTACCGACCCCACCGAGGGAACGGCAGATGTGTCGGTCCCTGACCTTCTCCGCCACCGAACTGGAACATGGCCCAGACCGTCACCGTCACCGGTGTCGATGATGCCATCGTCGATGGAGATGTCGCCAACACCGTCCTCACCGCCGCCGCCATCAGCTCCGACGCCGCCTACGACGGCCTCGATGCCGATGATGTCAGCCTCATCAACACCGACAACGACGCCGCCGGCATCACCGTCACTCCCACCGCAGGGCTGGTCACCACCGAAAACGGCGGCACCGCGCCCTTCACCGTCGTCCTCAACAGCCAGCCCACCGCCGATGTCACCATCGGCATCAGCACCAGCTCCGACCACCGAGGGCACGGCAATCTCGCCGTCGCTCACCTTCACCGCCACCGAACTGGAACGTCGCCCAGACCGTCACCGTCACCGGGGTCGATGACGCCCTCGTCGATGGCGATGTCGCCTACTCGGTCCTCACCGCCGCGGCGATCAGCGGCGACAGCGATTACGACGGCCTCGATGCTGACGATGTCAGCCTCACCAACACCGACAACGACGCCGCCGGCATCACCGTCACCCCCACCTCCGGGCTGGTCACCACCGAGAACGGCGGCACGGCGCACTTCACCGTGGTCCTCAACAGCCAGCCCACCGCCGATGTCACGATCGGCATCAGCAGCAGCGACACCACCGAGGGCACGGCATCTCCGTCGCTGACCTTCTCGGCAGCGAACTGGAACGTGGCCCAGACGGTCACGGTCACCGGGGTCGATGACGCCCTCGTCGATGGAGATGTCGCCTACTCGATCGTCACCGCGGCGGCCGTCAGCGGCGACAGCGCTTACGCGGCCTCGATGCCGACGATGTCAGCCTCACCAACACCGACAACGACGCCGCGGCGATCACCGTCACGCCGACGTCTGGCCTGACGACGACGGAGGCGCTCGGGACGGCGACCTTCACGGTGGTGCTGACGAGCGCGCCGACGGGCGACGTGACAATCAATCTGAGCTCGAGCGACCCCACCGAGGGCACGGCAATCCGTCGTCGCTCACCTTCACCGCCACCGAACTGGAACGTGGCCCAGACCGTCACCGTCACCGGGGTCGATGATGCCATCGTCGATGGAGATGTCGCCTACTCGATCCTCACCGCCGCCGCCGTCAGCGGCGACAGCGCCTACAACGGCCTCGATGCCGATGATGTCAGCCTCACCAACACCGACAACGACGCCGCCGGCATCACCGTCACCCCCACCACTCGGCCTGGTCACCACCGAGAACGGCGGCACGGCCCCTTCACCGTCGTCCTCAACAGCCAGCCCACCGCCGATGTCACCATCGGCCTCAGCAGTTCCGACACCACCGAGGGCACGGCATTCTCCGTCGCTGACCTTCACCGCCAGCGAACTGGGATGTCGCCCAGACGGTCACCGTCACCGGTGTCGATGATGCCATCGTCGATGGAGATGTCCCCTACTCCGTCCTCACCGCCGCCGCCATCAGCAACGACAGCGCCTACAACGGCATCGATGCCGATGATGTCAGCCTCATCAACATCGACAACGAGGAAAGCACAGCCTCTCTGGGAGACAAGGTCTTCCTCGACAACAACGCCAACGGCATTCAGGATGCCGGAGAAGCTGGCCTCGCTGGAGTCAGCGTGGGTCTGCTGGCCGCCGGAACCGTCATCGACACGACGACGACCGACTCCAACGGGTTGTACGCCTTCAATTCCCTGACACCCGGCGACTACCAGGTGCAGTTCTTCGCACCGACAGGCTTCGCCTTCACCAATGCCAATGTCGGCGGCGATGATGCCATCGATTCCGATGCCGAGCCCACCACCGGCATCACCCAGACCGTCTCCCTCGCCGCAGGGGAGAACAACCTCAGCCTTGATGCAGGGCTGAGAGTCATCGGACAAACCATAACTGGAACCCGCAAAAAGGACACCCTCACAGGAACCCCCGGCGATGACGTGATCACCGGACTGAAAGCCCGAGATCGTTTGACCGGGGGCGACGGCGCTGACTGTTTCGTCTACACCAGCATCGTCGATCGAGGTGACACCATCACCGACTTCGACCCACTGGAAGGGGATAGGGTCGATCTCACAGGTGCTCTCAGAAGCGTGGGCTACACAGGCACAACACCGATCGCCGATGGCTACCTCAACTTTCTGGCTTATGGCAGCAACAACAGCATTCTGCAGATCGATCCTGATGGACCACTCGGATCGGCAACACCCAAGAGCTTCATCCTGTTCCGCAACGTCTCTCTCGCCACGCTCAGCAATCCTGATAACTTCATCTGCTAGCCATCTATTGTTCTCACCCGGCCGATGATATGTTCCTTGCATCAGATTGCCATGAAGATCCGTCAACCAGGAAGCAAGCATCCACCCAAGCATCCACCTTGGTCCCAGTGCCATCGATCAGAATGGACTCCTTCACCTTGCCAGCCTCAGTCCCCCGCCTGGCCCCACACAGGTCGAACACACAACGACCACAACGAGCGCCTCGCGCTCACAGCTTCAATAACTCAAGCGATGACGAGACCAGCATGTTGACGTCCCATTAGTGGCAGCTTAATCTAAGATGAGACTTGAGTCGCTCCATTCATCCGCCCGCAGAATTCCCCACCCATGACGACCGCACCCTTGAGACCTGGTCTGTTGGCCGCTGGCCTGGCCATTGTGATGGCAGCCGCAGCAGCTCCTCCTTCGCATGCAGTGGATGTCGATTATGCGTTTGACGTCACCATCGACGCAGGCCCGCTGACACCCAACCAATACTCGGGCACTTTTTCCTACAATAACTCAACCAAGGAATTAACGCTCTTCGAATTCATGTTTGAGGGCACTACCTACACCGAAGCGGACGACCCAGATGCAGAGGCATTGTTCGATGGCAACACCTTTCTGGGAATAGATTACAGCTCGCCTCCGGGCCTCCCCTCCTTCTCATTCACATCCGGGTTCTTTGACGTGAGCGACGCTCTTTTCACCTACGATCTGGATCCGGGGACTATCGGACAGGGTGGAACAGGCCCGATTGTCTACCAACGGCTTACCACGCCCTCAGTCCCCGGCCCCGCTCCAGTGCTGGGTGCCGCGGCCTTCTTCGGATACAGCCGCAGGCTGCGAAAGCGCACAGCTCACCGCGATGCCCCTTGGTGACCTGCAAGCTGCAGCATCGGCCTGATAGGCCAGGCCGATGCTGCTGTCTAAGGAAAGCAAGCCGACGGAGCCTCAGCCCATGGCCGCCGCGCCGCCCACCACTTCCAGGATCTCCTGGGTGATGGCCGCCTGGCGAGCCTTGTTGTAGTCCAGGGTCAGGGTCTTGGCCAGAGCCTTGGCGTTGTCGCTGGCATTGTTCATAGCCGTCATCCGGCTGGCCAGCTCGCTGGCGGCGGCTTCCTGGAGGGAGCGCAGCATCTGGTTGGCCAGATAGAGGGGCAGCAGGGCATTGAGCAGCTGCTCCGGGCTCTGCTCGAACACGAAATCAGGCTGCAGCGTGGGCTGCACGTTCTCCACCTTGCCGATCTCCACGCCGAGGCGGCCATCGCGGGTGATGAGACGGAAAATCTCATCGTCCGGGCTGGCAATGCCCTGGGGATCGAGGGGGAGCAGGGTCTGAACCACCGGCTGGGAGCTCACCAGGTTGATGAAGCGGGTGAAGACAATCTCCACCCGGTCGGTGCTGGCCGACAGGAAGGCGGCGAGCACTTCGTTGGAGATCTGGCCCGCCTCGGCGGAGGTGGGCACCTGCTCCAGGCCGGTGAAGGTGGCCCGGATCGGGTAGGAGCGGTTGGTGAAATAGGTGATGGCCTTGCGCCCCATCAGCACCATGTCCACCGTGAAGCCCTGGCCCTTGAGCTCGGCGAAGCGTTGCTCGGCACGGCGGATCACATTGGCGTTGTAGCCCCCGCAGAGGCCCCGGTCGCCGGTGACCACCAGAAGGGTGATGGTGCCCACGTCACGCCGTTCCCCGAGCAGGGGGGAATCGGCCCCTTCGAAGCCCATGCGGGACTCCAGATTCTGGAGCACCCGGGCGAGGCGATCGGCGAAGGGGCGGGTGCGCAGCACCTGCTCCTGGGCCCGTCGCACCTTGGCGGCGGCCACCAGCCGCATGGCTTCGGTGATCTTGCGTGTGTTCTTGACCGAACTGATCCGGTCGCGGATTGCCTTGAGATTGGCCATGGGTGGAGACTCCTCAGGCGGCGGCCAGCATCGAGGAGGTGACCTCGCGGATGGCCTCCTTCAGCATGGCTTCGGATGCCTCGCTCAGCACCTTCTCGGTCTGGACCTGGGTGATGAACTCGGGCTTGTTGCTCTTGAGATACTCCCGCAGTTCGCGGGCGAACTGGGGTACCAGTTCCACGGGAACATCGTCGATCAGACCCTTGACACCCGCATAGACCACAGCCACCTGCTCGGCCAGGATCAGAGGGCTGAACTGGGGCTGCTTGAGCAGTTCGCGCAACCGCTTGCCCCGGGACAGCTGGGCCTGGGTGGCGGCATCCAGGTCGGAGGCGAACTGGGAGAAGGCGGCCAGTTCGTCGAACTGGGCCAGCTCCAGCTTCAGGGTGCCGGCGATCTTCTTGATGGCCTTGGTCTGGGCGGCACCGCCCACCCGGCTCACCGAGATGCCCACATTGATGGCGGGCCGCAGACCGGAGTTGAACAGGTCGGAGCTCAGAAACACCTGACCGTCGGTGATCGAGATCACGTTGGTGGGGATGTAGGCCGCCACGTCGCCCGCCTGGGTCTCGATGATCGGCAGGGCGGTCATGCTGCCTTTGCCCATGGCGTCGGAAAGCTTGGCGGCCCGCTCCAGCAGGCGGCTGTGGCAGTAAAAGACGTCGCCGGGGTAGGCCTCGCGGCCGGGAGGCCGGCGGAGCAGGAGGGACATCTGGCGATAGGCCTGGGCCTGCTTGGTGAGGTCGTCGTAGATCACCAGGGTGGCCTTGCCCTTGTACATGAAGGACTCGGCGATGGCCGCTCCGGTGTAGGGAGCCAGGTACTGGAGGGCCGCCGCTTCCGAGGCGCTGGCGGCCACCACCACGGTGTAGTCGAGGGCGCCGCGCTCCCGCAGCACCTCCACCACGTTGGCCACCGAGGCGTTCTTCTGGCCGATGGCCACATAGACGCAGACCACGTCCTCACCCTTCTGGTTGAGGATCGTGTCGATGCAGATGGCGGTCTTGCCGGTCTGCCGGTCGCCGATGATCAGCTCCCGCTGGCCGCGGCCGATGGGGATCATGGCGTCGATGGCCGTGATGCCTGTCTGCATGGGTTCATGCACCGACTTGCGCTGGATGATGCCGGGCGCCATCGACTCGATCAGCCGGGTCTCGGTGGTGGCGATCTCCCCCTTGCCGTCGATCGGCTGGCCCAGGGCGTTCACCACCCGGCCGAGCATGGCGTCGCCCACGGGCACCGCCGCGATGCGGCCGGTGGCCTTGACCGTGCTGCCCTCCTGGATGCCCAGGCCCTCACCCATCAGCACGACGCCGACGTTGTCGTCCTCCAGGTTCAGGGCCAGCCCCTCGGTGCCGTCCTCGAACATGACCAGCTCCCCGGCCATCACCTGCTCGAGGCCGTAGACCCGGGCGATGCCATCACCGATCTGGAGCACGGTGCCGACGTTGCTGACCGAAACCGACTTGTCGTAGTCGGCGATCTGCTTCTTGAGGATGGCGCTGATCTCGTCGGGGCGGATGGAAACCATGGAGGGGAGTCCCCGGAGGGGAGGCGATGAAGGGAGGAGGGGAGGGGAAGGGGAGAAGGAAGTGCTAGCTCACGTTGGCCAGCGCCAGACCGAGCCGCCGGACCTGGCCGGCGAGGCTGGCGTCGATCACCCGGGAACCGACGCTGAGCACGAAACCACCGATGAGGGAAGGGTCCACCGCGAGGCTGATCTCCACCTTGTCGGTGTCGGCCACGGCCTTGGCCTTCTCAGCGATCAGAGCCTGCTGCTCCTCACTGAGCGGTGTGGCCGATCGCACCGTGGCCAGGGCGATCTGGTTCTGCTCGCGGTAGAGCTCCAGGAGCCGCTCCAGGACCGCATCGAGGAAGCCGATCCGCTGGCGGTCGGCCAGCAGCTTGAGCAGATTCAGGAAAGACGGAGAAATGGTTTCTCCGAAGATCTTCACCAGGGCGGCCTTCTTGCCTTCGACCTCCAGCACCGGGGAGACCATCGCCTCCCTCAGCTCGCTGGACTCATGCCAGAGGGACAGGATCGCCTTGGCCTGGTCGATCACCGCATCGGTGTCACCATTGGCGTCGCAGACCTGCAGGAAAGCGTCGGCGTAGGGGGTGGTGATGGTGTTGAGCAGAGGCATCAGGCTTTCCCCAGCGTTTGAATGGACTGATCAAGCAGCTGGGCCTGGGTGGTGGCATCGTGGCGACCGGGCATGCTGGCGAGCGCCTTGGCGATCGCCATCTCGGCGGCCTCCCGTTGAAGCTGCTTGCTGACCCGGGACACTTCCGAATCCAGATCGGATTCCGAATCCTCCTTGAGGCGGGCCATCTCCTCGACCGTGCGCTTCTCGCTCTCCATACGAATGGCCTCTGCCCTGACCTTGCCGTCGGCGCGGATCTTCTCGGCGCGGGCGCGGGCCTCTCCCAGGCTCGACTGGGCCTCGGTCAGGGAGGCGGTGGCGGTGGCCAGCCGCTCCTCGGCGTCGTTGAGCTCAGCAAGGATCCGCTCCCGGCGGCGTTCCAGGATGCCGCCGAGGAAGCCCCTCAGGAACCACACCAGGCCGGCGATCACGATCGCCAGGTTGATGATGTTGGTCTCGAAGAGATCCAGGTTGAGGCCGAAGCCGCCATGGCTCGCCAGAAGCGGGGAGACGAGCAGGGAAGGGAGGGAGAAATTCATGAGGCGGGCAGGAGACGGTCGACGATGAGGTCGGCAAGCCTGTCGACGTCAGCCTTCAGGGCCCCGAGGGCCTCAGCGCGCTGGGCATCGATCTTGCTGCGGGCGTTCTCGCGGCTGGCGATGGACTCCGCCTGGGCCACCGCCATGGCCTCCCGGTAGAGACGATCGGAATCCTGCTCCGCTTCCAGAATCACCTTCTGGGCCTCCAGCCGGGCCCCCTTGAGCTGCTCCTTGAGATCGGCTTCGAGGCGCTCCGCCTGGGCGAGCTTCTCCTTGGCCTGGGTGCGGCTGGTGGTGATGTAGCCCTCGCGATCCTCCACGGCCTTGCCGACAGGGCGGAAGAAGAGGCTGTTGAGAATGAAGGTGAGGATCACCACCTGCAGCGCCATGAGCGGCAGGGTGGCGTCGAGGTCGAACAGACCTCCCTCGGGCGACCCTGCGGTCGCACCTGCCTCGGCAAGCAGAAGCCAGCTGGTCATGGGGCGTTAAGGCGGGCGGTGGTGAAGCCTGGTGAGGGGGGCAGGCGGGCAGGACCGCAGCAAACGGGCGGTCCTGTCCTTACCTGAGGACCCGCATCAGGAGAAGGGGTTGGCGAACAGGAGCACCAGGGCGACCACCAGGCCGTAGATGGTGAGCGATTCCATGAAGGCCAGGGAGAGCAGCAGGGTGCCGCGGATCTTGCCTTCGGCTTCGGGCTGACGGGCAATGCCTTCAACGGCGCCCTGGGACGCGCTGCCCTGACCGATGCCAGGGCCGATGGAGCCGAGACCGACGGCGAGACCTGCAGCCACGACGGACGCAGCGGAAGTGAGGGAATCCATGGTGGAGTTAGGAATGTGGGGCGCCGGAGAAGCGCGGAAGGAACCTTGTCGAGAACCCTGCGCGAGGGACACCTGGGAAGGCGGGCCCGGATCGTGCCGGACCTGCGCGCAGAGAGTTTGCCAGACCGAGGGGACGGGCTGGCCGAGGCAGACCTAGTGGTGCTCCTCGTGAACCGCCTCACCGATGTAGTAGGCGGCCAGGGTGGCGAAGATCAGAGCCTGGATGGCACTGGTGAACAGCCCGAGGAACATCACCGGCAGGGGCACCACCAGGGGCACCAGGAAAGCCAGAACCGCCACCACCAGTTCATCGGCAAGGATGTTGCCGAAAAGACGGAAGGAGAGGGAGAGAGGCTTGGTGAAATCCTCGACGATCTTGAACGGCAGCATGATCGGCGTGGGTTCCACGTAGTACTCGAAGTAGCGGAAACCCTTGCGGCTCAGCCCCGCGTAGAAGTAAGCTAGGGACACCAGCAGCGCCAGGGCGATGGTGGTGTTGATATCGGCGGTGGGGGCGCCCAGTTCACCGCTGGGCAGGTGGACCAGCTTCCAGGGGATCAGAGCGCCGCCCCAGTTGCTCACGAAGATGAACAGGAACAGGGTGCCGATGAAGGGCAGCCAGTCGCGGTAGGCCTTCTCGCCGATGTATTCGCGGGCGATATCGCGCAGATAGTCCCAGAGGAACTCCAGCAGGTTCTGCACCCCACTGGGATCGCGTTCCATGCGGCGGGTGCCGATCACCACAACGGCCAGCAGGGCGCCGATCACAACCCAGGAGCTCAGGAAGACCTGGCCATGAATCTTGTAATTGCCGAGCTGCCAGTAGAGGTGCTGACCGACCTCAAGGGCGGCGAAGGGAAGGGCGAAGGGCAACGGAGCCATCGGGTAAGGGGGGGCCTGGGCGGCTGGATCAGGGGGAGTCAGGTGTCGAGGACGGCCTGAGCGATCAGGGCGGGCTTGTAGAGCAGGAATCCCATCAGGGCCGGCAGGATCTCGAGAACGGGAAGCCTGGCGGCCGCCAGCACCAGCACCACCGGAACCAGCAACTGGGCCTTGCCCATCGATCGGGTGGCGACGCCGAAGCGGGTCACACTGCGCGACAGGAGCCGCAGATAGAGGAGCCCCGCCAGGGCTCCCACCAGCAGACTGAAGGCGGCGGTGAAATCGAACCAGAAGGCTGTGAGCGGCACCGCCAGGGCGGTGGCGCAGGCCGTGGAGAGAAGCAACCGACGCTGCAGCCGCAGGTAATCGTCCATCCCGTTGTTCACCGGCGACGGAGCGGCGGCGACCTCAGGAAGGACGGGGGCGTCGATGGTTATCGCAGCTCCGGCCTCTTCGGTCGACGTCTCCCCAAGGGGGACGGCATCCGGGGAGGGGGTCAGAGCAGCCTGCAACCGTCGAGGCTCCGACTGGGCGAGCGGACTTTATCACTCGGCCCGTTCAGGCTCTCAGCAGCAGAAGCACCCGCTCCGCCAGCAGACGCCGAACCGCCGCCACCCGCTCGGTGGGCTCCAGCGCCAGGGGCAGGCCCCCGATCGGCGTGCCGGCGGGAGCCGCCTCCAGGGCCTGCATCAGCGCCAGATCCTCCTCGGTGATGGTCAGGGGCCCCAGGTCCGGACCCAGCAGATGCGTGGAGGGCCATCCCCAGAGGCAGCGGTTGCGCTCGCCGCCTGCCGCCAGCAGCTCCGCGTCGCTCCATGGCTCCTGCGGCGGAGCCGCTTCATCACTGCCGCCCTCCCGCTGCAGAAAGAACTCGAAGTGGCTGATGTCGGGATCAAGGCTCTCCACCAGAGCCCACTGCTGACGCGGCGGCAGGGCGCGGGCCCGCTCCAGCAGCTCCCCTCTCAGCAGCCGGGCAGGATCCCAGACCTCGGGATTGGAGAAGCCGGCGAAGCGCAGGCCGGGCTGATCCACCAGGCGGAACAGACGTTCCAGGTCGTAGCTGGTCTCCTGGGGGTGAAGGTACATGTCGGCGAAGTTGGCATCGGCGACGGTGTCGAGGGCCCAGCGCTGCTCGTGATGCCGTCGCAGGCGGTTGGTTTCCGGGAGGGTGGCGAACAGCTCCCGCCCGAGCCGCAGACCCGCCGGCCCTGTGCCCACGCCCATCAACCCCAGGGCCCGCTGGGTGCGGTGGATTTCCCAGCGGCCACCGTCGGCATAAAGAAACAGATGCAGCAATCCCCCCGCCCGCAGCAGCGGGGCCAGGGCCTGCAGTCCAGCCTCGGGCCGGTCGAGATGGTGCAGCACCCCCACCGAATTGATGTAGTCGAAGGGGCCCTCCCCCGCCAGCTCCAGCAGGCTGCGTTGCTCGATGCGCAGGGACGCCACCTGCTCGGCCGCCCCGGAGCGGGCGGTGCGCTCCCGCGCCACCGCCAGGGCTCCGGCGCTGATGTCCAACGCCAGGACGTCGGCGCCAGGGTTGAGATGGCACAGGTAGTCGGTGCTCACGCCCGTGCCGCAGCCGGCGTCGAGGATCCGCCAGGGCCGCGGCGGCGGGGGCAGGGCCCCATCCACGGCCGCCACCGCGCTGTCCACGCACCAGCGCCAGTTGTACCCCGGGGGCGGACCGTCCTGGAGGGGATCCCCCGGGTAGGGAAAACGGTCGTAGAAGGCGCTCACCACCCGGCGTGGCGGCATCCAGCGGGGCATCCATGGGCGCCTGGGTGCGGGTCCGCTGAGCATTCCACGGCCCCGGCCCCCGCGTGGCCGGGGCCAGGCGGAGGGCTGCAAAAATTTGTTCATCCCCGCCCGGTGGGCCAGGGGGCCAGCCGTAACGTGACCCAGCCCGGCTCGCTCTCGTTCATGACCGTGACCGCCAGCAGCGGCAGCACCAGGGTCGCCCCCAGCGCCTACGACACCCTGCCGCTCTCCAGCGTCCGGCAGGCCGAGCAGCGGGACCGTTTCCCCGACGGCGGCGAACTGGACGCCCTGACCACCTTTTTCCGCAGCGGCCAGATCCGCGTCGAAGCGGCCCGACGGATCTCCGCCAACGCCGACGCGATCGTGGCCCGAGCCGCCAACCGGATCTTCACCGGCGGCACCCCGCTGTCCTATCTGGATGCGCCCCTGAGACCCCAGTGGTGGGAGCTGGTGAGGCCACGGCCCTCGCCGCCGACCAGGCCGCCTTCGAGAGATCGGTGGGGACCTTCGCCCAGGGGTCCGGCGGCACCGGCCTGCTCGGCCTCATCATCCGAGGGCGTCCAGGCCGACGCCGACGTGCGGGTCGTGCTGCCTAGTGGATCAGTCCTATCTCGGTGGCCCTCTACGGCAACGCCTGCATGCGCAAGTCCCTGCGGGACATGGCGTGGCTGTTCCTGCGCTACGTGGGTTACGCCGTGATCGCCGGCGATCCCAGCATCCTGGCGGTGAACACCTGCGGGCCTGGGCGACATCCTCGAGAAGGCCTGCTCCCTGGCCGCCACCAACGTGGCGTTGCGACGAGATGCGCGCCGCCGCCGCCAGCCTGTTCAAGGGTGAATCGGAAGCGCGCCAGCTGGTGATTGACTGCTTCAACGTGCTTCTCCAGGAGCTTGAGGTGGCTACCTCCTCCACCTGGGTTCGGCTGGGCAGTCCCGCCAACCAGGGCCTGCAGCTGCCCGCCATCTATGCGCTGGCCGCCGAGGGTGCCCAGCGCTTCGAGATGAAGCCGGGCCTGTCGGGAAGCTGAGAAGGCGGAGATCATCCGCGCTGCCTACCGCCAGGTGTTCGAGCGGGACATCGTCAAGGGGTATTCCCAGGTGGTTCGTCCCGTCGAGGCCACCCAGGTGCGCCAGGGGCAGCTCTCGATGCGGAGTTCATCCATGCCCTGGGCCGCAGCAAGGTCTACCGGCGTCAGTTCTACGGCCGTTTCTCCAACAGCCGGGTGAATGAACCTGCCTTCCGCCACTTCCTCGGCAGGGGCGTCAGTTCCATCGAGGAATTCCGCCAGTACTGCGCCATCGTCAGCGCCAAGGGCCTCAGCGGGCTCGTCGACGCCCAGGTGAACGGGATGCAGTACGCCCGGGTCTTCGGCGAGGAGACGGTTCTCGGCCTGCGGGATCTTGGGGAGGAAGTCCAGGGAAAGTGCCGGCTGGGGTCCGAACCGCGAGCTCTTCCGCTTCGGTGCCCCGTCGAGGGAGCCCCCAGTACATCACCCTCGTACGCCTCCTACCGTCAGCCCCTGGCCGACCAGCACCCCTACGGAGGTGGCAACGACCCCCTGGCCCTCACCTACGGAGCGATCTTCCCCTCCGGCACGGCGTCGGTGGCCACCCGCCCCGCCCTCTTCAGCTACGACACCCGTCGGATCCCTGATCGGCACCGGCATGGCCTAGCCAGGGCCCATGGACAGTGCCCAGTTCCGCAAGGCCAGCGCTTGCCGGGTGGGCCCCAAGGTGGTTCGGCTGCGCCAGATCGCCACCGGCGGTAGCTCCACCCCGCAGGGTCGGCCAGCTGAGCATCCGCGGCACCGAATCCAGCACCCAGGCCGTCATCAGTGTGGTCTACGTGCAGGTGCGGGGCAACGCGGGCTACGCCGGCGAACGCAACAAGGTGGAGGAGATCAGGCTTGAGAACGGCGACATCAGCCTGGGGAAGTTCGTGCGCCAGGTGGCTTGCTCCAAGGCCTTCCGTCGTCGCTACTGGAGTGGCCTCTACATCACCAAGGCCATCGAGGTGATGCACCGGTGTCATGGCCGGGCCGCCCCACCTTCGGCTGCTGGGAGATCAACGCCTACTTCGACACAGCCGCCCGCAAGGGCTTCTACGGCGTCGTCGACGCCATGGTCGAGGGCCGGGAGTACAACGATTGCCTCGGCGGAGGACATCGTCCCCTACGAGCGCTTCCTCACCCCTGCCGGGATCGCAACGCCCGCAAGGTGCCGGGCCTGCAGCAGACCATCGAAACGGTCCCCGACCTCACCCCCGTCCGGCGGCCCATCGTGGCCAAGAGACAGCAGCTCCGCACCGTGGGTGATCTGGTGCCCCGGCAATCTGCCGGCCCGGCAGCGCGTTCGCGGTCTCTGCACGGCAGCGGTCGACCGGGTGGCCAGAGCAGAGCCTCCGCGACCGCCATTCCGGCCGGTCCGGGGACGGTGAAGCAGGCCCCGGCCCCCCTCCCTGCAGCTGGAGCGGGAACCCCGCTGGCAGCCTGGCGGTGGAACGGCGCCGGTCTGGCGCAGAGTGTGGTGTCTCCGGCAACGGCAACGGCTATGGGTCCCCCGCCACTGCGGGCAGCTGGCGGCCCTGCTGGGCACCTCCCTGCTCATGGCCGCGGCCGTGGCCCCGGATGGTGCCATGGCCAAGGCGCTGCGGCCTGGCACACCCCAGGGCTTCCGCCGCCGCCAGAGCCTGCCCAGGCCCGGGTAACTGGTCCGGGATCCCAGCGAGGGGCAGGTTCAGGAAGCGGGACAGGCGGTCTACCGCCAGCTCCTCAACAGGGTGCCCTTCGGGGCTGAGCGCCAGGGAGATCCCGAATCCTAGCTGCGCGACGGCCAGCTGTGGTGGTCGAGTTCGTGGCCCAGAGTCGCCGGCAGCGACCTGTTCCAGCAGCGGCTCCAGCGCATGGCCCCCCTGCGGGCGGCATCCGCGGCCTACCTGGCCCTCCTCGGTCGCGCCGCCATGCCCGCTGAAGTGAGCCGATCCCTCGGCCACCTGCGCCACCGCCGGCCAGCAGGCGGCCGTGGCCGAATCGCTCGATAGCCCGGAGTATGCGACGGCCTTCGGTCAGACACACGGTGCCCTATCTCAGGGGCCTCGCCACCGAGGACGGGGTACCCCCGACGACCGTGAACCGCACCGCCGCCCTCTACGGCGGCAACGGTGGACTCACCCCTTCCCTGCGGGACGCCATCTGAACGCTCACTTACCCAGCGCGGGTCGCCCCTGAGGGGGAAGCCTGCCGCTGAGAGCTCTCCCCCGGGTCCGTCCCGGGGGAGGATTTCTTATGGCGGGTCTATACAACGAGAGGCGCAGATTCGCCTCTCCCTGGATCTTGCGGTGCTCCCGGAGGCAGCATCAAAAGGTGAACAATTGCTGCAACTTGAAGGGTGATAACAACTTCTCCCCAAGCCGTTGCGAGCCAAGGGATCTCGCAAACAGATCAGCCATGAAGAACTGTTACCGGCAGGGAGGGGGGCGAGGGGCCTTGCCGCAGAATGATCTGACGGTCGGCCAGGGCGATCACCCTTACCCACCGGATACCGGTCTCCTTCACGGTGACCGCTTGTTTCGAGGCAGAACTGCATGAGCATCGTCTCCAACTCGATCATCAACGCGGACGCCGAAGCCCGCTACCTCAGCCCTGGCGGTCTTGACCAGATCAAGTCGTTCGTGGCGGGGGTCAGCGTCGTCTGCGCGTCGCCCAGGTCCTGGCCGAAAGCCGGGAGCGCATCGTGAAGCAGGCCGGAGGCCACGGGAGGAAGAAGCGCCCTGACCACGTCTCCCCTGGCGGTAACGCCTACGGGGAAGAGATGACGGCTTCCTGCCTGCGCGACATGGACTACTACCTCCGCCTGGTCACCTACGGCGTGGTCGCCGGGGACATGACGCCGATCGAAGAGATCGGCGTCATCGGGGCCCGCGAGATGTATCGCGCCCTCGGCACCCCCCTCGAAGCGATGGCGGAAGCCGTGCGCGAGATGAAGA
>CALNZO010000005.1:0-76222 GCA_942491175.1 uncultured bacterium | reverse complement strand
TACATCGCCATCTATCGCCACCTTGAGAAGAATCCCGAGAGCAAGATCTTCCCGATTTTCAACTTCTTCGAGAGCTGGTGTCAGGACGAGAATCGTCACGGTGATTTCTTCGATGCCCTGATGAAGGCCCAGCCGGATACCGTGCGGGGTTTCACGGCCCGTTTGTGGTGCCGCTTCTTCCTGCTGGCCGTCTTCGCCACCATGTACGTGCGCGACGTGGCCCGCAAAGAGTTCTATGAGGCCCTCGGGCTCGATGCCCGCACCTACGACAAGTACGTGATCGCCAAGACCAACGAAACATCCGCCCGGGTGTTCCCGGTGGTGCTCAACGTCGAGCATCCCGAGTTCTATGACCGGCTGGAGAAGCTGGTGCAGAACAACGCGGCCCTGGATCAGGCCGATCGTTCCGGAGCCCCGGCACCGGTCCGGTTCCTGCGCAAGCTTCCCCACTGGGCGGGCAACGGCGTCCAGATGGCCCGGCTGTTCCTGATGGCCCCCATCCCCAGCGAGCGATTCCAGCCCGCCGTGCGCTGAGCGGACCCGCCAGAATCGCCTCAGTTCTTCACGCCACCGCTTGGTCGTCTCCACTCCCGCCGCCACCGGCGCCTTCGCCCCTGGTCAGCGAGCTGATTCCCCCGCTGCGCTTCAGGATCCGGCCTGGCGGTCCGTCCTGGAACCCCTTCTTGCCGGCGGGCGCTCGGCCGGGGCTGATCTGGTGGAGGTGTTCCTGGAACGCTCCGATCACCTGGGCCTGCTGGCCGAACAGGACGCCATCACCAGCGTCAGTCCCTCCTTCGGGGCCGGCGCGGGCATCCGGGTCTTCCTGGGGGAGCGCGATGGTTTCGTCTCCACCAATGATCTGAGTCCCTCAGGACTGCGTTCGGCCCTGGAGCAGGCCCTCGGCATGCTCGGCCTGCTGCTGCCGGTTCAGGCCGGCGGGAGCTTCGATGGGCTGCCCGCCCTGCGGGATTTCGCCGCCGCCAAGAACGGCTGGCTCCACGCCTGCCCCTCCCTGGCAGAAGCCACCGGCCGGCTGCTGGAGGGCACCGACCGGCTGCAGACCCACGGCCGGCACCTTCAGGTGCGCCGGGGCAGCTACGCCCGCGACTGGCAGGAGGTGCTGGTGGCGGCGAGCGACGGCACCTTCGCCCGCGACGTGCGGCTGCACCAGTCGGTGGGCCTCAATGTGCTGGCGGCCGACGGCGACCACCGGGCCAGCCTCGGCCGTCGCTACGGCACCTCCGACAGCCCCGACGACCTGCGCCGCTGGGACGCGGAAGCCGCCGCCGTCGATGTCTGCGGCAGCGCCGCCACCATGCTCTACGCCGACTATGTGGAGGCCGGTCAGTTGCCGGTGGTGCTGGCCAACCGCTTCGGCGGTGTGATCTTCCACGAGGCCTGCGGTCACCTGCTGGAAACCACCCAGGTGGAGCGGGGCACCACCCCCTTCGCGGAGATGGTGGGCCAGCCCATCGCCCATGAGGCTCTCACCGCCATCGATGAGGGGCTCACCGATGGCGCCTTCGGCTCCCTCTCGATGGACGACGAGGGCATGGAACCCCAGCGCACCGTGCTGATCGAGAACGGCGTGCTGAAGCGCTTCCTGAGCGACAGGGCCGGGGAGCGTCGCACCGGCCATGCCCGCACCGGCAGCGGGCGGCGCCAGAGCCACGCCTTCGCCGCCGCCAGCCGCATGCGGAACACCTACATCGCCGCAGGACCCCACACCCCGGAGCAGCTGATCGCCTCCGTCGACAAGGGCCTGTACTGCAAGTCGATGGGCGGCGGCAGCGTCGGGCCGACCGGCCAGTTCAACTTCGCTGTCGAGGAGGGCTACCTGATCGAGAACGGATCCCTCTCCCGGCCGGTGAAAGGAGCCACCCTGATCGGCGACGCCAAGGAGGTGATGCCGCGGATCTCGATGTGCGGCAACGACCTCGAGCTGGCCGCCGGCTTCTGCGGGTCGGTCAGCGGCAGCATCTTCGTCACCGTTGGCCAGCCCCACATCAAGGTGGACAGCATCACCGTGGGAGGGCGCTGAGCATGGATCGCAGCAGCAGCATCGAAACAGCTCCCGCGTCCACCCTTGAGGCCGAGACCCTGCGTCAGCGACTGGCGTCCCTGGCGACAGCCGAGGGTGTCAGGCGCTGGGATATCGGAGCTTCCTGCAGCACCGACACCTCCGTCCAGGTGGATCGTGGCGAGGCCAAGCAGATGAAAGGGGCCCAGCGCAGCGCCATCACCCTGCGGGTGTGGAACGACGACGGTCTGGTGGGCATCACCAGCACCTCCGACCTCTCCGATGCCGGCCTGGCCCGAGCCCTGGCCGGCGCCCGGGATGCCAGCGCCTACGGCAACGTCGATGAGATTCCCGACTTCTCCCCCCTGGCCACCGCTCCCCTGCCTGAGCTGGATCAGCCCCTCAGCACCCCGGTGAGCATCCTCACCCTTCTCGAAACCCTCAAGGACGCTGAGCGGGATCTGCTCGGACGCCATCCCGCCATCGGCACGGTGCCCTACAACGGTCTGGCCCAGCGCAGCAGCGACCGTCTCTACATCAACAGCGACGGGGCCTGCCGTCAGCAACGGCTCACCACGGCCTCCCTTTACCTCTATGCCCGGGCCGAGGAAGCGGGCCGCAAGCCCCGCAGCAGCGGGGCGGTGCGCCTGGCCTACGGGGCCACCGACCTGGACGTGGCCGGCTGTGTGCAGGAGGCGTCCGAGCGGACCATCGCCCACCTCGACTACGCCCCCATCGCCACCGGTCGTTACACCTGCGTGTTCAGCCCCGAGGCCTTCCTCGATCTGATCGGTGCCTTCAGCAGCCTCTTCAATGCCCGTGCCGTGCTTGATGGCGTCAGCCTCAGCCGGCGCGAGTCCCTGGGGGAACAACTGGCCGTTCCCTTCCTCTCCCTCCATGACAACGGCCTGCATCCGGCCAACGTGGGCGCCGCCACCTTCGATGGAGAAGGCACCCCCACCCGCCGGATCCCCCTGCTGGAGGGGGGAGTGCTGCGCCACTTCCTCCACTCGGAAGCCACGGCCCGGGCCTTCGGCGTGGCCCCCACCGGCCATGCGGGCATGGGCGCCAAGGTCTCGGTGGGTCCCGACTGGTTCGAGATCGGCCCCACCCCCGGCAGCAATGGCGGCGCGGCCGGGCTGGATCGCTTCGGCGCCGGCCCCCGCGGCGACGACCACGGCCTGGTGGTGATCGATTCCCTTTCGGCCCTCCATGCCGGCGTCAAGGCGAGCCAGGGTTCCTTCTCCCTGCCCTTCGACGGCTGGTTGGTGCAGGACGGTACGCCCCGTTCGATCGAAGCGGCCACCGTCGCCGGCGACATCCGCACCGTGCTCAAAGGCATCATCGGCTTCGAAGGGCCGGCCAAGGTCACCCCCGACGGGCTCTGTCCCCATGTGTGGGTGGAGGGACTCTCGATCACCGGCGACGCTTGAGGATCCTCTTCTGGGGCACCCCGGCCTACGCCGTGGCCAGTCTTGACGCCCTGGTGGAGGCCGGCCATGAGCTGGTGGGGGTGGTCAGCCAGCCGGATCGGCGCCGGGGCCGGGGCAAGGCCCTGGTGCCTTCGGCGGTGAAGCAGCGGGCCCTGGAGCTGGGCCTGCCGGTGTTCACCCCCGAGCGGATCCGCCGCGAGACGGCCTGCCAGCAGGAACTGGCGGCCCTGGGGGCGGAGCTGTTTGCGGTGGTGGCTTTCGGCCAGATCCTGCCGCCGGCGGTCCTGGCCCAGCCGCCCCTGGGCTGCTGGAACGGCCATGGCTCCCTGCTGCCCCGCTGGCGGGGGGCGGCGCCGATCCAGTGGGCGCTGCTGGAGGGGGACGCCGAAACAGGCGTGGGCATCATGGCAATGGAGGAGGGCCTCGACACCGGTCCGGTCCTGCTGGAGCGACAGATCCCCATCCCCCTGCTCATGAACGCCAGCCAACTGGCCGAACAAATGGCGCGGCTCACCGGTGAGCTGCTGGTGGAAGCTCTGCCCAGGATCGCGTCGGCGGGTCCGGGCCCCGAGCGGGAACGGCTGGCGCGCCTGGGGGTGCGTCCCCAGGACGGGACCGCAGCCACCTACGCCCGGCAGCTCACCAAGGAGGACTGCCTGGTGCGCTGGGAGGCCACCGCCCTGGCGATCCACCGCCGGGTGATGGGCCTCCATCCGACCGCTTCCTGTCCCTGGCGGGGGGAGCGGCTGAAGCTGCTGGCCACCGAACCCCTGGTGCCCCGCCTGGCCGGACAGCTCACCCCTTCAGGAGCAGCCCTGGCTGAGCGCTGGGGAGGGGGGCCGAAGGGGGAGGAGCCCAGGGACACCCCCGGCACCGTCCTCGAGGTGGTGCAAGGGGAAGGCCTCGTGGTCGCCACGGGCGGGTGCCCGCTGCTGGTGCGAGAGGCCCAGTTGCCGGGACGGCGTGCGAGCGAGGGGCAGGCCCTGATCCAGCAGCTGGGCCTGGCCCAGGGCGACAGCATCTGTGCCATTACCTCTTGAAGGCTGGTTACGGCAAGCGGAATTAACGTTTTGTGTTGCCGCTCCCGTCTCAGGCTTGGACGCTCCGTCCTGGGATTAGACCAAACACAGTGAATGGGGCGGGTGTCATGGGCAACGATCTTTCCTTCGTCAACAGCACGGCGTCCGGATGTCAGATCTTCCGGAACACCACGGGCTGCTATGTGGTGAGCCATGAGCTGAGCCCGGGCCAGCGGGCCCTGACCCCCACCCTGGCGGGTGCCTATGCGGCCTGCCAGGGGTGGGAGCAGCACAGCCCGGCCGGCGCCCCGGAGCCGAGTGGATGAACCCTGACGGCCCCCCCGACATCAGCCTGCGGCGCCGCTGCCGGAGGTGAGGCCTTCAGGATGGCGCCGGTGCAGTTCGTGCAGGCCCTCCAGCTGGTTGTGGACCGCCACCAGCTGGTCACGGATGTGGCGGCTGTTCTCGATGCGCTCCAGCGCCAGAAGCATGCCCTCGATCTGGGCCTTGCAGTCGATCAGCACGCGGCACTGGGTGGATCCGGGTTCGTAGGGCATGACGGAAGGAGGCAGATCCTCAGTTCACCGTAGGGCGGCTGCGGAGGTTGTCACAACCATTGCGATTCTTCCCCGCTGTTCCCCCACCCGGGCGGATCAGGATCAGCGGGAGCCCCCCCGACGCCGGCCCCGATCGTGACCCTGACCGTGGCGAGGGCCCTGATTGCGCCGGCCACGGCCACCGCTGAGATCCAGCGGAGGGGCGGAGAGAACGGTGGGCTCGAAGCCGGGCACCTCCTTCTTTGGCAGGGGGGAGCCGATCACCCGCTCGATCGCCCGCAGCAGTTCATGTTCCTCGGCTGCCACCAGGGAGATGGCGTGGCCGTTCTGTCCCGCCCGGCCGGTCCGGCCGATGCGGTGCACGTAGTCCTCGGCCACGTTGGGCAGATCCAGATTGACCACATGGGGCAGCTGGTGGATGTCGATACCGCGGGCAGCGATGTCGGTGGCCACCAGCACCCTCACCTGGCCACTCTTGAACTCCGCCAACGCCCTGGTGCGGGCCCCCTGGCTCTTGTTGCCATGGATCGCGGCCGCCCCCAGCCCCTCCCTGTGGAGCCGTTCCGCCAGGCGGTTGGCGCCGTGCTTGGTGCGGGAGAACACCAGCACCTGACGCCAGTCGTTGCTGCGGATCAGATGGCTGAGCAGATCACCCTTGCGGTCCATGTCGCAGGGGTGGATCACCTGATCCACCAGGGGGGCGGCCTTGTTCTCCGGAGTGGCCTGCAGCTGCACCGGCTGGTGCAGCAGGCCGGTGGCCAGCTGGCGGATCTGAGTGGAGAAGGTGGCGGAGAACAGCAGGTTCTGGCGCTTCGCCGGCAACAGGGACAGGATCCGGCGGATGTCGCGGATGAAGCCCATGTCGAGCATCCGGTCGGCCTCGTCGAGCACGAGGATCTCGACCCGGTCGAGCCGCAGGGCATTCTGCTGATGGAGATCCATCAGCCGCCCGGGTGTAGCCACCAGCACATCGGTGCCGCGGCGCAGGCGTTGCATCTGGGGGTTGACGCTCACACCGCCGAAGACCACATCGGAGCGCAGATCGAGATAGCGGCCGTAGGCGGTGACGCTCTCGGCCACCTGGGCCGCCAGCTCCCGGGTGGGGGTGAGCACCAGGGCCCTCACCACGCCGGAGCGGGCGTGGGGCCCATGGCGCAGCCTCTCCAGCATCGGCAGGGTGAAACCCGCCGTCTTGCCGGTGCCCGTCTGGGCAGCCGCCATCACGTCATGGCCCTCCAGAACGGCCGGAATGCACTGCCCCTGAATCGGGGAAGGGGTGCTGTAGCCCTTGGCGGCCACGGCCTTGAGGATCGGCTCCGACAGGCCCAGAACGGCGAAATCCGTGGCCAGTCCGGCCACCGGGGGGTTGAGGCCCGTGGCGGTGCGACTCGGGGTGAGGGGCCTGTCGGCGGGGGCGGCGCTGCCGTTGCCGCCGGCTCGGCGCCGGGTCGGGGTGGCCTGGGGCCTGGAGGAAGGAGCGGTGATCGGGTGCGGACACGTAGAGATGGCCAGCCTAGGACCGGCCGGTGGGCGCTCCGCCTCAGCGGGGGGAGCGATGGCTGCAGCGATCGCAGGGTCCTTCCGGCAGCACAGCGCAGCGCAGCAGGGGACTGCGAGCGTTGAAGCGGCAATGGGGATCGCCGATCACCCAGCGCCCCTCCCACCAGAGGGAGTCGGCCGGTTGCCGCTGGGGCTTCACCTGCAGGGCCACGGTCACCAGTTCGTAGCGACCCCGCCGCAGCTGATAGCGATGGCGCCGCTGCAGCACCAGGAAGCTGCGGTCCCCAAGGACCAGCCACCGGCCGGGGTGGGGCACATCGCCGGGGTCGTCGATGCTGATCGTGGTGATCAGCCGGTCGGAGTCGATCTGGCGCAGCTCGATCCGCATCGCCTCGGACGGCTTCAGGCCTCACCGGCACCGCCCTGATCGCTCAGGGGGGCGGGATCGCTGCGCAGGGAGAACCCCCAGGCAAAGAGAGCGGCCACCACGACCAGCAGGGCCCATTCGGGCAGATCCAGGGCCGGCAGAACGAGGCGCAGCAGAAGCCGCAGACCCACCAGACCCACGGCCAGATAGCCGGCGGTTTCCAGATGGGGGAAGATCTCCAACCAGCTCAGGAACAGCTCGGCCGTGAGGCGCAGGGCGATGATGCCGATCACGCCCCCGGCCATCACCAGGGGTAACCGATCGGTGACCGCCACCGCCGCGGAGACGCTGTCGAGGGAAAAGGCCAGATCGGTGAGGGCCAGGGTGGCCACGATCGAGCTCAGGGAGGCGCCGTGGTGGTGATGGTCGTGGTGCCCAACCGCAAGGACCTGACCATCGGCTCCTGCCCCCGGCCCCATCGAGCCTGAGCCTTCGTCCTCCTGGTCTTCGTCCTGGCCGAGGAGATGGCGGCCGCAGAGCCAGAGCAGATAGGCCGAGGCCAGCAGTTGCAGGGGCCAGAAATTGAGCACCCAGCTGGCCAGGGCAATCAGGCAGAGCCGGAAGACCAGGGCCAGCACCAGGCCGAGATTCAGGGCCTGGCGCTGGCGTGCCGGATCATGGAGGCGGCGGGAGATGGCCGCCAGGGCGATGGCGTTGTCCGCAGAGAGAACCGCCTCGAGGCCCACCAGCAACGGCAACAGCAGCACCACCTCCCCCCACTGGTCCGCCTGCTGCAGCAGGGGCGTGAGGCTCTGCACCGATTCCACTTCCATCCCCGGCGTTCATTCGGCACGGATGCCGCCAAAGAGCCACTCTAGGAAGGCCACCTGCCCTGCCCGCATCTCTCCCATGCAAGTTCAGGTGCGACTGCTGCAGGGCGATGGCGGCCGCCGGGTGGTCCTGGTCTCGGCCCGGGAAGGGGATCGCTTCCTGGGCAGCGCCCTGGGGGAAGCGGCCACGGCCGAGGAGGCGGAGGACCGGGCCCGGGCCCGCCTCCTGGCCAGCCTCGAGCCGGCAACGACGGCCCGACCCCCGGCTCCCGCCCCAGTCCCAGCCCCAGCCCCCGAGGCAACGCCGCCATCAGCGCCGACAGCCGCACCACCGCCCAAGATCGTGAAGAGCGAACCGATGGCCGAGCGGCTGGAGGAAGCTCCGGACGATTGGAGTGACGAACTGACCCGGCTGGATCTGCAGATACGGCGACTCGGCTGGGACCGCGAACGGGAGGCCACCTATCTGCAGCGCTGCTTCGGCCACCCCAGTCGGGACCGGATCACCGTCTACGCCGACCTGATGGCCTATCTGCAGGTGATCGAGGCCCTGGAACCCGGATGCGATCCCGCCACTGCGCCGGTGCCCCTGCGCCGCAGCGATCTCCTCCAGCAGTGCGACCAGCTGCTGCTGCAGCTCGGCTGGGACGGCAGCCGGGGGCGCCGCTTCCTTGAGCAGCACCTGGGCGTCAGCAGTCGGCGACAACTGAAGGATTCCGACCTGCTGCGCTTCAACATGCTCCTGGAAGAGGAAACTCTGCAGGGCATTGCTGGCCCCCCGCCTGAGCGAGGCGCGTGAGGGGACCGTGCAGGACCGCCTGATGGGCTTCCGTTCCTTCCCTACCTGGCTGAGCGGCTGAAGCGCCTCCGTCAGATGAATCGTCAAGTGAATCCCCCTTCGATCGCCCTCTTGCGGGCCTTCTCCCACCGGAGGCCCGGTGCGGCACAAGCAGGTTCATCGCCAGAGCGACAGAGCCGTGGATTCACCCTTACCTGCTTGTTTAGAAGCTGGAGCGAAAAGTCCCATGAACAAAGCTAAATCCAGGTTAGTTTTCACTTAGAGCCGTCCCGAGAAGACACATGACGCAGCGGTGAATTGCTGCTCTGAGACTCTCAGGCAGCCTCCCATCAGCCTTGTGTTGACTGGGTTATGGGCAGTTCTGAACGGCACAGCTCGGATCTTCAATCGAAGCCAGGCCACCTTCGCTGAACTCGTTAAAGTCCTGATTGAACCTACTGGCCATCCTTCCTTTTGAACGCAGGGTTTCTCACAGACCGAGATCAGGCCTCAGGCCCGGCGCTGCCGATCCCAGCCCCTGGGGACCGCAGTCTGGGGCTTGGCCGTTTCGACTTGCTGAAACCTGCTGCTTTCGCCTCCACTCTTGTGGGAGCTCTTCTGACGTCGGTGGCCATGCCCCCTTCGGCCCAGGCGGCTGGAGAGCCACTCACCGGCCTGGATCTGGGTTGTGCCGCCGGCTACGGCATGGTCAACGTTCGTCCATCAAGTGGTAGTGACCCAACCACCAATTTAATTGGCCTGACGATCAACAGTGGAAGCGCTCGATCCATCACGGCAAACTGTTCACCCTCCTCTCCCGGTCCAACCCCCGCGGTACCTGGCAACAACAATGCCCTGCTGGGAGGCAACGCGCGCTTCTACAGAAGCACCGGGAATGACACGGTTCCAGGCAATCCCCAGAATCCCAGGTTTTACATCAACAGCAGCACCAACACCTCGGGCGGACTGGACAACACCATCCAGGTCAGTGACGCCTGGGCCAATCAGGCGAGCACCGATGCTCTTGCGGTCAGCAGCTACATCAGCAGTTTCACTGCCAACGGTGGCTGCTCAGGCGTCACGCTGACGTCCTGCGATGCCACCAGTACGTCGTTCGCGAACAATTCCATCCAGAACCTCCTTGGCATTGGTGGACTTAACTTCTATACCATCACCAATTTCGGGCGCAACGTCACGCTGAATTTCACGGGCAACCCCAACGATTTCTTTGTCTTTGACGTTCCAGATTCTTCCATCGTCACCAACAAAGTCTGGAACATCACGGGTCTGGACCCATCTCAGATCATCTTCAACATCACCGGCAGGCGCAATCGTGTGACGCTCAACAGCGGAGCGATCGCCCTGGGCACCTTGCTGGTGAACAGCAACGACAGGGCTGCGTGTGCCGGCAATGGCAACAGGTGCAATGGCGGAACGGTCAGCATGGCCAACGACACTGAGCTCTATGGCTCGCTGATCGTCATCAATAACAACGACACTTCCCCCATCGCTTTTGGAACAGGCACGACCAATGGCCCTGTGATCAATGGCAAGCCCTTCAACCCCTCACGGCTGAGGCGGGTTCCCGTTCCCGGCCCCCTTCCCGTGCTCGGTGGCGTCGCCGCCTTCTCCTGGAGTCGCAGGCTTCGGCGTCGGCTGAAAGCCTCTCCGCACTCAGTACCAGCCTGACCTCCAACCATCCCAGGGGGCTTGGGGTGATCGGCCAGTGCTCAGTTCTTTCCCTGTGTCTCCTCCACCGCTTCGTCCCCGTCGACACTGAGCTGGTGGAAATAATCCATATCGTCGCGGCGGCCGCGGGGGGGCTGCACCCTGGCAGCGGCAGCCTCCTCCCTCGTTGGAGGATCTTCCCGAATCGCCCGGGCCCGGGCCTCCAGAGCCTCCTGCTGCTTCAGCAGCAACTGCTGCTCCCTGGTCTCCAGCCGTTCCCGGCGGCGCTCCGCCCTCCGGGCCCAGAGGCGGTCCCAGCCCATCTGCCCTTCCCGCAGCAGGGAAAGATCGCATTCCCGGCGCTGACTGCCGGCGGCGAAGGCCAGGCCGTAGACCACGGTGAGGATGAAGATCCGGACGGTGCGCTGGATGATGGCCCAGAGATTGGGATTCCAGGGTGAACTGATGATCGCCTTCGAGTTCTTCACCGACTCCTGAAGCCGCTCGGAAAGCACGTTCTTGAGCATGGGCAGGGTCTGCCCTTCCGTCTCTGTGAGCTTGAGCCCCGGTCCCTGCAGCGTGGCGATCCTCTCCTGCAGATCTTCCATGGATGTGGCCCCTTCAATGGCCCGGCGGAAGTCTTCTGCCCGTTCGGTGGCGACCTTCAGGGCGCTGCTCTGGCTGCGGGCCACCAACTCGAAGCCCTGGTAGGCGGAGGCGATCTGGAGGGGGATCAACAGCACGAAACCCACCACGGCCGCGATCGCCCAGCGGGCCACGGCATCACGGCGGGCCTGGACGCGGACGTCGTCCGGCTCCAGATAGGCGACCAGATGGACCAGTCCCAGAGCCAGCAGGGCGAGAGGGGAACTGTCGAGCAGGGCGCTGATCAGGGTGACCAGCCAGGCCGGCTGCAGGATGGCCAGGGGAAGGATCGTGTTCAGCACCGTCACCCCATAGGTGACGAACAGCGCCAGGGCGATCAGGGAGAGGAAATCGGCGGTGTTGACCCGCCGGAGGCCGGGTTCCGGCTCATGCAGGTTCATGGGGGGAGCAGGGGGCTGGGAAGGGCGTCCGTCTCAGTCCAGTCTGTTGCCGCTTGCTTCAGGGCGCCTCGCCAGGGAAGCACTCATGGCTCCGGCACAGAACTGGAGCAGGAAGACCGCCAGGAGGCAGGGCCAGGGCCCGGAATCCCCGCCGGATCAGGAGGAGAAATGCAGGGAAGTCCTGTTCAGAACTGGGGTTTCATCTGACGACAACAGGCACCACGCCTGGGGAAGCCGTCCCAGCCACTGTGTCAGCCTGGGTTCTCAGTTCCCCCGGGAGTCACGGCGGTGACCATCAGAATCGGCATCAACGGGTTCGGCCGCATCGGTCGGCTGGTGTTCCGCATCGCCTGCGGGCGTGAGGACATCGAGGTGGTGGGCATCAATGACCTCATCGATGTCGACTACATCGCCTACATGCTCCGCTACGACTCCACCCATGGCCGCTTCGCCGGCGAGGTGTCGGTGCGCGACGGCGCCCTGGTGGTGAACGGCCGCAGCATCCGCATCAGCTCCGAACGGGACCCGGCCAACCTGCGCTGGGGGGATGTGGGCGCCGATGTGGTTCTGGAATCCACAGGCCTGTTTCTCACCGACGAGCGAGCCCGCGGCCACATCACCGCCGGCGCCGGCAAGGTGGTGCTGTCGGCCCCTTCCAAGGACGACACACCCATGTTCGTGATGGGCGTGAACCACACCACCTACGCCGGCCAGGACATCGTCTCCAACGCCTCCTGCACCACCAACTGCCTGGCCCCGATGGCCAAGGTGCTGCATGACAGCTTCGGCATCCGCGACGGACTGATGACCACCGTTCACGCCACCACAGCCACCCAGAAGACGGTGGATGGCCCCTCGATCAAGGACTGGCGCGGCGGACGCGGAGCCGGCCAGAACATCATTCCCTCTTCGACCGGCGCCGCCCGCGCCGTGGGCAAGGTGATTCCTGCCCTGAGCGGCAAGCTCACCGGCATGGCCTTCCGCGTCCCCACGCCCAACGTCTCGGTGGTGGACCTGACGGTGAACCTGGAGCGGGGCGCGAGCTACGACGCCATCAAGGCCGCCATGAGGGCCGCTGCCGCCGGCCCCATGGCCGGCATCCTCGGCTACACGGAGGATGCGGTGGTGTCGACGGATTTCCTGGGCGAAACCTGCACCTCGGTCTTCGATGCCTCCGCCGGCATCGCCCTCACCGACACCTTTGTGAAGGTGGTGTCCTGGTACGACAACGAATGGGGGTACTCCAGCAAGTGCCTCGACCTGATCCGCCACATCTCCGCCTGAAGCCCTTCGACCCGTCCCCCGGGCAGCACGCTGCTCAGCCCTCGGCGCGCACGCGGCAATGGGCCCGGACCAGTGAGGCGCCGATCTCCAGGCGCGACTGGTTGGCATAGGCCTCCCGCTCCAGGGTCTTCTCCGCAGCGGAGACACCGACATAGATGGGATCGTCGAGGTGGACCTGCAACTCGGGAGGCACCTCCTGGCTCAGGCCCAGCGCCCGGGGAACGGCGCGCAGACCGCCGGCCGCACAGCTCTGGGCCACATGGATCGCCTCATGGTTCAGCACCTGGGCGAAGTCCACCGTGCCCTTCTCCACCACCGCCGGCTTGATCCGCAGGGTGCGGGCCCGGTGGTCCCATTCCCCTGCTGCCCCGGTTTTCCTGGGCTCCACCAGCTGCACCTGGACACCGGCCCTGTCCAGGGTGTCCAGCAGGTCCCCGACGGCCCGGCGCTGCCTGGAATGGTCCGGAGGATTCCGGATCAGGGCCTGCAGCTGGGGCACCGTCAGTTCGGGTTCTCCGGCCCGGCGTCGGTAGAGGAACCTCAGACCCCCCCCCGGCAGGGGCTCGGCGGTGGGAATCCACTGGCGGTCGGCCTCCTGGAGGCTCTCCATCAGCCCGGTCTCCAGCAGGGCGATCGGCCGCAGGCTCGGATCGGGGGCCGGCTCGAAGTGATCCAGGATCCGGCTGGTGACCAGGGGGGCCTGGTGGGGCAGGGATCCCACCTGATCCAGCAGTCCGGGAAAGGCGGCCAGGCCCAGCACCAGGGAAGAGACACCGGCGGCCAGACCCCAGGGGGGGCGATGGCGACGTTCCGTATCCAGCAGACTTCCGCAACGACCGCAGCGGGGCAGACCCGTGAAGGGATGCTGCATCCGCAAGGGCAGACCTCGGCAGGTGGGGCAGCGGAAGGAGGCCATCGACGCAGAAACCTCATACCAGCATGAAGGATGTGGCGATCTGCTGGCGATCCGCATCTCCCCGCGGCGGTTGCGAGGATCGCCACCCGTTGATCAAAGCGCTGCGATGCCCCTCCATGCCCTGGTCCGCCAGCTGCAGGCCGCGCCCCTCACCGCCGAGGTACGGGCGCGCTGCGAGCGGCCCGAGCGCCTGAGGCTCAGCGGGGCGGGCCGGGCCGCGCGGGCCCTGGTGGCCAGCGCCCTGGCCGGCAGCGGCGAGGCCCCCCTGCTGGTGATCGTGCCCACCCTGGAGGAGGCGGGCCGATGGGCCTCCCTGCTGGAGCTCATGGGCTGGCCGCTCTGCCAGCTCTATCCCACCAGCGAGGGCTCCCCCTATGAGCCTTTCGACCCCACCACCGAGATCACCTGGGGCCAGCTGCAGGTGCTCGCCGAGCTGGTGGAGGGCGGAGAGGAAAGGGGCGGCTCCCGGTTCGCCGTGGTGGCCACCGAGCGGGCCCTCCAGCCCCACCTGCCCCCCCCCGCCGTGCTGGCCGATCGCTGCCTCACCCTGCGCAAGGGGGATCGGCTGGATCTGGAGGACCTGGCCCTCACCCTGACCGGCCTGGGCTACGAGAGGGTGCCGACGATCGAGCAGGAAGGCACCTGGAGCCGCCGGGGGGACATCGTCGACGTCTTCCCGGTGAGTGCCGAACTGCCGGTGCGGCTGGAGCTCTTCGGTGAGGACCTGGAGAAACTGCGGGAGTTCGATCCCGCCAGCCAGCGTTCCCTCGACGTGGTGGAGAAGGTGCGCCTCACCCCCACCAGTTATGCCCCCCTGATCGCCGAGGCCCTGCGGCAGCGGATGCCCGAGGGTCTGGAGCAGCTGCTGGACCCTGCCGCCCTCGACCTGCTCCTGGAGGGCGGCACCCCCGAGGGCATGCGGCGGCTGATGGGTCTGGCCTGGGAGAGGCCGGCGACCCTGCTCGACTACCTCCCCGCCGGCACCCTGGTGGCGATCGACGGGCGGCGCCAGTGCCTCGCCCACGGCCAGCAGTGGTTCGACCACGCCACCGAGCACCACGGCGAGGTGGCGGCCGCCCTCGGTGACGGCGACGAGGCCCCCCTGCTCCTCCCCGGGCGGCTGCACCGGCCCATCGCCGCCGCCCTGGCGGAGGCCGAGGCCTTCACCGGCTTCGATCTCTCGGAGTTGCACGAGAGTGATCACCATCCCAACACCCTTGACCTGGCCAGCCGGCCGGTGCCGGCCCACCCCAACCAGTTCGGCCGCCTGGCGGAGCAGATCAAGGGGCATCAGCGAGAGAAGGCGAAGCTCTGGATCGTCTCCGCCCAGCCCTCACGGGCCGTGGCCCTGCTGGAGGAGCACGACTGCCCCACCCGTTTCGTGCCGAACGCCAGGGATTTCCCCGCCATCGAGCGGCTGGTGGAGCAGAACACGCCGGTGGCGCTCAAACTCCGCGGCACGGCCGAGCTGGAGGGGCTGCAGCTGCCGGCCTGGAAGCTGGTGCTGTTCACCGACCGGGAGATTTTCGGTCAGCACAGCCTGGCCGCCAGCGGTTACGTGCGCCGCCGGCGCAAGGCGGCCAGCCGCACGGTGGATCCGGGCAAGATGCTCCCAGGCGATTTCGTGGTGCACCGCAACCACGGCATCGGCCGGTTCCTGAAGCTGGAGAAGCTGGCCATCGGCGGCGAGTCCCGCGACTACCTGGTGGTGCAGTACGCCGACGGGCTGCTGCGGGTGGCCGCTGACCAGCTGGGCAGCCTGGGCCGTTACCGGGCCAGCAGCGACAGCCCGCCGGAACTGAACCGCATGGGCGGCACAGCCTGGACCAAGGCCAAGGAGCGGGCCCGCAAGGCTGTGGCCAAGGTGGCGATGGATCTGGTGAAGCTCTACGCCGAGCGCCACCAGGCTCCTGGCTTCGCCTTCCCCCCCGACGGCCCCTGGCAGAACGAACTGGAGGATTCCTTCCCCTACGACCCCACGCCCGACCAGCTCAGGGCGATCGTGGAGGTGAAACGTGACATGGAGCGCTCCCAGCCGATGGACCGGCTGGTCTGCGGGGATGTGGGTTTCGGCAAGACCGAGGTGGCCATCCGGGCCATTTTCAAGGCGGTCACCGCCGGCAAGCAGTGCGCCCTGCTGGCCCCCACCACCGTGCTGGCCCAGCAGCACTGGCGCACTCTCAGCGAGCGCTTCGCCCCCTATCCGCTCAAGGTGGCCCTGCTCAACCGCTTCCGCACCGCCGCGGAACGCAAGACGATTCTCGAGGGTCTGGCCAGCGGCGCCACCGACGTGGTGGTGGGCACCCACCAGCTGCTGGGCAAGGGCACCTCCTTCCGCCAGCTGGGGCTGCTGGTGGTGGACGAGGAGCAACGCTTCGGAGTCAACCAGAAGGAGAAGATCAAGGCGCTCCGCAAGGACGTGGACGTGCTGACGCTCTCGGCCACTCCGATTCCCCGCACCCTTTACATGAGTCTTTCCGGGGTGCGTGAGATGAGCCTGATCACCACCCCGCCCCCCCTGCGGCGGCCCATCAAGACCCACCTGGCCAGCCTCGATGAGGAAGCGGTGCGCAGCGCCATCCGCCAGGAGCTCGACCGGGGGGGCCAGGTCTTCTACGTGGTGCCCAGGGTGGAGGGCATCGAGGACGTGGCGGGCCAGCTGCGGGCGATGCTGCCGGGGCTGCGGCTTTTGGTGGCCCACGGCCAGATGCCGGAGGGGGAGCTGGAGAGCGCCATGGTGGCTTTCAACGCCGGCGAAGCGGACGTGATGCTCTGCACCACCATCATCGAATCCGGCCTGGACATCCCGCGGGTGAACACGATTCTGGTGGAGGATGCCCAGCGTTTCGGCCTCGCCCAGCTCTATCAGCTGCGGGGCCGGGTGGGCCGCAGCGGCATCCAGGCCCACGCCTGGCTGTTCTACCCGGGCGATGCCTCCCTGAGTGATGCGGCCCGCCAGAGGCTGCGGGCGATCCAGGAATTCGCCCAGCTGGGCTCCGGCTACCAGCTGGCCATGCGCGACATGGAGATCCGCGGCGTGGGCAACCTGCTGGGAGTGCAGCAGAGCGGCCAGATGGAGGCCATCGGATTCGATCTCTACATGGAGATGCTGCAGGAGTGCCTGGCCGAGATCCAGGGTCAGGACATCCCGGCGGTGGACGAGACCCAGATCGATCTGCCCGTCACGGCCTTCATCCCGGCCGACTGGATCACCGAGGCCGACGAGAAGATGGCCGCCTACCGGGCCGCCGCCGGCTGTGACGGCAAGGCGGCCCTGATGGAGCTGGCCGCCGGCTGGACCGACCGCTACGGCCCCATTCCGGCACCGGTGCAGAGCCTGCTGCAGCTGATGGAACTGAAACTGCTGGCCCGTCGCTGCGGCTTCTCGCGCATCAAGCCGGAGAAACCCAACATCGCCCTGGAGACCCCCATGGAGGAACCCGCCTTCCGGCGTCTGCGCCAGGGCCTGCCCCAGCACCTGCACGGCCGGCTGCTCTATCAGAGCGGCGCCGGCAGCACCGCCAAGGTGCTGGCCCGGGGTCTGGGGGCGCTCAACCCCTCCCAGCAGCTGGAGCAGCTGATGGAATGGCTCACCGCCATGGCGGCCGGGCTTCCTGAGGCCGATGGACGCACGGCCGACGACCGGGAGGCTGATCAACGGGCGCGCAACGCGGCCGTGCTGGCGGTCTGAACCGCCCGGCTCCTGCTAGGAGATGGTCTCCGAGATGCCCCTCATGGTCATCGATCTCGCCACCTATCGGCCGAAGGGCGACAAGCGCAACACCGCCTTCTTCGAGGAGTTCCTGCCGCGCGTCTACGAACGGCGGGCCCGCTCGGGTCTGGAGCAGGTGGTGGGGCCGATGGCGGCGATCGTGATCCAGGTGGACCACGGCAACGGCCTCCCCTACCTGGCGGAACTCACCCTCACCACCCCCTACCGCTATCAGGAGTGCTGGCTCAACGCCACCCATCGGATCTATCTGCTCAAGGGCGCCGACGCCTTCCCGCGCCTGATCGTGCTGGAGCCCCTCTCCGACGACTTCGAGGATCAGGTCACCCGCTGGAACGCGATGTATCCGCTCTCCATCGACAAGCCCAATGCCCGCTACATCGGCGAGGTCTATCAGGTGTCGTCGTGCCGGGATCTGCGGGCCATCCTCGAACCCCAGAACATCCGCTTCGCCTATCCGGGCGAAACCGTCAATCCCTTCTATGCCTCGCAGCACCTCTGCTTCACCTTCCTCTCCGATTACACCTACAACCGGGTCGGCTATGTGGACCGGCCCCTCGACGGACTGGCGGCCCTGGACCTCGGGGATCAGGTGCTGGTGGATGGAGAGGCCCTCCAGCCCCTGACGGAAGCGGCCCGACGACACCGGGAGCATGGGCTGGAGGGGAAAATCCTCGGCATCGACCATCTGGCCACCCGGGTGCTGGCGGGGGAGCGGGAGGATGCGATTCTGGAATATCTGACGATGGTTCCCTACTACTACTGGGGCTCGTACGACATCATCGAAATGAATTCCTCCACCAACGTCACCCGCCATCCCAGTGTGGGCGACGACAAGATTTCTCCGGCCCGGGTGTTCACAGCCAACAACACCCCCTCCTATCTCAATTCCCTGGCCAATCTTCCCATGCCCACCGAGGAGTTCGTGCGAAACTTCGGCCGGCGCATGCATCACATCGCCTACGAGGTGGCCGATGGGGGCGTCAACGGCAGAAACAACGTGGACAGGGTGGTCAACACCTTGCGCCAACTGGGCGTCTCCTTCCTGGCAGATATGGTCGGAGAGTGTGGCAATACGCCGAATCTGCGCCAGATCTTCTCCAGGAGCTCTCCCTACTCCCTGCTGATCACCGAGTACGTGGAGCGCTGCATGGGTTACGACGGCTTCTTCACCAGGGAGAACGTGGCCGCCCTCACCGAGGCCGCTGGCCATGCTGAGCGCTACGAACATGGCCAGGTCTTCGACTGAGCCGGAGGGGCAACCGGGCCTTGCAGCCCCAATCATGAGAATTTTCGTTAAGGTGTCGACAACTTTCGTTACGAGACGTCATGGGTGAGCTGATCGAGGTCTCGGGCGCCGCTCAGAATCCGCTGCTGCTCCCTGCCCTGGCCAGCTTTCTCGGTGTCGCTTTCTTTGCCCTGCTCCAGGGGGATGCGGGCAACAACGACGATGACGACTCTTCCCCCGGCGGTGGGCTGATGCAGCCCGTGGCCTGAGTCGCTGCTCAGGTCTCCAGTGATCTGCCGGGGCCGGTCCCATCCCCGGATGCAGATCCGGCAAAAGTGGCCTGTTCAGCTTTCCACGCCGCCGGCATCAGCACAAGAAAGAGCACCCACCAGGCGGTGATCACCAGGCCCACCCCGGCGCTGAGCCACCAGAGCCTGAGGATCCACCAGCTCATGCCGATGACCGTCAGCCCTGTGAGCAGAATGCTCCAGGGCTGACACCACCAGGGCTTGAGCTGCCAGACCGAGGAGACCGGTGGGATTTCACCTCCGGTCTCCGATGACTGCCGTTCAGGGCTTGGCAAGGGCGGCCGGCAGGTTGGTGCTGGCTGGGTCGAAGGCCTTCTGAAGGATGGCGCCTGCCTGCAGCTGCTTGCGCAGGGTGGATTCAGCCACCCGGTACTGACTGTCCCGGTTCGTGCCGATGTCCTCAAGCTTGAGACGCTGGACCTCCTCCTCGGTCATCTTCACCGGGACGTCCGGATCGATGCCGTGCTTGTGGATGTCCCGGTTGCGGGGGGTCAGGTACTTGGCGATGGTCACCGTCATGCCGGAGCCGTCGGACAGCCCCCGCACGGACTGCACCAATCCCTTGCCGAAGGTCTTCTGACCGACCAGCACCGCCCGGCTGTTGTCCTGCAGGGCGCCGGAGAGAATCTCGCTGGCACTCGCCGAACCCTCGTTGACCAGCACCACCATGGGCTTGCTGGTGAGGGCCTGGCCGGTGGCCCGCTTCACGTCCTGGATGCCGTCGCGGGTCTTGGTGGAGACGATGATCCCCTCGTTGATCCACTGGCGGGCGATCTCCACGCTGGCGGCCAGCAGACCGCCGGGGTTGCTGCGGAGGTCGAGCACGTAGCCCTCCACCCCCTGGGACTCCAGATCACGCACCGCCGCCCGCATGTCCTTGGTGGCGGTGGCGCTGAACTGCTTGAGGCGGATGTAGCCGATCTTGGTGCCGTCGGGGGCGGTGTTCACCTGATGGTTGACCGCGTGAATCTCGATCAGCTGTCGGGTGAGGGGCGTTTCGACGTTCTGGCCCTTGCGGCGCAGCACCAGCGTCACCGTGGTGCCTGGCTTGCCGCGGATCAGCTTGACCGCATCCGCGGTGCTCATTCCCTTGGTGCTCTTGCCGTCGATCGAGACGATGACGTCCTTGGGCTGAACTCCGGCCCGGGAAGCGGGCGAACCCTCGATCGGCGAGACGACGACCAGCTCCTTCGTCTCTTTGTCGACGCTCAGCTGGATGCCCACCCCGGAGAGCTCCCCGGAGGTGTCGATCTGCATCTCCTTGAATTCCCGCGGATCCAGGAACCGGGTGTAGGGATCGTCGAGGGTGCCGAGCATGCCTCGGATGCCCTCATAGGCATCCTTGGGAGTGGAGTAGCTCTTGGCCAGCACGCTGCGGCGCAGCTTGCGCCACTGCTGCGGTGTGTACTTGCCTGTGGTGTCCAGATAGTCCCGGAAGACGATCTGCCAGGCCTGGTCCATCACCTCCTTGGGGCTGTCGCTGATCGACACGTTGCCGGCGGGGGACAGCGCCATTTCGCGAGCCATGACCGCCGTGGCGGCACAGGCACCAATACCAACAAGCACCACCAACGTGGCGCGACCTCTACCCATGAAGAGGACTCTCGAGGAGTCTGAAACGTCTTTCCAAGGTAGCGCCGATGGAAAGGGACGGTTCGCGGCTCAGGGATCGACCCAGCGACCGTCCTCCTTGATCAGGGCGATCAGCGCCTCGACACCTTCGGCCTCCGGCACCCGTCGGATCTCCTCCCGTCCCCGGTAGAGGGAGATGGTGCCGGGGGTCTTGCCCACGTAGCCGTAGTCGGCATCGGCCATCTCCCCGGGGCCGTTGACGATGCAGCCCATCACGGCGATGTCGAGACCGGTCAGATGGGCCGTGGCATTGCGAACGGTGTGCAGCACCTCCTCCAGGTTGAACAGGGTGCGGCCACAGCTGGGACAGGCCACGTACTCCACCATGGTCTTGCGCAGCCCGAGGGCCTGCAGAATCGAGTAGCAGACGGGGATCTCCTTCTCTGGTGCCTCGGTGAGAGACACCCGGATCGTGTCCCCCAGGCCCTCGGCCAGCAGGGTGGCGATGCCGGCGGTGCTCTTGATCCGGCCGTAATCGCCGTCCCCGGCTTCGGTGACGCCCAGATGGAGGGGGTAGGGGAATCCCTCCGCGTCCATGCGATGGGCCATGAGGCGATAGGCCGCCAGCATCACCGGTGCCCGGGAGGCCTTCATCGACACGACGATGTTGTGGAAGTCCAGCCGGTCGCAGATGCGGATGAACTCCAGCGCCGACTCCACCATTCCAAGGGGAGTGTCGCCGTAGGTGAACAGCATGCGTTCCGCCAGGGAACCATGGTTCACGCCGATGCGCAGGGCCTTGTCCTGCTCCCTCAGCAGGCTCACCAGGGGTTCCAGGGTGCTCTGGATGCGCTCGCCGATGGCCGCGACCTCCTCCTCGCTGAAGCCGGTGCGGTTCGGATCGGGTTTGTCGAAGACGTAGAGGCCCGGATTGATGCGCACCTTGTCGACGTGCTGGGCCACCTCCAGGGCGATCTTCATGCCGTTGTGGTGTACATCGGCCACCAGGGGCACCGGCAGATAGCTGTCCTGCAACCGTTTGCGGATCTCCCTCACCGCCTTGGCGTGAGCCAGGCTCGGCACCGTGAGCCGGACGATCTCGCAGCCCGCTTCATGGAGGCGGCGGATGCCGGCGGTGGCGCCCTCGACATCAAGAGTGTCTTCGTTGATCATCGACTGCACCACCACGGGGTGCTGGCTGCCGATCCACACATCCCCCACCCGGACACTGCGGGTGGGGCGGCGGTGAATCACCGTGTCGAAGCGAGGATCGGAGGTCCAGTCCGGTGGGATGGCCTGGCCGGCGCCGGGGGCCTGGGGGGCGCTGGGGGCCTGGGCGGCGGTCATCGCGGCGGAAACACTGTGCTGGCCAAACCTTGGCATACGCGCAGCCCGGGCCGACGATCCCGCCCACGCCTTCAGCTGGGCAGACCTTCGGCACCGGTGGCGATGGCCTCCAGCCTGCGCCGCACCTCCCGCAGGTCCTGCCAGGTGTGCCACTTGGGGGAGCCCTGCTGCCGCGAGGGATTGCGCAGCAGATAGGAGGGGTGGAACACCGGCATCAGCCAGCGACCCTGCCACGGTCGCCACTGGCCCCTCAGCCTGGTGATGCCGCCCCGGACCCCCAGCACCCCTTCGAGAGCCGTGGCCCCGGCCAGCAGGATCACCGCCGGATCCACCGCAGCGATCTGGCAGTCGAGCCACGGCCGACAGGCGGCCATCTCCTGGGGCGTGGGTTTGCGGTTGTCGGGGGGGCGGCACTTCACCACGTTGCAGATGTAGGCCTCCCTGTTGCTGTCGATCCCCACGCTGGCCAGCATCTGATCCAGCAGCTGGCCGGCCCTGCCGACGAACGGCAACCCGGTGGCATCCTCCTGGGCGCCGGGCCCCTCGCCGATCACCATCAGGCGGGCGCTGGCGTCGCCTCGGCTGATCACCACCCGCTGCCGACCGGCCGCCAGCCCGCAGCGGCGGCAGGCCTCGCAGCGCTCCGGCAGACGGGCCAGATCGTCGACCCCCTCCGGGATGGCGAACAGAGACGGTTGCGGAGAATCGCCGGCCATCGGCCCATCCTCCGCCATCCCGAACCCCGGTCTCCCAGCGGCAGTGCATCAACCCGTGCCGATGGCCTCCCCGTTCTCCGAAGCGGCAGGGGCATGGGGCAAGATGTCGGGAATGCCCCATGGCGCCCTTCCCCTGGTGCCCGCTCCCCCCATGCCGGCCCCGTTGACGCTCTCCGCCCGGGCGCAGGCGCTGCAGCCATCGCTCACCCTCGCCATCAGTGCCAAGGCCCGCGAGCTGCGCAGGCAGGGCAGGGACATCTGCAGCCTCAGTGCCGGCGAACCCGATTTCGACACGCCTGCCTTCATCCGCGAAGCGGCCACCCGGGCCCTGGAGACCGGTCACACCCGCTACGGACCGGTGGCCGGAGAGCCGGAGCTTCGCGAGGCCATCGCCACCAAGCTGAGCGAGGAGAACGGTGTCGCCACCAGGGCCGATCAGGTGCTGGTGACCAACGGCGGCAAGCAGGCCCTCTACAACCTGTTCCAGGTGCTGCTCGATCCTGGCGATGAGGTGCTGCTGCCGTCGCCCTACTGGCTGAGCTACCCGGAAATGGCCCATCTGGCCGGCGCCAGCGTCCGCTGCCTGCCCACCGACGCCAGCGGTGGCTTCCGCTTCCGCCCGGAGCAGCTGGAGGCGGCGATCACCCCGGCCAGCCGCCTGCTGGTGCTCAACAGCCCCTCCAATCCCACCGGCATGGTGCTGAAGCGCTCCGAGCTGGAGGCGATCGCCGCCGTTCTGCGCCGCCATCCCAGCGTCTCGGTGGTGTGCGACGAGATCTACGAAATGCTGCTTTCTCCCGGCCACACCCACCACAGCCTGGCGGCGGTGGCACCGGATCTGGCGGAGCGGATCTTCATCGTCAACGGTTTCGCCAAGGGGTGGGCCATGACCGGCTGGCGCATCGGCTGGCTGGCGGGGGCCCGGGACGTGGTCGCCGCCGCCAGCGCCCTCCAGAGCCAGAGCACCAGCAACGTCTGCAGCTTCGCCCAGTTCGGCGCCCTGGCGGCCATCAGCGGTCCCCGGGACTGCGTGCGGGCGATGGCGAAGGAGTTCAGTCTGCGCCGCTCCCGCCTCAGCAACGGGCTCATGGCCATCGCCGGACTCGAACTGCTGGCACCCGAAGGGGCCTTCTATGCCTTCCCGGACGTCAGCTCCTGGGGAGTGGATTCGATGACCCTCTGTGGCCGCCTGCTGGAGGAGGTGGGGCTGGCGGTCGTACCGGGGGCCGCGTTCGGCGACGACCGCTGCATCCGCCTCTCCTGCGCCGCCTCTCCCGACGCCATCGACGACGGCCTGGCCCGCCTGCGGCACTTCAGCCAGAGCCTCTGATCGCCCTGCCGGTGCTGGAGGATCGCTGCAACCCGATCTTGACGATGCAGGTTCCCAAGAAGCTGGTGGTGCTCGGCGACAGCGGGGTCTACGGCTGGGGGGATCCGGACCAGGGCGGCTGGTGCGAGCGACTGCGGCGCCACTGGATGGGGTTGCCCCAGGGGCCCGTGCTGTACGGCCTCGGGGTGCGGGGCGACGGTCTGGAGCGGCTGGCGGCCCGGAGCGAGATGGAAGTGGCCTGCCGCGGCGAACTGCGTCGCCAGCGCCCCCAGGGAATTCTGTTGTCCATCGGTCTCAACGACACGGCCCGGGTGGGGCGTCCCGACGGTCGCCACCAGCTGGCCCCGGACGCCTTCCTGTTCGGCCTGCAGCAGCTGCTGCCGCGCCTGCGGGCCATCGCTCCGGTGCTGGTGCTCGGGCTGACCCCGGTGGATGAGGCCATGATGCCTTTCGCGGAGATGCTCTGGTACGACCTGGCCACCGTGCGCCGCTTCGAGGGACTGCTGGAGGAAGCCTGCATGGAGGCCGATCTCCCCTTCCTGCCGCTGCTCGACGATCTGCTGGCCGACCCCCACTGGCTCCACTGGCTGAGCGGCGACGGACTTCACCTCAACAGCGACGGTCACGCCCAGGTCTATGGGCGCGTGTGCCGGTGGCCGGCCCTGCTGCAGTGGGCGGAACTGGAACCCCATGCCGCCGTTTCCCTGGCGCTCTGAACCTGCCGCTGCCATGGCGGCGCAACAAGCGGATCACCCGATCGGGTGAACGCCGCTCCTTCGATGGGGTGATCCTCCCGGGGCTCGGAGGGTCGAACCTGAAAGAACCACCGCCACAGGAATCGACACAGTGGACCGACCCCCGCCCCCTGCCCACACCTCCCTGCCGCTGCTGACACCCCGGCGGCCCTCCCTGCCGTCCCTGGACGGCGAGACGAGCCCGGAGGCGGTCGTCGACCGGCGGACGCGCAACCGGCATCGCCTCCGGGCCTACGCCGATGCCTCCGATCCGGCCACCCGGCTGCGCTGGCGCAACCTTCTGGTGGAGGACAACCTGCCGCTGGTGTACGCCATCGCCGGCCGCCAGAACTCCGAGCCGGGCCTGGGCTACGAGGATCTGGCCCAGGTGGGCAGCCTGGGGCTGATCCGGGCGGTGGAGGCCTTCGATCAGCGCCGCAACGTCAGTCTCAGCAGTTTCGCGGTGCCCTACGTGCAGGGGGCCATGCGCCGGGAACGGCGGGACCGCCAGCCGATGGTGCGCATTCCCCGCCCCCTCTGGGACCTGCAGCAACAGGCGCTGGCTCTGCAGGAGAAGCGCCGCCGCCAGGGCCTCCAGCCCCTGGGAGCGCCTGCGCTGGCCA
The DNA here is from genome assembly GCA_942491175.1 of uncultured bacterium. GTDB lineage: Bacteria > Cyanobacteriota > Cyanobacteriia > PCC-6307 > Cyanobiaceae > Cyanobium. Next base: position 51,216 of record CALNZO010000005.1, on the reverse strand, counting down.
CCCGTCTGGGCTGTGATCCGCAACGGCTTGAGGAAGCCCTGGATCTGAACGTCACCCGCAGTGTGCGCAGTCTCGATGCCCCCCTGGGGGGCATCGGCGCCGGCGGGGATGACGCCGGCTCCCTGCTCGATCTGCTGGCCGCTCCCAGCGCTCCAGGAGCGGAGGAGGCGCCGGACGCCGATGCCCACGCCGCCGAGCGCCAATGGTTGCGTCAGCAGCTTGCTGCCCTCGATCCCCAGCAGCGGGAGCTGCTGGTGGGCCGGATCCAGGTGGGCTGCACCTGGGTGGAGCTGGGCCGGAAGCTGGGACTGCCGGCCCGTCAGGCCCAGCGCCGCTGTGATGCCGCCCTCGATCGCCTGCGTCGCGCTGCTCTCCTCTGGCGAGAGCAGCGGGCCATCGAAGCTGACGGCGGATGAGCGGGCCAGGCCAACGCTCTGCAGCGCGAGCGTTCAGCCCAACAGCGAAGGCAGCCACGGCAGCACCCCCATGGTCAGCAGGGCCGCCAGCAGGGTCTGGAGTCCGTTGACCCATTCATTGCTGAGCCAGCGCCAGCGGCGCTGGAGGGTGGCGCCCACCACGCTCTCCGCCAGGGTGGCCACCAGCCCCACCCCCGCCACCAGGACCACCAGGGGCCAGCCCCGGATCAGCCCCAGGGCCACCATCACCAGGGCCATCAGCAGGCTGCCCAGCAGGCTGGCCGCCGTTCCCTCCAGGCTGATCGCCCCCTCGGTGCCCGGCGGCACCGGCCGCAGGCTGGTGATCAGCACCGTGTGGTGTCCCCAGCGCTTGCCGATCTCGCTGCCGAAGGTGTCGCCGAGCTTGGCGGCGAAGCTGGCGGCGAACCCCGCCAGAAGCAAGGGAACAGCGGTCGGCGGGACCCGCGTCGCCAGCAGGGCCAGGACGGTTCCCACCAGAGCGGAGCCCCAGACGTTCTCGGGACCGCGGCGCCCCCCGCGGGCTTCCTCCAGTCCCAGCTCCCGCTTGCGCCGGAAGCCCAGCTTCGTCACCAGGCTGCCCAGGCCCAGGTAGGCCACCACCGCCAGCCAGCCCTGCCAACCCAGAGTTCCCCACAGCAGGGTGCCCAGCACGCCCGCGTGAACCCATCCGGCCCTGGTGAGCAGGGGAAGCCGCTGGGCGAGGGCGATCAGCAGTCCATTGATCACCAGGGCCGCCAACCAGTGCAGCGGATCCTGGGGAGGCAGCGACACCATGGCGGCGACCCGATGTGTTGCACAGATCTAAGCGGAACGGGCCCGGTACCGGCCTCGGCGGATAATGCCTCCATCCGGCGCTGCGTTCCGATGGTCTTCAAACGACCCAAGTTCTTCCTAGATCTGAGCGGCGGCGAAGACAAACAGCCCCCATCCGTGGTGGCCCCACCGAAGACCGAGCCCAGGACCGAGCCCTCCCCTGCGGCGGCCCCGGCTCAGGCAGCGGCCCCGTCTCCAGCTGTGGGGGAAGCGGTCGGCGAAACGGTCCCCCAAAGCGCCGCAGGCCCCACCACCGCCGAGGCGATCGCCGCCGAACTGGCCGCCGCCGAGGCCCTGCGGCCGGCCCCCTCCATGGCCACCTTCGCCCCCGAGTGCCTCACCCCGGGCGGTGCGACCCCGATGCGGCGCCGCACCGGCGGGGCCAACCTCGGGGTCTTCAAGGAAATGGCCGCCGGCATGATGCGCAACTGAGCGCCCGCCAGCCGGCCAGCAGCGCCAGGCCGCTCACGGCGGCGGTGGCCGTGCGCAGGATCGATTCGCCCAGGCTCACCGGCCGCCAGCCGGCGGATTCGGCCAGCAGCTCCTCCTGCGGGTTCCAGCCCCCCTCCGGACCGATGGCCAGGTGCAGACCGCCCCTGAGGGCTTCGTCGTTCCCACTCCCGGCCAGCTCCGCCAGCACCCTGCCGCAGAGCGGCAGGCCATCCCGCCGGGTGGTCGCCAGCAGGCCGATGCCCTCAACCGGGCGCCCCAGCCAGGCCTCCGCCGGTTGGGGCGCCATCAGTTCGGGGCTCCAGAGCCGTTCGCACTGCTCGGTGGCCTCCCGCACGATTCCCTCCCAGCGCCGCAGGGGATACCGCTCCCTGGGGGCACCGCGACGGGCGAGAAGAGGCTGGAGCCGGTCCGCCCCCAGTTCGGTGGCCATGCGCCAGACCAGATCCGCCTCCCGTTTCGGCACCGCCATGGCCAGCTCCAGGGGCGGCCAGGGGGCCTCCTGACGGATCCGGGGGGCCTCTGGTCGCTGTTCGAGCCTCAGCCATCCCCCGGGCTCCAGCCTCGCCGTCCAGAGCCGGCCGCAGCCATCGACCACCGCCAGCCGATCCCCCGGGCGGTAGCGCAGCACCCGCTCCAGGTAGTGAGCTTCCTGGGGCTCGAGGGAGAGACGGCCATCCGCGCCGTCCGCGCCAGCAGGGGCGGCGATGCGTTCCGAGGCGATCAGCAGCCGCCGCAGCTCACGGCTCACGACTCCAGGGAAAACGGGCTGTCAGGCTCCTCCTCGATCGGCCAGTCCTCGTTGAGGCCACCGATCACCAGCTCGGTGATCTCGAGCACATCTTTGTCCAGCTGGCGCAGGGCATTGATCAGCACATCGAGGGCGATGGCATCGCTGGTGCCCAGGTCCACCCAGCACCGGGCCCAGTCGTCCTGGTACTCCATCGGCCCCATGTTGTGCATCAGGGCGGGCAGGGAGCGTTCGCCCACCTCGGTGTCGTAGGCGAGCCAGCCCAGGTCGACGCCCCCTTCGTGGGTCTGAAGGTTCTCGGCGTTGAAGCCGCCCAGCTTGCCGAGGAAGAACCAGCTGTCGAAGGCCGTTTCCACGTAGCCCCGCTCGGCGCTGCCGGGCTGGTCGGCAAAGCGCAGCCAGATCCAGCAGTTGAAGGGATCCACTTCGCGAAATCGGACATCCATGGAGAAAGGGGAATCCAGGCAGGAAGTCCTCCCATCCAACACGCTCCGGCGCCACCACCTCCGACGCCGCCGAGCCTGGGGCAGCATGCTGGGGAAATGCTTGATGTCATCGGTCTTCGCTATCACCCGGCCACGGCGCCTGCGCCGGTGCTGCGCGACGTGACGTTCCAGCTTCCTGTGGGGGTGCCCGCCCTGGTGGCCGGCCGCAGCGGCAGCGGCAAGACCACGCTGCTGGAGGTGCTCTGCGGCCTGGCCGAGGCCGATGGCGGCCGCATCCTCTGGAACGGGGAAGTCCTCAGCAGCCGGCAGCGGCGATGGCTCTGCGGGCTCGTGTTCCAGTTCCCGGAACGCCATTTCCTCGGGCTGACCGTGGGCCAGGAGCTGAAACTCGGCCAGCAGCGGCTGAACGCCGAGAAGGCCGAAGCGGTGCTGGAGCAGGTGGGCCTCGGGGCCGTTTCCCTGCAGCAGGCCCCTGAGCGGCTCAGTGGCGGCCAGCAGCGGCGCCTGGCCCTGGCCGTGCAGCTGGTGCGGGATGCCCGGGTGCTGCTGCTGGACGAACCCACTGCCGGTCTCGACTGGACCGTGCGGGAGGAGATCCTCCAGCTGCTGGGGGAGCTGGCCCCGGAACGGGCCCTGCTGGTGGTCACCCATGAACCGGAACTGTTCCGGGGGGTGATCGAACGGGGCTGGCGGCTGGAGCAGGGGGCCCTGCTTCCCCTGGAGACCCTCCTGCCTGCCTCCCCGCTCTGAGGGGCTGAGAGGCCCCCTGGCTCATCGCTGCCCCGGAACCGCCAGGTCCCTCTCCTTACGATGAACCCAGATGGGATGGGTCGGTCGATGGGGGATCGGATGTTGAGGGCCACCGGAGCCGCAGGCGGCATCCGCATGGTGGCGGTCACCACCACGGTCGCCAGCCGCTACGCCCGGCGCCGGCATGGGCTCTCCTTCCTCACCACTGCTCTGCTTGGTCGGGCCATGACGGCGGGGCTGCTGCTGGCCAGCTCGATGAAGGTGGCCCATGGCCGGGTCAATCTGCGCATCCAGTCCGATGGTCCCCTGCGGGGCCTGATGGTGGACGCGGGTCGGGACGGAACCGTGCGGGGCTACGTGGGCCGGCCTGGTCTGGAGCTGGATCTGGTGTCTGATGCGGCCGGCGGCCACCACTTCGATTTCCGCCGGGCCACCGGCACGGGTTATCTGCACGTGGTGCGGGATCGGGGCCAGGGGGAACCCTTCAGCAGCACGGTGGAGCTGGTGAGCGGCGGGATCGGTGAGGACGTGGCCTCCTATCTGCTCCACTCCGAGCAGACCCCCTCGGCCCTGTTCGTGGGGGAGACGATCGACAGCTCCGGTGTCCGGTGCGCTGGAGGGGTGCTTGTGCAGGTGCTGCCCAGGGCGGCCCGGGAGCCTGCCCTGGTGGCCCTGCTCGAAGAACGCTGCCGGGAGATCACCGGGTTCAGCGAGCGGCTCGCCGCCAACGCCGCCAATCTCCATGCCCTTTTCGAGGACATCTTCCCCGACCTGGACCCCCAGCCCCTGGTGGATGGGGCCATCGAGCAGCAGGTCCAGTTCCACTGTCCCTGCAGCCGCCATCGCAGCGTCAGTGCCCTGAAGCTGCTCGGCCGAGACGAACTCAGTGCCATGCTCAGCGAGGACGGCCAGGCGGAACTGACCTGCCATTTCTGCAATGAGGTGTACCAGGTGGGGGCGGGCGAGCTGCAGGAACTGATCGATGAGCTCGCCGTGGCCTGAGGGCCCGCTCGGACGGATCAGACAGGCCGATCAGTCGATCAGCAGGGCTCCAAGCAGAAGCAGCAGGATGGCTGGGAGGCTCTGGATCTGCAGAGGGGACATGGGCAGACCTGCGGGAAGGGAGGCACCCAGCCCGCTCACCAGCAGACCACCGAACACCAGGCCCACGCAGAGGAGGGCGAAGCACCAGCCCACCGAAGCCAGGAACCGACCGCTGCGCCGTTGCAGATTCAGCAGGGTGACTCCGGTGGCCAGGGCCGCCAGCAGTTCCGGAGCGGCTCCCGGCACCAGGAAGAGGAGCAGCAGCAGGGCCCCGTCGGCCGCCAGGGGGAACCACAGCTCCCGGCCTGTAGCCAGTTGCAGCCGAGGCAAAGAGAAGCTGGGCAGGCTGGGCCGGGGGATCCGGGAAGGAGGCAGCTGGGGCAGGCTCGGCAGAGCCGAGAGGGCCGGACGGCTGGGGGGAGGGCTCGCCTGTTCCCTCTGGGAGGCCGTGCGGGCAGCGCTGCTGACCCGTCCCTGCTGACGTTCCTTGAGCCGATCCATCAGCACAGCGTCGTAAGCCGCTTCGATGCGGGAGCGGGCCATGGGATCGTCCCCCACCTCCTCGAGCCGTGCCAGTTTCGCCTCCTGCACCGTGTCGAAGGAGGCATCGGGAGCGACACCGAGCCGTTGATAGGGATCGGAGGCGTCAGCGGCCTGGTTGGGCTGGTCGGAACCTTGATTCATACCATCGAGCGTATCGAGCCAAGCCTAAAAAAGAGGTTCACTGCGTTGATATCCGGCTTCCTGTTGCAGACGACGGCGGCAGGCCTCGGCTTCCTCGATCGCCAGGGAACGCCTGCGCTTGAGCAGGGGCATCTGGGGAGGGAGGTGGCTGCCCTCCCGGATCTCAACCACCCCTTGGGAGGGCTGGAAACTCACGTAATCACGTCCCCCGTCACTGCGGGGACGTACAAGCCAGAGCGGGGAGGGCGTCACGGATACAGGCATCGCGGAGACCGTCCGTTACGGCATGACGATTTGTTGCTGCATTCTGCCGACTCTCCTGCCTCTGCGCGAGCAGCACATCCCCCCTGCCGGTGCAGGCCGAGGGGCGCTGGCAGACGGCCATTCCCCTCGGCTCAGAGGGCGATCGGTTCCACCCCGCTCACCACCGGTGCCACCCCGTGGAGTTCCAGGTCGGGGTGGTCCTCCTGCAGCTGGTGCAGGTTCCAGTCGTTGCGGAACAGCAGCACCGGCCGATCCCAGGCATCCCTCACCGTCTTGCAGTTGAACAGACGGCCGACCTTCTCCAGGGCGGGCCAGCCACCGCTGACCCAGCGGGCGACGCTGAATTCCAGCGGTTCGAGCCGGCTGGTGACCCCGTATTCGTTCTCCAGCCGGTACTGCACCACCTCGAGCTGCAACTGGCCCACGGCCGCCAGGATCGGATCGCGCTTGCTGGCGTCGGTGTCATAGAGCACCTGGACCGCCCCCTCCTCCCGGAGTTCGTTCACCCCCTTGCGGAAACTCTTGAAGGCGGAGGGGTTGGGATTGCGCAGCCAGGCGAAGATCTCGGGACTGAAGCAGGGAATGCCCTCGTATTCCACCCTGGCTCCGGTGTAAAGGGTGTCGCCGATGGCGAACACGCCAGGGTTGTTGAGGCCGATCACATCCCCCGGGTAGGCGTCCTCCACCACCTCGCGGTCCTGGCCGAAGAGCTTCTGAGGGCGCGACAGGCGGATGGTGCGACCGCTGCGGGCATGGCGCACGCTCATGTCCTTCTCGAACCGGCCGCTGCAGACCCTCACGAACGCCACCCGGTCCCGGTGGCGGGGATCCATGTTGGCCTGCAGCTTGAAGACGAAGCCGCTGAAGTCCGGCCGCAGCGGATCCACCGGCCCCTCGTTGCTCTCCCGGGCCACCGGCCGCTGGGCCAGTTCCAGGAAGGCATCCAGAAAGGGGCGGACGCCGAAGTTGGTCATCGCCGAGCCGAAGAAGACCGGGCTCAGTTCACCGGCATGGACCCGGGCCAGATCGAGCTCGGCTCCGGCGCCGTCGAGCAGCTCGAGCTCCTCGACCGCCTGCTCCAGCAGTTCGGGCTCCACCAGCCGATGGCGGTCGGGATCGCCGGGGGCGAGGCGCTGCTCAAGGCTCTGGCGGCCCCGTTCCCCCCTCTCGAAGAGCAGCAGCTCCCGGGAGCGCCGATCGATCACGCCGCGGAAGCGATCGCCGCTGCCGATCGGCCAGTTGACAGGCCAGCAGGCCAGCCCCAGCTCCTGCTCGATCTCGTCGATGAGCTCCAGGGGTTCCCGCCCCGGACGGTCCATCTTGTTGATGAAGGTGAAGATCGGGATCCGCCGCATCCGGCAGACCTCGAACAGCTTGCGGGTCTGCGGTTCGAGGCCCTTGGCCGCATCCACCAGCATCACGGCGTTGTCCGCGGCGGCCAGGGTGCGGTAGGTGTCCTCGGAGAAGTCCTGGTGGCCGGGGGTATCGAGCAGGTTGACCGTGCTGCCGGCGTAGTCGAACTGGAGCACGGTGGAGGTGATTGAGATGCCCCTCTGTTTCTCCAGCTCCATCCAGTCGGAGGTCACCTTGCGCTGCTCCCCTTTGGCCTTCACCGCACCGGCTTGCTGGATCGCCCCGCCGTAGAGGAGCAGTTTCTCGGTGAGGGTGGTCTTGCCCGCATCAGGGTGGGAAATGATCGCGAAGTTCCGGCGTCGGTTCACCGCCTCCGCAAGGGCGGTGGTGGCCGGATCCGGGGACGCCGGGGAAGGGATGCTGCTGACCATGGGGCCAGCCTGCCAGGCCAACCCCATCGGCTGGAGGACGCCCGCTGCAGGCCTCAGGGTCCCTGGGCTGAGCGGACGCCGCAAAGCCGCGCCAGCAGGGTGCGGCCGATGGTCAGGTCGTCCTGATGGGCAAAAGCCTCCTCCTCCATCTGCCGGGCCCGGAGGGAGATCCGCCGATAGGTCGGCTTGGCCAGCAGGGTGGCCGTCTCCGCCGTCAGACGCCTGGAGAGACCGAGGGGCACCGGGCTGCTGCGCACACCGCCGCCGCGACAGCTCTGGGCCACGTGAATCGCCTCATGGTTGAGCACCCGTGCGAAATCCCGGCTGCCCAGTCCGACCACGTCCGGCCGGATTTTCACCGTGGCACTGGCCGGATGCCATTCGCCTGCAGCGGCGGGCACCCGGGCCGGCTTCAGCTCGACGCTCACCCCGAGAATCCGCAGCTGCTCCAGCAGAACGGCGATGGCCTGCCGCTCCGCGGTGAAGCGCGGCGGATTTCTCATCAGGGCCTTGATCTGGGGGAGGGTGAGGGGCGGCTCCCCCTGGCGGCGCCGGTAGCTGTAGCGGATACGGCCATCGGGCAGGCGTTGGGCCCTGGGCAACCAGCGCCGATCGCCTTCTTCCAGCCGGGCGTAGAGAAAGGCCTCCCAACGGGTCCCCAGGCCCCCCTTCCAGACCGAGCGCGGCAGCTCAGCGGCAGCGGGAGATCCGGACAGCATGGCGACGAGGGCGATCACCAGCCGCCAGCAGGATCCCCTTCCGCCCAGCCAGACCATCACACCTCTGAAAATGGTCCCTTCATTGTCCCGGTGCCCAGCCCTCCCCTGGAGCAGAGGGGCCTGGAGCGGAACTCAGGGGAGCCGGCCGGCCACCTCCAGATAGCGATCCTCCCGTTCCCGGAGCGCCAGTCCCTGCAGCCCGGCGCTCCGCAGCTGTTCGGCCACCTCGACGGCGGTGAAGGCGGCCCGCAGCGAGTGGGCGTAGTCGCGTTGCAGCACGGCCGGGGCTCCGGCGGCGTGGCGGGTCACCAGGGCCTCGAGGACATCGGCTGTGGCGGGCCGGCGCAGATCCTTGATGTAGATCCAGGCCCCGGGCGCCGCCAGCTGGCGCACGCTGGCCCAGAGCACCAGGGGATCGTGGAGATGGTGCAGCAGGCTGTTGCTGACCACCACCGGGAAGGCTCGGGCCGGCAACGACCCACAGGGCAGGACCGCCCGCAGAAACCGCAGCCTGGCGCAGGCGTTCGGCTCGGCGACCCGACGCTCTTCGGCGATGGCCAGCATCGCCGCCGAACCATCCACCCCCAGCACCTCCGCCGCAGGCCAGCGCCTTGCCAGCAGCAGGCTGATGTTGCCCGGTCCGCAGCCCAGATCCGCGAACCGCAGGCCGTCCCCGTCCTCGCCGCCCTCTGAACCCAGCAGATCAGCGATCGCCTCGATCACGTCCCGATCCGTGCGGGAGAAGTCGGCCTCCGCATAGGCCCTCACCTGGGAGCCATCCTCCATCAACTCCGGCTCGCAGCGGCGCTCCATCCGTTCAGCCTGCCGTCTTTCGCCCTGATCCGGCGAACACCCTGGCCCACCCCACCAACGCGCCGTGGATCCACCGTGGCTGGTGGGTGAAGTCCGTTGCAGACCCCACCAGTGGCGTTATGGTGCCGTTCACGCTCGGCCTGATTCCACCGTGACCCTGTCCGCCGCCCGACCTGCCTCGCCGGCTCCGGCCACGCCGACCTCCGCCGGCGATGCCGGCGGGGTCGATTTCCCGGTCACCGCTCCGGCGGCCAATCCCGTCTTCTACAGGACCTACAGCCGCAAGACCCCGAACGGCCGACGGGAGAGCTGGCACCAGGTGGCGGAGCGGAACCTGGAGGGCCTGCGGGTCCTGGGCTCCCTCGACCCGGCCGAGGTGGAGCTCATCCGCCGCATGCAGCGGCACCAGATGGCACTCCCTTCCGGCCGCTGGCTCTGGATCGGCGGCACCGCCTGGATCGAGCAGAGCGAGAATTTCTCCGGGGCCTACAACTGCACCTCCACCAACCTGGTGGACTGGGAGGCCTTCGCCCTGATGATGGATCTGGCGATGATGGGTTGCGGCACCGGCGCCGTCATCGAACCCCATCTGATCGAGCGGTTGCCGGTGGTCCGCAACACTCTCATCATCGATGGGGTCACCGACATCGGCGTCACCCCGATCGGCTCCCGCCAGCAGAGCACGACCCATCAGATTGATGGCCACCGGGTCACGGTCCGGGTGGGTGACACCCGCCACGGCTGGGTGGAGAGCTATCGGCTGCTGCTCAATCTCTGCAGCGACGAGCGCTTCGATGGTCCCGTCCACGTTTCGGTGGATCTGTCCGACGTGCGGCCGGTGGGGGAAACCCTCAAAGGTTTCGGCGGCATGGCCAACCCCGTGAAGCTGAAGGACCTCTACGGCCGCGTCGCCCAGATCCTCAACAAGGCCAGGGGTCGCCAGCTCACCTCGGTGGAGTGCTGTCTTCTGATCGATGAAGCGGCGGTCACGATCGTGGCCGGCAACATCCGCCGCAGTGCCGGCATGCGCCAGTTCGCCGCCGATGACGCCTCCGCCGCCGGCGCCAAGGAGAACCTCTGGCAGCAGGACGCCCAGGGCAACTGGCGCATCGATCCCGAGCGGGATGCCCTGAGGATGGCCAATCACACCCGCGTCTTCCATCAACGTCCCAGCCGGGAGGTGGTGCTGGAGGCGGTCACCAAGCAGTTTCAGTCCGGGGAGGGGGCCATCCAGTTCGCCCCGGAGGCCATCGCCCGCTCCAACGCCGATCTGCTGACCACTCCGGAGCTGCGCACCGAATTCATCGGCATCTACTGCGACCAGGGGAAGGAGGAAGCCGGCCGCTGGCTGCAGCTGCATCATCCTGAGATCTCGACCGCGGAACTCGAGCACCGCCTCGGTCGCTACGGGCTGAACCCCTGTGGGGAGATCCTCGGTGCTGATTTCCACTGCAACCTGGCGGAGATCCACCTCAACCGGATCGATCCGGCCGACCACCAGGCCCAGGCGGACGCCTTCCGGGCCGGAGGCCTGGCCGTGGCCTGTCTGCTGAACCACCGCTTCGAAGTGGAACGCTACCGCCAGAGCCGGGCCTGGGATCCCATTGTCGGGGTCAGCTTCACGGGCCTGTTCGATTTCTTCGTCCATGCCTTCGGTACTCCCTGGTTGCAGTGGTGGGAAGCCGGACGTCCCGACAGCGAGGAGGGGCGTGCCTTCCGTGCCGAAGAGGCCGCCTATCTGGCCCGCTGGAAGCAGTGCGTCAATGAGGCGGTGTGGGACTACTGCGACCGCCACGGACTCCGCCGGCCCAACCGCTGCACCACCGTGCAGCCCGCCGGCACCAAGAGCCTGCTCACCGGAGCCAGCCCCGGCTGGCATCCCCCCAAGGCCCAGCGCTTCATCCGTCGGATCACCTTCCGCAAGAACGATCCGGTGGCCCTCGCCTGCATGGACTACGGCTACGCCATCGTGCCGTCCCAGTCGGACAAGGATGAGCAGGGGCGACTGCTGGACGATCCGTTCGACCCGCGCTGCACCGAATGGCTGGTGGAAATCCCGACGGAGGTCAGCTGGGCCAACATTCCAGGGGCCGACCGGGTGGAGATCAACAATTTCTCAGCCATGGCCCAGTTCGATTTCTACATGCAGGTGCAGCGGCACTACACCGCCCACAACACCTCGGCCACGGTGGAATTCCGTGAGCACGAGATCGAATCACTGGCCCGGGCCATCCACCGGTCGATCGAAGAGGGTGAAGGTTATATCTCGGCGGCCCTGCTGGCACGCTTCGATGCCAACGCCACCTTCCCCAGACTCCCTTTCGAACCGATCGATCAGGCCACCTATCACCGGCTGGTCTCCGAAGTCGAACAACGCCGCACCTGTGGGGATTTCTTCCAGTCACTGCAGACCTACGACCAAGGAGAACTGATCGAAGCCGGCCCCGCCGGATGCGATTCCGACAAATGTCTGCTGCCCCTGGCGAAGCCGGAGCACTGAGCCGCCCGATCCTCCCCACCCCAGGATGTACCCGGGGGTGGGGATAGTCCCTGGATGTAGCCAACCCTGAACACGCTCACTCGCCAGAGGACACCAGACATTTGATTTCGCGATGACCAACAGGATCAGCAGGATCGATCACCACAAGGCGATCACGTCCACCTTTTTTGGCCAGCATCAGGGCCTTGTCCGCTCGCCGGAACGTTGCGTCATAGGTCTCGTCAGGCTTGTGCTGGGTGAGGCCGATGCTGGCCGTGAGGCTCAGCTCCATGCCGTCGATGGGCACCCGCAGGCTCCGGATGTTGGCGAGCATGCGCCTGGCGACGATTTCAGCAGTGGACAGGTCAGAATCGATCAACAGGGCCAGGAATTCCTCACCGCCCCAGCGGGCACAGATGTCGTAATGCCGCAGGCTTTTGATCAGCGCCTTGACGAAATCAATCAGCATCAGATCGCCGGTGGCATGGCCATGCTCGTCGTTGACCAGCTTGAAATGGTCGACATCCAGGACGATCATCGAATAGGTTGTTCCATGCCTTGAAGCGCGTTGGTCTTCCTGAAGGCAGCGCTCGGCCATGAAGCGGCGGTTGGCTATTCCGGTCAGAGGATCGTGGGTGGAGGCTTCGAACAGGGAAAGGTTCAGATCCTTCAAAGAGGCCTGATAGAGGTCAGAGATGCGGACAACCCGATCGAGAAGCCTCAGCTGCCGATCGTAGCGATTGGAAAGACTGCGGGATTTTTCGAGCGCCTGAGTCTGATAGAGATCAGAAATATCGGAAATTCGCTCAAGACGACTGATCTGTTCCTCAATTCTTTGCCACAGCCTCGCCATGAGATCCCTTGCAGGGTGGCCAAAAAATTGCTCGTCTGCCAGATATGACATCACCTCCTGCTCCAATTGATCATCTGGATTGGGAGGAGCAGGAGAAGACATAGTCAGGCGTTAAGGGAAAGAATCAAAAAAGGAAAGGTATAGTCTTCCTTGAATTCAGCGCCCAATTCAGCAGAGCGGGGATTTCTCTCGTCGTACATCCACTGCACAAGCACTTCCTTACCAAGAGAAGAAGCTGCTTGCAGCATGTCAAAAATGTCGATCATGAAACGGATGCTGCTGGTATTTAAATAATTAAGATGCAACTCAAGAGTGAGAGAATGGTCGACAGTTGAGAGGTAAGAATTAATCCATTGAATCAGCTGATCATAAAGCTCAAAGGAATTCTCCGGATAGGACTCGCCGCTCATCACGACAACACCGGCATTCCAGTCAGCACGGATCGAGGGGCTGGACTGCGAGCCGGGTATGGAGAGGTTGAGGGCTTCGCTTGTGCTCATGAGATCAGATGATGGCGCGAAGGCTGAAGAAGGCACGGCCGGTATCGAGGGGATCAAGGGAGGCTTCCATGGGCTGGCTGGAGCGACGCGCGATCTCGATCAGGCCGAGCCCCGCTCCGCGACCCTTGAGCTCGGAGCGGGGCTGGCGCAGCTGCTCCTTGTAGAGGGCTTTGAGCTCAACCTTGTTGCACTGGGCAAGGGTGCGGACACGATGGACCAATGCTATTCCATCCGCCTCTTCCACAAGGTTACCGGCACAGACGGCGAAATGGCCAGGCTCAGCAGCCGCGATCACCACCGTCGCAGAGGATTCAGCATCGCTGAATCCTCTACTGGCGGCGTAGTTTCTGATATTCTGACTCATCTCGATGTACACACTGAACACATCCATCACCTCCAGATCAGGCGCGTGGTGGGATTCAATGCGCTCCTTGACTGCCGAGCCGATCTCACCGATCAGGTTCCTGGAGATCGGCCCGTTGAAGCAGATCAGAATCTTCTCATCACTGAAGAAATCCTTCAGTGACATCAGGCTCGTGGGGCTGATGGTCATCGGTCCATCCCCTGGGAGACAAAGGGAGTGGTGGTTACTCCTTGAAGGACTTTGGGGTGAAGCAGGATCGCTTCTGGCATGGGGGATCGGATCACGGTTCAGCTGAAACGGAAGGAAAGAATCGTGATGTCGTCTCGCTGGGGGTGGCTGCCCCGGAACTGGGCCAGGGCCTGGGCCAACCCCTCCCGCTGCTCGGCCAGGGGCTGACGGGCCAGCCGGATCAACCATTGGGTGAACTTTTCGGTGCCAAGGGAGAAACCATCCTCACCGCCCGACTGGTCCAGAAGTCCGTCGGTGGTGAGGTAGTAGGTGCAGCCTGGGAGCAAGGGGAGCTCGTGATCGGTATAGACGCCGATCCGATGATCACAGATGGCTCGATTGTTGCCCTTGATCATGTTCATAGTCTGACCGTCACTCCAATAGAGACTGATCTTCGCCCCAGCAAACTTTAGCGTCTTCGCCTGAAAGTCAAGGTGAACGAGTCCCATATCCATGCTGGTGGCGATCGATTTGCTCTGCTGGGCCCCATGCAGCAGCTTGCGCATGGCGGCGTCGGTGCAGCTCAGAACGGCGGCAGGTGAGGAAATTCCAACTTCCAGAATAGACCGATCGATCCCCGCCCTGGCCAGCATGGTCATCATGGCCCCGGACACCCCATGGCCGGCACAGTCGGCGACGCCGGCAACACAGTTGCCAGCTTCCGAATGGAAGATGTAGTAGTCACCACCAACGGTGTCACGCGGAAGCCACAGGATGAAATGATCGTCTCCAAAGGTTTCCTGAAGCTGTCGATCAGGCAGAATCGAGCGCTGCAGAAGGCCGGCATAGTTGATCGAAGAAGCAATCTGACGATTAGCCTCAACTACCTTTTGGTTCGCGGCATCCCCAGCGATGATGGCCTGACGCATTTTCCCAAGCACGGAATTGAATGCCTGGGCCAGACGTGAGATTTCGTCGTCGCTGCGAACCGTGAGCAGGCTGCTCATGTCGTCGCTTTCGATGAAACTGGCTTCTTTGACCAACCGGGCAATGGGCTGAATGATGCGTCGAGCAATGATCTGATACGAAATAACTGCCAGAATGACCAGAAGCAGTGTGAGAAAAAGAGTTACATAGGACTCAGCCGACCGAGATCCCGGCACTCTCAGCAGCTGAATGGAAGTGAACACCATATAGGCCAGAACCAATCCATTGATGACAGCTATGAGAGTGAAGACCTTCTGGATGGAAATTCTTGATCGGCTGTGTTGAGAATGTTTTTCTGTTGTTATTCTCAGCGGCTCCATAGCGCTGCCCCTGTCTCCTGTCGCAGCCCTTCGCACAGGAATGCGCATCGACGTGGAGGACTTCGGAATCACAGTGTCAGCCCTGATGTCAGGCCATCGGGAGAAAGCGGCAGCATCCGTGGTGAGCCCTGGGATGCCATAACACAGTCATGATCACAGCAACCTACCGAGCAGGGTCCGCTGAGCCGTCCCGATGAGTGGCGTTTCTGGGCCCCGATCCTGGTTCCGGCGACCCTGAAGCGGTCACAATGGGACGTCCGAACCCGCCGCTCCATGCCCTCCCGCCAGCGCATCGCCCTCGGCCTGCTGGCGATGTTGCCCCTGGCGGCAGCGGCGGACCGGCTGCACTGGGGGGATGGGGCGGTCTTTGCCACGGCCATCCTGGCGATCATTCCGCTCGCCATCTGGCTGAGCACGGCCACCGAGGAGCTTTCCATCCGGCTCGGCCCCTCCGTCGGTGCCCTGCTCAATGCCCTGTTCGGCAATGCAACGGAACTGATCATCGCACTGGTGGCCCTGCGGGCAGGCCTGGTGGACATCGTCAAGGCCAGCATCACCGGGACGGTGATGGCCAACCTGCTTCTGGCCCTTGGGCTGTCGATGCTGGCAGGGGGAATCGGTCGCCGTGAGCAGCGCTTCCAGCCGGTGGTTGCCCGGGTCAACGGCTCCGCCATGACCCTTGCCCTGCTGGCGATCCTGATTCCCAGTCTCCGGGGAATGGTGACGGGCGACGCAGGAGGCCTGGAGCCCGGTGCCGCCGAGTCGTTCTCCGTGTTCGTGGCCTGGGTGCTGCTGCTCGTCTATGGCCTGACCCTGCTGTTCTCCCTGAGAACCCACCGCACGCTCTATGCGGTGGCCGAGGTGGATCTGCTGGAGGAGAGCGACGCTCCGGCCGTGGCCGAGCGCTCCAGCCACCGACCGCCCCTGCTGCCCTGGATCGCCGTGCTGCTGGCGTCCACCCTCGGGCTGGCCTACGCGTCGGAACTGTTCGTGGGGGTGGTGGAGCAGGTCACCGAAGCGGCTGGCTTCTCAGCGATCTTCACAGGGGTGGTGCTGGTGCCTCTGCTGGGAGGCGCGGCAGAGTTTCTGACCGCCGTGAACATGGCCCGCAAGGACAAGATGGACCTGGCGGTATCGGTGGCCCTGGGTTCCACCCTGCTGGTGGGTCTGCTGGTGGTGCCGGTGCTGCTTCTGGTGGCCCCGCTGCTGGGCCATCCCCTTGATCTGACCTTCAACGTCTATGAAGTCGTGGCCATCGCCACCGCCATCCTGGTCAGCAATCTGGTGAGCCTCGACGGCCGCTCCGACTGGCTGGAAGGGGTGTTGCTGCTGGCGGCGTACACGATCCTCGCGGCCGGTTTCTACTTCCAGGACAGTCCCGTTCCATGACAACGACCCCGGACCACACGCCGGTGCCGAGCTCTCCACCCCCCGCCCTGAAGGTGGGGGGGATCTGGACCCGTCTGCGCCACGGCGCCGGCCTGCAGCTCCTGCTCGCCCTGCTGCTGCTGCTGGGGGCCCTGCTCCTGGGGCTGAACTGGCTGGCTTTGCCGGCCTCCCTGCTGACCCTGGCCCTGGCCCTGCGTCAACTGCTGCCTCCCCTCTGGCAGGCCCTGGCCCGCCACCTGGAGGAGCCCCCCACCGTTCGCGTGCTGGCGGCCCTCGCCATCCCCCCTGCCCTGCTGGCCTTTCCCCTGGCGCTGGGCTGGCTCGATCCCCTCCTGGCGATCTATCGCAACGGCGACTGGACGGCCATCGGTGCCATCGGCGAAGGGGTGATCGGCGCCGTGGGCCAGATCCTGGTGGCCCTGGTCGCCCTTTCCATCGCCTGGCGTCAGGTGATGGTGGATCAGCGGCTCACCACTCAGCAGAACCGCATCACCCAGGCCCAGACCATCGACAGCTTCATCCAGGGCATCTCCTCGCTGATCAGTGACGAGGAGGGATTGCTGGAGGACTGGCCCCTGGAGAGGATGCTGGCGGAAGGCCGGCTGGCGGCGGTGCTCAGCAGCATCGATGGCGACGGCAAGGCCCGGATCCTGCGTTTCCTCTCCCACGCCCGGCTGCTCACGCCCCTGCGCCGGGACCAGCGGCTGGGTCGCGCCATCCTCGACGGTGAGGGGAGCTACGAGGAGGACCGCCTGCGGGGCGTGCCCGTCATCCGCCTGCAGTCCATGCTCCGGGGGGCCGATCTGGCCGGCACCGACCTGCGTGACATCGACTTCAACGGTGCCGATCTCTTCGGCACCGATCTCAGCGGCTCCGACCTGGGGGGCGCCAACCTGGCCTCCGCCAACCTGGGTGGAGCCAACCTCCAGGGAGCCTGCCTGAAGTCCACGCGGCTGTTCTACGGGGATGCCCTCGCCGCCACCCCCTGCCATCCCCATGAGCCGCCGGATCCCAGCAGTGGGACAGGCACCGGAGCCCTGGTGGAGAACGCCAACCTGACCGGCCTGCGTCAGCTGGATCCCGCCAACCGCACCTACCTGGCCGCCTGGAGCGGACCCCGGTCCCGTCAGACCCTGCCAGGGGGCTGCAAGGGTCTGCCCAACCGACTGGAAAGGACGGCTCCCCCATGGGAACATGGCTGAGCTTCCGGTGTCAGAGCCGGGCCGTCCAGCCTGGAGGGGTGGTCGAGTGGTTGATGGCTCCGGTCTTGAAAACCGGCGAATCGAGAGATTCCGTGGGTTCGAATCCCACCCCCTCCGCTTTCTTTCTCAGCGCTCCGTCGGATTCTGCGGCGGAGCCGCCAGCTCGATGTTCTCCGGGCTGCCATGCTTGGCCCGATACATGGCGGCATCGGCCGCATCCAGCAGGCTGTCGGCATCGGTGCCGTGCCTGGGCCAGCAGGCGATGCCGATGCTGACGGACACCACCACGTCGTCGGGCAGTTCGGGGTAGGGCAGGGCCACGGCCGACCGCAGCTTGCGGGCGATCTCCAACAGCTTCTCCTGGCCCGGTGCCTCGGGGATCAACAGCACGTATTCGTCACCCCCCTGCCGGCAGAGGATGTCGCTGGCCCGCAGCACCCGCTGCATGCGGCGGGCAACCAGTTGCAGAAGCTGGTCGCCCACCGCATGGCCGTGGTGGTCATTCACGGGTTTGAATCCGTTCAGATCAATGAACATCAGCGCCACCTTCGAACCATACCTTCTGGCCAGGGCAAGATGGTGATTGAGTTGCTCCATGAGCAGGGCCCGATTGGGAAGACCCGTCAGATAATCGTGCATGGCCTGATACTTCACCTTCTCCTGCTCGGTATATCGTTCTGTGATGTCCTGCAGCATCCCGACGTAGTGGATGACGGCCTTATGATCATCAAGAACAGCAATGATGGTGAGCTCATCTCGGCGGATTTCGCTGTTGCGATGACGGTTCCAGATCTCTCCTTTCCAGCTGCCGGTCCGCAGAAGCTCTTCCCACATCTGACGGTAGAACTCGGAACTGTGACGACCGGATCGGAGGATGTTGGCTTTGGCTCCCTTGGTCTGGGCCTGGGAAAGTCCGCTGAGTTCCGCGAAGGCATGATTGGTGGTGATAATGCGACCCTTGGTGTCTGTTACAAGAATCGCCAGGGGACTGGTTTCGAACACTGCCGTGGCCAGGGCCCGCTCCCGATTGGCGTGTTCCGAATCCCGCAGGGCCTGAGTGAGCGCAACGTGGTTGTTGACCAGATATCGGCAGGTGAGGGCACCCAGCAGGCTGAGGCTCCCCCCCAGGAGCCCTAACCGAATGAGCTGGTTGCCGAGGCCGTTGGCGCGGGGGTGGTGCCGGCCCAGACTCACCACCACCAGCCATTCCCGATTGGCGATCTTCACGTGACTCTGGGAAGTCCCCGTGAGCAGGGGGGACCCATGGATCTGCTGGTTGTCGAACAGCAGGGCCTCCCTGGTGGGTCGGCTGCCTTCGTAGATGAGCACTGCAGAGCCAGGCAGATCGGGATGATCCACCGCAGCAAGGGCAGCCTGGATGAGCGGTTCCATGCGCAGCGCCATGAAGACCCACCCGCGCAGGTTGGCCCATCGGGCTGCCTCACTGGCAGGACGCAGGGGGGCCGGGGAGAAGAGGGGTTTGTAAAGCACATGGCCTTTCTCGGCCTCGTGGTCCTCCACCAGGGGAAACGTTGCGGTGAGGGCCGGTTCGGCGTGGATGGCCGACCAGTGCATGGCCTCCCGATGGGTGGGATGGGTGAATCTGTCGAAGCCGATGATGCGCTGCTTTCGCCACTCCAGTGGCTCCAGATAAAGCAACACAGGGGTCAGGGGCCCCCGTCCGGGTGGCTTGACCTGAAACCCGCGCAGACCTTCGGCGCGGCGGCGGACCTTCCATCGGGCCACGTCGGAGCCGGGGACCACAGTGATGAATCCGAGTCCCTGCGTTCCCCTCAAGGCAGTTGCGGAGGAGCCCATGGAGTTGATGAAGCTTCGGAATTCACTCTCAGTGACCGACTCCGAGGACTCAAAAAGGCCGGCCACACCAGAGAGAAGGGTTGCCTGGGCCTGGAACCTGGATCGCAGAATGGAGGCGACATCGCGGGCGATACCGAGCTCGATCTGCAGCAGATGCTCGGCATTCACGCGGCGCTGATTAGCGCAGACCAGGGCAGTGCTCAGCAGACCGATGCCCAGAAGAATGGCAGGAAAGGCCTGGAGCGACCCTTGCGATCCATGGGGGCAGACCCTCCGCAGCAGATCTCCTGGACCTCGTTTCAACTTCTGAAGCGTCCCCACACAGACGGCCGCCCGCTGGAATAGGTATTTATAGGCGCCCATGCACAGGATTGGCCCAGGTTGTTCATCCAGACGTCGCTCAGGGGCAGACATCTCTCAGGGGCCTTCGGCCTGATCCGCCTGGCGCTTCAGTCGCTCCAGCCGCTCCAGCAAGGATTCGTTGCTCATGCGGTTGTTGAGCCGTTCCGCCAGCAGAGGGAAGGCCATGGGGCCGGGCCTGGGAGTACGAAGCTGCAGCCATTCGCTGCTTCCCAGTCGCCCCAGGGTGGCGATCAGCCGGCCCAGGTCCAGCTGTTCCTCCAGCACCTCTCGGCGAGCCTGGGCCAGGAGAAGATTGCCGGGTTCATGGCGCTGGAAGACATCGAAGAGCAGGGCCGCGCTGATCTGCAACTGACCTCCTGACCTGGCCTGGCCGGGATAGCCATTCAGCACCAGTCCGCTCACCTGGGCGATGGAACGGAAGCGGCGTCGACACAGCTCCGACAGGTTGATGGCCTGCTCCAGATCCTCCAGCAGCCGTTCCGGATCCAGAAGGGCCTCGCCATGGAGGTCCAGCAGTTCCTCGAAGGGATACCCCCGGGGCGCCAGCAGCTCGAAGCCGTAGTCGTTCACCGAGACGGTGAAGGTGCCGGGATGGTGCCGGGCCAGCCGCCATGACCAGAGGAAGCCGAGGCCTTCATGCACGAAGCGCCCTTCGAAGGGGTAGGCATACAGATGGCTGCCCTCGCGGCTGCTGCAGACCTCCACCAGGAACTGATCCTGCCGGGGAAGGGCGGAGAGCAGGGCCTGGCGTTCCAGCAGCGGCCGCAGGGCCCGCAGTTCGGGGGTGTCGAGACCGAACCCCGGTTCGCCCTCGAGGGCGCGGGCGCAGCGATCCACCTCCCGGCGCAGATGCTCACTGAGCAGATCCGAGAGGGCCATCTGGCCGCCCGCCCAGGCGGGGACCGTGCCGCTGCGGCCCGGGGAGGCCTTCACCAGCGCCGTCATTTCCCGCAGCCGCACGAACTGGAGCTGGCGACCGGCGAAGAAGAACCCGTCTCCCGGTTTGAGCCGGCTGATGAAGGCCTCCTCCACATGGCCCAGCACCGCTCCGCGCACGAACCGCACGGTCACGGACCGATCGGCGCTGATGGTGCCGATGTTGAGCCGGTGCAGCCGGGCCACGGCCGTCTCCCGGACCACGAACCGCTGCGGGCGGGAACCCTCCTCCCGGGGAGGATCCCGCTCCAGCTTGCGGTAACGCGGGTAGGCACCGAGGCAGTCGCCGCCCTCCTCCAGGAAGCGCAGGCACCAGTCCCAGCGGCTCCGTTCCAGGTTGCGATAGCTCCAGGCGCGGCGGACGGCGTGGAAGGCCTCGTCAGACGTGAAGCCCGGACCGCAGGCCAGGGTCACCAGATGCTGCAGCAGCACATCGAGGGGGGCCTCCGGGGGCCGGCGATGTTCCACCAGCCCCTCGGCGAGCCCCCGGCGCATGGCCGACACCTCCAGCAGCTCCAGGGCATGGGTGGGCATGAAGATCACCTGGGCGGTGCCACCGGGGGTATGGGCCGAGCGACCGGCGCGCTGCAGCAGACGGGCCAGGTTCTTGGCGCTGCCGATCTGCACCACCCGCTCCACTGGCTGGAAATCGACGCCGAGGTCAAGCGAACTGGTGCAGACCACCCAGCGGATGGCCGCCGCCTTCACCCCCGCCTCGATGGCCTCACGGCTGGCCCGGTCGATGGCGCTGTGGTGCAGGGCCAGCCCCCCTTCCATCTCCGGGCAGGCGAAGCGCAGGCACTGGTGCCAGCGCTCGGCCTGGTTGCGGGTGTTCGTGAACAGCAGGGTGGAGACGTCCGGATCCAGGGCGGCCACCAGCTCCTCATACATGCGCAGGCCCAGGTGCCCGGCCCAGGGGAAGCCATCGATGGTCTCGGGCAGCAGGCTGCGGATCGCCGTGTCCCGACGGATCCGGGCGGTGATGATCCGCGGCTCGCCCTCCAGCCCCACGGCGGCGCGGGCGGCCTCCTGGAGGTTGCCGATGGTGGCGCTGATCGCCCAGGTGCGCAGCCCGGGGCGGCGACCCCGGAGCCAGCTGAGGCAGAGCTCGCTCTGGGAGCCCCGCTTGCTGCCCATCAGCTCGTGCCACTCGTCGATCACCACCGCCTCCAGGTCGGCGAACAGGGCTTCCGCCTGCCGGGCCGCGAGCAGCAGGGCCAGGGACTCGGGCGTGGTGATCAGGATGTGGGGCGGGGCCTTCAGCTGCCGGGAACGCTCGTGGCTGCTGGTGTCTCCATTGCGCAGGGCCACCCGCAGCGGCCAGCCCATGGCCTCGATGGGCTCGCGGATCGCCAGCAGCAGATCGCGGCTGAGGGCCCGCAGGGGGGTGAGCACCAGCAGGCGCAGGCCGGGGCTCGGCCCCTCACCGCCGTTCTCGGCCAGCATGGCGGCGATCGGCCCCATCACGGCGGCATAGGTCTTGCCCGAGCCCGTGGGCACCTGGACCAGACCACTGGCGCCCTCCAGGTAGGCCTGCCAGCACTGCCGCTGGAACGGCATCGGCCGCCAGCCGCGCCGGCTGAACCAGGCCTCGATCGGGCGCAGCGATGCCGCGAAGGGACGGGCCAAGGGCGGGGGGCTCAGGTGCTGATCACCGCCACCACCACGGCGGCAATGGCCACAATCACCGCCCCGAGCACCACACCGGCAGCGGTGTTGCCCTTGCGGATCTCGGCGCGATAGTCGATCGGAGACAGGCGATCGAAGAGCAGAAGCCCGAGGTAGATGAGGATGACCCCCAGAAACGACCAGCCGACCGTCAGCAGCAACTGGAGCAGTGGTTTGACCATCCCCTTGTGGCGAAGCCGGCCTCACCGTAGGGACACCCCGGGGGCGATCCGCTGATGGGGCGCTCTCGCCAGGGCGCCGGCCCTCACCCCGAGGTGGTCTCCTGGCCCCTGGTCGCCCTGGTGCTGCCGTTGCTGCCCCTGTTGGTGATCCTGCTTTCGGCACTGGAGTGGCCGCGCCGTCTGGTGATGGTGCTGCCGGAGGATCAGCGGGTGCTCAGTGTTCCCTTCACCCTGGCGGATGGCTGGCTGGGAAGCCCCCGCCTCGCCCTGACAGCGGAGCTCCCGCCCAACAGTTCCGTCGAGCTGGACGTGGCCCTGCTGGATGGGGCGGGCCGCACCGTGCTGGACCTGGCCAAGGAGGGATGGAGGGCCAGCGGCACCTGGGCCGAGGATGGGGAGAGCGGCACCTGGGAGGAAAGTGACACCGGCCTGACGCTGGTGCTCCGGCCCGGAGCCACGGGTCGCTTCCAGCTGGCCCTGGAACGGCAGGAGCTGCTGGACGAGGCGGGACGACCCCTGCCGATGCCCATCGTCGTGCGGGGCAGCCTGCGCAACCATGCCGTCGACGTGCCCCTGCTGCTCTTCACCGCCGCGGTGAGCCTGACCGTGGTGCTGGTCCTGCTGAAGGCCACCTACGGACTGAGCCGCTGTCGTCGGGTCCACCGCAGCCCCGAGGCCGCCGCGGGGATCCGTCTGGAGGCCGCGGGCCCGGGCCTGCTGCGGGTCTCCGTGGCGGCGCGCTGGGAACCGCCCCACGATGATCCACCGGCGGGAAACCCTCCCCGTTCGGCAGCCCTGGAGCTGCTGGTCAGCGATTCCCTGGGTCGTCCACGCCTGCGCCATCGGGAGATGGTCGGGGTGGGCCGCTGGTCCAATGATGGGGATCACTGGTTATCGATCCGGCATCAGCTGCATCTGCGGCTGCCAGGGCGTGACAGCTGGAGGATCCGGGTGGAGCTGCCGGAGAACTTCCGCGGCGATGGAGACCCGTGGGAGATCGAATGGCTGCAGCTCACCCTGGAGGACGGTCCGGTGACGGCCTGGCCGGTGACCGTTCTGCCCGTGGAAAGGGCGTCCGGGGAGACCTGAAATGACCGATGAACGGGGTCTGTTGCTGCTCATGGCCGTGCTGGTGGTCGGCATCGGCACCACCACCGCCGTGACCCGTCCCGGTCTCTGGCGTCTCGGCCAGGAGGGGACGCCCTCGGCCGGCAGCGGCGTCCGCTACGGGGGCAGCTACCGCGCCGGACGGTGGGTGCCGGCCAGTCCCCGTCGGCAGGACTGGACGGGCTTCCAGGGGCGGGGGCCCGGTTCCGCCAAGTGAATGGAGACAGCCTCGCCTCCCTGACCCCCCTGCAGGTGCGGGTGCTGCTGGCGGCGGCGGCCCTCTCCTCCGCCGTCAGCCTGGTGCTGGAGCTGATGCTGGCCACCCAGGCCAGCTACCTGCTGGGGGACCATGCCCTGGCCACCGGGGTGGTGGTGGGCACTTTCCTGGCGGCCATGGGCCTGGGGGCCTGGTTGAGCCAGTTCCTCGGCCACGGTCCCGACCCCTGCCTCACCCTCCTGCGACTCTTCCTGGCGGTGGAGCTGGCCCTGGCGCCCCTCTGCCTGCTGGCCCCGCTGGCGCTGTTCGGCCTCTTTCGCCTGGGGGGGCCGGTCTGGCTGGGCCTGGTGCTCTTCACCGTGCTGGTGGGCGTCCTCGGTGGCATGGAAGTGCCGCTGCTGACACGCCTGCTGGAAAGCCGGCAACAGCTCCGCGTCGCCCTGGCCCGGGTGCTGGCCCTCGACTACCTGGGGGCCCTGGTGGGATGCCTGCTGTTTCCCCTGGTGCTGCTCCCCTGGCTGGGGCTGCTGCCCACGGCGGGCCTGCTGAGCCTGGTGCCCCTGCTCAGCTGCGCCGCCATCGTGGCGATCTTCCCGGTGGGGCGGGGCTGGCGCTGGTCGATCGCCGCCGCCCTTCCGGTGATGGCCATGGCGAGCTGGGGACTCGTTCCCCTCGGGGATCGCATCGAGGACGGCCTCTACGACGATCCGGTGGTGAGCCGCCTCCAGAGCCGCCATCAGCGCATCGTGCTCACGCGCCGCCGCGACGATCTGCGCCTGTTCCTCGACGGCCAGCTGCAGTTCTCGAGCCTTGATGAGTATCGCTATCACGAAGCCCTGGTCCACCCGGCGATGGCCCTGCAGGCCCATCCCCATCGGGTGCTGCTGCTGGGGGCGGGCGATGGACTGGCCCTGCGGGAGGTGCTGCGCTGGCCAGGGGTGAGGCGGGTGGATGTGGTGGAGCTGGATCCCACCATGCTGCGGCTGGCCCGCGAGCAACCGTTCCTGCGTCGCCTCAATGGAGCCAGCCTGGAGGACCGGCGGGTGAGGGTGTTCGTCGGTGATGCCTTCGAGCGGGTGCGGCACCTGGGCGACACCTATGACGTGATCATCGCCGACTTCCCCGACCCGGCCACGGCCCCCCTGGCCCGGCTCTACAGCGTCACCTTCTACGGGCGTCTGCTGCGGCGGCTCGCTCCCGACGGGGTGATCGTCACCCAGGCCTCCACGCCGTTCTTCAGACCGAGGGTGCTGGCATCGATTCAGGCGACCCTGGCGGAACTCCGCCTGCAGACCCGGCCCTATGGCGTCGACGTGCCCAGCTTCGGTCCCTGGGGGTTCGTGCTGGCCCACCGGAAGGGAATCCGGCTGGGCCCTGCCGTGATCCCCTTCCAGGGCCGCTGGATCGACCAGGGACAGCTGGACCGCCTCTTCCCCCTGAGCCGGGATCTGACCCTGCCGGCCGGGGAACGGGTGCTGCCGAATCGGCTGCAGCGGCCGGTGCTGGCCGACTACCAGCGCCAGGGCCGCTGGCGGGAGAACTGAACGGGTTCCGCCCCCGCGGGAGCACTCCATAGGCTGAGTCCACCGGATGGGATGATCCGGCACCCGATCGACACCATGGCCGTCTGGTTCGTCCTGGTTCTGCTGCTGCTGGTTGCCGTCGCCCTGCTGCTGCTGCGGCGTGAGCGCCTGCGACGGACGGCACCGAAGCTCCAGAGTCGCACCCTCTTCACGCTCGCCACCGGCGACATCGTCCAGCACGGGGGCCGCGACTGGGTGGTGGAGGACCGTCTTCTCTACGACGACGACGGCTTCCAGTGGCTGGAGTACCTGCTGCGGGACGGGGACGAAGGGCGCTGGCTCTGTGTCTGCGAAGACGACTGGCTGGAGGTGAGCTGGCTGGAGGATGCACCGGCCCGGGAGCTGGAGGGGCTCAGCGCCGATTTCCCCGACATCCTGCGCTGCCGGGGCCAGCTCTACCGGCTCAGGGAAACGGGGCGGGCCACGGTCACCGCCTCCGCCCGGGTGATGAACCGGCGCCTGCAGGGTTGCCGCTACGGCGATTACGAAGGGGAGCAGGGCCGGGTGCTGTCCCTGGAGCGCTGGGACGATGAAGAGGAAGACGTCTCCGGTCCGCCGGAGGTGAGCCTGGGGCGGCGCATCGACCCTTCCGCCCCGGTGCTGCTGCCCGGGGACGGCCGCTCCGTCTACCGCTGATCGGGGCCGGTCTCCCCCAGCAGGGCCAGGGCACTGGCCAGGGTGTCGGCGGATTCGGGGGTGCGGTCGCGGCGCCAGCGCAGGATGCGGGGAAAGCGCACCGCAAGGCCGCTGCGGTGGCGGCCCGAGCGCTGCAGCCCCTCGAAGGCGAGGGTGAACACCTGCAGCGGTTCCACCGCCCGCACGGGCCCGAAGCGTTCGGTGGTGTGCCGCCGGATCCAGCGGTCCAGCTCGCCGATCTCGGCGTCATCGAGGCCGGAATAGGCCTTGGCGAAGGTCACCAGCCGGCCTTCGCCATCCCAGAGGGCGAAGGTGTAGTCGGTGAACAGGTTGGCGCGGCGGCCGCTGCCGGCCTGGGCATAGAGCAGCACGGCATCGAGTTCCATCGGAGCGAGCTTGTGCTTCCACCAGTGGCCACGGCGGCGACCGGCCAGATAGGGAGAGGAAAGCCGCTTCAGCATCAGCCCCTCCGCCCCCGCCTCCCGGGCCTGGTCCCGCAGGGCATCAAGCTGCTGCCAGCCGGCCAGGGCCAGGCGGGGGGAGAGCCGCAGGCCCCGGCACGGCAGGCCCTCCAGCCGCAGTCGCCGTTGGGCCAGGGGCCAGGGGCGCTGGTCCTCCCCATCGCCCTCCAGCAGGTCGTAGGCCACGAAAGCGGCCGGGCAGTCCCGCAGGATGGCGGCCCCGGGGGCCTTGCGGCCCAGACGCCGCTGCAGGGCGGCGAAGGGGGATGGCCGTGGAGCGTCCTCGGGCCAGACGATCACCTCCCCATCCAGCACGGTGCCATCGGGCAGCCCATCCGCCAGGGCCACCAGGTCGGGGAACACCGGGTTGAGCAGTTCCTCCCCCCGGCTCCAGAGAAAGCTCTCGCCGCCCCGCCGGATCAGCTGGCCCCGGATGCCGTCCCATTTCCATTCCAGCAGCCAGTCCCCGGGGGCACTCTCCGCCAGGACGGCAGAATCGAGGGGCGAGGCCAGGAAGAAGGGGTAGGGCCGGCTCCGGGCAGGTTCCTCCTCACCGCTCTGTGCCACCAGGGACTGAAACGCCGCGGCGGATGGGGCGAAACCACCCATCAGCCGATGGGCCAGCAGGGTTTCCTCCAGACCGCTCACCCGGGCCAGGGCGCGGAGCACCAGGCCCGGGCCCACCCCCACCCGGAAGCCGCCGGTGAGCAGCTTGTTGGCCACCAGCAGCTCGTGGGGTTCGAGGCCGTTCCAGAGCTCGCCCACCGCTTCGGCCTGCGCCGTTCCCTCCAGGGAAGCCAGCCGGGGCAGGACCTGCTCCATCCAGACATGCAGAGGCCTGCTCTCCCCTCCCCGGCGGCGGTCGGAGTCAGCCTGCGGGGGAGGGGCCGAGGGCCAGAGCAGGGCGATCGTCTCCGCCGAATCCCCCACCTGGGCGTGGCATTCGTCGAACAGCCAGGCGGGCATGGCGACCTGATCGAGACAGATCTCCCTCAGCCGCCGGCCGGTGATCAGACGCTTGCGCTGCTTTCCCAGCAGGGCATGGAGCGCCCAGGCGGCGTCCGCCGACGGCGCTGCACTGAAGTACTCCGCCAGGGCCTCCACCCGGGCAGTGGTGCCAGCGGCGGCGTCCAGTTGCTCGAAGAGGCGGCAGAAAGCCTTCAAGAGGAGGCCTCCGCGGGGGGCCGTTGCTGCGGGGAATCAGACTCCAGGCCGGGGTCAGCCGGCGGCGCGGCTTCTGCCTCCGGCCCCGGCTCCCCCTCCGGACGGCGTTCCGCGTCGAAGCCCCCTTCCAGGGGATCGGCGGCCAGGCCCTCCACCTCCCGCAGATAACGGGCCAGGACGTCGCTCTGGCCATGGGTCAGATAGATCTGCCGGGCACCGGTCTCCCGGGCCGTTCGCACCAGTCCATCCCAGTCGGCGTGGTCACTGAGCACGAAACCCCGTTCGTAGCCACGCCGCCGCCGGGCGCCGCGCACGGCCATCCAGCCGCTGGCGAACCCCGTCTGGGGGCCTCGGAAGCGCCTCATCCAGGTCGAACGATGGGCCGAGGGCGGTGCGATCACCAGGCGCCCGGCGAGCGAGGCGGTACGGGGCAGATCGCTGACGGGCCGGGTGGGCACCATGGCGACCCCAGCCTGGCGGTAAGGCTCCATCAGGGTCTGGACCGCTCCGTGCAGCAGCACCTCCTCGGTCTCCCCCAGGGCCTGCAGCTCCGCCAGCACCCGCTGAGCCTTGCCGAAGGCATAGCAGAAAAGGATCGAGGGCCGCTCGGGCGCCCCCTTCCACCAGCGTCGGATCTGCTCCGCCACGGTGGCGCCCTCTGCCCATCGGTAGATCGGCAGCCCGAAGGTGGCCTCGCTGATCAGCACATCGGCAGGCACCGGCTCGAAGGGGACGCAGCTGGGATCGGCATCCCGCTTGAAGTCGCCACTGACCAGCCAGCGCTCCCCGGCGGCCTCCAGGCGGATCTGGGCCGAACCCAGCACGTGGCCGGCACTGTGGAACGACACGGCGGCACCGCCGAGGCGCAGCTCCTGGCCGTAGCTGACGGGACACAGATCGATGCCGGCCCCCAGGCGCCGCCGCAGGATGCCCTCCGCGCTGCCGATGGCCCAGTAGCGGCCGCAGCCGGGGCGGGCATGGTCGGCGTGGGCATGGGTGATCAGGGCGCGGGGCACGGGGCGCCACGGATCGATCCAGGCACCGGCCGCTGGGCAGTGGAGGCCCTCGGGGGTGAGGGTGAGCAGGCCATCGGCAGGCAGGCGGGACGTCCGCTTCATCGCAGGAGCAGCCAGGTCGCCTCTCAGGCGCTCATGGCCAGCATGCGTTCGATCGGGATGAGGGCCCGCCGGCGGGTGTCCTCGTCGAGTTCGATGGAGGGAGCCATCGTCTCCAGGCACTGCCAGAGCTTCTCCAGGGTGTTGAGGCGCATGAAGGGGCAGGCGTTGCAGCTGCAGCCATCGGCCCCGGGAACCTCGAACAGGGCCTTCCCCGGCGCCCGGCGGCGCATCTGATGGAGGATGCCGGGCTCCGTCAGGACAATGAACGATGGCGCCGGGCTGGTTTCGGTGCGGTGCAGCAACTTGCTGGTGGAGCCGATGAAATCGGCCAGATCGAGGAGGTGCTGCTGGCATTCCGGATGGGCGATCACCTCTGCGTCGGGGTGCTCCTGGCGCAGCCGCAGCAGGGCCTGCTCGCTGAAGGTTTCGTGGACGATGCAGCTGCCGGGCCACAGGGTGAGTTCGCGGCCGCTCTCCCGGGCGACCCAGCGGCCCAGGTTCCGGTCGGGCGCGAAGAGGACGGGCCGGTCGTTCGGCAGCTGCCGCACCAGATGCACGGCATTGCTGCTGGTGCAGATCAGGTCGCTCTGGGCCTTCACGGCCGCTGAGCAGTTGATGTAACTGACCACGATGTGGTCCGGATGCCGGCGGCGGAAGTCGGCGAAAGCGTCAGCCGGGCAGGTGTCGGCCAGGCTGCAGCCGGCTTCCAGATCGGGCAGCAGGACGGTCTTGCCCGGGTTGAGGATCTTGGCCGTCTCCGCCATGAAATGAACACCGCAGAAAACGATCACCTCGGCGTCGGTGCTGGCCGCCTTGCGGGAAAGCTCAAGGGAATCGCCGATGAAATCGGCGCAGTCCTGAATGGCGTCGTCCTGGTAATAGTGGGCCAGGATCACGGCCTTCCGCTCCTGTCTGAGGCGATCGATCGCACCGATCAGGTCAAAGCGGGGCGGGGTGGCGCTGGGAGCTTCGCCAGGCCCCGCTCCAGGTCTGGGGACCTGGATTCCGGTGGTGAGGGTCTGGGTGTAGACCAACCGATGCCCCATTTCATGCAGGATGATCCCACTCTAGGAAGCGGTTGCTATTGGCTGAGCTGAACATCGCCATCGCGGGGGATCTGCATGATCAGTGGGATCGCAGCGACCATGACCTGCTGGATCGGATCCGTCCCGATGCCCTGCTTCTGGTGGGTGATCTCAGCGACGGCAAGTGCCGCATACCGCAAATGCTGGCGGGCCTTGAGCTGCCCCTGGCCTGCGTGCTGGGCAACCACGATGCGGGCAAGGACGGCAGCGGCCGCACCCTGCGTCGCCAGCTGGAGCTGCTGGGAGATCGTCACTGCGGCTGGGGCCTGAGGGAACTGCGCCCCCCCGGCCTGGCGGTGGTGGGGGCCCGGCCCGGAACCGCCGGAGGCGGTTTCCATCTTTCCAAGGCCGTGCGAGCGGTCTACGGGCCGGTGGGCCTCCAGGCCTCCGCCGAGCGCATCAGCAGGGCCGCCTTGGCGGCGGATCCCGCGCTCCCCCTGGTGCTGCTGGCCCATTCCGGACCGAGTGGGCTCGGCAGCCAGCTGGACGATCCCTGCGGCAGGGACTGGAAGGCCCCCGCCTGCGACTGGGGGGACCAGGATCTGTTCCTGGCGATCGATCAGATCCGCCGCCGTCGCCGCCGCCTGCCCCTGGTGGTGTTCGGTCACATGCACCATGCCCTGCGTCACCACCAGGGCGAACGGCGCAGCTTCCGCAGGGATGACCAGGGCACGGCCTTCCTCAACACCGCCTGCGTGCCCCGTCACGGGGTGGACCAGCAGGGCCGAGCGCTGCGCCACTTCAGCTGGGTCATCTTCCGGGACGGCGAGCTGCAGCACATCAGCCATCGGTGGTATGGGATCGATGGCGCCCTGCACTACGAGCAGACCCTCTGGAGAGCGGCCCTGCCCGCACCGGGCGTGCTGAGTGCCTGTTGATCCCGTCGTGCCGAGCGGCCCATGCTGATCAACGCCTGCGTCAGCAGCCATGGCTTCGGCCACGGCTCCCGCACCGCGGCGGTGCTGGTTGAACTGGCGGCCCTCCGACCCGACTGGCGCCTGGTGCTGTCCACAGGGCTGCCCCTCTCGTTTCTGAAACTGGCCTTCGGGGCGGTCCCCTTCGAACATCGTCCCTGCCGCTGGGACGTCGGGGTGATCCAGGCGGATGCGCTGGGCGCCGACGCCCCCGCCACCCTCGCCGCCCTGGCAGCCCTGGAGGAGGAGTTGCCCCAGCGGGTCGCGCGTGAAGCCGACTGGCTCGAGGCCCAGCACCAGCCGCTGCTGGTGCTGGGGGACGTGCCTCCGGCAGCCGCGCTGCTGGCCGGACGGCTGGGGGCCCCCCTGGTGTGGCTGGCCAGCTTCGGCTGGGACGCCATTTACGCTCCGATGGGGGCGGCCTTCGGGCCCTGGGTCGAGCGGCATCGTCAGCTCTACGCCCGGGGGGATCTGCTGCTTCACTGTCCCCTGTCCCTCCCCATGGCGTGGGGGGTGCCCGAGGTGCGGCTGGGTCTGACCAGCTCCAGGCCCCGGCTCGACCTGAAAGGGCTGGCCCGGGATCTGGGACTGCCGGCAGAACGGGAGCGGGTGGTGCTGGTCAGCTTCGGCGGGCTGGGCATGGCGATCGATCCGGCCCTGTTCGCCCGCTGGCCGCAGCATGTGTTCATCGGACCCGATCCAGCCATGGCCAGCGTCTCCCATGGCCGTCGCCTGCCGGAGGGGGTGCGGCCCCTCGATCTGATGCCCCTGTCGGGACGACTGATCACGAAGCCCGGCTACAGCAGCTTCTGTGAAGCCTTCAGTCAGGGGGTGGGGATTCACCTGGTCCACCGGGAGGGATTCGCCGAGGCACCGGTGCTGGAGGAGGACCTGCGCAACCATGGCTGGCACCGGCTGCTCAGCCAGGAGCAGTTCCGCCGGGGCGACTGGCAGCTGGACCAGCCCCTGCTGCCCCCCCGGCATGGCCCTCTGCCGGTGGACGGGGCGGCCACAGCGGCCCGGGCGATCGTGGCGCTGGCGGAAGGGTGATCAGCAGTGCCTATGGCGCGGACCTTCAGGATTTGATCATCTGTTCAAGGAAATCAAAAGATTCAGTCCCTTGCTGTAACTCGAATGTGAATCGTCATTCCTGATACCAATGGACAGTTGCGTGGCCGTCACTGACATCGAATCGAGCGGGGCAGGTCGTCGGCAAATTACCGCGAAGTTTCATCGCCGGAATTTCATTTTTTCGCCGTGGGATCACGTCAGATCTCTGATGTCGGCATCCCAAACACCTGCCCCGGACAGCCCCACCAATCGGTGCAATCCAATTTCAACCAACAGAATTCCGGCCCTCCAGCCCTTTGCTCCCTCTTCTTTTGCCCGTTCTTCCGCCCGCCCGTCTGCTTTTCGCCTTCGCAGGTCTGGGCCTGGCCCTGGCCGGGCCCGCCAGAGCTGCCGAGTCGACCAGCACCTGGAACCTGAACGGTGTAGCAGGCCAAGATTCCAACCCTGTGGCGATGTTGCCCAGGATCCCGGCAGCCCCCCGCATCTTCGCCATCACCCCTGAGCGGAGGGCACTGCTCAATACCATCCGCTACGCCGAGGGCACCTGGGCCAATGGCCACGATGTGGGCTACCGCATTCTCTTCGGCGGAAGCCGGTTCGATTCCCTCGACCGCCATCCCAACCGGGTGATGCGCACCGCCCGCTACGCCAGTGCCGCTGCAGGGGCCTATCAGTTCATGCCCTTCACCTGGAACATGGTCACCAGGGCCCTCGGCATCGCCGACTTCCAGCCCGAATCCCAGGACCAGGCCGCCCTGTTCCTGGTCCAGCGTCGCGGGGCCCTCCATCTCGCCGATCGAGGCGAACTGACTCCGTACCTTGCCGCACGTCTGGCGCCGGAGTGGGCCTCCTTCCCCACCCTTGCCGGCCGCAGCTTCTATGGACAGCCCGTCAAGCGCTTCGAGGACCTCCGCCGCTTCTACGAGCAGAACCTGGCCCAGCTCAGGGACGAAGCCGCTGTCGTCTGGGAGGACGTGGCCATCCGCCAGCTTCCCCCTCCCTGCGACGACGCCAGCCTCTCCTGCCAGCTGGAAAAGGTGACCGGTTCCCCCGGCACTCCCTGAGCATCCCTCTCCATCAAAGGGTCTGCCAGAACAGCCCGTGTTTCAGGCGTCTCCCTTGCCCTGAAGGCGCACACCTCCCAGCGTTTTCTGGGCGATCAGATAGGCCACCACCGAGGCCCCCAGGAACCCGAGGATGTTGCGCAGCAGGGGCAGCACCTCCTGGGTGCGCGTGATGATCGGCCCCATCCCCAGGGCCACGAAAAGGATCACCCAGAGGGGGGAGAGCAGCAGCACCCAGGTCCACTCGATCCGGCGGCCCTCGTGGCGCGGGAACGCCGCGAAGCCAACGATCAATCCCCCCAGGATTGAGGTGCAGAGGGTGAGGATCCACTGCTCCTGGGGCAGGCCGGGAACCACCTGACAGCCGCCGATGGCCAGGCATCCCTTCACCGCATGGATCGCCGAGAGGATCGAGCCGTCCTCGCCATGGTCCCGGACGTAGAACTGGTTGCCGTAGCGGGTCTGAAGCTCCACCCAGAAGGTGCGGGGCATCAGGGCGAACAGGGCCTCACCCACGTTGAAGTTGAGCAGATTGCCGCCGCGGGGGTCGGCCACCAGCAGCAGGCTGCGCTCGTCCAGGTCCCAGAAACCCTTGACCGCCAGCCCAGGGGTGCGCTCGTACTGGGTCAGCACCCGCAGCTTCCAGCCGCTGGTGGCCTCGAAATCCTCCAGTTCGGCTTCCAGGGCCCCCCGTTCACCGTCCGTGAGGGCCTTGGCCAGATCGATCACCGGGGTGGGGTGATCGGGCAGGAGCTGGGGATTATCCGCCGCGAAGGCAGCGGCCCCAGACCCCGGCACCAACCAGGTGACCACCACCAGGACCAGGACGACCAACGCGGCGCCCAGCCGATGCCGGAGCGCCGTCGGCCCCGCGGCCCGCCGTCCTCCCTGTTGCCTGCCGCGCCGTGCCGCCATCGCTGTCGCCATCAGTGACTCTTCCATCGGGCAGCATTCTCACCGAGTCGCTCCGTCGCCGCGTGAAGAAGCCCCACCCCGCCCCCGTGGCCGTGCCGGCCTGGCTGCGGGACCGGCTCATCCAGGCGGGAGGCTCGGTGCCCTTCCTCGACTACATGGAGTGGGTTCTGCACGACCCGGAGCATGGCGCCTACGGCAGTGGCCGCCTGTCGATCGGCCCCCGGGGGGACTTCGCCACGGCCCCGTCCCTGGGGGCGGAATTCGCCCAGCTGCTGGCCCCCCAGGTGGCCCAGTGGCTGGATCGCCTGCCGCAGGATGCCCCCCTCGCCCTGGTGGAGACCGGACCCGGGGAAGGGCAGCTGGCCCTGCAGCTGGCCCAGGCCCTCCAGACAGGCTGGCCCCATCTGGCCGAGCGGGCCGAGCTGGTGCTGGTGGAGCCGAATGCCGGCATGGCCGAGCGGCAGCGGCGCCGGCTCCAGGCCTCCCCCCTGCCGGTGCGCTGGAACGATTTCGCCTCCCTGGCGGAGTCCCCGCTCCGGGGAGTGGTCCTGGCCCACGAGGTGCTGGATGCCCTCGCCGTGGAGCGGATCGAACGCCGGGGGGATCGATGGTGCCGCCAGCGGGTGGTGCTCCGGGACGACCATCTCACCCTGGAGGCCGCCGAACCCCTGCCTGAGCCCTTGCGCGGCCAGCTGGAGGACCTCGGACTGCTCCCCCTGGATGCACGGCGCCCGGAGGGCTGGTGCACCGAGCTCCACCCCGCTCTGGCGCCCTGGCTGAACGCCTGCGCCGGAGCCATCGCCGAGGGCGTCCTGCTCGTGATCGATTACGCCCATGAGGCCCATCGCTATTACGCGCCCCGGCGCTCCAACGGCACCCTGATGGCCTACCGGCGCCAGCAGGCCAGCGACGATCCCCTGCGGGAGCCGGGCCACTGGGACCTCACCGCCCATCTCTGCCTGGACAGTCTGGATGCGGCGGCCGCCGCCAGCGGCTGGCGTCGACTTGGGGGATGTCGCCAGGGCGAGGCCCTGCTGGCGCTGGGCCTCGCCCAGCGCCTTCACGCCCTTCAGGCGGGCGAGCCGGCCCGGTTGGATGAGCTCCTGCAACAGAGGGAGACCCTGCTGCGGCTGGTGGATCCAGCGGCCCTCGGGGACTTCCGCTGGGTCGCGTTCGCAAGGGATGGGCTGACGATGGTTGCAGCGGATCTCCCCCTGTTCCTGACCGAGCCGAAAGGCTGAGGTTCCACCGAAGGCCTTTGGCCAACCTTTACATCTCCACATGATTGATTGAGCAGGAATGCTCAATCAATTAGGGGAATTCTGCGGGTGAGGCTTAGGGTGAAATTCAATCCTGAGGGAGTGATGATGTCAACGGCATTCAGCAGCCCAAACCACGGCCGATCCCACGGGGAATTCGGTTCCTCCACCTACGTGATCAGCCAAGGCCCCACAAGGGAATCGGAGCTGGTGAGCAGCATGGAGGAGATCGATTCGTGCGACCCGGTCGAACAGTACTTCACCTGCATCACCAGCTGCTCGCTGGATGACGGGGAGTGCATCACCGTCTGCACCGAGCAGCTGCGCGAGAGCCACTGAAGTGGATCAGAACCACTCGGGAACGGCCGCTTCGGGTGTGTTCACGTTGGCTTCCGGGGTGGAGCGGCGGAACTCCATCGTGATGCTGCGCTTCTGCTCCCCGTCGGCGGCCACGGCCTCGATGGGATAGAGCTGCTGGCCATCGCGGAAGGGCACCTGGACCCGGAAGGTGCCGTCGGCCGAAAGGGGAACCTCCTCCCCGCCGATGCTGAGGCGGGCGGCCGGATCGGTGGCGCCATAGACGATCAGCTCGGCATCGGCCACCAGCCAGAAGGACCGCTGGCGGGGGGCCACTCCTCCGATGCCGGAGGCGCTGCGACCGGAGGCCCAGGGGCCGGCGCCGGAGGCGGAGAGACCGCCATGGAGGTCCCCCGACAAATCACTCTCGTGGAAGGCTTCGGAGCCGCGGCCGAGGCGGCGCCACTGGCTGGTGGCGCTCTGGTAGAGGCGTTCGTGGAGCCCGGAATCCACCGGTTCGGCCGGTGCTGCGGGCTGGCTGGCGGCGGGGGCGGGGAAGACGTCGAGGGAGAAGGGGACGAACTGATCGAGGATCTGCTCGGAGGGATGGAGGGACGGCACCCGGGCCACCGAGGAGAAGGCCAGGGAGATCCAGCCGCCGCCCCCGCCGCTGGACTTGCGGTAGCCGAGCTCCACCCGGTAGTCGCGGTCGGAGAGGGGGACCGGCAGGTACCACTCGGTGGCATGGCTGTCGACCACCACCTCCTGGAGGGTGTGGGGATGGGAGGAGCCGCCGGCCAGGCCGGT
Organism: uncultured bacterium; assembly: GCA_942491175.1. Lineage (GTDB taxonomy): Bacteria > Cyanobacteriota > Cyanobacteriia > PCC-6307 > Cyanobiaceae > Cyanobium. Next base: position 15,334 of record CALNZO010000005.1, on the reverse strand, counting down.
CACGTCGGCGACACGCAGGCAGAGCTGGGAGGCACCGGCATGGAGGGCGGCGCTGCGGTCGTCGTCGGAGATGTCCCAGAAGACATAGGCCCACTGGGGATCGCGGGGCAGGAAGACCACCCGGGTTTCGGGCGCCGGCCGGGGGGCCGGTTCCATCCCGGACTCGATGGTCTTCACCGGCCGTTCCGCCGTGCCGAGGGCCACCGGTGCCTCGGCCGGAGTCCCTTCAGGCTCACCCGAGCGATCGGCAATGGCCTCGGCCAGAGCCTCCCGGCCCTGGGCGCTGTAGCGCTGAATGCCCAGGGTCCTGGCCAGTTCGCGCAACTGACGCATGCTGAGGTTGGCCAGTTGCGCCAATGGGTTAGGACCGGGCATCGTATTTCAAGAATCGTTACACCTCATGATCCCGGATGGGATCACGGCGGGATCGCGCCTGTCAGCAGACGGCGACATCTACGAAGTTGGCGGATCCATCCCCACCAGCTCCCGATGGCGGCAGCACGGCGCCCCTGGTGGCATCGAACCCAGGCCGCTGCAGGGGTCGGGGCCTGCGCTCCGGAACGGAGGCCAGCAGCGCCGACATCGCCAGCAGGGACCCCAGCACCAGCCACAGGCGCCAGCGACGGGGAAATGTCAGGGCACGGCCGCGCCCCGGTCCTCCCCCCTCCAGTCCACGGGCCATCCGACGGGCCCTGCCGATCCCCAGCGGCTCACCGCAGCGGGCACAGACCATCCGACCCGCGAGGCTGCGGTCGGCTTTCACAGCCCAGCTGCCGCAGTTCGGGCAGGCCATTCGTCAACGCATCCATCGCCTCCCCATGGTGGCGGATGCCCCGGTGCCACAGGGGGACCTCAGGGTCAGAGCAGGGTCGGATCGGCGCCCGCAGGGCGATCGGCCGGGGGGAGATCGGCCATCAGCCGGAAATCCTCGAAATCGAAGCCCGGCCCCACGCAGCAGTGCAGCAGACTCCACTGCCCCTGGCTGCGGGCCGCCTGCCACCAGCCCGCCGGCACGATCTCCAGCGGACCGTGATCCCCCACGCCGGGGGCCGCTGCGACCTCGTCAGCGGGGGCGGCGAGGGGGCCCAGAACCAGGTGCTCAGCCTTTCCGCCCCGGGGCGGCAGCCGCCAGAGGTCGAGGGGATCGCCACCGGCATGGTGCCAGACCTCGTCCGCCCCGGCGACCCGATGCCAGCGACTGCGCTGGCCTTCCGTGAGCAGGAAGGCGATCACCGTGAGCCCGGCACGCTGCTCCCCGTCGTCGGTGCGGCTCACCTTGCCGGCGGAGCGATGCAGCTCCCGATACCAGCCCCCTTCCGGATGGGGCTGCAGGGCGAAGCGGGCGATCAGCTCATCCGGACGGGAGCGCATGGCCTGAAGAGGGAGGGTCGCTGCCGATGATCCCGCGACCGCCGCCTCTCATGGCAGTACATTTGTACTGCTCCGGATCGATGGTCCCCTGCCTCCCTCGCCGCCACCCCCATCACCGCTCCCCCCGCGGGAGGGAGCCGCAGCCCTCTTCTGTCTGCTGGCCACCGAGGCCGTCAGCGCCGGCTTCCCCAGCCCCGCCGACGACTACGTGGAGGCCCGGATCGATCTCAACATCGAGCTGATCCCCCGCCCCCTGTCCACCTTCTTCATGCGCGTCAGCGGCGATGCCATGCGGGGGGACGGCATCGTCGACGGCGACCTGCTGGTGATCGACCGCAGCGTCGATCCCCGTCCCGGCATGGTGGTGGTGGCGGTGCATGAAGGGGGCTTCCTGCTGCGCCGCCTGGCCCGGCGCGGCGCCGGTCTGTGGCTGGTGGCCAGCGATGGCACCAGCCCGCCCCTGGCGCTGGCCGGCGACGAAGCGGGCGACATGGGGGGTGGCGGCGATGGTGCGGACCTCTGGGGCGTGGTGATCCACGCCGTGCATCACCTGGCGGGAGCCCCCTCCCGACGTCACTGATCAGCGCGATGGGGCAGGGCGCGGGAATCGCCGTTGAGCGAGGGAGGCGTCATCAGCAGGCCGCGACGGCGCAGTTCCCGCCGGAATTCACCGGCCAGGCCATCAGCCATCCAGAGCTTGCGCAGATGGCCGAAGATCACCATGCAGCGCAGCACGATGGTGACGCAGACGAGCAGCTGCAGGAAGAGTTTCAGCACGGGGGAGCAGCTGCGGCGCTGTGCTGGGACCAGCCTAGGGGGAGCGATGGCGACCGGCCGCTCCGGGCTCGCCAGAGCAGGCCCGCCCAGGCGTCATGCTGGGAGCGATGGGCGCCGACGTCGCCCCAGGCTGCTTCGATGATCGAGCCCCTGCCGGAGCTGAGCACCGCCGAACTGGAGACCCTGCTGGCCGCCCTGGATCCGCTGCTGGATGGCTTCGGTGAAGGGGGGTCCTGCCTGGATGATGCCAGCGCCTTCCTGGAACGGCTGGGCATCGGCCAGCAGGACGATGACGGGAGTACGGGATCGCCCCTGCTCCAGTGGCTCGAAAGCTGGCGGGCCGCCGGCGGCAACCGGGCGACCCTGCGGCTGATGGTGCACACCCTGCTGGCGGGGCGGGAAGAGAACCTGGCGGACTGATCGGCAGGGGGAGGAGGTTCAGCAGCAGCCGCCCGCCGGAGCGGCGCTGTCGATGTCGAAGGGGATGGTGCCCCCACAGCCCCGGAACAGGCCCAGGTGGGCGCTGAAATCGCCCCGGAAACGGAAGTGGGGGGCGAAGCGGCTGGCCTGGAGCATGTGCCAGGTGTTGCCGCAGACCCGCTGCTCCTCACCGGCCACGAACAGGTGGTGCTTATCGAAGGCCAGCTGCTCGGGGGCGGCGGCGACCGTGCCCCGGTAGGTCACGCTCTGGCCGAAGTCCTCGCAGGCGTCCTCAAGGGCGGCGATGGCGAACAACCGGTAGGTGGCGGAGAAGAAGCGGGCCTCCCCCACCAGGGGGGCCAGCAGGGGCTCGGTGATGGCCAGGGGGCGATCGCTGACCAGCCGGGGATCGGCGAAACCGGCCGCGCGGGCCAGCCGCAGAAAGTCGTTCCAGTAGAGGGCACCACCCAGGCATTCGCCATAGAGCACCGGGTGGGAGCGCACGGCATCAGGCAGGCGGCGATCGGCGTAGACGTCGGAAAAATAGAACTCGCCGCCGGGTCGCAGCAGCCGCTGGATCCCGTCCAGCACCGCCGGCTTGTCGGTGGAGAGGTTGAGCACGCAGTTGGAGACGATCACATCGAACCCGCCGGGTTCCAGATCGAGGTCCTGAAGGGCCTCGATACGGCCCTCCAGGAAGGACACATTGGCGAAGCCGAAGCGTTCGGCATGGAAGGCCTGGTGGCGGCGGGCCACCGTCAGCTGCTCCGGTGTCATGTCGACCCCCACCACGGAGCCGGAAGGGCCGGCCAGCTGGGAGAGCAGGTAGACGTCGCGCCCCGCCCCGCAGCCCAGATCGAGGATGCGGCAACCCTCCAGCAGGGGGGGGCACACCAGGCCGCAGCCGTAGTAGCGGCCCGTGACCTCCGGATGCACCTGGGCGAGCAGGGGTCGCAGCCAGGCCGGCACCGCGTCGGCGTCGCAGCAGGCGGTGGTCTTGAGGTCGGCCGTGCCGGTGAGCTCCTGGCCGTAGTAGGCCTGCACGACCTCCTGCAGGGGGGACGGCATGGCGGAGCGGAGAAAGGTGCTTCGACCTTAGTCAGGGCCGGTGGAGGGCATCGGCCATGCGGGCCGTCTGCACGATCGGCCCCACGTCGTGGACCCGCAGCACGTCGGCGCCGGCGGCGATGGCCTGGGCGCAGACCGCCGCGGTGCCCCACAGCCGCGCCCGGGGGCGGGGCTGGGCCAGCACCTCACCGATGAATCGCTTGCGGGACGGCCCCACCAGCAGCGGAAATCCCTCCGCCCGCAGCACGGCCAGGCCCCGCAGCAGGGTGAGGTTGTGGGCGGTGGTCTTGGCGAAACCCAGCCCCGGATCCCAGAGAATCCGCTCCGGCCTGACCCCCACCGCCAGAGCCCGCTCGGTGGCGCGGAGCAGTTCCTCCCGCACCTCGGCGACCACCTCGCCGTAGACGGCCAGGCCGTCCATCGTGCGGCTGTCCCCGCGGCTGTGCATCAGCACGCAGGGGCAGTCCGCCGCGGCCACCACCTCCAGCAGGCCCGGATCGCGGCGGCCGGCACTGACGTCATTGATCCAGTGGGCCCCAGCGGCCAGGGCGGCCTCGGCCACCGGGGCGCGGAACGTGTCGATCGAGAGCAGGGGGCCGCCGGCTTCCGGGGCCGGCAGCGCCGCCAGAATCCGCCGCAGGGGGGGAAGCACCCGGGCGATCTCGGCCTCGGCACCGATGTCGATGGCCCCGGGCCGGGTGCTCTGGCCGCCCAGGTCGAGCAGGTCGGCCCCCTGAAGATGCAGCAGGCGGGCCCGGCGCACGGCCGCCTCGGGAGCGTCGAAGCGGCCGCCGTCGCTGAAGGAGTCGGGGGTGAGATTGAGGATCCCCATCACCAGGGTGCGGTCCCCCCAGCGGAAACCCGGCAACGGGGTGTCGCTCACGGCGAGGGATGCCGATGCGCAGTGCTCAGGCCGTCACCGGCACCTGGTAGTTGGCGATGCGGGCGAAGCTGACCGGATCGAGGGAGGCCCCGCCCACCAGCACGCCGTCGATGTCGCTCTGGGCCATCAGCATGTCGATGGTGGCAGGGTTGACCGAGCCGCCGTACTGGACCACCACATCCGGGTTGCCCACCCAGCCGCGGATCAGCCCGCAGATGCGGTTGGCCTCCTCGGCGGCACAGGTCTTGCCGGTGCCGATGGCCCAGATGGGCTCATAGGCCACGATCAGCCGCAGGGGGTCGATGCCTTCGAGTCCCTGCTCCACCTGGCGGTGGATCACCCGCTCGGTCTCCCGGGCCTCCCGCTGGTCATCGCTCTCACCCACGCAGAGGATCGGGATCAGACCGGCCTTCTGGGCCGTGCGGGCACGAAGATTGATCTGCTCGTCGGTTTCGCTGAAGTACTTGCGCGGCTCGCTGTGGCCCACGATCGCGTGGCTGACCCCGTGCTCCAGCAGCATCGGGGCGGAGATCATGCCGGTGTAGGCACCGCTGTCCTCCCAGTGGACGTTCTGGCCGGCGATGGCGACGCCGGCTCCGGTGAGATGACGACAGACGGTGGGGATGGCCGTGAACGGCGGAGCCAGGATCACCTCCCGGTCATCGGGAAGATCGGCGATCAGGGGACGGAAGGCAGCCGCATACGCCCGCGACTCTGCGCAGGTCATGTGCATTTTCCAGTTGCCTGCGATGACGGCCTTGCGCACGGGGTGTCCTGGCAGCGACATTCGGGGCAGGCTAAGGGGTGACCGCTCCATCCCCACCGCCGCCCACCCGCCGGGAGAGCATCAGCACCTCGCGGCCGTCGATGGCCACCGCATCCCCCGGGGCCAGCTGACGTCCGCGGCGGGTCTCGATCGCCCCGTTCACCATCACATCCCCCCGCTGGATGCGCTGCTTGGCTTCGCCGCCGGTGCCCACGAGGCCCTGCCATTTGAGGAACTGATCCAGTTTCACCGTCCGGGGGCGTCCGAAGAGCGCTGATAGGGTTCGTCGATGCTTGCACCCTCGCCGGCCGGTTTCCGCAGGCTCTTGCCGCTGCTGAAGCCCCACCGGCGGCCCCTGCTGCTCGGGGGTCTGTGCATGCTGGTGTTCGTGGCCTGCTGGCCGCTGCTGGCCTGGCTGGCGGGCCAGCTGATCCCGGCCATCGGCGCCGGCGACTTCACGAAGGTGCTGCACAGTGTGGGTGCTGCGCTGGGGGTGTTCCTGGTGCAGAAGGCGGCCCAGTTCGGTCAGGACACCCTGCTGGCGGGTCCGGCCCTGCGGGTGAGTCAGGAGCTGCGGCGCCAGCTGTTCGCCCGGCTTCAGCGGCTGGAGTTCGGGGCCCTCGAGAAGCTCTCGGCCGGCGATCTCACCTACCGCCTCACCGAAGACGCCGATCGGGTCGGAGAGGTGATCTACAAGACGATCCAGGACACCACCCCCAGTCTTCTGCAGCTCATCGTGGTGCTGGGCTACATGGTCTGGCTCGACTGGCCCCTGGCCCTGGCCACCCTGCTGCTGGCTCCGATGGTGGCCCTGCTGGTGAGCGGCTTCGGCGCACGGGTGATGGCGGCCGCCGAACGCAGCCAGAAACAGGTGAGCGATCTGGCGGCCCTGCTGGGGGAAGCGATCGGCGGCCTGCCCCTGGTGCGCGCCTTCGCCGCCGAACCCTGGCTGCAGGAGCGCTTCGACACCGAGATCGACCTGCACCGCCGCGCCCGCTACCGAACCCTGGAGCTGCTGGCCCTCCAGCATCCGGTGGTGGGTTTCATCGAAGCGGCGGGCATCCTCTCGGTGCTGCTGATCGGTGCGGCCCGCATCCGGGCCGGCGGTCTCGACAGCCAGGGATTCAGCAGCTATGTGGCGGCGCTGCTGATGCTGATCGATCCGATCTCCCATCTCACCACCAACTTCAACGAATTCCAGCAGGGCCAGGCCTCCCTGCGACGGTTGCGGGCCATCGAGGCCGAACCGGTGGAACCCCCCGACCGTGGCGACGCCCGGCCCCTGGGCAGGGTGTCCGGTGACCTGGTGCTGGATGGGGTGAGCTTCGGCTACGAGCCGGGCAACCCCGTGCTGCGCAACCTCGATCTCCACATCCTTCCCGGCCAGGTGGTGGCGTTGGTGGGTCCCTCCGGAGCCGGAAAGAGCACCCTGTTTTCCCTGCTGCTGCGCTTCAACACGGCCCAGAGCGGCCGGGTGCTGCTGGACGGGCTGGACCTGGCCGACCTGCGGGCGCGGGAGCTGCGCCGCGCCGTGGCCCTGGTGCCCCAGCAGAGCAGCGTCTTCTCCGGCACGGTGGCCGAGGCGATCGCCTTCGGCCGCCCCGCCGCCAGCGACCAGATCCGCCAGGCGGCCCAGCTGGCCAATGCCGCCGACTTCATCGAGAGCCTCCCGGATGGCTACGACCACCGCATCGAGGAGCGGGGCAGCAACTTCTCCGGAGGCCAGCTGCAGCGCCTGGCGATCGCCAGGGCCGTGCTGGGCAACCCGGCGGTGATGCTGCTGGATGAGGCCACCAGCGCCCTGGATGCGGAGGCAGAGGATGCCGTGCAGCAGGGGCTTGAGCAGGCCATGGCCGGCCGCACCGTGCTGGTGATCGCCCACAGGCTCGCCACCGTGCAGGAGGCGGACCTGATCGTCGTGCTCGACGGCGGCCGCATCGTCCAGCAGGGCAGCCACGATGAACTGATGGCCAGCGGCGGACGCTACCGGGAGCTGTGTGAGCGCCAGTTCATCCGCCTTGAGGGGTGAGCGCCGGGGCGGCGGAGGGCAGGGAGCGAACAGGCCCTGCAACCTAGGCTTGGCCCCGACCCGCCCGGACCCCCTTGGAAACCCCCAGCCAGCAACCACCCGTGCTGACCTTCGAAGGCAAGCGCTACGACCTCAACGGCCTGCCCGATGACGTCAAGGAGATGGTGCGGGGGATGCAGGTGGCCGACGCCCAGCTCCGCATGCACGAAGACACCCTCAAGGTGCTGGCGATGGGCCGTCAGGCCATGGCGATGCGGCTGAACGAGCGGTTGCAGACCATCCAGCCCCTGCCCGAGCAGGAGTGACCCCTCGCCTCCGGCTCAGGCCAGGGGCACCAGCTCCTCGAAGCGGAAGCGCTGCTCGGCCGTGCCCTCCGCACCGCTTTCAGCGCCGGCGGCTTCGGTGCTGATGCGGCGCTCGGCCAGGACCCAGGGGCCCCCCTCGGTGAGGGGCACGAAGCGATCGGTGAAGCGGCTGGTGCCGCCACGGGCCTCGCCGGTGGCGGGGTCGCTGTAGCGGCTGGTGTAGGTGTGGCTGAGGTAGCCGTGGCCGGTGTCGGTGACGCTTTCGGTGAAGATCGTCACCACGGTGCCGTGGATGTGCCGGTGCACCATCGTCACCACGTTGTCCTTGATGCGGTAGCGGTCGCCTTCGGCTTTGCCGCCCATGATCACCTCGGTGCCCACCGCATCGGTGTCGCCGGCGGTGAAGGTGTTGGCGCCGTGGGTCTGCTCGAAGGGGCGGCGCACCCGGTGGATGGCCACCTCCCACAGCTGGGAGGCCATCGCCTTCTGCACCTCCTCATCGTCGATGCCCTCCACCACGGCCTTGAGATCGGCGCCGACCCGGAAGCTCCCCTCGATCCGCCGCTCCCCCTGTTCCCAGACGCAACGGCCCCCGTAGCCGCCGAAACCCGGCTCCCAGGTGTAGCGGTTCTCGTAAGCGGCCCGGAAGGCCTCCCTCAGGTCGGTGCCGGGGGCGAAGGGCTGGGCGGCCAGGGTGCTGGTCACGGGGTGCAGGACGATCGGGCCTTCACCCTACCCAGGGCGGGTGGATGTCCTGCAGGGCCACCACCTCCACCTGTCGCTGCTGCTGCAGGGCGGCGATCGCCTCGACGGCGGCACGGGCCCCCGCCAGGGTCGTCACCGTCGGCACGGCGTAGTCGAGGGCGGCCAGGCGCAGGTAGCGGTCGTCGTGGGCGGCCTGGCGCCCCACCGGAGTGTTGACGATCAGCTGCACCAGGCCGGAGCGGATGGCGTCCTCGATGTTGGGCCGGCCCTCGTGAACCTTGAGCACCGGCTCCACCGCCAGGCCCGCCTCGGCCAGCAACGCGGCGGTTCCAGCGGTGGCGGTGAGGGCGAATCCGGCCGCCAGCAGATGGCGGGCCACGGGCACCAGGGCCGGTTTGTCGCGGTCGTGGGTGGAGAGGAACACGGTGCCCGTGGTGGGCAGGGGCTCACCGGCGGCCAGTTCCGCCTTGGCGTAGGCCAGGCCGAAGGTCGCGGCGATGCCCATCACCTCGCCGGTGGAGCGCATCTCCGGGCCCAGCAGGGTGTCGGCGCCGGGGAAGCGCTTGAAGGGCAGCACCGCCTCCTTGACGGTCTGGCGCGGCGGTACCGGTTCCGTCAGCAGGCCCAGCTCCGCGAGGGTGCGGCCGGCCATCAGCTGGCTGGCGATCTTGGCCAGGGGCACACCGGTGGCCTTGGCCACGAAGGGCACGGTGCGGGAAGCGCGCGGGTTGGCCTCGATGATGAACACGGTCTCTCGGCCTGCCCCGTCGATCTGTACCGCGAACTGCAGATTGATCAGGCCACACACCTCCAGCGCCAGGGCCAGCTCCGCGCTCCAGCGGCGGATCGTGGCCAGGGACTCGGGCCCCAGGGACACCGCGGGCAGGGCGCAGGCGGAGTCGCCCGAATGGATCCCGGCCGGTTCGATGTGCTCCATCAGGCCGCCGATCACCACCGTGCCCTCCCGGTCGCACAGGGCGTCCACATCCACCTCGATGGCGTTCTCCAGGTACTGGTCGATCAGCACCGGATGGTCGGGCTCCACCGCCGCCGCCTCCACCATGTACCGGTTGAGCTCCTCCTCGTCGAAGACCACCTCCATGGCCCGGCCGCCGAGCACGTAGCTGGGGCGCACCACGACGGGGTAACCGACAGCGGTCGCCACCGCCCGGGCCTCGGCATCGGTGCGGGCCAGGCCGTTGCGGGGCTGACGGATGTCCAGCCGCCGCAGGATCGCCTCGAACTGCTCCCGGTCCTCCGCCCGGTCGATCGATTCCGGCGTCGTGCCCCAGAGGCGGGTGCCGGTGGCCCGGCCCTCGTCGCTGTCCAGCCAGCGCAGCAGGGGGAGCGCCAGCTTCAGGGGGGTCTGGCCGCCGAACTGGACGATCACCCCTTCCGGCTTCTCCGCCTCGATCACGTTGAGCACATCCTCGAGGGTGAGGGGTTCGAAGTAGAGGCGGTCGCTGGTGTCGTAATCGGTGGAGACGGTTTCCGGATTGCTGTTCACCATCACGGTGGCGAAGCCGGCCTCCCGCAGGGCGAAGGAGGCGTGACAGCAGCAGTAGTCGAACTCGATGCCCTGGCCGATGCGGTTGGGCCCGCCCCCCAGAATCATCACCTTGCGGCGGGTTTCGGGGGTCACCTCGTCCTCGGGGGCGAGCACGGTGAGGGAACCGTCGGCCTCCAGCCGCTCCAGGGGCCGTTCGTAGGTGGCGTAGTGGTAAGGGGTGGAGGAGGCGAACTCGGCCGCGCAGGTGTCGACGGTCTTGAAGACCGCCTGCACCCCGAGGCGCAGACGCCGGCGGCGCACGGCCAGCTCCTCGCTGCCGCTGGCCCAGGCGATCTGGCGGTCGGAGAAGCCGGCCTGCTTGAGCTGCAGAAAGGCGTCGGCGTCGATGGCGTCGAGGGAACGTCCCCGCAGCAGCGCGGACTCGATCGTCAGGATCCGGCGCAACTTGGCCAGAAACCAGGGATCGATGGCGCTGAACCGATGGATCTCGTCGTCGCTGCGGCCGGCGACCATGGCGGCGCGCACGGCGTGGATCCGGTCGGGGGAGGGGGTGCGCAGCCGGCGCTCCAGCTCAGCGGGATCGATGGGCAGGTCGGGGCGGTCGCAACCCCAGCCGGCATGGCCCGTTTCCAGCGAGCGCAGGGCCTTCTGGAACGACTCCTCGAAGCAACGGCCGATGGCCATCGCCTCCCCCACCGACTTCATCGAGGTGGTGAGCACCGCCGGGGAGCCGCGGAACTTCTCGAAGGCGAAGCGGGGGATCTTGGTGACGACATAGTCGATCGTGGGCTCGAAGCAGGCCGGCGTGGCCCCGGTGATGTCGTTGACGATCTCGTCGAGGGTGTAGCCCACCGCCAGCCGGGCGGCGATCTTGGCGATCGGGAAGCCGGTGGCCTTGCTGGCCAGGGCCGAACTGCGGCTGACGCGGGGATTCATCTCGATCACCACCACATCGCCGTTGGCCGGATCGATGGCGAACTGGATGTTGCTGCCGCCGGTGTCGACGCCGATCTCCCGGATGATCGCGATCGACTGGTCCCGCAGCCGCTGATACTCCCTGTCGGTCAGGGTCTGGGCGGGGGCGACCGTGATCGAGTCGCCGGTGTGGACCCCCATCGGGTCGAGGTTCTCGATCGAGCAGACGATCACCACGTTGTCGGCGGTGTCCCGCATCACCTCCAGCTCGAACTCCTTCCAGCCCAGCAGGGACTGCTCGATCAGGATCTGGGAGACAGGGCTGGCCTCCAGGCCGCTCTTGCAGAACGCCTCGAATTCCTCTGGGTTGTAGGCGATGCCGCCTCCGGACCCCCCCAGGGTGAAGGCGGGCCGGATGATCCGCGGGTAAGTGCCGATCCCCTCCCCCACCCGGATGGCCTCCTCCAGATCGTTGGCGATTCCGGAGGGACACACGGCCACCCCGATACGGGCCATCGCCTCCTTGAACAGCAGGCGGTCCTCCGCCTTGCGGATCGCCTCGAGATTGGCGCCGATCAGTTCGACGCCGTAGGTGGCGAGGGTGCCGTCCTCGGCCAGGGAGACGGCCAGGTTGAGAGCGGTCTGGCCGCCCATGGTGGGCAGCAGGGCGTCCGGACGCTCCTTCTCGATCACCCGGGCCACCACCTCGGGGGTGAGGGGCTCGATGTAGGTGCGATCCGCCAGATCCGGATCGGTCATGATCGAAGCGGGGTTGGAGTTCACCAGCACCACCTCGTAGCCCTCGGCCCTCAGGGCCTTGCAGGCCTGGGTTCCCGAATAGTCGAACTCACAGGCCTGGCCGATCACGATCGGCCCCGACCCCAGCAGCAGGATGCGCCTCAGATCCGTGCGGCGGGGCATGGGAAATCCAACTGGGCAAACGCGCCCAGCCTCTCACGGTCGCTGACCCGTCTCCCCCCACCGGTCCGGCTGGCCCCACAGCACCGCTGGGACCGCAGGCAATCGCTAATCTGAAGGGAGACTTCTGCCCGAGACGCCGCCGATGAGCGAACTCCAGCGCCTGAAGGGGATACTGCCCCCTGAGATGCAGAGCTGGGTGTTTGTGGAAGCGGCGGCCTCCGTCGATCCTCCCCTGATCACCATCGAGGAGATCGGCCGGGACGAAGTGGAGATCCAGGTGGATCTCGAGAAGTGGGACTCCCTGGCCCTCGACCACCGCAATCTGCTGTTCTGGCATGAGGTGGGCCGCATCCAGAACGATGCCATTCCCCGTGACGGCTGGGAGATGGCCGCCCTGGCGATCGGTCTGGGCGGCGCCATCGGTGAACTCTGGGTGCAGGACGGCCTGCTTCTGCTCATGGCCCTGGGGCTGTCCGGTTTCGCCGGCTATCGGCTCTATCTCAAGAACAATTCCGAAAAGCGTCTGCAGGACGCGATTCTGGCCGACGAACGGGCCATCGACCTGGCCTGCCGATTCGGCTACACCGTGCCCAATGCCTACAAGAGCCTGGGGGGCGCCCTCAAGGAGCTGGTGGAGCAGACCCGCAAGAAGCGGCGACGCGCCTTCTACGAAGATCGGCTGGAGGCGCTGCGCAAGAGTGCCGGCAAGGCCCGCGCCGAGATGGCCCAGCAGCAGGGTTCCCGGCAGTCGGTCACCAGCGAGAACGTCTATGGATAGTCGCGACCTGGCCCTGATGGCCGCCGAGGCCTGCGATGACCGCAAGGCCGTCGACATCCGTCTGATCCGGGTCGATGAGGTGTCCTCCCTGGCGGACTGGTTCGTGATCTGCAGCGGCCTGAGCGACGTGCAGGTCAGGGCCATCGCACGCTCCGTCGAGGAGCGCCTGGAAACCGATGCCCAGCGCCTGCCCCTGCGGCGTGAGGGCCAGAACGAGGGGCGCTGGGTGCTGCTCGATTACGGCGAACTGATCGTCCACGTGCTGACCCCCCAGGAGCGCAGCTACTACGACCTGGAGTCCTTCTGGGGCCATGGGGAGCAGGAGCGCTTCCTCGGCCTGCCGGCCGAGGTGGGGGGAGCCCCCGGCACCAGCCAGTCCGGCGGGACCTGAGGAGGCCTTCGATGGCCCCCGGCCTTCCCAGCCTGCCCGGCCAGGACACTCCCTGCCCGGTGCCGCCGGCCCAGCGTCCGCTGCAGGAGTACGACCAGCTCTGCCGCTCCTGGTTCTTCACCTGGCCCGCCGATGGATCCTCCGGCCTCTGGCGGGCCCTCGGGCTCACCTGGCTGTTCTCCCTGCCCTTCGCCCTGCTGGTGGCCAGCGGCAGCATCCCCCTGCGCCACGATCCGCCCCGGCTGGTGATCGCCGCCGCGGCCGCAGCCGTGCTGCTGCCCCTTTTCCTGCTGCTTCGCCAGTGGCTGGGCTGGACCTATGTGCAGAGACGGCTGGTGTCGGAGCGGGTCGAATACGAGGAATCGGGCTGGTACGACGGCCAGGTGTGGGAGAAGCCGATCACCTGGCGTCAGCAGGATCTGCTGGTGGCCCGCCATCAGGTGCAGCCGGTACTGGCCCGTCTGCGCCGGGCCATCGCCATCGCCGTCGCCCTTCTGCTGCTCGGGACGGGGCTCTGCCAGGCTCTCTGACGTCAGCACGATCGAAGCTTCTCCCACTGCCATGAGCCTGTCCTCCAGCTTCGCCGGTCCGGGCCGTCCCGGCATCCCCCCCCTGGAGGTCCGGCTGCTGCGCGAGGGGATCACGGAATCGCGGCACCGGGTCCATGCGGTGGTCTGCGACCAGCGCGGTCGGGTGCTGATGCGCGCTGGTGATCCCCAGCAGCTGAGCTTCGTGCGCTCCGCCCTGAAGCCCTTCCAGGCCACGGTGTTCGTGGCCAGCGGCGCCGCCGATCGCATGGGTGCCGGCGAGCGGGGCCTGGCGATCGCCTGCGCCTCCCATGCCGGCACCGCAGCCCACGCCAGAGAGGCGTTCAAACTGCTGTGGGGCGCCGAACTGGACACCGAAGACCTCCAGTGCCCGACCCCACCGGGAGCCAGCAGTCCGCTGGAGCACAACTGCTCCGGCAAGCATGCAGCCTTCCTGGCCGCCTGCCGGCAGATGCACTGGCCCCTCGAGAGCTACCTCCAGGCCGACCATCCGCTGCAGCAGGAGGTGCTCAAGCGGGTCGGCGAGCTGCTGGGCCTGCCGGGGGCGGAGCTGGTCACCACCATGGATGACTGCGGCGCCCCCACCCTGCAGCTGCAGCTGGCCCAGATGGCCCTGCTGTTCGCCCATCTCGGCGGTGGTGGGCAGGCCGACCTGGAGCGGCTCAGCCGGGCCATGCTCGCCCACCCGGAGCTGATCGCCGGCGAGGGGCAGTTCGACACCGAACTGATGCGACGGGGCCTGGGCCAGGTGCTGAGCAAGGGGGGCGCCGAGGGAATCCAGTGCCTCAGCCGGGTGGGGGAGGGCATGGGGGTGGCCATCAAGGTGGAGGACGGGGCCCGCCGGGCCAAACAGGCCGTGGCCCTGCACCTGCTGGAGCAGCTCGAATGGCTGACCCCCACCACTCTGGAGGAGCTGCGCCGGTCCTACCTGTCCCCGGCCGACCACCTGCGGCTGGAGGTGATCGGTGGGCTGCGCTTCGACTGAGGGCCGGGCGCATCGGCTGATACCATTACCTGGCGGAACGCAAGCGGCAGACGCCTCAGGTGCAACGCGGGGTAGAGCAGTCTGGTAGCTCGTCGGGCTCATAACCCGAAGGTCAGGAGTTCAAATCTCCTCCCCGCCACCAACGTTCCGAGCCTCTCTCCAGGGAGATCAACCAGGACCCCTCCAGTTCGTGCTGGGGGGGTTCTTTGTTGCAGCACCCCCGCGTCGCGCTGGCCTGCCAGGGCATGGGAAGCGAGGCTGGTGCCCATGATCCACGCCCTGGCCGGTGCCCTCGCCCTGGTGGCCGGCTCCCCTCTCACCCCGCTGCCCCTGGGCGCCCTGCCCGCCGATCTGCAGCCCCTGGTGCGGGCGTTGCAGAGCCACGGGTTCCAGGTGAAGCTGGCTGTGCCGCCCGTACGGGGGGTCTACGGGCTGTACCAGTCCCGCCAGCGCAGGATCTGGGTGGCCCCGATCACCTTCGAGCTCGGCATCGCCCGCCAGACCTTCCTGCATGAGGCGGTGCACGCGGTGCAGAGCTGCCCGAACGGCGTGGTGGCTCCCCTGGGCTGGCAGCTGCCCCTGGCCCCGGTGGTGCGCCAGCAGATCGGCGGAATCCTCACCACCTCGTACCACGGCAACAAGGCGGCGGAGCAGGAGGCCTTCGCCCTCCAGGGCCAGCCGGACGCGGTCCCCAGGCTGCTGACGGCCCTGCGGCAGCGGTGCACCCGGCGGGCCCGCTGAACCGATGAGGTTCCAGGAGGCGCAACCCCATGGCAGGCACCCCCCGGGAGCAGCCTCAGCCAGGGGATGGATCGATCTGACCTTCAGAGATGGTGATGAAGACACCATCGAAGCTGCGAAAGGTGAAGGACACGGGCCGTTCCGCGTACTCGAGGGGGCGTTGTCGCAGGATCTCCATCGCCACCTGCTCGCCGAGTCGCAGGCTGCGGGTGTTGTCCGAG
>CALNZO010000004.1:0-15943 GCA_942491175.1 uncultured bacterium | reverse complement strand
GAAGAATGCGGTTGCCGGTGATCAGGCGATGTCTGATTGGCTACGGTTGCGCCAATCTGTTGCTTGATGCACCGCCCATCGAGCGGGTCCTACCGGTCATGGCCGTCTTTGGAGCGACGGCCGCGGCTGCGGCAACGATCCGAGCAGTAGCGGCACCCTCCTCCCACACCCGGCTCCACTTCTTGCGCCACTGGAAGGGACGACCGCAGTGGGCACACACTTTGGTGGGGCTGATCGGCGTGGTGGGGCATGGGACGCTGCGCGACGATCAGCTGGAGGCTTGTGCGTAGCGACGGTTGACCTCCTCCCAGTTCAGCAGCGACCACCAGGCGTCGATGTCATCGGGCCGGCGGTTCTGGTAGTTGAGGTAATAGGCGTGCTCCCACACATCGAGGCCCAGAAGGGGGGTGCCCTTCTCGATGCCGGGCAGATCCATCAGGGGGTTGTCCTGGTTGGGGTGGCTGGTGATGGCCAGCTTCCACCGCCGGGCTTGAGGATCAACCAGGCCCAGCCCGGACCGAACCGGGCCGCCGCCACGCCGCTGAATTGCTGCTCCATGGCCTCCTGCGAGCCGAAGCTCGCCTCGATGGCCTTTTCCAGCTGAGCCGAGGGCTCCCCGCCCGTGCCGGCCGGTGCCATCACCATCCAGAACTGGCTGTGGTTCCAGTGGCCGCCGCCGTTGTTGCGAACGGCTTCGGGAAAGCGGGAGATCTGATCCTGCAGGGCATCAAGGGAGAAGGTCGACCAGCTTGGGGTTGGCCGCGATCTGGGCGTTGAGCTTGGCCACATAGCCGCCGTGATGACGGTCGTGATGGATGGTCATGGTGGTGGCATCAATGGCCGGCTCCAGGGCCTCCGCCGGGTAGGGCAGCGGCGGCAGGCTGAAGGAGGCCCCTGCCTCCGCCGAGGCCGGCAGGCCGCCGCCCAGCACCAGCCCAAGGCAGGCCAGCGCGGCCCACAACCATCCGGCCATCGTCTTGGAGACCGCCAGGAGCTTCGAACCGGCCAACGTTCTCGTCTCAGCCAACGTCTTCGGGGCCACTGCACAGCATTCGATACTGGAGTGGTTCTAACCGGAACCGTTCCACCCCATGACCGGCAACCTCAAAGCCATCGGCTTCATCGCCCTCTGGGTGCTGGGTTGGGGGATCGGCGGCTCCCTGATCGATGCCGGCCTGATCAACGCCGGGGTCTATTCCCTGGAGACCGGCCAGCTGGGCACGGCCGCCACCTTCGTGCTTTGGTCGGTGCTCTGGGGTGGAGGCGGGGTGTGGCTCTACCGGCGCTCCACCGGCTCGGACGCCGGGTAATGTGTGGCTGACGGGGCGTGGCGCAGCTTGGTAGCGCGGGTGCTTTGGGAGCACTAGGTCGCAGGTTCGAATCCTGTCGCCCCGACTGACTTCTCAAGGATCGAAAAAGGGAGATGGGAGAGATTTGGGGAGAGATTCTCGCTCTCGCTCCCGCAAGGTGGACTCTCCCGCTCCAGGTGGGAGAGGGTCTCCCATGCGCCATCAGGCTGGATGCTCCACGGAAGCCCGATCGACGAGGGGGCTCCAGGATTGAGGTCCTGATCCTCCAGGGGCAGAGGTTGTGTCCAGCCGCCTGATCATTTCCGACAACCGTGACGACCCAGGCAACCCGCTGGTGCTCGATGGTGAAGCCATTGACGCAGCGGCGCGGGACCCACTGGCGATCGGAAAGCTGTAGCCGCAGGCTTCCGCGCAGCGGTTGGTCGATCAGGTCTGGGCAGAGGGGACCGATCCCACGGGCGGAGGCCTGTACTACGAACGCAACAGCAACCAGCACCGGCGTCCGCAGGCCTTTGAGACAGGCAGCGAAGACTTCATGACCGGCGGCTGGGTGCGGGTGCTGGCCACCGCCGAGCAGGTGCGCAAGGAGCGTCCCGGCATGGAACGTGCCGCCAAGACTGGCCTGGTCAGGATCCCTGAAACCCACCGGGGCGTGTTGCTGGTGGAGTTCCTGGACGTGCCCTGGGGCTGAGCAGACACCGCAGGGCTCCGGTCGGCAGCGGCCCTCTTTCAGCGTGCCACGGCTGCGCCGTGGCGTGCATCGGCCAGCCGCCGCCGCCCTCCGCTCCGGGGCCGGTGTGGGGGGTGGCTGGCAGGGCCGCTTTCCCGCGGCTGCGGTGGCGGAGCCGCTGCCAGCCGGCAGGGGATGGGGTGAGGCTCCAAGTTCCCTCGCGCAGCTGCGCGGCCAGCTGGGCATTCAGTGCTGAATCTGCCGGTCTTGGTTATCAGCTTTCAAGTCCGCCATTGCATGGCCTTGCTCTGTGCAGATCCATTGCACTGCAGCCGTTCTTCCTGCTATACAGTGCGTTTGTACTGGTAGAATAAGGGCTGCGCCAAAGGCCACGAGCCCATCGCCTGCGGCAACGAAATCCCCGGACAACTTGCCCCGTTCGTTTGCTCTGTAGCCCATGAGCTTGTCCTCTGCTGCAGTGGCCCAGGCCGCTGCATTGCCTCTCCCTGGTCTCCTGCCACCGCCGGTGCTGGCGCATCGCTCTGTCGTCATCGTCGCCGCCGGTGGCCGTGATCTCCTCTGGCCCCAGGAGCTCATCGCCTCCGCCCTGCTCCAGCGCAGCGGAGGCCGGCCTGTCCATCTGCTGCTCCATGGCGGAGCCCGTGGCGCTGATCGCGCCATCGGCCGCGCTGCCCATCAGCTCGGCTGGCGGGTCCAGTCCCTCGCTGCTGATTGGCGCCGCTATGGCCGCAGTGCCGGCCCCATCCGCAATAGGCGCCTGCTGGAGCAGGCCCTGGTGGAAGCCCAGGCCCACACCTCCCCAGCATCCAGCGCCTCGGTGCTGGTGATCGCCTTCCCCGGTGGGCCAGGCACGGCCTCGCTGGTCCAGCAGGCCCGCCGCTGCTCCTCCCGTTCGCCGGTGCCGGTGGTGGTGATGGAAGTGCCGCCGCCGTTCTCGCCCGAGCCCATCGCCGCCTGAGCGGCAATCGCCGCCCCGTTCTTCTTGTCCCTCATCCCCATTCACCCCCCCATGGCCGTTCTCACTGCCCCCGCTGCTTCTCTCTCCCCTGCTCTCCCCCAGGCCGCCGGGCCGTCCTGCACCCTCCAGCGTTCCGGTTCCCTCTGGCAGCTGGGCATCGAGGCCCAGGAGCTCACCACCGCCATCAGCCAGCTGGCCCAACAGCTGGAAGCCGACGACGAAGACGCCCGATCCCAGGCCCTCTCTGAGCTGGAGGCCGCCCTGCTGGCCGAGGAGGGCAACAAGCAGGCCCTCGCTGCCAAGGCCGTAGCGGAACGCTTCCGCGCAGCGGTTGCCACCTGCTGGGTGATCGAGCACCTCCGCGGCCAGGCCGCCTACCGCCAGCAGCAGGCCAAGCGGCTCACCGAGCTGTCGCGCTCCGATGGGAGCCGGGCTGATGCCCTGGAGGAATCGCTGGTGCTGGTGCTCACCCGCCTGCAGCCCTCGGCCACCCGCTTCTCGTTCCCGAATCACGAGCTCAGCAGCCGCAAGTCCCAGGCCGTTGAGATCGACGATGAGCAGGCCCTGGCTCCCGAGTGGTTGACGGTGAAAACCACCACCCAGCCCGATAAGGCCGCCATCAAGGAAGCCCTCAAGGCCGGCCAGCAGATCCCTGGCGCCCAGCTCCTCTGCCGCCGCTCCTGGCGCATCCACTGAGGGGGCAGTGCCCCCTTTCACAGGGGCCTGCTGCAGGGGCGGGCCCAGGTCATCCATTCAGAGCCATCACCAGAACCCATGGATCTCTCCACCTACGGCAGCGCCAGCTCCAGCTCCACCACCACACCCACCAGCCCACGGCCCAGGGGCCAGATCTGGTCCACACGGCTGAGCAGCTGGGTGGTGCCGATCACCCGCAAGCCGGGCCGCCAGCCCTCGCCCGATCACATCCACTGCAGCGAGCCGCCCTGCTGGGTACTGATCGAGCCACTGCCGCCTCAAACCTCCGCCCACTGATTCCGGTCCCTGATCCCACTCACCCCCCTCGAAGCCATGACGTGCACCTTCTCCACCGAACAGATCGCCTGCCTCTCCGCCCCCCTCGATCGCGCCAAGGTGCGCCAACGCGAGCAGGGTCGCTCCAAGGTCAGCTACCTGGAGGGGTGGCAGGTGATCGCGGAAGCCAATCGGATCTTTGGGTTCGATGGCTGGCAGCGGGAAACCATCGAGGTCCGCTGCGTGAACCAGGCCGAGCGCCCCATCGGTGCCAGGGGCACGGGCCGTGAGGCCAGGCCTGGCTGGGGTGTCATCTACACCGCCCGGGTCCGCATCACCGTCGGTGAGGGGCCAGGGGCCCAAGTGATCCGTGAGGGCAGCGGTGCCGGCCACGGCATCGACACCGATCTGGGCCAGGCCCATGAATCGGCCCTCAAGGAGGCCGAAACCGATGCCATGTAGCCGCAGGCCCGCGCAGCGGTAGCGGGCGCTGATGACCTTCGGGAACCCGTTCGGCCTGGCGCTCTACGACAAGCAGCAGCGGCAGGTCACCCACTCGGCAGGGGACAGCGGCGCCCCTCCGCCTGCCAGTGCCAGCAACGGCGCACGCCCGATCCAGCGCAGCCCTTCCCCCGTGGCCCCAGCCGCCGCAGCGGAAGCCAGCCACGACCCCGGCCTCATCCCCATCGACCCGGCGACCACCCGCCAGATCCTCGCCACCTTGCGCGGTCTGCCCCGGCCGGTGTTGGAGGGCTTCACCAAGGCGTTCCGCAAGCGGTTTCAGGTGCCGGAGGAGGCCACCTCCATCGCTGATCGGATCCTCCAGAAGCGCCATCACGACTGGATTGAGGCCTACCTGGTTCAGCACCAGCAGGTGGCGGCCTAGCCGTAGGTCTCCTGGCCTCCGGGGGGAGAAAAACCAGCGGGGTGGCGATACTCCAAGGAGAGTGGACACCACCGATGCTGCGGATGCTTCTGGGCGGTGCCGTCCTCTCGCTCGGCTGGCTGACCTGTGGTCTGGTGACGATCGGCCGCGCCGAAGGCTGGAAGGCCTGCGCGTTCAACGACCAGCCCATCGGCTGCCGCGACACCCACACCCCGGATGGCACAGTGCGCCTCGTCTGGCAGGACGGCAAGGCGATGACCTACCGCCTTGAGAAAGAGGGGTTCCCTTTCTCCACCCTGCGAGATTCGCTCGGTGGGGTCTGGGAGCGGCAGATCTTCGTCCAGGGCAATGCCGTGTTCACCAACAAGGCGAACGGCAATCGGATCTTTGTGCCGTTGCGCCCAGAAACCAACCGGCCATGAAGGACCTCGACGCCTTCCTCCGTTGGAACTCCGGCCACCTGCTGGAGAACCGCACCCGCGGTGCCTATGCCGAATGGCTGGTGCACCGGGCCCTGGGGCTCGATCCAGGCGAGCACCGCATCGAATGGGCCGAGGTGGACGTGACCGATGGCGCGATCACCCTGGAGGTGAAGTCGGCGGCCTATGTGCAGTCCAGGCAGCAGGAAGGCCCGAGCGTGATCAGCTTCCCGGTCGAGCAGCGGTTCGCCACCGCCTACGTCTTCTGCCTGCTGGCGGAGCAGGACCCAGCGCTGGTGGATCCGCAGAACCTCAGCCAGTGGCGGTTTTGGGTGGTGCCCACCGTCAATCTGCATGCCGAACGCAAATCGATCGGCCTGCAACCGCTGATTCGGGCCTACGGGGAAGGCATCAGCTACGAGGAGCTGCCGGCCCGCATCGAGGCGCTGCGCCCAGCAGCGCTGCGGCCGTCAGAGCGAACGTGCTAGTACGGGTGTACGCATGGGTACAGGGGTATGGGTGTCCGTCTGCGCCGCTCCATCGCGGAAGATGCCGGGTTCATGGAGCCGTCCATCGAGGAGTGGCCTTTCCTCGATCAGGAGGTGCTGGTGCAGACCCGCAGCCGCGAGGTCTGCATGACCTGCCACTGGTTTCGCCATCACGCCGGCCCTAACTGCATCCCACTGCTCAGCTGCCAGCTGCACCAGGGACTGCTGGCCCAGGGGGTGCACCTCACTCACCGCTGTCAGGGTTGGACCGATGACATGACGCGCCAGCGGGGCTGGGCACCGGAGGTGGCATGAGCAACCGGCGAACGGTGGTGGGCGTGATGGGTGCGGGGGAAGGTGCCTCGGCTGCAGCCATGCGTCTGGCTGAGGAGCTGGGGGAATGCATCAGTGCCCGGGGGTGGGTTCTGCTCACCGGTGGCCGGCCGGCGGGGGTGATGGCAGCGGCCAGCCGCGGCGCGGCTCGGGTGGAGGGGCACCTGGTGGTGGGAGTGCTGCCCGATGAAGGGAACGGTGAGGACAGGCAAAACACGGCGGATCTGGACCTGGCCCTGTTCACCGGCATGGGTAAGGCCCGCAACGTGATCAACGTGCTCAGCGCCGATGTGGTGGTGATCTGCGGGGGCGGCGGCCCCGGCACGGCCTCGGAAGCCGCCCACACTCTCAACGGCGGCAGGCCGCTGATCCTGCTGGCGGTGCCGGCGCTGTGGCGGGAGTTCTTCTGCTCGCTCAGCAAGGGGGTGGAGTGTGCGAGCGACGTGCAGGAGTGCTGCCGGTTGATCGAGGCCCGCATCAAGGAGGCATGAGCCGGCCATCACCTCGAGTCCCCCTGACCCCGCAGGAGGGCTGGTTGAGCGACGGGCGCCAGGTGCTGCGCTTTCGCCCGACCCGCTGGGAGCGCCAGGTGCATCGGCTGGAGATCACCAGCGGGGAGTTGCTTCCTGGCGAGGAGGTGCCGTTGCTTAAGAATCGCCGGGAAATCAGCCGGGATGAAGCCCTCAAGCTCTGGGGCGCCAAGCGCCAGGAGGGGTGGAGACCCTGCCAGCCCCAGTGGTGATGGGGTGGACCAGGAGTGAGGTTTGCCGTTTGAACACCATGGCCAATCGGCTCCATCTACGAATCAGAGGCCACGCACGCCGGATGGAGCCTCCGCTCCATGGATGGAAGCTTCGTTGTCTGGTTCAAGCAGGTTGTCCAGGGCTCAGCCACCCCGCAGTACCGCGCTGAGCAACGAGAGGTTGATCATCACAATCACGCTGGCGCACAGCCCGCCTGCGGCCTGCAGAACGAGCGGCGCTCTGAGCTCGCCCATCAGGCCGCGCCGCCCGCAGAACCACACCAGCGGGATCACCGCGAACGGCAACTGCAGCGACAGCACCACCTGGCTCAGCACCAGCAGATTCGTGGTGGCCCGCTCGCCGAACAGGATCACCGTGGCCATCGCCGGAATCAGGGCGAGGCCGCGGGTCAGCAGTCGCCGCTTCCAGTCGGGCAGCCGGATCTGCAGAAACCCCTCCTTCACGATCTGGCCGGCCATTGTGGCGGTGAGGGTGGAGCTCTGGCCCGCCGCCAGCAGGGCCACGCCGAACAGCACGCTGGCGAGCGACGTGCCCAGCATCGGCGTCAGCAACCGGTAGGCCTCGCTCAGGTCCGTGACCGGCTGCGCCAGCCGTCCGTAGAAACTGCCGGCGGCCAGTACCAGGATCGAGACATTGATCAGAAAGGCCAGACTGAGGGCGATCAGGGTGTCCCAGATGCTGAAAGCCAGGGCCCTGCGCTGAGTCCTCACCCTGCCGATCCACCGCCGGGTTTGCACCAGCGAGGAATGGAGATAGAGGTTGTGGGGCATCACCGTGGCCCCGAGAATCACGGCCGCCAGAAACAGCTGCTGCCCGTCCCTGAGGCTGGCGGCCTGGGGGATGAAGCCCTGGCCCACCTGGCCCCAGTCCGGCTTCAGCAGGAACATCTCCACCGCGAAGCAACCGCCCACCAGGGCCATCCCCAGGGCCTCCAACCGGCGGATCCCGAAGCGTTGCAAGGCCAGCAGCAGCAGGGTGTCGGCGGCCGTGAGGCCCACCCCCCAAGCAAGGGAAGGCCAAAGAGGAGCTGCAGGGCAATGGCGCTGCCCACCAGCTCGGCCAGGTCGCAGGAAATGATGCCCACCTCGGCCAGCAGCCACAGGGGAATCCGGCAGAACCGCGGCAGGAGCTGGCTGCAGGCCTGGGCCAGATCCAGCCTTGTGGCGATGCCCAGCCGGCAGCAGAGCGACTGGAGCACCATCGCCATCAGGCTGGAGAGCCCGATCACCTACAGAAGGCGGTACCCGAACTGAGAGCCGGCGGCCAGATCCGTGGCCCAGTTGCCCGGATCCATGTAGCCGACGGCCACCAGGTAGCCGGGGCCGAGCACCCGAAGAAAGGTACGCAGCATGCCCAGGCCGGCAGGCACCTCCACCGTCTGCGCATTGGTGCGCGGGGCCGTGCCCAGCGGTGCATCAGGCATGAAGCGACGCCAGCGGAGCTGGAGGCTAAAGCGAGGGTGGCTGCGATCCTGTTGGGGCATGGCTGGCCTGACCCCGCTCTGGGGAAAGGATCACCGCCAGCTCAGAAGGCGCGAGGAGCAGATGCAACCATCGAAAAGCCTGAAGTGGCTTCAGGGTCAAGGGCCTAGCGTTGCGCCAGGGAGGCTTGCCCGCCCGACTTGCCAACCCAAGGGGATGAATCCATGCAGATCGGCGAGTTGGCACGGTCCACCGGGGCAAGATCGAAACCATTCGCTATTACGAACGCGAGCACTTGTTGCCTGTGCCGCAGCGCACGGATGGCAACTATCGCCTTTATTCGCCGCGGCATGTGGAGCAGTTGCGCTTCATCCGCCACTGCCGCAGCCTTGACATGAGCCTGGAGGAGGTGCGCCTCCTGATCGGGGTGCTCGACACACCGTCCGGAAGCTGTCTGACGGTGAATGCCCTGCTGGACGAGAAGATCGCCGAGGTCGATGCCCGCGTGAATGAGTTGCACAAACTCCAGGATCAGCTACGGCAGCTCAGAGGGCATTGTCAGCAACCGGATGCGGTGAAGACCTGTGGCATCCTCATGGAATTGAACCGTTCGGCTGGAATAGACAAGGCTCAGATCTGATCGTTTCCGACCAGGCTCAGCCCTTGATCTTGCCAAGCGTGGGAGTGCGTAGCAGCCGCAGACCATTGGCGATCACGATCAGGCTGGTGCCCATGTCCGCGAAAACCGCCATCCACATCGTGGCATTTCCGGCCACGGTGAGTACCAGAAACAGGGCCTTGATTCCCAGCGCCAGCGCGATGTTCTGGCGCAGGATGGAGAAGGTACGGCGGGAGAGGGCGATCGTTTCCGGTACACGCATCAGATCGTCGTTCATGATCACCACATCGGCGGCTTCGATGGCGATGTGCGTGCCAGCGGCCCCCATCGCAAAGCCGATGTCCGCCTGGGCCAGGGCCGGTGCATCGTTGATGCCATCGCCGGCCATGGCCGCGAATCCATAGCGGGCCTGAAGATCGGCCACCGCCTCGAGCTTCTCCTGGGGCAGCAGGTTGCTCTCCACCTCATCGATGCCGGCCAGGGCCGCAATCGCACCGGCGGTGGCTGCGTTGTCACCCGTGAGCATCACCGGGGTGACGCCCAGGGCCCGCAGGGCGGCCATGGCGGCAGCGGAGCTGGGCCGAACGGTGTCGGCGACGGCGATCAGGGCGAGCACGCCGCTGTCATCCGCCAGCAGGCTGAGGGAGCGGCCCTGGCGCTCATGGACCTGCATCGACGCCTCCAGTGCGCTGGAGCAAAGCCCCAGCTCCTCGATCCAGCGGTGGTTGGCCAGCATCAGCGGCCGCCCCGCGATCACGCCGCGCACCCCCCTTCCGGGGAGGGCCTCGAAGGACTCCACGGCCAGTTGAGCGCCATCGAGGCCTGCGGCGATGGCCCGTGACACAGGATGGTCGGAGCGCTCCGCCAGGCTGCTGGCCAGTTGTTTCAGAGCGCCAGCGTCCGCCCCTTCTTGCTGAGGGGAGAAGGCCACCAGCTTGGGCTGGCCCAGCGTGATCGTGCCGGTCTTGTCGAGGGCCAGCACCTTGATCTTGCGGGCCTCCTCGATGTAAAGACCGCCCTTGATGATGATGCCGCGACGGGCGGCGGTGGCCAGGCCGCTCACCACCGTGACCGGGGTGGCGATCACCAGCGCACAGGGGCAGGCGATCACCAGCAGCACCAGGGCCTTGTAGATCGCCTGGAGTGGGGTGAACCCCAGCAAGGGCGGCGCCAGCAGGGCAACGGCAAGGGCCACCACGAACACCGCCGGGGTGTAGCGGGCTGCAAAGCGATCGACGAAGCGCTGGATCGGCGCACGGGAGGCCTGGGCTTCCTCCACGGCCTGGATGATGCGCGCCAGGGTGCTGAGCGAGGCGGGCGCCGTCACCTGGATCTCCAGGGCGCTGCCCTGGTTGATCGTTCCCGCAAACACCTCATCACCTGGGCCTTTGTCGACCGGCAGGCTTTCGCCGGTGATCGGCGCCTGGTTGATCGCACTCTCGCCGCTGAGCACCGTGCCATCGAGCGGCAGGCGCTCGCCCGGGCGAACGCGCACCACATCTCCGATGGCCACAGCACTGGCGGAAACTCGTTGCCAGCGGCCATCGCTCTGGCGAATCTCCGCCTCATCGGGGGCCAGGGCCATCAGGCTGGTGATCGCCTGGCGGGCCCGCTCCACTGCCCGCGCTTCAATCGCCTCGGCCACGGCATAGAGCGCCATCACCATGGCGGCCTCCGGGAAGCGGCCGATCAGGAAGGCGCCCGTGACCGCCACGCTCATCAGCGCATTGATGTTCAGCCGGCCCTGGCGCAGGGCCGCGAGGCCCTTGCGAAACACGGAGAAGCCCGCCAGGGCGATCGCGGCGAGGGCGATCCCGATCTCCACCAGTTCATGGCCCGGGTAGGCGGGAACGACCAGATGCAGCAGCTCCGCCGTGATCGCAAGCGCAAGGGAGCCACCCAGTCGGAGACGTTCCCGTCGCCGTTCGGCGCGGGTCTGGGCCGCGGACGGCCGGTGATCGGCGCTGATCGGCTCCGGGTTGAATCCCAGCCGGCGGATCGCCGCAAGGGCGGAGTTGAGCCCTGCTGCATCGGCATCGATCGCCAGCACGCGCTCGGCCAGCAGGAACCTCAGGCCGCGGATGCCGTCGAGACCTGAAAGGGCATGGCGGATCTCGGTTTCCTCGGTGGCGCAATCCATCGCGCTGATCCGAAACAGCGCTTCTCTGCCGCTTGCCGGCTGCGGCTGCGGTTCCGTGGTGGCTCCGGTCTTCTGTCCGCTGGTTCCGCTGCTGCAGCAATGTTCCGCCATGGTCCTGTCATCCAGACCCCAGCAAACAGCCTGTCGTCACTTCAGGGTCAAGGGTCTGGGTGGGTCCGTGTTTCCGCAGGTTGTTGATCAACCAGCGCTTCATCGTGATGATGATTCCCCACCATGAGGGGGCGATCGCCATGGCGGATCTCGCCCTCACCCGCGCGAAGCGGCCCGAAATCAAGGAGCTGGCCAAGAGCATCAAGGCCAGCCAGACCCAGGAAAACGCCCAGATGCGGATCTGGTACCGGCAGTGGTTCGGCGGTGATGTACCTGCCTGGGGGGGAAGTTATGGCCGTGGGGTCTATTCCGGCTGGGGGGGCTGGATGGGCGGCAGGGGCGGAATGATGGGGGGCCCTGGAAGGGGCATGGGGATGATGGGCACTGATGTCGAGTGGCTGAAGAACGCGCCTGATTTCGATCGTGCCTTCATCGAGCAGATGATTCCCCATCACCGCATGGGCGTGATGATGGCGTCGATGGCCCAGACCAACAGCCAGCATCCGCAGCTGCGGGCAATGCAACAGGCCATGGTGAAGGCCCAGAGCCGGGAGATCGAGCAGATGACCCAGTGGTACCGCAGCTGGTACGGCACACCCTGACACCGACCTGCTGATCACACCCATGGACCCGTTTTTCATCCTCGACACGCCGAAATCCTTCGAGGAGGCCAGTAGCGCCCTCCAGGAGGCGGTGGTGGACCAGGGCTTCGGCGTGCTGGCCGTGCATGATCTGGGCCACACCCTGCGCAGCAAAGGTCAGCCGTTCCTGGAGCAGTGCCGCATCTTCGAGGTGTGCAACCCCCAGCAGGCCGCCACAGTGCTCAGCACCACGATGGCGCTCAACATGGCACTGCCCTGCCGGATCTCCGTCTACACAGAAGCCGGCACGACCCGCATCGGCATGATCCGCCCCGAGGCGATGCTCGCCAGCCTCTCGGCCGATCCCTCCCTGAGGGAGGTGGCCCGCGCGGTGGAGGCCTCCACAACGGCGATCATCGAGGCCGCTGCGGCTTAGCTGTCCGTGGCAGCCAGCCTTTGCAGCTGACACCGATCGATCGGGGAAGCCCGCCATCGGTGTGATGGGCTGGTGGCCCGGATCAGGCTGCCCCGAGCTGCTGCCGCAGGGGCGGCGGCAGGCGAATCCCCGAGAGGAAGGCCAGGGCCACCAGCAGACACGAGGCCCACAGGCAGGCCTGCAGGCCGCCCACCAGGAACAGGGCGCCCGACAGCAACGTCCCCACCAGCCGGCCGGCGGCGTTGGCCATGTAATAGAAGCCCACGTTGAGGCTCACCGAGTCAGCATCGGTGTAGGCCAGGACCATGTAGCTGTGGATCGAGGAATTCATCGCGAACACGGCCCCAAAGGCCGCCAGGCCCACCACCACCACTAACCCGGGATTGCCCACGTCGCGCCACAGGCTGATGGCGATCAGGGCGGGGATGGCGGTGAGCACGGCACTCCAGAACTGCACGGCAGACACCCCTGGGGGTGCACGTTTCCCCCAGCTGCGCCGCAGGGCCGGGGCCGAGGCCTGAATGATCCCGTAGCCGATCACCCACAGGCCCATGAAACCGCCCACCTCCCAGTACTTCCAACCCAGGGCCGCCTGCAGGAACACCGGCAGGGCCACCACGAACCACACATCGCGGGCACCGAACAGAAAAAAGCGCGCCAGGGAGAGCACGTTGATGCCCTCGCTCTTGGAGAACAGCGCTCCGAAAGCCGGCTTCTCGTTCATCTTGCCGATCTCGCCGGGCAGCACCAGGGTCATCAGGAAGGAGAGAAACAGGCCCGCGGCCATGGCTCCAACGGCGGCACTGAAGCCGATCGTGGTGAGCAGCAATCCCCCCAGGAAGAAGCCCACCCCTTTGAGGGCGTTCTTGGATCCGGTGAGGATCGCCACCCATTTGAATAGTTGGTTTTCGCCCTTGCTGGGGTCTTCGGGGGTTTCCGGTACCACCGTCTTGATGGCGCTCTTGGCGCTCATCTTGTTGAGGTCCTTGGCGATGCCGCTGATCGCCTGGGCCACCATCACATAGGCCACACTCCACCAGCGGGGCCAGTCGTCGGCCACCGGAATCAGCATCAGCAGGGCAGCCACCTGCATCAGCGTTCCGGCCCAGAGCGTGAGCCGCAGCCCGAAGCGGGCCCCGAGCCAACCGCCATAGAGGTTGGTGACGATCCCGAAGAATTCGTAGAAGAGAAACAGGAAGGCGATCTCCAGGGTGGAGTAGCCGAGCTGATGGAAGTGGAACACCACGAGCATGCGCAGGGCCCCATCGGTGAGGGTGAACGCCCAGTAGTTGGCTGTGACGACTGCGTACTGCTGCAGTCCCGTGAGGTGTTTCATCGGGCGGCACCTTCCAGGGCTGCACGTTCCAACGCAGCCACGTGGCAGGCCAGATCGGCCATGCGGCAGCTGTAGCCCCACTCGTTGTCGTACCAGGCGTAGACCTTGAGCTGGGTGCCGTTCACCACCAGGGTGGAGAGGGCATCAACAATGGCGCTGCGCGGATCGTTGACGTAGTCGATCGATACCAGCGGCCTGGTTTCGTAGCCGAGGATTCCCTGCAACGGCCCGTCGGCGGCGGCCGCGAAGGCGGCGTTCACCTGCTCGGCACTCACCTCCTGCTTGAGCTCGAACACCGCATCGGTGAGCGAGCCATGCAGCAGCGGCACCCGCACGGCGTGGCCGTTGAGCTTGCCCTGCAACTCGGGGAAGATCATCCCGATCGCCCGCGCCGAGCCGGTGGTGGTGGGGATCAACGATTGCAGGCAGGAGCGAGCCCGGCGCAGGTCGCTCTTGAAGGCATCCACCACCACCTGGGTGTTGGTCACATCGTGGAGGGTGGTGATCGAACCGTGGCGGATCCCGAAGTTTTCCTGCACCACCTTCACCACCGGCGCCAGGCAGTTGGTGGTGCAGGAGGCGGCGGTGAGCAGGTGGTGGCGGAGCGGGTCGTAGAGGTGGTGATTGACTCCGAACACCACATTCAGGGCTTCCTCACCGGCGATCACCCCTTTCACCGGGCAGGCCACGATCACACGCTTGAGGCCTGGCAGGGTGAAGTAGGGCTCGAGGGTTTCGGGGGTTTTGATCTTGCCGCTGCATTCGAGCACTAGATCCACACTGGCGCCGGCCCAGGGCACGGCGGTGGGATCCTTCTGCTGGCTGTAGGCCACGGACTGATTCCCAACCAGGAAGCCCGCCCCGCCGGCTGCTACTGCCTGGGGCCAGCGGCCATGCACCGAGTCGAACGCAAGCAAATGAGCGGCGGCGGCGGCATCTCCCGCCGGGTCGTTGACGTGCACCAGCTCAATGCCGGGGCGGCCCCAGAGGGCGCGGAACACCAGACGGCCGATGCGGCCAAAGCCATTGATGCCGATCTTCATTCGGAAGGCCCGCGGTGCTTCGACCATAGATCAACTAAAGTTGATTCAAGACGTGTTGCCGATCACATGGCCGATCCAGGGGCTGTTGCCAGCCCACCCCTCCAGTCCGAGCAGGCCCGGGCGCTCCTCAGGGCCCTCGCCGAACCCCTGCGCCTGCAGGTGATTGAGGCGCTGGGCAGCGGCGAGCGCTGCGTCTGCGATCTCACCGCCGATCTGGGCCTGGCCCAGTCGAAGCTCTCCTTTCACCTCAAGGTGCTCAAGGAGGCCGGGCTGCTGGCCGATCGGCAGGAGGGCCGCTGGATCTACTACCGCCTGCGCCCTGAAGCCCTCGACGACCTGCGCGGATGGCTGACGGAGTTGGGCGCCCAGTGCGCCAAGCCGGCGAGCCGCTGCATGTGAGCAACGTCACCCCGGCGATGCGGTGGCTGCGCACCAGCCAGCCCGGCCATGTCGCCCTGCTCAGCGGCCTCGTGGCCGGTTGGCTGGTGCTCTACCGGGTCAACGAATCTCTCTGGGAGATCGTGCTTTTCGGCTGGCTTGGTCTTCATCCGGGGCAGCGGCTGAGCGAAACCCTGCGCTTCTTCTTCTACGACTCGATCAAGATCGCCCTGCTGCTGAGCGGCATCATCTTCCTGGTGACCGTGCTGCGCTCCTACCTCAGCGTGGAGCGCACCAGGGCCCTGCTGGCCGGACGGCGCGAAGGGATCGGCAACGTGTTGGCAGGCCTGCTCGGGGTGGTCACACCCTTCTGCTCCTGCAGTGCGGTGCCGGCCTTCATCGGCTTCCTGGCTGCCGGCATCCCGCTGGGGGTCACGATGAGCTTTCTGATCGCCAGCCCGATGGTGAACGAGGTGGCGATCGGCCTGCTGTTCAGCCTGTTCGGCTGGAGGATCACCCTGATCTACATCGGCTCCGGCCTGCTGATCGCGATCCTGGCGGGATGGGTGCTGGGTCGCCTACGGCTGGAGCGTTGGGTTGAATCCTTTGTCTACGAAACCAAGCTGCACGGGCAGGCCGTGGAGAGTTCGCTGGGCCTTTCCTTCGAGCAGCGGCTGCAGATGGGGGCCGAGGAAGTGGCCTCGATCCTTCAGCAGATCTGGCCCTATCTGCTGATCGGCATCGGCGTGGGCGCCTTGATCCACGGCTGGGTGCCCACCAATTTCTTCGCCACCTACGCCGGCCGCTTCAACCCCTTCGGCGTTCTGCTGGCCGTGGGAATCGGGGTTCCGCTCTATTCCAACGCGGCGGGTGTGATGCCGATGGTGCAGGCGCTTTATGAGAAAGGGCTGCCGATGGGCACGGTTCTCGCCTTCATGATGAGTGTGGTGGCCCTTTCGGTGCCGGAGCTGATCCTGCTGCGCCGGGTGCTCAAGCCACCGTTGCTGGTTGCCTTCTTCTCGGTCACCGGCTTGGGCATCGTGCTGATCGGCTACCT
>CALNZO010000003.1:0-185480 GCA_942491175.1 uncultured bacterium | reverse complement strand
AGATCCTCGATCTCGCAGACCGGGAAGCGGTTGATGCTCCGCAGGGCCAGCCGGGAGTTGCGGCGCAGCTGCTCGCTCACCACCTCGCAGTAGGGCACCTGGGCCAGCAGGTCCACCGTGCGGCGCAGGATGCGCACCACATCGCCCTCATCGAGGGAGGTGTTGGCGATCACGTCGTTCCAGCTGGCGCCCTTCGCCCAGGCGTGCACCAGGCCGGTGAGTTCCGGCTCCCACCACACCGGCACCACCACCGAGGCCCGCTCCTGCTGGCGCTGCAGCTCCCGCCGCAGGCTGCGCAGGTCGTGCAGGGCCTCCTCGGAGGCCCGCGGCGGCGGGTAGCCGCACCAGAGATCGGGGCGGTTCACCTCGGTGGAGATGGCCTCCAGCACCGCCGCCAGCTCGGCCGCATCCAGCCCGTCGAGGTGCCCGCTCATCAGGGCCAGCCCCAGCCAGAGCTCGTTGTCGCCCCGCAGGGCCGCCACGGTGCGCCCCACGTCGGTGGGCTCCAGGCGCTCCTCGCCGCCCAGGGCGCCGAAGAAGCGCAGGATCTCGATCAGCGACAGGAAGGTGTCCCAGTGGCGGTTGGCCCGGTGATGCAGCAGCCGCTGCCGTTCGCCGATCTCCTCTTCCAGCTCCTCCATGCGGCGCCGGTGCTTCTTGAGGTGCTTGCGGTCGCCCCAGCGATGGGCGGGATGGGCCTCCAGTTCCTGCTCCAGCTGGCGCACCAGCCGGCCCTGCTCCAGCACTTCCCCGGCCAGGTCGTAGCGGGGGGTGTGCATGTCGTGGCGGCGGGCCATGGACGCCACCGCCAGGGCCAGGCCGCCGCTGGCGTTGTCGCCATGACGCAGCTCACCGGCGTGGTGCAGCTCCGGCGGCTCCAGCTGGTTCACCTGCAGGCAGCTCAGCTCGGCGTGCAGGCTCACCACCGCGTGGCAGGGCAGCAGGATCCAGACGTTCTCATCGGTGAGGCAGAGCAGCAGCGGAAACTGCCCCGATCCCGGCACCTTGGCCACGATCACCGCCGGGGTCACCCGGCCGCGCAGGGCCGGCGCCTTGACGCTCACCAGGGTGCCCTCGCTGGCGAACTGCAGGGCGAGGGTGAGTTCGTGCACGAGGGTTTCCTCGGCCTGCTGCTGCAGGATCCGCTGCAGGCGCCGCTCCTCCCGCAGCCGCCCCCGCAGCTTCTCGTAGTCCTCGAAGTCGTCCCAGGGCACCTCGCCGCCGCTGGTCTCCAGGCTGGCCAGCTGGGCCGTGAGCTCGGCGATGCGGGCCTCGTCTTCGGCCAGATCGAGCCCCGCCAGGTAGCGACCGAAGCTGCGCTCCACCAGCTCCCGGGCCTTGGCCAGGTCGTAGCGCTGCAGCAGGTTGAGCACCATGCCGTAGCTGGGGGTGAACTGGCTCACCAGCGGATCGGCCGGGCTGGTGGCCAGCTGCCCGGCCTCCCGCACCCCCTCGAAGCGGCTCTGCACCGTCACCACATAGCCCTGGGTGTCGAGCCCGCGGCGGCCGGCCCGGCCCGCCATCTGCAGGAACTCGCTGCCCATCAGGGGCCGGTGGCCCCGCTCGGTGCGCTTGGAGAGGGCCGAGATCACCGTGGTGCGGGCGGGCATGTTGATGCCGGCGGCCAGGGTCTCGGTGGCGAACACCACCTTGATCAGCCCCTGCTGGAACAGCTCCTCGATCAGTTCCTTCCAGGCCGGCAGCACCCCGGCGTGGTGGGCGGCGATGCCCCGCAGCAGGGCATCGGCATGGCCGCCCTCCCGCACCGCCTCAGGCGTCACGGCGACGAAAGCATCCAGCCGCGCGCGGATCCGCTCCTGCTCGCCTGCATCCACCAGGCACACCTTGGCCAGATCCCGCACCGAGCGGTCGCAGTTGCGGCGGCTGAAGATGAAGTAGATGGCCGGCAGCATCTGGCGCTCCGCCATCTGGGCCACCACGAAGCCGATCGGCGGCGCCTCCGGCTGGGGCGGCCGCGGCACTTTGGGCCCCTTGCGGCGGGTGGATTTGGGGGGCCGCCAGACCTTGCAGTTGGGGTGCAGGCCGGTGCCCTCGTCGTTGAGCAGCGGGTGGAGACCCTTGGCGCTGCAGAAGCTGAAGGCCAGCGGCACGGGCCGGAAGTCGCTGTGGATCAGCCGGGTGGGGCCGTGCACCCGCTCGATCCAGTCGGTGAGCTGCCCCGCATTGGCCACCGTGGCCGAGAGGGCCACCAGCTGCACCCGCGAGGGGCAGTGGATGATCGACTCCTCCCAGACCGTGCCCCGCTGGGTGTCGTTCATGTAGTGGCACTCATCGAGCACCACCGCCTCCACATCGGCCAGGGGATCGTCATCCGGGTGATCGATCTCCGCGTACAGCATGTTGCGGAAGATCTCGGTGGTCATCACCACCACCTGGGCTTCCCGGTTGAGGCTGAGATCACCGGTGAGCAGGCCCACCCGCTGGTGGCCGAACTGCTCGCGGAAATCCCGCAGTTTCTGGTTGGAGAGGGCCTTGAGGGGCGTGGTGTAGAAGACCTTCTGGCCATGGGCCAGGGCCCGGTGGATGGCGTATTCGCCCACCAGAGTCTTGCCGGAACCGGTGGGGGCGCTCACCACCACCGAGTGGCCCTGGTTCAGGGCATCAATCGCTTCGCACTGGAAGCCGTCGAGGGGGAACGGGAACAGGTCCTCCAGCGGCGGCACCGTGTCGGAGCGCTCGGTGCTGCCTGCGGTGTGGCGGACGGGCATGGATGAATCCTATGGGCTGACAGGAGCCCCGGCTCGTCGCTGGGCTGTTCCCGACCCCCCGCCATTCCAGACTGCTCCCTTGCCATCGGTGCCAGGACGCCCTGACCTCCTCCCGAAACCCCACCCACTCCTGCACCAGCTGGGACATGGCCGATGGGCCCACGCCAGCCGCCAGCTGGCGCCGGCAGCTGCGCGATGCCCTCAACGCCCTGCCCCCCGAGCGGCGCCGCGGCCTGCGCAGTCTCCAGCCCATCGCCACCGCCCAGCTGCAGCCGGCCCCCACGGCGGGCTTGAAGCCGGCGTCCCACCTCTGCTGGATCTGGCCAGCAACGACTACCTGGGCCTCAGCCGCCATCCCGCCGTGCTGGCGGCGGCGGCGGCCGAGCTGGAGGCCAGCGGCCTGGGAGCGGGCGGCTCGCGGCTGGTCACCGGCACCCGGCCGGTGCATCGTCGGCTGGAGGAGGCCCTGGCCGCCTGGCTGGGGCGGGAGCGGGTGCTGCTGTTCCCCAGTGGCTTCCAGGCCAACCTGGCCGCGGTGACCGCCCTGGCCGAACGCAACACCGTGGTCTACGCCGCCCGCTGCATCCACCACTCCCTGCTCGCCGGGGTCCGCTGCAGTGGCGCCCGGCTGTTCCGCTTCGCCCACAACGACCTGGCCGATCTGCAGCGCCGCCTGAGGAACGCCAGGCGCGACAGCAGTGAGCAACGCCTGCTGGTGGTCAGTGAAAGCCTGTTCAGCATGGAGGGCACCAGCCCCGACCTGCCGGCGATGGCGGAGGTGTGCCGGCGCCACGGGGCCCTGCTGCTGATCGACGAGGCCCATGCCCTGGGGGTGCTGGGTCCCGGTGGCCGTGGCCTGGCCCACGGTCTGGCGGGGGTGCACCTGATCAGCGGCACCTTCGGCAAGGCCTTCGGCAGCGGCGGGGCCTTCCTGGCCGGCGAGGCCCTGCTGGGCGACTGGCTGCTGCAGACCAGCGGCGCCTTCCGCTACACCACGGCCCTGGCCCCGCCCCTGGCGGCCGGAGCCCTGGCGGGCCTGGAGCTGATCGAGGCCAGCCCCGCCAGCGCTCAGGCCCTGCTGGAGAGGGCCGAGCGCTGGAGGGAGCGGCTGGCGGCGGCGGGCTGGCGGCGACCGGCGGGCCACGGGCCGATCCTGCCCCTCCTGGTGGGCGAGGACGGGGCCGCCCTGGCCCTGCAGCGGCACCTGGAAGCCGCCGGGCTGCTGGCGGTGGCGATCCGCCCCCCCACCGTGCCGACCGGAGCCGCCCGGCTGCGGCTGGTGCTGCGGCAGGATCTTCCCCATGGCACCCTCAGCCGCCTGATCGAGGCCCTGGGCCCGGCCCCCTCCCCTGCCGCCCCTTGATGGCCCCCGGCGATCCTTCCACCATCCAGGTGATCGCGATGCACGGCTGGGCCGGCGATGGCCTCAACTGGAACCCCTGGCGGGAGGCGAGTGGCCCCCTGGGCTGGCGCTGGGGCTGCGGCGAACGGGGCTACGGCGCCCATGCCCCGGTGATGCCCGCCTGGAGCGGTGCCGGCCGGCGGGTGGTGATCGGCCATTCCATGGGGCCCCTCCTGCTGGAACCCGCGGTGCTCGCCGGGGCCGACGTCGTCGTGCTGCTGGCGGGGTTCGGCCGCTTCGTGCCGCCGGGGCCCGGGGGCCGGCGGGTGAAGGCGGCACTGGCGGCCATGGCATCCGAGCTGGCCGATGGCCCCAGCGAGGCGGAGGCGGCCCTGCGGGCCCAGGCCCTGCTGCGGCGCTTTCTGGCCGAGGCGGCCAGCCCCGATCCCCCCGAGCTGCTGCCGCCCGGACCCGCCGACCATCCCGTCGGCGCGGCGGGCCGCGCGCGGCTGCGGCAGGACCTCGACCGGCTGAAACACAGCGACGGCCTGCCGGCAGGGTTCCCCCGACGGGCCCGGGTGCTGATCGTGGAGGCCGGGGCCGACCGCATCGTGGTGCCAGCCGCCCGCGCCCTGTTGCGCCAGGCCCTGCCCCGGGCCGAGGTGGTCACCGTTCAGGGGGCCGGCCACTGCCTGCTGCGCAGCCCGGTGATCGCGACGGTGCTGGACTGGCTGCAGGGCCAGCTCCAAGGATGACCAGCCTGCCCCCACCCACCGACGCCACGCCCGGCCTCAGCGGCCAGGTGCGCCGCCAGTTCGGGCGCCGGGCCGCCGACTACGACCGCCACGCCCTGCTGCAGCGGGCGGTGGCCTGCAGGCTGGGCCGTCTCTGCCGTGATCTGCCCCTGGCCGCCGGACCCCGGGCCGATCTCGGGGCCGGCAGCGGCCTGCTCTCGCGGGCCCTGCCGGCGCAGGGGCTGCTGCAGGTCGACCTCTGCCCCGAGCTGCTGGCGCGCAACCCCCTGGGGCCGTCGCTGCTGTGGGATCTCAACGGCGGGCTGCCGCCCCAGCTGCGGGGGGCGGCGCTGCTGGCCTCCGCTTTCGCCCTGCAGTGGCTCGACGACCCGGCCGGCCAGCTGGCCCACTGGTGCCGCTCCCTGGCTCCGGGGGGCTGGCTGGTCCTGGCGGTGCCCACCGCTGGCAGCTTCCCCCAGTGGCACCGGGCCGCCGCGGCCGCCGGCGTGCCCTGCACAGCCCTGGAGCTGCCGGCGGCCGACCGCCTGATCGCCGCCGCCACCACCTCCGGGGTGCACCTGGGCCACAGGCGGGTGCTGCGCTTCAGCCGCGCCCACCAAGGGGGCCTTCGCGCCCTGCAGCACCTGCAGCGGCTGGGGGCCGGTGCCACCTGCCGGCCGCCCCTGGCGGCGGGGGAGCTGCGGCGCCTGGTGGCCCACTGGCCCCGGGAGCAGGCCCTCACCTGGGAGGTGCTGCTGCTGGTGGGCCGCCGCGAGGGGCCGCCGGCCCCAACACCGTGAACAGCCCCCGGCAGCTGGTGATCTGCGGCACCGACACCGATGTGGGCAAGACGGTGGTGAGCGCTCTGGTGGTGCAGGGCCTGGGGGCCCACTACTGGAAGCCGGTGCAGAGTGGCCTGGAGGGGGGCGGCGACAGCGGCCGGGTGCGGCAGTTGCTGGCGCTGCCGCCGGAGAGGGTGTGGCCGGAGGCCTACCGGCTCAAGGCCCCGGTCTCCCCCCACTGGGCAGCGGAGCGGGAGGGGATCACGATCGATCCGGCACGGCTGGCCCTGCCGGCCGTCAACGGGCCCCTGGTGGTGGAGACGGCGGGAGGGCTCCTGGTGCCCCTGCGGCGCGACTGGCTCCAGATCGAGCAGATCGCCGACTGGGGGCTGCCGGTGCTGCTGGTGGCCCGCAGCGGCCTGGGCACCCTCAACCACACCCTGCTCTCGCTGGAGGCTCTGGCCCGCCGCGCGATCCCCGTGCTGGGGCTGGTGCTCAACGGCGAGCCCCACCCCGACAATCCCCGCACCCTGGAGGCCCTGGGCGGGGTGCCCGTGCTGGCGCAGCTGCCGCCCCTGGATCCCCTCGACCGGGACGGCCTGCAGCGGCAATGGCAGGGATGCGGCCTGGCCCGTAGCCTGCTGCCATGAGCGCAAAGCATCTGCTGGTGACAGGAGCCGTGGCCGTGGTCTGCGCGGCCATCCTGGTGCTGTTCACCGACATCGAGACCAGCATCGTCCGCTGGGTCAACTGTGGACCCGTCTCCACCAGCGGCGAACGCCGCTCCGAGGTGTGCCGCTGAGAGGCGACGGCGTGGAGCGACCCGGCTGGCATCCCCACCTCTGGCACCCCTTCACCCAGGTGGCCACCGCCGACCCTCCCCTGCGGGTGGTCAAGGGCTCCGGAGCCCTGCTGGAACTGGAGGACGGCCGCCGGCTGATCGATGGGATCAGCAGCTGGTGGGTGACCCTGCACGGCCACGGGGAGCCGTCCATCGCCGAAGCCATCGCCCACCAGGCCCGCACCCTGGAGCAGGTGGGCTTCTCCGATTTCCGCCATCCCGCCGCCGAGCGCCTCTCCGACCGGCTGGCCGCCTGCAGCGGTCTGGAGCGGCTGTTCTTCTCCGACAACGGCTCCACCGCTGTGGAGGTGGCCCTGAAGATCGCCTGGCAGTGGTGGCGCAACCGGGGCGAACCCCGCCGGCAGCTGATCGCCTTCGACGGGGCCTACCACGGCGACACCTTCGGGGCCATGGCCGTGGGGGAGAGATCCCTGTTCTCGGCGCCGTTCGAGCCGCTGCTGTTCGCCGTGGCCCGGGCGCCCTGGCCCGCCACCTGGTGGCACGACGACGGGGTGGAAGCCCGGGAGGCGGCAGCCCTGGAGCGGCTGGAGCAGTTGCTGGAGACCCCCACGGCGGCGGTGATCCTCGAACCCCTGCTGCAGGGGGCCGGCGGCATGGCCCTGGTGCGGGAGGGGTTCCTGCGCCGGGTGGAGGCCCTGGTGCGGGAGAGCGGTGCCCTGCTGATCGCCGATGAGGTGATGACGGGCTTCGGCCGCAGCGGTGAGCTGTTCGCCTGCGGGAGGGCCGGCATCCGGCCTGATCTGATGGCCCTCTCCAAGGGGCTCACCGGCGGCTTCCTGCCCATGGGCGTCACCCTGGCGCGGGAGGCGCTCTACGAGGGCTTCATCGGCACCGAACCGGGCCTCACCCTCTTCCACGGCCACAGCTTCACCGCCAACCCCCTGGGCTGTGCCGCAGCCCTGGCCAGCCTCGATCTGCTGGAGCGCCATCCGCAGCGCCATCGGACCTTCGAGGCCCGCCACCGTCCCCATCTGGAAGCCCTGGCGCCCCATCCTCTGGTGCGACGGCCCCGGCTGCTGGGCAGCATCGCCGCCTTCGACCTGGCGACGGACAATCCCGGCTATCTCAATCCCCTCGGCCGCCGGCTGCAGCGGCAAGCCCTGGAGCGGGGCGTGTTCCTGCGCCCCCTGGGGGAGGTGGTCTACCTGCTGCCGCCCCTCTGCCTCGACGACGCCCAGCTGGCGCGCTGCTACGAGGTGATCGGCGAAGCGCTGGCGGCCCTCTGATACGCCCTCTCCCCCACCTCTGCGAGCAACCCGCCGAGCGGCGGCGCAGACCGCCAGCCCGGACACGGGTCCTCAGGGACCGACCAGGATCGCCGCCTCCACATCGGCCCGCGAGAGGCCGTAGGGGAACTGGCGCGCTGTGGTGCGTCCCTCCTGGTGCCAGCTCACCCGCAGCTCCTCCACGTCCAGTTCGAGGTGGGCGCTCCAGTGGGGCCGGTGCAGGTCCCACTGGGCGGCGTTGGTCCGCGACTGGATGGCACCCAGCTCACGCAACCAGGACTCCAGGGCGGGGAGGGGGTGGTTGTAGAGGGGGGTGGGGGCGGGGGGAAGGGTCGCCATCGATGGGCAGGGGTTGGCGGGGAAAGGAGCTTCGGGCGGATGCTGGCAGCGACGCTGAGACCTCCCGGGGGACATCGGGTACGGAGTCGGCGGGAGCCGATCCGGCTGGGGACGGGATCGGAACCG
This sequence comes from uncultured bacterium, assembly GCA_942491175.1. Classification (GTDB taxonomy): domain Bacteria; phylum Cyanobacteriota; class Cyanobacteriia; order PCC-6307; family Cyanobiaceae; genus Cyanobium. The sequence goes on along the minus strand of CALNZO010000003.1, from coordinate 177,340 downwards.
GCGGCGCCGAAGCCTGCTCCAGCTCGGACCACCAGCTGGGCCAGGCCATCATCTCGGCACCTCGGGCCCACGCCACTCCGATCCCCAGCACCAGGCTCAGCACCAGGGCCACGGCCAGCAGCAGCAGGGCGAACCACTCACCGCCGGAGAGGGCCCGGCGCACCGGGACAGGGCGGGAGACGACAACCGGCTGGGGCCGCCGGACCGGCGACGGACTGACGGGCTGGAGCAGCGCGGCGTCGTAGATCCGCCGGGCGGCCGGATCACTCAGCACGGCATAGGCCTGGCGCAGCTGGCGGAACGCCGCTTCGGCTTCACCGGCGGGCAGGCAGGTGGTGTCGGGGTGGTAGCGCTTGCTGAGGCCCCGGAACGCCTGGCGGAGCTCCTGGTCGGTGGCGCCGGGCTCCACCTGCAGCACCTGATAGTGGTTGGGAGGGGACGGCGTGGCTGAAGTGGACATGGTCCCTGAGGCGGCGATGGCAACCAGCCCGGCATGGGGGATCCTAGGGAGAAGCACCGCTGCCTTCGCGGATGGCCGCCACCCCCCAGCCCAGCGCCCCCATCGACCCGCCAGGAGCCACCCCTGGGGCGGGTCCGGATCCCCGCCTCTGGCAGGAGCTCGGCTGGACCCCCGATGATGACCAGCTGGCGACTCTGGTGGCGCTGCAACAGCAGCTGCGGCAGTGGAACGACCGCGTCAACCTGACCCGGCTGGTGGAAGGAGACGATTTCTGGATCGCCCAGGTGTTTGACAGCCTCTGGCCCTGGGTGCCCCTGCTCACCGCGCCCGACGGCGTCCCGGACCGCCTCGAGATGATCGACGTGGGCACCGGCGGTGGCTTCCCCGGCCTGGCCCTGGCCATCGCCATGCCCTCGGCACGGATCACCCTGGTGGATTCGGTGGGCCGCAAGCTGGAGGCCGTAGGAGCCATGGCCCGTAGCCTGGGTTTGGAGGAACGGCTCAGCCTGCGCTGCGAAAGGGTCGAGCGCACCGGCCGCTCCCCGGATGGCCGGGGCCGCTTCGACCGGGCCATGGCCCGCGCCGTGGCCGGCGCTCCCGTGGTGGCCGAATACCTGGTGCCCCTGCTGAAGCCGGACGGCCTGGCCCTGCTCTACCGGGGTCAGTGGGGATCCGGTGATCAGCGCAACCTGCAGGCGGTGGTGGGGAGGCTGGGGGCGAAGGTGGAGGCGGTGCAGCGCCGCGACCTGCCGGGGAGCCGGGGTGTACGCCACAGCCTCTGGCTGCGGCCGGCTGGCCCCTGTCCGGTCGCCTACCCGCGGGCCGTTGGGGTGCCTCAGAAAGACCCGATCACCCCGGGCGCTCTGGGCCAGGCCGGCCAGCTTCCCTAGGCCACCTGCAGCCGCTTCACCGCCTCACCGCCCAGCCGCTGACGCAGCCGCCGCAGCAGGCCGGGAATCTCCCTGGCCCAGGGGCTGGCCCCCAGCACCGCCAGCAGCTCGGCCTCGCTCACCGCCCCGTCGAGGGCATCGGCGTTCTCGCCCGGAAACCAGTGGCTGCCCTGGCCGAGCAGGCCGTAGCGGGCCCGGCCGTAGCCCTCCAGATCCCAGGCCTCCAGGAGGTTGTGCAGCCAGAGCAGCACCGGCAGGTTGATGTGGCCGGGCGTGTCCTGCCAGGCCGGCAGGCCCCTGTCCCAGCTGGCCAGCCAGTCCTCCCCCAGGGCCCGGTGGCGAGCCTGCTCCAACCGCTCCAGGATCGGGGGCAGCAACGCCGAGGCCCGGGGCAGCAGCTCCACCGCCTCCAGGTGCAGAGCCAGGTCCTGGGGACCGGCGGCGCCGACGCTGATCGTGTGGATCCCCGGCGCCGACAGGCAGAAGAGATCGTTGAAGACGATGGGATGCAAGGGTGCGCACAGCTCGCACAACCGCTCCGAAGGGGTGTGCAGGTGCCCTCCCTTGTCGGTGGGGCTGATCACGAACACCCCCATGTCATGGGCGCTGGCCGCCTCGATCGCCGGCCGGTTGTCCTGACGGATGAAATACCAGTGCAGATTGATGAAATCGAACTGGTCGCTGGCGATCGCTTCCAGGATCAGCGGCAGGGGGGCATGGGTGGAGAAGCCGACATGGCCGATGCGGCCTTCCTCCTGCCAGCGGCGGGCCACGTCGCGGCAGCCGCCGGGGTTCAGGGCCTGTTGCAGCAATTCCGGCGTGTTGATGCCATGGATGGCAAGCAGATCGACCCTGCCGCCGGCGCCCGCCAGGCCCAGACGCTCGAAGCTCGTCTCCAGCTCGGCCTCGAAGAAGGCGGGGTCGGCGGCAGGGGGCACCTTGGTCTGCAACAGGCGCCTGGGGTCGTTCAGCTGGGGCAGCAGCCAGCCCAGCTGCCGTTCCGAGGTGCCGTAGTGGCGGGCCGTTTCGATGTGGTGCAGGCCCGCCATCATGGCCTCCTCCAGGGTGGCTTTCAGCCGCGCCTGGCTCTCCGCCTCCACCGCATCAGCCGGTAGATCGGTCCAGCTTTGCTGGAAACGCATACCCCCCAGCGAAAGCACCGGCATCGCCAGCCCGGTGCGGCCGAAACGCCGGGTCGGGATGGTCACTACGCGGGTGCGGCGGCTCGGGGAAGGGTGCGGCGACGGCGGCCCTGGGAGGGAAGCCCCAGGGGCTGGATCTCCTGCTCCTCAAGCTGGGCCCGAAGGGTGGGCAGCTGTTCGTAGGCCACCCAGTGAATGCAGTCCACAGGGCAGGTGTCGATCGCTTCCTGGATCCGCTCGGTGCTGTCCCCGTCCTGGCGCAGGGCCCGGGATCGGCCCCAGTCGGGCTCCACCACGAAGGTGTTGCCGGCCACATGGGCGCAGTAGCGGCAACCGATGCAGACCGCCTCATCGACCCAGACAGCCTGCTGGCGCAGAGCCCCTCCAAGCACGGGCTCGAGGCCGGAAGGACGGGTCTCCGGAGCCAGGGGTGTCTGGAAGGCCAGGGCCGGATCAAAGCCGGCGGAAGGACCTGCAGCGCTCACGGGTTCAGGAGTCCCAGCGGGTCACCACCAGTTCGATGCTGCCGTCGAGGTGGCTGGTCTGTTCGCTGACCTGGAAGCCCTCCTCGGCGGTGCTGGCCAGGATCGTGCGCAGGGCATAGCGCTGGGTGAGCCGGGCCAGGAAACGCTCCACCGGGATGGGCTGTTTCCACAGTTCCAGGTCGGTGACAAGCTCATAGCTGCCGCTCTCGGGATTGAGGCGGAAGCCGATGTCCACCCCGCCGTCCTGGGGAATCGCCAGGTCGGCAGTGACGGTCTGGCCGCGATAGCCCCGCACCTCGCAGGCACCTTCGGCCGGGGGATGGCCCAGATCGCTGAGAGCTTCCACCAGGGCCTGGCGATCGCGCAGTTCGGTCTTGACGGTGCTGAAGTGCGACATGGGACAGAAGGGTGGGGGAGCGATGCTTCAGGTGCCGCTGGACTGGACGACGACCTGGGGGTCCTGGAGCTCGAGGGATTGGGCCTGGAACGCTTCGGAGGTGCTGCGACGTTGCTGCACACTGCCCAGACGGGCCTCGATCCGTTCGGTGAGCCGGGAACAACCCTCGCCCTGCACGCCCTCCACAAGCTCCTCCACCCGCCCGTCGGGGCGAATTCGGAAGCGGATGGTGTGTTGAGCCATCCCGGACGGACTGCACAGGTGAGACCGGGATCTTAACCGCGATTTCCATTCAGCGCGCTTCAGGGCCTGCGGCCAGGGATTGCTCCGGCGGCAGGGCCCTTCAGCTGATCAGGCCTTCATCCACCAGGGTCTGGAGCCGATCGAGCACCTCGGGCTGCTCCAGCTGCTCCAGGGCCAGGCGGGCCTCATCCCGGACCCCGGGATCGCAGTCGTGGAGCATGGTGTGCAGCAGGGCCTCCACCACCTCCCGCTGACGCGGCTCCACCAGATCGGTGTAGAGCCGCCCCAGGGACCAGGCGCTGTTGCTGCGCACCGCCGGTTCGCTGTCGATGCGCAGGCTGAGCAGCAGCTGGGCGGCGGCCGGGTCGGCCTTGGCCACGCCGGTGGCGCCCGCATCGGCCAGGGAACTGGCCGCCCACAGCCGCACTGCCGCCACGTCCACTTCCAGAGCCCGCATCAGGGGGTTCAGCACGGGGGCCTCGGGATAGTTGCCGAGGCTCCAGGCCACCGCCTTGCGCACGTAGCCGTTGTCGTCGGTGCCCAGGAGGCCCAGCAGGGGCTCCACCGCCATTGGGGAGGGGTTGCGGCCGAGGGCATAAACGGTGCTCATCCGAACGATCGGACAGCCGGCTTCCAGGAGCGGCAGCAACAGGGGAATGGCACGGGGATCGCGATGCTCGCAGAAGATCCGCAGCCCCTGCAGCCTCTCCTCGCGGCCTCCCTGCAGCAGGACGAGGCCCAGGTCGCACTCGGCGGCCACGTCGGAACTGGAGGGAGCGGAGCTGTCGATCTCATCGAGGGGATCCCCCAGAAGTTCCTGCGCCAGCTCCCGTGCCAGCACCTCGGGATCGAGGGCCAGCTCGTGGGTGGTTTCGGGAAAAGGCAGGCCGTCGTCCGGCATGGGGCCATCCAGGTGGAGGCATCGTAAAAGCCCGAGCCGCGGGGCATCAGCCCAGGGGGGCCGGAGCGGCCATGTCACCGGGCAGCCAGATGCGGGCACTCACGGCGAACAGGGCCAGGGCGAAGAGCAGCACGATGGCCACGGGGAGCAGGGTGGAGCGCAGGAACTGCATGGCGGGAAAGAGATGTCGGGGCGGCGGAGCTGAATGCATTGTGGTCCGCGCGGGCGACAGAGAGGGCGGTGCGACCGGTCGACCTAGGGTTCGCCCACCCGCGAGCGGCCATGGCCCCCAGCGCCTCCAGCAGCGTCCGCCCCTGGCGTCGTCTCGTGGCCGTGGCCGCCGAGGGGGTGGCCAGCGGCACCCCCTACATGGTGGGCACCAAGCTGCTGCAGGGCTGGCTCACCGCCAGCCAGATCCCCCTGGGCCTGATCGGTCTGCTGGGGCTGGCGGAGCTGCCCTACACCCTGAAGATGATCTGGGCGCCGGCCCTGGACCGCTGGCCCCTTCCCTGGCCCGACCGCCGCCGGGGCTGGCTGCTGGCCCTGCAGCTCACCCTGGTGGCGGTGATCGGTGCCATGGCCCTGCTGCGGCCCTCCAGCGATCCGGCCAGCCTCACGGCGATCGGTCTGATGGCGGTGCTGCTGGCGGTGGTCAGCGCCACCCAGGACATCGCCGTGGATGCGTACCGCACCGATCTGCTGCCCGATCTGGAACGCGGCGCTGGAGCGGCCGCCACCAACCTGGGCTACCGGACCGCGATGCTGGCCGTGGGAGCCGGTGGCTTCATCCTGGCCGGCCGCTACGACTGGCCCCTGGCCTTCCTCTTCTCCGCCGTGCTGATGCTGGCCGTGGTGCCCTTCACCCTCACGGCCCCGCCCCTGCCACCCCTCGAGTTCCCCGTGCGCAGTCTGCGGCAGGCCGTGCTCGGCCCGGCCCGGGAGTTCCTGCACCGCAGCGGCGGCCCCAGGGCCGTCGCCCTGCTCACCCTGGTGCTGCTCTACCGCTGGCCCGATGGCCTGCTCAACCTGATGGCGGTGCCGTTCCTGATCCAGAAGGGCTTCAGCCCCCAGGTGGTGGGGTCGGTGCTGGCGGGCTGGGGAATCGGCGCCACGATCCTGGGCACGGTGCTGGGAGGCGCCCTGTTCGGCCGGCTGGGGATGAACCGCTCCCTGTGGCTGTTCGCCCTGGTGGGTGCCAGCGGCAACCTGGCCTACTGGGGCCTGGCCCGCTTCGACGGCGGCATGCCGGCCCTGCTGATGGCCGTGGGGCTGGAGAACATCGGCGGCGGCATGGTCGGGGCTGCCTTCGTGGCGCTGCTGATGAGCCTCTGCAACCCCCGCTTCTCCGCCACCCAGTACGCCCTGCTCTCGGGCGTCTATGCGCTGAGCCGCTCGCTGCTGGCCGCCCCCGCCGGTCTGGTGGCCGAGCGGCTGGGCTGGCCCGGCTTCTTCATGGCCACCGCCGCGGCGGCGCTGCCGGCCTTCCTGCTGATGGTCCGGCTCACCCCCTGGAACGGCAGGGGGGTCCGTGGCGCCTACGAGCCCGACCGGGACGGCCTCTGAAGACCCTCCCAGCTTCCGAGGAACCTCAGCTCAGGAGAGACTCCGCAGCAGGGTCCGGTAGAGAGGGGAGTCGTCCACGGCGTTGTGACCGTTGACGGGCAGCACCACCAGGGAGGCCACCCCGGGGCGGAACCGGGCCAGCAGGGCCTCGGTGCTGGCCCGGGGGATGATCTCGTCCCGTTGGGCAGCGATCAGCAGGGTGGAGGCCCCCACCTGGGGGGCGTCCTGCCAGGAGCGGTACTTGTCCTGGAGCAGCAGGCCCATCGGCACCAGGGGGAAGCGGCGGGAGGCCAGGGCCTCGATGCTGTCGAAAGGGGTGACCAGCACCAGCCGACCGACGGTGCGGCGGGCCGCCAGGTGCACCGCCACGCTGCTGCCCAGGCTGCAGCCCATCACGTCGATCCGCTGGTGCTCGGACGCCACCCGGTCGTACAGGGCGAGGGCATCGGCGAAGAGGGCCGCCTCCGAGGGCTGGCCACCGCTGCCGCCATAGCCCCTGTAGTGGAGCAGGTAGAGGGTGTGCTCCGCAAAGGCGTCCTCCAGCAGGGGCAACTGGTCGGCCACGGTTTCGGCGTTGCCGCCGAAGTAGATCAGGGCCTTCGGGCCCGGCCGCCGGCGGACGGTCACCAGCAACCTCCCCTCCGCCGGGCCGTTCCTCAGCGGCAGGCTCAGCAGATCCCCTCCGGCCCCTGGGGATCGGGGCTGGGGAAAGTAGATCAGGGAACGCTGCAGCAGAAACAGACTGCCGCAGAACGACAGGTAGAGCAGCGGAACGAGCAGAACAGCGAGTTGAAGCACGATGGCCTTGCGGCGGGGGGCGATGGGGCCGCTCAGACCGCCGGCGCCGCCATGAGCCGGCGGCGCAGCTGGCCGCAGGCCGCATCCTGATCGAGGCCGCGGCTGGCCCGCACGCTCACGGCGATGTGGCGCCGCTCCAGCTGAGAGCGGAAGGCCTGCACCGCTTCTGAGCTGGGACGCCGGAAGTCCTCCTCGGCGATCGGGTTGTAGGCGATCAGGTTGACGTGGCTCTGAAAGCCCCGCAGCAGGCGGGCCAGGGCGTCGGCCTGGCGGGGATGGTCGTTCAGCCCCCCGAGCAGGATGTACTCGAAGCTCACCCGCCGGCCGGTGTGGGCCACGTAGCGGCGGCAGTCCTCCAGCAGCACCTCCAGGGGGTAGGCATGGGCGGTGGGGATCAGCTCCTCCCGCAGGCGCTGATCGGGAGCATGCAGGCTCACGGCCAGGGTGAACTGGGCCCGGCCCAGCCGCTCCAGGGCCCGCTCCGCCAGGAGCGGAAGCGTGCGCGGCACCCCCACCGTGCTGACGGTGATCTGGCGCTGGGCCATGCCCAGATCACCGCACAGGCAGGCGATCGCCTCCAGCACCGCCTCGCTGTTGAGCAGGGGTTCGCCCATTCCCATGAACACCACGTGGGTGGGGCGACGGTCCATCGCCTCGCGGATGCTGAGCACCTGATCGACGATCTCATGGACCGCCAGGGAGCGCTGCAGGCCCCCCTTTCCGGTGGCGCAGAAGCGGCAGCCCATGGGGCAGCCCACCTGGCTGCTGACGCAGACCGTGAGCCGATCATCACTGGGGATGCCGACGGTCTCGATGCCGAGGCCATCGGCTGTGGCCAGCAGCAGCTTGGTGGTGCCGTCGCGGGCGTCGCTGCGGTGCAGCAGGGTCGAGCGGCCGAGCGCGGTGCCGGCGGCCGCCAGCTGCCCCCGCCAGGCCTTCGACAGCACCGTGATCTCCTCGAACCCGCGGGCACCCTTGGCGTAGATCCAGTCGTGCAGCTGACGGCCGCGGAAGGCCGGCTGGCCCTGCTCCACCGCCCAGCCCTCCAGCGCTTTGCGGCCCATTCCCAGCAGGGGGGCGCTCCGGGCCATCAGGGCCAGATCAGCAAGCCATGGCCCAGCTTCCACTCCACCACCACCAGGGCGATGAAACCGAGCATGGCCAGACGGCCATTGAGGCGCTCGGTGTGGGTGTGGAAGCCGAAGCGGGGCACCCGTCGCACCGGAACGGGGGTGGGCCGGACAGGGGCGGCAGGATTGGCGACGACGGAATCATTCATCGCTGAGCAGGCCCTCCTCCTGCAGACCCTCGAGGGCTGCTGGATCGGCGATCAGCTCCTCCTCGAGACCTTCCTCGGCGGTGGGACGGGCGAAGGCGGCGAAGCCGCTGGCGGCCGCCTCGATGCCGTGACGACTGCGGGTGGCTTCCAGGTCCTCGTCGGAGGGATCGTCCAGCACGGCGGCGGTGACCGCCGGGGCAGGCATCTCCACGGTGTAGTCCGGACGGAGGTTCTGGTTGCGGCGGTAGCCGGCGGCTTCCTCCTCGAGGATGTCGGGGTGGGGCCCGGCCTCGGCACGGAGCTCCTCCTCGAAGCCACCGAAGCCCGTGCCGGCGGGGATCAGTCGACCGATGATCACGTTCTCCTTGAGGCCCCGCAGCCAGTCGCTCTTGCCCTCGATGGCCGCTTCGGTCAGCACCCGGGTGGTCTCCTGGAAGGAGGCCGCCGAGATGAACGAATCGGTGTTGAGGGAAGCCTTGGTGATGCCCAACAGCACGGGGGTGAACTCGGCGGGGGCACCGCCGGTGATGCCCATGGCGGAATTCACCTGCTCCACCTGACGCAGCTCGATCAGTTCACCGGGCAGCAGGGTGGTGTCACCGGCGTCCTCGATGCGGACCTTGCTGGTCATCTGGCGCACGATCACCTCGATGTGCTTGTCGCTGATCGATACCCCCTGCGACTTGTAGACGTTCTGCACCTCGGTGACCATGCGGAACTGCAGCTTGGAGATCGCCTCCTGGGCGGCCTCCATCGTGGGCTTGCGGCTGCGCAGATCCTCGAAGAAGCAGTCGAGCAGCTCGTGGGGGTTGATCGGCCCATCGGTGAGCATCTCGCCGGCGCTCACCTGCTGGCCATCGTTCACCATGACGTTGCGGCCCAGCAGGATCGGATACTCGGTGATGACGTCGTCGGTCTCGATCACCGACACGGTGATCGAATCGTCGTCGTCGCCCTGCTTGATCTGAACGGTGCCGCTCTTGCGACAGAGCACGGCGGATTCCCGGGGCCGGCGGGCCTCGAGCAGTTCCTCGATGCGGGGCAGACCCTGCACGATGTCCCCGGTCTTCTGACGCTCGAACACCAGCAGGGCGAGGGCATCACCCCGCTGCACCAGTTCGCCGTCGCGCACGTGCAGCACCGAATCGGGCGAGACCATGTAAGGGCGTCCCTGACGGATGGTGAGGGTCTGGCCCTCGAGGGCCTCCACCTGGCCGCAGCAGGGGGAGATCACCCCCTCGGCGAGCAGGTCGCCATCGACGATGCGAGCGCCCACCGCCACCTTCGGGGTGGCAGAGCCCAGATCCAGATTGCGGGTGTCATCGGCCCGCTCGACGATGAGGCGCCGGATCGGCTCGCCGGACGCCGGATCGGGGAGCTGGACCACCCCATTCTCCTTGCAGAGAATCTGGGTGGTGGCCACCACGTCGCCGCGCTTGACGGAGACGCCGTCCTCCACCTGGAGCTCCGTATGGGTGGAACCGTGGCTGGCATCGGAGAGGGTGTCTCGCCGCACCAGAAGGGTTTCCAGGATCACCAGTTGCAGCCGCTCGATGGTCTTGGCCCGCTTGTCGGGCACCGCCTCCACGTCCACGGTCATCTGGGGAGTGGTGTCGAAGGTTTCCAGGATCAGCTGGGTGCGCAGCAACTCCACCCCTTCCACGGACTTGATCAGCTCCCCATCCTTGAAGGTGAGCCGCTGGGTGGCCTTGAGTCCCAGGGAGGGGCCGCCGGTCTGCTTGACCGTGGACAGTTCGGGCAGGTGGGCGGCGTCGGGGATGGCGTATTCCTCCACCGGCCGCAGCAGCAGGGCGCCACCCTCGGGGGTGTCGACCTTTTCGATGAATTTCATCGACTCGGCCACCAGGCCGGGGGCGATCTCCTCGCCGGGGTTCACCACCTTGCCGTCGTCGTAGCGGCCGAGCACCTTGGCATCGGAGACCAGATGCAGCTCTCCCGAGCGCACGATGATCTCCCGCAGGATGTCGTTCTTCTGGGTGACGGTGACGATGCCGGCGGTCTGGCTGAAGATGTCCTTCACCACCTCGGTGCCGGCCTCGATCCACTGGCCGTCCTCGATCATCAGCAGGGAAATGTCCTTGTTGATCTCGTGGGTTTCCTGGGGGATCCACAACAGGGTGCCGCCCTTGCTCACCTCATAGCCGTTCTTGGCGGAACGGGCCTTCTTGATCGAAAGGCCGGGGGCGAACTTCACCATGCCTCCCGTCTGGGTGCGGAAGCGGTCGTCGGTGAGTTCCGCGATCACCTCGCCGGCACCGATCTTGGTGCCGGGCTGGGTCCTGACCAGGTAGCGGGTGTTGTCCTTGCCCTCCAGATGCCAGCTCTCACCGGTGTGGCTGGATTCGCCCACCAGCTTGCAGTCCTTGAGGGTGAGGCTGGCGGTGACGATCTGCACTTCCCTGGAGTCCCCGGTGGACTCCCGCAGCCGCACGGCGCCGCCGTACTCGCTCTGCAGCCGGCTTTCGGCCAGCACATCGCCGGTGGTCACCGGCTTGTCGGTCTCCACCACCGGAAGGGCATTGGGGGGCAGGTTGTAGACGTCGCCGCTGAACACCCACAGGCGACCCAGACGCTGGGCCTTGTGGGTGATGTTGCCCTGACGGTCGGTGACCTCCCGGGGCTGGATCACCTCCTCGAAACGCACCTGGCCAGCCAGGTCGCAGATCACATCCTTGGTGGCCTTCTCCACGCTCTTCTTCACCGCCGAGCCGGTGGAGATCTGGGCCAGGATGATGTCATGGGCGACCGTGTCCCCATCGGCCACGAAAAGAATCGACCCGTTGGTGATGTCGATCTTCTGAATCTTGCCCTTGCCGGAAGGCTTGAGGGTCCAGGGTGAAGTCGGTTTCAGCCAGTTTGGCCTCCACCCCGTGGGGGGTGCGGTGATCGCGCACGCGTGCCTTGGGACCGAATTCCACAACGCCGTCCACCAGGGAGCGGACCACGCCGGTTTCGGCCGTGGACACGCCGCCGGTATGGAAGGTCCGCATGGTGAGCTGGGTACCCGGTTCACCGATGGACTGGGCGGCGATGATGCCGACGGCTTCGCCCAGATCCACCAGTTCGTTGTGGGCCAGGGCCCAGCCATAGCACTTGCGGCACACCGAGCGGGAGGCCTCGCAGGTGAGGGGGGAGCGCACCATCACCGTGGTGACGCCCGCGGCCTCGATGGCGGCGGAGAGGGCCGGATCGATCTCACCGTTGCGATCGACGATGACGCCGCCGTCGCTGTCCAGGACAGGCTCAGCCGCCAGGCGGCCGATCAGCTTGGAGCCGAAGCGCCCACGCTCGTCGGCGTTGATCGGAATGAAACGCAGGGTGCCGCAGTCCTCCTCCCGCACGATCACGTCCTGGGCCACGTCCACCAGGCGGCGAGTGAGGTAGCCCGAGTCGGCGGTGCGCAGGGCTGTGTCCACCAGCCCCTTGCGGGCGCCGTAGGACGAGATCACGTACTCGGTGACCGTCAGGCCCTCGCGGAAGTTGGTGCGGATCGGCAGGTCGATGATCTCCCCCTGGGGGTTGGCCATCAGGCCGCGCATGCCCACCAGCTGGCGCACCTGGGACATGTTCCCCCGGGCGCCGGAGTTGGCCATCATCCACACCGAGTTGAGTGGATCGTTGTCGTTGAAGTTGCGGCGCACCGCCGCCACCAGCCGCTCGTTGGTCTCGGTCCAGGTGTCGATCACCTTGGTGTGGCGCTCCACCTCGGTGATCTCCCCGAGGCGGTAGCGCTCCTCGGTGGCCGTGATCTGCTCCTCGGCCTCCTCCAGCAGCACGGCCTTGTCGCCGGGGATGCGCAGGTCGTCGACGGAAATGGAGACCGCCGCCTGGGTGGCGTAGTGGAAGCCGAGATCCTTGAGCTCATCGGCCATCGCCGCGGTGGCGGCGGTGCCGTGATGCTTGTAGGCCCAGGACACCAGGTGGCGCAGCGCCTTCTTGTCGATGATCCGATTGCGGAACGGCGGCGCTTCCTTGCTGAGGGCCGCCGCGGCCGCGGCGGCGGCGGCGTTGGCGGCGGCCAGTTCGGCGGCGGCCTTGGCGCTCTTCTTGCTGATCTTCTTGGCGGGGGTGGCGGTCATGGCGGCGCGCGGTGGGAAAGGCTGGAGGAAAGTCGTTGCACACGGAGCCGGATCAGGGTCCGGCCAGGCGCGGTCAGGTGGCGGCCACGGCGTCGATGATGGTGTGGTTGATCACGACCCGACCCACGGTGGTCAGCAGGTAGCGGCTGATCAGGGCGCCGTCCTCATCGAAGCGATCACGGCGGAATTTCCACTGCTCGATGCGAGTGCCATCGGAGAGGGTGTCGCTGGAGACAGGCTCGCTGTCCTCGTCGTCGCTTTCCACCTCTCCGTTGAAGCGCACCCAGACCCAGTCGTGCAGGCTGAGGTGCTTCTCCTCGAAGGCGGCGATCACATCCTCGAGGTCGGCGAAGGTGCGCGAGCGGTCGCCGAAGGCCGGCTGCGCCTTCTCCCTGTCGATGGCGGTGAGGTAGTAGGCGCCGAGCACCATGTCCTGGGAGGGGGTGATGATCGGCTCGCCGGTGGCGGGGGAGAGCACGTTGTTGCTGGCCAGCATCAGCATGCGGGCCTCTGTCTGGGCCTCGATGGCCAGGGGCACGTGCACGGCCATCTGGTCACCGTCGAAGTCGGCGTTGAAGGCCGGACAGACCAGGGGGTGAAGCTGGATGGCGCGGCCATCCACCAGCTTGGGCTCGAAGGCCTGGATGCCCAGACGGTGCAGGGTGGGCGCCCGGTTCAGCAGGATCGGATGTCCTTCGATCACCTCCTGGAGCACCTGCATCACCTCGTCGTCAGCCCGCTGGATCAGCTTCTTGGCCGCCTTGATGTTGTTGACGATGTTCTGGCGGATGAGGCGATGGATCACGAAGGGCTGGAACAGCTCGATCGCCATCTCCTTGGGCAGGCCGCACTGGTGCATCTTGAGCTTGGGACCCACCACGATCACCGAACGACCGGAGTAGTCGACCCGCTTGCCGAGAAGGTTCTGGCGGAAGCGGCCCTGCTTGCCCTCGATGATGTCGCTCAGCGACTTGAGGGCCCGGTTGTTGGCCCCCACCACCGTGCGGCCGCGGCGGCCGTTGTCGATCAGCGCATCGACGGCCTCCTGCAGCATCCGCTTCTCGTTGCGAACGATGATTTCGGGGGCGAGGATCTCCTGCAGCCGTGCCAGGCGGTTGTTGCGGTTGATCACTCGCCGGTAGAGGTCGTTGAGATCGCTGGTGGCGAAGCGGCCGCCGTCGAGCTGCACCATGGGGCGCAGATCGGGGGGAATCACCGGGATCACATCCAGCACCATCCACTCGGGCCGGGCGTTGGTGGCGATGAAGTTGTCGATCACCCGCAGGCGCTTGATCAGCTTGGCCCGCTTCTGGCCCTTGGAGTTGTTGATGTCCTCCCTGAGCTGTTCGGCTTCCTTCTCGAGATCCAGGTCCTCAAGCAATTGCTTGAGAGCCTCGGCTCCGATACCCACCATGGGCTCGTTCTCGATCTCGGAATCCTCTGCGAAGATCTGATCCTCGATCTCCAGCCACTCGTCCTCGGTCAGCAGCTGCTTGTAGGTGAGATCCTTGTGGTCACCCTTGTCGAGCACCACGTAGCAGTTGAAGTAGACGATCTGCTCCACATCCCTCAGGGGCATGTCGAGAAGGATCGCCACATAGCTGGGGATTCCCTTCAGGTACCAGACGTGGGACACCGAAGCCGCCAGCTTGATGAAACCCATGCGGTGGCGTCGCACCCGGCTCTCGGTGACCTCCACACCGCAACGCTCGCAGACGATGCCGCGGTGCCGCACTCGCTTGTACTTGCCGCAGTGGCATTCCCAGTCCTTGGAGGGGCCGAAGATCTTCTCGCAGAAGAGCCCGTCCATCTCAGGCTTGAGGGTGCGGTAGTTGATGGTTTCCGGCTTGGTGACCTCACCCACCACCTGGCCGTTAGGTAGCGTCCGCTGCCCCCACTGCATGATCCGCTCGGGTGAAGCGAGCGTGATCTTCACGTAATCGAAATGGTTTTCGGTGCGAAGGTTGCTGTTGGACATGGCGGAGACGCAGGAAGATCGAAAGAGGCGGAGAGATCAGAACCGGGGAATCAAGCGATCAGTCGTCGTCGTAATCCGCGACACCGAGGGATTCATAGGTCGGCCGGCTGGGGGTGCTGCGGCGGGGATTGACGTCCTGCATCAGGTCGACTTCCTCACCGGCGTCGGTGTAGACAGCAATGTCCAGGCCCAGGGACTGGAGCTCGCGCATCAGCACCTTGAACGACTCGGGCGTGCCCGGCCGGGGGATGGGCTTGCCCTTGACGATGGCATTGAGTGCCTCGTTGCGGCCCTGCATGTCGTCAGATTTGACCGTGAGCAGTTCCTGCAGGGTGTAGGCGGCGCCGTAGGCCTCCAGGGCCCACACCTCCATTTCACCGAGGCGCTGGCCGCCCTGCTGGGCCTTGCCGCCCAGGGGCTGCTGGGTCACCAGGGAGTAAGGACCGGTGGAGCGGGCGTGGATCTTGTCGTCCACCAGGTGCACCAGCTTGAGGATGTGGGCATAGCCCACCGTCACAGGCTGGTCGAACGGTTCGCCGGTGCGGCCATCGATCAACTGGATCTTGCCGGGGTTGGTGGGGTCGTAGACCCAGTCCTTGCCGGGCAGCTTCGCAGCCTCCTCCAGGTAGGCCTGCACCGTCTGCTTCGACTTCTCAGGGCCGTACATCTCATCGAACGGCACCACCTTGACGCGGCAGTCGAGATGGGAGGACGCCCAGCCCATCAGGCACTCGAACACCTGACCCACGTTCATGCGGCTCGGCACCCCCAGGGGGTTGAGCACGATGTCGATGGGGGTGCCGTCGGGCAGGTAGGGCATGTCCTCCCTGGGGAGGATGCGGCTGATGATGCCCTTGTTGCCATGGCGGCCGGCCATCTTGTCGCCCACCTGGATCTTGCGGCGCTGGGCCACATAGACCCGCACGACCATGTTCGCGCCCGGCGGCAGTTCATCCCCCTGCTCCCGGGTGTAGATACGCACGTCGACCACCCGTCCCCGTTCGGTGCTGGGAACCCGCAGGGAGTTGTCCCGGACATCGCGGGCCTTCTCGCCGAAGATGGCGCGCAGCAGCTTCTCCTCGGGGGGCTGGTCGGATTCCCCCTTCGGAGTCACCTTGCCCACCAGGATGTCGCCCGATTCGACGTAGGCGCCGATGCGGATGATGCCCATCTCGTCGAGGTGGCCCAGGCTCTCCTCGGCCACGTTGGGGATTTCCCGGGTGATCTCCTCAGGACCGAGTTTGGTCTGGCGGGCTTCGATCTCATACTTCTCGATGTGCACCGAGGTGTAGAGATCGTCCTGCACCAGCCGATCACTGACGAGGATGGCGTCTTCGTAGTTGTAACCCTCCCAGGGCATGTAGGCGATCAGCACGTTCTGGCCCAGGGCGATCTCACCGCCTTCACAGGCCGAGCCATTGGCGAGCACCTGGCCGGCGATCACCGGATCCCCCTGACGCACGATCGGGCGCTGGTTGAGGCAGGTGTCCTGGTTGGAGCGCTGGTACTTCTGCAGGAAGTGGGTGTGGTCCCGTCCCTGCTCGTCCCGGATCACGATGGCGGTGGCATCCACGAAGGAGACCGTGCCGTTCACCTTGGTGATGGGCACCATGCCGGAGTCGCGGGCCACCTGGGTTTCCAGGCCGGTCCCCACCAGGGGACGCTCCGGCCGCAGCAGGGGCACCGCCTGGCGCTGCATGTTGGAGCCCATCAGGGCGCGGTTGGCGTCGTCGTGCTCCAGGAAAGGGATCAGGGAGGTGGCCACCGAGATCACCTGCACGGGTGACAGCTGGACGTAGTCCACCTGCTCGGGGGGCACCTTCTCGAAGTCCTGGCGGTAGCGGACCGGAACCAGATCGAGGGTGATGCGGCCGTCGGCGTCGGTGGGCACGTCACCGGGGGCCACCCGGCACTCATCCTCCAGGTCGGCGGAGAGGTAGAGGGGGTCGCCCTGCTTGAGGACGATGCCGTCCTCGACGCGCCAGAAGGGGGTTTCGATGAAGCCGTACTCGTTGACGCGGGCGTGGGTGGCCAGCGAGCCGATGAGACCGGCATTGGGGCCTTCCGGCGTCTCGATGGGGCAGATGCGGCCGTAATGGGAGGGGTGAATGTCGCGCACAGCGAATCCGGCCCGCTCCCGGGTGAGCCCCCCGGGGCCGAGGGCGCTGATGCGGCGCTTGTGGGTCAGCTCGGCCAGGGGGTTGGTCTGGTCCATGAACTGGCTCAACTGGCTGGAGCCGAAGAACTCCTTGACCGCCGCCACCAGGGGCTTGGGGTTGACCAGCTGGGCGGGGGTGAGCGATTCGGTCTCGCCCACGGTCATCCGTTCCTTGATGATCCGCTCGAGGCGATTCAGACCCACCCGAACCTGATTCTGAAGCAGCTCGCCCACCGAGCGCACCCGGCGGTTGCCCAGATGGTCGATGTCATCGAGGCAGGCGCCGCCCACATCGAGTTCCAGGTTGATCAGGTAGTCGATCGTGGAGAGCACATCTTCGGCAGTGAGGGTGCGCACCGCGTCGGGGATGGTCAGACGCAGCTTCTTGTTGATCTTGTAGCGGCCCACCCGACCCAGGTCGTAGCGCTTGGGATCGAAGAAACGGCTGTGCAGCAGCTGCTGGCCGCCACTCACCGAAGGCGGCTCACCGGGCCTGAGCTTCTTGTAGAGCTCCAGCAGAGCCTGGTCCTCGGAGCTGATGCCTTCTTCGTTGGAGGCCTCGATCGACTTCTGGTAGTACTCCGGGTGCCGCAGCTTGTCGAGCACATCGTTGTCAGACAGGCCGATGGCCCGCATCAGCACGTGGGCGTTGATCTTGCGGGTCTTGTCGACACGGACGTGGAGCAGGTCGTTCTTGTCGGTCTCGAACTTGAGCCAGGCGCCGCGGTTGGGAATCAGGCTCGCGTTGAAGGTCTTGCGGCCGTTCTTGTCCTGTTCGTCCTTGAAGTAGACGCCCGGGCTGCGGACGATCTGATTGACGATCACCCGCTCGGCACCGTTGATGATGAAGGTGCCGCGCTCGGTCATCAGGGGAAGTTCCCCGATGAAGACCTCCTGCTCCTTGATCTCGCCGGTCTCCTTGTTGACCAGACGGCAGGTGACGTACATCTGGGAGGCGAAGGTCGCATCGCGACGCTTGGCCTCCTCCACATCGTGGCGAGGGCGTTTCAGGCGATACTGATCGCCGACGAAATGGAGCTCCAGCTTGCCGGTGTAATCGGTGATCGGAGAGAAGCTGTCCAGCTCTTCGATCAGGCCCTTCTCCAGGAACCATTTGAAGCTCGCCCGCTGTACCTCCACCAGATCGGGAAGGTAAGTGACGGTCTTGGCGACCTGGATCGCGCTGCTCATGCGGTGGACCTGCAGGAACGGTGGTGGTGAGGCGGGCCTGGACGGGGGAAGGAACATCCGCGGCGGAACGCCGCTGAGGGTGTGCCCTGGATGGGCCAGATGACGGAGTGCCCGGGATGGGCCATGCGAAGAGGCGCTTCAGCCGGAGTTGTGGCCCCGGGGAATGGGACCACCGCTCAAGCGGAGGCGCCTACAGGGCTCGCTGCTGATTTGCCGGCTCAGGGAGTGCCGACTGAATTGATGCCGTCGTGGACAAAAGGAGCGCTTCCGCTTCCAGGCCAATAAGACATCATACAACCTCGCCGGACAGGCCGAAAAGTCGGGCTGCATTGGCGCTGGTATCCGCCGCCACCTGCGCGAGGGGCTCCCCCCGAAGCTCGGCGACCCGGGCCGCCACCGCCGCCACGTAGGCGGGCTCGTTGCGCTTGCCGCGTCGGGGCACCGGCGCCAGGAAGGGGCAATCGGTCTCCACCAGATAGCGGTGGCTGGGCACCTGCCGGGCACAGGCATGGGTGGCCTCTGCCTTGGGGAAGGTGACCGTGCCGCTGAAGCTGATGTAGAGCCCGAGATCGAGGAAGCCCTCCATCTCCTCGGGGGTGCCCCCCCAGCAGTGCATCACCCCCCTGGGACAGGCACCTTCGGCCTGGCGCCGGCGCAGCTCGGCCAGCATCGGTTCGGCGGCGTCCCTGCAGTGGATGATCACCGGCAGATCCAGCATGAGGGCCAGATCCAGCTGGGGCCGCAGCACCGTCAGCTGTTCGTCCAGGTTGGTGGCCCGGAACAGATCGAGCCCGAGCTCCCCGATCGCCACCACCCGCGCATCGGCCCTCGCGGCAGCCTCCAGCACGCCGGCCGTGCCGCTCTGCCAATGCTGGGTGTCGAGGGGATGGACGCCGACGGCATAACGCAGCTCGGGAAACCGATCGGCCAGGGCCCGGATCGCCGGAATCTCCGCCGGTTCGACACAGGCATGAACCAGGGCCTTCACCCCCGCCTCGCGCCAGCGCTGCGACACTTCCTCGAGATCCGCATCGAAATTGCGGAACACGATGTGGCAGTGGCTGTCCACCAGGGATGGGACGGCCTCGAGGCTGGGGGTGGCGCTCATGCGGTGAAGAACGGGACGCTCAGACGCCGGCGCCGCCCGCGGCAGCGGGCTCGAGCACCTGCTTCACCGCCATGCTGAGGCGAGACTTCTGGTTGGCACCGGTGTTGCGGTGAACCACGCCCACCTTGACTGCCTTGTCGATCTTGCTGAAAGCCGCGTTCATGCTGGCCTCGACGGCGGCCCTGGCCTCCTCGCCAGGCTGCTGACCGTAGGTGCTGCAGGCCGTGAAACAGCGCTTCATCAGGGTGCGCAGGGACGACTTGTAAGTGCGGTTGCGCAGACGATTGCGTTCGGCGATCTCGATGCGCTTCTTCGAAGACTTGTTATTGGCCACAGGTAAGGGCGCTGGCTCGCAAAGGCGGATCCTACCTCCTGGGCCCGGACTGCTCCCAGGCCCTAGTTTCGGGACACCCCTCCACTCCCGGCGCCGCCCCGTGGTCGCTTCCACCCCCGCCAGCAGCAGCACCCCCAGCAGCAAGGCCAGCGGAATTTCCGCCCCGGCACTGCCGCCGCTGCGGATCGCCTGCCTGAGGGATCGGGTCCAGGCGGGCAAACGGCTCGAAGCGATCGCCGCCCGCACCGAGGGCGGCCAGATGCGCCAGGAGGAGGAGCGGGTCGCGGCCATCCTGGCCCAGGTGCGCAAGGACGGCGATGGGGCCCTGCTGGAGCTGACCGAGCGCTTCGACGGCCTCCGGCCCGATCCTCTGCGGGTGCCCGCCGAGCGGCTGGCCCAGGCCTGGCAGGCCTGCCCCGAGCCCCTGCGACGGGCCCTGGACCTGGCCCACGACCGGATCCTCGACTTCCACCGTCGCCAGCTGCCGGCGGATCTCGCGGTGACCGGCCCCCACGGCGAGCGGATAGGACGCCGCTGGCGCCCCGTGCAGCGGGCGGGGATCTACGTGCCAGGCGGCCGGGCCTCCTACCCCAGCACGGTGCTGATGAACGCGATCCCCGCCAGGGTGGCCGGCGTCGAACGGCTGGTGATGGTGACCCCGCCCGGCCCTGGCGGGGAACCGAACGCCACGGTGCTGGCGGCCGCCCACCGGGCCGGGGTGGAGGAGGTGTACCGGGTGGGGGGCGCCCAGGCGATCGCGGCCCTGGCCTTCGGCACCGCCACGATTCCCGCCGTCGACGTGATCAGCGGCCCGGGGAATCTCTACGTGACCCTGGCCAAGAAGGCCGTCTACGGCAGGGTGGGCATCGATTCCCTGGCGGGGCCCAGCGAGGTGCTGGTGATCGCCGACCACACCGCGCGGCCGGCTCAGGTGGCCGCCGACCTGATGGCCCAGGCGGAGCACGACCCGCTGGCGGCGGCGATCCTGATCACCACCAGCGAGGCGCTGGCCGCCGCCGTGCCGGTGGCGATCGAAGCCCAGCTGGAGCGGCACCCCCGTGCCGCCATCACCCTGCAGGCCCTGAACGACTGGGGCCTGATCGTGGTCTGTGCCGATCTGGAGGAGGCGGCAGCCCTCAGCGATCGCTTCGCCCCCGAGCACCTGGAGCTGCTGGTGGAGCACCCCGAGCCCCTGGCCGACCGGATCCGCCAGGCCGGCGCGATCTTCCTGGGCCCCTGGTCCCCGGAAGCGGTGGGCGATTATCTGGCCGGGCCCAACCACACCCTGCCCACCTGCGGCACCGCCCGCTTCGCCGGGGCCCTCAGCGTGGAGACCTTCCTGCATCACACCAGCCTGATCCACTTCAACCGGGAGGCCCTGGAGGCCACCGGATCAGCAGTGGTGACCCTGGCCGAGAGCGAGGGGTTGCACAGCCACGCCGAATCGGTACGCCAGCGGCTCTC
This sequence comes from uncultured bacterium, assembly GCA_942491175.1. Classification (GTDB taxonomy): domain Bacteria; phylum Cyanobacteriota; class Cyanobacteriia; order PCC-6307; family Cyanobiaceae; genus Cyanobium. The sequence continues at coordinate 156,849 of CALNZO010000003.1, read as the reverse complement.
ATCCGACGACTGAGTGAGACCGCTCCAGGGCGGGCCACTGATCAGGGCCGATCAACGCCGGGGCAGATCCCGCACCCGGGGTTCGCCCGCCTCGATCTCCCCCACCAGCACCTGATCGGCCAGATCCACGAACAGACCGTTTTCCAGGACGCCGGGAAGGTTGTTGATCGCCGCCTCCAGGGAGGCGGGATCGCCGATGCCGCCCTCGAACGCTGCATCGAGCACCAGATTGCCCTGGTCGGTGACCACCGGCCCGGCCTTGCGGACGGCCATGCGCAGCTCGACGCGGCTGCCCATGGCGGTGAGTTGATCGCGCACCTGGCACCAGGCACCCGGGAGAACCTCCACCGGCAGCAGGAAGCCGAGGTTGAGGCGCTCCACCAGCTTGGAGGCATCCACCACCACCACGAAGCGGTCCGCCCGGCGTGCCACGAGCTTCTCCTGGACGTGACAGGCTCCACCGCCCTTGATGAGCTGGAAGTGAGGATCCACCTCGTCGGCGCCATCGATGGCGAGATCGATGCGCTGCACCGCATTGAGGGCCATCAGGGGGATGCCCAGCTCGGCGGCCAGCACCTCCCCCTGGAAGGAGGTGGTGACACCGACGATGTCGGTGAGCTCGCCCTGGCGCAGTTTCTCCCCCAGGCCCCGGATCATCAGGGCCGCCGTGGAGCCGGAGCCCAGCCCCACCACCATGCCGTCGCTGATCTGGTCCACGGCTGCGGTGGCCACAGCCTCCTTCATGCGGTCCTGAAGGTCGGACATGGGGTGACTGCCTGGAATGGGGCTGAACGTAGCAAGGGAGACTTCCCTAGCTCGCCCTGGGCAGGGCCGCCGGCCGGATCGAAAGCTGCAGTTCCTTCTGACCCCGCACCACCCGCAGCGGCAGGAGTTGGCCCACCTGGGCCTTCTCCACCTGCTGCAGAAGGGCCGAGGGGGTGTTCACGGGCTGGTCGTCGATAGCCACCACCAGATCACCCCGATGGAGCCCGGCGACTTCGGCCGGACTTTCCGGAAGCACCCGCTGCACCAGGGCCCCATCCCGCTCGGGGAGCTGCAGCAGGGCATCGGGATCACGGTTGTTGTCGCGGGCCACCCGGGCCGTGAGCGGCACAAGCTGAAGGCCCAGGTACGGATGGACCACGGTGCCCCCCTCCCCCAGCTGGTCAGCCACCCGCTTGGCCAGGTTGATGGGGATGGCGAACCCGAGCCCGGCCCCGGGACCGGAGCGCACCAGGGTGTTGATGCCGATCACCTCGCCGGCCGCGTTGATCAGGGGACCGCCGGAATTGCCGGGGTTGATGGCCGCATCCGTCTGGATCAGGTCGAGGCGTTTGTCGGCGAAACCGAGGCTGTTGATGTCGCGATGCAGGCTGCTGACGATCCCGAGGGTGACCGTGCGCTCCAGGCCGTAGGGACTGCCCAGGGCGATGGCCCAGTCACCCACCTCGAGGGCCTCGGAATCCCCCAGGGGCGCGGCGCTGATGTCGCCCTTGCCGGCGATGCGGACCACCGCCAGATCGGTGACCGGATCGGTGCCGACCACCGCCCCGTCCAGCTGGCGGCCATCGGCCATGGTCACGGTCACCCCGTCCACCTTGTCGACGACGTGGGCGTTGGTGAGCACCAGCCCGCGGCGCCCGTCGATCACCACCCCGGACCCCTGGCCCCGTTCCCGCATGCTGCCGGAAGGATCCCCGAACAGGTCCCGCAGCAGAGGATCCATCAGGGCCGGATCGAAGGACTGACGGGACACGTTGCGCTCGGTGTCGATCCGCACCACCGCTGGGCCCACGCGCCGGGCCGCCTCGGCCACGAAGCTGTGGGGGGTGAGGACCGGGGGATCGGCGCCCTCGAGAGCCGCCGCGGGAAGGGGACCCAAGATCACCGCGAGCAGCAGGGCCAGCCCCAGCAGGCCCCGCAGCCGCCGGATCAGGGGAGAAAGGGAGAGGAACCGTTTCATGTCTGGAGGCTAGGGCCGTCGACGGGGGCCCAGCGCAGCAACCGCTGCTGAAGCAGGCCGTCGGGGCCCAGGTCGAGCCAGCGACCTCCCGGATCGTCCGGCCGTCCCAGGGGACAGGGCTGCACCGGTCCGAAACCGCAGAGGGTGGATGGACACCCCAGCAGGGGGACCTCGGGGCGGCCCGGCATTTCCCCTTGCCAGTGCTGGTGGACATGGCCGAAGACCAGGCCCTTCAGGGCGGCCACCGGCCGCAGCAGGGCCAGCAGCGCCTCCCCGTCCCGCAGCCGGATGGCATCCATGCCGGCATCACCGATGGGGATCGGGGGATGGTGCACCGCCACCAGCAGGGAGGCCACCTCGCAGGCGGGCAGCTCGGCCAGCTGGCGCCCGAGCCAGCCCAGCTGGAGGGCGCCCAGTTCGCCGGCGACGTCGCCACTGCGATGGCTGTCGAGCAGCAGCAGCCGCCAGGGGCCGCTGGCGATCACGGCCGGGGCGATCACGGCGCGGCGCCCCAGGGCGGCCCGCAGCAGGGCCGGGTGGTCATGGTTGCCTGCCAGCAGGGCCACCGGCAGGGACCGGCCAGGCAGCGCTTCATCGAGCAGGCTCGCCAGCAGACCGTATCCCCCCCAGCTTTCGTCCTGGCAGAGGTCGCCGCTGATCAGCAGCAGGTCGGGAGCATCCCCGCTCGCCCGCAGCTGGTGGAGGGCCTGGCGAAGCCCGTGACGGAGCAGGGGTAACGGCGCCCTGCCGCGGCACTGCCCGGTCGGATCGGCGAGCAGATGGGGATCACTCAGTTGAAGAATTCGCATGAGAGCTGGATCCCCGGCCGGCCAGGCCCCGACCGGAAGCACGGAATCGGCTTAACTTTGCCCCCAGTCCTCCCCGAGGCCATGGCCACCATCCCTCCCGGCACCCGGCAGCGCTGCAGCCTCTGCAGCGTCGAGATCCAGGGGGTGGCCGGAAACAACGACCTCGTCCATTTCAGCCAGGGCGCTCCCGGCAGCCGTGCCAAGCTCTGGGCCAGGGTCTGCCAGTACCTGCGCACCCCCGAGCAGTGCGGCCAGTGCATCAACCAGGATCTGACCCTGAGAGGGGAAGTGAGCGAAAACGACTACTACGCCGAAGCCCCGGTCCTGGAGCTGCCCATGCCTCCGGAGCCCAATCCTCTAGGGTGATCACCTGCCCGCCGGGCATCACCCTTTTCTCTGTGGCGTTCCCCCTGATCGGCGGACTTCCCTGAGGCTGGGGCAGTGGATCACTGCAGCGCACGGCGGACCATCCCGCCAGCGGAAGCTTCCGCCCCACGCCGCAGCTCCTTGCCCCATCCCCTCACCGACACACTCGAGCAGCTGGCTCGGCCCGTGGCCCTGGCCGCGCGGCTTGAAGTGCGCTCGGTCGAGGTTCTGGCCCACCGCGTTCCCCTCACGGTGGTGGTTCGGGTGCAGCGGGCCGACGGCACGGACGTGAACCTCGATGAGTGCGCCGCCGTGAGCGCTCCGCTCGCCGAGGCGCTCGAAGCCTCCGGTCTGCTCTCCATGGCCTACGTGCTGGAGGTGAGCAGCCCCGGCATCGGGGAAGACCTCCTCTCCGACCGGGACTTCGCCAGTTTTCGCGGATTTCCGGTGGAGGTGCTGCTCCGGGACGGCGACGGAACGGAGGTTCTGCGCCGGGGCCATCTGCTCGGCCGGGACCAGCAGATGGTGCAGCTCAACGCGCGGGGCCGCATCCTGCGGCTCCCCCGCGACGCGGTGCTGCGGGTGCGACTCACCGCCGACCCACCCGATTCCTGAGCCGCTCCGGTTCACCTTCCCTGTCCCTCCCCACCCCGCCCCCGAGTCCATGGCCCTGGTTCTGCTTCCCGGTCTCAACAACCTGATCGAGGACATCAGCGAAGAGAAGAAACTGGCCCCCCAGGTGGTGGAGGCCGCCCTGCGGGAAGCCCTCCTGAAGGGCTACGAGCGTTACCGCCGCACCCTCTACCTGGGCATCAGCGAGGACCCCTTCGAGGAGGACTACTTCAGCAACTTCGACGTGGCCCTCGATCTCGACGAGGAGGGCTACCGGGTGCTGGCCAGCAAGATCATCGTCGAGGAAGTGGAGAGCGACGACCACCAGATCGCCGTCGAGGAAGTGCGGCAGGTGGCCGAGGACGCCCAGATCGGCGACACGGTGGTGCTGGACGTGACACCGGAGAAGGAAGACTTCGGCCGCATGGCCGCCGCCACCACAAAGCAGGTGCTGGCCCAGAAGCTGCGCGACCAGCAGCGCCGCATGATCCAGGAGGAGTTCGCCGACCTGGAGGATCCCGTGCTCACCGCGCGGGTGATCCGTTTCGAGCGCCAGTCGATCATCATGGCGGTGAGTTCGGGACTGGGCCGGCCGGAGGTGGAGGCGGAGCTTCCTCGCCGCGACCAGCTGCCCAACGACAATTACCGCGCCAACGCCACCTTCAAGGTGTTTCTGAAGGAGGTGAGCGAGGTGCCCCGTCGTGGGCCCCAGCTGTTTATCTCACGGGCCAATGCGGGTCTGGTGGTGTATCTGTTCGAGAACGAGGTCCCGGAGATCCAGGAGGGTTCGGTGCGGATCGTCGCCGTGGCCAGGGAGGCCAATCCTCCCTCCCGCGCCGTCGGCCCCCGCACCAAGGTCGCGGTCGACAGCGTCGAGCGGGAGGTGGATCCGGTGGGGGCCTGCATCGGCGCACGCGGCTCCCGCATCCAGCAGGTGGTCAACGAACTGCGGGGCGAGAAGATCGACGTGATCCGCTGGTCACCGGATCCGGCCCAGTACCTGGCCAACTCCCTCAGCCCGGCCCGGGTCGAGATGGTGCGCCTGGTGGACCCCGAAGGACATCATGCCCACGTCCTGGTGCCCCCCGACCAGCTCAGCCTGGCCATCGGCCGGGAGGGCCAGAACGTGCGTCTCGCGGCCCGCCTGACGGGCTGGAAGATCGACATCAAGAACGCCCAGGAGTACGACCAGCAGACGGAGGACCAGACCGTCGCGGCCCTGATCGCCATGCGGCAGGAAGAGGAGGCCCTGCAGGCCGAAGCCGAGGCCAGGCTGGAGGCCGAACAGGCCACCCGCGCCGAGGAGGATGCCCGCCTGCGGGAGCTCTACCCCCTCCCCGAGGACGAGGAGGAGCAGCAGGACGCCTACGGGGATGATGGGCAGGACGTTCCAGATGGGGCTCTCGAAGCTCCAGCCGAAGCTTCAGCAGAAGCCACCGTCGAGGCGGTCGAGGCCGTCGAGGAGGTCCTGGAAGGGGAGGAGGTCCGGTGACGTCCGGGGGGCGGCGCCCCGTGCTGCGCCGCTGCGTCTCCTGTCGTCGCCTGCGCGACCGCACCCTGCTCTGGCGTGTGGTGCGTCAGGCCGACGGGACGGTGAGCCTCGATGAGGGCATGGGCCGCTCGGCCTATCTTTGCCCCGAGGCCGCCTGCCTGGAGGAGGCGCGTCGCCGCAGACGACTGCAACGAGGACTGCGCTGCGCGGTGAGCGAGGCCATCCTCACCAGCCTTGAGGCCCGTCTGGTGCCCTCGGCCCCGCAACCTCTGAGGCAAGATGAACCATGGTCGCCACGTGCGCGCGACCACGGGGCCCTTCAGGCCCCACCGTACGGAGACCTTTCTGAATGACCAGCAGCGGCAAAGTGAGAATCTACGAGCTGTCCAAGGACCTGGGCCTGGACAACAAGGACGTGCTCGATGCCGCCGAGAAGCTCTCCATTGCAGCCAAGAGCCACAGCAGCTCGATCAGCGATGACGAGGCCACCCGCATCCGGTCACTGATCGGGGTCAACGCCGGCGGCCAGGCCCCGGCACGGCCCGAGCCCCCGGCCCCCACGCCTCCCTCCAAGGCGATCCTGGCGGTCAGGAAGGCCGCTGGCGAACCGGTGAGTGCTCCGCGGGCCTCCGCCCAGGTCGCCGCGCCCCCTGGCGCCCCTGCTCCCCCGACCGGCCGGCCCGCGGCCGGGCCCCGTCCGGAGGCACCACCGGCACGCCCCAGGGCTGCCGTCACACCTGCCCAGGCTCCGGCTCGCCCCCGCCCCGCGGAGGCCGGCAAGCCCGCTGGTCGTCCCCAGACGATCGTGGGTAAACCCTCCTCCGGGAGCGGCTCCTCAGGCAGTTCCGCCCCCGCCACTCCCCCCACCTCCGGTGGCCCGCCGGCCCGCCCGGTGGTCGCCCCTCCCGCGCGCCCCGCCCCCGTAGCCCCTCCGGCCAAGCCGATGGCCGCCCCCAAGCCCACCGGGCCGGTGCCGGTGAACCGCACCTCCCAGCCTCCGGTGCGAGCTGGCGCCCCCCAGCGACCCACTGCCCCCGGCCGTCCCGGCCAGGCCAGTCGCCCCCCGGCGACCCGTCCCCAGTTGGTCAGTCGTCCCCAGCCTGGCCAGGGCGGAGCCACCAGCAGCCGGCCGGCCCCCCCCTCGGCGAGGCCACAGCGGCCAGGCACCCCCGCGCCGATCCGGCCAGGGCAGGCCGGCTCCAGGACCGGCAATGCCCCCGGCCGTCCGGGTCCCACTCCCCTTGAACTGGTCGGCAAGCCGATCCGCCGCGACGCGGCGGGGCCCGGCACCACGGCGGCCGGACGCCCCGCCGCGCCAGGCCGCCCGGGCATCCCGGCCGGTATGCGCAAGCCGATGGCTCCCGGTGAGCTGATGCAGCTCCAGAAGCCCACCGGCCGTCCCACCGCCGCGCCCCCGCGACGGCCCGACAGGAGCGAGAGCGGCGGTGAAGCCGGCAGCGGCACCGAAGTCACCCGTCCCACGGCCACCCCGCCGGCGGCGCCCCGGCGCCCCGGCTTCCGTCAGCCCACGCCGGCCGGCGTTCGGGCCCCGGGGGCCCGCCGGCCCGACTGGGACGACAGCGCCAAGCTCGAAGCCCTTCGCAGCCGCACCCCTCAGAAGCAGCGCCAGAAGGTCCACATCATCGGCGAGAACGATGATGCCCTCACCGCCGAGACAGGTGGCTACGCCGGCGAACAGGAAGCCCTGGTGCTGCAGGCGAGCCTGGCCCGTCCCGCCAAGCCCCGCAGCGTCCACGGGGCCACGGCCAAACCCACCGTGGCGGTCCGCAAGCGCAAGAAGGAGACCACCCGCCAGCGCCAGCGGCGCCGGGCCATGGAGCTGCGCGCCTCCCGCGAGGCCAAGGCCCAGCGGCCCGAAATGCTGATCGTGCCGGAAGGCAACCTCACGGTGCAGGAGCTGGCCGACCGGCTCGGGGTCGAGAGCTCCGAGATCATCAAGTCCCTTTTCTTCAAGGGGATCATCGCCACGGTCACCCAGACCCTCGACCTCCAGGCGATCGAAACGGTTTCCGAGGAGTTCGGCGTGCCTGTGCTCGAGGACGACGTGGAAGCCGCGGCCAAGAAGACCGTGGAGATGATCGAGGACAGCGACCTGGCCCACCTGATCCGCCGGCCGCCGGTGGTCACGGTGATGGGTCACGTCGACCACGGCAAGACCAGCCTGCTCGACGCGATCCGCAAGACGCGGGTGGCGGCGGGAGAGGCCGGCGGCATCACCCAGCACATCGGTGCCTACCAGGTGGATGTCCCCCACGGCGACGGCCATCGCAAGATCACCTTCCTGGACACCCCCGGCCACGAGGCCTTCACCGCCATGCGGGCCCGGGGCACCAAGGTCACCGATGTGGCTGTGCTGGTGGTTGCCGCCGACGATGGTGTGCGCCCCCAGACGCTCGAGGCCATCAGCCACGCCCGCGCCGCCGAGGTGCCGATCGTGGTCGCGATCAACAAGATCGACAAGGAGGGTTCCCAGCCCGACCGGGTCAAGCAGGAGCTCTCCGGGCTTGATCTGGTGGCAGAGGACTGGGGCGGCACCGTCGTGATGGTGCCGGTGAGCGCCATCAAGGGTGAAAACATCGACAAGTTGCTGGAGATGATCCTGCTGGTCACGGAGGTGGAGGACCTTCAGGCCAACCCCGACCGCATGGCGCGGGGCACCGTGATCGAGGCCCACCTCGACAAGGCCAAGGGCCCGGTGGCCACCCTGCTGATCCAGAACGGCACCCTCAAGGCCGGCGACGTCCTGGCCGCCGGTCCGGTGCTCGGCAAGGTGCGCGCCATGGTCGACGACACCGGCAAGCGGGTGAAGCAGGCCGGCCCCTCCAGCGCCGTGGAGGCCCTGGGTTTCAGCGAGGTGCCCACCGCCGGCGACGAATTCGAGGTCTACACCGACGAGAAGAGCGCCCGGGCGGTGGTCGGCGACCGGGCCAACGAGGCCCGGGCCACCCGACTGGCCCAGCAGATGGCCTCCCGGCGGGTGTCCCTGGCCTCCATCTCCGGCCAGGCCAGCGAAGGAGAGCTCAAAGAGCTCAATCTCATCCTCAAGGCCGATGTGCAGGGCAGCGTGGAGGCGATCCTCGGCTCCCTCGAGCAGTTGCCCCAGGAGGAAGTGCAGGTGCGGGTGCTGCTGTCGGCGCCGGGTGAGATCACCGAAACCGACGTGGATCTGGCCGCAGCCTCCGGCGCCGTGATCGTGGGCTTCAACACCTCGATGGCCTCGGGAGCCAAACGCGCCGCCGATGCCACCGGCGTGGACGTGCGCGAATACGACGTCATCTACAAGCTGCTGGAAGACATCCAGATGGCCATGGAGGGACTGCTGGAGCCGGAGATGGTGGAGGAGAGCCTGGGCGAGGCGGAAGTGAGGGCCGTCTTCACCATCGGCAAGAGCGCCGTGGCGGGCTGTTATGTCACCACCGGCAAGTTGCAGCGCAACTGCCGCATCCGGGTGCACCGGGGCAAGGAGCTCGTCTACGAGGGTGATCTGGATTCCCTGCGCCGCAACAAGGACGACGTCAAGGAGGTGGCCACCGGCTTCGAGTGCGGCATCGGTTGCGATCGCTTCACCGGCTGGCAGGAACAGGATCGGGTCGAGGCCTTCAAGCTGGTCACCCAGCGCCGGACCCTGAGCACCTGATCCGGTGACGCCCCGCAGCGAGCCACTGCTCTGGCTCCAGCTGATCGGTCTGGGGGTTCTCCCTCTGGAGGCCCTGCTGATGCTGCTGGTCCTGGCGGGGAGCGACCCCGGACCTCTCCCCGGCCTGGAACGGCTGCTGTGCTGGTCGATCGGCGCCCTGGCGCCGGCTCTGCTGCTGGCGCAGCGCCCCGCCGACGTCTGGTCCCTGCTGCTGCTCACGACGCCCCTGCGGGGTCGTCGGGAACTGCAGCGACGGCTCAGCAGCCTGCAGGCGGCTCTGGGCCTGCGGCTGACCCTGGCGGGCGCTGCCGCCCTGACCCTGCCTTTGCTGTGGTGGATCGATCGCCATGCCGCGGTGGCGACACCCCTGTCCCCCTTCACTTCCACCCCGCGGCTGGTGGCCCTGCTGCTGGCCGCCCTGCTGCTGGCGCTGATGCTGTGGCAATGGCAGCAGCTGATCCAGTCGCTCTGGCTGCTCAGCCGCAGCCCTGAGGCCGTGGCCGCGGTGCAGCCTCTCAGCCAGGCGGAGCTGGAGCAGCGCCGTCTCTGCCTGGGGCTGCCCCTGCTGCTGCCCGACCCGCTGCTGCCGGAATTCCCCCGGCAGATGCCTGCCCCGCAGGCGACACCTGCCTCCCCTGGCAACCAGGAAGGAGTGGACGTTGCTGAGGCGGCCGCGGAGGTTCATGATCCAGCCGCCGAAGTCAGCGATTCAGCCGTCGATCCGGTTGCGATCAAACCAGAGCAGCCCGCCGAAGAGGCCGAAGGCAGCGATCTGGATCAGCAGATCCCCTGAGGTCACCTCCGCCCCATTGGAGAGCCTCAGACCCATGGTGGCCAGGCCCAGTCCGGCGGAGGCCACCAGGGCGAACCAGACGGCCCGCCGGAGCCCCCGCCAGGGGGTCTTCGCCTCGACCAGCAGCCGCCGGCGGAGCTCCGGATCCAGGGATCGCTTCGGGTCGGATCCCATGGAAGGTATCGGGGTGGAGCGTTGGAGTGAATGCTAGTTTCTTGCCCGATGCCGGTGTAGCTCAGGGGTAGAGCAACTGATTCGTAATCAGTAGGTCGTCGGTTCAAATCCGATCACCGGCTTCTGGAACCAGTCCTCACGCGTCATAGCCCTGCCGGGGAGCACAACCCTGACAGCCTTGCTGCTGAGGGCAGGCGGAACGAAGGGGAACCGAGCGGGGCACTGGCCGCTGCAGCGAAGACTGGCCCACTGGAGCGAGAACAGGGCCCTGCGAAGGGGCCGGAGCCCCCCTCAACCGAACCCTCTGAAGCCAGGATCCTGAAGCCGGCGGACGGCAGTTCAGTCGTCGTCCTCTGAGGTGCCGGCGGGAATCAGACGAATCTGCTTGCGACCCAGCTTGATCTCGAACTCATCACCCGGCTGGAGATCCAGCATGGCGGTGTAGGCCTTACCCACCAGAAGATTGCCATTGCCCTGGACGGTGGCCACATAGCTGAGCTTGCGGCCGCCTTTGGAAGCACCTTTGCCCCCGCCCTCACCCAGGCTGACGCCCTTGGCCTCAAGGAGAGCCTCATAAAAGGCCGTGAAGTTCAGCCGCTCAGTGCCATCCTTCTTGGTGCTGACGTAGCCGCAGCTACGCACCAGATCAGATTTAGAGACATCCCCCAGCTCCTTGACCTTGGCCAGGAGATCAGATCCGGTGAGCATTGGAATCGAGAAAGACCTTTCGATTCCCACGATAACGCTCCAAGAGCTTGTCGTCACTGGGGGATGAGACCTCGCCCCAAAGTGGCGGATTTCGCATTTCATGCCCTTGCCTCATGCCATCCAGGAGTCTCGGAGAAGATCTATTCGATCTTCACCACGTCGAATCCGTCGCCGCCGAGACGGTTGAGTTCTCCAGCGGCCCGGAGCGCCGCCTCATGGGTATGGAAGAGATAGGCCGTCGCAGGGTCGCTCACATCCTCCAGACCCTGGTCGGCGGGGCGGATGGAGACGTAGGCCCCATTGGAGAGACGCTGCAGCACATAACGCTCGGGCTGGGTGCAATCCAGGGGGTGGGCCGGATCGATCTCGGGTGCCCAGAAATGCATCACAGGCCCTGTGAGTGTTTCCTCTGACCTACTCCAGAGGAAGGACCGTCGGCACGCCCTTGCCACATGTCGTTGCATGCAGCCATCGGTGGGAACTCATGTCTGGTTGTCGCCGAAGTCATCGTCATAGCCTTCATAAGGGTCGAATTCGCTCCAGCCCGGACTGGCGTTCTGCAGCAGGCCGTAGCGGGCGTCCACATCGTTGATCAGGGTGTTGCCGGTCGGAACCGTGTCGCAGGTGATGGCCCCGTCCGAGCCGGTGACGCAGTTCTCGAACCGTACGTCCGCCATGGCCGTGCCGGCCCCGGTGGCCATCAGGACAAGAGGCAGGACACCGCTGAGGGGGAAACGGAATCCTCCCCATCCGGAGCCTTCGGGGGAGCGCTGAGGGAGAGTCATCACCGCGGGACATCTGCTGGGATGATGGCACCGCTTGAAGATCCCCAGCCATGTACACCGACTGGACCGCCGTGATTCTGCTGCTGCTTACCGCAGTACCTCTGGCGGCGGTGGTGGCCACCGCCGCTTTCTTCATCTGGCGGCAGAAGCGGACGCCACGCTGACCATCCGGAAGAACAGCCCGTCACCCGTCATCGGCAGGGTGCGCCCCTGGCCAAGACAGTCGAGGCAGGTTCGGTAACGCTGTTCAGCGACTCTCAGCAAGCCACTGCCGCCGCACTGGCCGCAGCGGGAGGGGCTGAAGGACTGGCCCCGATCATCGACGGAGGAAACCTGAGGGGACATGGGAGGCGAGGGGGCCTGTGCTGATGTCCACACTGTGCCCACCTTTGCCCCCCGCGATCCCGAAACTTTCCTTAAGGATTCTTCCCTCCGCAGCGGTTCTGCTGCATGCACCGTTCCAACCCTTCGAGGGAAACGCTGGCAGCCAGCTCCCTGGCGCTCAGACGGCTGCCCGGCGGCACCAGCCCCAGGCTCGACGCCAGCACGCCGATCCCGGCGGCGGCGTCCTCGCCCCTCTCCCGCAGACCTTCCAGTCCCTGGGCTCCCTCTCGCTTGCTCAGCCGCTCCCCCCGGTCATCCCGCCACAGGGGCAGATGGGCATAGCTCGGTGGAGGGGCACCCAGGGCGGCCATCACCGCCACCTGGGCCCCGCTTGAGGGCCAGAGATCGTCCCCCCGCACCACCTCGCTGATGCCCATCAGCAGCTCATCCACAGCGGTGGCCAGGTGATAGGCCACCACCCCGTCGGCCCGGCGCAGCACCACATCTCCAACGTCGGTGAGGCCGTCCTGGCAGCCGCAGGGCCCCCAGCGCTCCTGCCAGCGGAGCGCGCCGGCCTCCAGGCGCAGGCGCCAGCTGGGCAGGCGGCCGGCCTCGGGCCCCCAGCAGGGTGGTCTTTCCCGGCAGAACCCGGGGTAGACCGCCAGGGCCCCGTGGGGGGCGGACACGTCGGCCAGCAGCCGCCGGCTGCAGCGGCAGGGGTAGAGCCGTCCGGCCTGTCGCAGGGCTGAAAGAACGGAGGCGTACGCCCCCCGGTGGTCGCTCTGGCGCACCAGGGGGCCGTCCCAGTCGAGACCGAGCCAGCTGAGGTCATGGAGGATCGCGTCCTCGGCACCCGGCCGGTTGCGGGGCCCGTCGAGGTCGTCGATGCGCAGCAGCCACTCTCCCCCCAGCAGCCGGGCCAGAAGCCAGCCGACCAGGGCGGTGCGGAGGTTGCCCCGGTGCAACGGGCCGGTGGGAGAGGGGGCAAACCGGGTCCTGTAACCCTGGCGCCGGAGCAGCAGGCCGGCATCGAGCCGGGCCTGGAGATGGCGGGGCAGCGGCAGGGCCGGAGCGAAAACCATGGGGAAGAAGAAAAAAGCGGCCCCCGAGGAGCCGCTGCCATGGTCGGATGGAGGGGGCGGATCAGCCCTGGACCTTGTCCTTGAAGAGCTTGCCGGCGGTGAAGGCGGGCACACGCTTGGCGGGGATCTTGATCTTTTCGCCGGTCTTGGGATTCAGACCCTGACGGGCGGAGCGCTCGCGGGGCTCGAAGGAGCCGAAACCGAGGATGGATACCTTCTTGCCCTCCACCACCGAATCGACGATGGTTTCGATGGCGGCGTCGACGACGAGCGACACGTCGGTCTTGGTGAGCTCCGTGCGAGCGGCCACGATGTTGACCAGATCTGCTTTGTTCATTGTTTGGGAAAGCCTCCTGAGGGGTGGCGATGGCGGTGTTCGGGACGTCGGATGGGTGAGGCGAATCGGAGGTCGCCGACCGCCCATTGCTTGCAGCGCGCCAATCGTATGGGCGTTGGGGCAGGGCCGCAACACCGAAAGTCCATTCATGACAGCGGTTTGGGGCCCGTGGAGCCGCCAGCCACCCCCCACCGGGGCGCCCCGGCGACTCAGACCACCCCCCCGGGGGGCTGGCGGATCAACGCCTCCAGATCCAGGGTTGCCAGCTGGCAGGCGCCCTGATCCACCAGCTTCGCTCCCCGCAGAGCGCCCAGTCCGGCACCGCTGGCGATCCAGCCGGGAGAGCCGGCCGGCAGCCAGCTGCGCAGCCGCTCCAGGCTGCGCAGCTGGCGCCCCCAGTGGAAGGTGCCCCGCAGACGCAGGGGCGCCACGCGGGCCGGCGCCACCGGAACCAGCAACCGGCCGCAGAACAGCCCGTCCTGGCCCGCCGCTGCTGCCGGACCCACATGCACCACGCAGGCCCCGGGAGAGGGCCCCGGTGTCCACAGCAACCGCACCCCTTCCCCCATCTGGTGTTCTGCGGCGAAGCTGTGCAGGGATTCCACGCCCGGCAGCAGGTAGGCCTCCTGTTCCTGCACCAGCACCGGCCAGCCCAGAGCCTGCTGCAGACGGCGGCAGCGGCCATGGCCGTCGCGGCCGGTGAGCACGATCCAGGCCCGCCCCGCCCCAGGCCGGCAGGGGCGGCCGGCCAGAAAGCGCAGGTTGGCCCCGGTGTAGGCGGGGCAGTCGATGAGCAGATCGCCCTCCTCGGTCTCCAGCAGCCAGGCGCTGCCCCCCTGGCTCTCCCGGCTGGGGGCGAAGAGCCACAGCCCCGGGCGCACCGGCAGCGGTGGACGCCCCTCCTCGGATGGAAGCAATGTGGCGGGACTGGCCATGGCTCCATTGAACCTCCGGAGGAGCCAGCTCCTGAGACCGGACGTACCCTGAGCGGAAGCCCTGGCCAGTGATTTGTCGGCGACCCGGATCGGACACCCCTGGCCACTGGGGGCCTCTCTCACCCAGCGGGGCGTCAACTTCTCCGTGGTGGCGCCCCTGGCCACCCGCGTCGAGCTGCTGATCTTCGCCGATGGCGCCGCCCGGGAAGCCCAGGAGGTCTTCGATGTGAACCAGCGCTCCGGTGAGCACTGGCACATCGAGGTGGAAGGCCTCGGCCTTGGCTGCTGCTATGGCTACCGGGTGTTCGGCCCCCTCCAGCCCGGCAGCCATGGCTTCAACCCCTCCAAGGTGCTGCTCGACCCCTGCGCCCGGGCGATCGCCGGTTGGGACGTCTACGAGCGGGGGGCTGCCATCGGGGCCATTCCCAACACCTCCACCTGCCTGAAGGGCGTGGTCACCGAGCGGGACCGGTTCGATTTCGACTCCGCCCCCCGGCCCCGCCATCCCTGGCAGAAGAGCGTCATCTACGAGCTGCACGTGGGCGGTTTCACCCGGGGCAGGGGCTGCCCGGTGCCGGAGGAGCGGCAGGGCACCCTGCTGGGGCTGATCGACACCCTCCCCTATCTCCAGGAGTTGGGGGTGACGGCCATCGAGCTGCTGCCGGTGATGGCCTTCGATCCCCAGGATGCCCCCGCCGGCCGGCTGAACCACTGGGGCTACAGCCCCGTCAGCTGGATGGCACCCCATCCCGCCTACCTGCTGGAGCCCGACCCTCTCCAAGGCCGCCAGGAGGTGCGTCAGCTGGTGACGGCCTGCCATCAGGCCGGCCTGGAGGTGCTGCTGGATGTGGTCTACAACCACACAAGCGAAGGCAACCAGGAGGGCCCCACCCTGAGCTGGCGTGGATTCTGCGACGCCCTCTACTACCACCAGACCGCCAGGGGCGACTACCTCGACGTCAGCGGCTGCGGCAACACGATTGCCGCCAACCGCCCCCTGGTGCGGCGCCTGATCCTTGAGTCGCTGCGGTGCTGGAGCACGGAACTGGGCATCGACGGCTTCCGCTTCGACCTGGGGATCGCCCTGACCCGGGGCGAGGGGCTGGCCCCCCTGGATGCGCCCCCCCTGTTCGAGGAAATGGAGGCGGATCCGGATCTGAGCGATCTGAAGGTGGTGAGCGAGCCCTGGGACTGCGGCGGCCTCTACCGGCTCGCCGACTTTCCCGCTCGGCGGGTGGCCAGCTGGAACGGCCGCTTCCGTGACGATCTGCGCCGCTTCTGGAAAGGGGATGACCGGACCGTCTGGACCCTGAGCCAGCGGCTCTCGGGCAACCCGGACCTGTTCAACGGCCAGCCCGCCCCGGTGGGACGCACGATCAACTTTCTCACCGCCCACGACGGCTTCACCCTGGCGGACCTGGTGAGCTTCAACCGCAAGCACAACCTGGCGAACGGCGAGAATGACCGTGACGGGGACAACCACAACAACAGCTGGAACCACGGTGTGGAGGGCCCCAGCACCGATCCGGCGGTGAATGCCCTGCGGGACCGCCAGCTGCGCAACCTGATGACCTCCCTGCTGCTGGCCCCCGGCGTGCCCATGCTCCTGATGGGCGATGAGGTGCGCCGCAGCCAGGGGGGAAACAACAACACCTGGTGTCAGAACAACCCACTGGGGTGGATGCACTGGCAGCCCGACGGGGACGACCTCGTCCTGCGGCGCTTCCTGAGACGTCTGATCCAGCTGCGTCAGCGGCTGGCGCCCCTGCTCAACCAGGATCTGCCCCCGGCCCCGGGCGGACCTGGAAGGGTCATCGACAGCCGCTCTTCCTGGCGGGAATGGCATGGCATCGAGCTGGGCAATCCGGACTGGGCCAGCTGGTCCCACTGCCTGGCCTGGAGCCTCCACGACGCCGATCGCGGGCCCCTGATCTGGTGCGGCATGAACGCTTACTACCAGCCGATGCACTTCGCGCTGCCGGCCCAGCCGGCTGGATGGCGGCGGGCCATCGATACCGCCCTGCCGGGCGATCACGCCATGCCGGCCAGGCCCGAGCCCTGGTTACAGGCCACCGCACCCCTGGAGAGCCGCAGCCTGATGGTGCTCGTGGCGACGCCCCTGCTGGAGGTGCCTGCGGCCCCGGGGGAAGATCTTGATGCGGAAGCGGGCGGCGGGAATCGAACCCGCATCATCAGCTTGGAAGGCTGAGGTTTTACCACTAAACTACGCCCGCGGCAGTACAGATCTACTGGCGGTCCGGCAGGTACCGGCTGCAGCATTATGACCTGCACCCCCCTGACCTACACGCGACGACCTCCACGAGACGACCTTTGAACCACGACCTTTGAGCGGCGAACCGAACGCAACGACCCACCCCGGATGACCCGCCCCTGAGCACCCCAGGCTTGACCTCTCTTCCCCCGTCAATCCCCCCACCTTCCTCGCCACTCACCACCCTGGACGTCCCGACGGGAGTGAGGGACATGGCGGACCTGGCCCCTGCTCCGCGGATGCGGGCACTGCTGGCCTATGGGATGGGGGACGCCGGTACCGGCATGGCGGCGTCCCTGATCGGCTTCTATCTGTTCATCTTTTACACCTCCGCCGCTGGCCTGCCGGCCTGGATGGCGGGGCTGGTGCTGATGGCGGCCCGGCTCTGGGATGCGATCAACGACCCGATCGTGGGCTGGCTCAGCGACAAGACCAGCACCCGCTGGGGACCGCGGCTGCCCTGGATCATCGGCAGTGCCGTTCCCCTGGGCTTTGCCATGGCCCTGATGTGGTGGTTGCCGCCAGGGGGGCTCTGGGTGAAGTTCGCCATCTTCGTGGCCATCTCCGTGGTGGCCAACAGCCTCTACACCTGCGTCAACCTGCCGTACTCCGCTCTGGCGGCGGAACTCACCACCAGCGTGCATCTGCGCACCCGGCTGAACAGCTCCCGCTTCACCGGATCGATCATCGCCGGCCTGGTGGGCATCGTGCTGGGGGGCATTCTGCTGCGGGATCACCAGAACCCGGCCAGCTACATGCAGGTGGGGATCATCTCCGGCGTGATCATCAGCAGCACCACCTTGATCTGCGGATGGGGGATCGCCCCAGCCGCCCGGCACTGCCAGCGGCCCACCAGCCAGCGGGGCACCACCCGGCGTCTGCTGGCCCGGGTGGGGCGCAACGGACGTTTCCTGATGGTGCTGGGTCTCTACCTGCTGCTCTGGTGCGCCCTGCAGATCATGCAGACAGCGGCCCTGATCTATCTGCCGGTGGTGATGCGACTGCCGGAAGGCTGGAGCAACTGGATCCTGCTGCCCTTCCAGGTCAGCACCCTGGTGGGGCTCCAGATCTGGACGAGCTTCGCCCGCCGTCGTGGCCGCGTCCCCGCCCTGCACTGGGGCACCTCCCTCTGGATCACCGGCTGCCTCCTGGCGATGGTGCTGGTGCCGCTGGACAGCGCGGTCGGGCCCACCGGCTCGGCGGGCAATCTGCTGCGGCTCACCATGCTGGTGGGCACGATCCTGATCGTGGGGCTGGGGGCCTCCACCGCCTACCTGATCCCCTGGGCCCTGTTGCCCGACGCCATCGATGCCGACCCGGAGAAGCCCGCCGGTCTGTACAGCGCCTGGATGGTGTTCACCCAGAAAATCTGCATCAGCCTGGCCCTGTTCTTCTTCGGCAACCTGATGAGCCTGAGCGGATACCAGGCGGCCCGGGGCATCCTCCAGCCTGATGGCGCCCTGCTGGCGATCCGGATGTGCATGGGGCTGATCCCCGCCCTGCTGGTGGTGCTGGGGCTGGTGGTGATGCGGCGCTGGCCGGAGCGAGGGCAGCACCATGAGCCCCTGCCGGCCTCCCAGCCATGAGGCCTCCCCGCTGGGTTCAGCGGCTCGGGGCCAGCCTGATGATCGGAGGTCAGGCGGTGAGCGCGATCGCCCGCGGCCGCATCGGCAAGATCGATCTGATCCAGGAACTGCTGGAGGCCGGCCCGGGAAGCTTCCTGATCGTGCTGATCACGGCCCTGGCCGCCGGCACGGTGTTCAACATCCAGGTGGCGGCGGAGCTCTCCAAGCAGGGGGCCAGCGCCGCCGTCGGAGGACTGCTGGCCCTGGGTCTGTCGCGGGAGATCGCGCCGCTGCTCACCGCCACCCTGCTCACCGGCAAGGTGGCCACGGCCTATGCCGCCCAGCTGGGCACCATGAAGGTGACCGAGCAGATCGACGCCATCACGATGCTGCGCACCGACCCGGTGGAATACCTGGTGGTGCCGAGGGTGCTGGCCATGGTGGTGATGGCCCCGGTCCAGTGCCTGCTGTTCTTCTGGATGGCGATCTGGTCGGGCCAGGTGAGCAGCACATTTCTCTACAGCATTCCACCGACGGTCTTCTGGAACTCGGTGAGGCTCTGGATGAAGCCGGATGACCTGCCCTCCATGCTGCTCAAGGCCCTGGTGTTCGGGCTGATGATCGCTGTCATCGCCTGTGGCTGGGGCCTGACCACCCGCGGCGGGCCGAAGGAGGTGGGTTCCAGCACCACCGGCGCGGTGGTCATGATTCTGGTCACCGTCGCCCTCGTGGACGTGGTGCTCACCCAGTTGCTGTTCGGCAAATGACCCCCTCTCCTTCCCAGCCACCCGCCCGTGCCGGGACCCATACCTGCACCGAGGAGGTGGTGCTCAGCCCCCGCTTCTGGGTGCCCCTTGGGGTGCTGATGCTGGCAGCCGCCGGCGTGGCCCTGCGTCCCTTCTGGGCTGGTCTGCTCTGGGTGGCCCTGGGGGCGGGGCTGCTGGGACTGTTTCTGCTGCTGCAGACAGCCCTGCTGCGCCTGCGCTTCACGCCGGAGGCCCTGCTGGTGGCCCGCCGCGACACCGTGATCCGCTCTTTCCCCTACGCCGCCTGGATCGGCTGGCGGGTCTGGTGGCCCGCCCTGCCGGTGCTGTTCTATTTCCGGGAGGAAAGGAGCATCCACCTGCTCCCCATGCTGTTCGACGCCACGGCCCTGCGGGAGCAGCTGGAACGGCGACTGCCGTCCTGCAGCCCCACCGACCACGCCTGAGCCCCCGCCGCCTTGATTCCCCTGCTGCCATGAGCGACCAAGCCGAACCGCCCGCCATCCCGCCCCTGGAAGGGAGCCCCGAGGCCGCAGCGGCAGTTCCCGCTGAGGCCGCCGCCGCCCCGGTGGAGGCCGCGGGCCGCGAAGGGCTGCTGGAGCTGGCCCTGCGGGACCTGCAGCAGCGCCGAACCGAGCTGCTGGCGGAGATCGGCCAGCTGGAGGCCCGCCGGGAGCAGATCCACCAGGAGATCAACGGCAGCTTCGCCGGGCAATCGGACGCGATCGCACGCCGCCTCAAGGGCTTCCAGGAGTACCTGGTGGGGGCCCTGCAGGATCTGGCGGCCGCGGCGGAGCAGATGGAGCTGGTGGTCCAGCCGATGGTGGTGCAGCCCTCCCCCCTCGACCAGGCGCCGGCGGCCGACGCCACCCACCGCTGCGGCCCCCGCCGTCGCCGGTCTGTTCAGCGGCGATGCTGAGCTGATCCGGGAGCGGCTCGAGCGCTTCGGCGGCCAGCCCGACTTCTATGCCGATCCCTGGAACCTGCGGCGCACCCTGGAGCCCTCGGCCGCGGCGCGGCTGGACGACTGGTTCCTCTCCCAGGGGGGCCGGGGCGCCCAGCCGAGCGGCGGCAGCCGCAGCCGCAACGCCTTGGTGGCGGCGGCGGCAATCGCGATTCTGGGGGAGCTCTACGGCGAGCGCTTCCAGACCCTGGTGCTGGCCAGCCAGCCCGAGCGGCTGGGCGAGTGGCGCCGGGGGCTGCAGGACTGCCTGGGCCTGAGCCGCGACGACTTCGGCCCGGCGAGCGGCATCGTGCTGTTCGAGCGCCCCGATGCGCTGATCGAGCGGGCCGACCGGCTGGAGGAACGGGGAGAGCTGCCCTTCATCGTCATCGATGCGGCGGAGCAGATGATCGAGATCCCGATCCTGCAGTTTCCGCTCTGGCTGGCCTTCGCCGCCACACCCGGTGAGATCGAGGCCGAAGCCGATCTTTACTGACCGGACCAATCCTCCGGTTGCCCGCCCCGGCCCGCCGGCTCCCTTCCCCGTCCTTCCGCCATGGTCCCCCCCCCCGTTCTGCTCGTGCTGCTGGCGGGCTACCTGCTGGGCTCGATTCCCTGCGGCTGGCTGGCGGGGCGCTGGCTTGCCGGCCTCGACCTTCGCCAGGAGGGCTCCGGCTCCACCGGAGCCACCAACGTGCTGCGGGTGCTCGGCAAGGGGCCCGCATTGGTGGTGTTCCTGCTCGACGTGCTCAAGGGCACGGCCGCGGTGCTGCTGGCCAAGGCGGTGCTGCAGCCCCTTGGCTTCAGCAGTGCCAGCGACTGGGGGGTGGTGGTGGCCGGCCTGGCGGCCCTGGCGGGCCACATCTGGCCGGTCTGGCTGGGCTGGAAGGGCGGCAAGGCGGTGGCCACCGGGCTGGGGATGCTCCTCGGCCTGGCCTGGCCGGTGGGTCTGGCCTGCTTCGGCATCTTCCTCACCATGCTGAGCCTCAGCCGCATCGTCTCCCTCTCCAGCGTCGTCGCGGCCCTGGCCCTGCCCCTGCTGATGCTGGGCTCCTTCGGCGTCACCGGGATGCGGCCCGCCTACCTGAGCCTGGCCCTGCTCACCACCGTGCTGGTGCTCTGGCGGCACCGCAGCAACCTGCAACGGCTGATGGCCGGTACCGAACCGCGGCTGGGGACCAGGCCCCACTGAGGGGAGGCCGTGCGCGGTGCGGCCCCAGAAGGGTTCAGGCCAGCTGGCGGCTGCGCTCAGCCGCGGCCAGCACCGCTTCGATGAGGGACGACCGCACACCGGCTCGCTCCAGCTCGCGCAGCCCGGCGGCCGTGGTACCGGCGGGGCTGGTCACCATGTCCTTGAGCTGGCCGGGGTGCAGCTCCCGACCGTGCAGCAGCGCCGCCGTGCCCGCCATGGTTCGGTGGGCCAGGTGCTGCGCCAGGGTGCGGGGCAGGCCCGCCGCCACCGCTCCATCGGCCATGGATTCGGCCACCAGGGCCAGGAAGGCGGGGCCGGAAGAGGTCAGGGCGAGGAAAGGATCGAGCTGGGGCTCGGGCAGCTCCAGCACCTCCCCCACCAGGGCAAACAGCTGGAGCACCTCCTCCCGCTGGGCTGGACCAACCCCGTCCCCCCAGCTGATTCCCGTCAGGCCGGCCTTCACCAGAGCCGGGGTGTTGGGCACGGCCCGTACGCAGGCCCGACCGGGGAACAGGGCCTGGAGCCTCCGCAGGGGCACCCCCGCCAGCACCGAGATCAGGAGGGGTTGCCCGCCAGGTGGAGCTGCCGCCCGGGCTTCCGCCAGGACCGCTGCCGCTGCTGACGCCACCGCCTCGATCTGCTGGGGTTTGACCGCCAGAAGCACCACCGGCGACGCCCAGGCCGGGGCGGCGTCGGTGCGGACCTGGATCGCCAGCGTCTCCGCAAGACGACTGGCGGAGGCTTCGCTGGCCACGGCGGCCCGTACAGCGGTGCGTTCGATCAGACCGGCATCCAGCAACGGCACCAGCAGGGCCTGGGCCATCCTGCCCAGGCCCACCACCCCTAACGACTCAGACCATGGCATCCGAACGGCCCCAGGCGGGGCTGGGGGCAGCGTCCTGAAGGTCCTCCTCCACGGCACCGGGGCGATCGGACACCACCGTGGGGGAGGCGGCCTCTTCACTGCCGGCGGTGGTCACCGTCACACAGCTGGGGGCGAAAAGGAAAGATACTTTCACCGACCCGTTCCTGATGGCCGTCGATGGCGAAGGTCCCACCGGCGACGAAATCAACCGCCCTCTGGGCCTGATCCGGCTCCATCATCGTGAGGTTGAGGATCACGGTCTTGCGGTCTCTGAGAGCCTGAATCGCCCGGGGCATCTCATCGAAGCTGCGAGGCTCCATCAGGCAGACCTCGGCTGCTGCACTGGTGATGCCGGGCATGCCGATCACGTTGGTGCCGACAAACGGATCGCTGTCCGAGAAATCCGAACTCAGAGCAAGGGCTCCGCTGCTTCTGCCGGTTGAAGGGGAGGTTGCGCTGGAGCCAACTTCACCGGGGTCATAATCCAGTTCGTCGTCGAAATCGCCGTCGAGATAGTCGTCGCCGGAGACGACGGCACGCAGGCGGGAGAACAACGACACGGAGCCGACCTCGGGAAAGATGCTTGGCCTTGAATAGCGTCCCACATCCCGGCCGGCAACCACTGTCGGAATGTTCAAGGCTGGATCGGTCGCCGCCCGAAAAGAACACTGCCGAGCCGCACCCAGGTGCTGCCAGCCGCCACGGCCTCGCGCCAGTCGCCACTCATCCCCATCGAACACTCCTCCAGCCCCAGTTCGTTGGTCAGATCGCGGCAATCGCCGAACAGCTCCAGCCGCTGCTGCGGGGTGAGACCCAGGGGGGCGATGGTCATCAGACCCACCAGGCGCAGGGGCTCGAGGTGCTCCAGAGCGGGCCGCAGAGCCCTGACCTCGCAAGGGTCGAAACCGGTCTTGGCCGGGTCGGGGCGAAACTTCACCTGCAGCAGGATGGCGGGGGACAGGCCCTCCTCGGTGGCGATCCGCTGCAGCCGCTGGGCCAGGGACAGGCTGTCGACGGAATGGATGGTGCCGAAGCGACGCAGCACGGCGCGGGCCTTGTTGGCCTGGAGCCGGCCGATGAAGTGCCAGTCGAGGAGAGGCAGATCAGCCAGCTGCTCCTGCTTGCCCATCGCCTCCTGGAGGCGGCTTTCTCCGAAGCTCAGCTGCCCCAGGGCTGCCGCCTGGCGCACCAGATCAGCCGGATGGCCCTTCGAAACCGCCAGCAGTCGGGTGGGGGGGGGCAACGCCTGCCGGAGGGCCTGGAGCCGCTCGGCCAGGGTGGGCAGGAACTCCTCCGCCGCCGCCGGCGACACCACCATCAGATGAAGGTCTGGTCGAAGAGCTGACGCCAGCGGGCGTGGGCCTCGGGCCCCTCGCGGCGGGAACGGGCGAGATTCTGCTCGGCGAAATGGCGGGCGTCCATGAGTGGAATCACCTCGAAATGCGCCCCTCGTTCTTGGAGCGTCACGACGAAGAAGATGCGCTGGGCGTAGAGGGTGGCGTAGAGATCGCGGCTCTCGGCCACCGGCGCTACCCGATAGAGCATCCCGAAGGTGGGGTGGTTCAGATAGCGCTCGGTGTTCACGTCTCCCTGCTGGCTGCCGCCATTAAAGGGCACCGACTTTCCAGCGCAGCGCCAGCAGACCCACCAGGGCCAGCAGCGCCGCCACGCTGGCCGCCGTGGGGGTGGATGCCGGCTGGTGCAGACGGTCGGGGGGGAGCCACTGCCCGCCCCTGGCCATGAGGGCCTCGGCCCCCTGCTCGGCACGCAACAGCACGTTGGCCAGCAGCCGCTCTCCCACGGCCAGCACCAGGCCAAGACTGGTCTTGAAGCCCAGCCGGCGCAGATTCACGGCCCGGGTGGCGATCGAGCGCAGAAGGTTCTGGAGCTCCTCCTGAACCAGGGGCAGGAACCGCAGGGCCAGCAGCAGGGTGAATCCGAGCCGCTCCACCGGCCACCCCAGCGCCCGGAAGGGACGCAGGCACCAGGTGATGGTCCAGACCAGCTCCTCGGGCGTGGTGGTGAGCAACAGCAGGTTGGCGCTGTGGATGACGGTGAACAGGAGGGTGGCGCCGTTGATGCCGAGTTCGGCCGAGCGGCGGGTGATCACGAGGGGGCCCAGCTCCAGCGGCCCCGCCGACACGGGCCCCAGGCGCACCAGCTCCCAGGGCAGACCGGCCCTGGAGGGAGCCGGGGCATCCGGGGAGCCCGGGGTCAGCCGCAGCTCGGTGGGGGGGCGCTGGAGGCTGGCCGGCGGCCCTCCTCCGGCGGGCAGCAGGGCCGCCAGCAGGCCCACGAGCAGGGCCAGAGCGATCAGCACCGGAAGGTTGCGACGCCACAGGCGCAGGGGCAGGCCGCTGGCGGCGGTGATCAGCAGCAGCAGGCCCACCAGGGCCAGGCGCCAGATCGGCCCGGCCAGCACCGGGGTGACGAGAAAGGCCACCGTCCAGATCAGCTTCACACGGGGATCGAGTCGCTGCAGCCAGCTGCCGGTCCCCTCGCCGTCGCCGGTATCCACGTACTGGCCGATGGGCAGTTGCCGTAACCAGTCCATTCAGGCCCCGTCTCCCGCCATGGCCTTCAGCCGCCCCTGCTGCGATGGCGGGCCTGTTCCTTCTCGGCGTCGCGCTGCTGCTTGCCGCGCCAGAACAGTCGCACCGGCGATCCCTCGAACCCCAGCGCCTCGCGGATCTGGCGCTCGACATAACGGCGATAGGTGTCGCCGAACAGCTTGGGGTCGTTGACGAACAGCGTGAAGCTGGGGGGGCGGGTGGCCACCTGGGTGCCGTAGTAGAGGCGGCCCTGGCGGCCGCCGCGGGTGGTGGGCGGTGAGCGCCAGCGCAGGGCTTCCTGCAGCACCTCGTTCACCACCGAGGTGCTCACCCGGCGGCGGTGCTGCTCCACCGCCACCGCCGCGATGGCGAAGATGCTTTCCACCCGCTGGCCGGAGAGGGCGGAGGTGAACAGCATCGGCGCCCAGTCGAGGAAGTAGAGCTTGGCCCGCAGCTCCTTCTCCATGGCGCTCATGGTGTGGCTGTCCTTTTCGATCGCGTCCCACTTGTTGACGACCACCGCACAGGCCCGGCCCTCCTCCTCGATCCGGCCCGCCAGCCGCTGGTCCTGTTCGGTGACGCCGTCGAGGGCATCGATCACCAGCACGCAGACGTCGCTGCGCTCGATCGCCTTGAAGCTGCGCGTGATGCCGAAGTATTCAGGCCCGTAATCGACGCTGCGGCGCCGGCGGATGCCGGCGGTGTCGAGCAGCTTCCAGGTGTGGCCCTCCCGCTCGAGCGTGGTGTCGATCGTGTCGCGGGTGGTGCCGCGGATCGGGCTGACGATGGCCCGGTTCTCCCCGCAGATGGCATTGAGCAGGCTGGACTTGCCCACATTGGGGCGACCGATGATCGCCAGCTGGATCGGCTCGGCCTCCTCGGTTTCACTGGTGGCCGGCAGGAAGCTGATCACCCTGTCGAGCAGATCCCCGGTGCCGGCGCCGTGGATGGCTGAGATGGGATGGGGCTCGCCCAGGCCCAGTCCCCAGAAGTCTGCCGCCATCGCCAGCCCCTGGTCGGGGGATTCGCACTTGTTCACCCCCAGCAGCACCGGCACGGGCTGACCACGCAGCCACTCGGCGATGGATTCGTCGGCGGCGGTCACGCCCTGCTGGCCATCCACGATGACCACCGCCACGGAAGCCTCCGCCAGGGCCAGATTGGCCTGTTCCCGGATCTCGGGAAGGAATTCGCTGTCGTCGTCGAACACCAGCCCACCGGTGTCCACCACCCGGAAGTTGCGATCACCCCAGAACCCCTCCTGGTAGGTGCGGTCCCGGGTCACACCCGGTTGGTCGTGCACGATCGCCTCCCGGCTGCGGCACAGCCGATTGACCAGCGTGGACTTGCCCACGTTGGGGCGTCCGATCACGGCGACGACAGGGAGCGCCAATCTGACTTATTCCTTACGACGGATGCGTTCTCTAGACCCTACAGAGGGGGCGTCTCGACTCAACGGACCGGCGGATCGCCAGGATGGCCGGCCACCGGATCGCCGGGCGGGTCGAGCAGCTCCGGCAGGGGGCCCTCCTCGGGCAGGCCGTCGCCGCGCCCGGCCAGATGGGCCAGCAGCCAGCTCACCGCCGTGGCCCGCCGGGTGCGGCGGGGGTAGAGCCCGCCGATGCGATAGCCGGCGAAGCCCAGCTGGGTCTTGAGGAGCTGCTTGTGCTCAGGGGGGATCGAGCGGGTGAGCCGCACGCTGGCCTGCCGCTCGGCGATCAGCTGCGGCGCCATCGGGAAGGCCTCGGCCCAGGCGGCAGGGGTGGCGGGACCCGCCTGCCAGCTCGCCCCTTCGGCATCAGGGCGGTATCCCAGCCGCTCCCAGACCAGCCGACAGACGAAGCGGTCGCTGGTGCGGTCGGCCAGCACCGCCTCCAGCAGCAGGCGGCTGAGGGGGAAAGGGACCTCGGCGGCTGATGCATTCACGAGGGCGGCGACATCCCAGACTCGTTCCAGCATGCCCATGACCACCCCCTCGGCCACCAACGCTTTCGTCGGACCGACCGGCGCGCTCCGCCTGGAGGGCAACGGCACCGACCGGCTGCTGCGCTGCCGGGTGCTGCAGTCGCCCCTGGCCGGGGTCAGCGACGGGATCTTCCGTGGACTGGTGCGCCGCTGGGCCCCCGACGCCCTGCTGTTCACCGAAATGGTGAACGCCACCGCCCTGGGGCTGGGCCATGGCGGCGCCAAGATGGAAGCCCTCGATCGGGATCCCGGACCCGTCGGGGTGCAGCTGTTCGACCACCGGCCCGAAGCCATGGCCGAGGCTGCCCGCCGGGCGGAAGCCGCCGGGGCCTGGCTGATCGACATCAACATGGGCTGCCCGGTTCGCAAGATCGCCCGCAAGGGCGGCGGCAGCGGTCTGCTGCGCCAGCCCGAGCTGGCCCTGCGCATCGTCGCGGCGGTGGCCGGGGCGGTGAGGATCCCGGTGACGGTGAAGACGCGGCTGGGCTGGTGCGAGGCCAGCGCCGATCCGGTGGGCTTCGCGCTGGCCCTGCAGGACGCCGGCGCCCGCGCCCTCACCCTGCACGGTCGCACCCGGGAGCAGGGCTTCGCCGGCCGGGCCGACTGGGCGGCGATCGGCCGGGTGAAGGCCGCTCTGGGCATTCCCCTGATCGCCAACGGCGACATCACCAGCCCGGAGGACGCCCTGCATTGCCTGGCGATCACCGGCGCCGACGGGGTGATGGTGGGCCGGGGCAGCCTGGGGCGCCCCTGGCTGGTGGGCCGCATCGCCGCCGCCCTTGGGGGCCGGCCCCTGCCGCCGGAGCCGGAGGGCCGGGCCCGGATCGCCCTGGCCGAGGAGCATGTGCGCGCCCTGGTGACGGCCCGCGGTGACCAGGGTCTGCTGATCGCCCGCAAGCATCTGGGCTGGACCTGCCAGGGCTTCGCCGGGGCAGCCCGGCTGCGCCAGGCCCTGATGCGGGCTCCCAGCCTGGACGCTGTGCTGGATCTGCTGCACCGGGCGGACGCCGATCTCCAGGCCAACGGACAGGAAGCCTGGGCCCACGGGGCGTGAGTCAGCCGCCCAGATCCATCCCGAGCAGATCCCGGCTGCCGCTGATGGCCTGCACCGCCAGCAGCAGGGCCGTCAGGAAAGCGGCACCCACGTGCAGCCGCCGCATCCGAGGGGATCGCAGGATCTCGGGAGCCGCCGCCATGGCGAACAGCAGCAGGCCGCAGAGCAGGACGCCACTCCAGTAATGGGACCCCCACAGCGTTCCGTCGAAGGGACTCTGGCCCCGGTGCCAGAGGGCCGGCTGGCTGCCCAGGGTCAGCAGTCCCAGCCAGCAGATCAGGGCGAACCCGGCCCGCAGCCAGGGGCCCTTCGCCCGCCACAGGGCCACGCAGCTCACCAGGCACCCCACCCCTGCCAGCAGCAGCGGCAGCGCCGGTCCGCGGCTTCCCGCACCTTCCCCCATGGCGTAAGTGGCCGCCATGGCGATCAGCACGGCCACCACCACGCCCGTGGTGACCCAGCGGCCGTGGTCGGCGTGCTCGATCCCCACCGTGGGCGGCAGGGGATTGATGTCGAGGCGCCGCTCCCGGGCCAGGATTCCCAGACGGATCGTCGCCCCCACCACGGGGTAGACGAACAGGATGATCAGCACCGGATGAAGCAGGGCGAACCAGTCGGTGGCGGTCATGCCGGCGGGGGGCATCGGCAAGGGCCGTACAGAGGTCGAACCGTCATGGAAGCACCGCCGGCCATCCCTGCCGGACCAGCAACAGAGAGAAGTAGGGAGCCTCTTCAGCCGGCACCAGGGCCGCCGGGCAGAGCTGCTGGTCGGGCCAGCCCACCCGGCGGCCGAACAGGGCCCCCTCCAGCAGCCCCCGTTCGGCCAGCAGGGACCGCACCCAGGGCCAGCGCCCGCCCAGCTTGAGCAGGGCCAGAACCCAGCTCTCGGCGGCCGCATGGACCAGCAGCGTCTCCAGGGCCTCCGGGGCGTCGGGGGTGGGCCGGATCAGCAGCCCCTCCTGCTGCAGCGCCAGGGGCCAGGCCCCGGCGGCGGCGGCGGCGGCCACGGCACTGATGCCCGGAATCAGGTGCACTGTCAGAGCGGGATGGCGATCCCGCAGGGCCAGCAGCACGTAGCTGCTGCTGGCGAACAGGGAGACATCCCCTTCGCAGAGCAACACCACCGCCCGGCCGGCGGCCACCTCGGCGGCGAGCCGGTCGGCGGCGGCATGCCAGGCGCGCCGACGCGGCGCGGCCTCCGCCACCATCGGGAATACCAGGGGCAGGCGCCGCTGCCGCGGGCCGATCCAGGGGGCGGCGACGGCGGCCGCCATGCCCTCGGCCCCTTCCCGGGCGACCGGGTAGGCAACGGTGCGGGCCGCCTCGATGGCCCGCACCGCGGCGATGGTGAGCAGGTCGGGATCGCCGGGGCCCACCCCCACCAGGGTGAGACCTGCGACGGCGGCACGGTCAGCGATGGCGGATGGCCCGGTTCAGGCCTTTCTAGGCTGCAACTTCCCTGAACGCTCCGGAGCGCCCCGATGACCCACCTGGTGATCCGTGCCGCTGACGGCGACCGTCTCAGCACTCCCCAGCTGCAGAGCAGCGACGGTGCCGAGATCGCCCGGGCGCTGGCGGAGCGGGGGGTTCGCTTCGAGCGTTGGGCCACGCCGGTGGACCTGCCGGCCGGCGCCGAGCAGGCCGAGATCCTGGCCGCCTTCGCCGGCGAGATCGGCAGGGTGCAGGCCGGCGGCCGGTACCGCACGGTGGATGCCATCCGGCTCAGCCCCGACCACCCCGACCGCCAGGCCCTGCGGGCGAAGTTCCTCGCCGAGCACACCCATGGGGAGGACGAGGTGCGATTTTTCGTGCAGGGCCGAGGGCTGTTCTCTCTCCACATCGCCGGGGAGGTGCTGCAGGTGCTGTGCGAGCGGGGTGACTGGATAGGGGTGCCGGCGGGCACCCGCCACTGGTTCGACACTGGTGAGCGCCCCGACTTCTGCGCCTTGCGCTTCTTCGACAACAGCGAGGGCTGGGTGGCCCGCTTCAGCGGGGATCCGATCGCATCGCGCTTCCCCCTGCTGGAGGAGCTGCTGGCGGCCGCCGGCTGAACGGAGCTGCTGGCGGAATCCTGGCCTCAGCTGTGCATCCGGGGCTGGGCATGGAGACTGGCGAGGATCGCCGCCTCCCTGCGGGCCAGTTCGGCGAGTCTGCCCGCCACCAGCGGCCGGGGCCAGCGCCGCTCGCAGAGCACCCAGTAGAGGCCGAAATGGCGGGCCTCGCTGGCCAGCAGATCGCCGTAGAGGGTTCGCAACTCCAGGTCCGGGCTGTGGGCGGCGAGCAGGGCCATCCGTTCGTGGCTGCGAGCCTCGATCAGGCCCGCCACCAGGAAGCTGTCGAGCATGCGTTCCGGCTCACTGCGCCGCACCAGGGCGGCCAGGGCTGCGCCGTAGGGCGGGGCCGGCAGGGGCCGCAGCTGCAGGCCCCGCCGCTCCAGCAGCGCCTGCACCCGCTCGAAATGCTCCAGCTCCTCCCGGGCCAGGGGGCTGAGCACCGCTGCCAGCTCCCCGTCGGAGGGGTAGCGGAACATCAGCTGCAGGGCCGCTCCGGCCGCCTTGCGCTCGCAGTGGGCATGGTCGATCAGCAGCAGCTCCGGGTGGGCCAGAGCCTGCTCCAGCCAGGCGGCACTGCTGGGGGCGGTCAGCCACTTCACCCGGGCCGCCGCGGCCACGGGCGCTTCGGGGAGCGACGTTCCGGACGGGAGGCTCATGCCGCCTGCCGCAGATGGGCCACCAGCCCCTCGAGGGCGAGGCGGTAGCTGGTGGGGCCGAAGCCGCAGATGATCCCCAGGGCCCGGTCCGCCAGCAGGGAGCGATGACGGAAGGGCTCACGGGCATGGGTGTTGCTCAGATGTACCTCCACGAACGGCAGGGCCACGGCCAGCAGGGCATCGCGGATCGCCACCGAGGTGTGGGTGTAGGCGGCGGCATTGATCAGGATCCCGTCGCAGGCCGTCCCATCGGCGGAGACACCGGCCTGCTGGATGCGCTCCACCAGGGCCCCTTCGTGGTTGCTCTGGAAGCAGGCGACCTCCACCCCCAGGCCCGCGGCCTGCTCCTGCAGGGCCCCATTGATGGCCTCCAGGCTGCTCTTGCCGTAGAGACCAGGCTCCCGCTGGCCGAGCAGGTTGAGGTTGGGGCCATGGACCACGAGCAGGCGCATCGGGAGGAGGGAGGTCGGCTGGTAAGTTCTGAGGGTGTGGTTCGGGTCGGTGCCCGAGTGGTTAATGGGGGCGGACTGTAAATCCGCTGGCTCTGCCTACGTTGGTTCAAATCCAACCCGGCCCACCTTCCACATGCCCTTGTAGCTCAGCGGTAGAGCACTCCCTTGGTAAGGGAGAGGTCACGAGTTCAAGTCTCGTCAAGGGCTTTTCCTCTCCGTTTCGCGCCCCTCCGTGGGCTCAATCGCCCACGGCACCGCGGACGGGCCACGGCGACGGATCGGTGGCGAAACCGGCACCCGGACGGCCGGCTCCGCCCCCTAGCGTCATGGAACGTTGCTGCGACGCTCCACCGTCGTTTCCGCCGTGCGCCGGATGGGCCTGGCGATCGGGTTCGGGCTGCTCCTGCCGCTGCTGCTGGCCAGGGGCACCGTGCGTGCGGCCACCACGGTCTGCGTGCTGACGCCGCGGCTCATGCCAACGGCCACCGGGGAAGTGGAGGCACAGGTGCCCATCGGAGCCCCGACGCTCCTGAGCACCGACAGCCTGGAGGAGGTGAGGATCGAGGCGGGAGGCAAACGTCTCTGGCAGCGCCGGGCCCTGCCCGGTCAGGCCATCGAGGGGCCGGTCCCCTGGCCCCTGGCGCCGATCCGCCCGGGCGAGCGACTGGTGCTGATGCTGCGGCCCAAGGGCGTGTCACGGGATGACTTCGCCGTCATCCTTCTGGTGGGGGATCCGGCCGGGCGGATGGGAAGGGCCCAGGCGGTGCTGGACGGCCTGGGCAGCGATCCGGTGGCCTGGTGGGCTTCCATCCAGCAGGCGTTTGAACGGGGCGACATGAGTCTGGGGCTCGCCTTGCTCTTCGCCTTCGAAGGGCCCAGTTCTCCCCGGCTCGACCACCTGAGACGCACGGTGTTCATGGCCGGGTGTGGCGACGCCGGCGGTGGCTCCCCGGGGGCTCCCTCCTGGATCAGCGTGGCCACTCCCTGAGCAGAGGGGCAATGCCTGGGCTGCCGGGATCCCAGGGCATTGCCAGGCTGGGGGAAAGGGCTCTCACCATGTCCGCCCCGGCCGCAGCCCCCAGCCATCGCGAAACACCGCCCACCCTGAGCGTGCCGGTGGCCGCCATGCGCGAGCCGGTGGAGCGGGGCGATACCCGGCCCCTGTCCTGGCGGCTGGAGCAGCTGAACCAGCTCGACTCCCTGCTTAAGACCGCCGCCCCACGGATGCTGGAGGCCCTTGCCGCCGACCTGGGCCGTCCGACGGTGGAGGCCACCCTGGAACTGTCGGCCCTGCGGCAGGAGCTCAGGCACACCCGGCGCCATCTGCCCCGCTGGATCCGTCCCCGCCGCCGCTCCCTGCCCCTCTGGAGCTGGCCGGGCCAGGGGGCGGTGGTGGCCGAACCGCTGGGCTGCGTGCTGATCATCGGCGCCTGGAACTACCCCTTCGATCTCTGCCTCCACCCGCTGCTCCATGCCCTGGCCGC
Organism: uncultured bacterium; assembly: GCA_942491175.1. GTDB lineage: Bacteria > Cyanobacteriota > Cyanobacteriia > PCC-6307 > Cyanobiaceae > Cyanobium. The sequence continues at coordinate 124,993 of CALNZO010000003.1, read as the reverse complement.
CGGCAACACGGCCGTGCTCAAGCCCTCCGAGCACAGCCCGGCCTCGGCGGCCCTGCTGGCCGAGTTGCTGAGCGGCCATTTCCCTCCGGAGGTGGTGCAGGTGGTCTGCGGGGACGGCGACCTGGCCAGCCGGCTGCTGGAGGAGGAGCGCTTCGACCACATCCTGTACACCGGTGGCGAACGGGTGGGACGGCTGGTGATGGCCGCCGCCGCCCGCCATCTCACCCCCGTCACCCTGGAGCTGGGGGGCAGGAACCCGGTGATCGTGCTCGAAGGCGCCGATCTGGCCGTCACGGCCCGGCGGGTGCTGTGGGGGCGATGTCTCAACGCCGGCCAGACCTGCCTGGCTCCGAATCACCTGCTGGTCGTGCCGGAGGTGCGGGAGGCCCTGGTGACGGCGATCGCCGAGCAGTCGCAACGGCTCTATGGCGATGATCCCCTGGCCAGCCCTGACCTGGGGCGCCTCGTGGGCGCCTGCCGCCTGGAGCATCTCGAAGCGCTGCTGGAGCAGGCCCGGGAAAGGGGCCAGCTGCTGCTGGGCGGACGCTGTGATGCCGCGGACAGAAAATCGAGCCCACCCTGGTGGCGGTCGAAGATCCCCTGACTGACCCCTTGATGGGGGAGGAACTGTTCGCCCCGATCCTGCCTCTGCTCACGGTGAGCGATCTGGAGGGGGCCCTGGGGCTGGTGCGCCGGAACCCCAAGCCCCTGGCCCTCTACCTGTTCGGCGGTGACTCCCGGGCGCAGGAGCGGGTGCTGGCGGGCACCAGTTCCGGCAGCTTCGTGGCCAACGACGTGGTGATCCAGGGGGGCATGGCCGACCTGCCCTTCGGCGGCATCGGCACCAGCGGCATGGGGGCCTACCACGGGGAGGCAGGTTTCCTCACCTTCTCCCACCAGCGCTGCGTGATCCGCCGACCGTTGAGGCCCGATCCCCCGGTCCGCTATCCCCCCTATGCCGGCAAGCTCGATCTGATCCGGCGCCTGATGGGCTGAGGCCTCCGTCGATCGCGATTCCGGCGACAGCAGCGCTCGGGGCTCTCGAGCCATGGCCGCCAGTGCTCCATCCTCCGTGCACGGCGGCCATCTGTCGTCGAGGATTTTTCCCACTGGATCCTGCTCCTCACGGTCTGGCTCGATGCTGAGGCAGAGCACTGCCTCAATAACCTGCCGGTGGATACCGGGCAGGACAGGAGCGCACGGACAGAGCGTCGCTGAAGAGGGGGGGCCCTGATCGATTCGGGCATCCTGCTCAGCTATCACCAGCAGCAGCCCCTCCATAAGGCGGTTGTGGCCTTCATGGATCAGACCCCAGAGCAGTTGATCACTTGACCGATCTGCAGCATCGAGGTGCTCCGGCTGACAACGGATGACGTCCGGATCGCCGATCTCACCCTGGTGACGCTCTCGAAGCGGCTGGATATCGCCGAGATCCTCAGTCTGGATAGAGACTTGAATGTCTTCAGGGGATTCGAAAGCAGGGCCTCTGCCGCGTCCCGATCGGCTCAACCACCCCGCCAGGCCGTCTCCAGCGTGATGCTGACGAGATCTCCCGCTCCTTCGGGGTGAGGATCTCCGTCACGGTGGGCTGGTGGTTGGGCGCCGGGGCAAGCGGGCTGATCGCCACGAACTCGAGGCAGGCGCTCTGAGGCAACAACGATCCTGTTGCCCCTACTGCATGAAAGCAGATCACGCTTTTCACCTGGCTCTGGAAGCCGGATAGGACCGGATGATACAGGAGAAAAAGGCCCACGAAAATGTCAACAGTCGTGATCCCGGCATGACGACATCCATGAAGGCGATAATGGACCTGACATTCCCCAGAAGGGACTGTTTCCTGGTAACCCGAAGGCCATGACCTGCCCCTTCTGATCGCTGACGAGGAAGCATCAAGCTGATTTCAGACAGACTGCAATCGAGTCACCAAGACTCTGTGCCCCAAGACAAGCACCTCGGTCGGGAGCTGGTCACGTCCGCATCACCCCATGGTTCGCCCTGCCGTCATTGATCCCAAAGCCGCCTACCCAAGCCCTGTCCTGATTGGAGACTTCCGTCTTAGGCTCAGTTTCAGAGTGGAGGTTTGGGAAAATGGCTGAGCGTTTCTACGACGTCATCGGCTTCGGCGACGAGGTGCCTGGTGTCCTTGCCACCATCTCAGCGGCAAGGGAATTCCGGCGTCAGACCTCCCGTTACCCCCGGGTACTGCTGATGTCCAGGAGTGGAGAATCTCTTGGCATCGGAGGGCATCTGGTTCGTGGTCGGCTTGCCTATCTTGATCGTAGTCAGATTCCCCTCAGCTTACGTCAGCAATTAGGGCTCGACACCTTCGGAGATCCACCGGCTCTGTACCGTGAGTTCCTCCAGGAGACTGGTGTTGAATTGATTGCGCTGGACCCTGATCGCGCCAATGAGGCACTTCAGAGGATGAGGCGTCAGGCAGGGGTCGACCTGTTGACAGGCGTTGAAATCGATTCGATCATCAAAGAAGGAAAGAATATATCCGGGATTCGCCTCAAGCGGGGCGAGACCTACTTTGCAAGGCAATTTATCGACTCCACCGTTAATGCGCAGCTAGCCCAGAAGGCTGGAGCAGGAAAGCAATCAGGATTTACGACTTTTGGCCTCTCCAGCTCAGAACTTTCCGTCACGCTGATCTTTGAAACCCAGGGATTGAGCAGCTCCAGGCTCAGGCAGATCGAGGCTACCTATCTCAATCGATTCACCAATACAGCTGATGTTCAGGCTCAGCAGTGGCTTGGGGTGGCCGCAGGATCCAATCCAGAGCTTGCGAGTCAACTGCGTCAGGACATGACAGACAGTGCAAGACGCCTCAAGACAATGTACGAAGGAGTTGACTATATTGATGTTCGCTCACCAGCCCTTTCGATTGCCTACCACTCCTTCCGAGGGAAAGCCTTTAACCTATCCCGAAGCGGCAGCCTGCTTGACAAGGCCAACATCGCCAAGATCTCTGGGGATCGATTGATATGGAATTCGCTTCTTTTCGATGTAGACGCTGATGAAGCCGAAGCCTTGGCCCAGAACCGCGCCCAGCCCACCATCTCCATGCTTGAAGAGATGGGATTCGTGGAACGCTGGTTCCGCAGCCTGGGTGCGACGGCGGTCATCCCAGCAGCTGAACTCTACATTCGACACGCTGGTAATATCACCAATCCCGTGGAGCCCTTGAGTGGCACTCAGATGCTGCGAGGTGGTGTTCCTGCCAGTGAGGCCCTGGCAACTTTTGGCTACCGTTTCGATATTCGCGGTGGAATCAAGAGCCTCGGTGAAAGGGCGGTAGACCTTGGCTTCGATGATCTCAGTTTTGACCAGCCACTCTTCAACGTGGGGCTGCGCCATGCTCAGCTTCAGGACGTACCGAACCTGGCCGTTGTCAGTCCGGCTTCGGGCTTCACGGGGTTTGCCGCCTCTGCCGGGAGGATCGTGGAGCACAATGCCGGTGTGGCAGATGGCATCGGGATTGCGGCGATTCTTGCCCTGCAGAGTGACAGGAACATCGCCGACGTCAGCAATTCCGAGGTCAGAGAAGTGCTTGCCGACACCAATCGCCTACCACGGATCTACGGAATGTCGCAATCCGCAGATCTGGCCAGACTGGACAATTTCGAAACGACCCTTGGTATGGCACCTGATGACAGCCTCATGGCCTGAAGTATTCACCTGGAATGAAGCAGTCCAGCCCACGTCCAGGTCGACAACGCAGCGCAACAGCGGCCGAAACGGGGTGGAAGGGCCGGCGAAAGACCATGCGGTCGTGGGAGCTCGCGCCGTGGCACTCCCCTCCACCACCAGCCCCTGCGGTAGATCGGTGCTAACCAGCATCGAGAGGCGAGACACTTCGGCCGTCAGAACGATTGTACTGCAGATTTAGGCGCTCCTCACTCATACCCGCTCAATGGTAAAGCGTGCCTATAAATCTGAAAAATACAATGAAATAGCGAAGAGAGAAAACAATGGGCTAATTCCTGATCTCGCCCAGACTGTCTTCATCTTGTCTTGCAGTAATCACCAAGCCCAAGGAGACAAAAGCGCACATATTATTTTTGAAGTCAACCAAACTGGAAGACTGGAAGCCCAGGCTGGGCGCTCACGACAAAGGCCAAAACTCCAGTGCCAGCAGCGCACACCAGCGTGCATCCCTATGTTCATGAAGGCGAAACAGCCTGAGCACCACCTCCGCCACCACCATCTCCACCTGCCGGGAACACTGCCATGCCTTCGAAAGACTCCGCATCAGCGCTGGATCCGAAATGGTTTCGGCTGCTTCATTCCTGTCGCTGGCCATTCACGGTTCTGGCAGCGACCTGGCTTCTCGTTTCCGGGGCCAACCGCTTGCTGAGCCATCCGATCCCAGTTCGGATCGAAGGTGGCGTCAGCCTTGACAGGGTGGCCGAGCCGATCCAGGTTCAATCTGGATCACCACTCCGGGTTGCGGGCACCGTTGTGGTGGCCAACCAAGGGGCGATCAAAGTTGCTGCCGAAGACATCATTGTTCGCCGACCCATCACGGTTCAGGCAAGCAAAAGCATTCCGGTCACAGCGGAGCGATCCATCCCGGTCCATGCGGTGGAGCCCGTGTCCGTGACGGCCAAGGCAGCGATCCCGGTGAAAGCGACCCAGCCGATTCCCGTTTCCACGGGAGGCCCCGTGAACGCGCAGGTGGTGATCGATGCGGTGAACACTCCCATTCCTGTTCTGGCAAGCGAGCCGCTCCCAGTAGAGGGGAAACTGGAGGTCACCCGGATCAAGGATCCTTTGCGGGTGAACGTACGGAGTCTGCTGTTCCCATTCTCTATCCCCTAAAATCAAAATCTCAGTTGATGATCTGATCTCCTTGGCCATTATTTATTGCTTGCCTGGTAAAATGTTGGCTCAGGGATCTTCTTTCCATGCCGTTGGCTGCGGCTGGATTCAGCGCCCTCCGGGTTCCCCTGACGAGACTACTCATCAGATATCCAGTGCCCATGGGAGTGCCGGATAGTCAGGCCGCTTTCCATTGTTGGAGGGCTACCAGGGGCCTACCTACCAGGGGCCTACTCTCCTCGGGAGTCGAATTCTGCCAATCGACCTCCTTCTTGATCCGTAGAAGGGTGGGCACTGGATAGTGTTTGAGGAATCCCTCCGGGGCATCGATCATATCGCCAGCCTCACACTTCCTGCGGACAGGAATAGCCAAGCGGACACGGTTGAGTTCACCGACGATATTCAGAGATGTCAGTCTGCGCCCATCCATGGTCTGATCTGACTGGAAGACGATCGCTCACCCTTGATACAGGTGCTCTCCCCCAGGGGCTTCCCGGTCCCGTCGGCGACCCATGTGCACTGCGCTCGCCTGCCGGGGGCGCTGGAGCCCTTCCTCGCGGCCCTTGCCAGCTCCCGGATTCGCGGCTGAGCTGATAAACGGGTCACATTTGCGTGTTGCGGTTCCGGGGTCCATGCCACAGCCCAGCTGGCCCCCGTGGGGACCGATCGGGTTGTCGACCTGAGCCAGCGGACCGTCAGTGACTGACGTGTGCTGGAAACGTGTGATGGAAATCCCGACACGCGCCGAACCACTTTCGACACCAAGGCGCTCGTGATGGATCCACCATCCGGGATTGCGGCGCTCATGCCGGAGCGCGTCTGGTCGACACCGATCCGGTTCACGCCCTTTTGAGGGGTTCGCCGTCTCGATGGACCGGCTGATGGGCCTCAGCCTGGCGGAACTCCCACCCTGCCTGAGTTCGACGCTGCCGGTGCGCAGCTGGCTTCGGAGCAGCGGGCTCAGTTCCGCGTCAGGTTCGATGGGATCGGTCTGCATCATCCCGCCCCCGGATCGTTGCTCCGCAAGATCGTCCCCGGGGGGGCTGGGCGGGCTGGGGGATGGACCTTAACGTGCCGACAGCTATCCCTAGTGCCCATGCGCCGCACCCTCTTCGCCTTGGCTCTAGCCATGGTGTTGCCCCTACCGGCTCTGGCTGCCGAAGTGGTGGTCAAGCCCGGCGAAACCCTCTCCGACATCGCGGCCCGCTACAAGGTGAGCGTGTCGACCCTGATGAAGGTGAATGGGATCAGTGATCCCGATCACGTGGAGGCCGGTCGGGCCCTGACGCTGCCTGGAAATGCGGTGCGAAGCCGGGCGGCCGGCGGCACCATCACCGTGGCCCGGGGTGAGACCCTCTCCGAGATCGCCGAACGCCAGGGGATCACCGTCAGCCGACTGATGCAGCTCAACGGCCTCAGCAAGGCAGACCATATCGAAGTCGGACAGAAGCTCAAGGTTTCGTCCCCCTCAAGCGCCCGCCCAGCCTTCAGCTACAACCGCAAGTCCTCCGTTCACGTGGTGCGCAAAGGCGAGAGCCTGACGGCGATCGCCAAGGGTTACGGCGTACCCCTGAAGCAGCTGATCGCGATCAACAGCATCAGCGATCCCAACCATGTCGAATCAGGTGACCGCCTGCAGTTGAAGCCCACCGCCTCAGCCAAGCCGGCCCCTGCCCAGGCGGCGGCCAAGCCCACGCCCAAGCCAGCAGCCAAGCCCGCTCCCGCGGTCGCCAGAGCCACGCCCGCCCCCGCCCCCACGCCCAGGCCCGCCGCTGTGGCGGCGGCGCCCCGGCCGGCCACAGCGGCAAACCCCAGCAAGCCCGACTGGCGCAACTACGGCCCTCTGCAGGTGGATTGGGCGAATTGGCAGCCGATGGGCGGCAGCATGGTGGCTCCCACCCTCAATGCCCAGGGAGAATCCCTCTACCTGGCCGTCAACTGCAGCGCCCGCAAGCTCAACGCCACCAGCCAGGCGGGCCAGTGGAAGAGCTGGGACGATCCCCAGGCCGATTTCGAGCGTCAGCTGGTCACCGATCTGTGCAAGTCCAGGGGCAGCTGACCCTCTCTAGGGAAGCCGGCATCCACCTGCCCCCCCTCAGGCCGCCCAGCGAAGAGGCCAGGGATCCTTCAGATAGCTGCGTCCCACCGGGCGAAGCCAGAGGCGCTGGGCACCGTCATCGCTTTCGCTGATGAGTTCCTCCTGAACCAGCCTGCGGGCCAGCCAGGCCCAGCGCTCCTCCGCACTGCCGTGGCCGCCAGCCAGATCTTCCGCCAGGCTGCGCAGGTCCCGGCCGCTGCGCGCCTCCAGCGCAGCCAGCACCATGGCCGCCTGCTCGGCCCAGTCGCTGAAGGGCGGCGCCGACAGGCAGTTGTCGCAACGGCCGCAGGGAGCGGAGATCTCTCCCACTGCCAGCAGCAGAGCCTGCTCCCGGCACCCCTCCCCTTCGGCCACAGCCTCGATGCGCCGCAGCTGCTGCTGGGCCAGCTCCAGCCGCTGGCGCTCCAGCAACCGCTGCTCCGGGGAGAGTTGCTGGCCGGCGGAACGCATCGCCCAGCCAAGGCTGGTGCGGTCGGCGGGATCGAACAGCACCAGGCAGCGGGCTGGCAGCCCGTCCCGGCCGGCCCGACCTGATTCCTGCAGATACCCCTCGGCACTGGCAGGCAGATCCAGGTGCAGCACCAGCCCCACATCAGCCCGGTCGACCCCCATCCCGAAGGCGACCGTGGCCACCAGCACCGGGGAGGGATGCTCCTGGAAATGGCGCAGGGCCAGCTGGCGGCTCTGGGGGTCCATCCCTGCGTGATAAGCGATCGCCTCCACCCCCGCCGCCGTCAGACGGGCGGCCCAATGCTCCACCGAGCGGCGCGTGCGGGCGTAGATCAGCACCGCCCCTCGAGCCTGGGCGATCGCCGCGCCCAGCTCCGCCAGGGGATCGGACGGCCTTCGCCGCATGGTGTACGCCAGGTTGGCGCGCCGGGCGGAACGGACCTGCACCAGCGGCCGCCGCAGCTGCAGCAGCCGGATGATGTCGGCCCGCACCTGGGGGGCGGCGGTGGCGCTCAGGGCCACCAGAGGCACACCGGGGCAGAGGGCCCGAAGCTGACCCAGACGCCGGTAGTCGGGGCGAAAGTCATGGCCCCAGGCACTGATGCAGTGGGCCTCATCCACCGCCAGGGCCACCAGCCGGCCGGTCTCGAGGCCATCATCGAGCAGCTGGCGGGTGGCCTCCGCCTGCAGACGCTCCGGCGCCAGGTAGAGCAGCCGCAGCCGGTTGGCCGCCAGCCTCTGCAGCAGTTGGCGCCGCGCCGCCGGCTCCAGCCCCCGGTGCAGACAGGCCGCCGGAATCCCCCGGGCCAGCAGCTGGCTCACCTGGTCCTGCATCAGGGCCACCAGGGGCGAGATCACCACCACCAGGCCGTCCCGCACCACGGCGGGCAACTGGAAGCAGAGCGACTTGCCGGCCCCGGTGGGCAGCACCGCCAGACAGTCGCGGCCGGCAAGAAGGGCCTCCACCACCTGCCGCTGACCGGGCCGGAAGGTCTCCCAGCCGAAATGGCGCCGCAGGCTCTCGGTGAGGGGATCGGCCCCCAAGCTCACTCCATCGCTGGTACCGCCAGACCCTAGCTCCCACCAGATGTGGAGTGGATCACCCCCCGGGGATCGGGCTGCTCCCTCAGGGAAGCGCCGGGGGCTCCAGCTGGTCGGGGGATTCCTCCACCAGCTGCAGGCGCACCCGCTTGCCGCCGGCCAGCTCCCCCAGGGAGACCCGCAGGGTGGTGCCGCTGAGACTCTGAAGAACGGTGAGCAGCTCCCGCAGGTGGGGCGTGCTGCTGCCGCTCTCCACCCAGAGGCGCTCCTGCAGCCCCCCCAGGCGACGCCAACTGGTGTGGAGCTTGAGGACCGCGCTCTCCAGGGCCTGGGCCTGCCCCACTGCGTCGGCCAGAAGGCCGAGGGCATCGAGCCGCTGGGCCTCCTGAAGGGCCTTCTCCAGATTCAGCTCGCCCTGCTGGAAGGCGCGCACCGCCAGCCCCGCCTCGGCCGCCTTGCTGAGCCAGCGGGCGGTGAGGGTCACATCCTTGACCCGCTCCAGTTCCGGTTCGTCCCGCAGCACCCGCCGCAGATCGTTCTGCTGCTCCTCGGGCAGTTTGGCCAGCTCCCGCACCAGGGGCGCCACGGTGCGGGGCGGCAGCAGATTGTCGGCCGTGCGCTGGCGGATCTCCTCCGGCAGCAGGGGGCTGGTGGCGGCGGTGAACTCGTCGGTGAGACGGCGCACCTGCTTGCGGGTGATCTGCTGGCCGTCGTTGGCGGCTTCGCTGATCATCTGCTGGACCTCCGGGTCGGCCTGAGCCGTCTCCAGGAAGGCCCGTTTGGAGAAGTTGTTGACGCTGCCCTCCTCCAGCAGACCCTCACCCACCAGGCCATCGGCGGACTCCGCCAGCTGGATGAGGGTGTAAGCCCGGGTCTTGCTGATCTCCCGCTCTCTGAGCCACTGCAGGAAGCCGGTGCCGCGACCCTCACCGCCGCGGCGTTCCCGATCCCGCACGGAGCAAAGGATCCGCCCGCGCCAGATCTCGGTCTGCAGATCGAAGCGATCGCAGACGGCCCAGGCCTCCTCCAGGCGGGCAAGGAACTCCATCGTGCTGAGGCTGTCACTCTCCGGATCGGGCAGATCCAGGCTCAGCAGCGGGGCCTCGGGGGGGGCCATGGACGGGACCATCGGCGCGGCCGGCGGCAGTTGCGGGGATGCTGCCACGGGACCGGCAACGAACCGTGACATCCCAGGGGCGTGGGCCGGTGATCGCCGGTAGGGTCGCTGCGCAGACCACCCGATCTTCCAGCCCAGCGATGGCCATCTCCCGCGGCGACAAAGTACGGATCAAGCGTCCGGAGTCCTACTGGTTCAACGAAGTTGGAACCGTGGCCTCGGTCGACACCTCCGGCATCCGCTATCCGGTGGTGGTGCGTTTCGAGAAGGTGAACTACAACGGCTACAGCGGCTCCGATGGTGGCATCAACACCAATAACTTCGCTGAGAGCGAGCTGGTCAAGGCCTGAGGTCGCAACCTGGGAATGGCGAGCTGAGCCCAGGCGTACGATCCCGCCATGCCTGAGCTCCCGGAGGTAGAGACCGTTCGTCGCGGACTGGAACAACAGACCCGCGGCCTTCGCATCGACCGTGTGGAGGTTCTTCGCGCCCGGGCCATCGCCAGCCCCGAGGACCCCGCAGCCTTCTGCGAGGCCCTCCAGGGTCTTCAGCTGGCTGGTTGGCGACGTCGCGGCAAGTACCTCCTGGGCGACCTTGAAACCCCCGACGGTGCCACCGCCGGCGAATGGGGCGTCCACCTGCGCATGACGGGGCAGTTCCTCTGGCTGGACCGACCCCTGCCTCCCTGCCCCCACACCCGGGTCCGCCTGTGGAACATCGCCGGCGAGGAGCTTCGCTTCGTCGATACCCGCAGCTTCGGCCAGATGTGGTGGATCCCGCCGGGCATGGCCACCGACAGCGTGATGAGTGGCCTGCGGCGGCTGGGCCCGGAGCCATTCGCGCCCGCCTTCACAGGCACCTACCTGCGGGAGCGGCTGAAAGGGTCGCGCCGGCCGATCAAGAACGCCCTGCTCGACCAGTCGCTGGTGGCGGGGGTCGGCAACATCTATGCCGACGAATCCCTGTTCGCCGCGGGGATCCGCCCGCACACCCCCAGCGGCCGCCTCGGCCGCACCCATCTGGACCGGCTGCGCCGGGCCCTGGTGGACGTGCTCGAGACCAGCATCGGCGCCGGAGGCACCACCTTCAGCGATTTCCGCGACCTTCGCGGCACCAACGGCAACTACGGGGGGCAGGCCTGGGTGTATCGGCGCGGCGGCGAACCCTGCCGTCGTTGCGGTACTGCGATCCAACGCGAGAAACTTGGAGGCCGCAGCAGCCACTGGTGCCCCAGCTGCCAGAACTGATGGATTCATCCGAAGTCTCAGGCACGGGCCAGCACGCCCGAGCGGCCCACGCCCTCTGCCAGGCCATGGCTGCTATCCATCGGCGCGGCTGGTGCGACGGCACCGGCGGGAACTTCAGTTACGTGCTGGAGCGCCACCCCCTTGCCCTGCTGATGGCTCCCAGCGGAGTGGACAAGGGCTCGGTGGCCCCGGAGGCCCTGATCGTGGTGGACGAGCACGGTGCGGTGATCGCCGGTGAGGGGCGTGCCAGCGCCGAGACTGCACTGCACCTGGCGATCGTGGGCAGCACGGCAGCCGGAGCGGTGTTGCACACCCACTCCCAGGCCGGCACCCTCCTGTCGGGGCACTATGCAGCAGCGGGGAAGATGGAGATGCAGGACCTGGAAATGCTCAAGGGACTGGAAGGGATTCGCAGCCATGCCACCAGGGTGTCCATCCCCGTGCTCGCCAACGATCAGGACATCTCCCGCCTCAGTGATCTGGCCGGGCCCCTGCTCCAGGCAGCTCCCCATGGCCTGCTGATCGCTGGACACGGCCTCTATGCCTGGGGAGCGGATCTCACCCTTGCCGTGCGCCATCTGGAGATCCTGGAATTCCTCCTGGAACAGCATTGGCGGCAACTGCTGGTGGCAGCCCTCGCCCCGCCGGCAGGACAATGAAGACCGGAACCAGCCACCTTCTGCTCGATATCGAAGGCACCACCTGCCCCGTGAGCTTCGTGACGGGCACGCTGTTCCCCTTCGCAGGCGAGCAGATGGGGGCGTTTCTCGAGCAAAACCAACACCAGAATCGGGTTCGGAAGCTGGTGGAGGAGGTGGAGGTGGCATGGAAGGCCGACCCCCATCCGGAGGCTGTGGCCCTGCAAGCCGAAGTCCCGGACGAATGGGTTCCATGGCGCGTTCTCCCCTACCTCCACTGGCTGATCGCTCAAGACCGGAAGCTCACGGCGCTCAAGGAACTGCAGGGGATGGTGTGGGAGCAGGGCTATGCCAGCGGCCGGCTGGTGGGGCCCCTCTTCAGCGATGTGCCCGCTGCACTGAGGCGCTGCCGCAAGGCAGGCATCGTGCTGGCCGTATATTCCTCTGGATCTGTAAAGGCTCAGCAACTGCTTTACAGACACAGCAGCGGCGGCGATCTTTGTGAGCTCTTCAGCCACTGGTTCGACACACGCTGCGGGCCGAAACAGAACAGCGCCAGCTATACCGCCATTGCCGCTGCCATGGCGGTGGAACCAGGCCGCGTTCTCTTCATCAGTGACTCTCTGGGGGAACTGGAGGCCGCCGCAGGCGCCGGAATGAAGGTGCTGTTCAGTCTCAGGGAGGGTAATCCCCAGTCCGATCCAGGAGCATTCAGAAGCATTATCGCGTTTGATGAACTCTGCCCTGAATAAAAGATCACGCTGCAAAAAACAGAGCAGATTCGCGCCTCCCAAGATTCCATGTTATAATCAAAAGGCTAAAACATAAATAAGTACGTTTATGTCGATGAAATCAACAACGTTTCGTCTTAGAACGCTTTTCCATTTCCAGCCGCAATCGGTTTTCAAGCATCCGTTCGCCATTGCGCTTTCACTGCTGGCCGGCGTCGCCGCAAACCAGGCACCAAGCCAGGCTTCCGTGACAATAGATATCGACACCGAAGTCGCATCATTCGTCAATGACGGTGACTCCGGCTACTACATCAAGGATGAGTTCAGTTCATCCCGAGTGCAGACTGATGACGTCTTCAGAATGCCTGTCGGTTCAGACGGTCGGCCACGTTGGGGGCGATGCACACAAAAGCCCTGTCCGAAGATCCCCACGCCGCAGTCCGCCCCAGGCACTGGAGGAGAAAAGGCTCGACGGAGGCTGACGAGAGCCGAAGCCTCCTCGATCAGACAGTGGTTCGAAGTAGGCAGCTCAGAAGTAGGCAGTTCATCTGACGACATGGGTGACCAAGCAAGCAGGGAGCAGGAGATCACTGCCATCAGTGCCCTTCGGGAAGGGATGCAACAGACTCAGACTCTCCTCAACTCTGCTCAGCCGAACACACTCAACCAGGCCTTCGAGCCGCTGATGAAGGCCTATCCAGCAGCCAGAGCCGCTGAAGGAAATCATCCCCTGGTGCGCGATGCTCAGACAGCAATCGCCCTCAAGGACTCGTTGACAACTTTCTGGCAGATACGATCCAACAGCACCGCAAGCGTGGCAGGTATGCAGATGGTGAGCTGCCAAGTGATGCAACGGGGTGTGGACAATTTCAACAGCGCAGCAGGCAAAAAGGCTGTCACCTACACCGAACAGAAGGCACCCTTGTCTCTGTTGGGTCTCAACAGCTGCCTCTACCAGACGGGGGTCGAGGCATCCATGCTCGACTACCTGCGAAACCAAGTAGGACGAGCTATCACGGCCGAGGAGTGATGACCTGTCGCAGGCGTGACAGGCAGGCAGATCGCATCAGAACGATTGCCGCTGAAGGGTGATCGGCCATGGCCAGCCATGGTAACCATCGATCTGAATTCACCATAAAAAAAGCCACCCTTGCGGGTGGCTTCTCGTGATCGGTACAGCTGTCATGACGACAGCTGATCCACCGATTCAATCCTCCACTGCACAGCGGCAGCTTCGGGGTTCATGTTTTACCTGGCATCGAGCTATTTTCGCAGGGGGCTACCCCCCAACTATCGTTGCCGCTGCTGCGTTTCACAACCGAGTTCGAGATGGATCGGCGTGGTTCCACAGCGCCATGGACACCAGGATAGATCCCTGAGAACTGCATAGATTAGAGACATCAACACCAGTCATCCCGGCACTGATCACTCCTCTGAAAAAGAATTCATTCTTCTGTTTCCCTTGGAAAACAGCAGGCTTAGAGCCATTGTTGGTCAAGCCCTCGGTCTATTAGTACTCCTCCGCTTCACCGGTTGCCCGGCTTCCACGTAGAGCCTATCAACGGGTGTTCTGCCCGTGACCTTACTGGCTAACGCCATGGGAATACTCATCTTGAGGTGGGCTTCCCACTTAGATGCTTTCAGCGGTTATCCTCTCCGCACATGGCTACCCAGCGTTTACCGTTGGCACGATAACTGGCACACCAGAGGTGCGTTCCTCCCGGTCCTCTCGTACTAGGGAGAAATCCTCTCAATATTCCTGCGCATGCACCGGATATGGACCGAACTGTCTCACGACGTTCTGAACCCAGCTCGCGTACCGCTTTAATGGGCGAACAGCCCAACCCTTGGGACCGACTTCAGCCCCAGGTTGCGATGAGCCGACATCGAGGTGCCAAACCTCCCCGTCGATGTGAACTCTTGGGGGAGATCAGCCTGTTATCCCTAGAGTAACTTTTATCCGTTGAGCGACGGCCCTTCCACTCAGAACCGTCGGATCACTAAGGCCGACTTTCGTCCCTGTTCGACTTGTAGGTCTCACAGTCAAGCTCCCTTCTGCCTTTACACTCGTCGGCTGATTTCCAACCAGCCTGAGGGAACCTTTGCGCGCCTCCGTTACCTTTTAGGAGGCGACCGCCCCAGTCAAACTGCCCACCTGATACTGTCCGGTCCCCGGATAACGGGTGACCGTTAGAACCCTAGCTCTGAAAGAGTGGTATCTCACCGTTGGCTCACCATCACCCACAAGCAATGGATCAAAGCCTCCCACCTATCCTGCGCATTCAGAGCCCGGGCACAATACCAAGCTACAGTAAAGCTTCATAGGGTCTTTCTGTCCGGGTGCACGTAGTCCGCATCTTCACAGACAATTCTATTTCGCCGAGCCTCTCTCCGAGACAGCGCCCAGATCGTTACGCCTTTCGTGCGGGTCGGAACTTACCCGACAAGGAATTTCGCTACCTTAGGACCGTTATAGTTACGGCCGCCGTTCACCGGGGCTTCAGTCGCTAGCTTCGCTTGCGCTGACCAGCTTCCTTAACCTTCCGGCACTGGGCAGGCGTCAGCCCCCATACATCGTCTTGCGACTTAGCGGAGACCTGTGTTTTTGGTAAACAGTCGCCTGGGCCTCTTCACTGCGACCACCTTGCGGTGGCACCCCTTCTCCCGAAGTTACGGGGCCATTTTGCCGAGTTCCTTAGAGAGAGTTATCTCGCGCCCCTCGGTATTCTCTACCACCCCACCTGTGTCGGTTTCGGGTACAGGCCATCATGCCTTAACGGGTATAGGGCTTTTCTTGGAAGCTTGACATCACCCACTTCGCTGCCGTAGCAGCTCGTACTCACGCCTCAGCTCAAAGTGTTTTCTCCACTTCTCAACGCCTCGAACGCTTGAACCAGTAACCAACTTCTGGCTGGGCTAGCCTTCTCCGTCCCCCTTCCCAAAACATGACAGGTACAGGAATGTTGACCTGTTGTCCATCGACTACGCCTTTCGGCCTCGCCTTAGGTCCTGACTAACCCTCCGCGGACGAGCCTGCCGGAGGAACCCTTAGGGTTTCGGGGCATGGGATTCTCACCCATGTTTTCGCTACTCAAGCCGACATTCTCACTTCCATGCAGTCCACGCCCGCTTACGCTAACGCTTCACCCCACATGGAACGCTCCCCTACCATTCGAATGTTCCTAAGAACAATTAAATCCGCAGCTTCGGTAGACTACTTAGCCCCGTTCATTTTCGGCGCAGGATCGCTCGACCAGTGAGCTATTACGCACTCCTTTGAGGATGGCTGCTTCTAGGCAAACCTCCTGGTTGTCTGGGCAATCCCACCTCCTTTATCACTGAGTAGTCATTTGGGGACCTTAGCTGGCGGTCTGGGCTGTTTCCCTTTCGACCATGGAGCTTATCCCCCACAGTCTGACTGCCTGGCTACACACAGGGTATTCAGAGTTCGTCTCGATTTGGTACCGCTCTCGCAGCCCGCACCGAAACGGTGGCTTTACCCCCCTGCTATAGCACCAGACGCTACGCCTCAACGTATTTCGGGGAGAACCAGCTAGCTCCGGGTTCGATTGGCATTTCACCCCTAACCACAGCTCATCCGCTGATTTTTCAACATCAGTCGGTTCGGACCTCCACTTGGTATCACCCAAGCTTCATCCTGGCCATGGTTAGATCACCCGGGTTCGGGTCTATAAACACTGACTAACGCCCTATTCAGACTCGCTTTCGCTATGGCTCCACCATTTCCGGTTTAACCTGCCAGTGCCTATAAGTCGCCGGCTCATTCTTCAACAGGCACACGGTCACCCGATCAGTCGGGCTCCCATTGCTTGTAAGCTCACGGTTTCATGTTCTATTTCACTCCCCTCCCGGGGTTCTTTTCACCTTTCCCTCGCGGTACTGTTTCGCTATCGGTCACACAGGAGTACTTAGCCTTACGAGGTGGTCCTCGCGGATTCACACGGAATTTCACGTGCTCCGTGCTACTCGGGATACAGCTAGGCCAGTTTCGTTTTCGCGTACGGGGCTTTCACCCTCTATGGCGCGCCTTTCAAACGCTTCCACTAACGTCCCTGGTCCACATTGCTGTCCCACAACCCCGATGGTCGAAACCATCGGTTTAGGCTCTTCCCCGTTCGCTCGCCGCTACTGAGGGAGTCGTTTTTACTTTCCTTTCCTCCAGCTACTAAGATGTTTCAGTTCGCTGGGTTGGCTCGCGCCACCCTATGGATTCAGGTGGCCGTTCTAGGGGTTGCCCCATTCGGAGATTCCCGGATCAAAGCGTGTTTCCAGCTCCCCGAGACTTTTCGCAGGTAACCACGTCCTTCATCGCCTCTGTGTGCCAAGGTATCCACCGTGAGCCCTTTGTAGCTTGACCAATGTTCACTCCCAACGTTCAGGGTTGTTGAGACCCATTCTCCTGCCTTCACCTGCTTCCTACACTTGGTTTCACCGTTGCCGGCTCTCCCTCGAGCAGAAAATGGTTTGAATGGCAAAATCTGACTCTTCCCTCCTCGGCGGAGCGAAAAGACGCTGGAAGCTCTCGGCTCTAAACTCAAGAATTTCCCATACGACACTCTTCCTTCTCCAGATCAGCTGATCGCTGAACTGAACAGGAAAGAATAATCGCATGGACATCCATGAGATGCTTTCTTTTCCAGACTCACCTATGCAGTTGTCAAGGTTCGTTGCTGAATTCACCCAGCCTCCAGCTCACACCGGAGACTCAGCGAGTCCAGCTTCCTTTCAACCACCTGGTACTCACCCATCGCCAAGCAATGTCGTGGTTCCATCGGGAATGAAAGGAGGCTGGAATCCTCAGCTGAACATGTCTATCGTCACCTCACACATCAGAGTTGCTTCCTGATGCGGCATCATGTTGTGGTCTTAACCTTGTTGGATGGAGGTTAGCGGACTCGAACCGCTGACATCCTGCTTGCAAAGCAGGCGCTCTACCAACTGAGCTAAACCCCCAAACACGAATGGGCCATCCTGGACTTGAACCAGGGACCTCACCCTTATCAGGGGTGCGCTCTAACCACCTGAGCTAATGGCCCAGGAACAATCACTCTGAGAGTTGGATTCAACAGCTACGACGTACGACATTTCTGCCCTTCCACTTCCTCTTTCGATTTCGTGGTCATCAGTGCTTTTGAACCCACTTGTGGGGTGACCTAGACAAAGTTTAGGAACTGAAAACGAGTCCATCACATCATCCTCAGAATTTGCTACCAGGCTCCTTACGGCTCCTGTCTGCTCTTCCTTGGCTTTGATGGCTCACCTTGAGGTACCGATCGACCTTCGAGATGACAGGATCATGGCCTGAGACAAATTTGCCCTTCTGACTTTCGTCTTCTTGGCGCTCAGACATCACGATCAGTTGTGTCTCCCTGTTAGGAGGTGATCCAGCCGCACCTTCCGGTACGGCTACCTTGTTACGACTTCACCCCAGTCATCAGCCCCACCTTCGGCGTCCTCCTCCACAAGGGTTGGAGTAACGACTTCGGGCATGGCCAACTTCCATGGTGTGACGGGCGGTGTGTACAAGGCCCGGGAACGTATTCACCGCAGTATGCTGACCTGCGATTACTAGCGATTCCTCCTTCACGTAGGCGAGTTGCAGCCTACGATCTGAACTGAGCCACGGTTTATGGGATTTGCTAACTCTCGCGAGCTTGCTGCCCTTTGTCCGTAGCATTGTAGTACGTGTGTAGCCCAGGATGTAAGGGGCATGATGACTTGACGTCATCCACACCTTCCTCCGGTTTATCACCGGCGGTCTCTCTAGAGTGCCCAACTGAATGCTGGCAACTAAAGACGTGGGTTGCGCTCGTTGCGGGACTTAACCCAACATCTCACGACACGAGCTGACGACAGCCATGCACCACCTGTCTCTGCGCTCCCGAAGGCACTCCCAAGTTTCCAAGGGATTCGCAGGATGTCAAACCCTGGTAAGGTTCTTCGCGTTGCATCGAATTAAACCACATACTCCACCGCTTGTGCGGGCCCCCGTCAATTCCTTTGAGTTTCACACTTGCGTGCGTACTCCCCAGGCGGAACACTTAACGCGTTGGCTACGACACCGAGGGGGTCGATTCCCCCGACACCTAGTGTTCATCGTTTACGGCCAGGACTACAGGGGTATCTAATCCCTTTCGCTCCCCTGGCTTTCGTCCATGAGCGTCAGTTATGGCCCAGCAGAGCGCCTTCGCCACTGGTGTTCTTCCCGATATCTACGCATTTCACCGCTACACCGGGAATTCCCTCTGCCCCTACCACACTCAAGCCCTGTAGTTTCCATCGCTGAAATGGAGTTGAGCTCCACGCTTTAACAACAGACTTACAGGGCCGCCTGCGGACGCTTTACGCCCAATAATTCCGGATAACGCTTGCCACTCCCGTATTACCGCGGCTGCTGGCACGGAATTAGCCGTGGCTTATTCCTCAAGTACCGTCATGTCTTCTTCCTTGAGAAAAGAGGTTTACAGCCCAGAGGCCTTCATCCCTCACGCGGCGTTGCTCCGTCAGGCTTTCGCCCATTGCGGAAAATTCCCCACTGCTGCCTCCCGTAGGAGTCTGGGCCGTGTCTCAGTCCCAGTGTGGCTGATCATCCTCTCAGACCAGCTACTGATCGTCGCCTTGGTGGGCCATTACCCCACCAACTAGCTAATCAGACGCGGGCTCATCCTCAGGCGAAATTCGTTTCACCTCTCGGCATATGGGGTATTAGCGGCCGTTTCCAGCCGTTATCCCCCTCCTAAGGGCAGATTCCCACGCGTTACTCACCCGTCCGCCACTCACCCGAAGGTGCGTTCGACTTGCATGTGTTAAGCACGCCGCCAGCGTTCATCCTGAGCCAGGATCAAACTCTCCGTTGTAGATCCAACCCTTTTGATTCGCTTTCGCTCCTCTCAGCTGGATTTGCCTCCTGCCGTCACCCCACACTGGCGTATGAAATAACTGCTGGGCCTCCACTGCTCGCGCAGTGGGTTCAAAGAGTGCACTGGTCACTCGGCTCGCTTCCATCCTGTGGACAGTTGCTCCCCTCGCTCCCGGTGACTTTCCCGAATCTCAGATCCGGTTCGCAACCGGTCTCGCCATCAAAGGGCCCTACACCTCCTTCCGGAGGCATCGCCACTCCCGCAGCAGCTCGTCGTGAGAACGCTCCGCTACTCCTTGATCGCTTTGACCCGTCGCTTGTTTCTTTTGACGGGACCTCACACCTCCACCGCTCTTTCGTCCGTTGCCGTCCCTTGCAGAACGCCCCCGTCCTTCGCACCAGTCAACCGTCGCCCAGGCGATCTCTCACCAGGCCACCGTCCCGTAGCGTCCGACACAGGCACCTCCGGCTCAGGCATCTACGGTCTCCCGCATTCACCCTTCGCCTTCCGTCGCAACCGACGCGGTAGAAGCGTCAGTTCCTAAACTTTTTTGGTTGTCCAGGTTCAGCCGCTCCACCCCTTCCGGGGCTCTCGCGGCGCGTCGCCTCTCAGCGACTCAGAAAACTTACAGCACCGTCGGCTCGCGCCTCCCAGTCCCAGTAAGTCTGCCCCCCGCAAGCTCTCGCTCCCTGGGGCGCAGTCCAAAATCATACCACCTAATGGGCGGCCTTCACCGTTTCCAGTGCCTGCGCCCAGGGCAGGAAACGTTCCAGACTCTCCTGCCGGTCGGCAGCCAGCACCGGGAAGTTGCTCTGGCCCAGGTCTGTTCCGGCCTCGAGGCCCTGCGGGCTTTCGCCCAGCCAGCGCATCGGACAACCCAGCTCCTCGAGCACCAGCCAGGCCGCTGCCAGGTCCCAGATCTTCGGTGTCGCCTCCAGGGCCGCCATGGTCTGGCCCATGGCCACCGAAACCAGATTCAGGCTGGCCACCCCAAGCAGACGGATCTTGCCCGGGAAGGGGCGGTGGGGCAATTTCTGGAGCACCCGTATCGAACGGCTGCAGAGGGACACGCAGCCGGCGTTGTGGAGCTGCAGGGAAGGGGGGGGGATGGGCTTTCCGTTGCGCCAGGCTCCCCCGCCCCGGATCGCCACGATGCGCTGCCGCAGGGGCGGCACGTCAAGAATCGACAGCACCGGCACTCCAGCCTCGAAGCGGGCCATCGAGATGGCCCAGTAAGGAATTCCGGCGGCGAAGTTGGTGGTGCCGTCGAGGGGATCCACCACCCAGTAGGCCGGCGTGGCGGGTACCTGCTGCCTGCCCTCCTCGCTGAGCACTCCCTCACCGGGAAACAGTTCCGCCAGGCCCTCGACCAGGGTGAGATCGCTCCAGCGGTCGCAGGCTGTGATCAAGGAGCCATCCGCCTTGAGATCCGGCTGGCTGTGGCCGAAATCAGCCCGCTGGCGCTCGGCGACCCGATCAATCAACGCCTCCAGACGGGGATCAAGGAGGAGCGGGGGAACGGGCGTCATACCAGTTCCATCTCCAGGACCCTACTGAGGCTGCGGGAGGTGTCCTCCCGGAACTGACGCACGTTGACGCGGCTCAGGAGCAGCAGGGCCGCCAGCGCCACCAGCAGTTCGACCGCCAGCACCAGGGCGAAGGGGCCATAGGCTCCATCCCCCAGGGGCAGGGCGCGACCGATGTCGTAGAGGCCTCCGCCGATCAGCTTCCCCATCGCCCGCGACAGGGCCTGGGCCATCCCCCAGACCCCGACGAAGGTGCCGGCGGCCTGGGGCAGGGTGAGATCGAGCATGAGGCACAGGGCGCTGTTGGTGCCGATGCCGGCCGCCAGCCCGAAGAGCACCATCACGGCCTGCAGAAAGGGAATCCGGGCGGTCAGACCGGCCAGGAGCAGCAGCAGCAGGGAGAGGGCGATCAACTGGCAGCCGAGGCGGGCCGTGGCCATCTTCCCGAGCCGGGGTACGACCCAGAGCCCTCCGATCAGAAGGCCGACGAGAGTACCCACGCCCCAGAAGGCATTGAGCTGGGCCGTGGCGGCGATGGGCATGGCGAAGACCTGGGCGCCATAGCTCTCCAGCACCGGATCCTGCAGGAACAGGGCAAGGGTGAACAGGATCAGAAAGGAAAAGAAGATCAGCACCTGGCGGCTGGAGGTGATCAGCGCCCAGGACTGGACCAGGCCGATGGCATCCTCCCGCCCGGGGGCCATACCCTCGGGCCTCTCCCGCACCGAGGGCTCCATCCCCCAGGTGGCCAGCACGGTGAGCAGCATCACCACCGAAGCCACGATCACCATGAAACGGGAGAGGGTGGCCTGGAGCAGCACCGGATCGTTGACGCCGTCGAGGGAACGGAGGCTGAGGCCGATCGACACCGCTCCGATGACGATCCCCACCGTGAGCATGCACCAGATGATGCCGACCGCCCGGGGCCGTTCCCGCTCCGTGGTGCGGTCGATCACCAGGGCCAGATAGGGGGTGGTGGCCAGGGAGACCGCCAGGCCGTACAGGGCGAACAACCCGCAGAGGGCTGCGATGCCGAGGGCGACCCCTGGCTGGGCTCCTGCCTCCAGCAGCCGGCTCACCCGGAAGATCAGCGGCACCGACAACACCGCCAGCAGGCAGAAAAAGGCCGTCCCGATCAGCACATAGGGGACCCGGTGGCGGGAGGCCAGGGGATGGGCATCGGAGATCTGGCCGAAGAGCACCCTCGACGGGGCCACGAACTGTTCGAAGGCCAGAGCGCCGCCCACCAGCAGGCCGGGGAAGGCGAGTTCACTGAGCATGATCCGGTTGAGAAGACCGGAGAAGATCACCGCCAGACAACCCAGGCATCCCTGGAAGAGGCCGAGCCGCAGGGTGGCGGGGAGGGTGAGGCCGGGGCGGAGGGGTGCCGACAACGATGGTCAGGACCCGGGTGCCGTCGAAGCGGGCCCTGTGGGGTTCCCCGCACTGCAGGCCGGAATGAGGGGCTGGGGCTCCACCGGGATGTCGTTCGTATCGGTGCCCCTGGGGTTGGTGGCGGGCAGGGTCGGGCGCTGGCACAGGCCGATCTGGTCGAGCCCGGTGAAGCGGCGCAGCTGGGCCAGGGCGATGTTGTAGTCGGAGATGGCCGTGGACCAGCGCACCTCGGCCTGGGTGAGGTCCCGCTGGGTGTCGACGACCTCCCTCTGGGTGGTGACGCCGGCCTGGAAGCGGAGGCGCGCCAGACGCAGGGATTCCCGGGTGGAGATCACCTCCCGGGAGGTGGTGGTGATGTTGCGGTTGTTCTTCTCCAGCTCGTAGAAGCTGCTCTCCACCTGCTGGCGGATGACATCGCGCTGCTGAGCGAACTGGAACGTGTTCTGCTGGGCCCGCTGCTTGGCCTGGCGGTAGTTGGCCCGGGCGGCACCACCATCAAAAATGTTCCACTGGAAGTTGATGCCGGCGGTGTTGTCGGCGCTCCAGCCATAGTTCCCTGTAAGGGGAGTGGGGACAAATTGATAGCCATCGGTGCGCCCCACACCGACGACATTGAAGATCCTCAGCAACGGCTGCACCTCACCCAGGGCCGCGTTGGCCTCACTGTTGGAGATGGAGATGTCCAACAGGATCTGATTGAGCTCTTCACGGAAGGCATAGGCCGCCACGATGCTTTCCTGCAGGCTGGGCAGCCAGGTGCCCACGACGCGGGAGGGTTCCTTGGAGGTGGGCGTGATGTCCTGGGGCAGGTCGAGCAGGCTGGCAAGGGAGCGACGGGCGATGGCCTGATCGGCCAGGCCCTGGGTGAGCACCTGCTGATCGCGGGCCAGCTGGGTTTCGGCTTCCAGCACCTCCAGCTTGGTGGCCACACCCGCCTGGAAGCGGGCCTTGGCATCCCGCAGGCTCACCAGGGAGGAGCGCACCGACTGCTGGCCGATCCGCACCGTCTCATCGGAGACCTGCAGGCGGAAGAACGCTTCCGCCGCCGCCAGCCGTCGTTCCCGCAGCCCGATCAGATAGTCATCCTTGGCCCTCTCGAACCGGTCCCTGGCAGCGGCGATCAGGGGGGTGCGCCTGGGGTTGATCAGGGCCCAGCTGGCCTCGAGGTCCGCCTGCATCCGCCAGATCTTGGTGGTGGTGTTACCGATGGCCTGGCCGGTCCCTGTGGACCCGGAGCTGAACTGCCCGCCGCCGGTGAAGGTGGGAAGGCTGTTGGCGCCAAGCGAAATCGTGGGATACCAGAGGGCGATCTGGGCCCGCAGGGCTGACTGGGCCTGCTCCACCTGGCTGGCCAGGGCCTTCAGCTCGGGGTTGTTGACCTCGACCAGGGTTTCCACATCGGCCAGGCCGAGGGGCCGGAGTTCTCGGATGCGCACCTGGGAGGGTTTGACCGGCAGGGCCAGGGGGTTGGGGGCCGACAGATCCTCCAGGCCGGGGGGGAGTTCGGTGGCAGCGGGGGCCAGAACGGAAGGATTCGACTTGGGTCTCGATCCCTTGACATCCGGTGCCAGGGGAATCGACGGCGGCTCCGAAAGGGAGTCGGCGGGAGGGCTTTCGACGGTGGGGGCTGGAGCCGGGGATGTCTCGGATCGGACCGGAAGGGCCTCGACAGAGACCGACGGAAGCACCACCAGTGCCGCGAGCAGGAGTGGGTGGCGCCTCACGTCTGAATCATTCGCTTGCGCCAGAGCTTAAGCATCTCCCGGTGGGCTGCCGAGGCAGGCAGCCACCAGATCTTCCGCCCCTCCGAGCAGGCGCACCGGTACGGGGAGCCGCCGACGCAGCTCCTCAAGGGTGATGTCGTCGAGGAAAACCTCCTGCCCCTCCCGCAGCATCACCCGGGGCAGCAGCAGTTCCGCGCCAAGGTCGCGGCCGGCCAGCCCCTCGATCAGATCAGCGCCGGTGAGGAGGCCGGTGACCACCTGCTCCTGCCCCCAGTAGGGACTGGGCAGGCCATGAAGCAGCAACTCCAGCCCCTGGACACGGTTGAGCCGCTCCACCACCGGTTGGAGGGCACCGGCCACCAGTCGGCCCACCACCCAGCTGGAGCGGCGGGGGAGGGCGATCGCCCCGGGGAGCTGGCGAGTGGCCCGCTCCAGCTCCTCCAGGAAGGCGCGAATGCTGCCGACCCCGTTCTCCCGCTGGGGAAGGTCCTCATAGCTGGCCCGGGGGGGCAGGGGCTGGCCGGCGATCAGATACCACTCATCCGAGAGCCAGGCGAAGCGGCTGCCGATGACGGCCTGAAAGCCGTGCTGCAGCCGTTCCACCCGTGCGATCACCGCCCGGGCGTCCTCCCTCTCCACCGGTCGCAGGACATCCCCGGCGGGCCGGAAGCGTGTGAGGCCCACGGGCACCACGGCAGCGGAGAGCACGGCGGGCCAGGGGCCCGTACCGAAGCGGGCCAGATCGGTGAGGGTGCGCTCAAGGGCCTCGCCGTCGTTCAGTCCAGGGCAGACAACCACCTGGGCATGGATCTGGAGGCGGCGCTCGGCAAACCAGGCCAACTGCTCCAGCAGCAGGCCGGCGCGGGGGTTGACCAGCAGACGGCTGCGCAGGTCGGGGTCGGTGGCATGGACCGACACGAACAGGGGAGAGAGGCGCTGCTCCTCGATCCGGCGCCAGTCGGCCGCGGTCAGATTGGTGAGCGTGAGGTAGGAGCCGTAAAGAAAGCTGAGCCGATAGTCGTCGTCCTTGAGGTAGAGGCTGTCACGACGTCCCGGCGGCTGCTGGTCGATGAAGCAGAAGGGGCAGTGGTTGTTGCACTGGCGCAGGCCGTCGAAGAGGGCTTCGCTGAAGCCCAGGCCCAGCCCTTCGTCCAGATCCTTCTCCAGTTCCACCACGTGGAGAGTGCCATCGGGATCCTCAACCTCCAGCACCAGCTCCTCCTCCCCCTGGAGCACCTGAACGTCGATCAGGTCCCTGGGACGAAAGCCGTTGATGCTTCGCAGCCGGTCACCGGGCTGGAAGCCCAGTTCTTCGGCGATGGAGCCCGGCTCCACCGTCGCCACCACCGCGGGCTGGGGTTGGGTTGCGGCCCCGGCGAGGCCGGCGGAGGGCTCCTTCCACACGGGGGTGACGGCAACGGCGAGGGGACAGGCCTCCAGTGTGGCGGCCCGGCAAGCTCAGGGCGTGATCGCCTCCAGGCCGCGGAAGCCCAGCAGGATGACAAGACCGAACAGAAGCCGGTAGGCGACGAAGATCCAGGTGCTGTTCTGCTGCAGGTAGCGGAGCAGCCAGGCAATCGCCAGCCAGGAGACCACCGCCGCCCCGGCGATGCCCACCAGCATCGGGATCACCCCACCGTTCTGCACCGAGCCGAAGGCGGCCTTGAGTTCCACCAGCCCCGCCAGGGTGATGGCGGGAATGCCGAGCAGAAACGAGAACCGGGCCGCATCAGAGCGGTTCCAGCCATCGAAGAGAGAGGCCGTCAGGGTGCTGCCGGAGCGGGAGACTCCTGGGATCAGGGCGAGGGTCTGGGCCAGACCCACCAGCAGCCCGTCCCGGGGCGTGACCTCCTCGAGCCGACGCCGGCGGCTTCCGGCGATTTCGGCCGCCGCCAGCAGCAGGGCCATCACGATCGAGACGATGGCGATGGCCTCCAGGCTTCGCAGGGGGGAGTTCTCGTATCCGGGCAGCAGCACCTTGATGGCCAGGCCGGCCAGGAGGATCGGTACGGTGCCAAGGGCGATCGAGAGACCCAGCTGGGCCGAGGGATCGCTCCACTGGCCATGGCGGAAGGCCCTGGCCACCCCGTTGCCCACCTCGGCCAGATCCCTGCGGAAGTACGCGAGCACAGCAGCAATGCTGCCCAGCTGGATGACGGCGGTGAACGCCACACCAGGATCGCCCCAGCCCAGCAAAACGGGCACCACCTTCAGGTGGGCCGTGCTGCTGATCGGGAGGAATTCCGTCAGCCCCTGGACGATCCCCAGCACCAGGGCATGCCAGCAGGCCTCGGCCAGGGGCATGGGGGCGCTCGTGGCGACCAACGGCATGAATGGAGCCGATACTGCGGCGACCTTATGGCCGGACGGGTCACGGAACCACCCGTCCGGCCCCTTAAGGTTGCACAACTTTCTTCACAACAAGTTGATCGGGGTCCCACCCACGCTTCCATCCCCCTCCGCCGCAGCTCCGGTCCTGCGGTTCGGTTCTGTCCCGGCCGCCACCATGCTGCCGCTGACGGCCGCTTTTCTGGTCACCGTCCCGGTGTTCCTCCAGGCCCCCTGGGTGCGGGCGGCTCCGATGGGGGCGGCCCTGTTCACGATTCCCCTGATGGCCATCGCCCTCCTGCTCGAAGGCCACGGCCGGGGCCAGTGGAAAGAGCTGGGGGTGCTGCTGGTGGGCTTCAGCGGCAGCTGGCTGGGGGGATGCCTGTTCTGGGGGTGGTTCCGGCTCCATCCCGCCCTGCATCTTCCGGTGGAGGCCTTTGCCCTGCCCCTGGCCCTGGCGGGCCTCGGGGGCCGCTGGCAATTGGCCGGAGCCTTCTATCTGGCCTCCCTGCTGGGCACCGCCACCACCGACGCCGTGATGGCGGCCGCCGGACTGATGGATCTCTGGCCCCGGGTCCTGAACGCCCCGCTCAGCGAGGCGCCCCTTCTCCTCCAGGGTGCCGCCATCGAGGTGCTGCAGCCCTGGCCCCTGACCCTTGTCGGCCTGGCCGGGACTCTGCTCGTGCTGATCAGCCTGAACCTTTGGCAACGGGGCGGCCCCTGGCGCGTGGGGGCCGCGGCCCTGGCCACCACCCTCGGGGTGGACGCCCTCTTCCTGGGCGCAGCCCTGATGGCCCCCCAGCTCAGCGGCCTGATCTGAAGAACTGCAAAAGCAGGTCCTCCGGGGCGAGGGGACTGGAGGGCGTTCTGTAACGTTGGCTTCGTGGTTCCCTGGATCACCGCCCTGCCCTGCCAGGGTGCCTTGTTCTATCTCCTGAGGAGTGTCGTGATGAAGCGGCTGCTTGCCTGGCTGATGAGTGGTGTGGTTCTGGCCGGTCTGCTGATGACCCTGCTCCTGCCCGATGCCGCCTTCGCCGCGGAGCTCCGTAACGAAATCGACGACAAGATCGCCGAGAGCGGCGGCAAGGTGGACCTGAACAACGCTTCGGTACGCCGTTTCCAGCAGTACCCCGGCATGTATCCGACCCTGGCCGGCAAGATCGTTCTCGGTGGTCCCTACGACAGCGTCGACGACGTGCTCAACCTGGATCTGACCGACCGTCAGAAGGAACTCTTCAACAAGTACAAGGACAACTTCACCGTGACTCCACCGGCGATCGCCCTCAACGAAGGCTTCGATCGCATCAACGACGGTGTCTATCGCTGAGCCCACCCCAAGGGATGCCGGCAGCCCGGCCCATGCTTCCCGACCGCCGTTCTCCCGGCGGTTTTTTTGTGTCCGGGTGTCCTCTGCGGCCCTTCCCATAGGCTCTCCTGCACGATGCAGGGCGTCACGGGGTGAACCAGCCGCTTGGATGAACCGGATCCGCTGATGGCATCCCACTGGGACGTGGTGGTGGTCGGCAGTGGTGCCGCCGGTCTGATGACCTGCCTTGAGCTGCCTTCCGATCTGAAGGTGCTGCTGCTGAGCAAATCCAGCAGCCCCCCCTCCGCCAGCCGCTGGGCCCAGGGTGGCATCGCCGCCGTGACCGGGGCGGACGACAGCTTTGACAGCCACATCGCTGACACCCTCAGGGCCGGCGCCGGGCTGTGCGATCCGGAGGCCGTGGAGGTGCTGGTGCGGGAAGCGCCGGCCTGTGTGGAACGGTTGGTGCAACTGGGCATGGACTTCGACCGCACCCCCCAGGGGCTGAGCACCACCCTGGAGGCGGCCCACAGCCACCGCCGGGTCCTGCATGCCCAGGACCGCACCGGTGGGGCCCTGGTGGATGCCCTGGAGCGGGAGGTGCGACGCCGCCCGGGCCTGGAGCAACGCAAGGGCATTCCCGCCCTGCAGCTTTGGGTGGAGCACGGCCGCTGTGTCGGTCTGCAGGTGCTGGAGGGAAATCGGCTGCGCTGGCTGCGGGCCGGCGCGGTGGTGCTCGCCAGCGGCGGGGGCGGTCATCTGTTCGCCCACACCACCAACCCGGCCCAGGCCAGCGGCGATGGCGTGGCCATGGCCTGGAGCGCCGGCGCTGCGGTGCGGGATCTGGAATTCGTGCAGTTCCATCCCACAGCGCTGATGCTGCCGGATGCCCCCCATTTCCTGATCAGCGAAGCGGTGCGCGGGGAGGGAGCCCGTCTCTTCGACAGGGCCGGTCGTTCCCCGGTGGCCAGGCTGGAAGGAGGCGATCTGGCCCCACGCGATCAGGTGAGCCGTGCCCTGGCCCGCTGCATGGCCGAGCAGGGCGTGACCCATCTGTGGCTCGACCTGCGGCCGGTGGGCCGCGACCGGCTGGAGAGCCAGTTCCCGACCATCCTGCGCCGTTGCCGTGAACTGGGACTGGCACCGAGCGAGGCCCCGATTCCCGTGGCACCGGCCGCCCACTACTGGATGGGGGGTGTCGGCACCGACCTGGAGGCGGCCACCAGCGTGCCCGGCCTGTACGCCGTGGGGGAAGTGGCCAGCACCGGAGTGCACGGGGCCAACCGGCTGGCCAGCAACTCGCTCATGGAGTGCCTGGTCTTCGCCCGGCGGCTCCGGCATCTCAGGCTTCAGCCAGGGAGTTCCGCCCCGCTGGGCGCGTCCTGTTCGGCGCCCGTGCTGAGCGAGCCCGACACGATGGCTGGCCCAGACGAAGCTGCCCTGATCACGGCGATCGGGGAACTCCGGCGGCTGTGCTGGCAGGTGGCCGGTGTGGAGCGGCGCGGCGTGGATCTGGAGGCTGCCCTGCGGCGGGTGCGCAGCAAGCGCTCAGCCCATGAGCGGGCCCCCCTCCTGCGACGGGCCCACGATCTGGCACCCGGCCTTGAGCTGAGGCTGACGTCCTCCCAGGGGCGGCGTCTGCTGCTGCTGCAGGACTTCCGCCAGCGGCTGGTGCTGGCGGAACTGCTGATGGAGGCCGCTGCCTTCAGAGCCGAGAGCCGCGGGGGCCATCACCGCACCGATGCTCCCGTCGCCCAGCCCTTCTGGCAGCGCCATACGGTTCAGCAGCGAGGGCAATCACCGCGGACCACCCGCGTGGGCCGGCCTCAGTTCGGCAAGTCTCCCTTGTAGCCGCTGAGCTCGGCGAGCTGGGCGAGGGACTTCTGGCCGGAATCGAGCTTGCCCTCGATTTCCCAGGTGGGAAAGCCCTCGATCTTCTTGGAGGCGCAGAGATCGGCCTGGTTGTCGCGGCCATCAGGGGCGCACTCGACGATCTTGAGTTTCGCCGCGGCTTCCTTGCCGAACAGTTGCTTCTGATCGTGGCAGTGGGGGCACCAGTACGCCGAGTACATCACCGCCCCGCTGGCGGTGAGGTGGTCGGCGAGGGCGAGGGTGGCCGGGGTGCTGGCGGAGGTGACAGGAATCGGCATGCCGGGGCCCACGGCTGAATCGGGCCGGTTGATGGAGGTGGCCCAGCCCAGCCCGATCAGCCCGACCGCCAGGGCCGTGAGCACGCCGCGGAAGATGAGCGCTCCGGTGTCCTCCCATTCCCCGCCGATCAGGCTGAGCACGAACAGGGAGATGCTCAGCAACGCCGAGATCAGGCAGAAGGTGCAGAAAGCCTCGATCTGGAAGGTCATCACCCCGATCAGCACCAGGCTGAAGATCGCCATGCCGGCGCTGACCAGGAACAGGCCCCACCAGCTGAGCCGGTTGAGGCTGGTGCGGGCCTCGCCGCGAAGCACCAGCGGCAGCAGGGCCATGAGCAGCACCGACCCGTAGGCCAGACAACCGAAGAGGGAGAGGGGCTGGCCGAAGACGCTGCCCCAGGGGCTGTTGAGCACCTTGTCGCAGCCCTCGGCGCCACCGGGGCAGCTGAGGTTGCCGATCAGGCCCCAGCGCTCGAGGGTGATCGAGCCGGTGTCGATCGCACCGATGGTGGCCAGCACGGCCATCACCACCCGGACCCAGCGGCGGCCGGGCTCCGCGCGACGGCGACTCGTGAGGCGACTGGCGAGGCGGGTGGAAGTCACGGGGCAGGACAAAACGTGGAGTGATTCTCGCAGCCATGGGAGCTTGCATAGGGTGGGCACCGGCGCTTTCCGCCCACTCCCTTGGGGCCAGGCCATCCTCCTGCCATCCCCCGCAGCCCTTTCCCGCACCCGACGCGCCATGCCCCCCCAGCCCAGCCGAGAACGGCCCACCGTGGCCTTCACCCACCTCGGTTGCGAGAAGAACCGGGTGGACACCGAGCACATGCTCGGTCTGCTGGCCCAGGCGGGCTACGGCGTCAGTGCCGACGAAAGCGAGGCCCGGGTGGTGGTGGTCAACACCTGCAGCTTCATCCAGGACGCCCGCACCGAATCGGTGCGCACCCTGGTGGAACTGGCCGAACAGGGCAAGGAGCTGATCATCGCCGGCTGCCTGGCCCAGCACTTCCAGCAGGAACTGCTGGAGTCCCTGCCCGAGGCCCGGGCGATCGTCGGCACCGGCGACTACCAGCACATCGTGGAGGTGCTCGAGCGGGTGGAGGCGGGGGAACGGGTCAATCGGGTGAGCGCGGTGCCCTCCTTCGTGGGCGACGAGCACCTGCCCCGCTACCGCACCACCTCCGAAGCGGTGGCCTACCTCAAGGTGGCCGAGGGCTGCGACTACCGCTGCGCCTTCTGCATCATCCCGAAGCTGCGCGGGGACCAGCGCTCCCGCACGATCGAATCGATCGTGGCGGAGGCGCGGCAGCTGGCGGAGCAGGGGGTGAAGGAGCTGATCCTGATCAGCCAGATCACCACCAACTACGGCCTGGATCTCTACGGCAAACCCCGTCTGGACGACCTGCTGCGGGCCCTGGGGGAGGTGGAGATTCCCTGGATCCGGGTGCACTACGCCTACCCCACCGGCCTCACCGACCCGGTGCTGGCCGCCTACCGGGATGTCCCCAACGTGCTGCCCTATCTGGATCTGCCGCTGCAGCACAGCCACCCCGAGGTGCTGAAGGCCATGAACCGCCCCTGGCAGACCGGGCGTGAACGGAGCCCTGCTGGATCGGATCCGGAACCGGCTGCCCGACGCCGTGCTGCGCACCACCTTCATCGTCGGCTTTCCCGGCGAGACGGAGGAGCACTTCGAGCACCTGCTGGCATTTGTGGCCCGGCAGCGCTTCGACCACGTGGGGGTGTTCACCTTCTCTCCCGAGGAGGGCACCGCCGCCGCCGAGCTGAGCGACCCCGTCCCCGCCGAGATCGCCGCCGACCGCCGAGACCGGCTCATGGCCCTGCAGCAGCCGATCGCCGCCGATCGCAACGCCTCCTGGGTGGGGCGGATCGTGGACGTGCTGATCGAGCAGGAGAACCCCTCCAGCGGCGAGATGCTCGGCCGCTGCGCCCGCTTCGCCCCGGAGGTGGACGGGGAGGTGCATGTGAGCCCCGGGGCAGGAGGCCTCTGCGCCGCTCCAGGGACCATGGTGCCGGTTCGGATCACCGCCGCCGACACCTACGACCTGCGCGGTGAGGTGGTGGGCGCCACCGCGATGGTGAGCGAGGCCCGGGCCGCCAAGGGGAATGAGACTTGAGTCCCAGCCCCAGCGGGAGCTGGCTGCGTCGGCACCAGCGCCCTCTCTTTCTGCTCGCCTCGGGCCTCAGCACCTCCGGATCCTTCGCCGGTCTGACGGCCAAGGGCTGGATCCTCATGGCCGGCACCGGCAACCCGTTGCTCCTCGCCCTGCATTTCGCTGCGCTGGCCCTGCCCAGCCTGGTGGTGAGTGGACGGGCCGGCGTGCTCACCGACCGTGTGGGCTGCGAGAAGATGCTGATCCGGGCCCAGTGGGGGCTGTTCGCCGGGGCGGCCCTGGGGGCCATGGCGATCCCCCTGCTCCAGGGGAGGGGTCAGGTGTTGCTGCTGTTGCTGAGCACCCTGGTGGTGGGCGTCTCCAGCTCCTTCGAACTGACGGCTCGCAGCAAGTACTGCTCCCTGCTGGTGGACAGTCCGGAGCAGGTGGCGCCCTACCTGGCCAGCTTCTCGGTCGTCTTCAACGTCGGCAAGCTGGTGGGTCCTCCGCTCGGGGGCTGGCTCGTGGCCCTCTCCGGCCCCGCCATGGCCCTGGTGATCGATGCCGCTTCCTATCTGCTGCCGATCGCCACCGTGCTCTGGCTGCTGCGGCCCCACCGGGAACTGGAGCAGCGCAGCTCCGCTGGTGAAGGGGCCAGCCTGGGGGCCGCCTGGCGGAGCTGCGGTTCGACCCTGCGCCATGTGCTGCGCTTCACCACCGTGGCCTGCCTGGTCGGCTTCTTCCATCCGGGCCTCGCCCCGCTGATCGCGGCTGAAATGATCGGCCCCTCTCCCCAGGCCCTCGGCCTGTTCACCAGCGTGCTGGCGGCCGGCAGCATCTGTGGTGGTGTTGCGCTGCAAAGGAACAGCATCGCGTTCAGCGAGCGGCCGGTGCTGCTGCTGGGGACCTGCGCCGTGACGGTGGCCCTGGCCCAGCTGGGCATGGCCGCCGCCTCCGAAAAAACCATCGCCCTGGCGATGGCCTTCTTCATCGGTGCCGGCAGCGCCGGCCTGCTGGCGGGCTCCAACCTGATCCTCCAGGTGGGGGCACCCCTGGCCCTGCGGGGCCGCATGGCCGGGTTGGGACAGATCGCCTTCCTGGGGGGCGGCGGCATCAGCGGCCTGGTGGCGGCAGGGCTGGCCATGACCGTGGGGCTGCCTGCCACCTTCGCCCTGCTGGGAGGGCTGGGCCTGGTGATCGGCGTGTGGGAACTGGGGCGAAAAGGGAGTCTGCGGCTCAGATCAGCCTGACGCCCCTGAGCACCACGGTGGCCAGGAAGGCCGCGGTGAGACCGCCGCCGACCAGCGCCAGATAAAAGACCACACCCACGGCCGCTGCTGCAAGGAACGAGGCCATTACAGCAGAAGGTTCCGCCCTCCCGGCCAGGGCCTGGCGATCGAAACCATCCGCGAAAACCGAAACCACCTAGTGTTGCGGCACCTCGGAGCCCTTTCCCGTCTCCAGCCCCGCCGCCGCGCAAGCGCCCAAGGCCCCTTCGCAACGCACCTCCAGCATGCGCACCCTCTTCATCTATCCAGAGTTCCCCAAGACGTTCTGGAGCTACGAAAAGATCCTCGAGCTGGTGAACCGCAAGGTGCTCCTGCCCCCGCTGGGGATGGTCACCGTGGCGGCCCTGCTGCCCCAGACCTGGGAGATGAAGCTGGTGGATCGCAACGTCCGGGAGGTGACGGAAGCGGAATGGGACTGGGCGGAGCTGGTGGTGATCTCCGGCATGATCGTCCAGAAGGCCGACATGGCCGAACAGATCGCCCGAGCGAAGCAGCGCGGCCTGCCGGTGGCGGTGGGAGGGCCTTTCGCCAGCTCGACCCCGGATGCCCCCGAACTCCAGCTGGCCGATTTCAAGGTGCTCGACGAGGGGGAGATCACCCTGCCGATGTTCATCGAGGCGATCGAGCGCGGTGACCGCCAGGGGCGTTTCAGCTCCAACGGGGAGAAGCCGGACGTGACCGGTACCCCGATCCCCCGCTTCGATCTGCTGGAACTGGACGCCTACGACTCGATGTCGGTTCAGTTCTCACGCGGCTGTCCGTTCCAGTGCGAGTTCTGCGACATCATCGTGCTCTACGGCCGCAAACCACGCACCAAGACGCCCGAGCAGCTGGTGGCGGAACTCCAGTACCTCTACGACCTGGGCTGGCGCCGCTCGATCTTCCTGGTGGACGACAACTTCATCGGCAACAAGCGCAACGCCAAGCTGCTGTTGCCGGAGATCAAGCAGTGGCAGATCGATCACGGCTACCCCTTCAGCTTCGCCACCGAGGCTTCGGTGGATCTGGCCTCCGACGAGGAGATGATGCAGATGATGGCGGAGGCCCGCTTCGACAGCGTCTTCCTGGGCATCGAGACGCCTGATGAGGCGAGCCTGGAAACCGCCCGCAAGCTGCAGAACACCCGCAGCTCCCTGGAGGAATCCGTCGACCGGATCACCTCCTACGGCATCCGGGTGATGGCCGGTTTCATCATCGGTTTCGACGGCGAGAAGCCGGGTGCCGGCGATCGGATCGTGGAATTCGTCAGCCGCACAGGAATCCCCGCCGCGATGATGGGCATGCTTCAGGCCCTTCCCAACACGGGGCTCTGGCATCGCCTGGAGAAGGAAGGCCGGCTGATCCAGGAGAAGGCCGACGCCAAGGGCGTCAACCAGACCAACCTGCTCAACTTCGTGCCCACCCGGCCGATCCGCCAGATCGCCAACGAGTACGTCGACGCCTTCTGCCGCCTCTATGAGCCCAACGCCTACATCGACCGGGTCACGCACTACTACCTGAAGATGGGTCTGCCCCGCTGGCAGCAGTTCGTACCTGCGGCATTCGGCAAGCCCAGCCTGCCCAGCTGGACCGATGTCCGGGCCCTGCTGATCGTGATCTGGCGCCAGGGACTCAAGCGGGACACCCGTGGCCGCTTCTGGCGTTCGCTGCTCACCATCGCCCGCCACAACCCCAACAATCTGGAGCAGTTCCTGGTCACCCTCGCCCACAACGAGCACTTCCAGGAGTACCGGGGGGTGGTCACCCGCGAAATCCAGGAGCAGCTGGCCTCCCTGCCTCCCGAGCCCCCGGAAGGCTCCCGGGAAGCCACCCGGGAACTCCAGCCCGCCTAGTCCTGCACGTAGGGGAGGCCCTGCATCAGGCAGAGCTCCGCCTTCTGGAGCTCCCTGCCCAGGTAGAGGGCGTGATCGAGCCGCGAAAGGGGATGGGGCCCGTCCCCCTCGGTGAGGGCGATCCCCAGTTCCTTGGCGCTGCGGCCCCGGTAGGTGGCCCTGGGCGCACGCGGGTCCCCGCCCCGGCAGCTGAGCACCTCGCCGCTCTCGGGATCGGTGGCCAGTCCCCGTTCGTCGATGCCGTTGGCGTAATGCTCGGCGATCAGCTCACCGGCGGCGACATCGACCTTGATCAGGAAGTAGCCCGAAGGGTCGAGGGCGATGAAGCGGCCGGAGAGCGCCTCATCCAGGCTCTGGCGTGGGTTCGGGTCGTGGTGCATGGGGAGGATCGTAGGCAGCGGTGAAAGGAAGCTCCGCATTCATCGCCGCGATCTCCCGATGCATCTCCCGGTTGGCGCCGGGCAGCCAGTCGCGCAGGATGGCATCGAAGCGGGAGTCGTACCAGCGATGCAGGCTGGCCCTCGGCTGGGCCACGAAGCCCCGGCGCCGTTTGTGGCTGCCGCCGGCCCCGGGATCGAAACTCTCCAGGCCCCGTTCGATGGCCCAGGCGATCGGAGCGTAGTAACAGACCTCGAAGTGGAGATTGTCGAGGTCGATGTCGCTGCCCCAGTAACGGCCCCAGAGCCCTGTGGCGTCATGAACGCACAGGGACATGGCCAGCGGCTCCATCGGATCGCCCCGATGGGCGCTGAACAGGACCAGGTGCTGGCGGAGATCGACGGCGGCCGCCCGGAAGAAGGCGCCGGTGAGGTACTTGCTGCCCCAGGGCCCCCAGCGACTGCAGTGCTGTTCGTAGAAGCCGTGCATCCTCTCCAGCAGGGCCGGAGTGATCGCCTCCCCCACCAGCGGGGTGACCGTCACGCCGGCGGCGGCCACGGACCTGCGCTCCCGGCGGATGTTACGCCGCTGATTGGCATTGAAACTGGCCAGATAGGCCTCGAAATCATGATGGCCCGGGTTGCGCCATTCGCTCTGCTGGTTGATCCACGGCGCACAGCCCGCCGCTTCCGCCAGGGGCTGCCAGAGCGGGTCCACGTAGAGGAAATTGCAGCTCAGGATCCTCTGCCGTCGGCAGAAATCGTCGATCTCCGCCAGCATCCGCCGGGTGAGGACCTCCGGATCCTCTCCGGGGGCCACATGGAAGCGGTAGCCCTGTACCGGGCTCACCGGGCTCATGCCGACCAGCTTGGGGTAATAGCGCAGGCCGAGCTGGCCGCCGAGCTGGGCGAAGGACTGATCGAAGATGAATTCCCCGTAGCTGTGGCCCTTCAGGTACAGCGGTGCCAGGGCCACCAGCCGTTCCTGGCGCCAGAGCCCCAGGTGGCAGGGCTGCCAGCCCTGACGGGGCACGATGCTGCCGCTGGCCTCCAGATGGTGCAGCCAGCGCCAGCCGTAGAAGGGGAGCGTTCCAGCTCCCCCGGCCGCCTCGGCAGCGCCGGCCACCAGCGCCTGCCACTGGTGTTCGGGGACCTCCCGTGTCGCCTGGTGCCAGCGGGCTTGCAGCTCGGCCATGGCCGGTGGCGACGCAGAGGGACGGGGCAGGCGCAAAACTAACGGTTGACTCCCTGCGACCGAGCGTCCTTCTCCCGCCATGGCCAAGCCCCTGCGGATCCTGATGCTCCTGGCCGCCGCGACGGCGATGGCGGCCCCGCCGCCCGCCCGGGCCGGCCTGCTGCGGCCGGTGCTGATGCTGCTGCGGCCCCAGCTGGAGAACCAGCTGACCCGGGTCTGCGTGGAGACGGCCTCCGCCGGCCGGGAGGATCTGGAGAGGACCCTGCAGGATCCATGCCGCAAGCTGGCGGTCCCCACCAGCAAATGTCTGATCGAGGAGACCGACAGCAGCGGACGCAGCCTCGGGGTGCTCACCGAGATGATCAGAGGCCGTTTCGGCGATGACAGCGAGGAGGTGGTGAAGCGCTGCCTGGCACGGATGTTCGGGCTGCCCACCGACAGCCTGCGGGACGTTCCGCTGCGGGAACTGGGCAAACGCTTCGGCGACAGCAACCTTCAGGGACTCCCGCCCTGATCCTCGGACCGCCGCCAGCGCAGCAGCAGCTCCTGGCCGGGAAGCGCCCGATGCTCCATCAGCCGCCACCCCGCCCGGGCCCCCGGCGCCACCGGAGCCTGGGCCGGAAGCCAGCCATGGGGACCGCCGAGCAGGAGGGGACAAACGGTGAGCTGAAGTTCATCCAGCAGGTCCTCCGCCACGAGGGAGGCCGCCAACCGTGCTCCACCCAGGACCACCAGCCGCCGCTGGCCCAGCTCCCCCAGTGCGGCGAGGGCCTGAGGCCAGCTGCCCAGGGTCAGGCGATACTGAAATCCAACCGGCGGCGCACCGGGGGGAACCGGTGGCGCCTGCAGCAGCCAGCGCTCCAGGGACTGGGAAAAGAAGGGCAGCTCGAAGGGCAGCCTGCCGCTGCGGCTGACCGCCACGGCGATGGGCTGGGCCGCCCGACCCTGGCCTCGTCGCTGCTCCAGCAGGTCTTCCCCATGGATCAGACAGGTGCCGCCATGGCGGCGGAGGGTCTCG
Source organism: uncultured bacterium (assembly GCA_942491175.1). GTDB lineage: Bacteria > Cyanobacteriota > Cyanobacteriia > PCC-6307 > Cyanobiaceae > Cyanobium. Next base: position 87,712 of record CALNZO010000003.1, on the reverse strand, counting down.
GCACCCACCAGGGCGGCATCAGCCCAGGCCAGGGCCTCCTCCAGCACCCGGCGGTCGCCGCTGCCCCCCAGCTGGGCGGCACCGCCCTCAGGCGCAGCAATCCTTCCGTCGAGGCTGACCGCCAGGACCAGCCGGAGTTCAGGGATCGAGGCGGCCCGGGGTGAGATCGCCGCCTCCGCAGGGCTCAAAGGGCCGCGATGGCTTCGAGGGCAGACGGCACCATCTCCAATTGGGGAGTTTCTGCGAAGACCTCGGCCGCGTTGTTGGGGCTCTCCTGCAGACGCACCTTGTGCAGACGGGCCCCGTTGGCGGCGATGGGCGCGGTCAGCAGATCGGCGATGTGAAGGGCAATGTTCTCGGCGGTGGGCACGCAGCCGGCGAAATGGGCCACGTCCTTGTTCAGGAACGTGTGGTCGAAGGGCTCCACCACCAGCTCGTCCACCAGCCGCTGCAGCTCGGCCAGGTCGCAGACCATGCCGGTGCGGGGATCGACGGCACCCCGCACGGTGACGTCGAGCAGGTAGTTGTGGCCGTGGCCGTGGGGCCGGGCGCACTTGCCGTAGATGGCCTCGTTCTCGCTCTGGCTGAGCTCGGGCCGGGCCAGGCGGTGGGCGGCGGCGAAATGGGTGCGGATGGAGAGGAAAGCTTCCATGGGGTCGATGGTGGGTCCGACGAGCACGTCGGCCCAGAGATTGGTTTGTTCGTGGAGGCGCAGGGCCACCAGGGGCAGATGGGGGGCGAGGCGGTCGCGGATGGCCAGCAGCAGGGCCTCGGTGGTGGGCAGACGCCCGTCGGGCCTGGAGAGGTCGAACTCGGGCCAGACGTCGTTGAGGAAACGGAAGTCGAGCGGCTCGGTGACCTCCCGGCGGATGGCGTGCTTGACGTCGGAGAGGTTCAGCACCATGCCGTCGCCATCGAGAGGCCCGCCCATGGCCACGGACAGCTCGTAGTTGTGGCCGTGGCCGGGGGGAATGCTGCAGCGGCCGAAATGGCGGGCATTCTCCGAGTCATCGAGCTCGGGCAGCCGGTAGAGGTGGCTGGCACTGAACGTGGCCCGGCGGGTGATCACGCAGGGCCTGCCCCGCCCGTGGGCGGTGCTGGTGGAGGAGGGTGCCGCAGGGGGGGCGGTCAACCGGGTTGCGGTCATCGCCGATGCCCAGGGGACTCCCATCCTAGAAACGGGATCGGGAACGCCGCCGACCCCCTCCGACTGTCTCCGATGGCCCCTGATGAAGCCCCCCCCAGCGCCACAGCTGCCAGCACGCCCGCTGTTCCGGCCGACCAGCCCTCCCACCGGGCCCTGGCCCAGCGCCTGGGGGGGCTGAACATCTACCTGGTGGGGATGATGGGGGCAGGCAAGAGCGCGGCGGGACGTCCCCTGGCCGAGGCGCTCGGATACCGCTTCATCGATGCCGACGCGATCCTGGAGCAGGCCGCGGGCCATTCCATCGCCGAGATCTTCGCCAGCGATGGCGAAGAGACCTTCCGGTCGCTGGAGACCTCCGTGCTGGACGGCATCGCCGGCTGGCATTCGCTGGTGGTGGCCACCGGCGGCGGCGTGGTGACCCGGCCGGAGAACTGGGGGCACATGCGCCAGGGTCTGGTGGTGTGGCTGGACGCGCCCGAAGATGAGCTTCTGGGTCGCCTGGCCGCCGATCCCACCCCCCGGCCCCTGATGACGACCCCCGATCCCTCCGCCCGGCTGGCGGCCCTGCTGGCCGAGCGCCGGCCCCTCTATGCCCAGGCCGACCTGACGGTGCACCAGCAGGGGGGGCCACCTGCCGTGGTGGCCCGGCAGGTGCTGGAGGCCCTGCCCTCGGTGCTGAAGCCACCGCGCCAGGCCCCAGCAGCCACCGCCCGTCTCCAGGACGCCGATGGCCGCGTCCTGGACAGGCTCAACTGAGCCAGCCGGCAGCGTTCAGCCCGGGGGTTCGAGCCGTACGGCGAACCACTGGATCGTGAATCCCGGCGCCAGCTCCAGCTCGCAGGCGGTGTCGAGCAGCCGGCCGGCCCTGGACTCGGGGTCGGCCAGATCGGCCAGGTCGGCAGGGGGATCGGCCAACCCACCCACATGGCCGGCCAGCCACTGGCGCGTCTCGGCGGCACTCAGAATGCGCTCGTCGCTGCCGGGTTCCAGCACCACGTAGTGATCAAGCTCCCGCAGCAGAGGATCGGACAAGAGGTCGATAACGGTGGAGCCCATCCTGGCGGCCGGTGGGGACCGGGCGAACGCCGGGGCCTCAGCCCCGCCCCACTTCGACCATCAGGCGGTCCCGCCAGGCGAACAGCGGCTCCAACACCGGATTGTCGGCGATGCCTTCAACACCCCGGCCGATCAGCGTAGCCCCGGCGCAGGCGGGGAACTTCAGCAGGTAAAGCTGGGCGGCCACGGCAAGGTCGGCCAGGGTGAGGCCATCGCCCTCCAGGTAGGGGCGCTCGACCACCAGCAGGGCGAGTTGCTCGAGGCTGCGGTGCAGCTGTCGCACCTCGCAGGGTCCGAGCAGGTCCCCCACCGCTTCGGTGGCGGGCCCCATCAGTCCACCGGGCAGGGCCCCCACCAGATCGCGCAGGGGGGCCCGGGTGGCCTCGGGCAGCAGAGCAGCGCGCAGGACCGGATCGACGGCGGCGGCCTGGAGCAGGGCCAGCCGAGCCCCCCTGGCCAGGGCGGTGTCGGCCCAGTCCTCCAGCAGCAGCACCCTGGCGCGGGCGATCGGATCGGCGGGCAGCAGGGCAGGCTCGGGGTGAACCTTCTCCAGGTGCAGAGCGATGGCGGTGGAATCGGCGATCACTTCGCCGCCGTCCACCAGGACAGGCACCTGGCGCTGGCCGGAGAGGCGGAACAGCTCCAACTGGCCCAGGCCGGGAGTGACCTCCACGATGGTGGCTTCCAGACCCTTGCGGGCCAGGAGCAGGCGCACCTTCTCGCAGAAGGCGGAATGTCTGAACTGATGCAGCTCCATGGGCCTCCGGGGCGGCAGGGCAGAACCCCGGGCGGCAGAGTAGCCAGCATCCGTCCAGGAACGCCGCCGCGGCAATGAAAGAGTTCTTCGTCAACGTGACGCGCTACCCCCGCTACCTGATCGCCTTCAGCCTGGGGGTGTTCAACTCGGTGGTGGAGCCGCTGGCCAGGCGGCGCAGCAACCCCGTCACGGCGGTCGCCCTGGTGGGGGCGCTGGTCAGCGGGCTGGTGAGCCTCACCCTGGTGCTGCGTGCCATGGTGCAGCCAGCACCGCTTTCGTGAGTCATGGCACAGGGCCGACGGGTGGAGCGGGTGGCCGCCCTGATCCGCCGCGAAGTGAGCGAGCTGCTGAGGAGCGGCATCAAGGACGAGCGGGTCCAGCACGGCATGGTCAGCGTCACCAAGGTGGAGGTGGCCGGCGATCTGCAGCACTGCAGGATCTTCGTGAGCGTGTTCGGCAGCGACGAGGATCGGGAGGTGGCGATGGCAGGCCTGAAGGCCGCCTCGGTCTATGTCAAGGGAGAACTGGGCCGTCGCCTCAAGCTGCGCCGCACTCCTGAGGTGGTGTTCGTCCTCGACCGGGGGCTGGAGGAGGGCAACACGGTGCTGGGTCTGCTGCAACGTCTGGAGTCCGAACGGCGCCAGCGCGAGGGGGAGGACTGATCCGTCCCATGGTTTCGGTTCCCGGTCCCGTTCCCTTCGACCCTGCCGATCCGGAGGGCCTTGACCGCGCCGTTGCCGCCCTGCTGGTGGTGCGGGCCAGCGGCCATCCGGCGGACGGCCAGCGCCGCTACCCCCGCTGGGAACTGGACAACGGCAGCCTGCAGGGCCTGCTCGCCCGCGGCGTGGGAGGGGTGATCCTGCTGGGGGGCAGCGCCGCCGAACTGCGGCTGCGCACGACGGCAACTCTCGGCCTGGGCCGGCCAGCCGCTGCTGCTCTGCGCCGACGTGGAAGAGGGGGTGGGCCAGCGGTTCGACGGAGCCAGCTGGCTGGTGCCGCCCCTGGCCCTGGGCCGGATCCACGCCACCGCTCCGGCCGAGGCCATCGATCTGGCCCGTCGCTACGGGGCCTGCACGGGCCGGGAGGCCCGTCAGCTTGGGCTCAACTGGGTGCTCGCCCCTGTCTGCGACGTCAACAACAACCCGGCCAACCCGGTGATCAACGTGCGGGCCTGGGGGGAAGATCCGGCCACGGCGGGGGCCCTGGCCGCCGCCTTCTGCCGCGGTCTCCAGGCCGAAGGGGTGCTCAGCTGCGCCAAGCACTTCCCCGGCCATGGCGACACCGCCAGCGACTCCCATCTGGAGCTGCCCCTGCTCCCCCACGACCGCGCCCGTCTCGAAACGGTGGAACTGCCCCCCTTCCGGGACGCCATCGCCGCCGACGTGGCCGCGGTGATGACCGCCCACCTGCTGCTGCCGGCCCTCGATACCGCCCATCCGGCCACCCTGTCGCGGGCGGTGCTCACGGGTCTGCTGCGTGAGGAGCTCGGCTTCGACGGTCTGATCGTCACCGACGCCCTGGTCATGGAGGCCATCGCCGGCCGCTACGGCGCCTCGGAAGCGGCGGTGCTGGCCCTGGAGGCGGGGGCGGATCTGGTGCTGATGCCCGGTGATGCGGAGGGGGCGATCGACGCCATCGTCGCGGCCGTCCGCAACGGTCGGCTGCCTCTGGAGCGGCTGGAGTCCAGCCTGATGCGGCGGCAACGGGCCCTGGAACGCTGCGCTGATGGGAGCAGGGGAGACCACGGCGCCTCTGACGCCCAAGCCCCACTGGGCGCGCTCAGCAACGGCCCCTCCCCTTCCGATCAGGCCCTGGCGCTGGAGCTGGTGCAAAGCAGTCTGGTGTTCCAGGGCCACGGCCCGGTGGACGGCGGCCCCGGCGTCAATCTGATCCGGCTCGACAACAGCCTGGCCTGCCCCTACCTGCCGGCGACTGCTCCTGCCGTGGCCCTGCCGGCGGCGGCGGGGCTGCGACTCTGCCTGATCGACGGCCGGGGGCCCTCCCCCTGGAGCGGTGATGGGGAGGCCCCCCTGGCCCTCGATCGTCTGGGGGAGGGACCGGTGCTGCTGCAGCTGTTCATGCGGGGAAACCCGTTCCGGGGCAGTGCCGACGCTCCAGAGCCCTGGCCAGCGGTGATCCGGCAGCTCCAGGCGGCCGGCCGCCTGGCGGGCCTGGCCGTGTACGGCAGCCCCTATGCCTGGGAAGCTCTCCGGCCACTGCTGGGCCCCGACGTGCCGGCGGCCTGGTCCCCGGGGCAGATGCCCCTGGCCCAGAGCGAACTGCTGGGCCGCCTCGGCTTCCGCCCCGGCGGCAGGACAGCGGCCGCCACGGATTTCACCGACTGAGCCATCGGCATTGGAGCCGCCTTCACGGGCACCTAGCCTCCTGGCACGAGCGTCCGACCCGCCGCTTCCGATGCTGAGCCTGTCGATGATCGTGCGCAACGAGGCGGAGCGGCTGGAGCGCTGCCTGGGCTCGGTGGCGGACTTCGTTGACGAGATCGTGGTGGTGGACACCGGCTCGGAGGACGACACGGTGGCGATCGCTGCCGCCTGCGGTGCCACCGTCCACCACCTGGACTGGCCGGGAGACTTCGCCCCGGCCCGCAACCATGCCCTCGACCTGGTGACGGGCGACTGGGTGCTGGTGCTGGATGGGGACGAGTGGCTGCGGCCCGAAGCCCGGGAACCGCTGCGGGCCCTGATGGAGCAGCCGCAGGTGCTGCTGATCAACCTGTTGCGTCAGGAACTGGGGGCGGCCCAGTCCCCCTTTTCCAGCGTCAGCCGCCTGTTCCGCCGCCATCCGGCCATCCGCTGGAGCCGCCGCTACCACGCCATGGTCGACGACAGCGTGGCGTTGCTGCTGGAGAGGGAACCCCACTGGCAGGTGGCGGACTGCGGGGAGCCAGCCCTGGTGCACGAGGGCTACCACCCGGAGCTGCTGGCCGCCGGCGACAAGGCCGGACGGCTGCGCCGGGCGATGGAGGCCGAGCTGGCGGAGCGGCCCGGCGATGCCTACGCCTGCGCCAAGCTGGGGGCCCTGGTGGTGAGTCAGGGTGATCGGCGGCGAGGCATCGCCCTGCTGGAGGCAGGTCTGGCCAGGGCAGGCGAGGGCACCACGCCGGAACGCTATGAACTGCTCCTTCACCTCGCCATCGCCCGCGGCCCCGAGGATCCCGCGGCCGCCGCCACCCTCTACCGCCAGGCCCTGGCCCTGCCCCTGGACGGGCGGCTCACCGTGGGGGCACGGCTCAACCTGGCCGCCCTGCTGCTGCGCCGCGGGGACCTGGACGAGGCAGCGAGGCTCACCGGCACCGTGACCAACCTGTGCCCGGATCTCCCCCTGGGTTGGTACAACCTGGGCCTGATCGAACGCCAGCGGGGTCGGCTGGCGCAGGCGATCACGGCCTATCGCCAGGCCCTCGGCCTGGCACCGGACCACGCCGATGCCCAGCGGAATCTGGCGGCCGCCCTGCTGATGGGAGGAGACATTCCAGGGGCCCGTGAAGGGTTCCGCCGGGCGATCGCCCTGCTGGAGGAGCAGGGGCAACAGGCGCAGGCGCGGGAGCTGGCGCTGCGGGCCGGGGCGCTGCTGCGGCTGGAGGCCTGATGCAGCCGCCCCTCTCCCCTGGCCCCGACGTCACCGACCTGAGCGGCCGCACCGTGGCCGTCACCCGGGCCGAAACCCAGCTGGGCGAAGCCCGACGCCTGTTCGAGCGGGCAGGGGCCAGCGTCATCGACCTGCCCGCCCTGGTGATCGGCCCGCCGGATCTCTGGGGTCCCCTCGACGATGCCCTGGCGGAACTGGACCAGTTCCACTGGATCATCTTCTCCAGCGCCAATGGGGTCGAGGCCGTCGAGCAACGGCTGCTCCGGCTGGGCCGGGGCCTGGCCCGCCGCCCCGGGGGTCTGCGGCTGGCGGCGGTGGGGCGCAAGACCGCCCAGGCGCTGGAGGCCCTGGGGGCACCAGCGGATTTCGTGCCGCCGGCCTTCGTGGCCGACAGCCTGATCGAGCACTTCCCGGTGTCGGCCTGGGGGCAGCGGCTGCTGCTGCCACGGGTGCAGAGCGGCGGGCGCACCGTCCTGGCGGACGCCTTCGCGGAAGCTGGTGCCCGGGTGGTGGAAGTGGCCGCCTACGAGAGCCGCTGTCCGGCCGAGCTGCCCAGCCCGGCGCTGCTGGCGCTCGAAAGGCGCCGGATCGATGCCATCACCTTCAGCAGCGGAAAGACGGTGGACCACACCTGCCAGCTCCTGGCCGGCAGCTTCGGCGAATCCTGGCTGGAGCGGCTGGAGGGGGTGCGGGTGATCTCGATCGGCCCCCAGACCAGCAGACGCTGCCGGGAGCGTCTCGGACGGGTGGATGGCGAAGCGGATCCCCACGACCTCGATGGTCTGGTCACCGCCTGCGCCAGGGCGCTCAGCGATGCTCCGCTCAGAGGTCGACCGTGACCTTGCGGCTGCCGCTCTGCAGGATCAGCCGACCCTTCTGCACATCCACCGAGGCGACGCTCCAGCCGGGGGGCAGCAGATCGGTGTTGCGGCCTCCCCGATCCCCTGGACGCACGCTGCCGCTGAGGGTCTTGTAGGTGACCACAGCCTCTCTCCTGCCACCGGTGAGGATCACGCCCGTGACGCGGAATTCGTCCAGGAAGGCCGGGGGCGGGGGCGGGGGAGGCTTGGCGGCGCCACTGACCCTGACAGGCGGCGGAGCCACCGTCCCGAAGGGATCCTTGCGACCCACCTGAAACGCGGCCACCACCTGCTGGGAGGAGGGCAGGGGAGTCAAGCCAGGGGGGATGGCAGGGGACACAGACACCGGTGGCGCCGGCGGGGGTGACGCCGGAGGGGGTGGCGCCTCCGCGGTGGGAGGGGATCCGCAGCCACCGAGTAACAGCAGGCCCACGAGGGCCGGGAGCCCGAGTCCGCCGTCAGCCCTTTTCCACCAGGTCGCGAAATCGGTCAAGGTTGGCCTGAAGCTCCTTGGTGACAATGCCACCCATGATGCTTGGTTCCATCAGGGGTGCAAGCACTCCGGGGAGCTCATAGCTCACCGTGAGCTTCACGGCGGTGAGATCGGGGCCGAGGGGATAGAAGCGAACGGCCCCCCTGGTGGGCAGGCCACCCACAGACTCCCAGTGCAGCCGCTGGGAATCGACCCGCTCGGTGATCCGGGCCTTCCAGTGGAAGCGAAAGCCCTGGGCCGCCAGGGTCCAGTCGGTGAGGTCGGGGTCATCGAGGGTGACGACCGATTCGATCCAGCGCATCCAGCGGGGCATCGCCTCCAGATCACTCCAGACCTCCCAGACCCGGGCCACCGGGGCCCTGATCTCGCTGGTGACGCTGTTCTCGAGCCATTTCCCCATCGGTCCGCTCCTAAGCCACCATCGCGCAGGTGGCCAGGGCCACCGGACGCTCAAGAATCGCAGCAGCCGCCAGGCGGCCGCTCATGGTGGCACCTTCCATCGAATCGATGTAGTCCTGTCGGGTGTAGCTGCCGGCCAGGAAGAAGTTCGCCACCGGCGTCCGCTGCTCCGGGCGGAACGGCTCCATTCCGGGGGCTTCCCGGTAGAGAGACTGGGCCAGCTTCACCACATTGCTCCAGACCAGCTGCAGGCCGGCGGCGGAAGGGAAAAGTTCGCGCACCTGGCGATCGGTGTGAGCGACGATCTCCTCGGTCTTCTTCGGGATCCAGGGGTCCCCGGGGGTGAGAACGCACTGGAGCAGGGAACCGAGTCCTTCACGCCGGTAGTCGGCCGGGCTGGCCAGGGCCAGATCGGCGAAGCAACTGAAGTCGGCATCCGCCGTGTAGAGAAGATTGTCGAGGCCCACCGGGTGGTTCAGGTCGGCACGGCGCCCCTGGGCCTCGGCCCCCTCGCCCAGCTCCGTCACCCAACCGTCGTAGCGGAGCTGCACGGTGGCCACGGGCACGGCCTCGAGCCGGTCGATGGCGGCGAACTGGGGAAACCGGCGCCAGGCCTGGGGCAGCAGCCGCTGGGCTCCTGGCACGTCGCAGGCGGCCAGATAGGCGTCCGCCTCCACCCGCTTTTCACCGTCCGGGGTTCCCAGCACCAGAGAGGTCACGACGGTCTCCCCGCCGCGCTCCTCGTGGCGGATCTCGCTGACCCTGTGGCGAAGGTGCAGGTGGCCGCCACGCGCCTGGATGTATTCCAGGATGGGGCCGGTGAGCCAGCGGTGGGGGGATCCCTTGAGCAGGTTGAGCTTGGAGGCCTCCGTCCTGGCGGCGAACATCATGAAGATGGTCAGCATGCAGCGGGCTGAGATCGCTTCGCAATCGATGAAGCCAAGGGCGTAGGCGATCGGATTCCACATCCGCTCGATGCTCCTGAGGCTGCCGCCATGGCCGAGGAACCACTGCTGAAAACTGATCGCGTCGAGGGCGCGGATCACCTTCATCGCCCCTTCGTAATCGACGAGGCCCTGCACGATCGGGCTGGTGCCGAGGGCCAGGGCGTTGCGCAGCTTGTCGATCCAGTCGAGCTGGGGGGTGGTGAAGAAGGCCTTGAGGCCATTGAAGGGCGCGCCCACCGGAAAGCGGAAATCCAGGGCCCGCAGATCCCCACCCCGGTTGACGAACAGGTGCCGGTGCTCCTTGGGCAGCAGGTTGTCGATCGCCCCCACCTTCCGCATCAGGGCGAAGAGATTGGCGTAGTTGAAGAAGAAGACATGCAGCCCCATCTCGATGTGGTTGCCGTCTGGATCTTCCCAGCTGCCCACCTTGCCCCCCATGAAGGGACGGGCTTCATAGAGATCCACCGAGTGACCGGCGTCGACCAGATCGACGGCCGCGCTCAGACCTGCCAGACCCGCTCCCACGATGGCGACCCGCACCCTTGGATTCCCGTGAAGGCCCCGACTCTATGGACCGGAGCCGACCCATGGGGGAAGGATCTCCATAGAGTGGGGCCTCACCGCATCGTCCGGCGGCCCTATCCCTCCCATCCGACCCCCATCCGAGCGATGAACAGCCAAGCCCCCAGCCCCACCGCCCCTTCTTCCAGTCCGGTCCCCACCATCACCCATACCGGGGTCGACGGCCGGGGGATCCTGATCACCGAGCCCGCCATGCGTCAGCTGGGCACGCTGATGGCCTCCCAGGGCGGCGACAAGGTTCTCCGGGTGGGGGTGCGCTCCGGGGGCTGCAGCGGCATGAGCTACACGATGGATTTCATCGAGGGATCCGAGATCCTCCCCGACGACGAGACCTACACCTACGAGCCCGACGGTGCGCCCAGTTTCCGGGTGGTCTGCGATCCCAAGAGCCTGCTGTACATCTACGGCATGCAGCTGGATTTCTCTTCGGCGCTGATCGGCGGTGGCTTCAATTTCACCAACCCCAACGCCTCCCAGACCTGCGGCTGCGGCAGCTCCTTCGCCGTCTGAGATCTGCCTGTCCGGTGGCGCCAGGGCCAGTCGGCGTGGGAATCTGACGATCCTCAGTCATCCCAGGCGCCATGACGGCCCAGCAGGAATCCCGCTTCGATCAGGCCATTGCCCGCTACCAGCAGGGGGCTGAACCGGAAGAGCTGATCGATGAGTTCCTGGCCATCACTGCCCACGAGCCTCGTCAGTCCGCCGGTTGGACCTGTCTGGCCTGGCTGCAGTTGCTGCTTGATCAGCCGCGGGCGGCCCTGCCGTCGGCCCGTACCGCGGTGAAGCTCAATCCCCAGGATCCCCAGGCCCGCATCAATCTGAGTGTGGCGATGCTGGAGACCGGCGCCAAGGGGGTGCGGGAGCATATCGAGATGGTGAAGAGGGTGATGGTGATGGCCCCTGAGCTGGCCGACGAGTTGCACGGCTCAATCGCCGATGGCCTGCAGCGCCGGCCGGGCTGGCAGGCCCTGGAAAAGGTGAAAGCCTGGCTCAGCTGAGGCCCGGCCGGGTCTGGGCCCAGGCCTCGAGGACCGTTTCGGCAATGCGCCTGGAGCCCCCCGGCGCACCGACCCGCTCGAGGGCGGCCTGGGAGCAGCGGTCCCGCAGGTCCACGTCGGCCAGCAGCCGCAGGATCAGTTCGGCGGCCTCACGCAGTTCGCCGGCTTCGGCCGGGCGCCGCCCCACGGTGTGCACCGTGGGGCCCAGCAGCCGGTTCTGCGACTCGGCGAAGGCATAGCTGAACTGGGGGCCGCGGCCCACCAGCTGCACCACCGGCAGGCCGAACCCCACCGCCTGCTCCACGGCGGTGCCGGCCATTCCCACCACCAGATCGCTGGCCGCGAGAATCGCGGGCAGGGCCCTCGGCAGCAGCTGCACCTGGAGGGCACCGTCGACGGAACGGAGCACCCCCTCCTCAGCCAGCTGCCAACCGGCGCCAACGGCCAGCGGTGTCAGCTCCTGCCAGTGGGGGCTCTCCACCAGGGCGACGAGGAAGCGCCAGCGACCATCGGCGGCCAGGCGGCCCAGATGGCTGCAGAGCCTGAGCATCAGCACCAGGTTGTGCAGCGCCTCCGGGAACCGGCTGCCGGGCACCAGGGCCAGGGTGCGGGTGCTCTCCCGCCGGGCCACCTGGCGCGGGTCTGGGGGGGGCAGATCCATGATCGGATAGCCCCGGAAGAGAGCCTTGCCCAGGCCCTGGGCCTGCAGGTCGCGGGCGGTGAAGGCATCCCTGGTGAGCACCACCCGCACCCGGCGACGCCGGCAGCCCCAGCGGGTGAGGGCCGAAAGCCGCAGCCGACCCTCGTAGTAGCTGGAGGTGGAGACCAGGAACACCACCGTGGGACGGCCGGTGAGCAGAGCGAAGATCAGGGGCACATGGTCGCCGACGCTCACCACCAGATCGAAGCGGCGACCCTCGCGCCAGGCCACCCGGAGCTGGGCCAGACTCTGCTGCAGCCAGCCAGCGGCCAGATCCTTCCAGAGATTCAGGCCCTGGTAGACCATGCCACCGGAGGGAAGGGTGCGACCCTCGTGGAGCAGTGGAATGCCCCGGCGCCGGTAGGCCGAGCCGGCACCGACGATCGGCAGAGCGGCCAGGGTGATCGCGGGGGCACACTGGCGCAGGCCGTCGGCGATCAATCCCCCATTGAGATCCTCTCCATGGCCGTTGCTGATCAGCAGGATCCTGGGAGCAGGGGAAAGGGGCACACGGGACACCAAGCACGGTGGAGTCTAGGTTTGGGCTCCTCAGGGTTCCCTGCCTTCCGCCCGCCCATGGCATGAGCGATCCCACCACCGGTCCGGTCACGCAGCTGCGGCGCATCCTCGATGGGGTGCTGGTGGCCGATGTGTTCCTCGTGCTGGCGGGGGCCCTGTTCTTCGCCGTGGCCGTGGTGCTGCATGGCCAGCAGCTGGACGCTCCCCTGGAACTCTTTCAGCAGCTGTGGCAACCCCTGTTCACCCCGGCCATCGGACTGCTGATGGCAGCGGCCCTCCTCAGCGGGGGGCTGGGCTGGTGGCAGCGGCGAGGGCAGCGCTGAGAGTGGCGAACTGGTACTGGAAGCCTTGAGCCAGCAACCGCTCGGGTTTCACCTGCTGGCCCTCCAGCACCACCTTGGCCCCGTCACCGAGAAGGAGCTGGAGCACGGGGCCTGGCACCGGCAGCAGACTGGGCCGCCCCAGCACCCGGCCGAGAGTGGAGGCGAAGATCCCCATGCGGGTGGCTTCCGGCGCCACGGCGTTGTAGGGCCCGGCGTAGGCGGGATCCTCAAGGGCGGTGGCGATCAGCCGGCAGAGGTCGTGGCGATGGATCCAGCTCATCCACTGCTGACCCGACCCCACCGGCCCGCCGAAGCCGGCCCGGAACGCGGGCAGCATCTTGCCGAGGGCACCACCGTCGGGTCCGATCACGATCCCCAGCCTCAGCACCACGACCCGACAGTCCTCGGGGGCCGCCTGGACAGCGGCCTCCCAGCGGGCGCACAGCCGGGCCAGGAAATCGTCACCGGGGGGGCTGGCCTCGGTGAAGCAGGCCTCCAGGCTGGTGCCGTAGTAGCCGACCGCCGATCCGCTCACCAGCACCTTCGGAGGGCTGGCCAGGGTCGCCATCGCCCCCACCAGCTGTTCTGTGGTGACCAGGCGGCTGTCGAGCAGGCGCTGGCGGTAGGCGGGCGTCCAGCGTTGGTCAGCAATCGGCTCTCCTGCCAGGTTGACCACCCCGTCGGCTTCCGCCAGGGCTTCAAGCAGCGAAGGCTGACGCCAGCTGGCCGGGTCGGCCAGATCGAAGCTGAGGTGGGTGATCCTCGGATCAGCCGCTTCGCTGGAGGGCCCCGGCCGGCGGCTCACCAGGGTGAGCTGGTGGCCGAGGTTGAGCAGGAACGGCACCAGTTCGCGACCGACAAAACCCGTGCACCCGAGCAGAAGCAATCGCATGCCCGACGTCCCCTCTGTTTTCGTGCCGAGGCTAGGTTCCAGCGGCCCTAACCTGAGCCGATCGTCTCGCTTCAAGATGGCTGAACCCGCTCCCGCCGCTGCAGCATCTGCCGCTGCCCCCAGCCTGAAGAAGGGCGCCCTGGTGAGGGTGAGCAGAACCGCCTATACCAACAGCCTGGAGGCCGGGGCCAGCGATCCGGCGGCTCCGGCCTACCTGTTCGAAGGGCCTGGGGAGATCCTCGCCATCCAGGGGGAGCACGCCCAGCTCCGCTGGAACCGGCCCGTTCCTGACGTATGGCTGCGGCTCGATCAGCTCGAGGCGATGCCCGGCGCCTAGGGCCTTCAGCAACGGGCGCAGCGACTAGATCTCCAACCGGCGCCGCTCCTCCTTCAGACGGCTGCGGCGTCGGCTGGCCTCGCGCAGCATCTCCTTGCCGTCGTGGAGGTAGCTGTCCACATAACCCATGGTGTAGCGCTCCAGTTCCACCAGAGCGTCCTGCACCTGGCTGAGACAGTGATAGAGGCTGAGCCCGAAGCCGCGGGCCGCCGTCGGGCAGACCCGGGAGCGGTAGAGGGTCTCCACCTTGTCCAGACGCGCCTTGCCCTGGTCGAGGAAAGCGCAGAATGCCTCCATCAGCTCATCGTCGTAGGGATCGGCCGCCAGGGCCCGCAGCTGGGCTGGGAAGGGATTGATCACCTGACCGAGCAGCCGGTCGATGGGGGCATACACCTGCTGCAGCCAGGCCAGCAGCTCCTGGTCGCTGGCCATGCCGGCGCCCTGATGGCGGGGCGCCGATGATCCCCGCGCGGGGGGGGGACCGGCGGGGTTGTACCGCGTCCCCATCCGGGTGCATCGGTCGTAATCACGGCGCCGATCACCATCCCCCAGCACCTCCCAGGCTGCATTGAGCTCCAGGATCGTGCTCTGATCCCCACCGGCATCGGGATGGTGGCGTTTGACGAGGCTGCGGTAGGCGGCCTTGATCTCGGCCCTGGTGGCCCCCGGCGAAACCCCGAGGGTGGCGTAGTGGTCGGCGCTCGTCCTGGCCATGCGCTACGGGCGCCATCAGCCTCCAGCATGGCCGATTCCCGCTGCCGAGCGGCAGCAGGACATGAAAAAAGCCCCCTCGGGAGGGGGCTGGCTGGGTGAGGGAAGGAGGGGGCAGGACTCAGAACTTGAACTGGGTCTGGACGAGGCCGCCGAAGACGTTGCTCGACTCACCCTGGGCGGTGTACTGACCATTGGGCCGGCTGAGGTAGAAGAGCGCCGGAGTCACGCTGATGTTGTCGGTGACCTGGAACTTGTACCACCACTCCCAGGCGTAGTTGCCGTCCTGGGGCGTATCGCCGTTGCGGAGGTCGGTGACGAACACGGGCTGACCCACGGCCATGCCGGCCTTGTTGCCCTTGATGAACACATCGGACCACTCCAGAGCGGCACTCCAGGACTGGCTGGCTTTCCGATTCTCGGACTGGTTGTAGGTGAGCGGTGTCGACTGGGACGGCTGGCTCAGGGCGTTGTAGCCCCAGCCGAGGTTGATGGAGGGAATCCAGCCGCTGTTTTTCGGCTGCCAGGCCAGGGTGGCGGCGAAGTTGTTGGAATAGGCCGACCTGTTGTCGTCGGGGCAGGAGACCGACGCGCGAGCGAAGGTTGTGCCGCGGCGAAAATTCTGACCGCACTGGATGTAGCTCCAGGCCAGGGCGAAACGCCACTGATTGCCGGCGATGCCTGCCTGGGTGGTCCAGGTGCCCTCGCTGTTTCCATTCAACAGGCCGCCTTCACTCGGATCGCCGACATCGCCGTTGGGAGCGATGTAAGCGGTGGACAACGCGATATAAGGATTGCCTTTCTTGACGTTCTGCTTCCACATCAGACCAAAGGCAGAGCCGGTGGCCTTGTTATACGTTCCGGGGGCACCATTGAGGGCAAAGAAATCAAGCAGCTCCGATTTATAGAACCATGGATTGACAGCAAGGAACTCGGTGTTACGGGCCCGGGCGCCAATCAGAGCGGTGAAATCGCTGCCGATCGGGAAGCGATAGTAGAGACGGTCAATGTTGACGACGTCGGCAGAAGGGGTGGGCGAGAAGGCCCGATCCAGCGCCATCAGGTTATAGGGGTTGCCGCGGAAGGGGCTGTCGTTGAAGTTGCCACTGCGCAGCCGGGTATAGAGCAGATCCTTACCGGTGAAGCTGGTGACGAAGTTGAGGCGGACGTCATAGTTGAAGACCGTGCCCCCCGCTCTTTGGCGGTTGTTGCGGGGGAAGGCATTGCCGGCACTGGTCGGCACGCCGGCAGCCGTATTCGGCTGGTTCTGGCTGCCACCGAAGGAATTGGCACCGATCACGAAGACTGCGTCACCCTGGAGCTTGGTGGTGGTGGAGAACTGGGTGGCCTCCAACTCACCCACCTTGGCCTCCAGGCCATCCACCCGGCCACGCAGCACGGCGAGTTCCTTCTCGAACTCGGCCATCAGGCGCTTGAGTTCGTCGGTCACCTCGGTGATGCGGTCGAGGCAGGCGTTCAGCAGGGCTGCCGCTTCATAGCGGGTCATGGCCTGGCCGCCCTTGTAGGTGCCGTTGGGGTAGCCGGCCACGCAGCCGTAGCGCTCGATCAGGTTGGAGAGCGCCTGGTAGGCCCAGTCGGTGGGCTTGACATCGGAGAACTGTTCGATGCTGGTGACCTGCTCCTTGGAGGCATATTTGTTGATGCCATCCATGTTGAGCTCGGCGGCCTGCACCCCAACGGGCGACAAGAGGCCGAGAGCGGCAGGTGCAACCAGCAGTTGCTGAAAGAGTTTCATTGGTCCTCACACCAAAAAGAGGAAGCCCACGAAGGGGCGCAATAATCTTATTGGCAGGATTCACTCCCATGCCCAGGCGAAATCACGCCTGCATGTATCGCTGAACACGTGGCAATTGTCGACGGCTCCAGACAAAAAAACCCGGCTGCAGAGCAGCCGGGAAAATTTGAGGATGATTGTGAGGTGTGTGTTGAATCCTTGAAGGAATCAGAACTTGAAGGTGGTCTTGACCAGGCCGCCGAAGTTGTTGAAGGTGTCGTCACTGCCTACCTTCTGGTACTGACCAAGAGGGGCGCTCAGGTAGAAGAGGGCAGGGGTCACACTGATGTTGTCAGTGACCTGGAACTTGTACCACCACTCCCAGGCGTAGTTGCCGTCGTTGGGGCTGTCTCCCAGGAAGTTCTTAACCGTATCGTTATCACCGAAGCTGGTGATAAAGGTGGGCTGGCCCACAGCCATACCGAAGGCATTGCCCTTGATGAAGACGTCCTGCCATTGCAGACCGACGTACCAAGACTGACTCTTCACACCGTCGTAATTGAAGCCGGCGCTATCGGAGTTGTAGCCCGTGATCCCCCAGCCACCACTGATGGAGGGAATCCAACCGGCGGTGGAGGGCTGCCAGTAGGCGCTGACGCCAACGGAATTGGAGCTGGAGGCCAGCAGGGAGGCATCGACGGCGAACGGAGTGCCGTTGCCTGAATAGAGACCACCGGCACCATTGCCGTAGGTGTAGGCAGCAGCGATACCCCAGTTGTTACCGGCGTAACCGATTTGGGCCGTTCCGGTCTGGGAGGAGTTTGAAGTGCCGATACCGCCAAGGGCAGTATCACCGTTGTCTGCGTTGGCGGAAACGTAGTTCACGCTGACGCTGAAGTTGCCGCTCTGCCACCAGAGACCACCACCAGCACCGAGGTTCAGGCTGTAGGTGCCAGGAGCACCGGCGTAGGTGAAGAAGTCGAGGACGGTGTCAGCGGGGTAGGCGCTGGGCCACATGGCCAGCATGTCGTCCTGACGGACACGGCCGCCGATGGTGGCGGTGAAGTTGCTGCCGATGGGGAACTGATAGAAGAGGCGGTTGATCGCCACCACATCGCCGCAATCGGTGTTGGTGCCGCAGTCCTCTTCGAAGCCGGCTTCAAGGGCGTTCAGGCCCACAATGGGACCGCCAAAGGCGGAGTCACGGAAGTTGCCGGCCCGAAGTTGGGTGCGGAACAGGTCCTTGCCAGTGAAGGACGTATCGAAATTGAGCTTGACGTCGTAGTTGAAGACGGTGGCGCCTTGACGACGGCTGGCCCAATCAGAGAATTCGGTGCCGATGGGCGTACCCGTGACGGCAGAGATGAAATCGGCCCTCAGGACGTCCTTGACCACACCGGGAGCGTCCTTGAATTGCCTGGAGCCTGTGTAGCCGCCGGAGAGCCGATCCACCAGTTCTTGCTGACGATCGGTGAGGGTACGGGTGTTCCCCTGCCCTGCATTGTTCCGGAAAATCCTGGCGATGGCTTCGAGGCGCACCTCATCGTCCACCAGCTCGTCCACGCCGATGAGGTCAGCAGCTCGTTCTGAATCGCGCAGGAACTCGGCGCGGCTGTTGTACCCACCGGGGCGGGCGTCACCGCTGTAGCTGTTGGCGCCGATCACGAAGGTGGCCTTGCCGTTCAGCTTGGTGGTGGTGGAGAACTGATTGGCTTCCAGTTCGCCGACCTTGGCCTCCAGGCCATCCACCCGGCCACGCAGCACGGCGAGTTCCTTCTCGAACTCGGCCATCAGGCGCTTGAGTTCGTCGGTCACCTCGGTGATGCGGTCGAGGCAGGCATTGAGCAGGGCCGCCGCTTCATAGCGGGTCATGGCCTGGCCGCCCTTGTAGGTGCCGTTGGGGTAGCCGGCCACGCAGCCGTAGCGCTCGATCAGGTTGGAGAGCGCCTGGTAGGCCCAGTCGGTGGGCTTGACGTCGGAGAACTGTTCGATGCTGGTGACCTGCTCCTCGGTGGCGTACCGGTTGACGCCATCAAGGTTGAGCTCGGAGGCCTGCACCACGACGGGCGACAGCAAGCCGAGAGCGGCAGGGGCAACCAGCAGTTGCTGGAAGAGTTTCATGGGTTCCTCACACGGATGTGGCGCAATGCGCCAAACGCACAATCTCCTAAAGGCACCGGTCCCACCAGCGACCATGTGCCAGAACACACAACGTCCGGCAGCGGGGGCTTCCGAGGAGCCTGCCCTGCGGCCCTCGGCGTGGGGCGCGTCGTGCTGAATCGCCATGGATCGAAGCAGGAGCCCGAACAGGGGGGGCCCGAATGAACGATGCCCCCGAAACCGTGCTGTCCAGGGGAACCTGGGGCACACGGTTTCGAGGGCTCTCGCCGGGTCCGCTCTGGCGCGGAACCGAAGGATCAGGAGTCAGCAGCCGTGATCAGCCGGCATTCTCCGCGATCAGCAGACCCTGGGTGGGACAACTTGGGTTCATGGACACCTCCTCCTGTGGGGTTGGATGCCAGCCGGCGACGCCTGCGGCCATCACGGTGAACGCGTCAGTGAAAGGGAGATTCCGGGGCGAGCAGTCTGCCGGTGAAGCCGACAGACGCCGCATCCAGTGACCTCCGCTTCAACCGATTCAGCCGTTTCCGTCGATCACCACGTCACTGCTGACGGAACCATTCCATCGTAACGAGCATGGGGCTGATCTGCAGCAGCCTGCCCCCATAGGGAGCGCCGCTCCGGTGCGACTGACCGGCGAGGGCCCATGGCCCCGGTTCAGACTGGGGACGCCCCGCCCCAATCCCCTGACCTCCCGTGCGCCGCGCCCCTGGCTGTGGTGGCTGGCTCTGGGCCTGATCTGGGCCGCCGCCACCGGGGCTGACCGCCTCTGGATCCATCTCGACCTGCGTCTGCCCGCCTGGGACGAGGCCAACTACCTGAACAGCGCCGTGGACCACGGCCGCGCCCTGGGCCTGTTGCCGGCTGGCGCCTGGCGGGGCTGGCAGGCCCTGCTGGATCTCTCCCCCAAGATTCCACCCCTGGGAAGCCTGGTGGGCGGCACGGTGATCGCCATGGCCGGCGACGACCCTGACGCGGCGCTGTGGGTCCAGCCCGTCTGGAACGCCCTGCTGCTGCTGGTGGTGGCCGTGTGGGGACGGCAGCTGGTGAGCCCGGCCTTCGGACTGCTGGCGGCCGCGCTCACCGCCACCGCTCCCGCCCTGGTGGCGCTGCGGGTGGATTACAGCCTTGATCTGCCCTTGACCGCCATGGCCCTGCTGGCCCTCTGGCTGCTGGGCCGCTGGCAGGCACCGGAACCGCTGGGCGGGCGCTGGGGGCAGGCGATCGCCGCCGCACTGGCCATCGGCGCCGCCGTACTGGTCAAACAGAGTGCTCTTCTTGTGCTCGTTCCCCCCTGCCTCTGGGCCGCCGGCACCGGACTGGTCCGCCGCGGCCGGCGGCTGCAGGTGCTGGTGGCCCTGGGGATCGCGGTCGGGATGGCCGTCCCCTGGCTGCGCCACAACTGGATCATGACCCTGGGAGGCACCAACCGGGCGGTGATCGAGTCGGCCGCCCTGGAGGGGGATCCGGACCCCTTCAGCCTGGCCAGCCTCTTCTGGTATCCGCCCCTGCTGCCGGCCCAGCTGGGTGTGCCCACGGTCGTGGTGGGGCTGGCCGGCGCGGTCCTGGCCTGGTGGCAGCGGCGGCGCTGCGTCCTTCCCCTGACCCCCGTGCGGCCCGGATGGGGCTGGCTGATCGGCTGCGCCCTGAGCGGCTGGCTGTTCACCACCTTGAGCCCCAACAAGGATCCCCGCTACATCGCACCGGTGCTGCCACTGCTGGTGCTGCTGCTCAGCCGTGGCTGGTGGGCGCTGGTGCTGTGGCTGCGCGCCCGCTGGGGACGCAACGCCGCCCTGGCCGCGCTGGGGCTGGGCCTGATCGGAAGCGCCGGGACCGCCGCCGTGCAGCGGGCGGAGGCGCTGGAGCGCGAACCGCCATTCCCGATGGCGGCCCTCATGGACGACCTGCGCCAGCGGGTGGGCACGGCCCCCACCACGGTGGTCGTGATCCCCACCACCGGCGATTTCAACCAGAACAACGTCACGGTCTTCGGCCGCACCGGCGACGGCGAGATCGTGGGCCGGGAGATCGGCAAGCGCGAAGAGGAACATCCCCTGGTGCTGCGGGAGGCCGAATGGCTGCTGCTGGCCACGGGAGATCAGGGCACCCATCGGGAGGTGTCCCGCCAGCTGAGCCGCGCGGTGCGCAGCGATGGCCGCTTCGCCCTGGTGCGCAGCTGGCCCTGGAGCCGGGACCGGCAGATCGAGCTCTGGCAGCGGCGCGACGATGCCCCACCCCCGGCCCGGTTCGACCAGCACTTCATCCGTCTGGCCCGGGGCATGGAGCAGGGGCCCGCAGGCCTGGCCGCCGTTTTCGCCGCCATCGGACCGGAACATCAGCTCGACGGCCACTTCCTGTATCAGCAGCGGGTGGCCCGCTGGGCGGAGGCGCAGCTGCGGTCCGACCCTGACGACCGCGACGCCCTGTGGAGCCTGGGATTGCTGGGAGTGCTGCAGAACCGTCCCCATGTGGCAGACCGGTGGTTCCGCCGCCTGCAAACCCTGGAACCCGCCAACCCCTGGCCGCTGGCCTATCGCGCCGTGGTGCTGCTGGCCGCCTGGGAACCCTGGCAGGCCCATGCCCTGCTCGAGAAGGCGGCGCCCGTGATGGGGCAGCAGCCGGTGATCCGGGGTCTCAAGGACCTCTCGGGTCTGCTCTCGGGGCGACCACAGAGCCTGGGATCCCTGCGGCAGAGCCTGCCAGCGGCCATCGAGAACGTGAAAACCGGCCTGGAGCAGCAACCTGCATCCACTCCTGACGCCGCGCCTCAGGATGCTGGCAACGCGTCCGGGCGGAAGATCAACGGGACGCGTTCCCTGGGAAGGGTGCCGCCGCGATGAGGTGGGGCGGATGGCCCAGCTGAACTGACAACCCGGTGGCGTCGCCCGCAAGGGCCGCCCTGCCTGATGCCACTTACGTTACCGATGGCGAATCTGGCGTGCGGAGGAGTCTTGGTTCCGATCCCGATCCGGCGCCCCTGGGCCCTGCTGGCTGTGCTCTGGCTGGCGGCCCTGGCCCTGGCCTTCGCCGGACTGGGGAATGTCCCCCTGCGGGACTGGGATGAGGCCATCGTGGCCCGGGTTGCCCTCGAGCTGAGCCAAAAGCCCTGGCCGGAGCTCCTGCTGCCCACCTACCTGGGCGACCCCTACCTCAACAAGCCACCGGGCCTGCACTGGTTGATGGCCGCCGGCTTCGACCTCTGGCGTCGCCTGGGGGGCGCAGGCATCGAAGCTTTGCCCCCGGAATGGCTGGTGCGTCTGGTGCCGGCGGCCCTCTCCAGCCTGATCGTTCCCCTGGTGGCCCTGATCCAGCTGCAGCTGCGACCGCGCAACCCCCTGGCCGCGGTCTGCACCGCCACCATCGCGCTGACCCTGCTGCCCCTGGCCCGCGGCGGGCGGCTGGCGATGCTCGATGGTGTGCAGCTCTGCGCGATGACCACGCTGTGGCTGGGGCTGCTGGTGGCAGGTCCGCAACGACGCGCCGCGGCAAGGGGGGGCCTGATGGCGGGGATGGCGGGGAGCGTGCTGCTGCTGCTGAAGGCACCGGTGCTCCTGCCGGTGCTGGCCACCGGCCTGGTGCTGCGCTGGCTTGACCGCGACCTGACCTGCCGCGCGTGGAGGGTGGTGGGGCTCGGCCTCCTGGTCGGACTGATCCCCGCCCTGATCTGGCACGGCTGGCACCTGCTGCAGCGCGGCGATGGCGCCCTGATCATGTGGGGGCACCAGGGCCTGGTCAGGATCACCGACACGTTGGAGGGGCATGACGGCGGGCCATTCCTGCCGCTGCTGGAGGTGCTGGAGGGGGGCTGGCCATGGCTGCCGCTCTGGCCCCTGGGCCTGGCCCAGGCCTGGCGCCAGCGCCGGCAGCCGGAGGGGCGCTGGAGCCTTGGCCTCAGCCTGGCCACCGCGTTGATGGTGCTGCCGATCCAGACCCAGCTTCCCTGGTACAGCGTGCTGCTCTGGCCGCCGTTCTGCCTGGTCTGTGGTCCGCCCCTGGCCGGTCTGCTGAACGGCTCACCCCGGCCCCGGTCCGGTCAGGGCATCCTCTGGTTCTGGTGTCTGCTGGGAACGGCGCTTGTTGCCATCTCGCTGCTGACCCTGACGGGCGTGGTCCCCGTTCCCCCTGACCTCAGCGCTCAGCGACTGCTGCCGCTGCCGGCGGGTCTCGGTCTGCTGGGGGGAGGACTGCTGCTCTGCCGGTCGGGAGCCAAGCAACGGCGGCGCGGTCTGATCCTGCTGACGGCGGGGTGGTGGTTCTCCCTGGTGCTCCTCTTCCGGAGCCCGCTGTGGAACTGGGAGTTGAACGAGAACTGGCCGGTCAGGCCGGTGGCGGCCCTGGCGGCACGGACCCCTTCAGGACCGGCCGCTGCGGCGGTCTACCTGCGTGGGGAGGATGGGAGCAGGCCAAGCCTGCACTGGTACACCCAGCGGAGGGTGCAGACCCTGCCCGATGAAGCCTCGGCGGATCTGCCGGCCCGTTTCGTGCTCATCCAACGGGAGGAAGATGGTCCCCAACAGGCCGACCTGGCTTCGATCCAGCTCAGCAACGGAGCGATCTGTCGCCTCGACGGTCCATCTCAGGAGCCATGGCAGCGGTGGCTCTGCGTCAACCCCGCAGCAGCAGACCATGGACCACCCTGACGATCGCAACAGCCAGCGAGCCGTGCTGGTGGCCGCCGGGGTCTTCTTCCTGGTGGGACTGCTGGTGCAGTGGTGGCGGCTGGAAGCCCTCAGGGCCTCCTACGACCAGGGAATCTTCCTGCAGGTGTTATGGAACGGGCTGAGGGGGCATCCGTTCGAGAGCACCCTCTCCTCCCAGCTGTCCACCAACGTGATTCACGCCGGTCAGCTGCCGGCTCTGGGGTATCACCGGCTCGGCCAGCACTTCACCCCTGCCCTGTTGCTCTGGTCGCCGGCAGTGGCGATCCTCGGCCCCTGGGCTCTGCCGCTGATCCAGGTGGGGCTGATGACCCTGGCCGGCCTGGTGCTCTACCGGCTGGCCAGGGCAACCCTGGGCGATCCCCGTCTGGCGACCCACCTGGCCTGGGGTTTCTTCGCCGCCAACGCCGTGATCGGACCCACCTGGGGCAACTTCACGGATCTCTGCCAGCTGCCTCTGGTGTTCTTCCTGCTGATGCTCGGCCTGCAGCAGCGGCGCCACTGGCTTGTGCTGGTCGCGGCCCTGGTTCTTCCCCTCATCCGTGAGGACACCGGCGTGCTGCTGGCGGGGATTGCCCTCTGGCTGGGCATCCGACAACCCCATCGCTGGCGCCTGGCCGCGGCATTGGGCCTCTATGGCGCCGGCTGGGTGGTGCTGGTCACGAGCGTGCTGATGCCGCTGTTCAGCGAAGACAACAGCCGGCGGTTCATGGTTGAAAATTTCGGCCATTTCATCGACGGTCAGGACAGGGCCAGCAGCCTGGAGGTGTTGAGCAACCTGCTGAAACAGCCCTGGGTCGTGCTGCAGGAGCTGATCAATCCTCCTGTCCCCACCCTCCGCTACCTGCTCGCTCAGTCCCTGCCCCTGCTGTTCCTGCCCCTGCTCTCGATCGACGTCTGGCTGCTGATCTGCCTTCCCCTGGCCGGACTGCTGCTGGCCCAGGGAAAACCGAGCCCCCTTTCGATCAATGTGCGTTATGCCCTGCTGGTGGTGCCTGGGTTGTTCGCTGGAGCGGTGCTCTGGTGGGAGCGCCATGGCCAGCTCTTCCAGCGGCGCCGTCTGCGATCGTTCTGGATCGGTGCCATGGCGTTGTCGCTGCTGTTCACCGTGAGCGCCAATCCACACCGCAGCCTTTCCTTCCTCATCCCCGACAGTGTGGATCCATGGATTCACAGTTCACCTGCGGCCCAGTGGCGCCATGGACAGGCCGCCAGACGGGTGCTCCGATCAATTCCTGACAACGAATCGGTTGCCGCCACCACCCCCCTGGTGCCGCTGTTGGCGCAGAGGGAGGTGCTGGTGCGCTTCCCACGATCGATGGAGTATCAGGACCGACAAGACCTCAGGAGGGAGGTCCGCTGGATCGCCATGGACATCAGATACCTTCAGACCTACCGTCAGGTTTCCGATGGCGACAGGAATGAACTCGATGTCATTGGCAAGCTGCTGCCAGGCCTGCTCGACCAGTACGGAATTGCCGGCATCGACGATGGCATTGTTCTTCTGGAACGGGGATCCGCCAATCTGCCGGGAAGCTGTGACCAGCTGATCAGGCTGATGGAACGATCCGATCAGCCGTTGGAGGAGCATCAGGCCAGGAAATTCTGTCAGGGCTGAAATCAGCTGATGAAAAAAATCCAAAAAAAAGGCGCCCTGATGGGCGCCCATGGATGACAGAGTTGAAATTCAGAGAGCGTTGCCGCGGGGCAGAACCTCTTCAGGGAAGACGAAGTTTTCGTGCGGCTGGTCGGCGGGTGCCATCCAGGCACGCAGACCTTCATTGAGCAGGATGTTCTTGGTGTAGAACGTTTCGAATTCAGGATCCTCCGCTGCGCGGATCTCCTGGCTCACGAAGTCATAGGCGCGCAGGTTGAGCGCCAGACCGATGATGCCGATGCTGCTGGTCCACAGACCCATCACCGGCACGAACAGCATGAAGAAGTGCAGCCAGCGCTTGTTGGAGAAGGCGATCCCGAAGATCTGACTCCAGAAGCGGTTGGCGGTGACCATCGAATAGGTCTCTTCTTCCTGGGTCGGCTCGAACGCCTTGAAGGTGTTGGCCTGTTCCCCGTCCTCGAACAGGGTGTTCTCCACCGTGGCGCCATGGATGGCGCAGAGCAGGGCACCGCCCAGGATCCCGGCCACTCCCATCATGTGGAAGGGGTTGAGGGTCCAGTTGTGGAAGCCCTGCAGGAACAGCAGGAAGCGGAAGATGGCCGCCACACCGAAGGAGGGCGCGAAGAACCAGCTGCTCTGACCCAGGGGGTACATCAGGAAGACACTGACGAACACCGCGATCGGGCCGGAGAAGGCGATGGCGTTGTAGGGGCGGATGCCCACCAGACGGGCGATCTCGAACTGGCGCAGCATGAAGCCGATCAGGGCGAAGGCGCCATGCAGGGCGACAAACGGCCAGAGGCCACCGAGCTGGATCCAGCGCACGAAGTCACCCTGGGCCTCAGGACCCCAGAGCAGCAGCAGGCTGTGACCCATCGCGTCGGCGGGGGTGCTGACGGCGGCGGTGAGGAAGTTGCAACCTTCCAGGTAGCTGCTGGCAATGCCGTGGGTGTACCAGGAGGTGGCGAAGGTGGTGCCGGTGAGCCAGCCGCCCAGAGCCAGATAGGCCGTGGGGAACAGCAGCAGACCGGACCACCCCACGAAAACGAAGCGGTCGCGCTTGAGCCAGTCGTCGAGGACGTCAAACCATCCACGCGTTGCCGGCGCGCGCCCTAGGGCGATCGTCATAAAAGGTCCTTCATGAAGCTTTACAACGCGATCGTAAAAGATGAGCGCCGTGGGTGCGACGGATGGAGCCGGCACCGTGGGCTAATGAGCAGAAATGCTCAGAAGGTCGCCCCCGGCCGCCGATTCGCCAGAGTGTGAACACCTTCCCGCCGCCCCGAGACGGCTCGCCAGTCCCCACCATGTACGTCGTCGAGATCTCCCTCCGGCTCAGCCCCATGCCCGTCGCCGTCCAGCGCAAGGAGCTGGAGGAGGCCCAGGCCCTCTATGGAGAAGTGCGCCAGGCCCTCGAGAGCGGCCATCCCAAGGTGCTGGAACTCAGCTGCGAGAAGGACGAGCAGAAACGGGTCAGCCTGCTGAGCGGCGAAGTCGTGGCCGTGCAGATGTACGAGAAGTCGGCGGTGGCCGGTGGTGGCAAGCGGCCCGGCTTCAGCCTCGAGCCGTGACACCCTCCGCGGCGGCAGCGCCGCCCCTCACCGTCGAGGGGCTCCGCTTCGGCTGGGGAAAGGGGCCGTCGGCGCTCCGGGGCTGCCGGCTGGAGATCCCAGGACCGGGTCTCTGGATGCTGGTGGGCAGCAACGGCAGCGGCAAGAGCACGCTGCTGCGGCTGATCGCCGGCCTGCTCACCCCCGACGCCGGGCGGATCAGCTGCCTCTGCAAACCGGCCCTGGTTTTCCAGAACCCCGACCACCAGCTGCTGCTTCCCAGTTGCGGCAGCGACCTGCAACTGGGCCTGCCCGAGGGGCTGAGTGCCGGGGACCGGGCCGATCGGGTGGCGAGGGCTCTGGCCCAGGTGGGTCTCTCAGGCCTGCAGCAGCGACCCATTCACACCCTCAGCGGCGGCCAGAAGCAGCGGCTGGCGATCGCCGGTGCCCTGGCCAGCTCCGCCACCCTGTTGCTGCTCGACGAACCCACCGCCCTGCTGGACCCCGATAGCCAGAGGGAGGTGCTGGAGTTGATCCATCGGCTCTGCCATCGCAGCGAGTCTCCGCTGACGGCCCTGTGGATCACCCATCGCCTGGAAGAACTCCAGCGCTGCGATGGCGCCGCCCGCATGGAGGCCGGCAACATCGGCCCCTGGCAGAGTGGTGCTGCCCTGCAGCGGAGCCTGGCCCCCTTGCCCGCCGGTGGGGCCGAAAGGTAAGGTCTTCAAGCCCGTTGATCGGGTGTATTCCTCGGTAGCTCAGCGGTAGAGCGGTCGGCTGTTAACCGATTGGTCGCAGGTTCGAATCCCGCCCGGGGAGTTTTCCATTGTCGAGGCCACGGGGCTGCTCCCTCCAAGGAGCGACCCCTCCTCCTTCTCCCCTGCCGTCCACCGCAGACGGAAACAGACCCCGTCTGGGGTTCACCCCTTTCCAGGGGCCCTCCCCATCGTCCGCTGCTGCTCACGAAGCCCTGCAGAGGCAGGCGATAACGGAGAAAATGTTGTGCTCGTAAGGTGTATCTGCTTCCGAAGCACCCCTGGGAAGCATCTCCCTGAAGCTCCGCCGACGCCTCGACCCCAGCCATGAAGCCCTGCATCCTGCTGATCGAAGACGACGGCGACATGCGCGAGCTGGTGGCCGGCCATCTGGAGCACGGTGGCTTCGATGTGCAGCGGGCCGAGGACGGGATCAAGGGCCAGGCTCTCGCGCTCCAGTACGTACCCGACGTCATCCTGCTGGACCTGATGCTGCCCAAGGTGGACGGCCTCACCCTCTGCCAGCGCCTGCGGCGGGACGAGCGCACCGCCAAGATCCCCATCCTGATGCTCACGGCCCTGGGGGGCACCAAGGACAAGGTGAGCGGTTTCAACTCAGGAGCCGACGACTACCTCACCAAGCCCTTTGACCTCGAGGAGCTGATGGTGAGGGTCAAGGCCCTGCTGCGGCGCAGCGAGCGAGCTCCACTGTCCACCAAACACAACGAGATTCTCAGCTACAGCTGCCTCACCCTGGTGCCCGAGCGCTTCGAGGCCATCTGGTTCGATGCACCGGTACGGCTGACCCACCTCGAGTTCGAACTGCTCCACTGCCTGCTCCAGCGCCACGGCCAGACGGTGGCCCCCTCCCTGATCCTCAAGGAGGTGTGGGGCTACGAACCCGACGATGACATCGAAACCATCCGGGTGCACGTGCGGCACCTGCGCACCAAACTGGAGCCCGACCCCCGCAAACCGCGGTTCATCAAGACCGTCTACGGCGCGGGCTACTGCCTGGAACTCCCCAGCGGCGAACAGCTGGAACCCCTCACCACCCTCATCAACGAAGCCCGGGCGATGCGCCAGCAGGCGCGTACGGGCGGCAGCGCGGTGGCCTGAACCGCACCCTTACACCCCCAGGTCCAGCAAGGCCACCTCCCAGGCCAGCCGCGGTTGCACATAGGCGAGCAGGTGGCTGCGCAACTGCTCGATGCGCCGCAGCGGGGCCGGCTCCCGGCGACGCCGCCAGAGCTGCAGCTGCCACCAGTCGAGCAGCCAGAGCTGTTGTTCGCCATCAAGCGCCTCGCTGAGCTCCCGCGCCAGGGTCAGGGCCTCCATCGGGTCCCTGCCCAGGGTCAGCAGCCGCTCCGCCAGCCCCTCCGGGAGGGCGTGCCAGAAGCGCCGGTGGCGCAGCAGGGCACCGGGGGAGCCTGCCGCCAGCTCCAGCAGTTCGGGGGGATCGCTCCGCGGCGCCTCCCCTTCCTCCGGAAGCCGCTGGAGCACCTGCCGCACCTGGGCGGGGGGCAGCCGCGCGAACGGGATGGGCTGGCAACGGGAACGGATCGTGGTCAGCAGCCGTTCGGGGGCGGCCGTCAGCAGGATCAACAGACCATGGCCCGGCTCCTCCAGGGTCTTGAGCAGGGCGTTGGCGGCCGCTTCGGCCATCGCTTCGACGGCTTCCAGCACCACCAGGGAGCGATCCCCCTCCACCGGACGACGGGCCAGGAAGCGGGTCACCTCCCGCACCTGCTCCAGGCGCAGCTGGGGGGGGGTGCGGCGGCTGATGCCCTGGTCCTCGGCCTCGGAGGCCTTCACCAGCCGGCCCTGGTGCTGGTAGGTGGGCTCGACCCAGAGCAGGTCGGGGTGGTTGCCCTGGGCCAGCCGTCTTCGCAACGGCACCGAGCCGGCGATGCCTCCGGCCAGAATCCCCTCAAGCAGGCGCAGGGCTGCCAACCGGCGACCCACCCCGTCAGGCCCCACGAACAGATAGGCCGGTGCCAGCCGCTGACGTTCGAGGGCCGCCGTGAGCAGTGTCACCGCCCTGGGCTGGCCGATCAGATCGACGAACAGCTCAGCCATGCCCCACCCGGACCGGTGGCGCCCCCAGGTGCGCCGTGATCAGGTCGCGGCAGCGGGCCGTCACCTGCGCGGGGGGCAGCCCGGCGTCCACCCGCTGCCAGCCCCGCTCCCGGGCCAGGGCCCTGAAACCATCGCTGACCCGTTGCAGAAAAGCCTCCCCGGAGGCCTCGATCCGGTCGGCGGGCCGATCACCGCGGCGGCGCAGCGAGTCGGCCAGGGGAAGGTCGAGCCAGAGGGTGAGATCAGCCTCCAGACCACCGGTGGCCATGGTCTCGAGCTGATGGATGGTCGCCAGGGACAGGCCGCGGCCATGGCCCTGATAGGCGGCGGTGGATCCGGTGAAGCGGTCGCAGAGCACCCAGTCACCGGCCGCCAGAGCCGGCCGCAGGCACTCCTCCACATGCTGGGCCCTGTCGGCGGCATAGAGCAGCAGTTCGCTGAGGCTGGCGGGGGCGGCCCCCTCCGGCGGGCTCAGCAGCAGGGCGCGCAGGGCCTGGCCCAGGGCCGTGCCCCCCGGCTCCCGCGTCACCACCAGGCGAGCCCCTGCCCCCATCAGCCCGCTGGTGGGCAACCAGACCCTGAGGGCCTCGATCTGAGTGGTCTTGCCACAGCCATCGATGCCCTCCAGCACCAGGAAGCACCCCCTCATGGCGGAGGGTCCAGCGGAGAACGCTGCAGCAGGAGCGCATTGCCGACCACGGTGATGGAACTGAAGGCCATCAGCAGGGCCGCCAGTTCCGGCGAGAGGCGCAGGCCGAAACCCGGCAGCAGGACACCGGCCGCGACCGGCAGCATGATCAGGTTGTAGCCGAAGGCCCAGGCAAGGTTCTGGCGGACCTTGGCCATCGTCAGACGGGCGATCTCCAGGGCCCGGACGATCCCGACGAGGTCTTCGCCCATCACCACCAGGGAGGCGCTGTCCTGGGCGATCTGGGTGCCCGTGCCGACGGCGATGCCCAGATCGGCGGCGGCCAGGGCCGGAGCATCATTGACGCCGTCGCCCACCATCGCCACGGTCCCCTGGCGATGGGCCAGCAGGATGCGCTCCAGCTTCTGCTCCGGCCGCAGTTCCCAGGCCAGTTCCTCGGGCCGCAGGCCCAGCCGGCGCCCCAGCAGCTGAACGCTGGCCCGGCGATCGCCGCTGAGCAGGCCCAGCCGCAACCCCCGCTGCCGCAGACGACTCAGGGTGGCGGCGGCATCGCTGCGGGGCCGGTCCTCCACCGCCAGGAGGCCCAGCAGCCGGCCATCCCGGGCCACCGCCAGCACGGTGGCGCCGCCGCTCTCCAGCTCCTGGTGGTGGGTCTCGATGGCCGGGTCCACGGCCACCCCGCTCTGCCGCAGCCAGCTCAGCTGGCCGACCCGCACCGGAACGCCGCCCTCGAGGAGGCCCTGCACCCCATTTCCCGGGTGGGCCCGGGCCCCATCGACGGGCAGCGGGGTCACCCCCCGGCCCTGGGCCTCCTGGAGCAGGGCATGGGCCAGGGGGTGGCGGCTGTGCTGTTCCAGGCTGGCCGCCAGCTGCACCAGCCGGTCGCCCAGAGCCGCCGCCGCCGGACTGCCCGGGGCTTCGCCGGCGACCCGGATGGCCGTCACCAGGGGGCGACCGACGGTGAGAGTCCCCGTCTTGTCGAACAGCACCGCCCCGATCCGGGAGGCGGTCTCGATCGCGTCGCCGCCGCGGAACAGCAGCCCCGAGCGGGCCGCCAGGCCCGAGCCCACCGTGATCGCCGTGGGGGTGGCCAGACCCAGAGCACAGGGGCAGGCCACCACCAGCACGGCGATGGCCAGCTGCAGGGCGAGGGAGAAGGGCGTGGCGGGCCCTGAGCTCCCCCCATGGCCATGGGGCCCGTGGCCCGCCGCGGCCAGGACCCCAGGCCAGTGCTGGCTGCCCCACAGCCACCAGAACAGCAGGGTGGCCGCCGCCAGGACCAGCACTCCCAGGGTGAAACGCCCGGCCACCCGATCCGCCAGCCCCTGGATCGGAGCCTTGCGGGCCTGGGCCCGCTCCACCAGGTGCACGATCCGGGCGATGGCGCTCTCGGCCCCGCAGCGGCGCACCTCCAGCACCAGGGACGCCTCCAGATTGAGCAGCCCGGCCGCCAGTTCGCACCCCGGCTGCACTACCTGGGGGATGGGTTCGCCTGTGAGGGACGAGGCGTCGACGCTGGAGGCCCCCTCCAGCACCACCGCGTCCACCGGGACCCGGTCGCCTGGCAGGAGCCGCAGCCGGTCCCCGGGCCGCAGCCCCCCCACCCGCACCTGGCGCGGGGGACCGTCGCCCAGCAGCAGCAGGGCGTGGTCGGGCTGCAGGGCTGTGAGTTCCTCGATGGCCCGACCGGTCCTGTAACGGGCCCGTTCCTCCAGGAACCGGCCGGTGAGGACGAAGCCCAGCAGCATCACAGGCTCGTTGAAGTAGCAGGGCCAGCCGCTGGCCGGCCAGAGCCAGCCCACCAGGCTGGAGAGGTAGGCACTGGCCACCCCCAGCCCCACCAGGCTGTCCATGCCGGGGGCCCCGGCCAGGGCGGAACGCACTCCGTGGCTCAGGATCGGCCGGCCCGGGATCGCCAGGGCCAGGCTGGCCACCAGGGCGTGGAACCAGGGGGTGCCCAGCGCGTTCCAGGGACCGCGCCAGGGCAGCTGGCCCGCATCGGCCAGATGGCCCAGCCCGGAGACGAGCAGGAGCAGCAGGGCCACCACCAGGTGGCGCCACTGGCGCCACCAGTGGTCGATCCGGCGTTGCTCCCGCCCGCTGGAAGGCTCCAGACCCTGGGACCGCGGCCGGGCCTGAAAGCCCAGGCCCTCGAGGCCGCTCAGGAGGGCAGGCAGCGGATCCGCAGCCATGCCCTCGGGACCATCGACCGCCGGCTCCAGGTCGACCCAGGCGGTGCGGGTGAGCAGATTGACGCTGGCCTGGAGCACCCCCGGGGTCTGCAGCAGCCGCTGCTCCACGGCGCGGACGCAGCCGCCGCACTTCATGCCGTCCACCTCGAGCAGGACCGGCTCACCGGCCGGCAACCCCGTCGGCGGGGCGGCGCCTGGGGTCGGGGATGGGGTGCTGGCGATCACGCTGGGGGGCGCCGGAGCGGACAGAAACCGGGGCTCCAGGCTAGGGAGCCGTCACCCGATCGCCCTGCCCCTCGGCCGCCCGAGGCAGGATGGTGACAAGCCCCGGACCTGGACCCTTGCCCCGCTCGCAGCGAAACGACAACTTCATCGACAAGAGCTTCACGGTCATGGCCGACCTGATCGTCAAGCTGCTCCCGATCGATCCCAAGGCGAAGGAGGCCTACGTCTACTACCGCGACGGGCTGTCGGCCCAGAACGACGGCGACTACGCCGAGGCCCTGGAGAACTACGAAGAGGCTCTGAAGCTCGAGGAGAACAGCATCGACCGCGGCGAGATCCTCAAGAACATGGCCATCATCTTCATGAGCAACGGTGAGGAGGACAAGGCTCTCGACTACTACCGCCAGTCCCTGGATGCCAACGCCAACTCCCCCTCCTGCCTCAAGAACATGGGGCTGATCTACGAGAAGTGGGGTCGGCTGGCCGAGGAGAGCGGCGACCAGGACACGGCGGACCGCTGGTTCGACGAGGCGGCCGTCCACTGGACCAAGGCGGTGAGGCTCTACCCGGGCGGGTATCTGGACATCGAGAACTGGCTCAAGTCCTCCGGCCGCAGCAACGTCGACGTCTACTTCTGATCTGAATGCCGCCACCGGGACCGTTCCGGCCTCGGCTCAGCCCCCTTCTGCGGGGTTCACCCCCAGCCCGGCCACCAGGGCCTCAGCCACCGTGGCCGCCTCCAGCAGCTCCAGCCCCAGACCCGCCGCCACCGGCCCCAGGGCGCTGCCGCTGGGGACCACAACCCGGGTGAAGCCCAGCCGGGCGGCCTCCTGCAGGCGCAGCTCCAGCTGGCCCACGGGCCGCAGCTGGCCCCCCAGACCCAGTTCCCCCAGCAGCACCGTGCCCGCCGGCAGGGTCAGGTCGCGGTAGCTGGCCACCACCGCCGCGGCCACTCCCAGGTCGGCCCCCGGCTCCTCCACCTCCAGCCCGCCGGCCACCGCCAGGTAGCAGTCGAAGCGCGAGAGGGGCAGGCCCATGTGCTTCTCCAGCACCGCCAGGATCTGGTGCAGGCGATTCGTGCCGATCCCCGTGGCGGTGCGCCTCGGGCTGGCGTAGCTGGTGGGACTGACCAGAGCCTGGATCTCCACCAGCAGCGAACGGGTGCCCTCGCAGGCCACGATCGTGGCAGTGCCGGGGCTGGGGCCGTCCCCGGCCAGGAACAGCTCGCTGGGGTTGCTCACCTCCACGAGCCCCGCGCCCTGCATCTCGAACACCCCCAGTTCATGGGTGGCACCGAAGCGGTTCTTGACGGCTCTCAACAGTCTGTGGCTGGCGAAGCGGTCCCCCTCGAAGGTGAGCACCGCGTCCACCAGATGCTCGAGCACCTTGGGGCCCGCCAGCATCCCCTCCTTGGTGACATGACCCACCAGCACCAGGGCGGTGTGCTGGCGTTTGGCGATGCGCTGCAGGGCGGCGGCACATTCCCTCACCTGGGACACCGAGCCGGGGGCGCTGCCCAGTTCGGCGTCGTGAAGCGCCTGGATGCTGTCAATGATCGCCACGGCCGGTCGCAGGGTCTCCAGCTCCTGGAGCACCAGCTCCAGATCGGTCTCCGCCAGCAGGCGCAGGCCTTCCCCCTCGCCGCCCAGCTCCCCGGTGGCGGCCGGGCCGTCGTCAGCCAGGCGGCGCCAGCGCAGCTTCACCTGCTGGGCCGACTCCTCCGCGCTGACGTAGAGCACGGCCGTGCGGCTGGCCATGGCCCGGGCGCTCTGGAGCAGCAGGGTGCTCTTGCCGATGCCCGGATCACCCCCCAGCAGCACCAGGGAGCCCGGCACCAGGCCGCCCCCCAGCACCCGATCCAGCTCCCCGTAGCCACTGGCCAGGCGCTGCAGGGGCCTCTCCCCCACGGCCTCGATCGGTTCGGAGCGGCGGGGTCGGCCCGGCGCCGGAGTCCCTTCGCCATCCGGGCCGGGCCCGGCGCTGACCACCGGACGGCGCCGGCGGGTGTCGGTGCTCGCCTCCACCTGCTCCACCAGGGTGTTCCAGCCGCCGCAGCCGGAGCAGCGGCCGAAGAACTGGCGGGTCCTGGCGCCACAGGCCTGGCAGACGAAGGAGGAGCTGGTACGGGCCAAGGGAAGGGCGCGGTGTGTATGAAGAAAGGTGGCGTTCGGTGAATTCACGACCTTCCGACCGGTTCAGTGGGACCGATCCGTGTTGCATTCTCCGCGCCGCAATGACGGCATCCCCCACCGCCAAGGAAACCATCCTCGTCGTCGATGACGAGGCGAGCATCCGCCGCATCCTGGAAACCCGTCTGTCGATGATCGGCTACCAGGTGGTCACCGCCAGCGACGGTGAAGAGGCGATCGAGGCCTTTAACCGCGTCCTGCCGGACCTGGTGGTCCTCGACGTGATGATGCCCAAGCTGGACGGCTACGGCGTCTGCCAGGAACTGCGCAAGGAATCGGACGTGCCGATCGTGATGCTCACCGCCCTCGGCGACGTGGCGGACCGCATCACCGGTCTGGAACTCGGTGCCGACGACTATGTGGTCAAACCCTTCAGCCCCAAGGAGCTGGAGGCCCGCATCCGCTGCGTGCTGCGGCGGGTGGAGAAGGAGGCCGGGGTCGGAATCCCCAATTCCGGCGTGATCCAGGTGGGCGATCTCCGCATCGACACCAACAAGCGGCAGGTGTACAGGGGCGATGAGCGCATCCGCCTCACCGGCATGGAATTCAGCCTGCTGGAGCTGCTGGTGAGCCGCTCCGGCGAGCCCTTCAGCCGGGGCGAGATCCTCAAGGAGGTCTGGGGCTACACCCCCGAGCGTCACGTGGACACCCGCGTGGTGGATGTCCACATCTCCAGGCTGCGTTCCAAACTGGAGGATGATCCGGCCAACCCCGAGCTCATCCTCACGGCCCGGGGCACCGGTTATCTGTTCCAGCGCATCGTTGAACCCGTTGCCACCGAAGGATCCTGAAGGCGGCGGCCGCGACGGACGTCGCCTCGTCACCCACCGCACCAAGCCCAACCGCACGATCCGCCGGCTGGTGATCTGGTACCGGCGCAACGCGGCCGTGACCAGTCTTGTGGGCACCGCCACCGCCACGGCCAGCGGAGCGGCTTCGGGAGCGGCATCGGTGGCCGGCAGCATGGCCGGCGCCGCCACCAACGTGGCGGGCTCCGTGCTCCAGCCCCTGGTCTTCGATCCGCTGCGGCGGCTCCAGCAGGGAGGTCACACAGGCGGCGGCATCGACGACCGCCAGCGCCTCTGGGTGGCCGTCGACGGCATGGGAGGGGACCACGCACCCGGCCCGATCCTGGAGGGCTGCCTGAGAGCGGTGGACCTGCTGCCCGTGCGCATCCTGTTCGTGGCCGAGGCGGAACCCCTGCGCCGGGCGGTGCAGGCGATGGACCTGGGGGACGACCTCAACGAGGCCGTGGAGCGGGGCCTGCTGCAGGTGGTGCCCAGCGGCCCTTCGGTGGGCATGCACGAGGAGGCCACCGTGGTACGCCGCAAGCGCGACGCCAGCATCAACGTGGCCATGGACCTGGTCAAGCGGGGCAAGGCCACCGCGATCTATTCCGCCGGCAACTCCGGGGCCGTGATGGCGGCGGCGATCTTCCGCCTCGGCCGGCTGGCCGGCATCGACCGCCCGGCCATCGGCGCCCTCTTCCCCACCAAGGACCCCAGCCAGCAGGTGCTGGTGCTGGACGTGGGAGCCAACATGGACTGCAAACCCGAATGGCTGCACCAGTTCGCCCTGCTGGGCAACATCTACAGCCGGGACGTTCTGCAGGTGAAACGCCCCCGCATCGGCCTGGTGAACATCGGCGAGGAGGCGTGCAAGGGCAACGACCTCTGCCTGCGCACCCACCCCCTGCTGGTGGGGGACGAGCGCTTCGTGTTCGCCGGCAACTGCGAGGGGCGGGACATCCTCTCGGGCGAGTTCGACGTGGTGGTCTGCGACGGCTTCACCGGCAACGTGCTGCTGAAGTTCCTGGAATCGGTGGGCAGCGTCCTGCTGGATGTGCTGAGGGCCGAGCTGCCCCGGGGCCGCCGGGGCAAGGTGGGTTCGGCCTTCCTGCGCAGCAACCTGGTGCGGATCAAGAAGCGCCTCGACCATGCCGAGCACGGTGGTGCCCTGCTGCTGGGCGTTGACGGCATCTGCGTCATCGGTCACGGCAGCAGCCGGGCCCTCTCGGTGGTGAGCGCCCTGCGGCTGGCCCACTCCGCCGCCAGCCATGGGGTGATGGACGACCTCCACGCCCTCGGGGAAGGAAGCGCCGGGGTGGCAACCACCTGTGGTTGACTGAGCCAATCTGGGAAAAGAATGGGTGCCGCTCGGGGCAGACACCGCTGGGACCACGGCCTTCTTCCGGGGCATGGCCCTGGTGGGATGCGGCCGTGCCCTTCCCGCCGCCAGCATCCGTAACGATCAGCTGAGCGAGCGGGTCGAGACCAACGACGAATGGATCCGGAGCCGCACCGGCATCGGCGCCCGTCGGGTGGCCGGCCCCGGCGAGACCGTCACCAGCCTGGCCGCCGAGGCCGCTCGTGCGGCCCTCGCCCATGCCGGCTGGGCGGCCGAGGAAGTGGATCTGATCCTGCTGGCCACCTCCAGCCCCGACGACCTGTTCGGCACGGCACCGCGGGTCCAGGCCGCCCTGGGGGCCCATCGGGCCGTGGCCTTCGACCTCACCGCCGCCTGCAGCGGCTTTCTCTTCGCCCTGATCACCGCGGCCCAGTACATCCGGGGCGGGGTGATGCAGCGGGTGCTGGTGATCGGCGCCGATCAGCTCAGCCGCTGGCTCGACTGGGACGATCGCCGCACCTGCGTGCTGTTCGGCGACGGAGCCGGGGCCGTGGCCGTCCAGGCCTGCGACCCTGGGGAAGACGGCCTGCTGGGCTTCCGGATGCACTCCGACGGCAGCCGCAACGCCTGCCTCACCCTGGCCCAGGTGCGGGAACAGCGGCCCCTGGTGGGGAACCTCTCCTTCCAGGCGGGGGGGTTCGCGCCGATCCACATGAACGGCCAGGAGGTCTACAAGTTCGCCGTGCGGGAAGTGCCCGCCGTGCTGGCCGACCTGATGGACGCCACCGGCACCGAACCGGCCGACGTGGACTGGCTGCTGCTGCACCAGGCCAACCAGCGCATCCTCGATGCGGTGGCCGACCGCTTCGCCATGCCCGCCGACAAGGTGCTGAGCAACCTTGCCGCCTACGGCAACACCTCCGCCGCCACGATTCCCCTGATGCTCGACGAAGCGGTCCGGGACGGACGGGTGAACGCCGGCGACCTGATCGCCAGCAGTGGCTTCGGCGCCGGCCTCAGCTGGGGGGCCGCCCTGTTCCGCTGGAGGGGTCCTGTGGCAGCACCGGCCGAGGCCTAATCTCCAGCCTTTGAACGGGGTGCTCACATGGCCATTGCCTGGGTGTTTCCTGGACAGGGATCGCAGAAGCCGGGCATGGCGCAGGGGGTCATGGACCTGCCAGGGTCCCGCGAACGCTTTGATCGGGCCTCCGAGCTGCTGGGACGCGACCTGCTGGCCATCTGCGCCGGTGCGGAGACCTCCGAAAGCGGAGGTCCCGGAGAACCCAGCGACCTCAACGACACCCGCAACACCCAGCCGGCCCTGTTCGTGATCGAGAGCCTGCTGGTGGACGAGTTGCACCGCCAGGGGCGCAGCGCCCATCTGGTGGCGGGCCACAGCCTGGGGGAGCTGGTGGCCCTCTACGCCGCCGGCGTGTTCGATGCCGAGACCGGCCTCGCCCTGATGCGCCGCCGCAGTGAACTGATGGCCGCCGCCGGGGGCGGCGCCATGACCGCCGTGATGGGCTTCGACCGTGATGATCTCGAGCGGGTGGTGGCCGCCACCGAGGGGGTGGTGATCGCCAACGACAACAGCGCCGCCCAGGTGGTGCTCTCCGGCACTCCGGACGCGGTGGCCAGCGTCAGCGCCGCGGTGCGCTGCAAGCGGGCCATTCCCCTGGCCGTGTCGGGGGCCTTCCATTCCCCCTTCATGGCCGCCGCCGCCGAGGCCTTCGCCGCCGAGCTGGAGGCGATCCCCTTTGCCGACGCCAGGATCCCCGTGCTCAGCAACGCCGATCCCCGCCCGGAAACGGCCGCCGCGGTGCTGAAGGAGCGGCTCCGCCGGCAGATGACCCAGGGGGTGCGCTGGCGGGAAACCATGGAGCAGCTGCAGACCGCCGGCATCTCCACGGCCGTGGAGATCGGCCCCGGCAATGTGCTGAGCGGGCTGATCAAGCGCAGCTGCCCTGGGCTCGGCACCGCCCAGATCGCCGGCGCCGCCGACCTGGGCCTGTGAGGCGCCGCCGCCGCCGGCCCCCGGCCGAACCCCCGGCCCTGCTGAGAACCCCCAGGCCCAGCCTCACCTACCGGCTGATCAGCTACCTGCTGGTGTTCCCCATCTACCGGCTGCTGTTCCGGGGCCGCACCGCCGGCAATGCCAACGTTCCCCTGGAGGGAGCCGTCGTGGTCGTGGCCAACCACGGATCCCATCTGGACCCGCCCCTGCTGGGCCACGCCCTGGGACGGCCCGTGGCCTTCATGGCCAAGGCGGAGCTGTTCCGGGTGCCGCTGCTGGGCCCGATCATCCGCGCCTGCGGCGCCTATCCGGTGGAGCGGGGCGCCGGCGACCGGGAGGCGATCCGCACCGCCACCGACCGGCTGCTGCAGGGCTGGGCCACCGGCGTCTTCCTGGATGGCACCCGCCAGCCGGACGGCCGGGTCAACACACCCCAGCCGGGAGCGGCCCTGCTGGCGGCGCGGGCCGGTGTGCCGTTGCTGCCGGTGGCGATCATCAACAGCCACCGGGCCCTGGGACCGGGCGGCAAGGGACCGCGCCTGGTACCGATCCACATCCGCATCGGCACACTGATTCCGCCGCCGTCCTCGCGGCGCCGGCCCGATCTGGATGCGGTGACCCGCGCCGCCCAGGAACAGATCAACCGGCTGCTCGACATGGGCCCGATCAGCGGACCCCTGCTTTCTCCAGCCAGGGAGCGAGCCGGTCTTCCACCCACGGCCTGATGTCCCTTCCGCTCACCACCCAGAGGGCCGCCCGCACCCCATCCCCCCACAGCCGCCGCCGGCCCTCGACGACGCAGAGGGAGCCGCAGGGCACAGGCACCGGGGTGAGGTGGATGCCCCGGCTGCCGGCCACGATCCGTCCCACCAGCAGCGCCCGGTCCATGTGATCGCTCGAGGTGACGAGCAGGGCGTGGCGGATGCGGGCCTTGCGAAGATCGTCGACCAGGGAGGTGAAGTTGGAAACCGTGTCGCGGGCACGGTAATCCAGCCGCACCTGACGGGAAGGCAGACCTTCCTTGTGCTGGAACAGCCAGTGGGCGTATTCCGGGTTGGTGCCGCCGGTCACCACCACCGGCAGACCGTCGGCGCGGGCCAGCCGGGCGGCCGCCTCTTCCCGGGCGGCATCGCCCCCCAGCACCAGGATCATCTGGGGCGGGGGCGGCGTGGGCCACCACCAGCCGCGGGAAAGCCAGACCAGGCCCAGTCCCGCCAGTCCGACCAGCACCATCCGGCCCGGAAAGGGTCGGCGGCGACGGCCGGCCGCCTTCGGCCTGGAGCGGCGGGCCTGGAGCGAGCCCACTGGGGGCCTTGGCCCTGGCGGGGTGGGGCGCCTTGGCCCCGGGCGGCGGGCACCGGGTCGGGGTCTGGGGCGGCTCAGCACGGGAGCGCCTCCACCGGACTGGTGGGATAGAGGGGCAGCACCGGCTGCCAGGGGGCCGCCAGCCCCGCCGCAGCGATCGCCTGGCTGATGCCGAGCAGCTGGATCACGTCATCGGGCAGTCGCACCCGGGCAGACCTCACGGGAAAGTCCGCCAGTTCCGTGACGGCGCGATGGAGCCGTGGAGCCTCCAGTTCAGCCACCCTGCCGGGCCGGCCGGGATCGACGCCGTAGAGCCCCGCCACCACCCCGCGGCGAGGCAGCTCCTGCACCAGCCAGAAGGGGCCGGAGTCCGGGGGGTGGGGCCCGGCGATCAGGCGGCCGGCCATCAAGTGGAAACTGCTGACCCCATCGAGGGGCAGATGCAGCTGCTGGGCCAGGGTGCGGGCCAGCACCACCGTGAGGCGGGTGCCGGTGAACCCCCCGGGGCCGGTGGCCACCGCCAGACGGCCCAGATCCTGCCAGGCACTGGCGGGGAGCACCGATTCGATGCCCTCGAACAGGCCGTTGGAGAGGGAGCGGCCGAGGGGAAAACTCTCCAGCCGCTCGGGCTGGGGCGAGCCGAGCCGCTGCAGGCCCACGCCGAGGCAGTCACTGGAGCTGTGCAGGGCCAGCAACCAGCGGCCGCCGTCGGAAGCGGGGGTCATGTCGGCAGGGCCCCCTCGGGCCTGCAGCGGCGCCAGCGGCCCGGATCGGAGCGGAAGTCGGAGCAGGCCCGCACGTCCCACTCCACGCCGACCGCACCGGTGCCACCGTCGCCTCCACCGGCGTTCCCTTCAAGATCCACCACCTGGACGTGGATGCGGGGCTGCAGGGGCTTGAAATCGGGTCGGGGATTGAGGTGGGGAACGCCGTGCTGGCGCTCGACCGCGTGGTAGGCCTGACAGCGCTCGACCCAGTGGCAATCCACGCAGATGCACATGCCGCCGCGGCCCAGCAGGGTGCCCATTGTGGCGCGGGAGACCGGACGTCAAGCCCGCGAACTGTGGCGGGCCCTGGCACCGGAGGGCTGGCCCCTGGCCCCCGGGCTGCTGCCGCCCGGCACGGCGCTGGTGGGAGGCGCGGTCCGGGATGGCCTGCTGGGCCGGCTGGTCCCGAAGCCGGATCTGGATCTTGTGGTGCCCGTCGACGCCATCGCGCTGGCCCGTGCACTGGGCCGGGAGCTTGGCGGCACCTGCGTGGTGCTGGATCCGGAGCGGTCGATCGCCCGGCTGGTGCTGAAGGGCTGGACGATCGACCTGGCCCTCTGCGCCGGTCGCGATCTGGAGGCCGATCTGGCCAGGCGCGACTTCACCGCCAACGCCATCGCCCTGCCCCTGCCGGCCGGGTCGCACAACGACGGCAGCGTCGCCGCAGACCTGCAGCTGATCGACCCCTGCGGGGGGCTGGGCGATCTGGCGGCCGGCCGGCTGGTGGCGATCAGCGAAGCGAACCTGCTCGATGACCCGTTGCGGTTGCTGCGCGGGGTGCGACTGGCCTGCGAACTGGACTTCACGATCGCTCCGGCCAGCTGGGCCCTGATCCGCCGCCACCGGCTGCGGATCAGGGCCGTGGCCGGTGAACGGGTCCTGGCGGAACTGGAACGCCTGGCCGCGTCCCCCCAGGGGCACCGGGGGCTGGCGCAGGCCCTGGAGGCGGGGCTGCTCCAGCCCTGGGGGGC
Source organism: uncultured bacterium (assembly GCA_942491175.1). Taxonomy (GTDB): domain Bacteria; phylum Cyanobacteriota; class Cyanobacteriia; order PCC-6307; family Cyanobiaceae; genus Cyanobium. The sequence continues at coordinate 46,427 of CALNZO010000003.1, read as the reverse complement.
GGCCCCGGAAGCCGGGGCATCGCTCCAGCCCCTCGGGCCCCAGCGGCCCGGGATCTGCGGGCTGACGGAGCAGGAAGCCGCCTGGGCCCTGCCGCTGGCACGGCTGGCCGCCGTTCTCGATGGCCCAGGCCTGGAGCGGTTGCGGGCCAGCCGCCGCCTCCAGCAACGCTGCCAGCGGCTGCGAAGCTGGCACGGGCGGCTTCGCGAAGCGGCAGAGAGTACCGGTGCTCCTGGGCTGGAGGCCCTGGAGGAAGGGGAACGCGTGCAGCTCCAGCGACAGCTGGAGGAGGACCTGCCCGCCCTGCTCCTGCCGCTGGATCCGGAGCGGGCACGGCGGGCCCTGGATCGCTGGCGGGCCCCGGCGGATCCCCTCTTCCACCCCCGCCCCCCCCTGGACGGCGGCCGGCTGCAGAGCCTGCTGGCCATTCCCCCCGGGCCGCGGCTGGGCCGGCTGCTCGACCATCTCACGATTGAGCGGGCCTTCGGCCGGCTGAAGCAAACGGCAGCGACGGACACAGCGGAGATGGCCGATCCCGCCCTGTACCGCCGAAACGCTTGCGGCAGCAAGGCGCTGGCTGAGACGCCAGGACGAAGCGCCGACGCCGGACCCGCGGCGTGATTAACTTCTTAATGCAATGGCGTGATCGCACCGCCTGCCACAGCTTTTCCCTTTCTCGAGCCCCCCTGCCATGAGCGTTCGTCTCTACGTCGGCAACCTGCCGCAAACCTTTGATGCCAAAGAGCTCGAAGCGCTCTTCTCGAACGTGGGTGAGGGGGTGCGGTTCAAGGCGGTGAACGACCGGGAGACGGGCACCTGCCGCGGCTTCGGCTTCGCCAACGTGGACGACCTGGCCCTGGCTGAAGCGGTGATCGCCCAGCTCAACGGAAAGGACTTCGGCGGCAACAGCCTGCGCATCGAAATCTCCGAGCAGCGCCGCGACAGTCGCGCTGCCGCCGCCGGCGACCGGCGACCGGGAGCCGCTCCGGCGGCATCCCGCAAGAGCGTCAACAAGGTGGTTCATGCCGACGCCGTCGGCGAAGGAGCCCCCGATCCCCGCTGGGCCGGTGACCTGGCGAAGCTGAAGAGCCTGCTGGCCAACCAGAAGGCCGCAGTCTGAGGTTCTGTTTCGGCGCTCCGCCTCAGGACAGGCGCCGCGGAGGTTCGCCCCTGAAGACCTCCGATCCAGGCCCACATGTCGATGGTCTCTCGATCCGGCCCAGGCCCGATACCCACCTCTCCACAGGCTGGCGCCCCTGCCATCTACCCGCAACCGTGGCTGGCTGACTGGGAGTGGAAAGGGCTGAAGGTGAGCTATGTGGCGAGCAGAAGCAGCCAGGACGGTGAGACATGTCAGGGAGTGGCGGCGCAGACCGGCACGGACAGGGCCCTCCCTGTTCTCCTGATCCACGGCTTCGGGGCCTGCAAGGAACACTGGCGCCACAACCTGCCGGAGCTGGGCAGAAGCAGAGCCTGCTATGCCATTGATCTGGTCGGCTTCGGGGCCAGCAGCAAGCCCCCTTCCCGACTTGAGGGCGAATCGGAAGAGCTGGGAACTCTCCGCTACAGCATCGACCTCTGGGCCGACCAGGTGGCAGCCTTCGCCCGGGAAGTGATCGGCACTCCAGTGCAGTTGGTGGGCAATTCCATCGGTGGCGTTGTTGCCCTGGCCGCGGCCCTGCGGCTGCAGGGGGGAGCTGGACAGGTGATCCTGATCGACTGTGCCCAGCGCAGCCTGGATGACCGGCGGCTGGGCGAACAGCCCGCCCTGGCGAGGATCGGCCGACCGCTGCTGAAACGTGTGGTGCGGCAACGTTGGCTGACATCCCGGCTTTTCCAATGGCTGGCCAATCCCGGGGTGGTGCGTCGGATCCTGGCCCTCGCCTATCCCTCAGGCCATGGCATCGACGCCGAACTGGTGGACCTGCTGCTCACCCCGGCCAGAAGCCAAGGAGCCCATGAGAGCTTCCGAGGCTTCATCAACCTGTTCCGCGACCGGCTGGCTCCGGACCTGCTGAGCGACCTGTCCATCCCGGTGCGGCTGCTGTGGGGGGAGGCGGACCCATGGGAGCCCGTCGCCGAAGCCCGCCGCTGGGCCCTTACCTACCCCAGCGTCCAGGAACTGCGCGTTCTGCCGGGCCTGGGTCACTGTCCCCATGACGAGAATCCCTGCCAGGTGAACCCTGTGCTGGACGAGTGGCTCGCCTGGGGAGATGATCAGGACTGAGGCTGGCAAATCCGCGAAAACCACCTCATCGCGCCTGGGCGATCACATAGGAAAAGGGCAGATCCAGCAGCTTGCCGACTCTGGGCACGAAGGCGCGGTGGTTGAAGACGTCGTAATCCAGTCTTTCAATCACATCGAGAATCCCCCGATACAATCTCAGTGAAGCCCATACAGGCCAGCGGGCATCCGGAGCCAACCAGCGCACGCCGGCCTCGGACCGGGAGAACCAATCCCGGGCACGCTCCAGCTGGAAACGCATCAGGGCGTGCCAGTTGTCGTTGAGACGGCCGGCCATGAGATCTTCTTCGGAGTACCCAAAGCGGTCCAGATCTTCCTGGGGGAGATAAATCCTTCCCCGGCCCCGATCCTCTCCCACGTCCCGCAGGATGTTGGTGAGCTGGTTGGCGATGCCTAGGGCCACGGCGGCCTCGGAGGTGTCGGGCCGCTCACTCCAGGGAGCTGAGGTGTAGGCCGCATCCACCCCCATCACCTCCTGGGTCATCAACCCCACCGTCCCCGCCACGCGATAGCAGTACAGCTGGAGGTCAGCGAAGCTGGTGTAGCGGTGACGGAGCACATCCATCCGCTGGCCCTCGATCATGTCGAGGTAGGCCTGCAGCGGCTGGGGAAACCGCTCGATGGTGTCCACCATGACCCGGTCGAGGGCATCGTTGGCGTGACCGGCGAACAGGGCCCGGGTTCGGTTCTCCCAGGCACCGAGCCGGTCGAGCAGCTCCTCAGCAGGCAGGGTCTGCGCCTGGGCACTGTCCATCAGTTCGTCGGTGCGGCGGCACCACACGTAGATCGCCCAGATCGCTCGCCGCTTGGCCGGGGGCAGCAGCATCGTGCCGAGATAGAAGGTCTTGGCCCAGCGGGCCGTCTCCTGCCGGCAGGACTCATAGGCCTCCTGAAGATCGGAGGAGAGGCGGAAGGGCGGCGGGGCCAGCACGCTCACACCGTCGCCAGGCGCGGAGCTGGTGCGGGCCCCCCGTCACGGCCGGCCAGGTGGCCCTCGACGGCGGCGGCGCAGAGCTTGCCGCTCAGCACGGCCCCCTCCATCGAGGCGAGATAGCGCTGCATGGTGAAGCAGCCCGCCAGGAAGAAGTTGGGGATGGGGGAGGCCTGGGAGGGCCGCAGCTGCTGGCAGCCGGGCACGGTCTTGTAGACGGACAGAGGCGTCTTGACGACGATGGACTTGCGCAGCCGGGCCGGAGTGTCACCGGTGAAATGAACGGGAAACAGCCGCTTCAGCTCCTCCAGGGTGGCCGCCACGATCTCCTCGTCAGGACGGCCGATCCAGTCCTTGGCGGGAGCAAAGACCAGCTCGAGCATGGAGCGGTCGGGGTCTTCGTATTCGCGGCAGGTGTTGCTCATGTCGGCATAGACGCTGAGCAGATCGGAACGACTGAAGAGCAGATGGTCGATGTCGGTGAGCTTGCGGTCGAACCAGAGGTGGATATTGATCACCGGCACCCCCCGCAGGCCCTCCAGCTTGCTGAAGTAGGGAAGCTGCTTCCACGGTTCCGGCAGCAGCAGCTTGAGGGGGTCGACCGGCATGGCGCTCACGTAGGCGTCGGCCTGGATCTCCCGTTCGGGCTTACCGTTGATCCCACCGATGCGGAAGCCACTGACAGCTCCGGCGTCATCGATGCGGATCTCCCGGAGAGGTGCCTCCAGATGCACCTCTCCTCCCCGGGCCTCGACGTAGTCGACGATCGGCTGGCAGAGGCGCTCCGGCGGGTTGCCATCGAGAAAGGCCATCCGGGAACCGTCGGCCTCCTGGAGGAACCGGTTGAGAGCGGTGAGCACCACGGTGCTGGAAATCTCGTCGGGGTCGATGAAATTGAGCGCTTTGCTCATGGCGAGAAAAACTTCATCGTTGACGCGCTCCGGGATATTATGAATCCGCAGCCATTCACTCCAGCTGTACTTGTCGCATTCCTCCACATAGGCCTGCCCTCGCAGCATGGCCGGCACCAGTCCCAGACCGAAGGCGATCTTCTCCGGCCAGGTCAGCATGTCATTGTTGCCCAGGATTGCCGCCACGCCATTGATCGGGGCCGGCAGGTCAGGAAAGTCAAAACGACTGTAGGTTCCCGGCACCTCCTTCTGATTGAAGATCATCGAATGAGACTTCCACTGCAAGCGATCTTCGATGTTGAGTTCAGCGAAGAGCTGGCGCATGTTTCGATAAGCGCCGAAAAAAATATGCAGCCCTGTTTCGTACCAGTCTCCGTCGGCGTCCTGCCAGGCCGCCACCTTGCCTCCGAGCACATCGCGAGCCTCGAGAACGATCGGAGTATGGCCGGCGTCGCAGAGGTATTTGGCACAGGACAGGCCGGCCAGCCCGGCCCCGGCGATGACAACCCGCATGGTTCACCCGAGATCAGCAGCAACCTTATCGGGCGCCCCAGGGCAGGGGTGAGCCGTGGCCAGAGGCGCCGGCGCCGGAATCCGGTGGGGTTCTACCTAAAGTCGATGAGGCATCCCGCCGATGCCGCTCCTTCCCCCCCCGATCCCCAGGCCGAGACCATGGTCGAGACCCTGCTCAAATCCACCACACGCCACATCCGGCTGTTCACGGCACGGGTCGAGAACGATGACCTCATCCCCGATCCGGATCAGCTGACCCTGGACATCGACCCTGACAACGAATTCCTCTGGGACGACGCGGCCCTCGAGAAGGTGCGCGCCCAGTTCCGGGAGCTGGTGGCCGCCCAGGCCGGCCAGGACCTCACCGACTACAACCTGCGTCGCATCGGCTCCGAACTCGAGGGACTGGTGCGCCAGATGCTTCAGGCCGGCGAGCTGAGCTACAACCCCGAGGCCCGCGTACTCAACTACTCCATGGGCCTGCCCCGCAGCCCTGAAAGCCTGTGACCCGCTCCAGCGGCAGCCGCCGCCGACCTGAGGCGAACGGCTACGGCCCCCGCGCCGATCGCTACGACAGGGGTGCCGATCGCTTCGCCACCGGTTACGGCCGCGGCGGTGAACGGACCAATGCCCGTGGCGAAGAGCGCCGCTACGGCCGTGGGGACGATCCTCGCTACGAAGACCAGGCTCGTCGAGGCGGGGGCGGTGCCGGCGGCCGCCCGCCCGGGGGCGGCCCCAACATCCAGCTCAATGTGGCCACCGTCGCCGTGCTGGCGGGGGTACTGGTGATCGGCATCGGCATCGGCAGCGCCGTGACCAGCACCACCCAGGGCAACCAGGGGAACATCGCCAGCGCCCAGCAGCTCGACATGGCGGTCCCCGATCCGGAGTTCTGCAAGCAGTGGGGGGCCAGTGCCTTCGTGATGGACATCGAGCTGTACACCACCATGAATCCGAGCAGCAGCTTCGTGACCCAGCCCACGCTCCAGCCAGGCTGTGTGATCCGTCGGGAGAACTGGTCGGTGCTGCAGAAGGAGGGGGCGGTGACCTCCGAGCAGATGCGCCAGTGCAAGCAGCGCATGAACACCTTCGCCTACATCGGCTCGGTGCGCGACAAACCCGTGGTGCGCTGCGTCTACCAGACCGACATCAGCGGCAACAAGTTCCAGACCAAGGGGATCGCCGGGGCCGCTGACGACGCCGTGGGCATCACCCCGGAGGCTGATCAGTTCTGATCTGATCGGTGCTGAGTCCAGGGCTCCGGCTCAGCCCTGGACCTGGCGCAGGGGGCTGTCCGGGCTGGCGAACACCGGCAGCACCTCCCGCCGGAAGGCATCGGAGGCCCGGGAGCAGTAGCGAGCGGGGTGGGTGATCAGCTTGAGCTGGCGACGCACCATCAGGTCGGCCACCTGGGGGCGGTGCAGCGTGCCGGCGGCGAGTTCCCGTTCGATCGACACCACCGGCAGAAAGGCCGCCCCCAGACCCGCCTGGACGGCGTTCTTGATGGCCTCGAAGGAATTGAGCTCCATCTCGATCTTGAGCCGCTGCACATCGAGCTTGGAGCGACTCAGCAGCTGATCCACCATCTTGCGGGTGGTGGACTGGGCGTCGAGGCAGACGAAGCCGAGCCGGTAGAGGTCGTCCTTGGTGAGCTCGGGCAGACGGGCCAGGGGATGCTTGGGGGGAAGCACCAGGGCGAGCTCGTCACTGGCGTAGGGCACCACCTGCAGCAGGTCGTTGAGATCCGCCGGCAGCTCACCCCCGATGATCGCCAGATCGATCTGGCCGTTGGCCACGCTCCAGCCGGTGCGGCGGGTGCTGTGCACCTGGAGCTGCACCGCCACATCGGGGTACTTCTGCCGGAACAGGCCGATCATGCGGGGCATCAGGTAGGTGCCCGTCGTCTGGCTGGCCCCCACCACGAGGGAGCCACCCCGAAGGTTGTGGAGATCGTCAAGGGCCCGGCAGGCCTCCTGGCACTGGCTGAGGATCCGGTCGCAGTAGCTCAGCAGCAGGTGGCCCGCCTCGGTGAGCTGGGCCTTGCGTCCGCCGCGGTCGAACAGCGAGACATCGAGCTGCTTCTCCAGGTTCTGGATCTGCAGGCTCACCGCCGGCTGGGTGACGTAGAGACTGTCGGCCGCCTTCTTGAAGCTGCCCTCACTGGCGATGGCCCGCAGGATGCGGAGCTGGTCGAGGGTGAAAGGCAGATCTGCCATAGGTGGGGAGGCTGCGGGGGGACCGTCGGCCGGCTCCGGCATGCCGTGCGGAACTCTAGGGGGCCCGCCCGATGGCCAGAATCTTCCTGACACATCCGCCGCCGCCGATGCCCTCGATGCGCCTGATCCAGGAGGGCCCCCAGCACAGCAGCCTGGTGATGCTGGCCCTGCTGCTGCTCTTCGCCCTGATCCACAGCGGCGGGGCCTCCCTGAGGGCCTGGGGGGAGGAGCGGATCGGGGCCCGGGCCTGGCGGCTCCTCTTCGCCGGCCTCAGCATCCCCTCGGCCATCGTGGTGGTGGGGTATTTCCTGGCCCACCGCTATGACGGCGTGCGGCTCTGGAACCTGCAGGAGCAAGCCTGGATCGTGCCGGTGGTCTGGACCGGCACGGCGATCAGCTTCCTGTTCCTCTATCCGGCCACCTACAACCTGCTGGAAATCCCGGCGCTGCTGAAGCCCACGGTGCGGCTCTACGCCACCGGGATCATCAGGGTGAGTCGCCACCCCCAGGCCGTGGGCCAGGTGCTGTGGTGCGCCACCCACCTGCTCTGGATCGGCACCAGCTTCATGGTGGTGACCAGCCTGGGGCTGATCGGCCATCACCTGTTCGCCGTGTGGAACGGCGACCGCCGCCTGCACAACCGTTTCGGTGCCGCCTTCGAGGAGCTGAGGGCCAGTACCTCGGTGCTCCCCTTCGCCGCGGTTCTGGACGGCCGGCAGAAACTGGTGGCAGGGGAATTCCTGCGCCCCTCCCAACTGGGGATCGCCATCGCCATCGGCGTGTTCTGGTGGGCCCACCGCTGGATCGGTCTGGGCGCCACGAGCTTCTCCCGTACCGCCCTGGCCCACTGGCTGGGCTGAGGGCCCTGGCGAAACAACCGGTCGCGCCGATGGGCAGGCCCCCACAGAGCCGGAGGCGTTCGGTGGAGCCTGCCTACACTCGCCCCAACAGAGCCCTCAGGATGCCCTCCGCTTCCGAACTTGCCTGGCTGATTCCGGTGCTCCCCCTCCTGGGGGCCTGCCTCACCGGCCTGGGGCTGATCTCCTTCAACCGCACGGTCAACCGCCTGCGCAAACCGGTTGCCCTGCTGCTGATCACCAGCGTGGGCATCGCGGCGGTGCTGAGCTTCGCCATCCTGGCCGAACAACTGGCCGGGGCGGGCGCCACCGAGGTGCTCTTCGACTGGGCCGGGGCCGGCACGTTCCACCTGCAGATGGGCTTCCGAGTGGATGCCCTGGGGGCGGTGATGCTGGCGCTGGTCACCACCATCGCCCTGCTGGTGATGGTCTATTCCGACGGCTACATGGCCCACGACAAGGGCTATGTGCGCTTCTTCACCTACCTGGCCCTGTTCAGCAGTTCGATGCTCGGCCTGGTGATCAGCCCCAACCTGCTCGAGATCTACGTCTTCTGGGAGCTGGTGGGCATGTGCTCCTACCTGCTGGTGGGCTTCTGGTACGACCGGGACGCCGCCGCCAACGCGGCCCAGAAGGCCTTCGTGGTCAACCGGGTCGGAGATTTCGGCCTGCTGCTCGGCATCCTCGGGTTGTTCTGGGCCACCGGCAGCTTCGGCTTCGAGGAGATCGGCGAGCGCCTGGCCGCGGCCGTGGCCGGTGGCGGCCTGCCCACGGGGGTGGCCGTTCTGCTCTGCCTGCTGGTGTTCATGGGGCCCATGGCCAAATCGGCCCAGTTCCCCCTGCACGTGTGGCTGCCCGACGCCATGGAGGGCCCCACGCCGATCTCCGCCCTGATCCACGCCGCCACGATGGTGGCGGCGGGTGTGTTCCTCGTGGCCCGTCTGCAACCGGTCTACGAACCCTTCCCCCTGGTGCAGGCGGTGATCGCCGTGATCGGCACCATCACCCTCTTTCTGGGGGCCTCCATTGCCCTCACCCAGATGGATCTGAAGAAGGGCCTGGCTTACAGCACCGTGTCCCAGCTGGGTTACATGATGCTGGCCATGGGCTGCGGTGCCCCGGTGGCCGGCATGTTCCACCTGGTCACTCACGCCTTTTTCAAGGCGATGCTGTTCCTCGGCTCCGGCTCGGTGATCCATGCCATGGAGGAGGTGGTGGGGCATGAGCCGGTGCTCGCCCAGGACATGCGCCTCATGGGCGGGCTGCGCAAGTTCATGCCGATCACCTCCGCCACCTTTCTGGTGGGCTGCGTGGCCATCAGCGGCATCCCCCCCCTGGCGGGCTTCTGGAGCAAGGACGAGATCCTCGGCCAGGCCTTCAACAGCTTCCCGCTGCTGTGGGCCATGGGTTTCATCACCGCGGGCATGACGGCCTTCTACATGTTCCGGCTCTACTTCCTCACTTTCGAAGGTGCCTTCCGCGGCCAGGACGCCGCCATGCGCAGCCAGCTGCTGGCCGCCGCGGGCAAGGGCCCGGCGGAGGCCTCCGAGGAGGGTCACGCCAGCCATGCCAGCCACCCCCACGAATCGGGCTGGCAGATGGCGGCCCCCCTGGTGGTGCTGGCAGTGCCGTCGGCGCTGATCGGCCTGCTGGGGACCCCCTGGAACAGCCGCTTCGGCAACCTCGTGGATCCCGCCGAGGCCGCCGAGGTGGCCGAGCACTTCCATTGGAGCGAGTTCCTGCCCCTGGCGGGCGCTTCGGTGGCCATCTCCAGCCTCGGCATCGGCGTCGCGGTGCTTGCCTACGCCCTGCACCGGCTCGACCTCGCCACGGCCGTCGCCGCACGCTTCCCGCTCATCAATCGCTTCCTGGCCAACAAGTGGTACCTGGATGAGATCAACGAGAAGCTGTTCGTGCAGGGCAGCCGCCGCCTGGCCCGCCAGGTGCTCGACGTCGATTCCAAGGTGGTGGATGGGGTGGTCAACCTCACCGGCCTGCTCACCCTGGGCAGCGGCGAGGGTCTCAAGTACTTCGAGACCGGCAGGGTGCAGTTCTATGCCCTGATCGTGTTCGGGGGAGTCATCGGCATGGTGCTCCTGTTCGGCGCCTTCGGCTGATCCCTCCGATCCCCGGGCGCCCCCCGCTCGGCGCTTCGGTCTGTGTGACAACGCCCACCCGTGCGGTGTCCGGGAGGTCGGTATTTCTACACTCCGCCCAGATGGACCGCACCGTTCTGTGCCCTTTCCCTGGCTGAGCACCGCGATTCTGTTCCCGATCGGCGCCGCTTTGCTGATCCCCTTCGTGCCCGACAAGGGAGACGGCCGGCAGGTGCGCTGGTATGCCCTCGGCGTCGCCCTCATCACCTTCCTGGTGACCGTGGGGGGTTACCTCAACGGCTACGACCCTGCCGATCCCGGCCTGCAGCTGGCGGAGCGGGTGCAGTGGCTTCCCGACCTGGGCCTGGCCTGGTCGGTGGGGGCCGACGGCCTCTCCATGCCCCTGATTCTGCTGACGAGCTTCATCACCGCCCTGGCCTGCCTGGCCGCCTGGCCGGTGACCTTCAAGCCGAAGCTGTTCTATTTCCTGCTCCTGGCCATGGATGGCGGCCAGATCGCCGTGTTCGCCGTCCAGGACATGCTGCTTTTTTTCCTGGCCTGGGAGCTCGAGCTGATCCCGGTCTATCTGCTGCTGGCCATCTGGGGCGGCAAGAAGCGCCAGTACGCCGCCACCAAGTTCATCCTCTACACCGCGGGCAGCTCCCTGTTCATCCTCCTGGCGGGGCTGGCCATGGGCTTCTTCGGCGGCGGCGCCCCCAGCTTCGAGTACACCGTGCTGGCCGCGAAGAATTTCGGCACCGGTTTCCAGGTGCTCTGCTACGCAGCCCTGCTGATCGCCTTCGGCGTCAAGCTTCCGGTGGTGCCGCTGCATACCTGGTTGCCTGATGCCCACGGTGAGGCGACGGCTCCGGTACATATGCTCCTGGCAGGCATCCTGCTCAAGATGGGCGGCTATGCCCTGCTGCGCTTCAACGTGCAGCTGCTTCCCGAGGCCCACGTGCAGTTCGCCCCCCTGCTGGTGATCCTGGGGGTGGTGAACATCATCTACGCCGCCCTCACCTCGTTCGCCCAGCGCAACCTCAAGCGCAAGATCGCCTACAGCTCCATCAGCCACATGGGCTTCGTGCTGATCGGCATCGGCAGCTTCAGCGCCCTGGGCACCAGTGGCGCCATGCTCCAGATGATCAGCCACGGACTGATCGGAGCCAGCCTCTTCTTCCTGGTGGGCGCCACCTACGACCGCACCCACACGCTCCAGCTCGACGAGATGGGCGGGGTGGGCCAGAAGATGCGCAAGATGTTCGCCCTCTGGACCGTCTGCTCCCTGGCCTCCCTGGCCCTGCCTGGGATGAGCGGCTTCGTCTCCGAGCTGATGGTCTTCGTCGGCTTCGCCACCAGCGAGGCCTACAGCCTCAGCTTCCGCATCGTGATCGCGGTGCTGGCCGCGATCGGGGTGATCCTCACCCCGATCTACCTGCTGTCGATGCTTCGGGAGATCTTCTTCGGCAAGGAGAATCCCGAGCTCGCCTCCCACACCCATCTGGTGGATGCCGAACCACGGGAGATCTATGTGATCTCCTGCCTGCTGGTCCCGATCATCGGCATCGGCCTCTACCCCCGCCTGGTCACCGACAGCTACCGGGCGGCGATCGAAACCCTGGTCGATCGGGAGGCCGTCGCCCTGGTCAAGGTGGGTCGCCCCCCCCTGCGGTCGGTGATGGCCGGCGGGGCCTTCGGCTCCCTCCCCCCGGCCCTGCTTCAGGCCCCGGCCCTGGTGGGCTGAGCCCGCGGCTCTGATCGGTCAGGGGGGCCGGTTACGAAACTCTGCGCTGGCCCCTGGTGGCCCAGCCCTGCTCCGGGGAGGATGACTACGCTCCTGCATCGCACAACAAGCGTCACCATGCGGCAGATCAACTTCCTCCTGATCTTCAGCTTCGGCCTGGCGACGGTGATGTTCACCCTGGAGAACACCACCGCCACCACGGTGCACTTCCTCCCGGGGGTGAGCACCACCCTTCCCCTGGCGGCCCTGCTGCTGGTGGTGGGTGGCATCGGGGCCACCGCCGCCTGGATCTACGCCGTCTGGAGCGGTGTGGTGAAGAAGGTGGAAACCCTCCAGAACACCGGCGAAGTGGAGGCGCAGCAGGTGCGCATCAGCGAGCTGGAAAACGACCTGCGCCGCTACCGGGCCACGGTGGATGCCCAGCTGGGACTCCTGCCGGCGGCCGGCGAGAGTTCAGCCCGCACCGGCGAACAGGACGGTGAAGAGCCGCTGTCGCTGGCGATCGACTGACGCACGCTTCCGCGCCCCTGGGCCATTTCGGTCACGGCGGCGACTGGTGCCTGGCGTCCGCAACCGGTAGCTTGCAGGCCGGAGGCACCACCGGAGCAGGACGTAGCGCGTGGCAGAAGCGGGCGCCAGGCTGGCCATCCGGTTGCTGCAGGACGCGGCGGAGAGGGGAGACATCGATCCCTGGGACGTGGATGTGATCGCCGTTGTCGATGGCTTCCTCGACCAGCTGCGCCAGCACATCGATCCGCCCCGCCCCCTCCCGCTCCAGGGAGGCAGCTACGAACGGGATCTGGCCGAATCCAGCGAGGCGTTCCTGGCAGCCTCCGTGCTGGTGGGCCTGAAGGCGGAGCTGCTGGAATCAGCCACGTTTCCGCCTGAGCCGCTGCTGGAGGATCCCTTTGCCGGGGAGAATGACGACTCTGGCTGGGACAGCACCACCATGGTGCTGCCACGCCGACCCGAACGGCATCTGCGGCGCCGGCCGGTGGCACCGCCGCCGCTGCAGCGCCCCGTCACCCTGGGGGAGCTGATCCGCCAGCTGGAGGACATCGCCGAGCGGCTCGAACAGGAGGGTGGGGCGGGGCGGGCCAGGCCCCGCCACCGCCGCTACAGCGAACGGGCCGCCATCGCCCAGGTGGCCGCCCTGGCCCATCGGGAGAAACTGCCGGAAACCACCGCTGCCCTGAGCCGGTTCCTGCTGCACTGGGCGCCGACAGCCAGCAGCAGCGACTGGGTGACGTTCGATGGGCTGGTGGAGGCCTGGGCGGAAGCCGTGGAGTCCGATGACGCCACCCTGGCGGGGGAGGACGACCTGGACCGGGACCGGGTGGGGGTGTTCTGGGCCCTGCTGTTCCTCTCCTCCCAGGGGAAGGTGGAACTGGAACAGGCCGGTGGGCTCTACGGGCCGCTGAGCCTTCGGCGCCTGCGGGAGGGAACCGCCGATCCACTGGTTTTTCCGAGGCAGGCCGGCCAGGGGTCAGATAGGGGGCCGGCTCGTGAGGCAGTGGCAGCCTGAGCCTTCTCTTTAGGCTGTGGGCTCACCACAGACATGAAACAACGCCGATGAAGGCGATGATCCTCGCGGCAGGCAAGGGAACCCGGGTGCGTCCCATCACGCACACCACGCCCAAGCCGATGATTCCGATCCTCCAGAAGCCCGTGATGGAGTTCCTGCTGGAGCTGCTCCGGGAACATGGCTTCGACGAGATCATGGTCAACGTCTCCCATCTGGCTGAGGAGATCGAGAATTACTTCCGCGATGGCCAGCGCTTCGGGGTCCAGATCGCCTACAGCTTCGAGGGTCGCATCGAGGACGGCGAGCTGATCGGTGACGCCCTGGGATCGGCAGGGGGTCTGAAGAAGATACAGGATTTCCAGCCGTTCTTCGACGACACCTTCGTCGTGCTCTGCGGCGATGCCCTGATCGACCTGGACCTCAGCGAGGCCCTGCGGCGCCATCGGGAGAAGGGCGCCATGGCCAGCCTGATCACCAAGCGGGTGCCCCACGACCAGGTGAGCAGCTACGGCGTGGTGGTGACCGACGCGGACGGCAAGGTGCTCTCCTTCCAGGAGAAACCCTCGGTGGACGAGGCCGCCAGCGACATGATCAACACGGGCATCTACATCTTCGAACCCGAAGTCCTCGATTTCATCCCCAGCCGGGAACCCTTCGACATCGCCGCCGATCTCTTCCCGAAGCTGGTGGCCTCAGGGGCTCCGTTCTATGCCCTTCCCATGGAATTCGAGTGGGTGGACATCGGCAAGGTGCCCGACTACTGGCAGGCGATCCGCAGCGTGCTCCAGGGCGATGTACGCCAGGTCCAGATTCCCGGCAAGGAGGTGCGTCCGGGCATCTACACCGGCCTGAACGTCGCCGCCGACTGGGACCGGATCCATGTGGAAGGCCCCATCTTTGTCGGTGGCATGACCCGCATCGAGAACGGCGTCACGATCATCGGTCCGGCGATGATCGGGCCGAGCTGCCACATCTGCGAGGGCGCCACGATCGACAACTCGATCATCTTCGACTACTCCCGCATCGGCGCCGGCGTGCAGCTGGTGGAGAAGCTCGTGTACGGCCGCTACTGCGTGGATCGCAACGGCGACCACTTCGATCTGCAGGAAGCTGCCCTCGACTGGCTGATCACCGACGCCCGCCGCCAGGACGTGGGCACCCCTTCACCGCAGCAGAAGGCCATGGCCGAGCTGCTCGGCAGCGACCTCGCCGCCAGCCAGGCCCCCTAGCCCCGCCTGCCGGAGGATCTGGGGGATGCGATGTTCGGCCTTGATCGCCATCAGATGCACCCCCTGGGCGATTGATCGGTAACTCGCCACCTGCTCTGCCGCGATCGCCACACCCTCAGCCGCCGGATCGGCCGCCGAGGCCAGGCGATCGATCACCGTCTCGGGGATGCAGGCACCCGGCACCACCCGGTTGATGAACTGGGCATTCCGGGCCGACTTGAGCAGGAACACCCCGGCCAGCACCGGCAGTCCGAGCGGCCCGGTGATCTCCTCCACAAACCGGCGCAGGCAGCCCGCATCCATGACCATCTGGGTCTGGAGAAAACGGGCACCGGCCTCCTTCTTGCGCCGCACCCGGGAGCGGAGCCCACTCCAGCTGGCCGACTGGGGGTCGGCCGCCGCCCCGGGAAACAGTTCGGTGCCCCCGTCCGGCAGATCCCCCTTCACCGGGTCCTCACCGGCGTTGAGGCGCCGCACGAGCTGCAGCAGTCTCACCGCCTCCAGTTCATTCACCGCCCGGGCGGCCGGCTGATCCCCCGCCCGCACCGGGTCTCCGGTCAGGCAGAGCAGGTTGCGGATGCCGAGGGCGTGGGCGCCGAGCAGATCCGCCTGCAGGGCGATGCGGTTGCGATCCCGGCAGGTCATCTGCAGCACGGGCTCGATGCCCGCCTCGAGCAGCAGCCGGCACACCGCCAGGCTGCTCATCCGCATCACGGCCCGGCTGCCATCGGTGACGTTGACTGCATGGACCAGGCCCCCCAGGCCGGCAGCCGCTTCCAGGGTGCGGGAGACATCGGCGCCGCGGGGAGGAGTCACTTCCGCCGTGACGGCGAACCGGCCTTCCTCCAGGGCCTTTCGAAGCTGCAACGGCCACCTCCACGACAGGGTCATCATGGAGCAACCACTGCCTAGAGTGGAACTCCGCCGCCGAAAAGCCGATGGCTCAACGCAGGCAACCGGCATCGTCCCTGGAGTGGCCCATGGTTCACCCCCGCAGCGATCTGTCGGAACGGGAACTCGAGATCATCGAGCTGGTGGCCACCGGGCTGACCAACCAGGAGATCGCTGGTCAGCTCACCATCAGCAAGCGCACGGTCGACAACCATGTCAGCAACATCTTCACCAAGACCGGTGCGAAGAACAGGGTGGGCCTGCTGAACTGGGCCATGGACAACGGCAAGATCTGCCGCGACGGTTTCAACTGCTGCGCCCTGCCCAGCGACGACGAGGCGTCCTGAGCCGCTGCCTCCCTCAGCCGGCCGCCGCCAGCAGGGTCTGCCGTTCCTCCACGGGCCAGTCCATGAGCGGCCGCCGGGCCAGGGCGGCATTGCTGAGGTCGCGGCGGCCGGTGATCTCCCGCACGCACCACCCGGGCACCATCACCGCCTGATCGGCCCGCTCCAGCTCCACCTCCGCCAGCACCAGTGGAGCGTTGGCACCGGCGAACACGTCGAGAACCCAGTCGCCCCCGGGCAGATCCAGGTCGTAGCGCGTCTTGATCAGCCGATGGCTGCCCAGGGCCAGCAGGTCATCCCCGTCAGCGACCGGGATCGGGTACTCGAACTCGAGCCGTGCCAGCGCCTGGCCGGCAGGAGAAGCTGCGGCTGGCAGGCCAGTCACGGGGGCTTTGAGGGTAAGCCAGGCCGTTTCGGGCCCCTGGAGCGGCCGGGCCAGCCGCACCCGCAGGGTGAGTCCCTGCTCTCCCGTGACCAGGTACCCCTGGCGGATCTCGGTCTGACGGAGCACATGGGAACACCAGCGGTCACCGTTCACCAGGAAGCGACGCTCGATTTCCAGGGCCATGACGAAGGCGGCGGCGGGCAGGGTGAAGAGCCGGTCAGTTGCGGGACGGCTCGGCGCTGGTGAGGCTGCCGGCCCAGTGGAGCTTGCGGGTGAGGGTGCGGTAATAGGAAGGGCTCTGCTCCAGTTCCAGCATCAGCGCGGGATGGCGGCCCCGCTGCAGCACGCAGCGGTCGCCGGGCTCCAGCACAGTGGCGTGGGCGCCGTCCTTCCAGAGCTTCACCCGCCGGCTGGCCTCCCCCAGGGGCCAGACCGACAGCCTGGAACAGGGCGGCACCACCACGGCCCGGCTGGAGAGACTCATCGGGCAGATCGGCGTGACCACGATCGCCTCGACGCCCGGATGCAGGATCGGTCCGCCGGCAGCCATGGCGTAGCCGGTGGACCCGGTGGGCGTGGCGATGATCAGTCCGTCGCCGCGGTACTGATCCACCACTTCCCCGTCGATCTCCAGCTCCAGCACGCAGGTGGGCGAGAGTTCATCGAGAAAGGGGCGGAAGTAGAAGTCGTTGAGGGCCGCGTGGGGGCCATCGCCGACATCGTCCAGCTCGTCGCCGCTGGACACGTCCCCCTCCTGGGGCACCCCGTCAGCCCGGTCGATGCGGGCCTCCAGCATCATCCGCTGCTGGATGGCGAAACGGTCGTCCCGCAGCCGCTGCCAGAGATTGTCGGCTGGATCATGGCTGGTGGCGTCAGCATGGCTGTCGCCCCGCAGCCGCAGCAAGCGCCGCTCATGGGTGAGGAAGCCCAGATGACCGCCGACATTGAAACTCAGCACCGGTACCCCGAAACGGGCCAGATGGCGGGCGGCACCCAGCACGGTGCCATCTCCGCCGAGCACGACCGCCAGATCGGGCAGTTCTGACTCGGTGGCCAGCAATCCGGGGAAGGGATTGACCGCAAGACCGCTCACCGCAATGGTGACCGTGACCCCCTGGGAACGGAGATCCTGGGCACAGCGGCGTGCCTGCCTCTGGGCGGCCTGACTGCCGTTGCGCAGGATCAGCCAGACCCTCTCAAGGCGCATCGGCCCGGACCAGGAAACCCGCCACGCCTACCAGCGCAGCAGGTTGAAACGTTCCATATCGACCGTTTCGCGGTTGCGGTAGAGCGACAGCAGGATCGCCAGGCCGACGGCCGCCTCGGCCGCCGCCACCGTGATCACGAAGATGGCGAACACCTGGCCACGGATCAGCTGGCCGTCGAGGTAACTGGAGAAGGCCATCAGATTGATGTTGACGGCATTCAGCATCAGCTCGATGCTCATCAGCACCCGAACGGCGTTGCGGCTGTTGATCAGACCCCAGACGCCCGTGCAGAACAGCAGCGCGGCCACCGCCAGAAAGGCCTCGAGCGGGATCGGAGAGGCAACGTCGGACATCATGGCTTGGAAAGGAGGGTGGGCTGGGGAGCGGACGTCTCGATCAGAAGGGGGGTGCGATCCTTCTCGATCAGGCCCTGATCGGCAGGCTCACCGGTGATCACGTCGGTGGTGAAGACGTCGCGACGGGCCAGGACGATGGCGCCGATCATCGCCATCAGCAGCAGGACCGAGGCCAGCTCGAAGGGGAGGAGATAGTCGCTGAACAGGTGTTCACCGATGCGGATGGTGGCTTCCTCGCCGACAGGGACCGGTCCGGGCAGGGCCCAGGGAGTGGTGAAGGCCACCCGCAGCAGCAGGGCGAACAGACCGCCGCAGACCGCGCCGGAGAGGAGACGGCGCACCAGCAGACCGGGAATGGCCGCGAGGTTTTCCTTCTTGTTCACGAGCATGATCGCGAACAGGATCAGGACGTTGACGGCCCCCACATAGACAAGGATCTGTGCCGCCGCGACGAAGCTGGCGTTGAGGAGCAGATAGAGGCCCGCGACCGAGAGGAACACCCCGCCAAGCAGAAAGGCCGAATAGACGATGTTGGGCAGGAGAACGACCCCCAGCGAGCCCGCCACCACGGTGGCGGACAGCACCAGGAAGCAGATCTGCTGGGTGGTGGAGGCGATCGACATCAGGAAGCTCCGGAGCTGTCGGAAACGGGGGCGTCGGCCTTGGATGCAGCGCCTTCGGCTTTCTCCAGGGTGGCCAGCACCTCGGCAGGCAGCTGGCCGGCCCGGGGCTCGCTGGCGGAGACCCCATGGGGATCCATGGCCCCCTTGGGCAGGTAGGCCAGCTCCCGCAGGGCAAAGACCGCCGGATCGGAGGTGACGCTGGTGGGCAGCCGACCCAGGGCGACGTTGTCGTA
Organism: uncultured bacterium; assembly: GCA_942491175.1. Lineage (GTDB taxonomy): Bacteria > Cyanobacteriota > Cyanobacteriia > PCC-6307 > Cyanobiaceae > Cyanobium. The sequence goes on along the minus strand of CALNZO010000003.1, from coordinate 28,122 downwards.
GTTGAGGCTGTGGCGATCGAAGGCGGCCAGCTCGTATTCCTCCGTCATGGAGAGGCAGTTGGTGGGGCAATATTCCACGCAGTTGCCGCAGAAGATGCACACCCCGAAATCAATCGAGTAGTTGCGCAGCTCCTTCTTCTTGGTGGCCTTGTTCATCACCCAGTCAACCACCGGCAGATTGATCGGGCAGACCCGGACGCACACCTCACAGGAGATGCACTTATCGAGTTCATAGTGAATCCGGCCCCGGTAGCGCTCGGAGGGAATCAGCTTCTCGTAGGGGTACTGCACCGTGATCGGTCGGCGGCGCAGGTGGTCGAAGGTGACCGCCAGACCCTGGGTCATCGTCTGGGCCGCGCTCACCGCGTCCCTGGTGTAGTCACCGACTTGCTTGAGAAACCCGAACATGGCAGGGAGCGAGGGGGTTACGGGATGGGCACCATGATGGCCCCGGGAGGGCCAGGTTGTTGGTATCCGCAGAGCGGATTCAGCCGCCGAAGGCGACCGGGAAGGCCAGCTTGAGGCCGGCGGTGACCAGCAGGTTGACCAGGGCGATGGGCAGCAGGAACTTCCAGCCGAGGTCCAGCAGCTGGTCGATCCGCACCCGGGGTGTGGTCCAACGCAGCAGGATCGCGAAGAAGACCAGCAGATAGGCCTTGAGGATCGTGCTGACGATGCCGATGGAGCCGGTGACCACCTGCACCAGGGGGGCGTCGGGGGAGACCCCCAGCCAGCCGGTGATCCATTCCACCGGAAGGGGGAAACCCCAGCCGCCGAGATAAAGCACGGACACCAGCAGGGCCGAGAGCACCAGGTTGATGTAGCTGCCCAGGTAGAAGAGGGCGAACTTCATGCCGGCGTATTCGGTCTGGTAGCCGGCAACCAGCTCCTCCTCCGCCTCAGGAAGGTCGAAGGGAAGGCGCTCGCACTCGGCCAGGGCACAGATCCAGAAGATCACGAAGCCCACCGGCTGGCGCCAGATGTTCCAGCTGAAGATGCCGGCGCCGGTCTGCTGGGCGACGATGTCGACGGTGCTGAGGGAGTTGCTCATCATCACCACCGCCAGTACCGCCAGGGCCAGGGGGATCTCGTAGCTGATCGACTGGGCGGCGGCCCTCAGGCCGCCGAGAAGGGAGTATTTGTTGTTGCTCGCATAGCCGCTCATCAGCAGCCCGATGGGCTGGATGCTGCTCAGGGCGATCCAGAGGAAAATACCGACTCCCACATTGCTGATCAGCAGGTTCTGGCCGAAGGGCACCACCAGCCAGGAGAGGATCACCGGCACCACCACCAGCACCGGACCGAGGCTGAACAGCAAGGCATCGGCCCTGGCCGGGATGATGTCCTCCTTGAAGACCAGCTTGAGGCCATCGGCCAGCGGCTGAAGCACTCCGAGGGCTCCGGCGTACTCGGGGCCGATGCGCTGCTGGACCGCGGCGGAGATCTTGCGCTCCAGCCAGACGCTCACCAGCACCCCGACCACAGCGCCGACCAGCACCAGCACCATCGGCAGAGGCAGCCAGAGCAGATGGGCCACAGCGTCGGTGAGGCCGGCGTTCCTTGCCAGGTCGATGAAGCTCGACTGGAGGTCGAGCCCAGGGGCGACGACGGCGGCACCCAGCAAGCCAGTGGACAGCATCAGAGAACTCCGGTGGAGGGGAAGCTAGGGGGAAACGGGTCGGCGGGGCACGGGGTCAGCCGGGGACAGGACGGCTCTCCAGGGGAAGCCAGCCCCGCTGGCTGGAACCGGTATAGATCTGAGAGGGACGGTAGATGCGGTTGGCACCCAATTGTTCCTTCCAGTGGGCAAGCCATCCTGCCGTACGGGCGATCGCGAAGATGGGGGTGAACAGGTCGCGGGGGATACCAAGCTTTCGGTACACCAGCCCGGAGTAGAAGTCGACGTTGGGGAAGATTCCCTTCGGCCCGAGCTTCCTGGCCGCCACTTCCTCGAGCTTGAGGGCGACGTCGTACATGGCGTCGTGGCCGAAGCGCTGGAACAGCTCCTCGGCAAGCCCCTGCAGGATCACGGCCCGGGGATCCTTGACCCGGTATTCGCGATGACCGAAACCCATGATCTTCTGCTTCTCGGCGATGGCCCGGTCGAGCCAGGATTCCACCTGATCGATGCTGCCGATCTGGTCGAGCATGTCGAGCACGTCCTCGTTGGCGCCGCCATGGAGGGGACCGGCCAGGGTGCCGACCGCTGAAGCCACCACCGCGTAGGGGTCCGTGAGGGTGCTGGCGGTGACACGGGCGCTGAAGGTGCTGGCGTTGAGACTGTGCTCGGCATGCAGGATGAGGCAGGCATCGAAGATCCGGGCCGCCAGGGGATCGGGCTCCCGTTCGGTGAGCATGTAGAGAAAGTTGGCCGAATAGGCCAGGTCATCGCGGGGCTGGATCGGGTCCTGGCCTTTGCGGATCAGCTGGAAGGCCGCCACCATCGTGGGGATCTTGGCGATCAGGCGCACCACCGCGTCAACGATGTACTGGGGGTCGTAGAGCGCCCGACGGGAATAGAACAGCCCCAGAGAAGCTGCGCTGGCCTGAAGGGCATCCATGGGGTGACCCGTGGCCGGAAAGCACTTCATCATGTCGCGGATGCGAAAACTCACCCGCCGGTGCATCTGCACCTCCTGCTCGAATTCCCTCAGCTGAAAGATGGTGGGCAGTTCGCCCCAGATCAGCAGATAGGCGGTTTCGAGAAAGCTGCTGTGATTCGCCAGCTGTTCGAGGGGATAGCCCCGGTAGGTGAGCAGACCCCGCTTGCCGTCGATGTCACAGATGGCCGACTGGGTGGCCGGCACCCCCTCCAGACCCGGCCGGAAGGCAGGCGCCTCCGGCTCTGGGGGTGATGGAGGAAGAGAGGTGCCCCGAGGGTCATTGGCCTCTGGGTTGCACTCCGCCGCCATGCCGTTTCCTGTGGATCGATCGAACTTAGGCGCAGGACGCAGGGAGTGACGTAACGCCCGCTGCCGGCTCAGGAGCGGGCCATCCAGAGCTTCGGGCGCACCAGCCACTCCAGACGGGCGGTTCCGGCCAGGGGGCAGCCGACCTCGACGGGGGGAAGACGCAGAAGGGCCATGCCCGCCTTGCGCAGGGTGATGGAGCCGGGCTCTGCCCCCAGCAGCCGGGAGGCCAGCAGGCCCAGATCGGGCTCGTGGCCCACCAGCAGCAGCCGTCGTGGCGGCTCGGGGGGGGGATCCGGGGCACCCGCGGGGGAACCGGCGCCGGCCCCAAGGGCCAGCCAGGCCGGGAGCTGGGGCAGGGGATCGCCCCCCGGCTCCAGGGCCTGGGCCAGTTCGAGGGTGGCGGCCAGCCCGGCCGCCAGGGCGATCTCCCCGGTCTGCCAGGCCCGGGTGAGGGGGCTGGAGAGGAGCCGATCGGCCTTCAGGCCCAGGCGGGCGGCCAGGTCCAGCACCGCCCGCGTACGGATCCGGCCGGTGGCGGTGAGCTCCCGGCCCGCGTCAGGCCTGCCGGGGCTGCGCTCCTCGGCGATGCCGTGCCGCAACAGCAGCAGTTCCCTCGCCGCGGGGCCCATGCTCAGGGATCTCCGAAGCCAAGTCGGCCTTCGAGCACCAGCCCGCCGGGCTCTCCCGCCAGGGCCAGGGCCAGCCCCTCGACCGGCTCGGAGAGGGAGCCGCCGGCCAGGGCGGTGAGCCGCTGCCAGGGCGGCCAGGCGATCAACAGGGCGCGAGCCCGGGGACCATCCAGGGCCCACTGAAGGGCCGCATCCCCAGCAGCGAGGTGCTCCAGCTGCTCCTGGCGAAGACGGTCGCCCTTCCTGACAGGACCCTCCAGCCTCTGCAGCTGGCCGAGGGACTCCCCCCACCAGGCCTGATCGTCCCGCTGCCAGCGCCAGCCCGCCAGGGGGGCCTGCAGCTGCTCCGTCTTGCCGTCGCGTCGGCCAGGGCCGGCCTGCAGGCGGGTCCAGACCCGCAGCGCATGGCCGTCGACCTCCAGGGGGGCCGCGATCAGGCCTTCCGCCGCCAGGGAGGTCTCCACCACCGCGGCCTCCGGACGGTCGGCCGCTGTGCCGAGCAGCCAGTGGCCGCCGCTGACCGCGGCAAGGAGCGGCCCGGTGTCGGAGGCCACCACCAGGGCAGGCAGAGGGCCTGCCGCACCCTCAGCTCCCGCCATCCGGGAGAGGAGCGGCTGCAGCAGGGGAATCGTGGCGATCGCCATCGGATCCTGCACCAGGGCAAGGCTGGCGGTTGGGCCGTGAAGCTCCCCCAGCAGGGCCCGGCCCAGGCCAGCGTCCAAGCCGACCTCGGGCAGCACGGCCTGCGGCGGCAGCCCCAGCAGGCCCTTCAGATGCAGGCCGCGCCCCTCGGGCCGCAGGGCCATCAGCAGGTGCCCGGGCCTCTGGTCCTCCTCGGCCGGCAGGGGAACCCCCAGCCAGCGCTCCAGGGCCTCGGGGGCGACCTGGAGCAGGGCGGCACCGGAGCCCAGCCGGCCCAGACCCTCCTGGAAAGCGGGCTGACCAGCCTGGTTGAGCTCGCCGATCTGGGACACGTCCAGCGCCTGCTCCAGCACACCCCGTCCCGAGGCGATCAGAACCAGGTCGTCATCGACCAGGGCCGTGGCCAGGGGCATGGGGGACGGGCCGACCAGGGCCCCCTGGCCGCTGATCAGACCCATCCCTCGGTAGGTGCTGATCTGCAGATCCGTGCCGGCCAGACTGCGGGTCTGCCAGAAGCGCTGCAGGAAGCGACGGGCGCCGGCGTCGTCACGGCTTCCCAGGACCAGCAGCCAGCCCCCCCGGGGGCTCGCAGTCCCGGACCCGGAGGCGGTCGGCCCGGCTGGAGGGGGGGGTGGCTCGAGAAGGGCCAGACCGACGGGCGCCGCCAGCCAGGAACGCAGTTCAGCGTCGTAGTCGAGGCCCGCGGCGGCGAAGGCCCCGTCGCGCAGCCGGGCGACCGCCTCCGCCGCCTGGCGCCGCTGACGGGGCGGAGCGACGGCCCGCGCGTAGGCCACCGGCTGGTCGCCGTCGCTGAAGAGATAGAGGCTGAGGGGGGCTTCACGGGGAACGAACCGGGCGGCCCGGGGGATCTCCAGGGGCTGCCGTTGAAGCCGCAGCGCGCTGCGCTGCCACACCAGCCACCAGCCAGCGAGCCCCAGAGCGAACACCACCAGCACCAGCGCCAGCAGCACCGCCAGGAAAGGGCGGGCCTTCATGCTTCCTCAGCGGGATGGGACCATCCTGACGCCACCCCCCCTCCGACGCCCGCGATGGACGAGCCGAACCGCCCAGGGACCCCCCGGACGCTGCCCGCCAGGGATCTGCTTCGCCGCATCGAAGCAGGGGAGCCGCTGCAGATCGTGGACGTGCGCGAAGACGGTGAACTGGCACTGGCCCGCCTGCCCCTGCAGGTGCACCACTTGCCCCTGAGCCGCCACAGAGAGTGGCTCCCCGAGCTGGAGACCCGGCTGGACCGGCATCGGCCGGTGGTGGTTCTGTGCCATGCCGGAATCCGCAGCTGGGACTTCGGCTGCTGGCTGATTCAGGAGCAGGGTTTCGGCGACGTCTGGAACCTGCAGGGCGGCATTGACGCCTGGAGCCGGGACGTGGATCCCCTTGTTCCCCGTTACTGAACACCGGCACGAAGGGACACGGAGGGAGCCATGACTGAGTGGCCACTGAGCGCGAGCTGAGTTGGTGCTGAGCTGTTACTGAGCAGGTCCGGGCGGCGGTCGGGAGGCCCCTGCCTCTCTAGAGTCAAATTTCTGATTTTCTTTCGCTCTCCCCCTTACCCATCCTTTGGACAGCCTGCCGCGCCGACAACAGGAGGTGCTCCGGGCCACGGTGCGGCACTACGTGGACACCGTGGAGCCCGTGGGCAGCCACACCCTGGTGCGGCGTTTCGGCCTGCCGGCCAGTCCCGCCACGGTGCGGACGGCCATGGGGGCGCTCGAACAGCGCGGCCTGCTGACCCAGCCGCACACCTCCGCCGGCCGGATCCCCAGCCAGCAGGGCTATCGGCTCTATGTGGACCAGCTGCTGCCGGCCCCGGGAGCCACCGCTCTCCAGCTGGAACGGGAACTGGCCGGGCTGAGCCTCCAGTGGGCGGCTCTCGACGACCTGCTGCTGCACCTGGCCCGCCGCCTGGCCGATCTCACCGGCCTGCTGAGCCTGATCACCCGTCCCCAGCGGCCCAGCCCCCTGCTCCAGGCGGTGCGGCTGGTGCCCAGTGGCGACCGGCTGCTGGTGTTTCTGGTCCAGGGTCCCGACTTCAGCACCAGCCTGAACCTGCGTCTGGGGGCCGGCCTGGAGGAGGAACTGCCGATCCTGGAGCGCTGGAGCAACCAGCAGCTGCGGGCCCGCGGCAACGGCCGCATCCCCTGGGAGCGGCTGCCGGCGGAACTGCGGCGCAGCGGAGGCCTGCTGCGCCAGGCCCTCGAAAGCCATGGCCGGATCCGCAGCGAGGAGCTCGATGCAGGGGTGGCCGCGGGCCTGGGCGGTCTGCTGGGCCAACCGGAGTTCAGCCAGACCTCCAGCCTGCTGCCCCTGGTGCAGCTGGTGGAGCAAGGCCCCCGTGCCGTGCTGGGGTCCGGCGCCGCCCACGACGCCCTCACGACCGAAGCCATCTGGATCGGCACGGAGCACCCCCTTGCGGCCCTCGGCCAGTGCTCCGTGGTCCAGGCCACCTACCGCACGGGCCACGGCGGCCGGGGCCAGGTGGGGCTGGTGGGACCGATGCGCATGGCCTACGCCACCGCCCGCTCCGCGGTCCAGTCCGTGGCCTTGATCCTGGAGAGGCTGCTGAGCTGATGACCTATTGCCTCGGCTTCCTGCTCAACAGCGGCCTGGTGCTCGCCTCCGACTCGCGCACCAACGCCGGGGTGGACTACATCTCCAGCTACAGCAAGATGCACGTTCTCGAGCCGGCTCCCGATCGGCTGTTCGTGCTGATGGCGGCAGGCAATCTGGGGACCACCCAGGCGGTGCTGAACCGCATCCGCCGCGACATCGAAAACCACAGCGGCGGTCCGAGCACCCAATGGGCCCGACAGGATGACCCTCCTTCCGGCCCGAGCATGCTCACCGCCCGCTATCTGTTCGAGGTGGCCGACTACATCGGCCGACTGAATGTGATGGTCCAGAAGGAGTTCAACCCCACTCTGCGCCAGGCGGGCGCCAGCGGGGAAGCCAGCTTCATCCTCGGCGGCCAGATCGCCGGTCAGCCCCACGGCCTCTACATGATCTACCCCCAGGGCAACGCGATCATGGCCACGGCCGACACTCCCTTCCTGCAGATCGGCGAGAGCAAGTACGGCAAGCCTCCGCTCGATTACATCGGCCATGCCGGCCTCTCGCTCGAGGATGCCGCCCGCCTGTGCCTGGTGTCGGAGGTCGTCACCCGCCGTTCCAACCTCACCGTGGGCCCTCCCTTCGAGATCGCCCTGCTGCGGCGGGACGCTCTCAAGGTGGAACGGCGCCTCAAGCTGGATAAGGATTCCCCTGAGGTCATCCGGACCATGGAGGTCTGGGCCCGGCACATGCAGGAAGGCCTCAACAAGCTGCCCCGTTTCCCCTGGGAGCAGGATCCGCTCTGAGGAGCCTCCAGGGGCACCCCGGGGCGGAAACCTAGGCCGTCAGGCCGTCGCCCAGCTTCTCGGCCACCGTGGTCACGTCCTTGTCGCCGCGGCCGGAGAGGTTGAGCACCACCTCGGTGCCGGGCGCCAGGGTGGGGCAGAGGGTTTCCAGCCAGGCGAACGCATGGGCCGTTTCCAGCGCCGGAATGATTCCCTCCAGTTCGCTCACCCGCTGCAGCGCCGCCAGGGCCTGCTCGTCGGTCACGGCGGCGTACTCGGCCCGGCCGATTCCCCTGAGATAGCTGTGCTCGGGCCCCACACCGGGGTAGTCGAGGCCGGCGCTGATCGAATGGGCCTCCTGCACCTGCCCTTCGCTGTCCTGCAGCAGCAGACTCATGGCCCCGTGCAGCACCCCCACCCGCCCTTCGGTGATGGTGGCGGCATGGCGGCCGCTGGCCACCCCCTCCCCGGCGGCCTCGACGCCGATCAGGCGCACGGAGGTGTCTTCCACGAAGGGATGGAACAGGCCCATGGCATTGGAGCCGCCGCCGACGCAGGCGATCAGCACATCCGGCAGCCGGCCGAAGGCCTCGGCGCACTGGCGTTTGGCTTCCTCCCCGATCACGGCATGGAAATCGCGCACCAGCATCGGATAGGGATGGGGCCCGGCCACCGAGCCCAGGATGTAGTGGGTGGTCTCCACGTTGGTGACCCAGTCGCGGATCGCCTCGCTGGTGGCGTCCTTGAGGGTGGCGGTGCCGGCGGTCACCGGCTGCACCGTGGCCCCCAGCAGCCGCATGCGGAAGACATTCAGGGCCTGGCGGCGCATGTCCTCGGCGCCCATGTAGATGACGCACTGAAGGCCGAAGCGGGCACAGACCGTGGCCGTGGCCACCCCGTGCTGGCCGGCCCCGGTTTCGGCGATGATCCGCTGCTTGCCCATGCGCAGGGCCAGCAGGGCCTGGCCGAGGGCGTTGTTGATCTTGTGGGCGCCGGTGTGGTTGAGGTCTTCGCGCTTCAGCCAGAGGCGGGGGCCACCTTCAGGACGGCGGTAGTGGGCCGTGAGCCTTTCGGCTTCATAGAGCGGTGTGGGGCGGCCCACGTAGGTGCGCAACAGGTGGTCGAGGCGGCTGGTGAAGGCGGGATCAGCCCAGGCCTCGGCGGCGGCGGCCTCCAGCTCCGCCAGTGCCGGCATCAGGGTCTCGGGTACGTACTGGCCGCCGAAGGGCCCGAAACGGCCCAGGCCATCGGGGCGGACCGAGGGCAGCAGTTCGGCCGGTCCGACGCTGCGGGGAGAGACGCTGCTGGTCACCGGCGAAATGGAATCAGGATTTCCACCTTAGGCAGGCACCATGTGGGACGGAAGCATCGGATCAGGAGCATGGGGTAATCCAACCGGAGAGGCATAGGTGAACATCACTGCTAAATTTGTACAAGAGGCAAGGAGAAGATGCTTCCAAGCCAATACCTTTCGTCCCTGACTCCTGCGATACGTCTTTATCAACAGAACTTTTCCCGGAAAAAGTTTCACGTTGCCCCCCGGGGGGACGCACTTGAGTTCCTGCATTGCTTTGGCAAGAGCATCATGATTTTTCACCAGGTGATCCACCAGCGACGGATCGAGAACGGCGGCACCGATCGCCACGGCCTGCCGAGGCTGGCCCTGCCTTCCCGGCTGGTCGGCCCCCCAGGCGGTCGCCTGAAGTGGTACCCCAGGGGAGTGCTGGGCCGTGGCTAAGGGGGGCTGGCAGGAATTCAGCAGCCCGGACAGCCGGCAGCGGCCGGAACCGGCCGCCGTGCCGCAGGCCAGAGCCCTCCAGAAGGTGAGGGTGCAGCGCACCAAGGCGGGCAAGGGAGGCAAGCTGGTGACCTTGATCACCGGCCTGGAGGCACCCCAGGCGGAGGTCCGGCAACTGCTCAAGCGGCTCAAGGCCAGCGCCGGCACGGGCGGCACCTTCAGGGACGGCGTGATCGAACTGCAGGGGGACCAGGTGGCCGCCGCCCTGGCAGCCCTGGAGAAGGAGGGCTACCGCCCCCGGCAGGCCGGGGGTTAGCAGGGGCCGCCGTCCCCGTCACGGCTGGGGGAGGACGGCAGCGACGCCCGACCCACCAGGGCACACTCGTTAGCGTGGGAATCCTTCCCGAGGGATCGCCCATGGCCCCCCCTGATCCCCGGCAGGGCTTCAGCAGACGGCAGGTGCTCCAGCTGGCGAGCCTCGCCGCCGGGAGCGCCGCCCTGTCGGTGGCCTGCGGGTCAGGACCCTCCTCCGCCACGAGATCCCCGCTGGACGCCACGACGGCCTCTTCCATGGGGAACGGGTCAGGACGTTCCGGAATCAGCCGGGTGGCGCTCATCCGCCAAGGGGATCGGGCAGCCGGCACCCGAGCGGCGATCGACCTGCTGCAGCCGAGCGGTCTCCAGAGCCAGAGCATCTTCCTCAAGCCCAACTACAACACGGGCGATCCAGCACCGGCTGCCACGGATACGCCCCTGCTGGAAGCCCTGGTGCTGGAACTGCAGAACGCCGGCGCCGGCCGGATCACGGTGGGGGACCGCTCGGGCATGGCGGACACCCGTCAGGCGATGCAGAGCAAGGGGGTCTTCGCCCTGGCGGACCGGCTGGGATTCGAGGCGCTGGTCCTCGACGAGCTGGACCGGGAGGGCTGGCAGGCCATCGCCGCGGAGGGCACCCACTGGCCGAAGGGATTCGCCTTCGCCCGTCCGGCCCTCGACGCCGGGGCGGTGGTCAACACCTGTTGCCTCAAGACCCATCGTTTCGGCGGCCACTTCACCCTCTCGCTGAAGAACAGCGTGGGGCTCGTGGCCAAACACCTGCCGGGGGACCCCCACAACTTCATGGGGGATCTCCACTCCTCCCCCCACCAGCGCCGGATGATCGCGGAAATCAATCAGGCCTACGAACCGGCCCTGGTGCTGCTCGATGGCGTGGAGGCCTTCGTCCGGGGGGGACCGGAATCCGGTGTCAGGGCCCGGCCGGAGGTGCTGCTGGCCGGCACCGACAGGATCGCGGTGGATGTGGTGGCCATCGCCCTGCTTCGCTCCCTGGGCACCACGCAGGACGTGTCCCAGGGCTCCATCTGGCGGCTGGAGCAGATCCAGCGGGCCGTGGAGCTGGGTCTTGGCGCCGCCGGGGCCGATCAGATCGAGATCGTCACGGCGGACCGGGCCGGGCAGACCATGGCCGACGAGCTGCGCAGGATCATCGCGGCCTGAACCCTTCGCCGTGGCGGCCGAGAAAGCGGCACCCGCAGGCCCAGGAGGCTCACCCGGCCGAAAGGGAGAATGGCCTCCACCGCCATCCCAGCCGCTGTCATGAGTCCCGATTCCCCCGCCGGCACCGGCCTCTCCCCTCAGGCCACCAACATCGTCTGGCACCACTCCACCGTGACCCGCGCGGCCCGGGCCCACCAGCGGGGGCACCGCAGCGCCATCCTCTGGTTCACCGGTCTCTCGGGAGCCGGGAAGAGCACCCTGGCGAATGCCGTGAACTCGGCCCTGTTCGAGCAGGGGCTGGCCTGCTACGTGCTCGACGGTGACAACGTGCGGCACGGGTTGTGCAGCGATCTGGGCTTCTCCGATGCCGACCGGGAGGAGAACATCCGCCGGATCGGCGAGGTGGCCAAGCTGTTCCTCGACGCCGGCGTCGTGGTGCTCACCGCCTTCGTCTCCCCCTTCCGGGCGGATCGCCAGCGGGCCCGCGACCTGGTGGAGGAAGGCGACTTCCTCGAGATCCACTGCGCCGCCGATCTGCAGGTCTGCGAGCAGCGGGACACCAAGGGGCTGTACGCCAAGGCCAGGGCCGGGGAGATCAGGGAGTTCACCGGCATCTCCAGCCCCTACGAAGCCCCCGAGGCCCCCGAGCTGCTGGTGGCCACCGGCGAGCAGAGCCTGGACGACTCGGTGGCCCAGGTGATGGGAGAACTGGAGCGGCGAGGCATCATTCCGGCTCCGGCGGAACCCTGACCGGCTCGGGGGCCGGCAATGCCGGGCGGATGCGCTGGGCCCAGGCATCGAGGAAAGTCTTGGCACAGCTGGCCACCGGAACCGCCAGCAGCAGACCCAGCAGTTCGCCCAGCCCCAGCAGCCCCCCCAGACGGGCGCCGATCGGCAGACTGATCAGCAGCCAGGCCGGTTGCAGCCCCACGATCGAACCCATCAGGCGCGGCTGGATCACCTGATCCACCACCTGGCCGACGCTGATCGCCACGGCCAGCACCTCCAGCCCCGTGCGGGGTTCCTGCAGGGCCAGCAGCACACTCACCACCACGATGGTGAGGGCGCTGGCATAGGGGATCAGCGTGGTGAAGCCGATCGCCACCGCGAAAAGCACGCCGTAGGGAATTCCCAGCAGGGTGAACACCAGGCTCTGGGCAACGCTGAGGATCAGGGCCAGCACCACCTGCCCGGCGAAGTAGCCCCGGAACGTGCGATCCAGGGTGGTGAGCACCAGCCCACGGGTGCCTGAGGGCAGCCACTCGGCCAGGCCAAGGGCGATGGCCTCGCCCCCCAGCAGCAGGAACACCGCCAGCACCAGCACGATCACCACGTTGACGGTGATGCTCACGGTGGCCCCCAGGATTCCGAGCACCTGCTGGCTCAGCTGGGAGGCGAGCTTGCTGGTGCGGGTGATCAGATCGCTGCTGAGGCCTCCGAAGTCGGTGGGCAGTCCACGCTCGCTGGCCCAGCCCTGCAGTTGCCCCAGCAGGGTTTCCCCCTCCGCCAGCCAGCCGGGCAGGGCCAGCACCAGATCCCCCAGCTGCTCCACCAGGCGGGGCACCAGCACCAGGGCCGCCAGCACCACCGCGCCGAAGCTCAGCCCCAGCACCAGCAGCAGGGCCACCGGCCGCGGCAGACCCCGCCGGATCAGCCAGCGGCTGGGGATATCGAGCAGGAAGGCGAACAGGGCCGCCGTGAGGAACAGGGCCGGGAACGGCGCCAGGGGCAGCAGCAGCTGGCGCAGCACCCAGAGGTTCAGCACCAGCAGGGGCAGGGCGAGGGAGAACCGCATCGGAATGGGCAGTTCCAGCCTCTGGAGCATCAGCGGGCGCAGGGCATGGCCCCGGAGGAGCGTGGATCGGCCACCAGCATGGCGGGCCCTGCCGGCGATGGCCAGCGCTCAGCCCTGGCCCATCGCCTCCAGGTAGGGGGCGCAGCCGAGGGCCTGCAGGCGGGCGTCCTTGGCCACCACCTGATCATGCAGGCCGCGGCGATGCTCCTCCAGGGCCTGGGCAAGGGCCGGATCGGCCGTGGCCAGAATCGCCGCCGCCAGCAGACCGGCATTGAGACCGCCACCGATCGCCACCGTCGCCACCGGGATGCCCGCCGGCATCTGAACGATCGAATGGAGGGAATCCACCCCCGAGAGGGCCTGGCTGCGCACCGGCACGCCGATCACCGGCAGCATCGTGAAGGCCGCGACCATTCCGGGCAGGTGGGCGGCGCCTCCGGCACCGGCAATGATCACCCGGAAACCCCGCGAGGCGGCCGCCTCGGCGAAGGCCGCCATCTCCCAGGGGGTGCGGTGGGCCGAGAGCACCCGCGCCTCGCAGCCGACGCCGAGCTGCTCCAGGATCCGCGCCGCCGGCTCCATGGTCGGCAGGTCGGAATCACTGCCCATCACGATCGCGACACGGGGGCGAGAGGCGGCGGACTCCATGGGGCAGGGACGGGCGGAGATGTTGGCATTGTCCCGCCCCGGCGCAGCGCAGCTTCGCTGCACGGCAGCCGAGGGGCCACAGGCTGCCTCTGGCTCCGCTCCCTAGGATCCGCGCCACCAGGACGGTCTCCGCACGCCATGCCCCCGGAACTGCAACAGCCCGAGCAAGCCGAGCGGGAGGCCGAGAACCAGGCGGAGAAAGCCGAGGTGCAGGCGTACTTCGAAAGCACCGGATTCGAGCGCTGGAACCGCATCTACAGCGACAGCGAAGAGGTGAACCGGGTCCAGCGCAACATCCGCATCGGCCACCAGAAGACGGTGGACGCGGTGCTGGCCTGGCTGCAGGCCCAGGGCGATCTGGCCGGCCGCAGCTTCTGCGATGCCGGCTGCGGCGTCGGCAGCCTCAGCCTGCCGCTGGCGGCCCTGGGGGCCGGCAGCATCGCCGCCAGCGATCTCTCGGCCGCGATGGTGGCCGAGGCCAGCCAACGGGCAGCGGCCGCCGGTCTCCCCAGCGAGCGCCTGAGCTTCACCGCCTCCGATCTCGAAAGCCTCCAGGGCCGTTTCGACACGGTGATCTGCCTCGATGTCTTCATTCACTACCCCCAGGCGGCCGCCGAAGCGATGGTGCGCCACCTGGCGGGCATGGCCGAACGGCAGTTGATCGTCAGCTTCGCCCCCTACACCCCCTTGCTGGCCGTCCTCAAGCAGATCGGCCAGCTGTTCCCCGGACCCAGCAAGACCACCCGGGCCTACACCCTCAGGGAAGAGGGGATCGTGGCGGCCGCCGCCGAAGCGGGCTTTCAGCCCGTGCATCGCAGCCTCAATCAGGCCCCCTTCTACTTCTCCCGCCTGATCGCCTTCGAGCGGGGCTGAACAGCCCACTCCGGAGCCCGGGCCTCCCACTGGAACCGTTCCCCGTCGGGCCCGGCGAGGGTCAGGCGATGGGCATGCAACCGATAGCCGCCGTCCCCGGGCAGCCCGCCCTGTCGAGCACCACCGCCCGGCAGATAGAGGGGATCACCCTGCAGCGGCGCCCCGACAGCGGCGCAGTGGATACGGATCTGGTGGGGCCGGCCGGTGGCGATCTCCACCTCCACCAGATCCCCCTCGCTGCCCCGCTCCAGCAACGTGAGGATGCTGAGGGCCGACAGGCCCTCGGGCCGGGCACTCCAGACGCTCCCCAGCAGGGGATGGTCCTGGCGTCCGATGGGCGTGGTGATGGGCAGGGGATCGCCCACCTGCCGATCGAGGGCACCCGGCACCACCATCGCCCGGTAGACCTTGCGGCAGGGGGAGGCCTCTCGGGGGCCAGCGGGCAGGCCACCGCTTTCCCTCAGCCTCCGGCTCAGCCAGGCGCGGGTCCGGGAGCTGCGTGCACACACCAGCAGCCCGGACGTGAAGCGCCCCAGCCGGTGCACCGGACGGGGCGGTGGGCCGGCCGCCGGCCCACAGGCGTGCCGATGCTCCAGCAGACGCAGCAGGGTGTGCTCCAGGAACCCACCGGCGGGCAGCACGGGCAGGCCACTGGGCTTGTCGATCACCAGCAGGTCACCGTCATCGTGAATCACCCCCCAGAACGCCGGCACGGGCGGCTCCTGCCAGGGGGGGCGGCGCCAGACGAGGCGATCGCCTGGGGTGAGGCTCGCGTCGGCCCCGAGGGTCTCACCGTGGCGGCTGATCTGCCCGTCGGCGAGACGGCGTTCCCACGCGTCCGCCCGGGAATGGCCATAGCGGCCCGCGTAGTACGCCACCACGCCCATCCCAGCCGCGGATGGGGGGATCCGATCCCGGTAGGCCCATCCGTCATTCAGGCGGGCCGGCAGCCAGCCTGATGGCAGCGACAGGGGCGCGCCTGGGCAGCGGTCAGTCCACAAGTCCGTGCTCGAGGGCGAAGCGCACCAGCTCGGTGCGGCTGGCGGTGCCGGTCTTGATGAACAGCCGGCTCACGTACTTCTCCACGTTGCGGATCGAGGTCTCGAGCCGGCGGGCGATTTCCTTGTTCATCATGCCCTCGGCCACCAGCTGCAGCACGCTCGCCTCCCGGGGCGTGAAGTCGAGCTTGACGTCGGGGACCGGCTTGCCTGCACCGGCGCCGCCGCCCCCCAGCATGGAGCGGATCTCGGTGATCTGGCGGGCCATGGCGCCGATGTCGGCATCGGCGAAGCGGGCCGCTTCCGCCAGCAGGCGCTCCTGACGGCGCACCACATTGTGCACCCGGGCCACCAGTTCATCGGGGTCGAAGGGCTTGGGGATGTAGTCGTCAGCGCCCGCCTGGAAGCCGGCGATGCGATCGGCCGTCATCCCCTTGGCGGTGAGGAAGATGACCGGGGTTCCCCCCAGCCGCTCATCGGCCCGCAGCCGCTTGAGCAGCCCGTAACCGTCGCAGCGCGGCATCATCACGTCGCTGATCACCACGTCGGGCATCTGGGCCTGGGCGGCCGTCCAGCCCTCCTCGCCGTCATTGGCGGTGGTGACGGCGAAGCCCACGTCCTCGAGATAGGCCTTGACCGCGGTGCGCAGG
Organism: uncultured bacterium; assembly: GCA_942491175.1. GTDB lineage: Bacteria > Cyanobacteriota > Cyanobacteriia > PCC-6307 > Cyanobiaceae > Cyanobium. The sequence goes on along the minus strand of CALNZO010000003.1, from coordinate 12,387 downwards.
CCGGGTTCGTCGTCCACCAGCAGCAGCCGCACGGGCGTGCTGGGCTCAGCGGCCCCAGCCTCTTCGGCTTCGGGGGTTTCAGGGCTGGGGCCGCCGGCGGCGTCGGAGGGAACGTGGCTCATGGGAGCAAATCTATCGACCGGGCCCCAGCAAGATCTGTTCCCGCTCGGGCAACCGCCCGCTGTACCCCAGCTGCCGGGCCAGCGGGCCCAGGGTGGCGGGGTCCTTGCCGGCCTGGGCCGGCACACAGACAGCCCACCACATCAGGTGATCGAGCCGGTTGGCGGGGGTGATGACCCCGCCCGGGTTGAGCTCGCGCACGATCAGCCGACTGGCGGTGCCGGTGATCCGCAGCGGGCCGGAAACGCTGCAGCTGATCTTGTCGGTGGCGATGGTGACGCGGTCCTCGAGCTCCTCCCACACCTGGACCCGCCACAGCCCCGGCTGGGCCGGATCGGCCACCAGACCGTAGATGCCCACCACTTCCCGGCCCCGATGGGTGACCCTGTCCTGGAGCAGCCGGAACCCGGCTGGGCGGCTCTCGGCGTTGCTGGGGGGGGGCTCCTCAGCCACCCCAGGCCCAGCCACCGCCAGGATGCAGAACGGGCCCAGCCCCGCCGCCAGGAGCAGGGAGAGGACCCGGGGGGAGCGAAGACGAATCAGCATGGCTCCATGCTGACCTACCTCGACCACCATGCGAGCACCCCATGCGATCCGGCGGTGGTGGCGGCGATGGCGCCGTGGTGGTCGGAGAACCCCGCCAATCCCTCCAGCCGCCTGCACCGACCGGCCCTGGAAGCGGCCGCGGCGGTGGACATCGCCCGCTCCAGGGTGGCGGCGGGGCTGGGCATGACCAGCGACGCGGTGATCTTCACCAGCGGCGCCACCGAAGCCAACAACCTGGCCCTGCGAGGGGTGGCCGAGGCGGCCCTCGCCCGGGGGGAGTCCCGTCGGCGGTTGGTGACCCTGGCCACCGAGCACCGGGCGGTGCTGGAGCCCCTTTCCTGGCTGGAACGCCACGGCTTTGCGCTCACCGTGCTGCCGGTGAGCCCTGATGGGATGGTCGATCCCCAGCGCCTGGCCGACGCCCTGGGAGCCGACACCCTGCTGCTGTCGGTGATGGCGGCCAACAACGAGATCGGGGTGATCCAGCCCCTGAGCAGCATCGGCACCCTCTGCCGCGAACGGGGTGTGCTGTTCCACTGCGACGCCGCCCAGGCGGTGGGTCACATCCCCCTGGCCATGGAGGACCTGGGGATCGACCTGCTCAGCCTCAGCGGCCACAAGCTCTACGGACCCAAAGGGGTGGGGGCCCTGTTGCGACGTTCCGGGGTGCCGCTGGCCCCCCAGCAGCTCGGTGGCGGCCAGGAGGGGGGGCTGCGGGGCGGCACCCTGCCGGTGCCCCTGATCGTGGGCCTGGGCGCGGCGGTGACCGGGGCCCTGGCCGACCGGCAGGAGAGGGCCCGACGGCTCGGGGCACTGCGGGACCGGCTCTGGCAGGAGCTGGAGAGCCTCGGCGGCGTGCACCGCAACGGCAACCCTGTCCACAGCCTGCCCCACAGCCTCAACGTCACCATCGATGGCGTGGACGGCACCCGCCTGCATCGGCAGCTGCGCCGGACGCTGGCGGTGAGCAGCGGTTCGGCCTGCAGCCAGGGGAGCCCCTCCCACGTTCTGGCGGCCCTGGGCCTGGACCGCCGGGCCGCAGCGGCCTCGATCCGCTTCGGCCTGGGACGGGCGACGGAGGCGGCGGACATCGACGCGGCCGTGGCTGCCATGCGGGAGGCCTTGGCGGAGGCGCGAGGCCCCCTCTAGGTTTTGGAACATCCAGAGGTGGATTCATGGCCACACCCGTCGGCCGGCAGGGGTCCCGGCTCGACTTCGGCGACGCGCTCCAGGAGGGCTGGCGGGCCTTCAGCCGCAGCCCTTGGGCCTTCGTGGGGTTCCCGCTGGTGGTGGTGGCCCTGCAGTTCCTCGTCCAGCCGCTGCAAACCCGCATCAGCAATGGCGGAGTGGCCTCCAGCGATCCGGTGGACTGGCTGCTCTATCTGATCGGACTGGGGCTGAACCTGGTCCTGAATCTCTGGTGCGCCCTGGGACTGGTGCGCGGCGCCGGCAGCGCCCTGCAGGGCGGACGCCCCTCCCTGGGGCAGCTGATGCGCTGGGATGGGCCGGTCTTCTTCAGACTGGTGCGGGCCTGGCTGCTGCTGGCGGCGGTGGTGCTGGTGCCCCTGATCGGGATCCTGCTGCTGGTGGGGGGCCCCCTGGTCCTGCTGAGAATCTTCGCTGACCAGCTCGTGCCGATCAGCCGAACCCTGCTGGAAGTGCTGGGTCTGGCCCTGGCCGTGGTGCTGTTTCTGCTGCTGGGCGTGCTGCTGCTGGGGGTGATCTACCTGGCCATCAACCAGAGCTTCCTGACCCAGATCGTGCTGTTCGAGCAGACCGGCGCCCGGACCACCCTGGAGCGGGGTCGCTCCCTGGTGGATCCCAGCTGGCTGATGGTCCTGCTGCTCACCCTGATCGAGGGTCTCCTGATGCTGCTGGGGCTGCTGGCCTGCCTGGTGGGAGCCTTCGTCGCCTTCCCCCTTGTGGTCTGCATCGCCACGGCGGCCTACCGCCAGCTGGTGCTGGCCAGCGGAGCACCCGACCCCCTCGGTCGCTGAGAGCCCTGTCCGTCAGGCGCTGAGGCGGGCCGCGAAGGACCCGGTCGTGAGCAGCACGAACCCCAGCACCCCCACCAGGGCCAGGAGCAGCTGGGCCAGGCGGCTCACGAGCATCCCCGCCACCACCGCCAGGCCCACCAGCAGGGAACGGCGCAACCGGCCCAGACCGGGTGGCCCCAGGGAAGGCGGTGCGCTGATCAGCTCCCCGAGGCCGGCTCCCAGCAGGGGGCCGACCAGGGCACCCAGCAGGGGGCCGCCCACCGGCAGGGCCGGCAGCAGGCCCAGCAGGCCCACCAGCAGCCCGAGGCCGGCGCCGACGTAGCTCCAGCGGGTCGCCTGCAGCCGGGCCGGGCCGAGCAGCAGGCCCAGGGCATCGGCACCCCAGCCCAGGATCAGAAGCAATCCCGCCAGCGCCAGGGCCGGCCAGCCGGCCGACCAACCCACCGCCCACACCCACAGCAGAGCCCCAAGGGGCAGCAACGCCAGACCCGGCATCAGGGGCAGCAGGGTGCCGGGGATCGCCAGGGCCTGGGTGAACAGCGCCGCCCACCAGAGCAGATCGATGGAGGAGAGCCCGCCCAGGAGGGCTGGAGCGGCAACATCCATGGGCATCGGAGAGGGGAGCCGGAGGTGGTGACCATGCTCGCGCCGGGGGAGCTGTGGACAGCAGGTCCTCCAGCTTCCGATCAGCCCGAGAGACCTTCAGCGGACGGTCTGCCCTTCCGTCCGCGAACCACCGACATCAAGCCCTGCCCGGAACCCGCAAGGATGGACAGTTCCCTGCAGAGACCTTGAGGTATACAAGGCAGAAGGCACCGTGGTGAAGCGGCTGGGGCTGTCCTTCCGGCTGGGCGCACAGGCGTTGCTTCTGCCGGCCTGGTCGCCGGGAATACCCTCCACGACTGAATGACGCCAACAAGCATGGAACCTGCGGCTACAGGGCCATCTTCTCTCTTGCAAAGGCGGCTTCATCTCGTGGCCTCCTGCTGTCAGGCCATTCTTTGGCTGTTCGGGATGGGCGCCATCCTCTCCCGACTGGTGGTCATGTCACCCCTGCTGCCCTCCTACCCAGGCTGGAGCTGCTCCTGGATCGATGTGTCCACGATCGCCATCGGCGCTGCGTGTGTTGCCTTGAGCCGGGGCGCAAGAATTCAGAACTTCGTGGCGAGGTGCGTCCTGGAGAAGAGAAATCGGACGAAACGCTTTCTGGCCCTATCGCCGATTCTGATCGCTCTTGCGATGCTGATTGCCAAGCTGACCCTCGGACGCACAAGATCCTATCGGCACATGCTGGATGAAGGGGGGATCATTGAATATCTCACCGCCATATCCCTGTTTACCGGAGCCCTGCTTGCCTTCATCATCGGACGGCGATTCTGGCGAAACAACGAAAGGCTTCTGGCGTGCGTCAACTTTCTCTACGCAGCTTTTCTGTTCATCTTCTGGGGTGAGGAGGTGAGCTGGGGGCAGCGCACCATCGGCTGGTTACTCTCAGAGACCCTCTCATGGGAATTGCCCTCTTTCTTTGTAAATTACAATGTCCAGGAGGAATTCAATTTTCACAATCTGGTCTGGATTGTCCCCTACATGAAGATGGCTTCAGCCCTCGTGGGTGTTTTCGTGCTGCTGCTGGCAGCTGCCTTTGCCTTGATATTGAGAAGTGGCTCCAAAAGAAAGAAGGAGGCGGCCATCCGGGTGATGCGCTATAGCGTTCCCGGCTGGTATCTCATGCCGCTGTTCCTCTTCACCGCCTTGCTGCTGGGTGTCGTCAGCTATTGCGAAACTCATTGTGCTCACACCCGATATTTTGGCGCCATCATTCCAGCGGATTCCGAGATCGGGGAATGCCTGCTGGCGGTTGGTTTCCTCTTGTTCATTCTCGCCAACTTCTTCCGGCAGGCCAGCCTGACGCCATCGACCTCGCCCCTGATCACGAGACAGGCGTAGGCCAGGGGAACGGCGGCCATCCATCCTCATGGCGCCGAAGACGGCCTGCGCCGCGCCACCCGCAGGCGTGCCGAGCGGCTGCGACGGTTGGCCGCCTGCTCAAGCGCATCGGCGCGGATGGGTCGGCGGGTGATCCGCTCCAGCCTGGAGTCTTCGGCCATGGCCTTCTTCACCCGCCGATCCTCCAGGGAGTGGAAGCTGATCACCGCCAGGATCCCCCCGGGCAGGAGCCAGTCCGGAGCGCTCTCCAGCAGGCGATCGAGAACCGAGAGCTCGTCATTGACCGCGATGCGAAGGGCCTGAAAGGTGCGGGTGGCCGGGTGAATCCGGCCATGGCGGGCCTTGGGGGGATAACAGCCGGCCACCGCGTAGGCCAGGTCGGTCGTGGTTCGCTTGCCATCGGCCCAGGGCCTCAGGGCCACCAGGCGCCGGGCAATCCGCCGCGACAGCCGCTCCTCTCCATAGGCATAGATCAGATCAGCCAGCTCCCCCTCCTCGAGCCGGTCGATCAGCTCGGCGGCGGTCTCGCCCTGTTCGGGGTTCATGCGCATGTCCGGTGGGCCTTCCGCACGGAAGCTGAAGCCCCGCTCAGGGCGATCCAGCTGGGGACTGCTCACCCCCAGATCGGCCAGGACTCCGCAGATCGGCCCGGACGGGACGTAGGAGGCGAAATTGGTGGCCACAATCTTCACCCGATCGCCAAACGGCCCCAGCCTCTCCGCCGCCGCCGCGCGGGCGCTGGGATCCTGATCCAGGCCGATCAGCCGCAGAGAGGGATGGTTCTCCAGCAGCAACGCGGCATGGCCGCCGCCCCCCAGGGTGCAATCCAGCAGGGTCCCGTCGGCAGGCGAACCCAGGTCCGCGAAAGCGTTCAACACCGAATCTGCCAGCACCGGCTGATGGCCGAAGGCAGCGTCATCACCCGCAGGGGTGACGGTGGCATTCCCCCGGGACGCCGGGGTCGCGTCCGGAGGGAGCAGGGACTGATCTGCCATGGCTTCCTTCCTAAGATCCCATAACCTGATACGCCCCCCCCAGGCCCCATGACCCAGCTCGAGACCCGCACCGAGCCGATGGTGGTCAATTTCGGCCCCCATCACCCGTCGATGCACGGCGTGCTGAGGCTCGTGGTGACCCTCGATGGAGAGGATGTGATCGACTGCGAGCCGGTGATCGGCTACCTCCATCGCGGCATGGAGAAGATCGCCGAGAACCGCACCAATGTGATGTTCGTGCCCTACGTGAGCCGCTGGGACTACGCGGCGGGCATGTTCAACGAGGCGATCACCGTGAACGCGCCGGAGAAGCTGGCCGATGTACCCGTACCCAAGCGGGCCAGCTACATCCGCGTGCTGATGCTGGAACTCAACCGCATCGCCAACCATCTGCTCTGGCTGGGTCCGTTCCTGGCCGATGTGGGAGCCCAGACCCCCTTCTTCTACATCTTCCGGGAGCGGGAGATGATCTACGACCTGTGGGAAGCGGCCACCGGCCAGCGGCTGATCAACAACAACTACTTCCGTATCGGCGGGGTGGCGGTGGATCTTCCCTACGGCTGGCTGGAGAAGTGCGCCGATTTCTGCGACTGGTTCGGCCCCAAGATCGACGAGTACGAGAAACTGATCACCAACAACCCTATCTTCCGCAAGCGGATCGAAGGCCTGGGGGTGATCACCAAGGAGCAGGCGATCAACTGGAGCCTCTCCGGTCCGATGCTGCGGGCCTCCGGCGTCCCCTGGGACCTGCGAAAGGTCGATCACTATGAGTGCTACGACGATTTCGAGTGGTCCGTGGCCTGGCAGAAGGAGGGCGACTGCTACGCCCGCTACCGGGTCCGGATCGAAGAGATGCGCCAGTCGCTGAAGATCCTGCGCCAGGCCGTCACCATGATTCCCGGCGGCCCCACCGAAAATCTCGAGGCGCGGCGGATGGCCGAAGGCAAGAAGAGCGAGTGGTATGGCTTCGACTACCAATATGTGGCCAAGAAGGTGGCTCCCACCTTCAAGATCCCCGATGGTGAGCTCTACTGCCGCGTGGAATCCGGCAAGGGAGAACTGGGCGTGTTCATCATGGGAACCAATGACGTCACCCCCTGGCGCTGGAAGATACGTGCCGCCGATTTCAACAACCTCCAGATCCTCCCCCACATTCTCAAGGGGGCCAAGGTGGCGGACATCATGGCCATCCTCGGCTCGATCGACGTGATCATGGGTTCGGTGGACCGGTGAAGGCCGCCGGCCGGCGCTGGCTCCGCCGGCTGGAACGCTGCGGGCCGCTGCTCCCCTTGGGGGTCACGGGCCTGCTGGTGCTGAAGGGGCTGCATCCCGGCCTGCCCGGCCTCAGCTGTCCCCTGCGGGCCCTCACCGGCATCCCCTGCCCCACCTGCTACCTCACGCGCGCCACGGCAGCGAGCCTGGTGGGGCGTTTCGGCGACGCCATCGCCCTGCATGCCTTCGGACCGCTCGCCGCGGCCGGCCTGGTGATCTGGTCCGTGCAGGCTTTGCGGACGGGCCGGCTTCTGCCCGGCTCCCTCACGAGCAGACATGGGATCGTGGCGGGCTCCCTGTTGCTGCTCTACTGGGCCGGCCGGATGGGGCTCACCTACGGCATCCGCCTGCAGGCGTTTCCGCTCAGCTGAGGACGAGGCCGGCACGGCCAGAACCCCATTCTTGCCGCTGATCGTGGATGGCCTCCATGCCGGCGCCACCGCCCAGCGGGTGTGCGCAGCTCGTCAACCAACTCCGTTGTGGCCTCGGTGGTGGCAGCCACAGAATCGGATCCCGGCCTCAGACTCGCCATGGCGGACTCGGCCTCCTGAAGCGAGCGTCTAGTGTGTACTTGTCTTTACAGAAGTTTCCCCTGGACAGCAGTCGTGTTCGTTTTCTTCTGTATGCCACGGGGCCGATCTTCATCCTTGTTTCGCACCTCGGTTGCCTGCTGCTGCTGGTCACCGGACTGAGCCTGGCGGCCGCGGGCTGGGCGCTGGCGCTCTACCTGATCCGGATGCTGGCCACCACCGCGATCTACCACCGCCTGATCACCCATGGCAGCTACCGGGCGCCAAGGCTGGTGCACTGGATCGGTGCCCTGGTGGGGGCCTCGGCGGGGCAGATGGGACCGAGCTGGTGGAAGGCCCATCACCTGGCCCACCATCGCCATGTGGACACCGACCTCGATCCCCATTCGCCCTTGAGGCCTCGGGCGGGGCTGGGTGGGTTCTGGCGCTCCCAGGTGGGCTGGCTGCTGGCACCCTCGTTCTTCCCGGAGCGGTTGCCCGCCGATGTGGAGGCCGATCCTGTGCTCAAGCTGATCGATCGCCTGCATTTCGTGCCCCTGCTGGCCCTGGGGGGGGTGTCCTATCTCCTCGGCGGACCCGAGTGGCTGGCAGCCTTCTTCCTGAGCACCACCCTGCTCTTCCACGGCGTGGCCACGGTGAATTCCCTGGCCCACATCGCCGGTGAGCGGCCATTCATCACCAACGACATGAGCCGCAACAACGGCTGGGTTGCGCTGATCACCCTCGGTGAGGGCTGGCACAACCTGCATCACGCCTTCCAGTGGTCGGTGCGGCAGGGGTTCGGGGTGCGAGGGGGCCGCATCAGGCAGCTACCCGATCCCACCTACGTCTTCATCCGCGGTCTCGAGCGCCTGGGCTGGGCCGATCGGCTGCGCCTGCCGGGGACGGAGGATCTGCTGGAGCGGGCACGCCCTTGAGTAGGTGACTGACCCTCAACTGAGCACCCCCCGGTGATAGGCGGCGTTCTGGATGTAGAAGGTGGCCAACGGCACCGTCACCAGCGAAGCCAGACCGCAGGTGCAGAGGGACACCACCAGCACCAGCAGCCAGGCCACCAGCTCGATGGCGGCGAAACGGCGACCCTGCTCCGAGCCATAGACGGCCTGGAAGGAAGAGGGAAATGCCTCGGTGATCGGCAGGTCGGTGAGAAACACCTTATTGACGTAGATGGGGATCACCAGGGTGACGGCAATGCCGGGCAGGATGCAGAGCACGAAACCCGCCGCCGCCACGAGCGAGAACAGGACACCGGCCAGCAGGTAGCGGCCGGGCCGCAGCATCAGGGCCCGGAAGGCCGCCTCAGGGCCGATCGTCTCGCCGCTGGCGTAATGCATGGCCGGCACGGCCACGAACAGCACCCCCACCAGATTGGAGAGGATTGTGGAAGGCAGCTGGACAAGATTGCCCAGCATGGCGACCAGGCCACCGGCGGCTTCCCCGCTGCCCCCGCCGCTGTTGGCCAGGCCCACACCCAGCACCGCCAGTGCCAGCGAAGCCACAAAGCCGATGGCGGCGATGACGATCGTGACCACCCAGATCAGCAGGATGGTGGGAATGTGGGCCAGGAAAGCCTCCCAGGCCCTGGTCATGCTGGGCGGCTCGTAGGCGGTGGGGGCGGCCAAGGATCGGGTCCGTTGTAGGCGGAACCTAGGTGCACTCCGGAGTGCCAGCAACGATGCCAGCATGGGCGGAGGGCCGCAGCGACGGCGCCACCGAGGTCCCATGCCCCCTGCCGAGCCAGCGTCCCCCCCTCCGGTCGCCGGGCGGGATGACTGGCTGCTCCTCTGCCGCACGGTCCGCTTCGGCGAGACGGATGCCGCCGGCGTGATGCATTTTCACCAGTTGCTGCACTGGTGCCACGTGGCCTACGAGGAGAGCCTGGAGCGGTTCGGCGTGGCCTCGGACACGGTCTTTCCAACTCCGGGCCGGACTCTGGCCGTGGCCCTGCCGATCGTGCATGTCAGCGCCGACTACCTGCGGCCGCTGGTCTGCGGCGATCCCCTGGCGATCGAACTGCAGCCCAGGCCGCTGGACGGCAGCAGTTTCGAGGTGCGCTACCGCTTCTGCCGGGACGGCATCGAGGCGGCCAGCGGCCTGACAAGGCACGTGGCCATCGAGACGGCCAGCCGGCGACGGACGGCGCTTCCGGACGCCATCAGCCAGTGGCTGGAGGCCAGCAGGGCCCCCAGCTGAGCCCTCAGCGCCCGGCGAGTCCGCCGCAGGACGTTGATGGCGAGAGCTCCCAGCCGTTCTCCTGGAGGATCAGCGGCGGTGCAGCACGGCCCAGAGGAGCCCTGCCAGCTGAAGAGGCAGCAGCGCGGCCATCAGGGCCAGGGGATGGAGGGCATCGTGGGGCACGGTCCCCAGCATGCCGAAGCTGATCAGGCCGCTGCCCACCAGCATCGCCAGGGCCAGCCGCCGCGGCCGGCCCCCAGCTGCAGCCCGGGCAGGCATCAGAACCACTCCCGGGTGGCATCGATGTACTGGGCCTGGAATTCCTCCGGAGTCTTGGTGAGATAAATGACCCCTTCGATGATCCCGATGATTCCCATCACCGAACCTCCGAATCCGCAGGTGAGCACGGTGATCAGCAACATGATCAGCCCGGGTTTGCTGTAACCCAGGACAAACTTGTGGATGCCCAGGGATCCCAGAAAAATGGCAAGCAGCCCTGCCGCCAGTTTCTTGTTGCTGGTCTCGACCTGTTGACTGTCGGTCATCCGCACCCGTGCTCTTCAGAGTGCTTCTAGCGAGTCCAGCCACCGCTGCCAACGTCCTCGCTCCCACTTGCCGGCCGCCGTCGGGGCCAGCGAGGGGCAGAGGTGCCAGTGGCGGGGCCGTTCGGAAGGCGTCCATCGGGCCGTGATCGCCTGCAGCACCTGAAGCAGCTCTGAGCCCTCGGCTCCCTGCCGGGGACGGACCAGCGCCTCGAGCCGCTCACCCCACTCCGGATCCGGCCGTGCCAGCAGCAGAAGGGCCTCCAGGCCTGCGCCCCTCCGCACCGCCGCCGCCTGCAGCCGCTCCTCCAGCCGCTCGGGGAAGACCGTCTCGCCACCGCTGTGCAGGGCTCCATCCAGTCGCCCCAGCACTTCCAGCCCTCCCGCTCCGATCCGGCCGGCATCCCCACTGCGCCACCACCCCCCCGACTGCAGGGGCATGGGCAGGAGCCGGCCCGAGGCCAGACGGCCCGGACTCAGCCGGCCGCAGCGCACCTCCACGGCGCCGGTGGCCCCATCCAGGCGCAGGCCCACATCCCCCAGCGGATCACCACAGCCGATCTCGCCGGCCAGAAACCGCTCCGGCGGCAGGGTGCAGACCATGGCAGCGGTTTCGGTGGCGCCGTAGCAGGGGGCCAGCGGCAGGCGGGCGCGGCGGGCGGCATCGGCCAGGGGCGCCGGCAGGGCGGCCCCACCCACCCAGATCACAGCACAGCGGGCCAGCCACGCGATCCCCCGGGGACTGGCCAGCAACCGGGCCAGCTGGGTGGGCACCAGTGACAGCAGCACGGGCCGGTCGTCCGGCAGGGGGCAGTGGGCCGGCAGGAGATCCGGCTGGCGCATCAGCACAGGGGCCAGCCAACGGAGCTCAGACCCCCAACGGCGGGCCCGCACCAGGGGCATCAGGCCGCTGACGTGCTGGAGCGGCAGGGGGTCGAGATGCAGGCAGGCCGCAGGGTCCAGGCCCAGGGTCATCAACCAGTCGGCGGTGGCATCGGCGGACGCCTGCAGGTGGCTCAGAGGTTGCAGGCACCAGTGCCGCTGCCCGGCGCTGCCGCCGCTGCCCACCACCACCGCGGCCCCGAACCGGGCCAGGCTGGCGCGCTCCCCGGCGCCCGTCCCCAGAGCCCTGGCCAGATCCCCGTGCTGGGCCGGCCCCGCCAGGGCCACCAGCCGCTGCTCCCGCCAGGCCATCTCCAGCCGTCCGGCCGCCTTCAGCGGGTCGACCCCGGTGGGGTCGAGAAGCAGGGGCTCCATGGAGGGATCCGTCATGGCTCAGGTCGCCGCCCAGACCCGTTCCGGGTCGGGGTCGAAGAGGGGTCCGCCGGGGGACCAGCCCAGGGCCAGCCCAGGGGCCGCCGGCGTCGGTCCCCGGCCCTGCAGGGCCGCCAGGTGGGCGGTCCAGCGCGCCCCGATGCCGGTCTCGAAGCCGGTGCTGAGCATCAGCCGGGGCACCCCCCGCTGCAGCTGGGCCAGCAGAGGGCGGGGATCCCCCTCCTGGGAAGGGCGCCGCACCTGCCACCCGACCCAGCGGGCCCGCAGCTGCGGCCGCAGCACCAGGGATTCGTCCAGGGCCACCGGGAGCCGCCCCTCCAGTCGCTCGAGGCCCTCCAGGTCACCGGCGGCGAGGGGCTGCTCCAGCCATTCCAGTCGTGGTTCCCCGGCCAGCCGGTCGGCCCAGACGGCGGCGGTTGCCCGATCCCAGCCGCCGTTGGCATCCAGCCGCAGGCGGCCATCAGCGGGCAGCCAGGTGAGCAGACGCTCCAGCAGCTGACGCTCCAGGCCATCAGTCGCCACCGCCACCTTCCATTTCAGCGTGGGCGGCTCTGTGCCTGGGCCGCCGCCGGAGGGGAGACGCTCGAGGGCCGGGATCATGGCCTGGCCGGCGGGGAGCAACCACGCCGAACGCGGCGCAGCCAGCCAACCGCCGCCCCCTGGGCCCACCTCCCCGTCGATCTCCGCCAGGGCGGCCCCCAGGGCGAAGGCCACGGTCGGGGAGAGCCCCGGCAGAACCCGCTCCAGATCGGCCCGCCCCACGGACGGCGCCAGAGCGTCGAGGCAGGCCGCCACCACCGGATGGGCGGCCGGATCCAGCGGCGCCGCCTCCCCCCAGCCCAGGCGCCCGTCAGGGCTCTCCAGCCGCAGCAGCCAGCCCCGTCGGGTCTCCAGCCGGCCACTGGCTGTCACCAGGGGCAGCGGCAGCCGGAAGGCGAAGGGACGCCAATGGAGGCGGAGCCGCTCCGCCGGGACCGGTGCGGCCGCT
>CALNZO010000002.1:0-41548 GCA_942491175.1 uncultured bacterium | reverse complement strand
ATGCGGTACCCCAGGATCACCACCAGAACCACCAGCCAGAACCAGAGTTCCGGCGGAATGGCATACCAGAGCACCCACCAGCAGCACAGCTTCACCACGATCAGCCAGGGGAGGCTCCTTAGGCGCATCAGGGGATTGCGGATGCGCAGCCAGCGGCGCATGTCGTGGCGCATCACCTGGCTGGCGCAGGTAAGGCCTGTTCCAGAGGCGATCAGGATGCGCAGGCTGCGGTAGCTGCCGGTGAGGGAACGCAGCCCGGGCAGCACGTAGCTGATCGGCGTGCGCCACTCCACGTAGGCATGGCTGGCGATGGTGAGCCCTTCCCGTACAGGGAACACGCCGCTGCCGTTCGAGAGGGTCCAGCGGTAGCCATCCAGGCTGGCCGGATCGCGCTCCAGAACGATCTCGGTGCGCATCACCGGTCCTCTCTTGAGAAGGTCGCGCGCAAGCTGGGGGTTGCCGATGGTGGTGGAGATGTCCTCCTCCGTCGCCGGCAGGGGCAGCACCTGACTCACCTTGCCGACGATTCCCCCGAAGCGGCCCCTCTGGTCCCACAGCGGCACCACCTCCACGGGCAGGCCCACCGGCAGGCGGCGGGCATCGGCGGGAGCGAAATAGGCCACGGCCCGCAGGGGCGGTTCCCCCTTCCTGGCAGCAGCGGGACGCCCCAGGGTGCCCAGGCGCTGGCCTGTTGCCACCGTCTGACCCTGGATCACCTGCAGATCCAGCACCGTTCCGTCCCGGTCGGCGAGCACCTTGCCGTCGTAGGCCAGGCGAGCTTCGGTGACCCGGATCTGACGGCGCAGGTCGTCGATCTGATATCTGCGCTGCAGGGCCTGGGTGCGGATGTCCAGCTTCACCTGCTCATGGCGGGTCAGCAGATCCTTCTCCTGGATCCGCACCGCATCGAGACTGACGCCGCTGCTGGTCAGGCCCTGCTCGGCGGCCACCACCTCGACGGCCAGGGGAGCCACCACCTCACGGCCGCTCAACCAGCGCAGGTTGCGCACCTTCTCGGCATAGGTGGCGCCCAGCACCTCGTAGCGGCGCCGGTCCTGGGCCAGCTTGGCCAGGGCCGTGTCAACGCTGAGCTTCTCGCTCTCCAGGCGCAGGGCATCACGCCGATCGAGATCCCGGTTGAGGCGCTCCAGCTGGGCCAGGTTGCCCCGCTGTTGCTGCAGCTGCCGTTCAAGCACGGGGAGGTACAACTCCATCAGCACCTGTCCCTGGCGCACCGAATCCCCCACGGCCACCCGCAGGCGGCGAACCTGGCCGCCGGAACGGGCATCCAGCAGGCCGGCCGTGTCGGGGTGGAGCAGCACCCCCTGGCCCATCACTTCGGTGGGAACCGGCCAGAACAGCGCCCACAGCCCCAGGGCCCCGCCCATGACCGCAAGGCAGGCTCCCACCTGGCCCCGGTCCCCCAGGCCGCGCCAGCGCCGCCGGAGGGCCGCGGCCGGCCGGCGGCGCCGCCTTGCACCGAAAGGGGGAGCGGTGGAAGCCATCGCCGCCAGCATGCTGGATGGGGCTGCTTCTGTCAGCCGGGCAGGGTCCCCAATCCCGCCAGGGTTGAAAGATCCGCACGTCCGCCGACGGCATCGGCCAGCAGGGGGGCGAGCACCGGCACCTGGGCGAAGGCACCGCCAAAACCACTGAACACCCAGAGGCCCGGCGCCCCCGGAACGGGACCGACCAGCGGAACGCCACCGGCACAGAACGCCACCGGCACCTGTCGATAAGGCCCGGGCAGCCCGGCGAGGACCGGATCGAGTCCCGCCAGGCCCTGCCGCAGGCGCTCCTCCATCGGCGCCACCGCAGGTGGCTCGCCGGTGGCCAGCCCGGGCCGCACCAGGCTGATCTGCCCCAGCAGGAGCCCCTCACCCCAGGGGGCGAACCCGGCATCCACGATCCAGCGCTCCTGCCGCAGGGCCGGGGCGCCCCCCTCCAGGGCCGGTCGCCGCCAGTGACGGGGCTGGACGATGCGCCGGCAGGCAGCATGGCGCAACCAGGGGCTGGGCGGGAGCATCGGCAGGGCAGACCGCTGCGGCAGGGCCAGAACGCCGGCCCAGCTGGCCCTCAGCCGCTCCGGCCGGGCAGGGGCCAGGTGGCGGCAACCGGCCCCTGCCCCCAGCACCACCTGACCCACCCTCAGCCTCCCGCCAGGCTCCAGATCCAGCCGCCACCCAGTTGCCATGGCCTGCGGCGGACCCTCCACCCGCGCCCACCGCCGCTCGACCCCGGCCGCCGCCAGCACACGCGGCAGGGCCGCCAACAGCATGGTGCTGTCCACCTGGGCGAAGGGGGGCCGCAGCAGGGGGGTGGTCCAACCGCCGCCATGGAGCCGCAGGCCGCAGCCGCGCCAGCCGAGGGGGCCATGGCGGGCCTCCAGCCGGCGCCAGCGGGCAGGGGCCTGGCGGATCAGCCGGCCGAGGGGACCGCTCGCCCCGGCCCACCAGGCCACACCCCCATAACTCAGTGCTGTGGCCGTGGCCGTGCCGGCATCCACCAGGGTGACGGACTGGCCCCGCTCCACCAGCTCCAGGGCCAGCAGAGCACCGGCCAGGCCGCCCCCCACCACGGCCACATGGCCCCCGGACCGGTCCATCAGCCCCCGGGAGGGCACCCTCAGATCTGCAGGTTGAACGAGCTGATCACCACAGCGAAAAGATCCTTCACCTTGTTCCACCGCGCTTCGTTGGTGCTGGCGGCGAAGGTGTAGAGGCGGCCGCGGTCCACCACCACCGTGGCCAGCTCGTGGCGATCCCGGTCGGCCAGATGGACCCGGTATTCGAGATCGAAGTAGGTGCGCCCGCCCTGCTCCCGCTCACGGGCTTCCACCAGTTCGGCGTCGCGGCCGCTGCCTTCCGGAGAGATCACGCTGCGGCGGAGGGTCTCCCCCACCTCGACCGCACTGCCCAGCTGGCTGAGATCCCGCTCGGGGGTGACCTCGGAGACCACCAGGCTGAGGGTCTCGTCGCTGTTGATCAGGTCGTGGAAGACCACCTGGGGACCGTTGCTCACCTGCACCCGGGTCCAGCCGGTGGGGTACAGGAAGGCATAGCGACCATCCGGACTCTGGTAGGAATTCAGCCCGGCGGCAGCGGCGCTGCAGCCCACCAGCACCAGGGTCAGCAGCAGACCCGTGAGCAGAGCCCCAAACCTTCGGCCCTGTCCGGATCTGGCCGTGGGTGCCGGTGGAGCGGCAGGGACAGTGGCAGCGGGGAGGGTGGCGGCGGGGAGACCCATGGCACAAGGCGGGGCGGGGGAGCAGACGGAGCCACGGCCATCTTCACCCGGCGACCGCCCTCCCCGCGCGGTGGGGGCCCCTAGATTCCCAGCACCTGCATCGGTTCGCTGAGCGGATTCACACGACCCCTGGCCCGACTGATTGATCAGTTCGAGCGCCTGCCGGGGATCGGTCCCCGCACGGCCCAGCGGCTGGCCCTTCACGTGCTGCGCCAGCCGGAGGAGCAGATCCGCAGCTTCGCCGATGCCCTGCTGGCGGCCCGCCGTCAGGTGGGACAGTGCCGACGCTGTTTTCACCTGTCGGCCGAAGAGCTCTGTGAGATCTGCCGCAACGAGGAACGCCGCAACGGCCAGATCTGCGTGGTGGCTGACTCCCGCGACCTCCTGGCGATGGAACGCACCCGCGAATTCCATGGGGGCTACCACGTCCTGGGCGGACTCATCTCCCCGATGGACGGCGTGGGCCCGGAGCTGCTGCAGATTCAGCCGCTGGTGCAGCGGGTGGACCGGGACGGCATCACCGAGGTGATCCTGGCCCTCACCCCCAGCGTCGAGGGCGACACCACCAGCCTCTACCTGGCCCGGCTGCTGAAGCCCTTCACCAGCGTCAGCCGCATTGCCTACGGCCTGCCGGTGGGCGGGGAGCTGGAGTATGCCGACGAGGTCACCCTCGCCCGGGCTTTCGAGGGACGCCGCCGGATGGACCCATGAGCCCGACCCAGAAGTCATGAGCAGCACCAGCCGCTACAGAACCATCGCCCCATCGGAGCGCCTGCCGGACTGGATCCGCCGGCCCCTGGGCGAGGCCTCGGCCCTGGAGCGGGTGCAGGGGGTGGTGAAGCAACAGCGGCTGCACACCATCTGCGAGGAGGGACGCTGTCCCAACCGGGGCGAGTGCTACGCCGCCGGCACGGCGACCTTTCTGCTGGCCGGGCCGATCTGCACCCGCAGCTGTGCCTTCTGCCAGGTGGAGAAGGGCACGGCCCCTGTGCCCCTTGATGGGGCCGAGGCGGAGCGGGTGGCCGACGCGGTGCAGATGCTGGGTCTCCGTTATGTGGTGCTCACCGCCGTGGCCCGCGACGACCTCGCCGACCACGGCGCCGACCTGTTCACCGCCACGATGACGGCCATCCGCCGGCGTGATCCCGCCGTGGCGATCGAGGTGCTCACCCCCGATTTCTGGGGCGGCCACCCCGACCCCGAAGCGGGCCGCCGGGCCCAGCGCCAGCGGTTGGGGACGGTGCTGGCGGCCAGGCCTGTGTGCTTCAACCACAACCTGGAGACCGTGGAGCGCCTGCAGGGGGAGGTGCGCCGCGGCGCCACCTACCGCCGCTCCCTGGAGTTGCTGGCCGCCGCTCGGGAGCTGGCACCGGAGATCCCCACCAAGTCCGGTCTGATGCTGGGTCTCGGCGAAAGACGCCAGGAGGTGGTGACCACCCTGGAGCACCTGCGGGCCGCCGGCTGCCAGCGCCTCACCCTGGGCCAGTACCTGCGGCCCTCCCTGGCCCACATCCCGGTGGCCCGCTACTGGACTCCCCAGGAGTTCGAGGAGCTCGGCGACCTCGCCCGCGGGATGGGTTTCGCCCAGGTGCGCAGCGGCCCCCTGGTGCGCAGCAGCTATCACGCGGGAGAGGATGAGCCGCTGCCCCCCACCTGAGTTCAGCGGCTGCGGCCGTAGGTTCCTGTGAAGCTGGCCGTGCCGAGGCTGTTGGCGTTCACCAGGTAACCCGCCAGCGCGGCGGTGGCCTCGGCGGGAACCTCGAGTTTCTCCACCTTCAGGGCATGGAGCGTGAACACGTAGCGATGGGCCTTGTCCCCCTGCGGCGGACAGGGACCACCCCAGCCCGGTGTGCCGTAATCGGTACGGATCTGGCGGGCCCCGGGTGGCAGGCCGGTGCCATCCCCGCGCCCCGCTCCGGCGGGCAGGGCCCGCAGGCCGCCGGCCAGATCAAGCACCACCCAGTGCCACCAGCCGCTGCCGCCGGTGGGGGCGTCCGGATCGTGAACCAGCAGAGCGAAGCTGCGGGTCCCCGCCGGCGGTTCGCTCCAGCTCAGGGCCGGGGACACGTTGGCGCCGGTGCAGCCGAAGCCGTCATACACCTGGGCCAGGGGGATCACACCGCCGGGGGGGATGTCGGCGCTGCGCAGGGTGAATTCAGCCGCCTGGGCGCCAGGAGCGACGAGCATCAGGGAAAGGGCCAGGAAAGCGGAGCGCATCAGCGATGGGGGCCGGCGGGGCAGATACCCTATCGATCGCCCCCGGTCCGCGGATCAGAGCCGCAGCAGGAAGCCGTCCCGGCGGTGGAAATCGGGCTCCAGGCCCGGATGGGCCAAAGCCCAGTAGCTCAG
Organism: uncultured bacterium; assembly: GCA_942491175.1. Taxonomy (GTDB): domain Bacteria; phylum Cyanobacteriota; class Cyanobacteriia; order PCC-6307; family Cyanobiaceae; genus Cyanobium. Next base: position 35,953 of record CALNZO010000002.1, on the reverse strand, counting down.
CTCCTCGCCAGGGACCTCGATCACGGCGCTGATACCGAGCCTCAGCGGGGCCCCGGTGGGAATGGAGGGGGGCAGGGGGACGGCCACCTGGAGGGTCAGGCTCCGCTCGCCGACCTCCGGCCGGGGCGTGAGGGCGTCGCAGGCGGTCTCCGGCCGCAGGCCCGTGCGGTAGTCCTCAAGGGCATAGACATTCCAGTGACCGGCGGGCGACAGATTGACCTCCCAGTAGGGGCGCTCCCCCTCGACGGCCAGGAAGCACTCGAAGCAGGTGCTGGTCCAGAGCTCGTCGCGGCGGCCCGGAGGCTGGGCCGGGGGAGGCACCCGCACCGCCTCCAGGGGCCCCTCCAGGCGATAGAGAAGGCGCAGGTGGCCCTGCCGCCGCGCCACCCAGCCCTCCAGCCTCAGATCCGGCGGCACGGCGCCGGCCTCGAAGGGATGGAGCCTGAAGTTCACGGCGGCGGACGGGTCCATCAGCAGCCTTCCGGGGGCAGGCCCCGCAGCTCCTCGATCAGGGCGCGGATCTGCCGTTCCTGGGCCTCGATGCTCTGGGTCAGACGGAACTGCACCAGGGCCCGCTGCAGGTTGTGGCCTCGATGGTCCGCCCGGAAGTACACGTCTCCGGCCAGGTGGTCGGTGAAGAAGCGCAGACCCAGCTCGAAGCTGATCAGGCGGATCGCGGCATAGAGGTGGACGTAATCCGCCTCGGTGAGAAAAGCCGACGCCGCGGCCAGATAGCCGCTCAGCACTGCCCGGCAGAGGTCGAGATCGAAGTGAACGGCTTCCAGGTCCGTGGTTTCCTCCCCCTGCCGATTGCAGCAGGAACGCAGACAGTCGCCGATGTCGTAGTGGATCAGGCCCGGCTTGACCGTGTCCAGATCCACCAGGGCCACGGCCTGGCCCGTGATCGCATCCAGCATCACGTTGTTGACCTTCGGGTCGCCATGGATGGGCCTGGGCAGAAGGAGTCCGGCCGCCCGCGCCTGCTCCAGCACCGGGGCCAGGCCGCGCCGGTCCTCCACGAAGGCCCTGCAGTGGGCGAGGTCTCTCCCCGACGCCGCCGGTGCGTCCGCGAGGACGCTGTCGTAGTGGGCCAGATAGGCGGGGGTGATGTGGAACCCTTCCAGGGTGTCCGCCAACCGATCCGGCGCCAGGTCGCTGATCAGGAGATGGAACAGTCCCAGGCCGAAGCCCACCTCCCGTGCCTGATCGGCGGAGGCCACCACATCGACACTGCGGCAGCCTTCCACGAAGGTGAGCATGCGCCAGAACTCCTCGCCCCGTTCCACCCAGGGCCGGCGATCCAGCCGGGTCCGCACCACCTGGGGCAGTTCCCAGCGGCGCTGCCCCCGCACGGGGCAGGCCCGGGCCAGCCGCTCCTTCACATGCTCCCCGACGGTGAGGATGTTGGCCATGACCAGATCGGGACGGCGGAACACCCGCTGGTTCAGACGTTGCAGCACATAGCGCCGCTGCCGGGAGCCATCGGTCTCCACCAGGAAGGTGTCGTTGACGTTGCCGCTTCCCAGGGGCTCGACGCGTGCGACGGGCCCGGACAGGTCGAAGGCCGCCGCCATGGCCCTCAGCCGATCGCCGCCATCCTGAGGACTCATGCGTTCGTGCACCGGCGGCGGCGCAGCGGATGATGGCACGGGGGCCGGATCGATCCGGCAGGGCCCGGGTGGCGGTGAATCAGACCGGTGTCGTCCGGCGGAGCCATCGCTCGCTGCGCCGCAGCCCCTCGACGCAGTCACCCTGCATCAGCAGCCCGGCGCCGCCCCACATCAGCCGGGGGGCCAGATCCAGCGGACCGCCGCCCAGCTCCCGCAGGGGGGCGAAACCCAGGCGGCGGAAATAGCGCACGAGCCGCCGGTGCTGGCGCTCCCCGTCGCGGATCGCCAGCAGCCGGGCCGTGCGGCAGGGGGTGGTCTCCAGGGCCCAGGCGAAAGTGGCGGCCCAGATCAGCGATCCCACCCCTTCGGTGCCCTGACCCTGCACCCGCATGGTGTCGAGCCGCAGGCCCGCCTCCGTCGGCAGGCACCAGCCCTTGAGCTCCCCCAGCAGCAGCGGCGGCGCCTCCGGCCGGGATCGGGCCAGCACCACCCGCACCCCCCGCACGCCCGCCATCCCGCCGACCCGCAGCCGCAGCAGCAGCCCCCGGTTCCGTGCCTCCTGCTCCAGGGCCCCCAGGGTCAGCAAGGGGGAGACGGCGCCGCCGTTCGCAGCGGCAGGGGAGCAAAGGGCTCGGCCGACAGCACCGCCTCCAGGGGCAGGGGACCATGGATGTGGGGGAAGCGTTCACCGCTCTGGGGCGCCGGCTCCCAGCGCACGGGAGCGGTGAGCCGCCGGGGATCGATGGTGAGCAGCAGCACCTCCCCCGCATCGGCGTAGAAGCGCCGGAAAGTGCCCTCCAGCTGGTGGGCGCCGCTGGCGTGGATGAAGCCCACCTCCTCCAGGGAGCGGCCCCGGGTGGAGCGGCGGTAGGTGCCCCGGCCGCGGGCATCCCGCCATTCCTCCGCCAGGGCCAGGTGATAGAGCCAGCGGGGGGAACGCCAGGCGCGGCGGGGGGCCCAGGCCTCGGCCATCACCTCGGCGAAGGCTGAGCCCTCCAGGAAGCGCTGCAACCAGCGGCGCACCGGGGTCAGGGAGGGGTCCCGGTCGAACCCCTCCGGATCGGCGAGCCGGAACTGGCGCACGAAGGGCCACAGGGCCAGGTCGGCCAGGGAAGCCCGCGACCCCACCAGCCAGCCTCCCTGCTCCAGCGCCCCGCTCCAGCCCACCAGAATCTCCAGGGCGGCGGCCCGGTGCGCCTGGGGATCGTCGTCGGGGTGGCGGCTGGCGTACTTGAAACGGTCCAGATGGGCCTTGAAGGCCCCGTCGTTCGCCTCGATCAGGGCAGCGATGGCGGCCCGCTCCGCGACAGCGCCCGCCGAGGCGCCGGCCCTGAGCAGATCGGCGGGATCATGGGCCTCCAGCGCCCAGCGCATCACCGCCAGGCTTTCGTCGATCACCATGGATGGGCCTGGGTGGCCCGCTCCGGCAGGGGCCGGCAGACCCAGCACCGGCACGGTGCCCTTGGGAGAGGCCTCCAGCAGTTCGGGGGGCTTGCGGGCCAGATGCACCTCCCGCAGCTCCAAGCCCGCGCCAGGCCGCAGGCCGGCGGCGGCCAGGGCGAGCCGGGCGCGGATGGCGAAGGGGCAACGGCGGAAGCTGTAGAGGATCGGCGAGGCCATCGGCGACGGCTCAGGTGAGAGGAGGCGTCATCGTCCGGCCGATGTGGCGGTCACCGCGGGCGGTGGCCAGGGCCATCTGACGCTGGCGCTCGGCGAACCGGTCCCGGTCGGCGGCGGAGAAACGGCCGATGCAGTGGCGGCAGCTCACCCCCTCCACATGGCTCTCCAGGGCCCGGTCGGCGGGGGTGAGGGGCAGGCCGCAGGCGTGGCAGAGGCTGTGACGACCGGGGGCGAGGCGATGGTCGAGAGCCACCCGCTGATCGAAGACATAGCACTCCCCCCGCCAGCGACTGACGGCCTCGGGCACCTGCTCCAGATAGCGGAGGATCCCCCCCTGCAGCTGGTGGACCCCTTCGAAGCCCTGCTCCAGCAGATAGGCCGTTGCCTTCTCGCAGCGGATGCCGCCGGTGCAGAAGAGGGCCAGCCGTCGCGGTCGGCGCCCGGCCACCAGGGGCCGCAGACACTCCTCGACCCAGGAGGGAAAGTCCCGGAAGCTGTCGGTGCCGGGATCGATGGCACCGTCGAAACTGCCCAGGGCCACCTCATAGGCGTTGCGGGTGTCGATCACCAGGGTGTCGGGATCCTCGAGCAGGGCGTTCCAGCGCCCGGCGGCCACCGCCACCCCTGTCCCGGCCGACGGGGCGACCGCGGGAACACCCATGGTGACGATCTCCCGCTTGAGGCGCACCTTGAAGCGATGGAAGATCTGGTGGGCCACCGTGCTGCGCTTGACGTCCAGCGCCGCCAGTCGCGGATCCGCCTGCAGGAGGTCCAGCAGGGCCTCCACGGAGGCGACGGGGCCGCAGACCGTGCCGTTGATCCCTTCAGCGGCCAGCAGCACGGTGCCCCGCAGACCCGCCTGCCCCCCGAAGGCGAGCAGCCGATCCCGCCAGCCAGGCAGCTCCGCCGACCCGAAGGTGATGAACCGATAGAAGGCCGCGACCCGCACCTTCAACGGCCGGCCAGGGCGGTGGGTACCCCGTCCCGCTGGACCACCCGCACCCCGGCGGCTTGCAGCAGCGCCCGGTCACTGGCCACCGCCGGGTTGGAGGTGGTGAGCAGGGTGTCGCCGTAGAAGATCGAATCGGCACCGGCCAGAAGGCAGAGGATCTGGGCCTCCCGCCCCAGCTGCTCGCGTCCTGCGCTGAGCCTCACCCGGCTGCGGGGCATGAGGATGCGGGCGGTGGCCACCATCCGCACCAGATCCAGGGGATCGACCGGGGGCCGCTCTTCCAGCGGCGTGCCCGCCACGGCCACCAGCGCGTTGATCGGCACGCTCTCGGGATGGGGATTCAGGCTGGCCAGCACCTGCAGCAGGGCCGCCCGGTCCTCCAGCGTCTCGTCCATGCCGATGATGCCGCCGCAGCAGAGGTCGATGCCGGCGGCCCTCACCCTCTGGAGGGTGTCCAGCCGCTCCTGGTAGGTGCGGGTGCTGATGATCCGGCCGTAGTGCTCCGGGCCGGTGTCGAGGTTGTGGTTGTAAGCCGTCAGGCCCGCCGCCGCCAGCCGTTCCGCCTGCCGGTCGCTGAGCATGCCGGCGGTGACGCAGGCCTCCAGACCCAGCTCCCTCACCCCGCGCACCATGGCGAGCATGGCCTCGAAGGGTGCCCCGTCGCGGATCTCCCGCCAGGCCCAACCCATGCAGAAGCGATGGGCCCCGGCGGCCCGGGCCGCCCGCGCCCGCTCCAGCACCGGTTCCACCGCCAGCTCGGGACGACCGGTCACGTCGCTGGCGTGGTGCATCGACTGGGGGCAGTAGGCGCAGTCCTCCTCACAGCCGCCGGTCTTGACGCTGAGGAGAGAAGCCAGCTGGACCTGGTAGCCGGGGTTGGCGCTGCGGTGGACCCCCTGGGCCTGCCAGAGCAGATCCATCAGGGGCAGGGTCAGCAGAGCCTGGATCTCCTCGCGGGACCAGTCATGGCGCAGGGTCATGGGGCGTTCTCCACACCGTTCTGAACACCGCCGAAACGGCGCTGTCGGCCCTGATAATCCAGCAACGCCGCCACCAGGGCCCCGGAGTCGAAGTCGGGCCAGAGCACGTCGGTGATGTGCAGCTCGGCATAGGCCAGCTGCCAGAGCAGGAAGTTGCTGATGCGCTGCTCTCCGCTGGTGCGGATCAGCAGATCGGGATCGGCATCCCCGGCGGTGAACAGCTCCGCGGCGAACAGGGATTCGTCGATGCTGGCCGGGTCCAGCTCCCCCCGGGCCGCCCGGTCGGCGAGGCGGCGGGCGGCCCGCACCAGCTCGCTGCGGCCGCCGTAGTTGGTGCAGACGTTGAAGTGAATGCCCCTGTTCCCGGCGGTGCGGGCGGTGGCATCGGCGATCAGGACCCGCAGCCCCTCCGGCAGCGGCTCCAGATCGCCCAGGAAACGGATGCGCACCTGCTGGCGCTCCAGCGCCTCGAGCTCCTTGGCCAGCACCCGCTCGAACAGAGCCATCAGAAAGGCCACCTCCTCGCCGGGCCGGGTCCAGTTCTCGGTGGAGAAGGCGTAGGCGGTGAGGGCGCCGATGCCCCAGTCGCTGCAGTGGCGCAGGGTGCGCTTGAGCACTTCCACCCCGGCGCGGTGCCCCATGGCCCGGGGCAGGCCCCGCTGGCGGGCCCAGCGACCATTGCCATCCATGATGACGGCCACGTGGCGTGGCAACCGAGCCGGATCGAGCTGGGCAGGCAGCTGATCGGGATCGGAGAATGGAGTGGTCGCCAGGGCGCGACTCATCCGCGATGTTCCGGCGGGTCCGAGGCCACGCTACGCCCCGTGGGCACGGAGGCCAGGGCTTCGGTGAGCAGGTCGTGAAGGCGGCTGCTGGTGATCGGTCGCTCCAGCCGGCCCTGGGAGGCGAGCGAAAGGGTGCCGGTCTCCTCGGACACCACGATGCAGAAGCAGCCGTCGTGGCGTTCGGTGAGGCCCATGGCCGCCAGATGACGCGTGCCGAAGCGATTCAGGCCCTGGCGGGAGAGGGGCAGGATCACACCGGCCGCCACGATGCGGTTCTTCTGAACCAGCACCGCGCCGTCATGGAGCGGCGTGTCCACGGCGAAGAGGTTGAGCATCAGGTCGACCGAGAGGTGGGCGTCGATGCGGATGCCGGGGTTGAGAAAATCCTCCGGCCGCAGATCGCTGCCCAGATCGAGCACGATGAGGGCACCGCAGCGGGCCTGGGAGAGGCGGCCGGCCGCCTCGGTCAGCATGCTCACCGATCCGGAGGCCAGCTGGTCCCGGCTGCGATCGGCGAACAGCACCCCGAGGCGCCCGGTGCCCAGCAGCTCCATCAGCCGCCGCAGCTCCCCCTGCCAGAGGATGGCCAGGGCGAGGCTGCAGGCCAGGACCAGGGCATCCACCAGGCTGCTGGTCAGGGGCAGGTCGGCGTAGCGCTGGACGAACCAGGCCAGGGCCACCAGAAACAGATAGCCCCGCAGCAGCCAGAGGGTGCGTGCCTCTGTCACCCGGCCGAGCAGCAGCAGGCCGAGCAGGGAAGCGAACAGAAGATCGAGCAGCAGGCGGAAATCGATGAGCCGCAGCCAGATCACAAGCGATGGGAAAGGCAGGCCGGGTCACCGAAAGGCCGCCTGACGGGCTCAGGTTACCGGCCAGAGCCTGGCTGGGAGGACGTCGTAGCGCAGTAGGTCTTCCGGCTGTTCGCGGCGCTGCACCAGGTCGGCGACGCCGTCGTGGACGAGCACGGCCGCCGGTCGGGGGATGCGGTTGTAGTTGGAGCCCATGGCGGCGTTGTAGGCCCCGGTCGCGAAGACCGTGAGCACATCCCCGGGGGTGGTGACGGGCAGACGGGTGTCATGGAGCAGCACGTCCCCCGATTCGCAGTGCTTGCCCGCCACGGTGACCGTTTCGGTGGCTTCCGCCACGGGACGGTCGGCCAGGACAGCCGTGTAGAGCGACTGGTAGGTGATCGGGCGAGGGTTGTCGCTCATGCCGCCGTCCACGGCCAGATAGGTCCGCAGACCTGGAATCTCCTTGCGGCTCCCCACCGTGTAGAGGGTGAGTCCGGCCGTGGCCACCAGGGAACGGCCCGGCTCGCACAGCAACCTGGGCAGCACCAGCTGGCGCTGGCGGCAGGCCTCGGCCACCGCTCCGGCCACCACCCGCACCCACTCCTGGATGCTCGGCGGGTCGTCGGAGGCGACGTAGCGGATGCCGAGCCCACCGCCGACGTTGAGGTCGCGGCAGGGATGGCCGAGGGAGCGCGCGAGGGCAAGGGCCTCGGCCATCACCCCGGCCAGGTCCCGGTGGGGTTGCAGCTCGAAGATCTGGGAACCGATGTGGGCGTGGAGACCATCCACCCAGGCCCAGGAACAGGCGGCGAGATGACGCAGCACCGACTCCAGCTCATCGGGGTCGAAGCCGAACTTGCTGTCCAGATGGCCGGTGCGGATGTACTCATGGGTGTGGCATTCGATGCCCGGCGTGAACCGGACCAGCACGCGCACCGGCCGGGGCCTGGCGGCCGCCAGCCGGGAGAGAAGTTCGATGTCATTCCAGTTGTCGAGCACCACGGTGACGCCCCGGTCGATGGCGAGCTGGAGCTCTTCGGCCGACTTGTTGTTGCCGTGCAGCACGATCCGCTCCGCGGGCATGCCGCCCTCCAGGGCCGTGAGCAGCTCCCCGGCCGACACGGCGTCGAGTCCCAGCCCCTCGGAGGCCACCAGGGCGGTGATCGCCAGGGAGCTGTTCGCCTTGGAGGCATAGAGAGCCAGGGCTTCACCCGGGTAGTGCTCGGCCAGAGCCAGCCGGTAGGCCCGGCAGGTGGCCCGCAGGGTGGCCTCGTCCAGCACATAGAGCGGGGTGCCGTAGGTGCGGGTCAGATCGCTCAGCAGGCAGCCGCCGACCGCCAGCCGGCCCTGGCCGTCGCGCCGGGCGGTGAGCGGGGCCAGGTTGCGGTTCGGGCTGAGGAGATCGACGTCCTGCTCGTAGAGCTCCCCGTCCTCCTTCGCCGGGGTGGCAACCGCCATGCCGGGGGAAGGGGCGACGGAATCGGTCGTCGGGGATGCGCTCGTCACCATGACGGCCTGCTCCTGGAAAAGGGTCGGGATGTCTGATCGTAAGGACGTTCGTGCGCGGCGGCCGTGCCACCCCCCTCCCCCCTGTCAGCCCCGACCCTCTTCCCGCTGGCTCCGGTCCATGCCCATGCCTGCCTGGCGCTGGACCAGGCCGCCCTGGGCGGGCTCTGGAGCCTGGCCCAGTGGCAGCGCGAGCTCGAGGAGGAGAACCGGCCTGGCATCGGCCTGGGGCAGGGACAGGACCTGCTCGCCATGGCCTGCGGCTGGCTCGTGCTCGACGAGCTCCACATCACCCTGGTGGCGGTGGCGCCGGCCCACCGCCGCAGGGGATTCGGGCGCAGGGTGCTGGGAGCACTGATGAACCACGCCCTCCGATGCGGCGCCACCCGGGCGACGCTGGAGGTGGCTGGTGGCAACGGCCCCGCCCGGGGGCTCTACGGGGCCCTGGGGTTCCGCACCACCGGCATCCGTCATGATTACTACCGCAATGGCGAGGACGCCCTGATCCAATGGGTCAACCTGAAGAGGTGAAAGAGCGCGGATACGGTGAAAGTGTGCGGTTAACCGAAGATATATGTACCTACTCCTGACGATTCAGAGCCGATTGTTTATTTCTTATTCGCCCAGAGCCCTTGGGGCACAAAGGCGGGCGGTGAGAGTGCTCCCGACATCCCACGCGGCCCTTCGATCCTGATAGGTTAGTTGCACTTGCATCAGGTCCCGCCCCATGTTCGAGCGGTTTACCGAGAAGGCCATCAAAGTGATCATGCTGGCCCAGGAAGAGGCCCGACGCCTCGGCCACAACTTCGTGGGCACCGAGCAGATCCTTCTGGGCCTGATCGGCGAGGGAACCGGGGTCGCCGCCAAGGTCCTCAAGTCCATGGGGGTCAACCTCAAGGATGCCCGGGTCGAGGTGGAGAAGATCATCGGCCGCGGCTCCGGCTTCGTGGCCGTCGAGATCCCCTTCACCCCCCGGGCCAAGCGGGTTCTGGAGCTGTCCCTCGAGGAAGCCCGTCAGCTGGGCCACAACTACATCGGCACGGAGCACCTGCTGCTCGGCCTCATCCGCGAGGGCGAGGGGGTCGCCGCCCGGGTGCTGGAAAACCTGGGAGTCGATCTGGCCAAGGTGCGGACTCAGGTGATCCGCATGCTGGGCGAAACGGCCGAAGTAGCCTCCGGCGGATCGGGCAAGGGATCCACCAAGACACCCACACTCGATGAGTTCGGCAGCAACCTCACCCAACTGGCGGCCGAATCCAAGCTCGACCCCGTCGTCGGCCGTCACAACGAGATCGACCGGGTGATCCAGATCCTCGGCCGCCGCACCAAGAACAACCCCGTCCTGATCGGGGAGCCCGGCGTCGGCAAGACGGCCATCGCAGAAGGTCTCGCCCAGCGCATCACCCAGGGGGAGATCCCCGACATTCTCGAGGAGAAGAGGGTGCTCACCCTGGACATCGGTCTGCTGGTGGCCGGCACCAAGTACCGGGGTGAGTTCGAGGAACGCCTCAAGAAGATCATGGAGGAGATACGCTCCGCCGGGAACGTGATCCTGGTGATCGACGAGGTACACACCCTGATCGGTGCCGGTGCCGCCGAAGGTGCCATCGACGCCGCCAACATTCTCAAGCCCGCCCTGGCCCGGGGCGAACTCCAGTGCATCGGAGCCACCACCCTCGATGAATACCGGAAGCACATCGAGCGCGATGCTGCCCTGGAACGGCGCTTCCAGCCGGTGATGGTGGGTGAGCCTTCCGTCACCGACACGATTGAGATCCTCAAGGGGCTGCGGGAGCGCTACGAGCAGCACCACCGGCTCAAGATCAGCGATGAAGCCCTCGTGGCCGCCGCCACACTGGGCGACCGTTACATCAGTGATCGCTTCCTTCCGGACAAGGCCATCGACCTGATCGATGAGGCCGGCAGCCGGGTGCGCCTGCTCAATTCCAAGCTGCCACCTGCGGCCAAGGAGGTCGACAAGCAGCTGCGGGGCGTGCAGAAGGAAAAGGAAGACGCCGTGCGCCAGCAGGACTTCACCAAAGCCGGTGAGCTGCGCGACAAGGAAGTGGAACTGCGCGATCAGATCCGCTCGATCCTGCAGGCCCGGCGCGACGACGAGCCCGCCGCCCAGGCCCCCGAGGCTGAAGCCTCCGTCGCCGTCGCGCCTGCCGATGCGGGTGGCACCGATGAGGCCCGCTCTCCCCTGGTCACCGAAGAGGACATCGCCCAGATCGTCGCTTCCTGGACCGGCGTGCCGGTTCAGAAGCTCACCGAAAGCGAATCCGTGAAGCTCCTCAACATGGAGGAGACTCTGCATCAGCGTCTCATCGGCCAGGACGAAGCCGTCAAGTCCGTGTCGAAGGCCATCCGCAGGGCCCGGGTGGGTCTGAAGAACCCCAACCGCCCGATCGCCAGTTTCATCTTCTCCGGCCCCACCGGCGTCGGCAAGACGGAGCTCACCAAGGCACTGGCCGCCTACTTCTTCGGCAGCGAAGAAGCCATGATCCGGCTCGACATGAGCGAATTCATGGAGCGCCACACGGTCAGCAAGCTGATCGGCTCCCCTCCGGGTTACGTGGGCTTCAACGAAGGTGGCCAGCTCACCGAAGCGGTCCGTCGTCGCCCCTACACCGTGGTGCTCTTCGACGAAATCGAGAAAGCCCACCCCGACGTCTTCAACCTGCTGCTTCAGTTGCTGGAAGATGGCCGGCTCACCGATTCCAAGGGCCGCACGGTTGATTTCAAGAACACCCTGATCATCATGACCTCGAACATCGGTTCAAAGGTCATCGAGAAGGGCGGCGGTGGCCTGGGCTTCGAATTCGGAGGCGGCGACGTGGAAGAGACCCAGTACAACCGGATCCGCTCCCTGGTCAACGAAGAACTCAAGCAATACTTCCGCCCCGAGTTCCTCAACCGCCTCGACGAAATCATCGTCTTCCGTCAGCTCACCCGCGACGAAGTCAAACTGATTGCCGAGATCATGCTGCGCGAAGTTTTCGGCCGCATGCAGGACAAGGGCATCGGCATGGCCGTCACCGAGGCCTTCAAGGAGCGTCTCGTGGAGGAGGGTTACAACCCCAGCTACGGAGCCCGTCCCCTGCGTCGGGCGGTGATGCGCCTGCTCGAGGACTCCCTGGCGGAGGAGTTCCTCTCCGGCAGGATCGGCGAGGGCGATGCCTGCCTGGTGGATGTCGACGACGACAAGCAGGTGGTGATCCGCAAGCAATCGGCTACTCCGGCCTTGCCGGAACTGGCCAGCGCCAGCGCCTGATCGCTTCAGTCCACGCTCAGCTTCAGCCCCCACCGGCTTCACCGGCGGGGGGCTCCCATTTGTGGCGATCGTTGTGTTCCGCGCCCTGCCTTTGGTCGTCGAAACCTCCCAGTCCTGCCATCGGACCTCGCTTCCAAGACCAGAAGCGCCCCTCGGCTCCCGGATGATCGAACCATCCGGGCCGCCTGAGGGTGATCGAAGGTAGCCCTGCGGCGGGATGGCACTGGTGTCGCGACAAGCAGGGAACGACTTCTACATTCCGGACAGGTGACTGCGGCCATGACGGATCGACTCCAGACCCACGCCATCGCTCCTGCTCTGGTGCTGCGCGGCCCCGGAGCCTGGGCCCAGGCCGTGCCACGCATCGTCGCCCTGGGCCGGCGACCGTTGCTGCTGGGGCGCAGTGCCGCCACCTTCGCTCTGCGCCAGCAGCTGGCGGTGGATCTGGAACGGGCCGATGGCCACCCTCTCCCCAGCCAGCGGCTGCGTGACTGCTGCGAAGAGGACCTCGGCCCCCTGGCGGCGGAGGCCACCACAGCAGGCTGTGATTCGGTGATCGCCGCCGGCGGCGGCAAGGTGCTCGATGCGGGCAAGCTGCTGGCTCACCGGCTCAGCCTTCCCTGCATCACCGTTCCCACCAGTGCCGCCACCTGCGCCGGCTGGACGGCTCTGGCCAACCTCTACACCCCGGAGGGAGCCTTCCTGGGCGACGTCTCCCTGGACCGCTGCCCCGACCTGCTCGTCTTCGACCACGACCTGGTGCGTGAGGCACCGTGCCGCACCCTGGCCAGCGGCATCGCCGACGCGGTGGCCAAGTGGTACGAGGCCTCGATCAGCAGCGGCTCCAGTGGCGACGGTCTGGTGCAACAGGCCGTGCAGATGGCCCGGATCCTGCGGGATCTTCTGCTCCTGGAGGGGGAGACCGCCATGGCGGAGCCCCATGGAGACGACTGGGTGCGGGTGGCGGAAGGCTCTGCCCTCACCGCCGGACTGATCGGCGGACTGGGCGGTGCCCGCTGCCGCACCGTGGCCGCCCATGCCGTGCACAACGGCCTCACCCAGCTGGCCGCCACCCACGGCAGCCTCCACGGCGAGAAGGTGGGCTTCGGCGTGCTGGTGCAACTGGGGCTGGAGGAGCAGCTGGCCGGCAACCGGCTCGCGGCCCAGGCCCGTCGTCAGCTCCTCCCCTTCTTCCGCCGGCTGGGTCTGCCTACGGATCTGGAGGGCCTGGGGCTGGGAGGGGCCAGCCTCGAGGACCTGCGGCAGGTGTGCCGCTTCGCCTGCCGGGAGGAGTCCGACCTGCACCGGCTGCCGTTCACGGTCGGCCCGGACGAGCTGCTGGCCGCCATGGTGGGCACCTCCGCCGACCGGCACCCGGCATGAGTGTCGTCAGCACCGGCCCGGCCACCGGAAAGGACCTGGTGACGGAGGCCGCCAGCTCCCTGCTCGATCCCCTGGGCCGGTCTCTGGCCGGCCAGGTGCAGTGGTGGACCCTCCCGGAGCACCCGGCGACCTGGCCTGTGGCGGTACTGGGCGATGGACCGCCCATTCTGCTGCTGCATGGCTTCGACAGCTCCTTCCTGGAGTTCCGCCGCCTGGCCCCCTTGCTGGCCCGGCGGCACCGGCTGCTGATTCCTGACCTGCACGGCTTCGGCTTCTGCCCCAGACCTGAAGGGCGCGACTACACCCCCGCAGGGGTGCTGCACCACCTTGATGCCCTCCTGCAGGAGCTGGAGCGGCGCTTTCCGGAGCAGGGCGAGAAACTCGGACTGATCGGGGCTTCGATGGGGGGCGCGGTGGCGGTGGAACTGGCCCGTCGCCACCCCGGGCGCTTCAGTCGGCTGCTGCTGCTGGCCCCGGCCGGTCTCACGGGCCGGCCCATGCCCCTGCCGCCGTTGCTGGACGGGCTCGGGGTGCGCTTCCTGGGGCTGCCATCGGTGCGCCGCGGCCTTTGCCGCAGTGCTTTCGCCGACCCCGATCGGGATGTGGGCCCGGCGGAACTGGAGATCGCCTCCCTGCATCTGGAGTCCCCGGGCTGGGCCGAGGCCCTGCGCCGCTTCGCCCGCAGCGGCGGCTTCGCGGGCTGCGGCGAGCCGCTGCCCCCCCTGCCACTGGAGGTGCTCTGGGGCGCTGACGACCGGATCCTGCGCCCCCCCCAGAAACGGGCCGCTCAGGCCCTGCTGGGCCCGCGCATCACCGAGCTGGAGGCCTGCGGCCACCTGCCCCACATCGACCAGCCGGAGCGGGTGACCGCGGCCTGGCTGGCGGGGGGGTGAGGGCGGCGACCATCTGCTCCCGACGATGGTCCCTCCCCGTTGCTTCCTCGGCCCCACCTGCCGCTCATCGCCACCTTCCCATGATCCCTTCCTCACCCCTTTCACCGCCCCCTTCCCTGCCCCGAGTGGTGGCCGGCCTGCTGCTGGTGCTGGTCCTGGCGCTGGCGGGGCTTGGACGTCCGGAGCAGGCCGAAGCGTCCCTGCTGCATCTGGAGGGGCCGGTGCCGGACGACCTCGGCGTGCATCAGGGCTCCCTCTCCCCCTGCCCATCGCCGGCCCACTGTGCCCGGGCCGACTGGACCGTGCCCGATCCGGCGGCGGCGCTCAGCGCCCTGCTGCCGGTGCTGGAAACCAGCGAAGGAATCAGGATCGTGGAGCGCGACGGGCGCTACCTGCATGCCACCGCCACCAGCCGGCTGTTCGGCTTCGTGGACGACCTGGAGCTGCACGCGGTACCCGCCGCAGGCGTGCTGCAGGCCCGTTCGGTCTCCCGGCTGGGGGATTCGGATCTCGGGGTCAACGCCCGTCGGCTGGCGGTGCTCCAGCAGGAACTGCCCGGCAGCTGAAGCGCTCGATGGCGCCTCGGTGGCGCAGGAAGCGGGGATGCTCGGGATCCTCCAGGCTCCACCACCAGAGGCCATCGGTATAGCTGGGAGGGCCGGCGTTGTTGGTGCGCGGCAGCTGCAGATGCTGACCACGCCACTCCAGCACCACCGTGGCGCCGGGAACCGTGCCCGCCGCGGTGTTCGGGATGCCTTGGGCGTCCACAGGGCCGTTGTCGGCATAAGCCACCAGGGGATCGCCGTCGCACAGGTAGGGAACACCATCCACCGCCACAGCCACCCCCGGCAGACCGATCCCGAGCCAGAGCACCAGCAGCAGGGCCAGCAGCCGACCCGCCAGATCCTGGGCGCTCCGCAGGGCGCCCTCGATCCGACCGCAGCCGGGTCCGTCGATCCCGTCGCCGCAGAAGGCCACCCGGCTGGCCGGGCAGACCATGGCTGCAGCAGGGAGACCCGGGGGCACGGGGAACGCGGCACCCCAGCGCATCAGCCGGCGATCCTGCACCCCGGACAACCCCTCCCCGGCGGAGGGGGGATCCCCGAGCCAGGGAGCCAGGAGGGCACCCAGTGACCTTTCCAGATGGGCCATGACCTCGGCTTCGCACCAGTCCGGACCGTAACGATCGAACCATGCCTGCGCGAGGGCGGCACTGGAATGGACCACCACGGCGCAGCGTCCATCAGCCAGGGGCTGGACGGCCACCCGCCGCACTCCCCAGCGACGCTGGGCTGCCCCGTCACAACCGAGCAACCGGAAGGGCAGAGCCCGCCAGGAGGCGGCCGCGGCCGCGTCGATCGTGAGCAGCAGGTTGCCGCGCGCCTCCATGTCCAGCGCGGCGATGGCCTTGAGGGCGGCGTCGAGAGCCGGATCACCCAGGACCGCCGCAGCCCGTCGCAGGGGCACCTCCGGCCAGCCGAAGAGGTCCACGGCCCGGGGATGGGCCAGCAGGGTGCCGGAGAGCACCAGCCAGTCAGCCTCCCCCAGCGTGGCCCCGCTGTCGTCTCGTAGCACCCAGCCTCCCGGTGTCCTGGGCTCCAGATGGCGGACCAGGGTGCCGAAGCGGGTGGTCAGACGGCCAGACGGTCCCTCGGCCTCCGCCAGGGCCAGCAGGCCGCGGCAGAGATCATCCATCCCGTTCCGGCCCCGGTGGAGCACCCCACGCAGCAAGGGATCCGCCTCCGCCGGCCGCAGGGCTCCATCGCCACCCAGCACCGCCGCCGGCTCTCTCCAGGGCACAAGCCATCCGTCCGCCAGCAGGGGGGCCACCAGCTCCGGAGCGGGTGTCCCCACCAGGTTCAGCAGCGGTGCTCCATGGTCGATGCGCAGGCCTGCGTCCCGCCGGGAGCGCCGCGTGGCGGCACGGCCGCCGGGGCCCCGACCCGCCTCCCAGAGGGTGATGGCTCCCTGCCAGCCGCCGCGCCGCAGGCCGGCGGCCAGAGCACAAGCGGCCACCCCGGCGCCGATCACCGCCAGGGAAACCGCACCTGGGGGCGAGCCGTGGCCAGAGTCGGGGGAGAGTCCTGCCACGTGACGATGACGCCGATGACGCCCGATGAAAAGCAGATCCTGGCCGCTTCCGCCCCCTGGCTGGGAGCACTGCTGAACGTGCTGCCGGGCCTGGGCACCGGTTACATCTACCAGCGGCGCTGGCGGGCGTACTGGATCACCACCGCCCTGGCCACGGGCTGGTTCGTGCTGGGGGCTCTGCTGGATGGCACCGGGACGGCGCCCGACATGCAGGCCGCCGATCCCCGCAACCAGCTGGTCGGTCTGGGGGGACTGCTGCTGCTGGCGGCGGTGACGGCGGCGGAGGCCTTCCGCCAGGCCCGCCGGGCCCGGATGGAATGAGACTCTGAAGAGTCCCTGTCCCGTGTTGGCGGATGAGCGACCCTTCTGCCAGCGACCGTCCCCCTGATGGGGAAGCCCCCGGCGGTGGGCCGGTGCTGGGCCTGCTGGCCCGCGGGCTGGAGCTGTGGCTGCGGCAGCAGTGCGACGCCATCGAACGACTGGAGATCCAGCTGGAGGGTTCGGGGCTGCGACTGCTGCGGGGGCGTCTGGATGGGGTGCGCCTGCGGGCCCGCCGGGTGATCTATCAGGCCATGGAGATCGAGGAGGTGGAGCTGCGCTGCGACACCATCCAGGTGCGGATGGGATCCCTGGTGCGCAACCAGGCGGTGCAGCTGGAGCAGCCCTTTCGCATCCAGGGTCTGGTGAGTTTCAGCGGCGATGGCCTCAGCCGCTCCCTGAGCACGTCCGCATGGCGCAGCCTGGGCGACGGTCTGGCCGACGATCTGCTGGGTCTGACCCCCCTGGCGGGATTACGCATCCTGGAGGACCGCCTGCTGCTTCGGGCCTTCCCCAACGGGGGCCGGGAGCCGGTGGAGCGGGAGGTGCGGGTGGGGGCCGTGGAGGGAACCGTGGAACTGCGCTGTGGGACCGGTGCTCCAAGCACCCGACTGCCGATGGACCCCAACATCCGCATCGAGCGGGCCGAGCTGGGCGCCGGCCTGTTGCATCTGGAAGGGGAGGCGCGGGTCTCCCCCTGAGCCCCGTGGCCCCATCGCGCCCGGCCCGGGAGCTCAGCCGTGCTGAAGCAGGGGCAGGACGAGGGTCACCAGGGAGTAGACCACCGCCGGCACGAACAGGTAACTGTCGATGCGGTCAAGGATGCCGCCGTGGCCGGGGATGGCATCGCCGGAGTCCTTCAGGCCCGCGTCCCGCTTCATCATCGACTCGGTGAGGTCGCCGACCAGGGCGAACAGAGAGACCACCGCCCCCAGGACGGCCCCGATCAGCCAGCCCCATCGCCAGCCCAGCAGCCCCCCACCCAGGGCCCCCACCAGCAGGGCACAGACCACACCGCCGAGAGCCCCCTCAACGGTCTTGCCGGGGGAGATCGGCGAGAGGGCATGGCGGCCCAGACGGCGACCGATCATGTAGGAACCGATGTCGGTGGCCACGATCATCAGGCAGGCCAGCAGGGTGAGGGCCATGCCGGGGCTCCAGGGCCAGCCCATCCCGTCAAGGGCGGGGGCCAGGGCCGGGTCGGTCAGGTCCCGCAGTTTGATCCAGTGGCTGGGCAGGAAACCGAGATAGAAGAGGCCGAAGACCGAGGCGGCGATGTCGGCGATGGTGCCGGTGACCGGCTGGAGGAGCAGCCAGCCGCAGATCACAGCCCCGGAGGCGGGCAGCACGGCAGCGGCCACATCGCCCGCCACCCCACCCCCCGGCCAGGCGCTGCCGGCGGCCGCCTGGGTGGAGACCAGCAGCAGCTGCACCGCCACCAGAGTGGTCTTGGCGGCGGGCCGGATGCCCTTGAACTGGGCCATGCGGAAGAACTCCAGCAGCCCCAGGTGCACGATCACCCCCACGGCCACGGTGAACCACCAGCCGCCGAGGCCGACCACCACCAGGCCGAAGCCACCGGCCAGCCAGCCGCTCAGCAGACGGGGGAGGGAGGTGGCGGTGCGGGGGGATGGAAGCAAGGGCTCGGACTCAGCGCTCAGCGGCGATCACGAACAGCGGTTCGGCGGCAGCCAGCTTGGCCTGGCTGCCGCGGCGCTGCATGCGGTGCACGGTGGCCTGCACCACCTGGACATCGTGGGCCCCCAGCTGGGCGAGGGTGTCGGTGGCCTTCACCAGTCCCTCCAGATTCACGGTGCTGATCACCAGCCGTCCGGCGGGCTGAAGGGCGTCCCAGACAGCGCGAAGCACGTCCTCCAGGGGCCGGCCCACCTCCAGAAGCACCCGGTCGGGCTGGGGGGGCAGGAGCGCCAGGTCGTCGGGGGCCTGGCCGGCATGGATGTGGAGGTTGTGGATGCCGAAGCGCTGCTGATTGCGTTCGAGCAGGTCGATGGCCTCAGGATCCCGCTCCAGGGTGTGCACCGCCCCGGATGGCATCAGCCGGGCGATCTCCAGGGCGAGGGCGCCGGTGCCACCGCCCACGTCCCAGACGAGGGAATCGGCCCGGGGGCGCAGATGGGCCAGCAGCATCACCCTCAGCTCCATCGGCGTGGGGCTGAATCCGGGGGCATCCTCAAAGGCGCTGTCCGGCAGCCCGGGGGTGACGAAATCCCAGTGGAACGGGTTCGGCAACGGGCTTACGAACCGGCCACGACCCACACCGTATCAGCGATCTGACCGGGCCAGAGGCGCCGCTGGACCTGCAGCCAGCCGGCGCGGGCCGGATCGATCCGCTCGCCGGGCACCAGCAGCGGAATCCCCGGGGGATAGGGACAGATCGGTCGGGCCGCCACCCGTCCTGAGGCCAGCTCCAGGGGAACCTGCTCGGCCGCCGCACGCCAGGCCTGGCCGATCGGCAGATCCGGCGCCGCCACCAGGGGCAGGGGGGGCGCCAGGAACGGGGGGAGGGGGTCTCCCCCCAGGGTCCGGCGCAACGCCTGCAGCAGTGGAGGCAGGCGTCGCTCCAGACCCCGGGGCGGGTCGAGCCCCAGACAGAAGGTGAGGGCACCTGGTTCCGGCAGCTCAGCGGTCACCCCCCGGGCCAGCAACCAGGCGTCGGCCTCCAGCCCATTGATCCCCAGGGGGGCCATGGCCAGCACGAGGCGGAGGGGATCCCCATTGGCCACCAGCGGGAACGCGAGGGACTTCAGTCGCCCCTGCAGCCGGGCGGCCCGGGCCTCGGCCCGGCGCCTCTGGCCCCGGCCCTCGGCCGTGCCCGCGTGCTCCAGCGCCGCGGCCGAGGAGGCCAGCAGCAGGGCACTGGGGCTGGAGGTCTGCAGCCAGAGCAGGGCCCTTTCGATCGCGTCGACACCGACCCGCTCCCCCCGGGCCAGCAGGACCGCGCTCTGGGCCAGAGCGGTGCCGCTCTTCTGCAGGGAGAGCACCACCAGATCGGCGCCGGCGGCCAGGGCCTCGCCGCGGCCGTGGGCCTGATCCACCAGCACCGGCAGCCCGGCCCGGTGAGCCAGGGCCACCTGGGCCGGCAGGTCGGCCACCAGCCCCTGATAGGTGGGATCCACCAGCACCAGGGCGGCCACCGGACCCTGGGCGAGGGCCGCCGCCAGCACCCGCTCCAGCCGTTCGGGCTCCGGCGGCAGCCACAGACCGGTGACGGGTTCGATGGACAGATCGAACAGGAGCGGTTCCAGCCCGCCCAGCACGCAGCCGTGCAGCAGGCTGCGATGCAGGTTGCGGGGCAGCAGCACCCGGGAGCCCGGCGGGCAGAGGGCCAGCAGGCCGGCCTGCAGCAGGCCCGAGGCCCCGTTCACCCCGAACCAGCAGCGATCGGCCCCCAGCAGGGCGGCACAGCGGCCCTGGGCCTGGGCCACCGATCCATCCGGCTCCAGGGGCCCCCCGAAACCGGGCAGTTCCGGCAGATCCCAGCTGCCGGGGGGCTGGCGCAGCAACCGCCGCAGGTCGGGAGCCAGGGCCCGGCCCCGGCCGTGGGCCGGCAGATGCAGGGCCAGCGGCGCCGGCCGCCAGAGAGGGCCCATGGGCCGGGAAACACAGTTCCTAGAGTCTGATCATTCCTGAGGCAGGACCCTGGCTGAGGTTGTCACTCCCACCGTCGGCGCCCCGGCACCCACCCCCGTGCCCGCCGCCCTCGGCCCCACCTTCCCCCGACCCGACGGGACCCCGGCCCCCCGCTACGACCCCAACGCCGATCTGCGCTGGCTGCTGCTGAGGCCCTGGATCCTGGTGGGCCGTCTGATCGTGGTCCTCTGGCGCCTCACCGGGCTGGCCCTGCGGCTGGCGGTCCAGTCCAGCAGCACCGATGCGCAGGTGCAGCAACGGCTGGCCCGCGCCATCCTGAGCACCCTCAGCGATCTGGGGCCCTGCTTCATCAAGGTGGGCCAGGCGCTCTCCACCCGGCCCGACCTGGTCCGCCGCGACTGGCTCGAGGAGCTCGCCCGGCTCCAGGACGACCTGCCCCCCTTCCCCCATCGGATCGCGCTGGGAATGATCGAGGAGGAACTGGGGGCCCCCGCCCACCAGCTGTTCGAGGAATTCCCCGACTACCCCATGGCGGCGGCCAGCCTGGGGCAGGTCTACCGAGCGCGCCTGGCCGACGGCCACTGGGTGGCCGTCAAGGTCCAGCGGCCGGGGCTGCCCTTCATCCTGCGCCGCGATCTGGTGATCATCCGCTCCCTGGCGGTGCTGACGGCCCCGTTCCTGCCTCTGAACCTGGGCTTCGGGCTGGGGGCGATCATCGATGAGTTCGGCTTCACCCTTTTCGAGGAGATCGATTACCGCCGCGAAGCCGACAATGCCGAACGCTTCGCCCGCCTGTTCGAAGGCCATCCGGAGGTGACCGTGCCCACCGTGGTGCGGCCGCTCAGCAGCCGCCGGGTGCTGACCACCAGCTGGATCAACGGCACCAAGCTGCAGAGCCGCCGCGAACTGGAGGCCCACCACATGGATCCGGCGGCCCTGATCCGCACCGGGGTGATCGCCGGGCTGCAGCAACTGCTCGAGTTCGGCTACTTCCATGCCGATCCCCACCCCGGCAACCTGTTCGCCCTGCCGGGCAGGACCAACGACCTGGGCCATGTGGCCTACGTCGATTTCGGCATGATGGATTCTCTCAGCGATGCCGACCGGCTCACCCTCACCGGGGCGGTGGTGCATCTGATCAACCGGGACTTCGATGCCCTCGCCAGGGACTTCGTCGTGCTCGGCTTTCTCAACCCCAGCACCCCCCTGGGGCCGATCATTCCGGCCCTCGAGGAGGTGCTGGGTGGAGCCCTGGGCGAGAACGTCGGCAGCTTCAACTTCAAGGCGATCACCGATCGCTTCTCGGAGCTGATGTACGACTATCCCTTCCGGGTGCCGGCCCGCTTCGCCCTGATCATCCGGGCGGTGGTGAGCCAGGAGGGGCTGGCGATGCGGCTCGACCCCGATTTCCGCATCATCCGCGTGGCCTACCCCTATGTCGCACGGCGTCTGCTGGCGGGGGACACGGCCGAGATGCGCGAGAAATTGCTGGAGGTGATCTTCGATCGGGACGGCCGCCTGCGGGTGGAGCGGCTGGAGAACCTGCTGGCGGTGGTGGAGAACGGCGCCGCCTCCCCCGACCTCCTGCCCGTGGCCCGCGATGGCCTGCGGTTGCTGCTGGGCAAGGAAGGCACCAGCCTGCGCCAGCGGCTGCTGCTCTCCCTGGTGAGCCACGACCGGCTGCACACGGACGATCTGCAGGCGCTCCTTGGGCTGATGCGGCGCACCTTCTCACCCCGCAAGCTGGCCGGAGGCCTTCTCTCCCGGCTCAATCCCCTGGCGGCCTGATTCCCCCTGGGGACTTCACGCCCTTGTGGATCCTTCCGGGCCGGCGGGCCTGGATCAGTTGCTGCAGGCCTTTCCTCCACAAAGGATGACGACGAACGATCGGCCAGGGCGAGGCCGATTAGCAGGTAGGTAACCCATCCACCGCCTGCCACGCCTTGACCGAGGCCCTGCTGCTCATCGTTCTGCCCCTGCTGGTGGCCGCATGGGTTCTGCAGACGCGAGCCCTCGAGCAACGCCTCAGGCGCCTTGAAGCCCAGGTGGCCTCCCTGAGCCAGCGTTTCTTCGCCCTGTCGCTCTGGAGCGAGGCCCTGGAACAGCGGATGGGGGGCGAGCCGACTCCGGTGGTGGCAAGGATCTCTGCTGTGCCGCCCCAGGCGCCAGCCCCACTGCCCGGCGGGATGCCGACCCCGCCAGCTTCGCCGCCCCAGGGGCCCCTGCAGAGGGCCCGGCGGCCACGGCCGGCGAGGGAAGCCCTGCTGTGGAAGCGGATCGAAGGCCTGTTGGTGAAGAACTGGAGCGGCCTCCTGGGAGTGCTCGTGGTGGTGGCGGGCGTCACGTTCGTGATCATCAACGTCGGGCTGCAACTGGATGCCCGACAGCGGTTCCTGCTCACGGTGGTGGCGGGGGCGGCCCTGGGGCTGCCCTCGTTGGTCTGGGGCCGGCAGGAACGCTGGCGCGATCTCACCGACGGGATGCGCAGCGGGGGGGGCGCCCTGCTGCTGTTCGCCTGTGCCGCCTCAGGAGGGCTGCCCCGGCTCGGGATGCAGTGGATCGAGGCACCGGCACCGGCCCTGGCCCTTCTGGCGGCGGGGGTTGTGCTGAACCTGGCCCTGGCGGCCATCGCCCGCACCCCCTCGATCGCCTCCCTGCACGTGGCCGTCAGCCTGGTGCCGCTGGCGATCAGCCCCCAGGGGGCCACCCCCCTGGCGCTCGCCAGCGGCATCGCCCTGGTGGGGTCCGATCTGCCCCTGGGGCACCGCTGGGACCGGCACCGACTGGTGGTCATCGGGGTCTATGCCCTTTTCCAGGGGGCCTGGTTCCTGCGCAACGGTCCCCAGCTGGCCGCCTCCGCCGATCTGGCGGCTGGTGCTGCCCTGGCGGCGGTGCTGGTGTTCGGAAGCGGGCTGCTGCGGCTGCATCGGGAAGGCGGGGCACCGCCCCGGCTCAGGCCCCTGCCCCTGGCCCTGCTGATCAGCCAGTGGGGATCCCTTGGTCTGGCCCTGCTCGTTTATCCCAGGGCGGCGGCGTCCAGAGCGGCGGCCCTGGCGGTGGCCGCCGCCCTGGCCCTGGTTCTGGCACGAGGGGCTCGGCGCCGGGGGGAAGCCTGGCTGGCCCTGGGCGATGGGCTTGCAGGCCAGACCCTGGTGGTGGCTGCCCTGCTCAGCCTG
Organism: uncultured bacterium; assembly: GCA_942491175.1. Classification (GTDB taxonomy): domain Bacteria; phylum Cyanobacteriota; class Cyanobacteriia; order PCC-6307; family Cyanobiaceae; genus Cyanobium. The sequence goes on along the minus strand of CALNZO010000002.1, from coordinate 12,962 downwards.
GCGCCCCTGATCGCCGACGGGCCGCTGCTGGCCGGCGCCCTGCTGGTGGAATGCCTGCTGTTCCTCGGCATCGGTGTGCGGCAGGAGGCCGCCACCGTCCGGCGCATCGGCTGGTGGCTCAGCGCGCTGGCGGGCCTGCTCCTTGCCCTGACAGGCGTGGGGGCCGCTCCGCTGACCCTGGATCCCACCCAGCAGCTGCAGAACGGCGCCGTGCTGACCGGCGGTGCCGCCCTGATGACCTGGGCACAGGTGCTGCTGCGGCGGCAGGCCGTGCCCCTGCCTCTGCCGCCACTGCTCGGTTGGCTGGCCGGCCTTCAGATCTTCGTGGGAGCCGCGCTGGTGGGGCCTGAGGAATGGCGCCCCGCCCTGAGCCTGGTGGTGATGGGCGCCTTCCTGCTGGCCGCCCGGCGCTGGCGCCCCCCGGGCCTGCTGCTGGGCATCAGCATCGCCATTGCCACGGGGCACGGCTTCACATGGTTCCAGCTGCTGGCCCGGGAGCCCTGGCCGGCGGCGCTGCTGCTGCGCCATCTGCTGCCCCTGATCGGCCTGGCCCTGCTGCTGTTGGCCTCCGCCGCTGGCAGCCGTCTGCAGCGCCTCGGCCTGGGCCTGCTGGGCCTCGATGCCGGCCTGGGGGCACTGCTTCTGCTCGATCCGATCTCACCTCTCCTGCCGGGAACGGCCTGGCTGCTGCTGGCCGCGGTGAGCCTGGCCGCCACCAGGCGACTGCGGGGAGCCAGCGTCCAGACCGTCCTGGCCCTGGCCCTGATCTACCTGGCCGGCTTCCTTGCCTCCTACCTGCTGGTGATCGGCCCCGGCCTGGAGATGGTGCGTCTCGGTGCCCTGGAGCTCCGGGGCCGCTTGCTGATCAAGCTGCTGGCCATCGCCGTCTTCCTGCAGGGCTCGTTGTTCCGGGCGCCCCTCGAGCTGGCACGGCTTCGGGCCTGGAGGGTGGTGCAGCCCTGCTTCCTCGAGGCCATGCTGGGAACGACCGGGCTGATCGTCGTGGGAGAGATCAGTACCCCCTGGCGGCCCGTCGCCTGGACCCTGCTGGCCCTGGCCCTGGTCTCCCCAGCGATCGGCCGGCGCTTCCCCGTCCGGCTCCAGATCTACGGGGTGATCGCCTACTGGCTGGCGGTGGCCAGGCTGGTGCTGAGCCTTGGCGGAGACCTCTCCCCCCTTCCCCTCGACGACGGACCGGCCCGGGCCGCCGGCCTGCTGGCCATCGCCCTGCAGGGGGCCTTCGTCGTGGCCTCCCACCGCTGGCTCGACCGGGAGACGCTGGGCCGACCGGGGGGCCGGCCGATCCTGGGCTGGATCGGCCAGCGAGTGGCCGCCGCGCGCAACCGCTGGCTGTACTACCCCCTGTTCCTGGCCGTGGCCTTCGTGCTGGCCAGCGGTTACGACCGCTCCCTGCTGACGCTCCTGTGGACGGGCGAAGCTTTCGCCATCTACCTGCTCGGGGTGGGGCTGCGGGAGAGCCAGTTCCGGCACCTGGCCCTGATCGGCCTGGGGATCTGTCTGCTGCGGCTGCTGGCCATCGACATGGCGCAGGCGGACCTGGGCCTGCGGGGTCTGGTGTTCATCGGCGTGGGGCTGCTGCTGCTGGCCCTGAACGCCATCGTCCATCGCTTCGGCAGCCGGCTCGAGTGAGCCCCGGCGGGTCGGCACCGCCGCCTAGGGTCAGGCCCGACTGCCTGCCGGAATCCCTGCCGTGAACCTGCTGCTGGCCGCCCTCAACAACGCTCCGGTGACCCTGCAGCAGGCGGGGCTCGACCAGGCCAGCGGGGAATTCGGCGATCTCGACGCCATGGAGATCCTGCTGGAGTACGCCCCCCTCACCTATCCGCCCTACGTGCTGGCGGGCATCGGGCTGGCCATGGCCATCCTCTGCGGGCTCACCTTCGCCAAGATGGTCCAGAACCGTCTGGAAGGCTGGAAACAGGACCGGCTGGCCCTGCTGCCGATCACGAATCTGGAAACGACCCTCCCCTACGCGGGGGTCGTGATCGGCGTGACCCTGTTCATCGGCGCCAGCCTGCAGGTGTTCGGCTTCGCCGCCGGCGCCGCCGTCCTGGTGGCCTTCGTTCTGTCGCTTCTGACCGGTGGGGCCCTGTGGGTGCAGCTGGAACGACTGATGGGCCAGGTTCAGGATGGCACCTTCAGTGCGGTCGACTTCGACAACTTCGACCAGTTCTTCTGAGACCGGCTCGGGGCCAAGCAGGCCCCCCTCGTTCAAGGGGAGACTGCGAGGTACGGGAAACCCCAGCCCCTCACCAGGCAAGTCATCGTAATGTTCTGAAATATTGCAAGCAGGACATGCAGGCCTCCCTCTCCCTCAACCGTCAGTTCTCCATCGCCGTCCATTCCCGGGCGATCGACAGCTGCAACGACATCGAAGAGCTCCGCAAGGTCGCCAAGACTCTGCTCTCCGCCTGGCAGCACCAGGCCGAATTCAGCGAGCATTACGGCGCCCAGCTTCTCGGCATCCGCAAGTAGGTCGGTCGACAGGGCCTCCATCCCCCCGATGGGGCCTGTTCCTTCCAGGTCCCCGAGAGTCTCCTGGCCAGGCCCGAGACCCGATCCCACCACCGGCAAGCCTCCCGGAGCTCAGGGTTGCTTCTCCGCTTCTATGGTTCGCCGCAGGATGTCGAGCCAGCCGTCCATCGGCGGAACGGCGCTGTGACCGCTGACGCTCAAGCGAGGTTGTAAGCTGGAGGTGATTCTCAGATCTCTCTTCGGCGAGCTACAACTTCCTGCAGGGCTATCGACGAATCGGTTCATAATTGTTCACTCTGTTCATGACGATTTACGTTGGCAATCTCTCCTTCGACGCGGAGGTGGAGGATCTCAACCATCTGTTTGCCCAGTACGGAGCCCTGCGCAACTGCAGCCTGCCTCTCGATCGGGAAACCGGTCGCAAGCGGGGCTTCGCCTTCGTGGAAATGGCCAATGAGGCCGATGAAACCAAGGCCATCGACGATCTCCAGGACGTCGAGTGGATGGGCCGGATGATCCGGGTCAACAAGGCCCAGCCCCGCACCGGCGGCGGCGGCGGTGGTGGTGGTCGTGCTCGCTACTGATCGCCGCGCAACGGCCTGATCCGAGCGTCACTGCAGTCCGTGGGGATGGCACGGGTCAGCACGTCCTGAACCCGTCAACCACCCTCGATGCTGCCTTCCTCCATGGGCGCTCCCGCCTCCTGAAAGCTTCTAGGGGAGGCTTGTGTTGTCCATGGGTTGAACTGGAACTCCAGGCTTCGCTTGGAGTTTTTTTTTGGCGGCAACGCTCCGAAGCCTGACCTTAGGATCCCGCATCAGTGAGGTTGGCTGGGAAGTTGAGACAACGCTGGCTGGGCCCGACACTCGGAATTCTCATCGGATTGCTGCTGCTGACCCACGGAAGAGCGGTCGCTGAGGGCACCATCAGTATCACGGAGAGAGCGCAGAAAGCTCCCGTTGTTCTCGACGGCCGTGTGTTGTTTGAAGTCAATACTCTGCCGACGATTCCAGCCGCTGACCGTGCCGAACTTGCCAACAGGACTCTCCAGGAGCTTTTGGATCAGACATCTCCAGACCAGGAGATACCTGTCACACAGTTAATCCGAAATCAGCTCATCACACTCCGACTGGGTGATGAGCACTTCCTGACCGTGACAGACGAGGATCTGATCAGTGGGATGTCCGAACAGGATCAGGCGAATCGCTGGATTTCCCGTCTTCGCTCAGGCATCGTTCAGGCCAGAACGGAACGCACACAGGGCTATCGATGGGAAGCAGGGTGGCGATTGTTCGCTGGCCTGGGGGGCATGACAGCCCTTTCATTCTTTCTCCGCTGGCAGAGGAGGCGATCAAGACGTCGACGCAACAAGCGATTGGGCTTGAATCAGTTCTGGCCAGAGACAGGCTTCTTTCTGATGCAGGTCACTGGATGGACCGCCCTGCTTGCCTGGGCAACGGGACTCTATCCAGAACTGCGGAGAGGACGGTTTGATGCTCTGCAATTTCTTCAGAATACTTTCAGCTCGGATCTCATTAATCTAGGAGGCCAGTCATACTCGGCCACAGACATTGGTCGGTTCATAGTTTTCATCATTGCAGTCTGGATCGCCGTGAGATGGGTGACCAGGATCTTCAGATCACGAATTTTACTGGGGATGAAAGTAAGCCCAGAGACCCAGGATACGATTACGTTGCTATTTCAAATAATTCTTATTTCCCTTTGCTTATTGGTGCTGATGCAAATCATCGGCATCAACGTCAGCTCCCTCGCGATTCCCTTGAGTGTTCTGGGCGTAGGCGTAGGGTTTGGTCTTCAGAATATTGCCAATAATTTCGTCAGCGGTGTCATCATCAAGCTTGAACGCCCGATTCAGGTTGGGGATTTCGTCAATGTTGACGACCTCACAGGAACAATTGAAAGAATCGGAATCAGGAGCACAGAAATAAAGACCATTGATCACATTGCAATCATCATTCCCAACTCAGAGTTCATTGATCGCAAGGTTGTCAACTGGAGCCATGGCATACCTGTATCAAGACTGCACATACCACTAGGTGTTGCTTATGGTTCTTCGGTGAGACGGGTACGCAGCGCCATTCTGGGAGCCGCCGCGAAGCATCCGAAAGTGCTGCGATTCCCTAAGCCCCAGCTGTGGTTCGACGGCTTTGGAGACAGCTCTCTGAATTTTGACTTGCTGGTGTGGATAGGAGAACCGCGTATTCAGGGCCACATCAGAAGTGATCTCTATTACCTGATTGAAGACAGTCTCCGTCGTCATCACATCGAGATTCCCTTTCCTCAAAGGGATATCCATCTCCGCTCAGGAAGTCTGTCCTCACTGAGCGAGGCATCTTCACCTCCCCCCAGTGGATCACCCGCTACCGACGGCGACGCCGATGCCATGGACTGGGCAGAAATTCTGGAGTGCTCGGATCAACCGACCGCTTCTGAAATCACCTCCCTCGTCGGGGAGATGAAGGGGCCGGATGGAGTGGACATCCGTGATCGACGCCATGGCATCCAGTCGTTCCCGAGATGTTTCGTTGGCCAGGACGCCGTGGCGTGGTTCATGAGGACCCAGCGAGCTTCAGAATCGGAGGCAGTACGCCTCGGTCAGATACTCGTCGACAGATGCATCATTCACCACGTCACAGATGAGCATGATTTTCACAACGAGTATCTCTTTTATCGCTTTTTCTCAGATGAACAATCCGAAAGGGACGCTGATCACCCGAAGTCATAGGGGGCCCGTGTATCCCAGACTTCGCACACTTCAGGCCGCCAGGTAAGCCTCAAGACTGCGGGAGTGATGGCGAATCCCCTCCAGGGCCCTGCGTTCCAGGTTGCGTGTCTTGTCGCGGCTCATGCCCAGGGTGCGGGCGATGCCGGTGAGGCTCATCGGCTCCTGGCCGTCGATGCCGTACCGCATCTTCAGCACCCGACCCTGCAGGTCCGGCAGCTGCTCCAGCAGGGCCCGCAGGTCGCCCTTCAGGCATTCCCCGTCCACCAGCTCACCCGGCAGCAGGTCATCCCCCGCCAGCAGATCCAGCAGCTCCGTATCCTCCCCATCCCCCACCTTCGTCTCCAGGCTCACAGGCTGCCGCGCCCGGCACAGCAGATCCTTCACCTCCTCCTCCGGCAGCTCCACCGCCACCGCCAGTTCGCTCAGCGTCGGCGTGCGGCCCAGCTCCTGGCTCAGCTCCCGCTGGCCCTTCTTCAATTTGTTCAGCGTCTCGGTGATATGGATCGGCAGCCGGATCGTCCGGCTCTTCTCCGCGATCGCCCGCGTGATCCCCTGGCGGATCCACCAGTACGCATAGGTCGAGAACTTGTAGCCCCGCGTCGGGTCGAATTTCTCCACGCCCCGCACCAGACCGATCGTTCCCTCCTGGATCAGGTCCAGCAGCTCCATGTTCCGCTTGGTGTACTTCTTCGCCACGCTCACCACCAGCCGCAGGTTCGCCGCCACCATCCGCTCCTTGGCCCGGCGTCCCGCGTGCAGCCGCCTGCGCAGCAGCTCGGGACGCAGACCCGCCGCCGCCGCCAGCTCCTGCTGGCTCGGCTCGCTGCCGCCGGAACGCAGCTTCAGCTCCTCCCGCAGCTCTTCCAGCGCCATCAGCTCCTGCACCTGGCGGCCCAGGGTGATCTCCTGCTCATGGCTCAGCAGCGGCACACGGCCGATGTCTCGCAGGTAGGAGCGGAGCGAATCGCCTGTGGGGACCTGCAGGGACGCGGAGGGAGCCGTGAGGGTGATCGAAGGCATCGTCCCTTGTTACGAAACCAGTTGGTTTCGTAAATCTATCATCACTTTGCGGACTCTCTCCGACCTGGAGCCGATCGCAGAATGGGGCGATGGGCACCGAGAGGCTTCAGAAACTGATGGCCGCCTCCGGACTCTGCTCCCGGCGGCAGGCGGAGTCCTGGCTGCAGGAAGGGCGTGTACGGGTGAACGGTGAGCAGGCCCAGCTGGGCGATCGCGCTGATCCCGACCGCGACAGCATCAGCGTTGACGGGCAGCCCCTGGTGCTTCCCAGCGCCAGAGTGACCCTCCTGCTCAACAAACCCATCGGGGTGATCAGCACCTGCCGGGACACCCACGGCCGTGCCACCGTGCTCGATCTGCTGCCGCCGGACCTGCGAAACGGCAGGGGACTTCATCCGGTGGGAAGGCTCGATGCCGACAGCCGGGGCGCCCTGCTGCTGACCAACGACGGGGAACTGACCCTGCGGCTCACCCACCCCCGCTACGGCCATCGCAAGACCTACCGGGTCTGGGTGGAGGGCTGGCCCCGGCACACCACCCTGGAGCGCTGGCGAGCCGGCATCCCCCTCGACGGGCTGCCCAGCCGGCCGGTGCAACTCCAGCAGCTGCGCCATCAACGGGGGGCCACCCTGCTGGAGCTGGTGCTGCGGGAGGGACGCAACCGCCAGATCCGTCGCACGGCCGAGATCCTCGGCCACCCGGTGAAGGATCTGCAGCGGGTCGCCATCGGCCCGCTGCACCTGCGCGACCTGCCGGAGGGATCCTGGCGCGAGGTCGAGCCCCGAGAATGGGGCGACCTGGCCGTCGCGCCCTGAGCGCCCCTCCCTTGCCCAAGCCGGCCTTTCTCCTCCTCCAACGCCTGAGCCAGCGGCTGCCGGGGCGACGTCCGAGGCCGCACCCGACTGTCCAGGAGCTGCCCCAGGACCCGTTGCTCCTCGCCGGGCAGCAGCTCCACGAAGCCCGAGAGGCCCAGGGCATCGGACTGCGCCAGCTGGCGCTCGACACCCGCATCAGCACCGCTGTGCTGGAGGCCCTGGAGAAGGGCTGGCGGGAGCGGCTGCCGGAGGCGGCCTACCTGCGCACCATGCTGCCCCTGCTGGAACGGCATCTGCAGCTACCGAGCGGATGTCTGGACGGGGTGCTGCCGCCGGAACGGGACCGGCTCACCGGGCGCCGGCGGGAGCCGCTGCTGCTCCGCTTCACCCCCGGTTCGATCGATGTCTTCACCACCTGGCAGGGGACGGTGCTCTACGGGGTGCTCTGCGCCGCGCTCCTCTACGGACTCAACCTGCAGCAGCGGCGGCTGGCCGCCCAGGGGCTGTTCGCCCTGCGGCCCATCCCCCCCCTCAGCACGGCCCAGATCGCCCAGGCGAACGTGGAGGACGCGGACCGGGCAATCCTGGATGCCTACCCCGACCTGCGGCCCCTCGGCAAGGCCGCCTCGGGCCAGGGCCTGAAACAGCTGCGCGACGAAGTCCGGAGCAACAGGCCCGATCTGGCCCTTGGCCTCCTGCAGCTCGAGCTGACCAGGCCCACCAAGGTGTCGCTGACCAGCGACAGGGGCATCCTCTCCCAGTTGCCGTCGGTAGAGGGAAGACTGAGCCTGCCGGTGTTGCCTCCGTTCAGGCTGCGACTCGAACCACCCCCGCGGGGTGGTGCCGTGCGCTGGAACGGCCAGCCGCTGAAGCCCTCCACCGGTGATAACCGGACGGCTGCCCGCTACGACTATCCATCGCCACCGCGGGCCCCCACTCCCACCCCACGGCCATAGCGGCCCGCCATGGCCCCGAAGCCATGCAGAGTTCCGCCGAGGCCGGCCACGGGCCGGCTCAGTCGCCAGGTCCAGTTGCCCTCGGCGGTCCCGGGGGTGTTGAAACGGGCCTCGTCGCCGAGCTCCAAGAGATCCTGCAGGGGCACCACCGCCAGTTCGGCGGATGAGGCCAGTGCCACCTCGAGCAACTGCCAGCTCGGGGCCTGCACCTCCGTGCCCACCACGGCGGCGACCCGGCCCCGGGCGCCCTCGTCGAGGTCCCTCCACCAGCCGAGGCTGGTGGCGTTGTCGTGGGTACCGGTGTAGACGACCCAGCGGTCTCCCCGGTAGTTGGCAGGGAGGTACGGGTTGTCGTCGTTGCCGTCGAAGGCGAACTGGAGGATCTTCATCCCCGGCAGGGCGAACCGGTCCCGAAGGGCCTCCACCGCCGGGGTGATCACTCCCAGGTCCTCGGCGATCAGGGGCAGGCGCTCGCCCTCCAGCAGCCAGCCCCTGCGACGGCAACGCCTCCACAAGCCGGCCAGCAGGGAGCTGCCGGGTGAGGCACGCCAGGTGCCGTTCTCCGCGGTGGCATCGCCCCCTGGAACGCTCCAGTAGGCCTCCAGGGCCCGGAAATGATCCAGCCGCAACAGATCCATCAGCTCCAGCTGGCGCATCAGCCGCGCCAGCCACCAGCGGAAGCCGGTGAGGCGATGCACCCACCACCGGTAGACCGGGGTGCCCCAGAGCTGGCCGGTGGCGGAGAAGTAATCCGGCGGCACGCCGCTCTGCTCCACCAGACCCCCGTCGGCCCGAAGCGAGAAGAGCTGCCGCTGGCTCCAGACATCGGCGCTGTCGTGGGCCACATAGAACGGCAGGTCCCCCACCAGCCGCAGCCCCTGCCCGTGGGCCCGCTCCTGCAGCCGGTGCCACTGGCTCTGGAGCTGCCACTGGAGCAGAGCCTCTTCCTGGAGAGCCTGGCTCTGCTCTTGCTCCAGAACCCGCAGGGCCCCCGAGCGCCGCCGGGCCAGGTCCTCGGGCCACTCCCACCAGGGCCGGCCTCCCTGAAGCCGGCGCACCACCATGAAACGGCAATGATCCACGAGCCAGAAGCGCTGACGCCGCTCCCAGCGGTCGAAGGACTCCCGACGCTCCTTCGGCTGGTCGGGCCATCGCCGCCGCAGGGCCGCGGCAATGGCCGCCGCCCGCTCCCCGGCGCAGGCCGGATCCAGATGATCCTGCGGCCCCTGGGGCAGGGCCTCCCGGTCGGCGGGAGTGATCAGGCCATCGGCCACCAGGTCATCGGCATCGATGAACCACGGGTTGAGCGCCGAACCGCTGGGGGAGCTGTAGGGGGAGCCGGTGGCGTCGGTGGGGGCCAGCGGCAGCAGCTGCCAGACGCGGATCCCCTCCCGGGCGAGCAGGTCGATCCAGTCGCGGGCGGCAGCGCCGAAACTCCCGCAGCAGGGACTTCCTGGCAGGGCTGTCGGGTGGAGCAGCACCCCGCAGGCGCGCGCATGACCCCTCACGGCCGGGGAAGCCGGTAGCGGCTGACGATCCGGCGTGCGAAAGCCGGGATGTGGGCCTCCACCTTCTCTGGATGATGCCGCTGCAGCCACAGGGCATTGCGGGTGAAGTGGGAATCGATCGAAAAACGGCCGTACTCCAGCCCCTTCGGCCCGAAGCGTTGCACGAACACCCCGACCAGCTCCGCGAGCCACATGGGCAGCTTGAGGGACTTCTCGTAGGCGTCGATGCCCTGCTGCACCGCCTGGCGCCGGTCGCCGCCGCTGGTGACCGGCGCCACATCGAGTTCCGCCTCGACCAGATCGAGCAGCTCCTGGCCGGTGGCATTGCGGACCGTGATCCACTGGCGGCCGAAGCCTGCGCCCATGTAGCCCACCACCAGGTCGGCGCCGGCGTTGGTGTAGTCGAAACAGCTCAGGCAGCTGGGAGCGAACACGTCTTTCAGGGCGGGGGTGTCCAGGCCGAAGAACGGCACCGTCTCCTGGCCGCCGTCACTGTGGCGGAAATGGATGCGGAAATCCTGCATGAACTCGTAGTGGACCACGGTGTCCGGCGAGCGGCTGGCGCTCTCCAGAAAGGTCTGCAGACCCTGACGACTGACGTTGTCCACGCAGGGCATTCCCAGCACGTAGAGCTTCTGGAGAGGCAGGGTGTTCTGCACAGCCCGCAGGGCCTGGATCTGGCAGCCCACCCCGATCGCCAGCAGCCGCTGGATGCCACTGCCCGGGAGCTGCTCGAGCACCTCCAGATTGGGAGAGAGGGTGGGCTTGTTGACCCTGGCCGCCAACACCTCCTCGGGGGTGCGAGCCAGGATCGGCACCGGGGTGAAGCGATCCTCCGGGCTCTGCTGCACGCAGAGCACAGCGTCCACCAGCCCGGTCTCCAGGGCCCTCACACCGATGCGGCTGACGATCCCGGTCCACTGAGCCCCTTCGATCGGCTGCTGCAGCCGGGCGGTGACCATCCGCTGGTGCACCCCGAAATAGAGCTCGTCCTCATCGTCGAGCAGGCGGCTGCGGCCATGGGCCTGCTCCTCCATGGCCTCGAAACGCTGCTCCAGGAAGGCGCAGGCGCGACGCACGTAGGCCACCCAGCGGCTGTCGCAGAGACCGCATTCGCTGCACAGATCCCGGGCCGGCTTGAGGCTGCCCCTGGCCAGCGGTCGGGCGCGATCGTGCGGCGCCGCGGGGGACGGCGCCGGTGACGGAACGGAGGACAAGCGGACGTGGGCGCAACGGCTCGACGCTCAACCTATCGGCCGCGGTGTCCCCATGCCGACGCCCCATGTCGCAGGCCCAACCGGGGAGAGCTGTGAGGCCTGCGTCAGAGTGCCCTCTGCCCCATCCCTTTCGGCACTGATGCCCGCCCGCCGGAACCCCCGCCGTCCCCCCGACCGGCCGGCCGACACGCCCACCAACCCCACAGCCGCCGGCAAGGCTGCGGCCCCCCGGCGCCGGCGCCCCTTCACCGGACGCTCGCTGCGGCTGCTGGCCATCGCCGCGGCGGGGGCAGTGGTCGGCATGGCCACCCTGGGGCTCCTCTGGCCGGAACCGGACAGGGCCCTGGCCCCCACGCCCGAGATCGGTCCAGCGGCCCTGGCCGCCAAGCCGTCACGGGCCATCACCCTGCTGGTGATCGGCAGCGATGCCGAACGGCTCGGTGCTCCCCTCAACGGGGCCGCCCCCGCCGGCCCCGCCAACGCCGATGCCCTGCTGCTGCTGCGCATCAACCCGGAGGGCCCCCTGCAGGTGCTCAACCTGCCGACGGAGCTGGCCGTCAACGTCCCCGGCCAGAAGGGTCCGAAGCGACTGGGGGACCTCTACCGCATCGGCGGCGTGGCCCTGACCGCCGAGGCGGTGCGGGAGCTGGTGGGACTGGATCCCCCCCGACCGGATCGCTACCTGGTGCTCCCCAGGGGCGCCCTGAGGGATCTGGTCAACGGACTGGGGGGCCTGGAGCTGAGTCCTCCGCGTCGGATGAGCTACACCGACAAGACCCAGAAGCTGACCATCGACCTGGAGGCGGGCCTGCAGCAGCTGGGCGGGGCCAAGGTGGAGCAGCTGGTGCGTTTCCGCGACAAGTGGCTGGGAGAGGCGGGACGGCGCAGCAACCAGGAGCTGGTGCAGAGAAACCTGAGGGAGCGGATGCTGGAACCCGATCGGCTGGTCAAGCTGCCGTTCCTGGTGAGCCAGCTGCAGGCGAAGGTGGAGACCAACCTCTCACCCGCTGAGACTCTGAGCCTGCTGGCCGCCGGCCTCGACGGCACCGGACCCGTCCAGTTCTCCAGCCTGCCGTTGGAACCCGCCCAGGAAAAGCACAAGGGCTTGCGCCAGCTGGAATCGGATGCCACCCCGCCGCTGTGGAAACCGCCCGCTTCCTAGGCCGTCTCCAGCCTTCGCCGGCGCGACCGCAGCACCACCTGCAGCGCCGCCAGGGCCTCCTCGTCCTCCCCGGGCGGCTCCGGCAGCCATCCCAGCCAGGCCAGACCATCCCGGCGGCGCTCCAGGGGCCGCCACTCCCCTCCCACCTGGATCAGCCCCACCAGCGGCACCCGCCAGCGCTCCAGCAGGGCGGCACCGGCCGCCGGCAGGCCGGTGGCCATCTGGGCCTCGCTCACCACCAGCAGGCAGCTCTGGCGCCAGGCCCCGAGGGTCTCGGCCCAGCTGCCGCCCCGCCCGAGGGGCAGCCCGGGATCCAGCGGCAAGGCCGCCAGCCAGTCGCCGCAGGCCGCCAGCGCCGTCAGGGCGGCATCGGGATCCTCCGGGTCGATCACCTTCCGCAGGCTCATCGGCCCGGCCTCCGCCAACCGGACGGCGATGGCCTCCAGGACGGCAAGCTCCTGGCACGAACCCAGTCCCACCAGCAACAGCCCGCCGTCCGGGGTTGGGTCGGCATCCGAAACCGACATGGTTGTTAGCACTTTCCAGGCGGCCTCGCTTCTACCATCGTGCTGCGAAGCATCGCCGCCTGCGCCCTTGTCCACTTTCTCGACCGCTGAACGGGTGGAGCAGAGCGGGCAGCCGCCCCTCACCAGCCACGACCCCCGGCGGCTGCGGCTGTTCTGTGGCAACGCCAACCCCGAGCTGGCCAGGGAGATCGGTGCCTACCTGGGCGTCCCCGACGGCCCGAGGGTGATCAAGCGGTTCGCGGACGGCGAGCTCTACATCCAGATCCAGGAATCGATCCGCGGCTGCGATGTCTTCCTGATCCAGCCCACCTGCGCTCCGGTGAACGATCACCTGATGGAGCTGCTGATCATGGTGGATGCCTGCCGGCGGGCCTCGGCGCGCCAGATCACCGCCGTCGTCCCCTACTACGGCTACGCCCGGGCCGATCGCAAGACGGCCGGCCGGGAATCGATCACCGCCAAGCTGGTGGCGAACCTGCTGGTGAAATCGGGGGTGGAGCGCGTGCTTGCCATGG
>CALNZO010000001.1:0-191501 GCA_942491175.1 uncultured bacterium | reverse complement strand
CCTCCGCCTGGGCGATCGTGACCTCGCGGCGCCAGGAGGCGTTTGGCGGGACGGTGGTGCTGCATCTGCAGCCTCAGCGGCTCACGGCCGATCATCCAGGCTCACCGATCAGGCTGATCCCTCCCAGATGGGGATCACGCCACTGGCCTGGATGGCGCTGTCATGGGTGGCGAGCGGCAATCCATGGGTGAGCGCTGTCGCCACGATCAACCGGTCGGCGGGGTCGCCGTGGAAGCTCTGCGGCAAGTGATCCAGCGCCAGCACCACATCAACATCCAGCGCCAACAGAGCAACCACGCCCGGGGCAGCCGCCTGCCGCAACCAGGTAGCGAAGGGCCGATCCAGCGACAGCCGCCCCTTGCTGGACAACATCTGCGCCTCCCAGAGGCTCATGGCCGAGAGATGAACACCACCTGCAGCAGCCAATCGATCCAGGGAACGACGCTCAGCCGGAGACAGGCGTTCTGAACTCAGCAACCACCAGATCCAGATGTGCGTATCCAGCAGAACCTTCACCGCAGGGCAAGAAACGCCTGTGCGTCAAACACCGAATCCTCAGGCTCCATCGCCAACGCTCCGGATCCCCGCAGCGTCTCCCAGGGTCGCTGGCTTGAAGCAGCGCTGCCGGAGGCGAAGGGGTGAGCCGTGCCACCGTTTTGCCATGGCGCGTGATCTCCACCACCTCACCGCCGCTCTCCACCTGGCGGATCAGCTCCAGGCAGTGGGCGCGGAAGCGGGTCACGGAAATGTCCATCCAGCCATCGTAATGGGCAGTTTCGTGCACCAGCCACCCATCTATCCGCGCAATTCATTGAGGGGTCGCCCACAGGTTGCCGCTCCCGGGGGCTGCGCTGAATCCTGGTTGCCTGCGCGGCCCGGGCCTGCCTGCTCCCCTCCCCTCACGATCAGCTGTCATGACCAAACACGAGCGGCGCCGCCGGAGGTGGCTGCCGCGCGGCGGCTCGCTGGCGTGCCCCCGCATTGATCCGGCCGCCTCCAGCCGAGCTGCCAAACCCCGTGGTCGGCGTCGCCCTGCCCGTTGGTCGAGGTTGGGGCCCTTGCTACTGCCGCTGCTGGGCGCCATCCGGCCCTGCGCCCACCACCAAGCCGGGCCCTCGGGCCTGGTCGGCTGGAGTTCGCTGCGCCCCTCGCGCGGTCGCCTGGAAATCTCTGCTGCCCGCCGGGGTGATGTCCCGCTGGCGTCCCCCGGGGAATCGGCTTCTGCGCTTCCCGTCAGCGGGTGGCGATCCCCTGCGGGGGCCTTTTCCCCCTCTGCTGTTCCACTACCGCCTGGCCTGGAGCGGCTGGTCCTCGGCCGGTGTCCCGGCGGCGGAGCTTGCGCCCTCTCCGGGGGCTCGACGCCCTGGCCGCTTGGGTGGCGTGCCCGGGCTGCGCCCGCTGGCTCCGGCCCCGCTGCCCGGGTGGCGCTATGCCCTCGCATCACCCCCGCTACCAGGCCCTCTGCGCCCCTACGGCCTGGCCCCTGCCGCAACAACCGGGGGTGGGCCGGGACGGCTCGTCGAGGCCTCCGGCCTGTGAACGGCGCTGGGCGACTGCTCTCGCGCGTTGCGATTCGCGCCTCCGATCGCGACTGCTCTGGGTGTCCCCCTCCCCCCCCGCGGCCTCGGCGGCTCGCTCTCGGTGCCTTGCCGGCCTTCCGTCTTTGGTGGCTCGGGCTGCTCCGTTCGGGTCGCGCCCCGTCGGGTGCGGTGATCTCTCGGCCCCCCCTGTCGGCCGCCGGTCACGGTGCGGCTGCACCATGCTGGCCGATCGTCTACCTGCTCAGCGCTGGGTCTCCCCGCTCCTGGTGTTGCCCGCGCCTGGCCTGGGGCCTGGTGCTCGTCGGGCTCCGCGTGGCCTGCGCGCCAGCCCAGGCCCTGCCCATTGCGCTACCAGCGCCCCTTTTCCCGGATGAGCCCGGTGGACTCTGGCGCGCCTGCTGCCGCGGGCCGTGCGGCGCGGCCGTGGCGGGCGCTGTCGTGGCGGCCGGGTGGCCTCCTTTGAGCTGGTGCTCGCCTTCTGCGCCCGCGCGCCACCCTGTCCCTCTCCTCTGCGCCGCTTCCGGTGCCGCCTCGCCGCATCGCTCTGCCTGTCCCGTCATTCCCCAACATCTGCTGGCTCCTATGACCACCTCCTCCCCGGTACCCCGCTCTCAGGCGGTGGGCGGTTCTGCCGCTGCTGCTCAAATACCAAGCTGGCGCGGTTCCGCAGCCACTGGCGCCGCTCTCCCAGCGGCGGCGGGCCCCCCGTTCCTCTATGCCCTATGCGGCGGTGTGCCCCTCGGTGCCGCCCCGCTCTCCGCCCCTCTCCTGCGAGGCCTTGTGGCTTGTCCCCCCTCGCCCCCTGGCGGACTGCGGTGCCCCCGCCCCCCTGGCTGTCGCGGACCTGCTGCTGTCGCCCCGCGGCGTGGCGCCTCCTGGCCTCGCCTCCGTGGCGATGTCGGCGGCCGGCCTGCCGCTTCTTCCCGGCCCCGCCTTGGTGCAGCCGCTGCGAGGCCGCCAGCTTTGAGCTCCGCCCTGTCCGGCCGATCGCTCGCCCTGGCTGGAGATCGCGCATCGCTACATGTGGTGGCGCGCGGCTGGCCTCGGTGCTGTTGGCGTCTGCCACCGCTACGAGCGCCGCTCGCTGCTGGTGACCTCCAACCAGCCCTTCCGGGATGGGCGGATCTCCCGAGCGGATCGATGACCGTGGCTCCGTGGCCGCTGGTGCCCCTGCCCATCGTGGGGCTTCGGGGACTCCGCGAGCAGCTGCTGCAGGGTTTCCCATTCCGTGACCCGCCTCGTATTGACGCGGCGCCTGGCCGTCTGTCGCCGCACGCGCTCCCCCCGAGGGGCGGCGCCGAAACTGGCCCCCCCTTGAGATGGACGCCGGCTCACTGACGACGCGGGCGCGCCTGGTCACGATCCCGGGTCCCAGCTGCAATCTCAGGCTCCAGAGGGCTCAGACAACCACCTCTACCGGTCACCAGATTGACGCCACCCGTCAACCCGATTGACACGGCCACTCCATTCGCTGCCCCTCACACCATGCCTGCCCCCAGCCCCACCCCCAGCCGCGGCGACCTGCTGGAGGGTCTGGTGGCCGCCCGCTACACCACCGCCAAGCTGGAACGGCTCGAACCCCTCAACGCCCGTCTCGATCTGCTGCGCCTGCAGATCCGCCTGCTGCACAACTTCCAGCTGATCGACGATCGCCGCTACGAACACGTGGCCCGCCTGGTGGAGGAGGTGGGTCGTCAACTGGGTGGTTGGATCAGCCAATAGCGGCGTCAGGGCCAGACAGTGGCACCGGCCTGAGACCTCTGATGGCCAAGCGCCCACCCCCGCTGCGTGATCTCTATCCACGCATCACGGCCTTTCCCACCCTGTTGGGCGCCTTCCGCAAGGCCAGCAAGGGCAAGCGCTATCGGCCGGATGTGCTCGCCTTTGGCGCCAATCTGGAGGCCGACCTGTTTCAGCTGCAGCATGAGCTGCGCAGCTTCATCTACGCCCCCGGTTCTTACCGGCAGTTCATGGTGCACGAGCCCAAACCCCGATGGGTGAGCGCCGCACCCTTTCGTGATCGGGTGGTGCACCACGCCCTGATCGGCGTGATCGCCCCGCCGCTGGAGCGCCACTTCATCCCCACCAGTTACGCCAATCGCAAGGGGTACGGCACCCATCGCGCCCTGCGCCGCTTTCACCGCGCCTGCCGCGAGCATGCTTGGGTGCTGCAGGCAGACATCCGCCTGTATTTCCCTTCCATCGATCACCGCCTCCGTGCCCTGCCCGGCATCCGGGCCTGCCTCCGCCACGTGGATGACGTGGCCCTCTTTCGTCCGCTCGTGCTGGTCGCCCGGTGTGTTCGTGTTCTTTCGGGTTGGGCCCCGTCCGGCTGCGCTCCCCTTGGGGCCCGCCCCCCGTTTGCCCTCTCCCGTTCCCCCTCCCCCCGTCCCCCTCGGTCTTCCGCTCTTCGTGGTCCTCGGATCCGCAGTCTGGCTCCTTCGTGTAGTGCCTGATTGGGTATCTTGATGCCTATCCGGTGCTCCCGTTGCTCACAGCCACCACCCCTTACCGGGCGTTCCGGGCCCTCCGTCTCTTGTCTTCTTCGCCTGTTCCTCTTTCTTCTCCCCGATGGCCCCCCCCCCTCTCCCCTTGCCTCCTTTGTCGGTGGGGCCGTCTCCTGTCTCTCGCGGCGCCGTCAGTGCTGGCCTCCTCTCCCTCATCACTTCCTCCAGGTCGCGGCTCCCTCTATCACCATTGGTGTGTTCCCTTGCTCCCCGTGTATCCCGCCGCCTTGGTCTCGTTGCTCCCGGGCTCCCCCGGCGGGCTCTGCCGGGTCGCGGCTCTCATGATGGATGTCTCGCTCTGACCCCATATCTCTCTCAGCGTCCCGTCCCCGTCCGCTGTCTTCGGTTCACCTCGTCTTTGCGGGTCTATGCTCCCCTCCCCCCGCCCCTATCCCTCCCTGTTCCCCCCCCCCCACGTCGCGCCCCCTGTCGACCCCTGGACCTCTGGATCCTGCTTATTCTCTCTCTGCATCGCCCTCCCCCCTGCGCCCCCTGTCCGCTCCGGGTCTCTCTGCCTCACGTCGGGCGGATCTGGCGGGTGCCTGGTTGCGCGGCCCCGCTCCCCCCTCCCCCCCCCCCCCCCGCCCCCCCCCCGGCCCCCCCCCCCCGGTCGGGGCCCCTGCTCCGGCGCGCTGGTGGGCCTGCGCTCTCTGCCTGCTCCTGTAGGGGTCTTTGTCCCGCCTCCCCCCCCCCCCCTCTCGCCGCCCCCCCCCCTGCGGTCTGGTCTCGGTTGGCCCCCGCGCCCGGTCTTTCCTCCCCCTCTTCGCTGATCGGCCGGACCCATTGCAGCAGGCCCTGGTGGTGCTGAGGGCGGATCTGGCTGAGCTGCGCCTGCGTCCGCCACGAGCTGGAGCGCCCACCTCGCCCATGGCCACACGCTCCAGTTTCGCCGCCGACTCTTCGCGCGCTACCGCCCGGCCAACATCAACACCAACAACGGCGTTCGCTCCTGCTGTCTCCTCCCCCCAGCACCCTTCCCCGTCTGAGCCGTTGGAAGGGATTCCAGCGGGAGCACTCGAAGGGTCCAGACCCGCTCCGGTGATCACCGGCCCTGCTGGTGAATCCGCGCAAGAACCACAAACTCCCCGAGGCCGCATGACCTGGCTGGTTAGGTGGGCTTTTTTGTCTTTACCTCGTCTCACCACGGGATTGCCCCGCAACAAATGCACCCGACCCGGCAAAAAATGAAGAGGTGTTTCGCCACAGTTGCGGGCGGACGGGTGATGATGAGCGTTAAGCATTTGCCAATACGCAGGGCGTTACCATTAGCTCCTTCAGCAGATTCGCCGTCCTAACATCTCGACAGAGATGGGCTACACTGGAAAATGACTACTACAGCTTGGAACATTGTCGCATCGTTGAGCCGCGAGCAACGCCTTGAATTACTTGAGAAGCTCTGGGACAGCCTGGCGGAGGAGGAGATCCCGATCACCGATGAGCTACGGGAAGAGCTGGATCGGCGCCTCGATGACCTTGACCGGAACCCCGACAACTCAGAGCCATGGGAAGACTTACGGGAGAGGCTGCGTAGCCGACTGAAGTGAAGCCAATCGTGTTCCGCCGCGTAGTATCGGTGGAAGTGTCGGAAACATTCGACTGGTACGAAAGTGAGCGACCAGGGCTCTGAGGAGAGTTTCTCCAGGAGCTTGATCGAACCCTTGAGACAATCCGCTCAGGTCCGCAGTTGTTCCAGAAGCGCCATCGCGATTTGCGAAGTGCCAAGCTTCACCGATTTCCTTATCGGTTTTTTTACCAAGAGCTTGATGATCGGATTATAGTTGTTGCTTGCGTTCATGGTCATCGGTCACCTAAAGTATGGCAACGCCGAGCCTAGGGAGCCTCTGGGCAACGAGCCCTGAAAGAGGGTCCAAGGTTGCAATTTGCTCGGAATGAACAACTTTTGGCGAATCTGAGGTTGGCTTGGCCTGATTTCACCCTTTCGGGAGCCAAAATCTGCCCATGTTGGCCGATTCTTTCCCTCGACAGGCACACTGATCCTCTGATCACGTACTGCATAGCAACCTGCGACGTGCCATGAACAGGTTCGAGAGGGCTACCACCACATTCACTTTGCAGCGGTTCTTGAGCATTCCCCGCAGCCGGGTCTTCTGAAAGCCGAACTGCTGTTTGATCACCCGAAACGGATGCTCTCCCTTGGCGCGGATATGCGCTTTGGCAGTTTCGACCAGATCATCCAGTCGACCCTCCGGCGTATCCGGCAGCACTCGGCGCTTTCCGGGTCGCATGGCGACGCGGAAGCCGATCCCACGGCCTTTCATCTCGTCTCGCTTCTCGATTCCCTGGTAACCGGCATCTGCATAGACCAGGGTCTCCTCGCCGTGCAGGAGATCAGAGGCTGGGGTTAGGTCGTGCACATTGGCAGCTGTGGTTTCCACTGAGTGGATGAGGCCGCTCTCGCTATCCACGCCGATGTGGACTTTCATCCCGAAGTAGGGTCTCCTGAGAAAGGCCAGATCGGCTGCGCTGCAGTGGATCTAAGCAGTTGTAGGCGGTAGAATGTAATCAAATCGGCTCAATTCTGCCGAAAAGCCGCTCTGATTTTTTCACATGTATCGACGCGAGCCTCGTCATCAGCTTTCGTTTGAAGTCTTCTTCCTTCCCTTTGGCGGCAAACTCTCTGGTGATAACCGCTAGATCAAGCTGGCAGAACTGATCCCCTGGGATGACCTGGAAGATGACTACGCGTCGCAGTTCTGCAAGGGTTTTGGAGCGCCCGCCAAGCCATTTAGAATGACGCTTGGAGCATCGATCATCAAGGCTCGGCTGGGCCTCACCGATGAAGAACTGGTGGAGCAAATCAAGGAGAATCCATATCTCCAATTCTTCATCGGCCTAGAGGCGTTCCAGTACTCGGCCCCGTTTGATCCATCGATGATGGTCTATTTCCGCAAGCGACTGCCGGAGTCAGTCGTCAATGACTGCAATGAGCGAATTGTCCGTCATGGGCTGAACGCGATTTGCTCCGAGAAATCCCAGGATGATGAGGATGGTGACAACGGCAGCAGTTTGCCCACCAGTGATCAGCCAACGAAGCCTGGCTCTGACAAACCGTCTTCCAACCAGGGCACACTGTTGATTGACGCTACATGCGTCCCTGCCGATATTCGGTACCCAACGGATCTCTCTCTGCTCAATGAGGCCAGAGAGGTCACGGAGAAGCTGATTGACGCAATGCATCCTCAGATCAGAAAATGCTTTGGCGATAAGCCTCGTACGCATCGCAAGAAAGCAGGCAGCAGTTTCTTGCAGTGGCCAAAAAGAAGTGGCCTCGCATCAACAAGATTCGCAAGGGCATTCAGCAGCAGCTGGGCCATCTGGAGCGGAATCTGGCCAGTATTGATGCCCTGATCGCTCGGCCGCCTCTGCCTGCCAGGCAGGCATTGGTACAAGCTACTGGTGGTGGGGGAGCTGGTGCGTCAGCAGAAGATTCTCTACCGCTCAGACAGCAGAAGCATCCCCGATAGGATTGTGAGCCTCTATCAAGCTCATTTCAGGCCCATCGTTCGCGGCAAGGCCAGGAGCAGCGTTGAGTTTGGCGCCAAGATCTCCATCTCAGTTACGGGTGATGGCTTTACTTTCCTTGATCGGCTGAGTTTCACCCCCTACAACGAAGGAGAAGACCTGAAGGCACAGGCAAGAGCCTATCGCCGCCGATATGGTCACTATCCAAAAGTGATCTGTGCTGATCAGATTTATCGCACCAGATCAAATCGGGCCTTCTGCCAACGTCATGGTATTCGCTTGAGTGGTCCGCGCCTCGGACGCCCCAAGAATGACCGACAGTTGGTGGCCGAGGAGAAGAAGCAGTTTGCTGATGACCAGCGACAACGCAATGCCGTCGAGGGCAAGATCGGCCAAGGGGAAACGGCGCTTTGGATTGGCTCTCATCCGGGCGAAGCTGAGCATCACCCAGGGTTCGACCATCGCCTTGAATGTACTCGTCATGAATCTCGAGAAGCTCCTCGAGCTTCGTCCTTTTTGCCTGCTGGTTACAGCTTCTTCTCGGCCCTCAGTGCCCCCTGGAGGAGCGAAATGGCGCTGGTTAGTGATCAGCGGGCAGCAGCCTGAGGATGAGGCAATACTCTGAGAGGGTATTCGCCGTTTTGCCGGCTCAGGCGCGCTCAGCTTTCTCAGGAGGCCCGAAGTACCACTGCTTGCCCTTGCAGGTCTGATGCATCTCCGGATCCCTCTCCTTCTTCTCATTTTTGGTGGAGCTGGGCGCCGCGATCAAGGTGGCATCAATGATCGTGCCCTGCTTCATCGCCATGCTGTTGGCCTTGAGGTGGGCTTTGACCACCTCAAAGATCTGTTTGCCGAGATCGTTCTTCTCCAGCAAGTGCCGGAACGCGAGAATCGTGGTCTCATCAGGAATCCGGTCACTGATCATGTCGATCCCTGCAAAACGGCGCATCGTCGGCACCTCGATCAGCGCATCCTCCATCGCTGGATCGCTGAGGTCGTACCACTGCTGGAGCAGGTGGATGCGCAGCATGGCTGCCAGCGGATAGGGCGGGCGACCACCCTTGGAGCTGATCTTGGGATAGTGGGGCTCGATCAGATCAATCAGCGCTTTCCACGGCACCACCTTCTCCATTTCGGCCAAAAAACGCTCGCGCCTCGTGCGCTTCTTGGCCGTGGTCTGCTCGTAATCACCGAATCCGAGCTGCTTGCTGCCCATGAACCCAGTCCGCGCCTGCGATTACAGGGGTATTTTTGCGCGGATGGCTCGGGTTTTCCAGAGCCTCCCTAACCCCCCAGCACCCCCGCAAGAACTGATCAGCCCTCACCACCGCCGTCCCCCAGGTCTCCGCCTCGCTCAGCCCCGAACTCCGGGTGGGCTTGAAGCTGTGGTCGCCGCTGGGCATCCAGCCCAGCTGCACCGCCGGAGAAAGGGTGTAGGTCTCCACCTCCTCCCGCCGCCCGAAGCTGTCCCGCTCCCCCTGCAGGATCAGGGTGGGGGTGCGCAGGGCGGCCAGTTCCTCCACCAGCAGGCTGGCCACCCGCCCCCCATCGACTTGCTACCGATAAACAGCGGCCGTGCCGGGCTGCCGCCCGTCTCGCGCATCCGGGCCATGTAGGCAAACTCGAAGCGCACCACCCGCCAGCCCCGGCCCCATGGGCCAGCAGCACGGTGGCCGGGGCGGTGGCGGGCCGTCGATCAAGCGGGGGGCGGAGGTTCCCTCAGCCGTCATGGGGCGATCCTTATGGCGCTGTCGTCTGCCGATTCTCCCTGCTGCGTCTCCAATCGCTCCAGGTGAGCTGCCGCCGCTCACCTTGGGTGGCAAGGGCCACAGGGGCCCCGTGAGCCAGTCAGAACCGGTCACGCCAGCGACGGTGGAGACGGAGGTCCATGGGCCAGATCACTGACAGCCTGCGGGCCACGTTGCGGGAGCTGGCCCAGTCCGATGCCCGCCTCTACCGCGGCCTGCAGGAGGAGCTGGGCGACACGCCCTTGGCCACCAGCCATCCCGCTGGTCCCCCCTTGCGCAGCTCCCTCCCCGTCAAAGCGGCCAAGGGCGGCAAAGCCAGCAGCAAGTTGGCAGCCAGCGGCAGGAGTGACGGCAAGGCCAGCGTCCTGAGCTGCAGCACCTGGAGCAACGCCTCGATCGGCTGCTGCCGACTGCCCCACACTCCCCCTAAGAGTTTGCTGAAAAACCCAGCCGCCCCTGCGATAATGGGGCAACTGCCCAGTTGAGATGCGAGGCCAACAGGAGCGCACCGGCTCGCTGTTCTCCTACGTCTCGATCGAGGAGCGGATTCCGGCCAGTCATCCGCTGCGGCGGATCCGCAAGCTGGCCGATCAAGCCCTTGATCGACTCAATCCCACCTTCTGCAAGCTCTACGCCTCAGAAGGCCGGCCATCAGTGCCGCCCGAGCAGTTGCTGCTGGCCTCGTTGCTGCAGGCGTTCTACGGGATCCGATCGGAGCGCCTACTGCTGGAGCAGCTCCACTACAACCTGCTGTTCCGCTGGTTCGTGGGTCTCAGCCCTGATGATCCGATCTGGCATCCGACGACGTTCACCAAAAACCGTGAGCGACTGCTCAACGAGCAAGTGATGGGCAGGTTCCTGGAAAAGCTGATGGCCTCGCCGGAGGTGAAACCGCTGCTCAGCGATGAGCACTTCTCCGTGGATGGGACCCTGCTGCAGGCTTGGGCCTCCCATGCCTCGCTGGAGCGAATCGACGGACAGGACGACCCGCCGCCTCCGCCATCAGGACCCGGCGAGGGTTTCGGGGCGCCCAAGGAGGGCAAGAAGCGTGCCAAGGGTGATTTCCGCGGTATCAAGCTCAGCAACAAGACGCACCGCTCCGGCACGGATCCCGACGCGTTGCTGGCCCGCAAGTCCAACGCTCACCCGGCACTGCCCGGCTACCGGGGGCACGTGCTGATGGATAACCGCCATGCCCTGATCGTCGACTGCCGCGTCACCCAAGCGACGGGCACCGGGGAGCGGGATGCCGCCAAGGCCATGGCGGCGGATCGTCCCGGTGCCCATCAGAAGACCATCGGCGCTGACAAGAACTACGACACCAATGGTTTCGTAGCTGAGATGCGGCGTATCGGTGTCACACCGCACGTGGCCCAGAACACCGCTCGACCTGGCGGTTCCGCCATTGATGGCCGCACCACCCGCCATGAGGGCTACGCCCAATCGATCAACGCCCGCCGGGGCATCGAAAAGGTGTTTGGCTGGATCAAGCAGTGGGGCGGTCTGCGCCAGTTCAAACTGCGCGGCACCGAAAAGGTCGGTGCGGTGTTTGGCCTGCACGTGATCGCTTACAACCTGATCCGGCTGAGCAATCTGCTCAAGCCGGCGATGGCGGCGGCATGAACAGGTGGTTGCCCAGAAGTGTGGCCGAGGAGGCTCGAAAAGGCCTCGAAAACAGCCCAGAAGCTCAACAACAGGCTGTCTGAGCCCGATTATGCGGCGACATCAAGCAGAAATCAGCTCAGAGTCGGGAAAACTCGCCCTACGAATGGGTTTTTCCGCAAACTCCTAAGGCGGCAGCGCGGCCAAACCGGCTTCAGCGCTCTATATTCGCTATTCGCGAACAGCGAATTTCGCCTCCGACGTTGGCCCGCTCCCCCTCCAACCCCCAGCCCGTCTTGCGCCCGCAGGACCTGGTGGTATTGCTGCGCCTGGCTCTCGATCAAGGCCCGGCACCCACCTATGCGGCCCTCGGCGCCGAGCTGGGCATGACGGCCTCTGAGGCCCATGCGGCGGTGGAGCGTGCCGTGGGCGCCAAGCTGGCGATCAAGGGTGGCGATGGCAAGCCGTCGGTGGTGCGTGCCGCACTGAAATCCTTTGTGCAGCACGGCGCCCGCTACTGCTTCCCGGCCAGCCAGGGCGGTCTCTCCCGCGGCGTTCCCACCGGCTATGCCGCCTCTCCCCTCAAGGAGCAGATCCGTCAGGGCAACGACCCACCACCGGTCTGGCCGTGGAAGAAGGGCACGGCCCGTGGCATCGCCTTCTATCCGCTATACCCGAGTGTGCCAGAAGCGGCGGCGCGCAACCCGGCGCTGGGGGAGTTGCTGGCTCTGTTCGATGCGGTGCGTGGCGGCAGCGCCCGCGAACAGGCCCTGGCCGTGGCCCTGCTGGAGAAGCGACTGCAGCCATGAACCCCAACGATCCCAACGTCAGCCTGCTCGAACGGGCGGCTGAGCATCTGGGCGATGCCCTGCTCGAGCAACTGGTGTTTGTCGGCGGGGCGGTGGCCGGCGTGCTGATCACAGATCCCGCCATGCCGGACATCCGGCCCACCCAGGATGTGGATGTGATCTGGCGCTGAGGGAGCGGGGCTTCCAGGAAGACACACGGCCCGGCGCACCCCTCTGTCGCTGGTGCATCGAGGAGATCATCCTCGACCTGATGCCAACCCAGGGCGAGATTCTGGACTTCTCCAATCGCTGGTATCCCCTGGCCGTGGAGTCCGCCCAGCTTCAGGTGTTGCCGAGCGGCCGCTCGATTCAGATGGTGAGGGCACCGGTGTTCCTGGCCACCAAGCTGGAGGCGTTCCACGGCCGCGGCCAGGGAGATTTTCTTTTCAGCCATGATCTGGAGGACCTGATGGCGGTGGTCGACGGTCGCCAGTCGCTGCTGGAGGAGTGTCGGCTGAGCCTGCCCGAGCTGCGGAATGAGCTCGCTGCACAGTTCAACGAGCTGTTGGCGACGCCCGCTTTCATCGAGGCACTTCCTGCGTTCCTCCCACCTGATCAGGCGAGCCAGCAACGTCTGCCGGATTTGCTGGAGACGCTTCGTACGATCGCAGCTCTGGCTGAGCCATGACCATCTGATCCCTCAACCACATCTGCAAGGCACCCTGATTGCTGACCTGCGTCATCAGCCACTGATCGCCATGGGTTTTCGCTTCCGCCGCTCCGCCCGCCTGGGCCCCTTGCGTTTCAACTTTGGCAAGAGCGGCCTTCGTTCGATTTCCCTGGGCGGTGGCGGTGCGTCGTTCAACATCCCAATGAGTCGCTCAGGTGCCCCCCGGACCACCGTGGGGCTACCTGGCACGGGGCTGAGCTGGAGCGTCGAACACAGCCCCGCAGAGGGCCTGCCCAACAGCCGCCGCTTCCGCCCCGGCCAGCTCGACGCCTTCAAGCAAGGGTGCCTGGGCTTACTTCAGGAGCAGCTGTTCGAGACAGGCTCCCACTGCCGGCAACTCTGGGGCCTCAATCTGATCACCCGCCTGCTGGCGGATCCCTCGATCGGCAGTCGAACGCAGGGCCTGCTGGCCGTGATCGAAACACCTGAGGCGATGGAGGGTTACCTACTGCGGGCGCAGAGCCAGGACGATGCCAAACGCCGGGCGCACCGTTGTGTGGAGGCGGCCCAGGAAGCGGCCCGGTTGGTGAACGCCCGGGGTTGGCTCAAGGTGTAGGCAGCCAGGAGTGCTCAGCTGCTGAGCAACTCCCCGCAAGAACCGATCACCCCACGCCACCGCCGTGACCCAGTTCTCCGCCTCGCTCAGCCCCGAGCTGCGGGTGGGCTTGAAGCTGTGGTCGCCGCTGGGGATCCAGCCCAGCTGCACCGCCGGCGAGAGGGTGTAGGTCTCCACCTCCTCGCGGCGGCCGAAGCTGTCGCGCTCCCCCTGCAGGATCAGGGTGGCCGGTGCGGTGTCGGGGCCGTCGATCAAGCGGGCCGCTCCAGACGCTGCAGCCGCAGCTCGCAGACCGAGGCAATGGCCTCGAAGTCGGCATCGAAGCTCACCAGCACGGCGTCGTGGTGCAGGGCCACGGCGGCCACCAGCAGATCCAGGCTCAGCACCGTGCGGCCGACCTGGCGGCAGGCCTGGCCCAGGCCGATCGCCCGCTGCCACAGGTCCGTGGGGGTGGAGAGCGTGGGCAGGGTGGCGAACTGGGCCTCCAGCAGGCGGGCCTCCTCGGGCCGGGCGGAGCGGAGCAGCTCGAAGAGCACCGGCTCCGCCAGATGGGCCTCGGGGTCCAGGACGAAGGGTGCGATGAACTGCTTCAGCGCGGCCGGGCTGCGGGCCCGGGTGAAGTCGATCCAGAGGCTGGTGTCGAGCAGCAGGGTCATGAGGCGAACGCCTGAGCCCGCCGGCGCTCGCGCTCCTGGTCGGCCTCAAAGGTTTCCAGCTCCACGCCCCACTCGCCGCTGAGGAAGCGCTGAGCCACCTGGGCCCGGCGCCGCTGCTGCAGGGCCTCCTCCATCAGGCGGCGAATGGCGGGTCCCTTCTTGCGCTCACCCGTGATCTCCAGGATTTCGGCCATCTCCGTTTCGGACAACTCGACGGTCACTTTCATGGTTTCAGTATCCAGGAGTCCGAGTCTCCGGTCAGCATGGCAGCCCTCGTAGCTTCTTGCCTCCGCTGCATCGAGCTGGCAAGCCTCACCCCCCCAGCACCCCCCGCAAAAAACCATCACTCCACGCCACCGCCGTGGCCCAGTTCTCCGCCTCGCTCAGCCCCGAACTCCGGGTGGGCTTGAAGCTGTGGTCGCGCTCCCCCTGCAGGATCAGGGTGGGGGTGCGCAGGGCGGCCAGCTCCTCCACCAGCAGGCTGGCCACCCGCCCGCCCATCGACTTGCCGCCGATGAACAGCGGCCGCTGTGGGCTCTCGCCCGTCTCCAGTCGCACCTGCTCACGGAACGCCTCCTGCAGCACCGGCATCCGGTCGGGCCCCTGGCGGCGGCCAGCCCGGCGGCGATGGCCGCCAGGAAGGGGCTGTCCATCGGCGCTCCGGCCCCATGGGCCAGCAGCACCGTCGCCGGCGCGGTGTCGGGGCCGTCGATCAAGCGGGGCGCGGAGGTTGGGGTCTCAGCCGTCATGGCCCGATCCTGGCGAAGCCGCCGGCGGTCGATCCGACCCGGTGCGCCTCCGGCCTGTCCAGGTACCCTGCCGCCCACTCCGCCGGGGCCAGGCCAGCGGGCACCAGGCGCCGGTAGGCGTCGCTGGCGAGGATCTCGCTCACCGCTTCCTCGCCGAAGGCGGTGTGGGCCGTGAAGAACTCCTCAGGGCTGAGCTGTTCTTCTTCGATCAGGGAATTGGGCTCGAAGCGGCTGGCGAAGATCTGGCCGGCGTAGCTCAGCATCTCGGCCTTCGATTCAGCCCCCGGGCCGCCGAGGCGATCGCGCAGGCGTCGGATCAGGCAGGCCAGATCCGTGCCCTGGGCCCCATCGAAGCTGTGGAACTCATCCACCACCAGGTAGCGGAGCACACCGGCGGTGTTGTGGGCCCAGTTGGTGAGCAGGATGTCCGGGGGGGCCTTCTGGAGGACGCTCTTGTCGGTGATCACCCCCTCGGCCGACATGGCGATGGTGGGGTCATTGTCCTCGGCGCCCACGTAGAGGCCGGCTCGAAGGCCTGAAAGCGCCGGTGAGTCGTGAACCAGCTGGGCGATCGCCAGCTGCTGACGGCAGTGCTCCAGCACGGGCAGCAGGAAGCACTCGGTTTTGCCGGAGTCCGTGCCGGTGGCCACCAGCGAGTTCTGGGCGAGCCAGGCTGCAGCCGTTCGTAGGCCTTCTCCTGGTGGCGGTAGGGAGGAAAGGGCAGGGGGATGGCCGGGAACCAGTCCTGGCGGCGCCCCTTCACCAGCCGCTGCCGATCGGCCAGGAAGCGATCGATCAGCCCCTTGAATCCAGGCGTGGTGGGGTGGAAGGCGGTCTGCAGGGCATCGCGGGCGACCTGCTCCAGCTCTGAAGCGACGACAGAGGGGAGCAAGTCGCTGGACCCAGCTGCACCACTGGCGCTAGGAGCTGCCGAAGGGCTGGCCGAACCAGCCGGCTGCTCCCATAATGGGAGGACCCTGCTTTGCGACGTGCGCATCATCGCCAAGCGGACGCTTGTGCAGTTCTGGGAATCAGGCCATGGCGATGCCGAACAACCACTCAAGTCCTGGCATGCCTTTGCCAAGGCGGCCAGTTGGAGTGAACCTGCTGAAATCAAGGCCATGTTCTCGACGGCCAGCTTCCTCGCCAACAATCGGGTGGTGTTCAACATCAGCGGTAACAAGTATCGGCTTGTTGTCAAAGTTGAGTATCACCTGAAGGCGATCTACATCCGCTTCATCGGCACCCATGCCGACTACAACAAGATTGACGCTTCAACGATATGACAACCGCACTCCATCCCATCAGCCCCATTCGCACCGAGTCCGACTATGAGCATGCCCTTCATGAAATTGACCTCTACCTGGATGCAGATGAGGGAAGTCCTGAGTTTGAGAGGTTGGAGCTTCTTTCGATCCTGATTGACGACTACGAAGCAAAGCACCACGACATCGGACCGCCCGACCCGATTGCCGCGATTCAATTCGCCCTTGAACAACGAGGATTGAGCCGTAAAGCCCTGGAAGACGTCATCGGCAGCAGCGGCCGCATTTCCGAGGTGATGAGCAGGCGGCGGCCGCTCACGTTGCCAATGATCCGCAAGCTCATCGCCAAGTTCAACATTCCTGCCGAAGTCCTCATCCGCAATTCCGACGATTCACCTGCAAAGAAAAGAGGCTTGGCTGCGACTTCCAAAGGACGCAGATATACGAAGATTCGAGTCACTCGGTCCAAGGCTCGAGTTGCAGCAAGCTGATCTCACGGGGTTTGTCCAGCAGCTGTCGAACCGTGGCGTCGTAGGCGGCGTTCATGGCGTGGCCACCAGATCCAGCCGGGCCGCCAGGCGCGCCACCTTGATGCGGTTCAGATGGCCCAGCAGCTCATCCAGCACGGGCTCCCGCAGGTTGCGGGTGCTTTCCACCAGGTGCCGCACCTCTTCGAGGCCTTCAAAGCTGCCCGTTTCGCTGAGCAGCTCCAGCAGGGCCCGCTCCGGGGTGGACACCAGCAGATCAGGCCGGCCAGCGGGAAGGGGGGCCAGCCCAAGCCCTACGGGCATGGCGGGATCAAAGATGTGGGCCACGCGATAGCGCACGGAGAAGCGTTCGCTGAGCCAGGCCGGCAGGCGGGCCGGCTGATCGCCCCACAGCACCACGGTTTCCCGGAAGGCCAGACAGGCGTCGCGGTTCAGCTCGTCACCGGGGAGGCTGTAGGCCCCGCGCCCCAGGCGCTGCAACCAGCCAGAGCGCAAAAGAGCCGAGGCGTGCTTGGCGGTGATGCCGTGGGCCGCCAGCAGCTCCAGCCCTAAGGGGCCACCGCGGGGGAGCTGCGCCAGGGCCTCCTTGAATGAAAAACGCGCCACACTTCGCTTCATGGCAGAACTGGTGCATGATTTTCATGCAAGCTGCGTGGTTGGGGCCTGGCCGCCGCTGAGGTGGGTGGGCGATGAATCAAGGCCCCGGCCACCTCCCCTCCACCAGAAACCGCTCCCTGGGGAACTCTCCCGTCAGCCCCCCGCCAAAGGACACGGCCGTCACCCCCTCGGCGGTGATCTCCAGGCTCCAGTCCTGGAAGTCGAACGGTGTGCTGGTGAAGGCATAGGGAGTGAGCACCCCCACGACCGGCGGGGTCTGGGGTGAGCGGGCCGACGGCACCTCGAACGCCTGGACGCTCCGCTGCCGCATGGCATCGCCGCAGCGCTGACTGGCGGCGTAGCTGCAGGGATCGGTCGTCGCCGCAAGGGCTTTGGGGCTCAGCTGCTTCTGCAAGGCCAGGCCACGCTGAACCGAGATCTCCACGGCAAAGGCGGTCTGTTGCCGTTGGATTCGGGCCCCCGCTGGCAGCGGTGAGCCTTCCAACAGGCGCAGCGCATGGAAGGCCCGCTCCGCCAAGGCCGTTTCCAGCGCCCGGGCGCCATAGAAGAGATGGCGTTGATGGACCCGTCCAAAGCGCGATCCGCTGGCAAGGGGCGGGTAGCGAAAGGGGGTGAGCAGCAGCAAGTGGGTGGGGAGCGGGCGCCCTTCTTCGGTCTCGGGCCAATCGCTCGGGATCGGCGGCTTGACGCCTTCGATCAGTTGCTCCAACCGCGCCTGCTCCAGCAGACCATCCACCAGATCGGCCGTTCCGGTTTCGCCCTGGTGATCCACGATGCGCAGCACCGCACCAGAGAGAGCAACGAAGGGGACCTCGCTGCAGTCAGCCGAGGAGGGCATCGAGGTAGCTGGCAACGCGGGTGAGCCCTTCGATCCGCGCCAGCAGCAGACGGGGCGGCTGCTCGCCGAGGTGGTGATTGGGCTGCTCGATCCAGTGGCGCATCAGGGCCTGATCGCCTCCGCACAGGGCATGGAGGCTGCGGTAGACCCGCAGGAACAGCAGGGCCAGCTCGCCTTCCTTGGTGGCGGGATCCAGGCCGGTGCGGTCGATGCTGGTGCGGTGCTTGCCCACCACGGCAGTCAACTCGTCACGGCTGAGCCCGAGAGCTTGGGCGGCGCGGCCGCAGGCCTCGGCGACCAGCTGGGCATCGGGCTTGGTGAGCGGCTCCAGGGGGAGCGGCGAGAGGGCAGGGGGCATGGCGCGGTCGGACGCCTCAGGGCGTGCTTATGCTCACATCATTGCCCGAAACGAGCACATGCACAACATGGCCTGTT
The DNA here is from genome assembly GCA_942491175.1 of uncultured bacterium. Classification (GTDB taxonomy): domain Bacteria; phylum Cyanobacteriota; class Cyanobacteriia; order PCC-6307; family Cyanobiaceae; genus Cyanobium. The sequence goes on along the minus strand of CALNZO010000001.1, from coordinate 173,497 downwards.
CCGGAATTGGGCCCTGAGGAAGGGTGCTCAGGGTGGTTACGTTTGAGGACAGGGAGATCATCCATAACGCCTTTTTCGATCGGGGGTGCAGCCGTCAGGGCGGATCACCACCTTCTCGATGAGCCCAAGCCTGATTCGGCACCATGAAAATCCAATACTTCCCTGATACCGACACCCTCCACATCGCCCTATCGGAACGGGACAGCGACAGCTCGGAAGCCCTGAGCGAAAATCTGGTGGTGGATTTCGATGGGGAGGGCAAGCCGGTGGCCCTCACCTTGGAGCACTACTCCCAGATCTGCGACACCACGGCCATCGAAACCTTGCTGCCCCTGGTAAGAACCGCACAACCGGCTTGAGTCTGCGGCCAACTGGGCCGGATCTGCCAGAAGGCTGGCCACGGCAGCAGGCAGCCGCTTCGGTTCGATCGCCCACCAGAGCAGCAGCTGGGTGTCGAGGAGCAGGGCCTGGGGTTCGGTGGGGGTCACTCCTGCGGGATCAGCCGAACAGGCTGTGGATCTCGCGGGCGAAGTCGGCCTTGAGATCGGCACCTGGGGATCCAGCCCAGCCGCACCTGGCGGCGATGGCCGCCAGGAACGGGCTGTCCATGGGGCCGGGGCCGTCGAGCAGGCGGGAATCAGGAGTTCTCTGTAGGTTCCGCCGATCGTGGCGGTAATAGCGGCCTGGATGGCATCCGTAGCCCGGCGAATCCTGGGCCAGCTCGTAGGCCGTGGCTATGGCGTGGCCATCCAGAGACCGGCGCAGGGGAACGGGTGTCCCCTGATCGAACAGGGCCGCCACGGGAATCCGGGAACCCCGAAACACCCAGGCGCCGCTGACGCGCTGAGGGTCTTGCTCCACGGCGGGGCAATCCGCCCAGTCCAGATCAGTCCCTGTGGTCATGGGTCCAGCCGGCAGCGGACGCCTTCAGGGTCGTCAGGCCGTCTGCTGGCGATCGCGCTCCTGGTCAGACTCTTTTCCAGTGCCAGACCTGCCCCCTCAGGCCAGCTCCAGCCAACCGCGCAGGGCCAGATCCAGCTCGATCAGCAGCTGGGGCTCCAGTTGGCCCACCGCGCCGCCCAGGGCGGCCAGGGGCACCGTGAACAGCTTGTCGACCATCAACTGGGAGGGCTGCTTCAGGCCGTTGCGAGGGGAGGGCAGCACCGGCACCCTCACCAGGGGAGCCTCCACCAGGGTGCTGGTGAGCGGGCAGAGGGTGACGCTCGGATGGGCCTGCAGCCAGCGGTCCGCCTGCACCACCACGGCGGGGCGTGGCTTGCCGGCGTACACCCCCTTGCTGGCGACGGTCACGACCGTGCCGCGGCGGAGCCCAGCGAGGGTCATGCCGTCCAGTCGCACCAGTCGGGCACCTGCTCGCTCCAGTGCTCTGGCTTCCGCTCGGCCAGCCGCAGCGATTGGCGGCGGGCTTCCTCGCCATCCCCGTGGCGCAGCAGGTACTGGGTGATGGCGTCACGCACGCAGGCGCTGCGGCTCTTGCCCAGCTGGCGGGCGAGCTGATCGAGCTGCCGCTCGAGCTCCGGTTCCATCCGCACCCCGATCGCCATGGTGCTGCCCGTTGCACATTCCGTTGAACAGCTTAGGAGAAAGGCCGCGCCGCAGCCACCCAGGCCAGCAGAATCCGGAGGCTTGCCTCCCCGCCATGGGCGCGATCCTGCTCACCGTTCTGACCGTGCTGCTGGGCTATGGCCTGGGCAAAGGCGTTCCCCGGCTGGTGCAGGGCTCGGGCCGCCTGGCGCGCCGTTCCCGCTTCAGCCAGCTGGCCTTCGGGAGCCTGCTGCTGTTGCCCTGGCTGGTGGGGATCGTCCTGGTGGTGCAGATCCCCCTGCGCCCCGTGCTGCTGCTGCCGGCGATCGGCTATGCAGCCGGGATGGGGCTGGGCCGCCGCAAGGTCGGGCTGTAGCCGGCAGCGTTTCTGGATCCCGCGAGGGGAAGGCGCATCCCGCGAGGGGAAGGCTTCAGAGCGGCGTGTTGCCGGCCACCCAGGTGCCGCCGCCGCCGCTCCATTCCCGTTTCCAGAAGGGGGCGTGGTGCTTGAGATCCTCCAGCAGCTCCGCCACGCAGCGCAACGCCGGGCCGCGGCGATCGGCCGCCACCGCCACCAGCACGATCGCCTCCCCCGGCAGGATCCGCCCCACCCGGTGCGCCACCAGCACCGCACCCACCCCATGGCGTCCGGCGCAGGCCGCGGCGATGGCCTGCAGCTGGGCCTCGGTCATGCCGGGGTAGTGCTCCAGTTCGAGGGCCTCCAGGGGAGCCCCGCTGGCGGTACTGCCGCGTACGCGGCCGATGAAGTGGGCTTCGGCGGCGGGGCCGTCGTCGCCCCCGGCGGTGGGGCGCTGCTGCCAGGCGGCCAGCGCCTCCAGCGGCTGGAAGGGCCCGGTGAGGATCTGCACCTCGATGGGGGCCCCGGCGCTGGTGGCTGCTTCCATGGCTCAGCCTCCGGTGATCGGCGGCAGGAAGGCCACCTCGTCGCCGGGGTGCAACGGCGTGTCTGGTTCGGCGAAGGCGTGGTTGATGGCCACGCGGATGGTGGGCGGCAGGCCAGGGGCGTCGGCTGAGGGGCCTTCGCCCAGGGCCAGCTGCCGCCAGAGATCGGCGGCGGTCGGCGGGGAGCCTTCGAGGGGCAGGGGCAGGCAGCGCTCGGCCCAGCCGGCGCGCTCCCGCAGGGCGGCGAACAGCCGCACCCGCACCATGGCTTCGATGGAGGTTCCCTGGCTGCCCATGGCTTCGCTGGGGGGTCGGCGTCCAGCGTGGCGGATGGCAAGGCCGGTTGCCGCCCCCACCGCGGCTCCCTCAGCGCGGCAGCTGGGATTCCAGCTCCCGCAACCGGTGCTCCAGGGCTTCGATGCGATCGAGATAGGTGAGCGCCAGGGCCATGCCGGGGGTGTTGAGGCCGAAGTCGTCGCGCAGGCGGGCGGCGCGGCGGGCCAGGGTGATGGTGCGGGTGTGGAAGGTCCAGGCGACCTCGTTGCCCCCCGCCACCTGGAACACGCCGAACTGAACCAGCTCCATCACTTCCTGATGGGCCAGCCCCGAGGCGGAGAGCAGCTCCTCGAGCCGCACCGGGCTTTCGTTGTCGTCGGGAATCAGCAGGTCGTCAGCCATCGGTGGGGACTCCTTCGAAATGGGGCCGGGGGTGGAAGGCGGAGGCTTCGGCGAGTTGCCGGTACAGCTGCTGCTCCTGCTCGCCGATCTCAGCGGGCATCACGATCTGAAGCACACCGTAGAGATCGCCCGCTCCCTCGCGCCGATGGGGCAGGCCCTTGCCCGCCAGCCGCAGCTTCTGACCGTTGCGCATGCCCGGCCGCACCGTCACCCGGGCGGTGCCATCGAGGGTGGGAATGGGGATGTCGGCGCCGAGCGCCACCTCCCAGGGGGCGATCGGCAGGTCGAGATAGAGGTCGTGGCCCACGGCCCGGAAGAGGGGATGGGGCTTCAGCTGGATCTGCAGATAGAGATCCCCGGCCGGCCCGCCGCCGATCCCCGCCCCACCGCGACCGGGGACCCGCAGCCGCTCGCCGTCGATCACGCCGCGGGGCACCCGGATCCGGCCCGATCGGCTCTCGCGCTGCATCCGGCCATCGGGCTGCAGGGTCGGCACGCTCAGGTTGAAGCCCACCTCGCTGCCCTGCGCCGCCTGCTCGAGGGTCAGCTCCGTGGCCACCTCCAGATCCTGGCCGCGGATGGGGACATCCACCGAGCGGCGCTGCCACCCCCCAGCCCCCTGGCCGGGGGCTCCGAAGCCCATCTGCTCGAACAGATCGGCCAGGTCCACCCCCTGCTGGCCGCCGTCCCGCCAGAAGCGCGTTTCCCACTCGGGCGGGGGGTGGAACTCCTCGCCCGGGCGGTGCCGGCCGAGTTCGTCGTACGCCTTGCGTTTCTCCGGATCGGAGAGGGTCTGGTAGGCCTCGCTGATCGCCTTGAAGCGTTCCTCGGATCCTTCCTCCTTGGCCACATCGGGGTGGTAGCGCCGGGCCAGCCGTCGGTAGGCCTTCTTGATCTCCTCGCCGCTGGCGTCCCGCTCCACTTCCAGGGCGGCGTAGTAATCCTTGAACTTCATCCCGAAGTGCTCAGCTCAGGGGTGTCATCGCCCCAGGGTGCTCTCGAGAACATGCTTCAGCTTATCGACAGCGCCGTCGACGGCCTCATCGAGCGTCGCCCTCTGATCGCTCGCCGAGACCGGTTGATGGCCGGCAGGCCGGGCCTCCAGCAGGCAGCGTTTGTCCTCACCGCCCGATTTCTGGTCGCTGCTCTGGTCGCTCAGGTGGACCTCCACCCGGGTGATCTGGGCGCTGAAATGACCCAGGCCCCTCCTCACCACCGCTTCCACCTGTTCGCCCAGACGCTCATCCCCCTGGATGTTGCTGTCGGTGTTGATCTGAATCTGCATGGTTCCGTCCTCCTTCACTGATCCTCTTTTTGAGCCTAGGGCGCCGCAGTGGAAACCTTGCCGGGGCCGTCGGTTCGATGTAACGACCAGTGCCGGTCCTCCCTGGAGGTGACGCGTCACCCCGGCAGAGACGGCGAACGTTTCAGCGATCCATCCGTCCGGATCGGGACGATTCACACCCCGGCCACAGCATGGGCGGCAGAAGGCATTCAACGGCTGCGCCCTCTCCTAAGCCGCTGCGCCCGCTCCCATCAGCACGTTCGGGCATCTCAACCGGATGGTGGCGCTGGCGGTGGAGCTCATGCGGCGCGGCCATGTGGCACGAGGAATGACCCGCTGCCGTCCTGGCGGCAGGCATCCAGGTGCTGCTGGTGGATCAGGTGAGCCCGGCCGGGGGCACGGTGGCAGAAAGGCTGGGGCTGCCATTTGTGACCATCGCCAATGCCTTGCCGATCAACCGTGAGCCAGCAGTCCCTCCGTATCCCGCGCCCTTGTTGCCGGGCAGGGCGCCATGGAGCCGCTGGCTGACAGAGCCAGTGTGGCGAGACCTTCAGGCGCAACGGCAATGCTGGGGGCTGCGACCTCAGCGACGTAAGGAGGAGGCCCACTCGCCGCTGCTGCAGCTGGCCCAGCTGCCCAGGGCCTTTGATTTTCCCCGCACGCGGTTGGCACCCCAGTTTCACGACGTGGGCCCGCTGGCGGATCCCTCGGGCCGGGAACCCCTGCTGCGGGATGCCGTGCCCTTCCCCTGGGAACGGCTTGATTGCAGAACGGCCGCCCGGAGCTCTTTGAGCGGATCGCTGCAGCCTGCGCTCCGCTGGAGGCTTTGCTGGTGATCACCCATGCTGGCCTGTACACCACACGCACGGCGTTGAGCTGAGGATTGACGGTGGTGGCGATCCCCATCACCATCCAGCTGGATGACGAGCTGGAGCGGCCTCAGGTGGCCAATGCGTAGACGTAGAAAAATCCCGACAGGCACCACAGCAATGCACCCGCGCCGGAGACGATTCCAGTCCATCTCTTCCGGTAGAGCGGATGGCATGCCATGAGATAGCCATACACCAGGACCTGAATCGCGATGGCGGCCACGCCGCCGATCTCATCAGGCTGCACCAGGTAGAAGAACCCAGCCAGCGGACCTGCCAGCGGCGCGAGCGAGAAAAAGAAACCGACGAGTAATCCCACATGGCTGAACCCCCTGATAACCAATAGGCAGTGAAGGATATAAAATATCCCGAGAATAAAGAATGCTGGTCTGAAGTATCTCAGCTTCATGGCGTCGCCGGTCCGTCGTCCTGCAGCAGCGCCGCGGCATCGGCACCGAAGTGATCGCCCAGGGCCTCGAGCAGGCCGAGGGGCAGGGGGATGCCGTCGCGACGCCGTTCTCTTTCGGTGAGGCTTTCCCGTTCGCCGGGATAGAGCACCTCCTGACCGGTTTCGCTGGGCGGGGTGGCCTTCATTCCGGCGATGGCCGCCGCCACGCGGGCTTCCACGTCGGCCCGGCCGGTCCAGGCGGCCCCATCGAGCACCCAGAGAAAATGGCCGGTGCCGTTGGCGGCGTCATGCATCGCCTTGCGCTTGAACATCGCCGCTTCCGTGCCCAGCAGCGGCCCGCAGAGCAGATCGGCGAGGAAAGCCAGCCCGGAGCCCTTGGGGGAACCGGCGGCATTCACCGCCGATGCCGCCGGGTCGAGGGTGTCACGGCCGTCGGCGTCGAGTCCCCAGCCGGGGGGGATCGGCAGGCCGAGATAGGCGAAGTGGCGGATGCGACCGCCACTCACCGTGCCCGCCGCCATGTCGAGCACCACGGGGGTGTCGCCGCAGGGAATCGCCCAGGAGAGGGGGTTGTTGCCGAGTCGGGCCTCCGTGCCGCCGAAGGGGGCCAGATCCACGACGTTGGTGTCGCTGGTGGCGAAGCCCACCATCCCGGCGGCGGCGGCCATGCGGGTGTAGACCCCGGCCACTCCGAAGTGGTTGCTGTTGGTGACGCCCACGGCGGCCATTCCCGTGGTGCGGGCCAGCTCGATCGCCCGTCCCATCGCCTCGGCCGTGGCGTACTGCCCCGGGCTGCGATCGGCGTCGAGCCGCAGCAGGCAGCCGTGGGTGGCTTCGAAGCGCAGCGTGGGGGAGGGGTTGATGCGCCCGTTGCCCAGGCTGCGGTCATAGCCGATCAGCTGCTGCAGGCCATGGGAATCGATGCCCCAGAGATGGGCCTGCACCAGGTGGCTGCGGATCGTCGCGGCCACATCGGCGCGGACGCCATGGCGTTCCAGGATCGCGCCGATGAAGCGGTCGATCCGCTCCGGCGGCACGCGCAGGCAGGCCCCGTCGGCAGCCGTCATGGCGATTCAGCCAGGCAGGGTGATGTGGGGACGGTAATGGCTGATGAAGCGGTAATCCAGCCGCCACCGCTGTGAATCGACTTCGGCAGGGTCGTCGGGTCCGGCGCCAGCACCCGCCGGTGCCATCCAGCGGCGGGTCTCCACCCGGCTGCCGGCACGGCCGTCGGGGCCGGGGGGCGGCAGCCGCTCGATCACCTGCGAGTCGAGGCGCACCTGGAGCGGACAGGGGGCCCGGGCGACCAGGGCGGCCTCCAGGCTCCGCGCTTCGCCGCTGCGGTGCAGCCCCATCACCAGGAGCAGCGGCACGGCATGGTCGTTGCGGGCCAGCAGGTTCTTGAAGCCGTAGGCCACCGCCGCGTCCTGTCCCAGCACGAAGAATCGATCCTCGCCATGCACGTCGATGCTGTGGTTGCTGTGCTCCAGCAGGGTGCAACCGGCCCGCAGCAGGGCGCCGAACAGGGTGGTGGAAACCTGGCAGAGCCCCCCCCCGATGTCGCTGCGCAGGCGACCGTCCACGAGCATCGGCCCGGCGCGGTAGCCGTTGCCCAGGCTGGGGCGAGGCACGTGGTGCCAGAAACTCAGAATCTCCCCCGGTTCGATCACCACCCCGTGGAGATGGTCGATCGCCCGCTGCATGTTGTGCAGCCGGTCCGCGTCGGCCGAGGCCCCACCGCGGCGCTTCACCGGCGTGAGGCACGCCCCCCAGCACCAGGGGTAGGGGGTCTCGGCCGGTCCCTTCAGGCGCCGGGCGAAGCGGCGGCGGTGGCCCTGGCGCCGGTACCCCCACTCGATCCACTCCTGGCGCAGGCGCGCCCGCAGAGGCTGGGCCCAGGCAGGCAACGGCATCGACGACGGCGCCCTGAAACCACCATTCTGGCCGGGTCGGACGGCTGGCCTAGCATCCCGCCAATGGTCTCCTGGCAAGACGAGCTGAGCAGCGGCCTGCGCCAGGCACGGGCGCTCGCCGCCGACCCTTCGGGCTCCTGGCTGCCGCTGCCGGAGGCGGATCAGGCGGCGGTGGCCGCGGCGCGGGAGCGCTTTCCTTTCCTGGTGCCCACCGGCTACGCCGACCTGATCGACTGGAACGATCCCGGCGATCCGCTGCGGCAACTGCTGATGCCCACCGCCGCGGAGGACAGCCCCCAAGGATCCCTCGACACCAGCGGCGAAGCCCTCTCCACGATCGTGCCGGGTCTGCAGCACAAGTACGAGCAGACCGCCGTCTTCCTGCTCACCGAAGCCTGTGCCGGCCACTGCCGCTACTGCTTTCGCCGGCGGCTGATGAGCCGGGACGTGATGACCAAGGAGACGATCGAGGATCTCGAGGCGGCCGTCGCCTACGTGGCCGCCCATCCGGAAGTGGAGAACGTGCTGCTCTCGGGGGGCGACCCGATGATCTGCAGCACCCGCCGCCTGGAGCGATTGTTCGAGGCTCTGTCCCCGATCCGGCATCTCTGGCAGCTGCGCATCAGCACCAAACTGCCGGCCTTTCTGCCGAGCCGCTTCAGCAGCGACCCGGCCCTGCTCGATCTGCTGCGCCGACAGCGGACCCGCTTCCAGATCGTGGTGCAGTGCCACTTCGACCACCCGCGCGAGATCACCCCCGCGGCGGAGCGGGCGATCGAGGCGCTGCGGGACAGCGGCTGTCTGCTGACCGCCCAGATCCCTCTGATGAAGGGGGTGAACGCCGACGTCGATGTGCTCACCGAGCTGTTCAAGCGCCTGCATCGCCTCGGCGTTCTGCCCCAGTACCTCTTCCATCCCCGGCCGGTGCAGCACGCCACCCACTTCCAGCTGCCGCTCCTCGACGGTCTGGCGCTGGTGGAGGCGGTGCGCCGGCGCTGCAACGGGCCCGTGAAGCGCTTCCGCTACATCCTCACCCATGCCGACGGCAAGCTGGAACTGGTCGGGCTGCTGCCGGGCCGGGAGGACGAGCTGGTCTGCCGCTGGCATCAGGTGCGCCGGGGAGTCACCCGCGAAGGCCTCCACCTCGCCCGGATCACGCCCGAGACGACCTGGCTCCAGCAGTGATGCGGATCGGGCTGCTGTACGAAACGCGGGACGATCTGCTGGCCGGCCCTGCCGCCCGGGAAGAGACCCATTACCACTGGCGGGAGCCGGAGGAACTCGATGCGGTGGAGGGGGCGCTGCTCCAGCTGGGCCACCGGGTGGAGCGCCTCGGTGATGTGGAGGCCCTGCTGCGACAGGGGACGGCCGGCACCGGGGAACGGCCGGATCTGGTGATGAACCTGTCGGTGGGGGCCCTCTCCCGCAGCCGGACCGCGATCGCCCCGGCGCTGCTGGAGCAGCTGGGAATTCCGTACACCGGGGGTGACGCGGCCGCCAAGGCACTGGCCCTCAACAAGGACTGGCTCAAGCCCGTGATGCTCTGGGCCGGGATCGCCACCCCCGCCTGGCGTCTGATCGCTCCGGGGGAAACGGTGCAGGCGCTGCCGGACTGGCCGGTCTCGATCCTCAAGCCGGCCAGCGAGGGCTACTCGCTGGGGCTGCGGCGTTTCGAGAATGCCTGGGGGCTGGTGGCCCTGCGCCAGCTGGTGGACCGCCTGCGCCAGGACTTCGGCGGCTCGGTGCTGTGCGAGGAGCTGATCGCCGGCCGGGAGGTGACCGTGGGGGTGGTGGGCAACGGGGGCGAGGGGATCGCTCTGCTGGGCGCCGTGGAAACGCTGACGGCCGACGGCTCGGCGCTGGGGGAGCGGCTGCTCGACCTGTCGGCCAAGCGTCGGGGTGGTCTGGCCAAGGTGGCGGTGGACCTCAGTGAGCCCGTCCTGCAGCCGCTGCGCCGCGCTGCGCTGCGGCTGGTGGAGCTGCTCGGTCCGCTCGATTACGCCAGCTTCGACTTCCGCATCGACGCCGCCGGCACCGCCCACCTGCTGGATCTCAACGCCGATGCGACCCTGCACCCCCAGCGGTCGCTGGCGCACGTGGCGGCCCAGGCGGGCATGGCCTATCCGGATCTGATCGGCGCGATCGTGGCGGCCTGCCGGCGCCGGCACGGCGGGCCCTGAGCCCGGTGGGGGAGCGTCGCTCCCTGGTGGGGATCGCCGGGGTGGTGGGGGTCGCCACGGCCCTCAGCAAGGGGCTGGGGCTGGCACGCTCCATGGCGGTGGCGGCGGTGTTCGGCGTCGGGGCGGTGGCCGACGCCTTCGCGTTCGCCGCGATGATTCCCGGCTTCTTCCTGGTGGTGCTGGGCGGCCAGAACGGTCCGCTGCAATCGGCCCTGGTGAGCGTTCTCAGCCAGGACGAGGGGCTCGACCCGCAACGCCTGATCCGCTGGGCCCAGCGCAGCCTGACCCTGGTGCTGCTGCCCCTCAGCCTGGGGGTCGTGCTGGCGGCCGGGCCCCTGCTGGCGGTGCTGGCGCCGGGGCTCAGCGACGGGACGCGCCAGCTGGCGGTGCTGCAGCTGCGCTGGATGGCCCCGATGGTGCTGCTCTCCGGCTGGATCGGGGTGGGGATGGCCCGCCTGATCAGCGCCGGGGTCTACGCCATACCGTCGCTCAGCCCGATGCTCTCCAGCACGGCGGTGATCGCCGCCGCCGCGGTGGCGCTGGGACAGGGGCGCTGGTTCACCCCGGGCTCACCGGCCTGGATGGCGGCCGCCTCCCGCACTCTTGCCCTGGGCATGGTGCTCGGAGCCCTGCTGCAGTGGCTCCTGCAGCAGCTGGCGGTGGGGCGCCTGCGGAGTGCCGGCACCACCCTGCCAGCCCCGGAGGCGCAGCGGAAGGTGCTCGCCCTGCTGGCACCGGCCACCCTGACGACGGCGCTCGGAAGCGCCAATGCCACGGTGGATCTGATCTTCGCCTCCTATCTGCCGGGGGTGGCCGCCGCCCTGGGCTATGCGGAGGTGCTGGTCCAGGCGCCGCGGGGATGGGTGGCCAGCATGCTGCTGGTCCCCCTGCTGCCGGCCTTTGCCCGGCTGGCCGCTCGGGAGGAGCCGGCCCAGCTGCGGGGGCGGGTGATGGTGGCCCTGCGCCTCACCGGCTTCGTGGCCATTCCCCTGGCGGCCCTGGTGGCGGCCCTGGCGGAGCCGATGGTGGCCACCCTGTATCAGCGGCGGGCGTTCGACCCGGAATCGACCCGCCAGGTGGCGGGACTGCTGCTGATCTACGGCATCGGCATCGTGCCCAGCCTGGTGCGGGATGTGATGGTGCGTTTCTTCTACGGGCTGGGGGATGGGGCCACACCGTTCCGCGTCGGCCTGGCCGCCGTCGTCATGAACGTGGTCCTGGATGCGGCCCTGGTTCGACCCTTTGGTGCGCGGGGGTTGGTGCTCGCCTCGGTGGGCGTGAATCTGTTCGCCGTCCTGCTGCTGGCCATCGCCCTGGAGCGGGCCCTCGGGAGGATCGGCTGGTGGGGCCTCAGCGGCGATCTGCTCGCCAAGGCGCTGGCAGGCCTGCTCGCCGCCCTGGTGGCGTGGGGCCTGTGGCAGGTGAGCGGGGCGCTCCAGCTGGCGGACGCGTTGCCGATGGCCCTGCTGCGCCTGGCGGCGGCAGGGGCCGCAGGCGCGCTGATCTTTCTCGCCGTGGCCCGGCTGCTGGGCATCCGCGACGGGGAGCGGATCCTGCGGGGCAGGACCCAGGAGTGAGGCAAGCCGGAGCAGAGAATCGAAGCCTGGGGTGGATCAGCGGGTGTTGACCAGGGTGGGCTGTCCATCTGTGGAGATTTCTATGCCGACAGTGATGGCTTAGGGTTGATTGTCTTGATACTGGATCTGTGTGGCCATTCCGGCTGTCACAACAGCCGGCATCTGCAAGGGAGATTTCAACAAAATGTCAGCATTTTTCGTAACCACAGGCCCTCTCCGTGGCTTGCTCCGTGGGACCGCCGTCGGTATCGTTTCGGTGATCGCCTGCACGGGGATGGCCTCCAGTGCTGTGGCGGGAGAAGCTGAAGCGATGGCCCTGCTCAAGGGCATGACCAACTATGTGTCGGCTCAGCAGACCCTTTCCTTCCGTTACGACTCCGACCTCGAGATCATTACCAGCGACAGTCAACGACTCACCCTGGCGAGTTCCGGCACGGTGTCCCTGTCGCGCCCGGGGAAGATCCGCGCCACCCGCTCCAACGGCTTCATCAACACAGAATCTGTTTTCGACGGGACGACGTTCACCCTCCTTGGCAAGGACAGAAATATCTATATGCAAGTTCCGATCACAGGCTCGATCGAAACCCTGGTGGATGAGCTCAAGGACAAGTACCGCAGGCCCCTCCCCGCTGCCGACCTGCTGCTTTCCAAGGCCTACAAAGAACTCACCGAAGGCGTCACTGACGTCAAGGATCTCGGCAGCGGGGTTGTCGGTGGTGTGGAGTGTGACCATCTCGCCTTCCGCAAGAAGGACGTTGATTTCCAGATCTGGATCGCCCGGGGAGATCGCCCCTTCCCCTGCCGTTATCAGATCACATCCAAGCTGGTTTCCGGTTCCCCTCAGTACAGTGTCCAGATCAGCAACTGGCAGACAGGCCCCGCGGCAGTCGGCCAGAATTTCAGCTTCGTTGCACCGGAGGGCGCCAGGAAGATCACCCACGACGAGTTGAAGAAAATGAAGGACATGGGCGAACTGCCCAGTAACTACACCCTCGGAGATAACCCATGACCCACATCAAAAAAACCGCGATCCTGCTGGTCGCCGTGGGCCTGGCTGGCTCAGGTCAGCTGCAGACCCTTTCCACTGGGCTCCTGAACACCTTGATCCCTCCTGCGATGGCGCGGGTCGGCCGGCCGCTGACGCCGGTGAGCGTGGCGGGGGTGGCCCGCCGCACGGTCCGTCGCTGCGCGGTGGGCGTCTACAACTGCTGAGCGAAGGCGGCCCCTGATCCCAACGGCGTCGTGGACGGGAGGGGGCCGGCGCCGCTAGAGAAGAGGCAGTACCAATCCCTTGATGTCGAAGGCCCGCGTTCCCGCCAGGGTGGCCCACGTCGTCGCTGCCGCGCTTCTTGCCGGCGGAACCATCGCCGCCGGCAGCCTGCTTCCCGGCGGCCCTGGCACCAGCTGGGCCAGGCCTGTTGCCGCCCCCCTGGAAGGAACGCAGTGGCGTCTGGTGGAGTTCCAGTCGATGGACGACGCCCAGGGCATCACCCGGCCGTCCGATCCCTCTCGCTACACCCTGCGCTTCGACGCTGACGGCACGGTTCAGCTGCGCCTCGACTGCAACCGCGCCAGGGGCACCTGGTCGGCCCGGCCCGCTGCCGATTCCGGCAGCGGAAGCCTGAGGTTCGGGCCTCTGGCCACCACCCGGGCCCTCTGTCCTGCTCCGAGCCTGGGCGAGCGCTTGGGTACCGAGGTGTCCTATGTGCGCTCCTACCTGCTGAAGGACGGACGGCTGCATCTGAGCCTGCTGGCCGATGGCGGCATCCTGGTCTGGCAACCCCTGAAGGAAGAAGGCCGGGCCTCGCGGACCCCCGACCCGAAGCTGGAGGCTGCCATCCTGCGGGCGTCGCCCGACGTCGCGGGCCTGATCAGGGACCAGGCACCATCCCCACAGGTGCGCTACGTCCATGCCCGCTATGACCTCAACGGCGACGGCCGCGACGAGGTGTTCGCCTATCTGATGGGCCCGATCTTCTGCGGAACGGGCGGTTGCACCCTGGAGCTTTTCCGACAGGGCGACGAGGACGACAGGCTGATGAACACCTTCCCGATCACACGCCTGCCGCTGATCGTCTCGCCGCGGCGCACCCGGGGCTGGCACGACCTCTGGAAACGGGAGGCCGGCGGGGGCGCACCCCCCACCTGGGTGCGCCACGTTTTCGACGGCAGCCGCTACGTGCAGAAGCAGCGGCTACCCGCGGAGCCGATCCCGCAGGGAACGCCCCTGTTCCGTGATGACCCCGGCTTCAGCGACGGGATTCCGTTGCTGCCCGGCCGCTGAACGCCCAGGGACTGCCCATCGTCATGCGCCGCAGCCTGCATGGTGAATGGCGCAGCGCTGTCGAGATGGCGGAGCAGATTCATTCTGGAGGGCAGGAGGGAGCACACGGTGGAGACGGTGAATCAGGTCAAGCGCCGTGGATCAGACAGGGTGATGGGCGCCGTGGGGCTGCTCGCCACCTTCTTCGTGCTGGCGCTGCCTGCCATCCCAGCGCCGAAGAGACCCATGGACTCGCCATTGCCGCAGCTGGAGTGGGGGGAGCCGTTCCTCTATCACTGCGCCGGCGGCGGGAAACTGGGGGTGCGCTATGGCCGCCTGAGCGACGGCAGTCTCTCTCTGGCACGCCTGGATCTACCGGACCATCGCACCGTGACCCTGCCTCAGCTGGTGGCTGGATCGGGGGCCCGCTACAGCAATGACCTCCGGTGGCAATGGTGGAGCAAGGGATCCAGCGGCTTCCTGGAGCGGCGCGACCACCAGGGACAGTGGCAGAAGTTCCTTGATCAGTGTCGCAGCTGATGCCCCGTTGCCGCGGGATAGGCCAAGGTGAGGCACTTCATCGTCTGTCGCTGCGCGATCGATGGCCGTTCTGTCGAAGCACCAGCAAGGTCCCCGGCCCCAACAAAGGAAAGAGGTACGAGAGTAAAGTCTGAAAAATGTCCGGCTGAGATTGGGTTATCATAGAGAGAATGAACATTGAATATTGAGCCATGACATGCCAGGTCAGAGTAGTTCTCGTCAAAGAAGGCTCGCTGGCCTGTTTGTGGGAATCGCTTCGATCGGCAGCCTTGCCTTGCTGGTCTGGGCCGCAGTCGTAACGCTCGATCTCGCACATCTAAGCGCATCCAGTTTCGCACTGCCCTGAGGTTCACCTCCATCACGGGGGATGATCGGCTGTGAAGCATCATTGATGTGCTGGTGACCAATCAATCAATCAATCAATCAATCAATCAATCTAGTCGTAATACCTGCCTTGGAGGGCATGCATGAACTTATGCAGAAGTATCTCTTGCACCAGATCTGGCCGGACCGTCAGCGGATGACTCCGGTTAACGCTGTCCTTGCTTATCGCAGGCTTTGGTGACGTCTTTCGGTTGGGAAAAGTGGCTTAGGTAAGGGGGGCTGTCGCCCACTGATTGATCAGCTGCTCGATGCATTGCGAGGTTTGTTCCGCAGGGAACGGGTGCCTGGGTCCGGTTCCTGGCCATGGATGGAGCAGGAGGTGATTTCGGATCAGACTCCGGGGTGTGGTCGCTTCAGGAGCGTGCCCACCCCCACCCAGTCCCCCTGGAGGAGAGAGCTGATGTTGGGTGCTCGAACGCCCGGGCCAGACCTCGCTTCAGAGAACCCAGATCGCTCGGATTCTCCTCAGATCGGTTCCAACCCCATCAACCCCTTGTCTGCCCGGCGGCAGGAGTCTTCGGTGCGGGAGATCGGCGTCATCCACCTTCGCCCCATCCTGCTACCGCATCGGAGCCTCACCAGTTACGTCACGTCCACAGGGCGTGGATCCTTCCCTTTGAGCCGGTAGGATTATCTGGTAATGCATGGTTCCAATCTGCTGCTCGGCGTCTCCCACCAGAAACGTATCCAGCTAAAATGCAAAGACACCCTTTGACGGGCTGGTCGGTTCGTATGTTCCAGCTGAATCGGAGTCAGATGTATGCGTGAAATCCGGGATTTTAAGCCTTTCGTCCCATCAAACGATTACGCGATCTCAAAGGCGTTCTATGAATGCATGGGCTTTCGCATCAATTGGGATGGTGACGAAGTTTGCGAAATCGACACATTGTTCGGTTACCGCTTTTTGCTTCTGCCAAAAAACCATAATAACTATGCGCATAGTCTGATGCTCCATTTCATGGTCAATTCTGCGCAGGAGTGGTATGAGCATTTTCAGGCAGTCGGGCTGGCTGAAAAATTTCCGGGGACGAAGGTCGCCGAGCCGGACCTAAAGCCTTGGGGCTTGCTCATTACCCATGTCTGGGATCCTGCGGGAGTTCTGATGCATTTTGCAGAGCGCCCCGGTGAAAGCCAGTGACGTACCGCTCAGCAGTGTTAAATGGCTTTCTCCCGAGGTCTTTTCTCTGATCGTCGATGAGATATTGGAGCCTTGCTGACGAGTCGACTGACAAGTTTATGAACACCCCATCAGGCCGGTAGGTCGCTCCAAGTTCGAGATGGCGATTTCTCTGCGTGATTACCCCATTCCCCGGCGTAGCCTACGGCCAAGGAATTCATCCCCATCCCCCTCCCCCTATGAATGCCGAAGCCCACTCTCGAAGCTACCAGTTCTTCAGGTACTGATCGCGCGTGAAGATCATCGTGCCGTACTCCGCGCCGGCCCCGACCCCCCCACTGATGGTGAAGCCGTGCGGTGTGATGTCTCGCTCGGGGAAATCGATCGATACTCCACCGCCGGCGAGGGCCTTTCCTGAGAAGTTGATGCTGCGGCCTTTTTCTGAAACGTAGTCCTTGATCGGCATCTCTTCGGCGGTGAGACCGACGGTCACGTCCACGCCACCGGCAAGTCCGGCGCCGCCACCAAGGCCATTGGTGAGGAAGAACCGGCCATCAGGACGCGGCACGAGCGGAATCGCGTAGGAAACCGAGCCCTCGATCCCGACACCGGCCATCACGCCGCCGGAAAGGCCGATCTCCAGTGTCCTTGGTGGAGCGCCAAGAACTCTCTCGCCATAGGATTTCAGGGCCTGGGGGGAGACACCGCAGATGGACAGGATGCGGTTGATTCCATTTTTTGAACGTTCCTTCATGGCGTTTTTCAGCTGGCTCAGGTTGCCAGGAACGAGCAGGCAGGTCCGCAGGCGGAACATCGGGTTTTCGACGCCCAGCGCCTTGACGGTTTCGTACATCCGTTTGGCGGCTGCCTTGTATTCCGCCTTGCTCAGCTTGCGATAGCAGGTGCCCTGGTTCGGAAGCACGCCCGGGCTGTAGGACATGCCGTCATCACACCAGTGCCTGGGGTTGGGATTCCAACAGCTCTTCTGATTCTCGCCGCCGCAATTGGGCGTGGGATCACTTCCAGGTTTGATGCAGCGCCCATCGCCGGGCTTGCCGGTGCCGAAATATTTGAGCCCTGTGTTGCACCACTTGGCGGGGTTGACGTTCCAGCAGCTCTTCTGATTGAGGCCCCCGCAGGCTGGCTTCCGCTCGGGCTTGGGCTGGACCACGGGCTTCGGCTTGGGCTGGGGCTTCACGCAGCGCCCGTCGCCGGGCTTGCCCGTGCCGACGTATTTCAGCCCGGTGTTGCACCACTTGGCGGGGTTGACGTTCCAGCAGCTCTTCTGATTGAGGCCCCCGCAGGCTGGCTTCCGCTCGGGCTTGGGCTGGACCACGGGCTTCGGCTTGGGCTGGGGCTTCACGCAGCGCCCGTCGCCAGGCTTGCCCGTGCCGACGTATTTCAGCCCGGTGTTGCACCACTTGGCGGGGTTGATGTTCCAGCAGCTTTTCTGATTGAGGCCCCCGCAGTTCTTACCAGCCTGGGCAGGGTCAGCCAGGGACAGGGCCAGGAGCCCCACGATGATGGGGAAGGCGGTTTTGATCGGGGTCGTGGAGAACATTTCTTGGATGGTGGTGAACTTTTTCAGGGTCGTGGTGGCCATGGCTCCTCTTACGCCTTGCTCCGTGGGCGCTCCTGGCCGGCTCTTGCGCTCTTTGCAGGTCTTGTCACTGGGATCGATTTCGTTCGATTGGAGTCACCAGGGGCTGACCGGTGCTTCGCCGGCATCAGGGTCGGCCGGTGGCTCGCCCATCCCGGGTTCCGGTTCATACTCCGGATCCGGCTCGTAGCCGTAGCCGGGATCCGCTTCATTGCCTGGTCCGTCGTACTGCCCGCTCTTTTCCATGTCGAAGGACATCGGGTCGTCGATGCGCACCGGAATCAACGTGTACTGGGCCGGCATCATTGTGCCCTGCACCGAAACCTTGAGCGAACCATCGGGCTGCAGGCGCCCGGTGAAGGTCCCCATCAGCGGCAGATCGTATCCGCCGTACTCACCCGGCCCTGTCCTTTGCATGTCCTTGAGGACCACCATCGAGGGCTGGATCTTCAGGACAAACAGGTGCACCCAGGGATCGATGGCATAGGCCCGTCCGCCCTCGATCCTGATTCGCTTGCCGATGGTGTTGATCATCCACTCACCGTCGATCGGCAGTCTTTCAGTCATGGGGACAGCGCTGGCCATCGGCAGGAAGGCCCGGATCTGCGCGACGTGGCTGTTATCGAGTGGTATGGCCTGGGCCTGCGATGTCCCCCACAGCAGGCCCAGGGCACATACTCCCGATGTGATGAACCGGTAGCGAGAACGCGTTGAATCGTTCATGTCTTGATTCCTTGGTCTTGATCTGATTTCGTCCGTTGCCGGCTGGTTTCGAAAACACAGGCCGGCCCGAATCACCTCCACAAACTAGGCATGGCCACAGGAGAGCAAAATGGGGTATTGACCCCATTTTTATCTTGAAGTTGGCCTGAAAACACTGAGACGTTTCCGTTCAGGCGCTCAGTGGTGGCCTTGATGCTTCGGCAGCGATACGTAGGCCGAGGTCCCCCGGCCGGGAGTCGAGCGCAACTCGAACGCCATCCCCTGGGCACGGCACAGCGCCTGGACGATGCTCAGTCCGAGGCCATCGCCTTCGGAGTCCGCCCCCTTGACGCCCTGTTGCCTCACCCTGGCCAGGGTCTGCGCATCCATGCCGATGCCGTCGTCGTGGACCTGGAAGACGACGTTCTCGCCGCGGGGCATGAAGCCGACCAGCAGCCGTGTCGGTCTGGCATGGGCGAGCGCATTGGCGATCAGGTTGGCCATGATGCGCATCGTTGCCAGCGGCTCGACGCAGACCCTGCTGTCCGGGCAGATGAAACGCAGGCGCACGTCCTGTTCCCCGGCCTGGGCGGAGAACATCTGCTCGAGGGTGCGCGCGAACATACCGGCGGCGACGACCTCAGACCCGCTGGCGGGCCCGTCCGGTGGCGGGTCTCCATCCTGTTCGTCCCGGCCGTCGCTGGTGTAGGCCCCTGCCAGGCTGGCCACGTAGTCCACCGCCCTCGACAGCCTGTCTGCGTCCTGTGCCCGGCCGCCGCGCTGCATCTGATCCACCGCCTGGCGCAGCGCCGCGACCGGCTGCTTCAGATCATGGGACACGCTGGCGAGTCTGGATCGATGCCTCGAAGCGGTGGACAGGGCCGCCTGGTAGTCCGCTTCAGCCTCGGCCAGGGCCAGTTTCAGCCGGGCCTCGTTGCGTTCCGCCACCAGCGACTGCCGCTCGGCGCGGGTCTTCTCACGGGTGACGGCGACGACCTGCCAGATGACGATGGCCAGGGAAAACACCGCGAACAGCAGCAGGGTCAGGCGATTGAGCTGGTTGATGTGGGGACGCGAGAAGCCCACTCCGGAAAAATGGGCCACCTGCAGCGCCATCGCGAAGCCGCCCACCACGACCGGGAAGGTCCGCGTCAGCCGCCGCTGCAGGCGGTCCCGGACAGACCAGGTCAGCGGCGGCAGCGCCTGGGTGAACAGCATCGCGAAGAACAGCAGGTTCAACGGGATCCACATGGTCACCAGGGAGATCCGCTGCAGCCACAGCACGCTGCTGAGCGGCAGAAGGGCGGTGAGCAGGGCCAGGCAGCGGAAGAGCGGGCGCAGGCGCGCCAGGGGGTGGGGTGCCTCGATGCGCAGGGCGACCACCAGGTAGCCGAAGGCCGTCGTTATCGAAAGGCACAGGTAGGGAACCACCCAGAGCACGAAATCTCCGCCCCCGAGCAGGTGGGCGAGGGTGCCGTCCTGGCTCGCGACGCTGAGCAACAGGAGCAGGGAAAACAGCACATAGACCAACCACCTGAATTCCTGGTAGGCGGTGATGATCGCGGCCGCGAAGGCGATGGCGGTGAGGAAGAAGGTATAGAACACGGCGTCCCCGGTGTCGGGAACATGGCCCACGGTCAACGCGCGGGCTTCGCCCGCCGCGAGCGCCATGCCGGCAAGCACCGGGAGGCCCGGGCGATGGCGCCAGCGGGCGATGGCGCGCGCGGGTGGATCCATGCGCATTGCCGACAACGTCCTGGCCCCCTATTTTCCTGAAGTCAGCGCCCGATGCCCATGGGGTGCTCACCCCACGGATGTGGGAGAGGGATCGATCAGGCCGTCCTGGAGGGCGCGGGCCATCAACTGCACCACCGAGTGCACCTCGAGCTTGTTCATCACGCTGGCGCGGTGTTTCTCGACGGTTTTTGGACTGATGTACAGCTCGCCGGCGATCTCCTTGTTCGACTTGCCGGCGACGATCATGTTGAGGACCTGGCGCTCGCGGGCAGTGAGCGCCCCCGATTGCTGCCCGCGGCGGAGGAGTTCAGCGAACTCCTGAGCGACGTAGCGGCCGCCGCTCAGCAGCAGGGGCAGCTTCGTCACCATGTCGCGGGCCGGGAGCGCCTTGCTGAACAGACCATCGGCGCCGGCCTCGACGACCCCGGCCAGGACCCCGGCGGCGGAGATGCCGGTGAACACCGCGATCCGGGTGTCCGGGCTCCAGCGCCGGATATCGTGGATGATCTCCGCGCCACTGGCGAGCGGCATGGAGATATCCAGGAACAACAGATCCGGCTGGTGGGCCTTCACCGCAGCGATGGCTTCCAGACCATTCTCAGCGGTTGCGACGACCGTGTACGGACGGCTGTCGTTTGCGGCGCTGTTGTCCAGCAGATCACGAATGGCCTCACGGATGATGGCGTGATCGTCAGCGATGACGACCGAGCAGGTCTTTCCGGTCGGCTCGGGATTCATCATCGGGTCAGGTGATGTCGCGCTCGTTGCCAGGCGAAAATGGGGTGCTCACCCCATGGTCAGGGCCGTAGCGGGGGGGAAATAATCACCCGTCCACTTTACTGAAGTGCGGAGAAAACCCCTGTGCACAGGCTCGTCATCCTGTTCTTCCTTGTATTCGGCTCTGCCACAGCCACAGCCACAGCCACAGCCACAGCCACAGCCACTGCCGCCGCCTCGGCTGAGCAGCCCGCCCTTCAAAGGGCGCGCACCTCACTCAATGCCATCGGCCCCGAACTGCTGACCTCGCGCCTGCGCAACAACGGTGTCGACAACGCGATGGTGTCATCCCCCTCGCTGTACTTCGCGCTCAGCGTGCTGGCACTGGGCGCTGACGGTGCCTCGCAGCAACTGCTCCGCACCCTCCTGCTCGCCGATCCGGATGCCGCGGTGGCTGATGTCGCCCAGCCACTGGCGGCTCAGCTTTCGGCGGACAACAGCGGCGGCAGCATGGACGCTGCGTTCCGGATGAGCCATTCGCTGTGGTCGACGAACGGTGCGAGCAGGGACATGCCCTTCGTGTTTGCCGAGGAGTTTCTGACCGTCGCCGCGTCAATGGTTGGGGCCAGTCACCGGCAGCTGGACTTCAGGGCGCCGGGTGCGTCGCGCGTAATCAACGACTGGGCGGAGGAGCAAACCCGTGGACTGATCCCGACCGTCATCGATGATGGGCTTCTGTCCACACTCGACTGGGTCATCCTCAACACCGCCTTGTTCGAAGGCACCTGGGGAACGGCGATGCGGCGTGTGGGCGTGGAGGACACCTACCGCTTTGCGACCCTTGACGGCACCCGGCAGGCCGCCGAGACGATTCGCACCGTGGATTACGTGGCGCGGGTGGTCGACCTGGAGGACGGCAGCGTGGCGTTCCAGCTGCCTTTCGCGGGGGGAAAATACGCCTTCATCGTGCACCTGCCGGCGTCGGACCAGACCGACGTCCGTGGCTGGTTGCTCAACGAGGCGGTCCCGGGGTTCGCGGCCATGGCCGCCCGGGTGAGTGGCGGTGAAGGCAGCCTGCACCAGCTGTTGATTCAGCTGCCGGTCTTTGGCTTCAGCGACGCCGTCACGATGCGCGGCGACTCGCCCATGACGCAGGATCTCGGCCTGGCCCCGCTGTTCGACAGCCGTGCGGACCTCTCTCGGCTGTCGGAAAGATCCAGCCGGGTCGCGGTGATCAAGCAGGACAACCGCATCGAACTGGACGAGAAAGGGGTGCGTGCGGCCGCTGCCACCCTGATCGGCGGGGCCGTGACAACCACGGTCAGGCCAAGCCATCCGCGGCGCGAGATTGTGGTGGACCGGCCCTTCGCCTTCGCCATCGTTGAGCGCGTCTCGCAGGCGCTGCTGTTCAACGGGGTTCTGGTGTCTCCTCCGCAGCGGCAGGCCAGCTGAGCGTTTGCCGGGGAGGACCCGGCCGCACGGATCTCTCTTCGCCCGAAAGGGGGGGCGATCGGAAGCTGCCGAACCCATCTGGCAGAGCACCTGGCTGTCCCTGCTGGGGAAAAGACTTGCTTGGTGGAGTGGAAAGCGTCTTGCCGCTTCTGTTCTGGTATGGACGCTTGAACGTGCTGCGCAGAGCTTCCACCTCTGCCCTGATGGAACACCCTTGCACATGGTCATTGACCATCCCTACAGCCTGCATGAAGGCGTAGGCGGTCGTCGGGCCGAAGAATTTCCAGCCCCGATTCTTCAGATCCTTGCTCAGCAATTGCGATGTTGCTGTAATGCTGGGAATAGGGTGTGAACAGTCCCCCTTGCCAACGTGCTGCTCAGGGGATCTCGGCTCCCATGTCCAGACATAGGCGCCAAGGCTTCCAAACTCGTCGACGACCTCAAGTGCTCGACGGGCATTGTTGATCGTTGCTTCGATTTTTCCGCGATGACGGACGATGTCACCATTCCGGAGCAGGCGAGCTATGTCTTGATCGTCAAAGGAAGCGACCCTGTGGAAGTCGAAACCAGAGAAGGCCTTTCGGAAGCTTTCACGCTTGCGCAGAATGGTCAGCCAGGAAAGTCCGGATTGGAAGCCTTCCAGGCAGATCTTTTCGAAGAGACGGATATCGTCAGCAATCGGGCGGCCCCATTCCTCATCGTGGTAACGCTGGTAATCCTCATGGTCGCTTGCCCACCAACAGCGCTTTGTTCCATCATCTGTTGTTCGCAGGAATTGATCGTCGCCATCAGGCATCCTCTCCCGATGGTTGCCCTTTGGCTCCATGACGCTCGTGCTGGAGACAATTCCAATTTTAGCGGCGATGGGGAGCCGGGTGCCCTGAGGGGGTTGATTCCAGACGGCATGAGATCCCCGGGCCGTCCTGTCGACCGAGTGATTTCAGCAGCCCCTTTGCTCAGTTCGGGCACAACCAGAGGCCTGAAGAAGGCTCCTGTCGGGTGCCTGTTCGTGCGGCCAGCAGGATGAAGAGAACAATGTTATAGATAAGCTGGCTGGAGGCAGCGCTCCAGTTCTGGACGATGGTAACGCCATACATCAAGATCACCATCAGGATGAATGTCGCGATGAGAGATGCTCTTGTGAAGAGCCCTGCGATCAGCAGCAGACCAACAAGGAGTTCAACGGGGGGAACGAGGCTGGCCTTCACCATGGACGTGGAAAAGCCAGGAATGTCGTCTATGCGAGTAATGCCATGGTTGAAGTAGTTCACTCCCCACAACAACGCGAAGGAGTAGATACGCCAGCGCGATATCGGTTGATCTGAGCAGGTTGGGAGGCTGGGGTCGTTCCATTGATATGTGGGAGCCAAACTTCTGGCGATTCTGATCATAGTTAACCTGGTTGCAGGCGAGTCGAAAAAGCGCGCTGCTGTCATGACGAAGGAAGGGATTGGTCGCTGCCTGGTGGCTCGGGACTTCTCGGGTTGAAGTGGTCTGGTTTTTCTGAAGAGCTTCCATCGTTAACCACGTCCCTGGTTCAGCAAACCCGGACCCTCTCAGGCAGCGGCCCGATCGAGGAGGAAGAACACCAGATGGTTCTCTGGCACCCACTGCACCGGTGAGGGCGGAAACAGCAGCGTCTGTTCCGGGTTCCAGGGACGCAAGGGCCTGGGTTTGACCATGCCCCGTTCTCCACTCAAGAACCATTGCCGTCAGGGGGATCTGGGTGGATCGACAGGCGTCTGCTGAGAGCTGCGGCGCTCATCTGCGAGCGACTGACTCCTAGCCTCAGACCTGATGGCCCATGCCCTGGTGCTGCTGGCGAGCGTGTCCCGCGTCGAGGCGCTGCTCGACTGGCTCGATCGGCAGGCCCCTGCCGTCGCCTGTTTCCCCCTGCTCGCCACCGCCGACCTGGCCCGGCGGCTCCAGGTAGACCCGCGCACCGCGGCCCTGACGGTCACGGCGCTCAGGGCGCTCGACGATGGCGGCGATATCCAGATCGCCTCGCGGGTGCTTGCCGGTGAGGCGGCCCTGGTGGTGGCCTTCCTCGACCCCCTGGCGCCCTCCGGCGCCACCCCCGACGCCCGGATGTTGATCCGCGCCTGTGATCTGGGGGCGGTGCCCCTGGCCCTCAATGCCGCCTCCGCCGACCTGGCCCTGCGCGGCCTGGCCCACGGCCGGGTCGCCTACCTGCTCTTCAATCCGGTGGCGGGCCAGGGGGATCCCGACGTTGACCTTGCCCTGATCCGCTCGATCCTCGAGCCCCAGCTGCTGGTCACCGTGCTGCTCACCCGCCCCGAGAGCGATCCGGCCCAGCAGACCCGGGAGCTCGTCGACCTGCTGCGGGCGAGGCCCCCGGGGGATGACGCCACCATGATGGTGATCGCCTGTGGCGGTGACGGCACCGTGTCGGCCGTGGCGGGAGCGGTGGCCGGCACCGGCATTCCCCTCGGCGTGATCCCCCGCGGCACCGCCAACGCCTTCGCGGCGGCCCTCGGCCTCCCCTTCGATCTGGTCAGCGCCTGCGAAACCCTCCTGGCCGGCCACACCGTCGTGGTGGACGCGGCCCGCTGCAACGACGTGCCCATGACCCTGCTGGCCGGCCTCGGCTTCGAGGCGGGCATGGTGGACCGTGCCACGCGGGAACTCAAGTCCATGCTCGGCCTGCTCGCTTACATGCTCGCCGGCGCCCAGCAGCTCGTGGCCCAGCAACCGTTCCAGGCCCGCATCGAGATCGACGGCGCCGTCACCGAGGTTCAGGCCGCCGCCATCACCGTGGCCAACGTGGCCCCCGCTTCCTCCGTGCTTGCCCAGGGCTTCGGGCGGGTGATCCCCGACGACGGCCTGCTCGAGGTCACCATCGCCTCCCCCGCCACCCGGCTGCAGGGGCTCAACACCCTGGCGTCCCTGGTGGCCTCCGCCGTGGTGCAGTCCCCCTCCAACCGTCCCGACCTTCTCTGTCTGCGGGCCAGGCAGCTCACGATCAGCACCGACCCGCCCCAGGAGCTGGTGATCGACGGCGAGATGGTGGCGGCCAACCCCGTGACCTTCACCTGCCTGCCCGGCGCCCTGACGGTGCTTGCGCCGCTGCCGCCACCGTGAACCTCGCCACCGAGCCGGGTGCCGCCACCAAGATCCGCCGCATGGCGGAGCGGGTGCGTTGGGGCCATCCCGCCCTCGCCCGCCAGGGCATCGACCCCTGCCGCCTGGCGATCCAGGGGGATCCCGGGGCGCCGGAGGCCTTCGCCTTCCTCGTGCTGGGCGACAGCGGCACCGGCCGCCATCGCCGCGACAGCCCCCAGCGGCGGGTGGCCGAGCAGCTGCTCGCCCATGGCGGGGACGCCCGCTTCCTGCTTCACACCGGCGATGTCGTCTATCAGGTGGGCTCCAGCGAGCAGTACAGCAACAACTTCATCCGGCCTTACCGCGAGTGGATCTGCGGCGGCGACGACTGGCGCCGGCTCCGCTACGACCAGCTCGTCTTCCGGGTGCCGTTCCTGCCGGTGCCCGGCAACCACGACTACTACGACCTGCCGCTGCCGCTGGGGCTGCTCTCCGGTCTCACGGCGCCGCTGCGCCGGCTGCTGCGCTCCTGGATCGATCTCGATGTGGGCTGGCACGGCTCCTTCGTGGGCCAGGCCTGGGCCCGCGCCTTCCTCGACGTGCTCGCCGACGTGCCCGAGGCCCGCCTCGGCGAGCACCTCGAGAGCACGCGCAGCGCCACGGTCGATGGGGCCCGCTGCCTCCTCTACCGGCCCGGCCACTTCACCCGTCTGCCTCACCGCCACTACACCTTCCGCTGGGCCGGTGTCGACGTGTTCGCCCTCGACTCCAACACCTTCAACCAGCCGCTGCCTGGGGGGCCCCGGGACGACGACGAGCTGCGCCGGCGCCGCCGGGTCCTCGATGCTGACCGCGAGGCCCTGCTGCGTGCCCTCGACGACGGCGCCGCCGACGAGGACACCCTGGACGACCAGGCGGCCAAGGCCGAGCAGCTGGATGAGCAGATTCGCGACATCGACAAGCAGCTCGCCAGTGATGCCTCGGCCCGCGCCGGCCGGAGTCCGGAGGTGGACCAGGCCCAGCTCGACTGGTTCGCCGAAGCCCTGACCGCCTCCTGGCGCAACCCTGCGGTGCGCGGCCGTCTTCTGGTGCTGCACCATCCGCCCTACGTCAGCGAAGCCAGCAAGTGGGACCAGGGACAGACCCTGGCCGTGCGCGCCCGGTTGCGCCGGGCCCTGGACCGGGTGGCCGCCGCCCTCGGCGATCTCCCCGCCGGCCGCCCCCTGCTGGATCTGGCCTTCAGCGGCCATGCCCACTGTCTCGAGGTGATCAGCACCGGCAACACCGGCCACGGCGACGCCGGGATCCCCTGGGTGATCTGCGGCGGCAGTGGCTACAGCCTCAGGCGCCAGCGGCGGCAGGGCCCCGTCCTCCGCGAGGGCCCCCCCGGTGACCAGCACGCCGTGGCCCACTCCCGCCTGTTCCTCGGCCGCAGCGGCCGGGGCTCCGCCCTGCGCCGTGCCTACTCCGCTCTGCGGGTCGAGGTGGCCGCCGGCACGCCACTGCGGATCACGCTCACGCCCCTGGTGGCGGAGAAGGTCGCTGGCCGCTGGCATCCCCACCAGCTGCCGGGATGGACCCCCTGATCCGGCAGGCCCTTCACAATGGCGACGCTGCCGTTGCCTCCGGTCTTGAGCCTCGCCATCGCCCTGCTCACGGTGTCCGACACCCGCAGCCTCGCCGACGATCCCTCCGGCGATGCCCTGCAGCAGCGCCTGGAGGGCGCCGGCCACCGGCTGCTGGAGCGCACCCTGGTGCCCGACGACCGCTACCGCATCCGGGCGGAGGTGAGCCGCTGGATCGCCGATCCGGCCGTGCAGGTGGTGATCAGCTCCGGCGGCACCGGCCTCACCGGCCGTGACGGCACCCCCGAGGCGGTGGCCCCCCTGCTCGACAAGACGATCGAGGGCTTCGGCGAGCTGTTCCGGGTGATCTCCTTCGAGACGATCGGCACCAGCACCCTGCAGAGCCGCGCCCTGGCCGGGGTGGCCAACGGCACGGTGGTGTTCGTGTTGCCCGGCTCCCTCGATGCGGTGTCCACCGCCTGGGACCGATTGATCCGCGCCCAGCTCGATGCCACCACCCGTCCCTGCAATCTGGTGCAGCTGCTGCCGCGGCTCCTGGAGCGCTGATGGCCGACCGCGCCCGCCGCCCCCCGTCCCCCCCCCCCCCCCCCCCCCCCCCCCCCCCCCCCCCCCCCCCCCCCCCCCCCTCCTCCCTTCCGCCGTCCGCTCCCCCCTGCTGGTGCAGCCCCTGCTGCGCGGGGTCAGCGCCAACGGCCCGTTGGTCATCGCCGGACCCCCCCCGGTGGCCGGCCCCCCCGGCTCGCGCGGCTGCTGGCGCGCCTCCAGCGGGAGGCGATCCCCCTGGCCGACGGCCTGGACTGGGGTTCTGGCCTCTGGAGCAGGACTACGGTGAACCGGCGAAGAGAGAGTCGGCGGAACCGAGTCGCCGGGGACCCCGGAAACCTGGGCATCAGCATCACCAACGGAGGGAAGATTCATGGCTTCATCCACGGCGGATCACGAGAAGTTCATCCGCCAGGCCATTGCCCTCTCCCGAAAAGCCGCCCTTCAATTCGGCACCGGCGGGGCCTTCGGCGCGGTGATCGTGAAGGATGGCGAGGTCATCTCCACCGGCATGAACCGCGTCGTGGCCAGCCACGATCCCACCTGGCACGGGGAGATGGAGGCGATCCGCCTGGCCTGCATCACCCTGCAGAGCTTCAAGCTGCCGGGCTGCATTCTCTACACCTCCGCCGAGCCCTGCCCGATGTGCATGGCCACCTGTTACTGGGCCGGCATCGAGGAGGTGTACTACGCCGCCACGGTGGAGGACGCCTTCGAGTACGGCGATTTCGATGATCGCCCCATCTACGAGCAGCTCGCCCTGCCCAAGGAGCAGCGCTCCATCCGGCTCACCCAGATGCTGCGCGAGGAGGCGGTGGAGGTGTGGAAGGCCTACCAGGCCAGGCCCGACCGGGTCCGCTATTGATCCCCTGGGCCCACCTCCGGCAGGATCACGCGCCTCGGATGCATCAGGTGCCACGGGTGGCCGGCAGGGCCCGGAACAGCTGCAGCATCAGGAAAAGGGCCACCAGGATTCCGCTCAGGGTCAGGCTGCGGCCGCGGCGGCTGGCCGTGCCCTCCAGCCATGGCTGGAGCAGCCGGCTGGCCCAGGGCACCAGCAGCCAGCCGGTGAGGGCCACGCTGCAGAGGTTGCCCAGCAGCAGGCCGGTGGGTGCATCCAGCGGCAGGGGCCTGAGCACCACCCCCAGCACCATCACGGTGGGGTAGAGCACCAGCAGCACGATCAGGTTCACCTTCCAGGCCGGCACCTGGCGGCTCACCGCCCCGCTCAGCCACCGGGCATAGCCGTCCCAGTCGCTGCTGCCCACGTAGCGGTAGCCGTCGTGCTCGGCGGGGTTGAGCAGGTTGCGCCGTTCCGGGGAGTCCATCCAGCCCATGAAGTGGGCCGGGGAGGCGAAGCTCAGCTCCGACTGGAAGAGCAGTCCCTCACCGTTCTCCTCCTTCCCCAGGGGGTGGGAACGGTTTCCGCCACGAAGCCCGGACAGCACCGGGCGGCGGCCATCAGCCGTTCCTGCAGCTGCAGAAACCGCTCCAGCTCCGCCGGCTCGATGCGGTGCAGGAAGCGATAGGTGAAGGGGGGCGTTCCCTCGCTGGGGCCGGACGAGGCTGGGTGCATCGGGGCATCGAGGCGGCGGCCTCACCATGGGCCATCAGGCGGCCGCCAGCCAGCGGCGCCGGGCCCGGTCGCTGAGGTCCTCGCCGATCAGGGTGAGAACGGCGTAGGCCGCCACCAGGGCCAGCAGCTGGTCCCAGGCGAAGGAGCTCAGGCTCTCCAGCAGCTGGCTGCCCAGGCCGGTGGCCCCGGCCAGGCCCACCACCACCGATTCCCGCAGGATCACGTCGGCCCGGTAGGCGCCGTAGGCCAGGTAGGGGCGGGCCAGCCCGCTGAAGCGGCCGTAGAGCAGGGCCAGCCGGGGGCCGCTGCCGCCGCAGGCGAGGGCATCCTCGGCCGCCGGGTCGGCGGCATCGGCGCTCTCCAGCAGCAGCCGGCCCAGCACGCCCAGGTTGTGGAAGCCCAGGGCCACCGCCGCGGTGACCACCCCAGGCTCCAGCACGAACAGCAGCAGCAGGGCGCTCAGGGGCGGCGGCCACAGGCGTGCGAAGGCCCACAGCAGCTGCAGCCCCCGCCGCGCCCAGGCCTGAGGCCCCATCAGCAGCAGCAACAGGGGCGCCAGGCCCACCGCCAGGGTGGCCGCCAGGGCGGTGAGCAGCAGAGTGCCCCCCACCAGCCGGGGCCAGGGCAGGGCCAGGGTGGCGGCCCAGTCGCCCTCGCCCAGCCCTGGCAGGGGCTGCCAGCTCAGCAGGGCCGCCGGATCCACCCCCAGGCCATGGCCCACCAGGGCGCAGAGGGGCAACAGGGCCGCCATGGCCAGCAGCATCTCCCGGCTGCGCTCCCCCACGCCCCGCTGGGTCAGGACGAACCGGCCCGGCACCAGCCAGCGCCGCCGCAGCCGGCTCACGCCTCCCTCCAGGGCCAGCATCACCGCCAGCAGCAGCCACAGGCCGCTCCAGAGTTCGTGGAACTCCAGCGACTGCAGGCTGAGCTTCAGATCCGTGCCCAGGCCTCCCAGGCCGAACACCCCCAGCAGGGTGGCGCTGCGCAGGGCGCACTCGAGCCGGTAGCCGCCGTAGCTGAGCACCCCTGGCAGCAGGGCCGGCCCCAGGGCCGTGAGCAGGGCCGCCGGCGCCGGGGCGCCCGCCGCCCGCAGGGCCTCCAGGTTCGCGGTGGGCAGGGCATCCAGCAGATCGCTCAGCACCCGCGCCACCAGGGCTCCGAAGGGCAGGGCGATGGCCAGCACCGCCACCGACGGCTGCAGCCCCACCAGCTGCAGCAGCAGCAGGCCCCAGATCAGCTCGTGGATCGAGCGGGGGATGGCCAGCAGCCGGCGGAGCAGCGACGCCGGCAGGGTGCTGCCGCCAGGGTGCGCCACACCGTGCGCGAGCTGGCGATCCCCAGCAGCAGCCCCAGCACCAGGCTGGCGGCCCAGCCCAGCAGGGCCACCCCGGCCGTCACCGCCAGCCCGCCCAGCAGCGAGCCGAGCAGTGCCGGATCCAGCGAGGGAGTCAGCGCCGCGGCGGCGAAGGCGCCGATCAGGTCCCAGCCGCCGCCATGGGTCAGGCCCGGCAGCACCAGGGCCAGCGGCACCAGCACCAGGGCCGGCAGCAGCATCAGCAGCGGCGCGGCCGGTTTCAAGGTGGCGTGCCCTCGTAGAGGTCGGCCAGCAGGGTGTCGCTCACCTGTGCCACCGGCCCGTCGAAGACCACCCGGCCGCCCTTGAGGCCCACGGCCCGATCGAAGCCGTTCAGCAGGTCGGGCCGGTGCAGGCTCAGCAGCAGGGCCCGGGGGGCTGCCGCCTGGGCCAGCAGCAGGGCCAGCAGCTCGGCCGCCAGGCGGGGGTCGAGGCTGGCCAGCGGTTCGTCGGCCAGCAGCAGGGTGGGCTCCTGGCGCAGCAGCCGGGCCATGGCCACCCGCTGGCGCTGGCCGCCGGAGAGGGCCGTCACCGGCTGGCTGAGCAGGGCCGGATCCAGGTCCATCGCCCCCAGGGCCGCGGCGCAGGCCTCGCTCTCCAGCGGCAGCAGCAGGTTGAGCAGCGCCCTGGGCCAGCCCCAGCGGGCCAGGCGGGCGGCGTTGAGGTTCTGCTGCACGGTCAGCTCCTCGATCAGGCGCAGGTCCTGCCAGAGCGTGCCGATGCGGGCCTGCTGGCGCCGCCGGCCGCTCCCCGGGCGAGCCGGCGGCTGGCCGTCCCACAGCACCGTGCCCGCCGCAGGTGTCAGCAGGCCATTGGCCACCGCCAGCAGGGTGCTCTTGCCAGCCCCGCTGGCCCCCAGCAGCGCCACCCGCTCGCCCGGTTCCAGGCGCAGATCGACCGCCTCCAGCCGCGGCCTGCCGCGGCCTGCCACCACGATGCGGTCCAGTTCCAGCACCGGGGTCAGAGCAGAGGTGCGCATCGGTTCGGGCCTGGGGTGCTGGGGACCGGTGACCGGACCTCCTCAGCACACTTCCATGATTCCGGGCGGGTCGTCATCCTGAATCCATTGCACCACGCACGGGTGCAGCGGCAGGAGGCCAGGCCCTGCCCGCTGGTTGCCCCCAGAACCATCTCCTTCACCATCTGACTCGTCAGGCCCTGCGGCCTGCCAGCAGAATCCCGCTATCCGCACGGCCACCGATGACCTCCCTGCCTCGGCTCCGGCCCTCCTTCACCCGGCCCCGGCCTTCCCTCCTCGATGGCATCGCCCGGGTGCTGCTCTGCCTGGTGTTCGTGCATGCCGTGATCGGCAAGCTCACCGGATTCGCCGGCGTGGCCGGGATGATGGCCGCCAGGGGACTGCCGTTCGCTCCGGTGCTGCTGGCAGCGGCCATGGCGCTGATGGCCGTGGGTTCGGTCCTGGTGATCAGTGGTCACCGGGTCCGCCTGGGGGCGATTCTGCTGCTGCTGTTCCTGGTGCCCACCACCCTGCTCTTCCACAACGACGTGGCCGACCCCCAGGAGCGCATTCAGCTGTTCAAGAACCTCTCGATCATGGGAGGCCTGCTGCTGGTGGCCGATCGCCCCGCCGCCTGACGGCACCCCTGATGCCTGACGGCACCCCCGACCACGATGGCCCTGGCTTCGCCTCGCTCCTTCATCCTGCTGTCGGTGGCGGCGGCCGTGGCCACGATCGTGCTGAAGACCGCGGCCTGGCGGCTCACCGGCTCGGTGGGGCTGCTCTCCGATGCGATGGAATCGGGGGTGAATCTCGCGGCGGCCCTGGGGGCCTTCTGGGCCCTCAGCCTCGCCGCCAAACCGGCCGACCGCAACCACCACTACGGCCATTTCAAGGCTGAATACTTCTCCAGCGGCCTGGAGAGCGTGCTGATCGTGCTGGCGGCCCTGGCGATCATCCACGCCGCCGTGGCTCGGCTGCTGCAACCGGAACCCCTGGAGCAGCTGGGGATCGGTCTGGCCCTCTCCCTGGTGGCCACGGCTCTCAACGGTCTGGTGGCCTGGGTTCTGCTGCGGGCCTCGCGCCGCTTCCACTCGATCACCCTGCGGGCCGATGCCCACCACCTGCTCACCGACGTCTGGACCTCCTGCGGCGTGGTGCTGGCGATCGGCCTGGTGAAGCTGACCGGCCTGACGATCCTCGACCCCCTGATCGCGATCGCCGTGGCGCTCAATATCACCTTCACCGGCTGGAATCTGCTGCGGGAAACCGCCTCCGGCCTGCTCGACCGTTCCCTGCCCGAGGACGAGCACGAAAGGCTGCTGGCCCTGCTCGCCACCCATGAGACGGAGGACATCCGCTTCCATGCCCTGCGCACCCGGGTGGCCGGTTCGCGCCGCTTCGTGGCTTTCCATGTGCTGGTGCCGGGTCGCTGGACGGTGCAGGCCGGCCATGATCTCTGCGAACGTCTGGAGCAGGAGATTGCCGTGGCCCTGCCCCGCAGCGATGTGCTGACCCACCTCGAACCGATCGAGGATCCGAAGGCCTGGGCCGACCAGGGCTTCCGTTGGGAGGAGGGCTGAGCCCTTTCTCCATACGATCCAGGCAGTCGCGAGCGTGGCTCCCTCATGGCCACCTACCTGATCACCGGCGCCAACCGGGGCATCGGCCTCGAATACTGTCGCCAGCTCCAGGCCCGGGGCGAGACAGTGATCGCGGCGTGCCGTGTCCCGACGCCGGAGCTGGAGGCCCTGGGTGTGCGCATCGAGGCGGGGGTGGACGTCACCTCCGACACCGCTGTCGCCGGCCTGATGAAGCGGCTCGACGGCCTGGCCATCGAGGGGCTGATCCACAACGCCGGCCTCCTCGAGCACACGAGCCTGGAGGATCTCGACGTCGAGAGCCTGCGCCGCCAGTTCGAGGTCAACGCCATCGCCCCCCTGCGGCTCACCCGGGCCCTGCTGGACCAGCTGCCCCCGGGCGCGAAGCTGATCCTGATGACCAGCCGCATGGGTTCGATCGACGACAACAGCTCCGGCGGCGCCTACGGCTACCGCATGTCGAAGGTGGCGCTCTGCATGGCCGGCAAATCGCTGGCCATCGACCTGGCGCCCCGCGGCATCGCCGTGGCCCTGCTCCACCCCGGCCTGGTGCGCACCCGCATGACGGGCTTCAGCCAGCGGGGCATCAGCACCGAGGAGTCGGTGCAGGGTCTGCTGGCCCGCATCGACGCCCTCAACCTGGAGAATTCAGGCCGCTTCTGGCATGCCAACGGCCAGGTGCTGCCCTGGTAGGGGCTGAGGCCAGACCGGCGGCGAAGCGCTCCAGTCCCTCGCCCAGCAGGGCGGCGGAGGTCGCGAAGCTGAGGCGGACGTGGCCGGCCGCCCCCGGGCCGAACCAACGGGGGCTGCCCGGCACCAGCGCCACCCCGTGCTCCAGCCGCAGACGGTCCACCAGATCCTCCACGCTTTCCTGCATCGGAGGCAGCCCCACGAACAGCACATAGGTGGCTGCCGGGGAGTGCACCCGGAGCCCGTTGATCGCCGACAACCGGGCGACCGCCTGGTCACGCCGGGCCTGCAGGTGAAGGAGAAAGGCGGCAAGCCAGTCGAGCCCGTCGGGGCTGTAGGCCGCAGTGGCTGCCACCTGGCTGAGCGTGGACACCCCATCCACGGTGGAGAACTGCTCGCTGCCCTCCAGCAGCCGTGCGGCGGCCGCTGGATCCGCCATCGCCACGTAGCCCACACGCAATCCCGCCAGGGCAAAGGATTTCGAGAAACCATGCACCACCGCGCCGTTTGCCGCGAGTTCCGGGGCCAGGGCCAGCCAGCTGGTGAAGGTGGCGGGCGGGTAGACCACATCACTCCAGATCTCATCGCTCAGCACCCGGAGGCCCCGAGCCAGGCAGAAGCGGGCCAGGGCCTCGAGTTCGTCGCGCCGGAAGCAGCGACCCAGGGGATTGTGGGGATTGCAGAGGCAGAGCATCCGGGTACGAGGGGTCACCAGCGCCGCCAGTGCCTCCAGATCCAGGGGCGCCTGGCGATCGAGCCCCCACAGCACCGGCGCGCCTCCTGCGCTGCGGACCGTGTGGCCGAACAGGAAGTCGACCGGATCGGCCACGATCGCCTCGTCCCCGGGGGACAGCCAGTGGTGGGCCAGCAGGGCCAGACCGGCCGCCGCACTGTTCACCGCCACGACACCCTCGGCCGTCACGGCGGCGCCCCGCCGGCGCAGATAACCAGCCACCGCCTCCCGGAAGTCCGCCAGTCCGCCCGGGGGGCCGTAACTGAACACGCCGCTGTCGCCATAGCGAACGATGGCCTCTCGGATCACCGGGGCGGCGGGGAAATCAGGATCGGCGGCGGTCAGCGGAATCACGCCGTCCGGCTGCTCGGCCCAGCGCAGGTTGTGGGCCCTCTGGCGCAGCAGGTTCAGGGGTACGGCATCGTCCCGGAAACAGGCACCGAAGCGATCGGTCATGCGACCAGGGGCAGCTGGCACATCGTCGGGGAGGGCTGGACGAACGCACGGGCCATCCTGCGACCGGCTTCCACGCAGCCCAGAAGCGTCGGCCGTCGCTGTCGCTCGTAGGACCGCAGCAGAACCGGCAGGTCCTGAGGGTCCCGGCACCGCTGCAGGAGACGGCTCAGCAGGACGGCATCCTCCAGGGCGGAATTGACTCCCTGGCTGGTGAAGGGCAGGAGCGGATGGGCCGCATCCCCGGCCAGGGCGACGTTGCCCTGGCTCCATCGGGCCGCAGGCTTCTCGTCGACCGTGTGCCACAGGTGGGGACCGACCGGACCGGTGGCGTCACGCGCATGGCGAACCAGTGCAGGAAAAGGACGCAGGAGTTCGCTGACGAAGGTGTCCAGTTCCTCCTCGGGGGGGGGGACGAAACGCAGGCTGTCGAACTGGATGAACCAGATCAGCCCGCCATCGCCCAGGGGCACCAGGCCTACCGCCAGTCCGCCGCTGGGATGCTGCACCTTCAGGAAGCAATGACCCAGTTCCCTGCTCAGCCAGGGCAGCCAGGCGTGGGCCACGATCTCCTTGACCCGACCCGGGTTCGACAGGGGCGCAACCCCCAGGGCCCCGCGGCAGCGGGAGCGGATCCCATCGGCAGCGATGAAGACATCGGCCCCATGGCGTCGGCCGTTCTGGAAGCGGACCGCCGTGGCCCTGTCTCCCTGCCATTCGAAGTCGCTGAACGGGTGGTTGTACTGAACCAGCTGATCGGGGGCTCCCACAAGCAGCGCCTCGAGCAGCTGGGGCCGCATCATCGCCACGGCGTCTTCCAGGCGATAGTCCGCCAGCACGTCGCCCGAGCAGGAGACGATCCGCACCGTCTCGATCCGGTGCCCCAGGTCGACCCCCGGCCGCAGACCGAGACTTCGCAGTGCATCGCAGCCGTTGGCCAGCACCAGGAAACCGGGCCCGCTGCTGGGGGGGGCCACGGCCCGCTCGTAGACGCGAACCGGGTGGCTGTTCCTCCAGAGACCCCTGGCCAGGGCCAGGCCACAGGCACCCCCACCAATGATGGCCGTTTTGATCACGGCCGCCGATCCATGGGACAGGAAGTCTGTGGGCCTGTTGTGAATGGGGGAGATCGGCGCATCCGCCGGAGCATTCATGAGCTGAAAAAGTCCTGACTGGCGTTAGAATCTTCCCCAAAACATTTTAGTGCTGCCCAGAGGGGGAGAAGTCTCCATGGACACAGAGGAAGCCGTTCAGGTGAATGTTCGCTTAGTACTGCCGGGCAACGGAGGAAGGGGGGCGACGATTACTGCGGAGTGGTCTTCCAGCTCTCCACAGCTTGCCCGGGGTGGATCTTTCAAGGAGAACCTGCCATGACAAAGCTAGATTGAGGTGGGTGAGGAAGGGGCATGCATCGAAAAAGAAAACTCGTCGTGATGACTGGGGCGATGCTTTCTGCTGCCTCCCTCCTGGTGTTCATCCATTTGATCGATCGGCGCGATGCCAGAGATTTACGTGTCAGAAGTGATCGAATCGCCCGGCGTCTGTGCGAATCACTGCAGGCTGTTGATGTCTACTTCTCTCGGAGGCCTGCCCTCCCAGCCGCTCCTCTGGGCGAGGAGCCGTTGGGGCAGCTCGGCCTGCAGCTGGTTTCGGCTCCCGGCCTCTCCAGCCGGCAGGGGCCGGAGGTTGGGGCATCCGGGCAGGACGACCGGGCAGGCATTCCCCTGATCTGCGCGAGAAAGTCGCCCCAGACGCCTCTTGTGATGGTTCCGGCTGAATCCGAAGTCGATGGGTTGTTCTTCGGCTCTCAGGCGGAGCAGGCCTCCGGGAGACCGTGGCTCAGGTTGAGTGGCAAGAGTCTGGTCGCCGAAGATCTTCAGGCCTTCAGGCTGATTTCGGTGTCACCCTGGAGGGGGATGCCTGCCAGCAGGGGCGACAGGGGTCACCGCTACCGGATCGAGTTCGGTGAGTTTCTGGTCGGCCTGAACCTGGTCCCGAAGCCACTGGCTCAGGATCCGCTGGAACACTCGCTGGCCTTGGTGCTGGGCATGCTTGGCATCCTGTTCAGTGGTGTGATCGCCCACCTGTCGACGGAAAGAAACAGCAAAGGAAAAGGCTTGATCAGTTCCTTTCGCAGGGATGGACTCACCTCCTTTCTGACGCGCTACGCCCTGGTCCAGGATTTGAAGGTGACATCACTGATCAAGCGCCCTCCGCGTGAGGAGGCGGGCATGTTGGTGACCATTGATTTCCGGTTTCTGCAAAAGCAGAACTTATTTCTTTCTGAGGTAGAGAATATCGCGATTCTCGAGAATGCCTGCAAGGCTATCTCCGAAGTCTTGCCTTTTGATCCTGATCTCAATTTTTATCGTGTTTCGGAAACCAAGATTGGTCTGATCGTTCGTGCCTCCGAGCAAGCGCCGATCGATACGAGGGTGGCCGCCGAGTTGATGCTGTCCAGGCTGCTGGGCACGGTCACAGCCTCCATCAAACAATCCATCGACATCATCCTGGAAAGAGATGATCTGATCGTCACCGGCCAACTCTTCCGTCTGGATGATCCACGCCCAACCCTGTTGAGGATGCAGGCTTTCGGGGAGTTGCTGACCGCGGAAGATCGAAGGTCTTTTCGACTGGTGGAAGCGGGTGATGATCAACTGGTGATGGAGAAGAGCAGGATCAGAGAGCAATTGACCTGCCTCACAGCCAGTGATCTGGAACTTCGCTTTCAACCCATCCTGCTGGTGGCCAACCCAGGACACTTTGGGCTTGAATTGCTGATTTCCTTCCGCCCGCCTGCCTTGAGCAGGATGGGAACAGGAAAGGTGATGCAGCTGGCGCATGATATCGGCATCGCTCATCAGATTGATGGTCTCGTTCTGAGTCGATTGGACGAGGTACAGCAGGCGCTGCGTGATTCGGACTTTTTGAGTCGTCGCATTGAATATGTCTCGATCAATATCAGCGCAGATTCAGTCGCCAACGATCAACGCCTGAATCAGTTGATCGGATTATTGAGGAGGTATCGCATCGATGCTTCGACTTTCTGCATCGAGATCACGGAAATGGCCGCCACCGACGTGTTGACCGGTGCGGATCATGTGACAACGGCATCGGAGCGGCTCATCAAGGAACTCCATTTCAGAGTCTTCATTGATGATTTCGGCTCAGGTCTCTCCAACTACAGGCGGATCAGCGAAGCCTGGTATGACGCCATCAAGCTAGACATTGGCTTGATCAAGGGAATTGATCGTTCCTTCCGCTTGCAGCGCTATGTGGGCTCACTGGTTGACACCTTTCATGCCTTGGGCAAAACCGTCGTCTGTGAAGGTGTCGAAACTTACAATGAGATGACCGCCGCAGTCAGGCTGGGGGTTGACGGCTTGCAGGGCTTTCTCATCTCCCATCCTGTCACGATGACGGATGTGGAGGCATTTCTTCGGGCCTCCGGGTGGGCGTCAGAGACTTCATTTCAGCAGACGCTCGATAAGATTCGCACATCTTCCCATTTATTTGATGCTTTCAAAGCTGAGGGATCTGCCGCCGATGTCAGGGTTTCTCTCGAGCGTTACATTCTTGATAATTGGTCTCGGTTGAGAAGCTTTGAAGAGTTTGTGCTTCTTTTCGTGAATGAGCTGAAGGCCTGGGGATTGGATATCTACCGCTTTTCTTTGGCTTTTCTCCCTGATGAGGATGATATTGATTGTAGTCAGTATATCTGGGTGAAGTCAAGGCCGGGTGAGGTGAAGACCCTGCGTATGGACAGGGACTTTCTTGAGCAGGAGGAGCACCTTCGCAGCCCTCTGCACTACATTGCGTCCAGCACCAAAATCTTCCGTCAGAGCCCCTATCTCATCCGAGAGAACAGCTTTCCGTTCCTGGATTCTCTCAAAGCAGAAGGCTGCAGCGACTATCTTGGCATCCGTATGGAATCGCGGGGGATATCGATTCCCGTTCTGACCATCGCGCTCAATGACGGCAGCGTGTTCAGCGACGAAGAGGTGCAGCGGATCGAGGCCATGAGTAGCTTGTTGAGTCTTCTTTTCTATGCGTTTGAAAGCGAGCGATCCAAGCGCCTTGCGATGCTGGATCCCCTCACTTCTTTGGCGAACCGCCGCAGCTTCGACTCTTTCCTGAAGAGCAATATAGCCGCATCCAGACTTGCCAAGTCAAGTCTTTCATTGGCATTGATTGATGTCGATCAATTCAAGATCGTCAATGATGTCTTTGGGCATGCCTATGGGGACAGGTGTCTCAAGGAAATCGCCTCCGCCCTGAATTCCAGGCTGCGCCGGAAGAATGACTTCGTCGCCAGGCTTGGAGGAGAGGAATTCGCCATCATTCTTCCCAACAGCGATGCTGAGTCGTCCCTGCAGATCTGCGAGCAGCTGCGGCAATCCATTCAAGCCAGGGAAATCGAGCATCCAGGTCATGAAGGTGGGAACCACCTCACGGTGAGCATCGGTATTGCCGTCTGGGATCCCCTGGTCTGCCAGGTCTGCGAGGCGGATCTGCTGCTGCAATTGGCCGACGACTGTCTCTACGAGGCCAAGCGCAACGGCCGCAATCGCGTGGTGTGTCGCTCACTGCTCAGCAGCCCATCGGGCCCCTCGGCCTGAGGGCTCAAGCCCGGCCTGGTGCGTCCTGGTGGAAGCGTTTGGTCACGAAAGGGCTGGTCATGGCTCTCAGCAGGGCGCTGTAGCCGGGCCGGAAACGCAGTTCCTCGCCCACCTGCAGCGGCCGTTCCGCCTCCACCACCAGGTGATCGCTGCTGGCCCCCACGATCGCCACCCCCGGGGGCGATGCCAGATCAGCAGGATCCACGTCCTGTACCCCGAGTGCCACCAGGCCGCGCTGCCGCTGGCCCCGGTCCGGTACGGAGGCCGGGGCCGTGGCCAGGAAGCTGGTGAGCCCCCGTTCCCCCAAGGGACGGCTGGGTTTGCGTTTCACCTCGATCAGCTCGCCCACCAGGGAGAAGGCGTCGCTGCACAGGCCGGCAATGGCGGTGCGGGTCAGGGGGTCCCGTCCCAGCAGCAGAGCCTCCCCCAGGCGCAGATGGTTGATTCGCCCCGGGGCGCCCCCCTCGGCCAGCCAGGGGAGATTGGCTGAATTACCGCCCGACACCAGCTCGAGCCGGATACGGAGGCTGGCTTCGAGTGTGCCCGCCAGGCTCGAGAGCTCCGCCATGTTGGTCTGATCGGGGGCCACTCCGTGCTGGCAGCCCAGGTTGGTGCCGATTCCCACCAGTCGAAGGGATGGCAGGCTCAGCGTGAGACGGGCCACCGCCTCGAGATCCCCTGGCAGGAGGCCTTCGCGCCGATCCCCCAGTTCCACCATCAGCAGCACGCCATGGCATCGCTGCTGATCGGCCGCCGCAGCCCCCAGGGCCTGGATCACCAGAGGTTCGCTGTTGCAACTGCTGGCGGCATGGGCTACCACCCGCTCCACCTGGCTGAGCATCGGGGTACGGATGAGCAGCATGTCCGCGCTGACCCCCCCGCGGGCCATGTCTTCCAGCGTTTCGATGCGGGAGTCGCCGATCGAGGTGATGCCGGCCTCCAGCCAGGTGCGGACGATCTCACGCCTGCCCAGGCAGGCCTTGCTGACTGCCGTGATCGCGATTCCCTGGCGGGCCAGGCGACGCACCAGAGTGGTGCCGTTGAGGTGCAGGCGGTCGAGGTCGATCTCGAGCCGCGGGCTGCTCATGCCATCGCCGTCCGTTCCGCGCCGAGTTCAGGGAAGGCCCTCACCACCATCTGCACCAGACCTTCGGGGGCGCAGGTGAGCGGGTCTGTCACAGGAATGTGGAGCTCCGCTTCGTAGAGGGAGATGGCGGCGGAGACCTGGGCGGCGGTCATGCCCTCGTGATTGAGCGTCAGGCCGATCACCCTGGTGGGGGCAAAGGCCTCGATCAATCTGATCTCGCTGTGGGGGGTGGGCATCGCCACACCCGGGAAATCGCAGCGTTGGCGGCGTTTGGGCGCATGCTGCAGGATCACGGCCTGGGGCTGGGCGCCCCGCAGGATGAAGGTGGAGGAGAGATACGCCGGGTGGCTGAGCGCCCCCTGCCCCTCGATCACGATCACCCGGGGATGCTCGCTCTCGAAAGCCTCCACCACGGCGGCCTCCACCTCACCGGAGCAGAACTGGGAGGGAATCGCATCGAGCGCCATGCCATGGCGGCCGCCCTGGATGATCCCGGTCTGCCCCGTGGAGATCAGCGCCGCGCGGATGCCGTGGTCGTTGAGCGCCTTCACCAGGACCGTGGCGGTGGTGCGTTTGCCGATGGCCCCATCGGTACCCAGCACCGCGATGCGTCGGCAGGTGACCCCGTCGATCGCCCCGCTGAACAGCCGCAGGTTCTCCAGGGCCGGTGGCCGGCGCACGTCCTGGATCGTCACCCGGTGCCGTAGCGCGCAGGCGGCGAAATCAGGCTCATCGGCCAGAAATTCGCGCATGCCACTCACCAGGGAGAGGCCCGCCGCCATGGCCTCCAGGAGCACCTGCCGGTCGCTGGGGCTGTACAGCCCCCCGGCGGGGGCCATGCCGTAGATGAGCGTCTGCGGGGCGGGGCCGCCGAGGCGGAACATCGCCGCCAGATCAGCCACGATCGGAATGCCATTGGCCCGGCCGTCCAGCAGCTCACCGGCATCGCGACCGGCGAGCCGGCTGTCGATCACCGCCGCGATCTGGTAGAGGTCGCTGTGACGCACCAACCCGTGGGCTGTCTTGCCGTCGGCGCTGGCGAACTGCCCTTCGCAATAGACGACGGCTGCCATGGGGCTGGTCCCTGGGGTGGACGTCGCCTGAGGCTGGGCAAGGACACACCCCAACGAGGGCGAGTCGATGGCCCGGGAAGGGGCTGTCAAGAGGTTCTGGTTCGTTCTGAAGGCTCAGGGGAGGCGGCCGCAAGGTCTGCCGATCGCCGAACCGGGCAGGGATACCAGTGGCCTCCACCAAGCAGGAGGTGTATCGGCTGATACTAAGAGGTCAGAGGCTTTCTGGGGCCGTCACGCCCGGATCACGCCCCCGGGCGCCTCCGGCAGGGCGAGCTGCAACGCCATCGTTCCCTCTCCCCGCAGGATGG
This sequence comes from uncultured bacterium, assembly GCA_942491175.1. Taxonomy (GTDB): domain Bacteria; phylum Cyanobacteriota; class Cyanobacteriia; order PCC-6307; family Cyanobiaceae; genus Cyanobium. The sequence continues at coordinate 131,982 of CALNZO010000001.1, read as the reverse complement.
TGAGGGTCAGGGGCTTGTCCTGGGGGTGGCGGGCCACGGCGTCGATCACCTGGCGGGCACTGGTGGCCCGGCTGCCGTCGATGGCCGTGATCACATCCCCCACCCGCAGGCCGGAGCGCTCGGCCAGGGAACCGGGGGCCAGCTGATGGATCTCCACCCGGCCCCGATGGGTTTCCAGATACACCCCCAGCCGCAGGCCTGCCGGCGGCCGGGGCGCCACCCCGAACACCGCAGTCGCCAGTCCCGGCTGCAGCGTCTCGCAGGGCAGGGAGGCGTCCCACGGCAGGAACCAGGCCGGTTCGCCTGTCCCCAGGGACCGCAGCTGGTGGGGCACCCCGTGACCCCCGGCCAGATGGCCGTTGCCCATCAACGCCACCACCGGCGCCCCGGGGTGCCGCCGCAACTGCTCGGCGATGGCCTGGGCCATGGCCCGGTCCCACAGCTGCTGGCTTTGCACGAAATGCCGGAAGGAGGGATCCTCCGGCCCCGGCATCCGGCCGCCGCTGGTGGGCACGAAGGGATGGTGCCGCCAGAGCCGGTGCAGCTGAGCCAGATAGGCCCCGCTGGGCGGCGCCGGCCGCTCCACCCCCTCCCTCTCGGCGGCAGGCACCGCGTCGAAGCCCTCCAGGCGCACCCGGCGCACCAGCTGACGGTCCACGTTCAGAGCCACCAGGCGGATGCGCCGATCGCGGGCGAAGCGAAGGATCGGCAGGTAGAGGTCGGCGTCGTAGCCCCAGATCTTCGGCCAGTCGAGGGCCGCCAGGAAGGCGGCTTCGGTGAGCTCGCCTGCCACCCAGCGGTCCAGCAGCGGCTGCTTCCGCCGCGGCACCATCTCCAGACCGAGGCTCAGTTCGGGCTGCCGCCGCACCAGCCCCTGCAGCGTGTCCAGCTGCCACCGGTGGTGAGCGGCACTGTCGTGGCGTTCCCCCAGCAACACGACCGATCCCCTGGCGGCCTGATCCAGCAGGGCCTTGCTCCCCACCACCCGGGGCCCTGCGGCGCTGGGCTCCACCCAGGTGCCCACGGGCACGCAGGGGGAGGGGGTGGCCAGCCCAGGGGGGCCCGCTGCCGCTCCCAGCAGGGCGGCCAGCGACAGCCAGGCGGCCCTGCTGACGGTGCGGAACCTCATCGACTCACCCCCCCATCCGCAACCCCCTGCCACCGGCCAGCGCCGGCCTGCTGTCCGCAGCCTGGCCAAAGCTGCAGGAAAGCACCGCACCTAACTTGAGGGTCAAAGGTTTTCAGGAGAAAGGGCATGACGCGCGCGACGAAGGCCGGTCAGTTCTGCTGGTGGAGCCTGATGACGAAGGACGTGGAGCGGGCCAACCGTTTCTACCGGGAGTTGTTCGGCTGGGGTCTCACCACGATCGAGATCCCTGGCGAAGAGCCCTCCCTCATCTATACCTCCGGCCGGGGTGGCTTCGCCCATCCGGTGCCTCTGGAGGCAGGCTTCCCCGGCCCCAGCCACTGGATCGCCTACCTCACCGTCGCGGATGTGGATGCCGCCTGCCGGAGTGTGGAGAGGCTCGGGGGAAAGGTGTGCCTGCCGGCCTTCGACATCCCCACCATCGGCCGTACCGCCGTGGTGGAGGATCCCATCGGCGCAGCCTTTCACCTGTTCAGTTCCTTCGATCCCAGCGACGCATCCAGCATGATCGGGGATGCCACGGGGGACATCTGCTGGATGGAGCTGATGGCGGACGACATCACCCCCTTGACGCCCTTCTATGGCGAGCTGTTCGGCTGGTCGTTCTCTGAACCGATGGACATCAACGGCGGCGATTACATCAGCTTCGAGAAAGACGGAGTCAAGCTGGGTGGCCTGTTCCAAAGGCCCGCCGCCATCCCGGCGATGCCCCCGGCCTGGATGGTCTACTTCTCGGTGCCCTCGGTGGACGACTACATCGAAAAGGTGAAGGCGGCCGGCGGCAGCATCCAGGTGGCGAAGACCCCCATTCCCCAGACGGGATTCTTTGCCTGTTTCCAGGATCCGACGGGGGCTTCCGCCTACCTGTTCGAGTGGACCGAGCAGGAGAGCTGAACTCCCGGGTGAATCCTCCGGTTGCCTCCCTCAGCGGATTTTGCCGATCTGCCGTCCCACCTGCTCGATCTTGTTGTAGGCCGCCGCGTTGGCGCCGGTGAACCGCTGGGCGCCGAACAGGGCAAGAATCTGCTTCTGGGTGGGATCGCTGCCGCGCCAGCTCAGGATCGCCGTCTTCACCTTCGTGGTGAATCCCGTGCCGAAGCGTTTGTCGAGGTCAGGCTGGGCAATCCAGTGGTAATCGGGGTAGGCGGGGCTTCTCCAGATGGCGATCACCTTGGCCCGGTTGGCCTTGCCGTCGCGCAGATTGTCGCGCCACACCTGCTCGTTCACGGCGCCGGCGTCGTAGGCGCCGCTCTGCACCAGGGCGATGGTGGCATCGTGGCTGCCGCTGAACCCCGGCGCTCCGCCGGCGAAATCAGAGAGTTTCACCCCCGCCTGGCCAAGGAAGTACTGGGGCATCAGCCGGCCGGAGGTGGAGCTCTCCGATCCGAAGGTGAAGCGCTTGCCCTGCAGTGCCGTCAGCTGCTTCTGGGAGCGCAGCGGCTGGAGGCCGCTGCGGCTGCTGGCAATGAAGACCGAGCGGAAGGCCGCATCGATGTCCCTCTGGGCGATCACCTGGGCGCCGGGCTTCTGCAGCCGGGCCTGCACGCCGGTGAGCCCGCCGAACCAGACCAGATCCAGGCCGCCGGTGCGGAAGGCGCTCACGGCGGCGGCGTAATCCACCACCGGCACGTAGACCACCTTGACCCCCAGCTGCCGGCTCAGTTCATCGGCCACCAGGGGATAGAGGCGGTTGAGCTTCTCCGGCTTCTGGTCGGGGATGGCGCCGATGCGCAGCACCTTCCGGCTCTGCTGGGCCCTGGCCGGTGTCAGCAGGGGGGCCAGGGGTGAGGCGGGCGGCGCCAGCAGCGGCAGCAGCACCAGCGAGGCACCCGCCAGGGCGGCGGCGGCACGGAGGCGGAAGGTCATGGAAAGCCTTGTGAGCGAGGTCGTCCGTTGGCCCACTATGGCGTTCGGCATTGAGCCCCCCGCCATGGTGGCCTCCCTTCCCATCGATGCGTTCCTGGCCGGCAGCGGCCCCCTGATCGATGTGCGCACACCCGCGGAGTTCCGGCAGGGGCACATCCCCGGCGCCCGCAACCTGCCCCTGTTCAGCGATGGGGAGCGGGCCGAGGTGGGCACCCTCTACAAGCAGCAGGGGCGCCAGGCCGCCGTGCTGCGGGGCCTGGCGCTGGTGGGGCCAAGGATGCACGCCATGGCCGCCGATCTGGCCGCCTGGAGCGAACGCTCGGCGGGGGCACCCCTGCGGCTGCACTGCTGGCGTGGCGGGATGCGCTCCGCCAGCGTCGCCTGGCTGGCCCAGCAGCTGGACCTGCCGGTGCTGCTGCTGGAGGGGGGCTACAAGAGCTACCGGCGCTGGGTGCTGGAGCTGTTCGAGCGGCCCTGGCCCCTGCGGCTGCTGGGGGGCCGCACCGGCTCCGGCAAGACCGAGCTGTTGCTGGCCCTGCGGGAGCTGGGGGCGGCGGTGGTGGACCTGGAGGGCCTGGCCCACCACCGCGGCAGCAGCTTCGGGGGCCTGGGCCTGCCGGAGCAGCCCAGCAGCGAGCACTACGAGAACCGCCTGGCCACGGTGCTGGCCCCCATGGCCGGGGCGGGGGAGATCTGGCTGGAAGCCGAAAGCGCCATGGTCGGCCGCTGCCGCATCCCCGCCGGCCTGTGGCGCCAGATGAAGGCGGCGCCGGTGCTGGCGGTGGAGCGACCCCTGGAGGAGCGGGTGGACCATCTGGTGACGATCTACGGCGCCCAGGATCCGCTCGCCCTGGCGGAGGCCACCCGGCGCATCTCCCGGCGGCTGGGGCCCCAGCGCACCGCGGTGGCCCTCGAAGCGATCGATCGCCACGACTGGGCCACCGCCTGCCACCAGATGCTCGATTACTACGACCGCTGCTACGACCACGAGATGGAGAGTCATCCCTGCACCGCTGTGGACCTGGGCGGGCTGGGGGCGGCGGCGGCGGCCAGGGAGCTGGTCAGTCGGGGGCTGGTGGCCCTGAATCCCCCTTCCCCCGGCTGAGCACTCGGCCGATCACGGCGGCCCCGGCGAAGCCCGCCGCCTGCAGTGCCGCCAAGGCCGCCGGCGCCCGCTCCGCCGGCAGGGCCGCCAGCAGGGGGCCGCAGGTCTGGGGGTCGATCAGCAGCCCCCGCAGGGCGGCCTCCCGGGCTTTGTTGCCCGCGGCCCCCTGCAGCCGCACCGGCCCCTCCAGCAGGGCCAGGGCGGTGGCGTTGGCGGGGGCCAGGCTGCTGGCGAACCCCTGCGCCAGCAGTTCCAGGGCCCCGGGGTGGGCGCTGATGGCCGTGGCGTCCAGCTCCACCGCCAGCGCCGCCTCGCTGGCGGCCAGCATCTCCCCCAGATGGCCCAGCAGGCCGAAGCCGGTCACGTCGGTGCAGGCTTCGACGCCGTGGGCCCCCAGCAGATCCACCAGGGGCGCCTGGGACTGCTGCATCGCTTCGAGCACCCCGTCGATCCACTCCGGGAGCGGCGGCGCCCGCCATGGCCGCGGCGAACAGCACGCCGCTGCCCAGGGGCCGGCTCAGCAGCAGCACGTCGCCGGCCCGCAGCGGCCCCTTGCGCCAGGGCCCCGCCGGGGCCACCCGGCCGTTCACCGTCAGGGCCAGGGCCAGGCCCGCCCCGTCGCGCCCCTCCAGGGTGTGGCCGCCGATCAGGGCGGCCCCCAGGGGCTCCAGCACTGCGCCCACCCCGGCCAGGGTCTGCAGCAGCAGCTCCTCCTGAAGGGCCGCGGCGGCTTCCGGCACCGTCACCAGGGCCTGGACGCTCTCCACCGTCGCCCCGCAGGCCCACAGATCGCTGCAGGCGTGCAGGGTGGTGAGGCGGCCGTTCAGCCAGGGGTCGTCCACCAGGGCCGGGAAGCCGTCCACGCTCTGCAGCAGCAGATCGCCTCCGGCGCCGATGCCCACCCGGGCGGCATCTTCCGCCAGGGGCGCCCGGCCGGCCGGATCGAGCCGGGCCAGGGCGCCCGCCAGCGGGGCGGCCCCCAGCTTGGCGGCACAGCCCCGGCAGGCCATCGGGGCCTGGCCGTCCGTCAGGGGCCATCGGCCGGAGGTCGGCGAAGCGGGCCATGAACGCCCGATCGATGTGCTGCTTCCAGCGCCAGATCCACCCCGCCGGCCCCAGGGCCAGCGGGCCTAGGAAGGCCAGGGCCCGGGGACCCTCGGCGTGCCAGCCGCCGTCGCCCAGCAGCTGCAGGGCCCGTTGCTGGGGTCGCCAGGGCCGCAGGGACCGGCGGGGGGCGTCCAGGCTGCGGCGCAGGTTCTCCGCCAGCACCGGCGCCGCCCGCACGGCCCAGACCCCCGAGGGGGGCCGGGGATCGGCCGCGATCAGGCCGCAGTCGCCGCTGGCGAACAGCCCCGGATGGCCGATCACCTCCAGGCTGGGGTGGGTGAGCACCCGGCCGCTGCCCGGCTCCACCGGCAGGCCGGCGGCGGCCAGCCAGGCGGGGGCGTGGCTGCCGGTGCAGGCCAGATCCGCCGGGAGCTCGGCGGGCGCATGACGCTGGAGGGCGATGCCCGCCTCCGCCAGCAGCCGTTCGCCGGCCCGGTTCGCCGCCGCCGATCCCAGGTGCAGGGCCTCGCCCCGCAGCAGCAGGCGGCAGGCCAGGCCGCGGGCGCGGAAGGCCAGGGCCACCTCCACCGCCGCGGCGCCACCGCCGCGGATCACCAGCTCCTCGCCGGCCTCGCGGCGATCGGCCCAGCCGAGGAAGGGCTCCAGCGGCTTGACCGCCACCGCCTCGCCGGGCATCGCCGTGACGGCTCCCACATCGAGGCTGAGCCGCTCGAAGCGCAGCGGCGGCCGCCCCGCCAGCTGCAGCTCCCGGCCCGCCGGGTCGAGCCCGCTGATCTCCGCCTGCACGAACGTGACGCCCGCGAGGCTGCAGAGGCGGCGCAGGTCGATGGCGGCGGCCCCGCGGGGCTCCAGGCCGGCCACCACGGCCGGCAGCAGGCCCGAATACAGGGCGGTGCCGTGGCGGTTCACCAGGCTGATGCGGGTGTTCGCCGGCCGCGACCGGGGCCGCATCACCCAGCGCCGCAGCACCAGCACGTGGCTGTGGCCGCCCCCCGCCAGCACCAGCTGGTGACGGTCGCGCGATCCTCCGCCGCTGGTCTGGCCCTGCACCTTCGACCCCGCGGATCCCGGCGCCATTGTGCCCAGCAAGGTGGCCCCCAGGTGGTCTGGGCAGGGTTCAGGCTCCAGCCCCCGTCGGCCGCCCCTGGAAGGCGGCGATCGCCGTCGGCAGGGTGGGGAAGAAGAGCCGCGGTCCGATCCGCTCCACCAGGCCGGCCCGCTCCAGCTGGGCGTAGAGGTCCTGCTTGACCCGCACCAGGCCGAAGGTGATCCCCCGGGCGCTCAGTTCCCGGTGCAGGTCCTCGAGCACGTCCGCCGCGGTGATGTCGATCTCCACGATCGCCTCGGCGTTGAGCACGAACCAGGCCACCGGCTGGGGCTCGGCGGCGACCGTCTCCAGCACCCGCTGGCGGAAATGTTCGGCGTTGGCGAAGCACAGGGGGGCATCGAAGCGGAACAGCACCAGGCCGGGAATGGTGTGGGCCCCTTCCCAGTCGCGGATGTCGTGCAGCCCGGCCAACCGGGGCACGATTCCCATCACCGCGTCGTGGGGCCGCACCAGCCGGGCGAACAGATCGATCACCGAAAGGCCCACCGCCAGCCCCACGCCGGTGAGCAGATCGGTGAGCAGCACGCCGCTCAGGGTGATCAGGGCCAGCCGGAACTCGCTGGGGCGGAAGCGGTGCAGCCGCAGGAATTCCGGGATGTCGATCAGGCGCAGGGCGGCATAGATCACGATTGCCCCCAGGGCCGCGGTGGGGAACATCGCCAGCACCGGCCGCAGCCACAGCAGCACCGCCAGCACGACGGCGAAGGCCACCAGGGAGAAGAGCTGGGAGCGGCTGCCGAGGGAATCGCCGATGGCGGTGCGGCTGCCGCTGCTGCTCACCGGAAACCCCTGCATCAGCCCGTTGCCCAGATTCAGGGCCCCGAGGGCCAGAAGCTCCTGATTGGCGTCGATGCGGTAGCCACCCCGGGCGGCGAAGGCCCGGGCCGTGAGCACGTTGTCGGAGTAGCCCACCAGGGCGATGCCCACCGCCGCCGTGAGCAGATAGCGGAGCTGGGGCGGCGAGACCAACGGTGGCAGGGTCGCTCGGGGCAGGCCGGCAGGAATGGCGCCGATCACGGCCACGCCGTACTGATCCAGGTTCCCCGCCGCCACCACCGCCATGGCCAGCAGCACCGCCAGCAGGGGGCCAGGGGCCCGGGGGAAGCGGCGCTGCACCAGCAGCAGGAACGCCAGCACCCCCAGGGCCAGCAGCAGGGTGGGCCCGTGGATCTCCCCCAGCCGGCCGGCCAGTTCCCGCAGCTGGCCGGGGATCGTGCTCGCGGCCAGCGTCAGGCCGCAGACCCGCCCCAGCTGGCCGCCGATCATGATCAGGGCCACGCCGCCCAGATAGCCCACCAGGATGGGCTTGGAGAGCAGATCGGCCAGGAAGCCCAGCCGGCTCCAGGCCCCGGCGCAGCAGACCAGGCCCACCAGCAGGGCCAGCAGGCTGCTGAGGCCGGCGTAGGCGACCGGATCCCCAGCCGCCAGGGGCCCGATGGCGGCGGCGGTCATCACCGCGGTGGTGGATTCGGGGCCCACCGAGAGCTGGGGAGAGGAGCCCAGCAGGGCATAGAGGAGCAGGGGCGGCAGGATCGCCCACAGGCCGGTGATCGGTGCCAGCCCAGCCACTTCGGCGTAGGCCATGCACTGGGGCACCAGGTAGGCGGCCACGGTGACGCCCGCCAGCAGATCGGGCCGCAGCCAGCCGCGCTGATAGCCCAGCAGCCGCTCCAGCCCCGGCATCCCCCTGGTCAGGCCCTGCCGCGGCTCCATCACCCGACCCTGTCGAGCATCACGGGAAGGGCAGAGCGATGGGTCATGCCGCAGCCAGGGAGATCGGCGTCAGGCTAGGAGCGGCCTCGGAGTGCAGGCCTTCAGCCGTGGGGAATCCGGCCCCGCACGATCGCCGTCAGGTAGCCGCCGTAGAGGGCCAGCAGCAGCCAGCCGCGCCAGCGGGGCAGGAAGCCCGAGCCGTTGGGAACGATCAGCAGCAGCAGGGCGCCGATGCCGAAGCCGAGCACCAGCTCCACCTCCTGTCCGGGCACGCGGATCGGGGTGATCGTGGCGGCCACCCCCACCACCCAGAGGCTGTTGAAGATGTTGCTGCCGAGGATCGTGCCCAGGCCCACCTCGTCGTGGCCGCGCAGCTTCGCCACCACCGAGGTGGCCAGCTCCGGCATGGAAGTGCCGATCGCCACCAGGGTGGCGCCGATCAGGAAGGCATCGATACCGAAGGACAGGGCGATGCCCCGGGCCCCCGCCACCACCAGCCGGCCGGCCACCAGCAGCAGCACCAGGCCGGCGCCACCCAGCAGCACGGCCAGCCAGCCGCGCCGCTCCCCCAGGAGTACCTCGGCGACGCTGCGCTGCCGACGCACCTCGATCACCACCCGCCCCAGCCAGAGGAAGAAGATGCCCAGCAGCAGCAAGCCGTCGACGCGCGAGAGGGTGCCGTCGAGCAGCAGCAGCCCGGTCAGGATCGGGCCTGCCAGGGCCACCGGCAGATCGCGGCGGGTGCTTTCCGCCGGCAGGCGCAGCCCGGCGATCACCACCGTGAGGGCCAGGATCAGGGCCACGTTGACCACATTGCTGCCCAGGGCATCCCCCAGGGCGATCTGGGGTTTGCCCTGCAGCGCCGCCGTGGTGGCCACCGACAGCTCCGGGCTGGAGGTGGCGAAGGCGGCCACGGTGGCGCCGATGATCCCCGGCGAGAGGCGGGCCCAGTGGGCCAGCCCCACCGAGCCGCGCACGAACAGCTCACCGCCGACGCCGGCGGCCAGGGCGCCGAGGCCGAGGCTGAGGTAATCGGCGATCGCCATGGGGCGGCGTTTCATGGAGAGGGCTCAGGCTCCCCCTGGCCTCAGGCCTCCTGGTACACGGACACGTAGACCGTCCCCTTCTCCACCAGCGGCAGCAGCTTGTCGCGCAGGTCCTCGTTGTGCAGCCGCACGCAGCCGAGGGTGGAGTGCAGGGGCTGGCGCGGGGCCCAGGCGCCGGGCCAGCCGCAGGCCGTGCCGCCCCCATGCACCATGATCCCGGCCCGGCCGAACCGCCGCTCCTGCATCTCCAGGTCCTCCAGATCGAAGCTGTACCAGCCGTAACTGCAGCGATCGGGGGAGTAGCTGGGGCTGGGATCCTGCTCGTAATCCCGGTACACCTTCCTGCCGATGCGGTAGATGCCCGGCGGGGTGTCGGTGGAGTTCTCCTTGTACTGGGTCTCCCCGCCCTGGCCCCGGGCCAGGGCGGGGATCTCCCAGAGCAGCCTGCCGTTGACGTCGTAGGCCCTGGCCGTCTCGTTGCCGTCGTTGACCACCACGTGGGAATCGGAGCCGCTGAAGCCGAACTCCCGGGGGGTCTTGCTGGGGCCCACCAGGCCGGGCAGCACCAGGGGGCGGTCGCCGGCGTCCGGTGGCGGCGGGGCCGGGATGACTTTCTTCTCCGCGTGCGGTCGGGCCGGAGCCCTGCTGCTTGAGGCGCTGCTCCCAGGCTTCGCAGTCGGCCGGGGTGCTGATCTCGCGCTCTGCCTGGGCGCAGGCGGCCGGGGGTTCCCTGCCGGTCCACACCAGCCCTTCGGCCCGGCGGCGGCGCCCCAGCCCCACCTCCACGGTCTCGCCGGGGTTGCGGTACATCATCAGGGCGCCGGGGACGGCCTCCCAGCGGTGCTCGCGCAGGTGGCGATCCAGAGTGTCGTGGTGACCGTCGCCGTGGAAATAGGCGCCGTTGTTGTAGGCGAAGCTGCAGAGGGCGGCCCGCTGATGGTCGTTCATCTCCGACCAGAAGGGAATCGTGGCCTCGAGCACCTTCCAGAATTTCTCGTGGCAGTTGAAGGCGTACAGCGCGTCGGCCTGCTCCTGGGTGATCACGTCCCCCAGGTGGACGGGGGAGCCGTCCTGGTAGAAGGTGCTGCCCCAGCCGATCGTGATCGGTTCGCCGCCGGTGCGGGGGTCGGGGTAGGCCTGCAGGCGGCAGCCCTCGTAGTGGTGGTTGAGCTGAGCCACCTGAGGGGGGAGCAGCCCTGCCCCGGATCCGGCTCCGCTCTCGAGCAACCAGGCATCGTCCGGAATGATGAACCGGTCGGGATTCAGATAGCGCTGGGCCCCGTCCTGCAGGGGCGCCGTGCCGCCGGGGCAGGTGTAGCGGCCGGCCAGCCGCGCGATCGCCAGCCCCGCCACGGGGGCCGGCCGCACCCAGGCCACGGCGATGCGAGAACCGGCCGCCACGTAGGAATCGGCATCGGCGGCCGCAGGGCTGGGGCTCAGCCCCGCGTCTTCCCGGGCGGTGATGTAAGGCATCAGGGGCAGGACATCAGAGACTTCCCCCCAGCCGGATCCGCTCCAGGGGGGTGAGGGCCTGAGCCGGGGCGGCGACGGGGGTGGCGGGGGTCACCTGGATCGGGGTGCGGCTGCGCTCCATCTCGGCCCGCAGCCGCTCCACCTCCTCCCGCAGCTGGCGCAGGCGGGGATCATCCGCCGGGGGGGGAAGGGAGGTGGAGGAGGGTTCGATCGGCTGACCGCCGCGGGCACTGAGCAGGAGGTCCCGCAGGGCGCTGCCCTTCAGGTCGCCCAGGTGCTGCTCGGCGAACTTCTGGAGCACCTTGGGCGCGAAGGCTCCGAGCAGGAAGATGAAGGTGAGGGTCATGCCGGTGTCGTCCCGGGGCGGAACGGTGAGCGACTCCTGCCCGCTGGCATCCCGTGTCACCACAGGAGCGCTGCGCACCATGGTGACCGCCCCGAAGGCGATCGAGGCGAACAGGGCGAGCAGGCACATCAGCCGCATGGAGGAGCGGTTGCCCGGTGATTCCTCCAGGAACCCGGTCGTCATGACGGGGGCGACACGGGCAGGGGCATTCATGGAGGCTCTGCGGGGCACCGGCTTCCCCCATCTTGAAGCGAGGTTTCCGGGTGGCCCCGGGAGTTTCGTTTTCTTGATCTCTGCTTCTTCGGGGCCCCAGCGTGAGTCAGCGCCGGCTGATCAGCACCAGGACCAGGGCGACCGCCCCGGCGGCCAGGGAGGCCAGCACCCCAGGGCCCAGGCCGGTGGGTGTGCTGCGATCGGGGGCGAAACCCAGGGCCGTGCGCGGGCCGGGCCGGGGCTGGCGGACCGTGCGGGGCAGGGCGTTATCCACGATCTTCCTGGCCTCCTTCAGACCGATGCCCCGGGCCTCTCGGAGCAGCTTGATCGCCTCGATCCGGCGATCGGCGCCCAGGGCGGCCAGAACGTCGTCAGGAAGGGGGTCGGCCATGAAGAAGTCGGCAGGCGGCGTCCGTCTGCAGGATGGGCCAATCCTAAAATCGGCTCTCATGCAGACGCACCGATGGAAGGAGCCGCCACCCAGGCCGGGGTCGACACCGGCGGCCAATGCCCGTTCCTGCACGGCACCCTCCGGGGCGCCACCGCCGGAGCCCTTGCCAACCGGGACTGGTGGCCGCGCCAGCTGAACCTGGCGATCCTGCACCAGAACTCGCCCCTGGCCGATCCTCTGGGGCCGGGCTTCCGCTACTCCGAGGCGTTCAGGAGCCTCGATCTGGAGGCCCTCAAGCAGGACCTGGTCGCCCTGATGACCGACTCCCAGGACTGGTGGCCGGCCGACTACGGCCACTACGGGCCCTTCTTCGTGCGGATGGCCTGGCACAGCGCCGGCACCTACCGCATCCATGACGGCCGCGGCGGGGCGGGTTCGGGCACCCAGCGCTTCGCGCCCCTCAACAGCTGGCCCGACAACGGCAACCTGGACAAGGCCCGGCGGCTGCTCTGGCCGATCAAGCAGAAATACGGCAGCAGTCTCTCCTGGGCCGACCTGATCATCCTGGCCGGCGACTGCGCCATTGCGTCGATGGGCCTGAAGACCATGGGATTCGCCGGCGGCCGCGAGGATGTGTGGGAACCCGAGACCGACATCGACTGGGGCCCGGAGACCGAGTGGCTCGGCGATCGGCGCTACAGCGGTGACCGGGAGCTGGAGCATCCGCTCGGGGCGGTGCAGATGGGGCTGATCTACGTGAACCCGGAGGGGCCCAACGGGGAGCCCAATCCCCTCGCCGCCGCCCGCGACATCCGCGAGACCTTCTCCCGCATGGCGATGAATGACGAGGAGACCGTGGCCCTGATCGCCGGCGGCCACACCTTCGGCAAGTGCCATGGCGCGGGCGACAAGGACCTGGTGGGGCCGGAGCCCGAGGGCGCCACCATGGCGGAGCAGGGGCTGGGCTGGCTCAACCTGTTCGGCACCGGCAAGGGAGACGACACGATCACCAGCGGCCTGGAGGGCGCCTGGACCGCCAACCCGATCCAGTGGGACAACGGCTATTTCGACAACCTGTTCGGCTACGAGTGGGAACTGGAGAAGAGCCCCGCCGGCGCCTGGCAGTGGAAGCCCACCGATCCGGCGGCGGCGACCGTGCCCGATGCCCACGACCCGGCCAGGCGCCACTCGCCGATGATGGCCACCACTGACCTGTCCCTGAAGGTCGATCCGGCCTACCGCGAGATCTCGAAGCGGTTCCATGAGCACCCGCACCAGCTGGCGGAGGCCTTCCGCCGGGCCTGGTTCAAGCTCATCCACCGCGACATGGGCCCCCGCTCCCGCTACCTGGGCAGCCTGGCGCCGGCCGAAACCTTCCTCTGGCAGGACCCGATCCCCGCCGTCGACCATCCCCTGGTGGATGCCTACGACATCGCCACCCTCAAGAGCCGGATCCTGGAATCGGGGCTGCCCATCTCCCAGCTGGTGGCCACGGCCTGGGCGGCCGCCGCCACCTTCCGCGGTTCCGACAAGCGGGGCGGCGCCAACGGCGGACGGCTGCGCCTCTCCCCCCAGAAGGACTGGGAGGTCAATCAGCCGGCGAAGCTGGCGAAGGCGCTGGAGGTCTACGAAACGATCCGGCAGGCGTTCAACGGAGCCCAGTCCAACGGCAAGCAGGTGTCGCTGGCGGATCTGATCGTGCTGGGCGGCTGCGCCGCCGTGGAGGAGGCGGCCCGACGGGGCGGCCATGGGGTGGAGGTGCCCTTCACCCCCGGCCGCATGGATGCCTCCCAGGAGCAGACGGACGTGGAGTCCTTCGCCGTGCTCGAGCCGCGCGCCGACGGTTTCCGCAACTACCTCCAGCCGGGCTTCAGAGCCTCGGCCGAGGAGCTCCTGGTCGACCGGGCCCAGCTGCTCACCCTCACCGCCCCGGAAATGACGGCGCTGGTGGGCGGGATGCGGGTGCTCGATGCCAACCATGGCCGCTCGCGCCATGGGGTCTTCACCGATCGCCCCGAGACCCTCAGCAACGACTTCTTCGTCAACCTGCTCGACATGGGCACCACCTGGAAGGCGAACTCGGAGGCCGAGGAGACCTTCGAAGGGCGTGACCGGGAGACGGGCGACCTGAAGTGGACCGGCACCCGGGTCGACCTGGTGTTCGGCTCCAACTCCCAGCTGCGGGCTCTCAGTGAGGTGTATGCCTCCGCCGACGGCGGCGAGCGCTTCGTGACGGCCTTCGTGGCGGCCTGGGCCAAGGTGATGAACCTGGATCGCTTCGAGCTGGGCTGAACCCATCGGCGCCCACCACCAGGATCGGTCGCCCGTCACCTGTCCCCTTCCCGGCGCGGCGCCTACCGCTGCCCGGCAGCTACGGCTGCCCGGCGGCTCTCTCCGGTCGTGATCGCGAACGGATGCTCCGGCAGGGTACCCAGCAGATCCTGCGGCTGCACCGTCTCCCGGTAGAGGGCCAGGGCGGCCGGCCAGATGAAGGTGGTGTCGTAGGGGTTGGGCCCGTCCTTCACCCCACCGAAGGAGCGGAACAGGGCATCGTCGTAGTACTGGGTGGAGGTGACCGCCTGGTTGTGGAAGGCGATCAGCTCCGGATCGAGGGCCGGGTTGGAACAGGAGAAGTAGAGCGCCTTGGCGGTGCTGGCGATGGCGGAGAAGTTGGACGGCCGGCCTTCGCTGCCGCCCACCCATTGGGATGGCGGCACCAGCCTGTCGGCGGCCCCATGCAGGATCGCCACCGGCTGGGTGAGCTCGGATCCGGTGTGCCGGATCCGCAGGGGATCGGCGGTGAAGGGGGCTCCGAAGCGCTTCAGCAGCCAGATGGCGAAGCGGGGAATGCCCATCTCCGAATCGGCGGCCGGGTCGGCCACCACGATCACCCGCGGCTGGAAGCGGGCCGCCCGGTCGTCCCGCAAGGCCCAGGGCAGGCTCAGGGCCAGCAGTCCCCCGAGGGAATGGCCGAAGCCGTAGGCCTGGGGACGGGCCTGCTGCCAGTGGCTGTAGGCCGGCTCCTGCGCCAGATCCTTCCAGCCCGCTTCTGCCAGAGCGATCGCCTGGGCCAGCCAGCGTTTCGGCGACGAGGCCAGGCTCAGTGCCACGGTGCCGAGCAGGTGGCTCAGGTTCCTGGCATAGGTGCGGCGGAACCAGCCGATCACCGCCAGGATCAGCTGGATCAGCACCAGGGGAAACACCACCCGCCGCAGATCGCCCACCGTGGGCAGGCCGGGAGCTCCGGCCGGCTGCCGGATTCCGCCGTAACGGGCGGCCAGCAGCGGGTGCAGATCCTCCAGCTCCACCGCCGCATTTTCCGGCCGGCCTGCCAGTCGCAGGGCCGTGCGGCCCCAGAGGCGCGTCAGGGGGAGCTCCTCCCGGGGCGGCACGGGCGCCAGGGGGGCGGGGTCGGGATAGGCGCTGCGCTGGAAATCCGGGAAAAACACGATGTAACCCTCGGCCGCCAGCGCCAGCAGGTGGTCGTCGTAGAACGACGGCATGCAGAGGGCGAAGCCATGCAGATAGAGCACGGTCTTCAGCGGCTCCTCCGGGCGGGAGGCCCTCTCCGGCACATACACCCGCAGGTAGGTGCCATCGACGTGGCGGCCCCGTTGCCAGATGGTGCAGGCGTGCTCCGGCACCGCGACGCGGATCCAGTCGCTGGTGGAGGGGTCGGTCATTGCGGTCGTGGAGGCCGGTTGTTGAGGGCCATGGGTGATCGGTAGTTTTGAGGCGAAGCGTCGGAGATGTCCACCATGAAGGCGATACCTGCTGTTCTTTCCCTGGCGGTCCTGAGTCTCACGGCTTTCACCCCCGCCGTCGCCCAGACCAGCGCCGAAGCCCAGCGCCGTGAGCAGGAGGCCAACCGCGACCGCTGCCGCAACGGCGTGATCCTCGGCGGCATCACCGGAGCGGTGGTGAGTGGCCGGGGCCTGGGCAACAAGCTCGGCGGGGCGGCCCTCGGCGGCACCGCCGGCTGCATCATCAACAAGGAATGGAACCGGGGGAAGTGAGCGGCGGCTCCGCCCGGTGAAACTCCACGTGGAAGCGCACGGGCGGGCCCGGTTCCGCCCGGTGCAGCCGGGTGGGTTCCACGATCCCGGGCCTCTCGGGGGTCAGCTGCACCAGCTCCTCCTCCGGTTCCAGAAACCGGAACGGCAGGGTGCCCTCCTCCACCACGATCCGTGCCCACACGCCCTCCTTGGTGCGGTGGTTTGCCCGCAGGCCTGCCGGTACGGTGAGGGCATCGAAGCTGGGCGTGCGCTTGTAGGCCGTCAGGCCGGCGGGCAGTGTTTCGCGCATGGGGCTCCCCTGCGTTGACCCATCGGGCGTCATGCTGGCCAGAATCATCCCCGTTCGCCCCATCCGGAGCCGTCCATGGCCAAGGTCGAGATCTACACCTGGCGCTTCTGCCCCTTCTGCATCCGGGCCAAGCATCTGCTCGACCGCAAGGGGGTGGCCTACGAGGAATACGTGATCGACGGCGACGAGGAGGCCCGCGACGCCATGGTGGCCAGAGGATCCGACGGCCGCCGCTCGGTGCCCCAGATCTTCATCGACGAGGCCCACATCGGCGGCTGCGAGGACCTCTACGGCCTGGAGCGCCAGGGGCGGCTGGATGCCCTGCTGGCCGGCGCGGCCTAGTTGCGGTTTGCCACCAGCCTGTGCATGCCGGCTGCTGAGCCAGGCGCTGCTGGGGGCTGAAGGGCTGTCATCGCCCCATCTGCAGCGATTTCCTCCTCATTGAACTGGCACTCCCTGAGCCAAGTACCCAGATCCGGGCTCCTTTCCGTGCAGGTGCCGGGTTCAACACCATGGACGTAGACCGTCGACACCGACCGACGAAGATCGCTCCTGTGGATCCCCTCCCCAGCATCCATTGCCGTGATCTGCTCGCGATCCTCATGATGGGCGAAGGGTCCGTGCGCTGAGGGTCCGGTTCGCTCATGGCAGCCCATGATCTGCAGCCGCCCTCGGCGGACTTGCTGACACGCTGGAAAAAATCCCCGTCCATCAGTCCTCAGCCAGCTGTCCCGGGCAAGGGCGGGGGCGAGGAACCATCCGGCGCCAGGGTGTGGGGCAGGTGGCCGGTTTTCACCAGGATCGTGCAGCCTTCCTGGCTGAAGGGGCGATGGCTGCTGCCGGGTGGATTGCGTAGCCAGCCCCCCGGGAGGTAGCGGCCGCACTCATCCTCGAAGATGCCTTCCAGCACGAAGATTTCTTCGCCGCCGGGGTGGCCGTGGGCCTGGAAGATCGTCCCCGGGGCCCAGCGCACCAGGGCGACGTTCTCTGATCCAAAGGCATGCAGAGGCATCACCTCCAGGCCTCTCACCAGGCCGGGGTGCCAGCTCCGGGCATGGGTGTCGATCGCCCGTTGCTCCTGGTCGGCCGGATGCATCTGCCAGAGCTTCACCAGGATCGTGCAGCCCGGTTCGCTGAACGGCGTGTGGCTGGTGCCGGCCGGATTGCGCAGGTAGGTGCCGGGGCCGTAGTCGCCGTGCTCATCGGAGAAGATGCCGTCCAGCACCAGGATTTCCTCACCGCCGCCGTGGCTGTGGCGGGCAAAGGAACTGCCCGGGGCATAGCGCACCAGGCTGGTGGCGCGGGCCACCTCATCGCCGAGCCGATCGAGCATCTTGCGCTCCACGCCTGCCAGGGGTGAGGGGAGCCAGTCGAGGGCAGTGGTGTCGAGGACCACCCGCTGGCTGAGGTCGGCATTCAGCCGCATCGGTTCTGCCGCAGGGGAGGGGGTGCTCATTCACTCACCTCCCCTTCCACCACGGCAGGAGGTTCGGCGACATCGGTGAGTCCGGTGGCGGCGCCCATGTCGGTGGCGATCCGCCCGATCACGTTCACCTGCATCAACCGGTTCAGGTCCATGGCCGCCTCCGGGTTGATCGACACGTCGGGCACCTCGGCACCGCGATCGAGGGCCTGCTCCAGCAGGGTGAGGCCGATGCCGCGATTGGCGCCGGTGATCAGCAGCGTCTGGCCCTGGAGGCCGGGGGAGGAAGGATTCGGAGTCGTGGTCATGGGTGGAACAAGTGGAACAAAGGGTGGAGAGATCATTGAATGATCGTTCCAGGAAGCGACGAGAACGGCCGCTCCTGACGGTTCGCCTCAGCCGGGGGCCAGCAGACGCAGCAGGGCCATGCCCTGGGTGGCGGAGAGCAGCAGCTGAGCCGTGTCCCCTGCATCCAGGTCGCCCCGCAGCTCGCCTTCGGCCTGGGCATGCCGCAAGGTGGTGGCGAAGGCCTGCTCCAGCTGCTCGAGGTGGCCACGCAGGGAGGCCGCTCTCGGCAATGGGAGGCCTCGAACCCTTCCAGCACCCGCTGCAGATTGCCCACAGGCGAGCCCGGGGCCAGCAGCTCCTCTCTGATGCGGCGCATCTGGGTGCGGCCGTATTGGTCGAGCGCCTTGAGAAACAGGTCCCGCTTGGTGCCGAAGGTGTCGTACGGGCTTTTGCGGCCGATGCCCATGGCATCGAGCAGCTGACGAAGGCTGGCGGCTTCATAGCCCTGGGCCCAGAACACCTCACGCCCGCCCGAAGACCAGCGGGTTCCGCCCCAGCCTGGGGGGACGGCGCCCTATGGGTACTGACCCTGGCCCGCGTCACCGGGGATGCGCTTCTCCCCATGGCCCACTGGTGGCGAATCCCCCATGGTTGATGGCACCCTCCAGGGGTGAAAGGGGATGCAACCCGGAGAAGTTTCTACAGCTGCTGAGCCGGTCAGCTCCGTCCAGGCTGTGGACGTCACGCAGGGCCGACCTACCCCACACAAGGCTCCATTGGAGTTTCAAGACTTCCCAACGCTACCCATCAGCGGCACCACCATGCGGCGTCACCTGCAGCTATTTCTTGGGCGGCAGATCGCGCAGTCCCTCATTCGCAAGCGCGAATCTAGCGCCAGTTGGTGAACGTTACTGGTGGGCATGCAGGGTGGGGGCCGCCGACCTCTCGAGTTCTGGGGGAGGGCCTGCTCCACGCGGAGGACTACCGCCAGGCGGACCGCCATCGGGCGGCTCGCGCTGAGCGCGCTGGGCAACTGTGCCCATGGAGCAATTTCAAACGGCATTGAGCTCGGGCGAACGTGCGTGGTAGTGGTAGCCGTATTCCTGCGTGATGTGCCCGTTACAAGCGTCCAAATCATCACGTTCTTGGGCACTGTGAATCAAGTGGCCGTCCACAGCGATCGCGAATGGTGGAGTTCACTATCAGGCGCTTCACCGATCTCTCCGCAACCAGTTGCGGCATGCATGTGATAGCCCTCGAAAGGATTTATGTGGCCGCCGCAGTCATCGAAGGCGGCAATGGTGTAAGCACCAAGAATCGCATCGACGGGAGCAGCGGCGTAGGCCCCAAGGCCGAAACGACATTGAGTATCTTGCAGAGGATGGGCCGACACCAGAACGAACCATGCCAGAGGGAACCATGCCCGGCAGAAGAAAATCTCATGTGGTCGTCATCGGAGGCGGATGGGCTGGCTGGGGTGCTGCAAAGTCACTCTGCGAAGCCGGCGTTGGCGTGACCTTGATTGATGCGATGGACGATCCGACCGGCAGTCAACCAGTCACAACCAAAAGCGGTAAACCATTTGAGGCGGGGACCAGAGGATTTTGGAAGGACTATCCCAACATCAATGCCCTCACCAAAGAGCTCGACCTTGACCATATTTTTACTGACTTCACAACCAGTGCTTTTTGGTCACCCGATGGATTGGAAGCGTCAGCTCCTGTTTTTGGAGAGCGAATCACTTGGCCAAGCCCCCTTGGCCAAGTGATTGCAACAGTGAACAACTTCCGGCGACTTCCCATTCAAGATCGGCTCAGCATCGCAGGTCTTCTCTATGCCATGCTGGACCTCTACCGCAGCGACAATACTTTTCAGAAATACGACAACCTCAGTGCACAGTCACTCTTTAAAAAACTTGGCATCAGCGATCGACTGATCCATGATTTCTTGCGGCCGATCTTGCTGGTTGGCTTGTTCAAGCCTCCCGAAGAACTTTCGGCCGCTGTCACCATGGAGCTCCTCTATTACTACGCCCTTGCTCATCAAGACTCATTTGATGTCCGTTGGATTAATTCAAAAAGTGTTGCGGAACATTTCTTTGAGCCTCTCAGCCGAAAGCTGATGTCACGCCATCATATACGGGTCCTTGGGGGAACCCTGGCGACACGGTTGAACATGTCATCTGAGAAGCAATGCATCAGCTCGGTTGAAATTCAAAGCGTTAAAACAAAAGAGATCAAGGTGATTGATGATGTCGATGCTGTCGTTTTAGCGGTGGGTGCTAAGGGGCTGAAATCTCTGATGTCTCAATCTCCAGAATGCAGCAATGCTGCACCAGAGCTTGTTGCCGCTGCTTCTCTCGGTTCGATCGATGTCGTTTCAACACGGCTGTGGCTGAATCGCTATGTTCCAACTGCTTACCCAGCCAATGTCTTCTCCCGCTTCGAATCGCTGAAGGGCGCTGGAGGTACCTTTTTCATGCTTGATCAACTGCAAAAAGATTCGGAGCGGGCGCTATGGGGTGATGACCAGCCGCAGGGTTCCGTAATCGCAAGCGACTTTTACAACGCATCCGCCATCGCAGTGATGAATGACCAAGAAATCATCGATCGTCTCATGCATCATCTGCTACCCATCGCTCACCCTGAATTTAAGAACGCAAAGGTGGTTGATTACGAGGTGCGGCGCTATCCCGGTTCTGTGTCTCTCTTCTCTCCCGGCAGTTTCAGGAAGCGGCCACCCTTGGAAACCTCAGTAGAGACGATCGTCTGTGCTGGTGACTGGGTGCGGATGGGCGACAAAGAACATGGTGCCAAAGGTCTTTGTCAGGAAAGAGCTTATGTGTGTGGGCTGGAAGCAGGCAACTCCCTGATCAGGCGCAACATTGTCAGAGGGCCGCATCCATCGAAAGCCCTCCAACATCCCGTCCTCCCAATTCGTGCCGACGAACCACAAGTAGTTCTAGGCCGTGCTCTCAACAAAATTGTCATGGATCAAATAGAGGCCTTAGGTCTGAAACTACCTTGGTTTGACTCATAACCATCAAGTTGTCATTCAAATGTGGCAGCGGCATGGCTGTCTCATAACCATCGCTTCCAATCAAAGATGTAGTCAAGATCTCCATCTATCTGGCATTGCAGCGGCCTTCCTGGCTCATCCTGCTGAGAAAGTGCGTATGCTCGCCACTGTTCTTCTTCTGCTTGAAGCTCCATCATGGATGTAGCATGTGCATCCATTGGAGTCACTTGCCATGTTTTTACTCGGTGAATCTAACGCTCGCACGTTGGAGTGAGCGAAGCGAACGCTTCGAGCGCTTTGTTAGAGTGCATTCTATTGGCCTCGCATTACGTACACCATTTCCATCGGAAGCCCCCGAGAGTCTTGCTCAGGCGTTTCGGGCACTGTCCGCTTGACGCCCATTGGAGCCATTGCGGTAACTAGAGCGGCAAGCGCGTCGGCGATGTCGTCCCTTGCGACGTCCTTTCTCAGATAATTACGTAGCACTTGAGATGCAATCTCTGCTGCACCTGGTAGGTGAGCCTCAAGGAGAGCCATTCGTTCAGAAAAGCCGACTTCGGACTTCTTCTTATTGGCCATAGCGACGCCACCATTTAACCCCCAGAAACAAACCTCTGGATGTATTTCGCGAAGTACTCGCCTAGCATGCTCAGTACTCGATAGAAGTTCATCAACCTCTCGAATTTTCGGGATTATCGCGAACGCTTGTTGGCTGATTCCCTTATCCGTCAATTCACGGCTCTTCGACGAGGCCTCTGCATGAGTTGGCTCACCGAGAATCGCGCGAATCGGAGCCGGGAACACACTGGAGGCGCGTTTTGGTCCGAGCAATTTCCGAGCAGCGATGTCGCAACCCCTTGGCACTGGCGTGTCATCTCGAAGGCCGATCGGGATATCGACCATGATTGACGTCCCGTCGGGAACAGACTCGACGAGCTCGGCGAGGGTAACAACGATACCGGCTGCAAGGTTCACGCCGTCGGAGCGGACGAAAAACCACCCGCTCTTGCAGCCGTCAACGCCGACGAAAGTCATTTTTAATTCACTTTAACGCTGCCCCTGAGTGGCAGGCAGGGGGTGACTGGAGCAGCAGAGAGCTGCGGCGGCCTGACCACTCCAGGGGCTTGTTCGGAGTGCCCCCATTCTCTCTGATCTGGCGAATGCCCAGGACTTGCAACAAGTCTGTAAGGAACTTAAGCCTGCATGGCTCTTGGCTTGCTCTCGCGTCTACGTTTTTGTTGATCTTCAAGAACATGGATGAGAGCTCATGAACGTTCTCTGGTTTCTGCTGGTGGGGGTCATTGCCGGTTGGCTCGCTGGTGTCCTGGTCAAAGGCGGTGGCTTCGGCCTGATCGGTGACCTGGTTGTCGGCATCATCGGGGCCCTGATCGGTGGCCTGCTCTTCAGCGGTCTGAGTGGTGCCGTCGGAGGGGGTGTGCTGGGGAGCATCGTGGTGGCCACGCTCGGCGCCGTGATCCTTCTGGTGGTGCTGCGGGTGATCAGGCGCGCCTGAAGGGCGAACCTCCAAAAGAAAACCCCTGGGAGCTGAATGGCTCCCAGGGGTTGGTTGAGCATGCTGATGGGTCAGTTGCAGTTGCTGGGCTTGGTGTAGGTGATCGACTGATAACGGCCGTCGGTGGTGCGAATCGTCACGCAGTTGTTCGTGGAGGGCTGCTCCCAGTAGGTGAAGGAACTGTCGGCCAGCTTGGTGCCACCGCGGTAGGTGTAGCCCTTCGATGTCAGGGTCCCTTCGGCCTGCCCTCCCCTGGCGCCCACCAGCGATTGCAGATCGGACACCGGAGCACCTTCACGGGCAGGCTCCGTGGTGGTGACCGGCTTGCCTGAGATCAGGCCGCCGATCAGGGCACCCACCGCCGCACCCAGCAGGGAGCCGGCGTCAGCCTTCTGGGGGGGGTCATCGAAGCGGACATCGGGATTCTGGACCTGGTCGAGACGCACCGAGAGCCTGCGGGCTTCGCCATCGTTCCAGCTGAAGACCTCATGATCCGCCTGAGCCTTGTGCTTCACGTTGCGGACACCGGCGTAGGTCTGCACGCTCAGGGCCTGCACGCCTGGGCCGGAGAAGTTGAAATCCGTGCCGTCATCGAGCTTGACGACGTAGGCATCGGTGTTGCCTGCCTTTTTGTGCTTGAAGGTGCAGTGCCCATTGAAGGCTTCGTAGCCACCGCTCATCAGCTTGCAACGGCCCTGGGCCCTGACCAGCACTTCGGCCATGGCCGCTGGGGCGAAGGGGGCGGAAAGCCCCGCCAGAAGAAGGCCCGCGCCGAGGGCTGCGGAGGTTTGACGAAGGCTGCGAATCATTAGGTAAGGCGGGAATCGGAACTCGGCTTGGATCGCCTAACTGGGCGATCCAAATACATTACACAGCACACCATTCCGGGCTCGTTCATTCCGATCCCCCCACCCATCTCACCGTCTGACAGCGATCGCGCACCTGATCAACCCGTACAGCGTGAGCGCGCCCAGCAGCGGCCAGATCAGCAGCAGATCGACCCGGATGTTGGCCTCGGGCGTTTGCAGCTGCACCAGCGCTTCCCAGGCGGCATACACTCCCCAGGCCGCGGAGGACCACAGCAGGGGCCGGGCCGATCGCCTGCTGATGGCCCCGGAGAAGCGCAGCAGGGACCAGCCAGCCAGCAGGACCAGAGCCACGATCAGACTGTGTCCGGGTTGTCCGACCAGAAGTTCAGCGAGGAGGGCCACCGTTCACGACCGAGGGCTCCCACAGGAGCGTGAGAGTTTCCTTACCTAGAACAGAATGCCGCCACAAGCGAGAAGGCACTGCTGCAGCTGCCCATCCTTGACCAGGAACGAGCTGATGAACGGTGCCTTGGAGGCCCGGCTGGTCATGGCACTGCGCCAGGCCGGGCGGCTCACAGTGGGTGCTGGCCTGGTGAGCGACGCACCGGAGTTCTCCCTAGGAGCGGCGACAGCAACGCCAAGCCCACCGGTGGCACCCGCCAAGTGACCTACAAACTGGTGCCCGGCGAGGCGATGTGGCAACTCAAGCCGGTGTATTCCGCCCAGTTCTGAGCGGAAGGCCCCCAGTCACCTCAGCCCCGCCGTGACCGGTTCGCCTGGAGCATCAGGCCGATCACGATCGCGGCGGCCGATTGCAGCATGGGCACGACGATCACGGTCATCCGCTGCACCAGTCGGTGCTCGGGCACCGTGTGAAAGCGGTAGCTGTCCAGTCCAAGCAGGATTGTGCCTGCCAGGGAAAGCACCAGCACGGCAACAAACAGCACTGCTGAGAGGCGCCGGCGCTCACGGTCCCGCCAGGCCAGCAGTCCCAGCAGAAGGTAGGGGGCAAGCAGGAAGACCAGGAACGGCAGATCGCCCATCCGGACGCCGGGGACACCCGTGATCACAAGGATCAGGCTCGTGAGTGCGGCAAGCGTGCACACGCTCCTCGTGGGGTGATCGGCCATGGTCACGATCGAAATGCCCCCAGGAACGACCAAGCCGAGAGGATCAACAGCATGGGCCAGATTCCCCGACAGACATGGGGACAAAGGCAGGTCCATGTGGTCACGCGCTGTGGCTTCAGGGCTTCACTGGGGATACTGCTTCCCAGGTCTGCAGGTGCTGTAGCCGCCGCCTCTGGCTGCGCTTGACGCAGTCACGCATCCTCTCCTGGGCTCTCCAGCACTGATCCATGCTCTCCACCCAGCGCCGCTGGTCCTCCACCAGAGCCTCGCGCTGGGCTTCCGTGAAGGAGGCATCGTTCTGCAGGCGGCGGAAGGCGGCGCGCAGCTCGCCGTCGAGGGCGGTGAGTTCGGCGTCCCTGCAGATCAGCACGGTGGCGGCGCTGCCTGCGGGGTGGCAGTGGATCGTTTCTCCATCGAATGAGTCGGGTGGTGGCGGGATCGCTCCTGCCGGGAGCGCACCCAGCACAGAGGTGGCTACGAACGAAACTGCCTTCATCCACTGCAAGAACCAGGGAGGGGGTTGTCGAGGATGTCGCCGAGCACCCGTTGTGACCGACGTGCTATTCACGACCATCCCCCCCCGGACCGCTTAGGGAATTCAATCCTGGCGACCCGTGAACGGCCAGGCCCGCAGCCGCTGTTCAGGTTCCCTGTGGAGTGAGCCGGCATCAGATTCCCCCAGGCTCGCGGACCGGCTTCTCCCAGTACACGTTGATCACGTAGCCGGGGCGCTTGAAGGAGGGGCCAGCACCTTCACGGTTGGTGCGTTCGTAGGTCTTGCCCTCCTCGGCGGCAGGGAAGGCAAACGCGTAATGGTTGAAATTATCGATGTAAACGTTTCCCTGCATCTGGGACCAGGTACAGCTTCCTTTGAGTATTTCGCCGTTGGTGCGAACCATCTCGCAATACGCCTTGGCGGAGTCGGCCAGGGCAGGGGTGGCGATAGCGCTGGTGGCGATGGCCAGAGCGGTGATTGTGGTGCGGATCATTGGTTGCCGTGCTTGTTGTTTGAGCAGTTCAGGCAGTCGTCCCAGACCTCCAGCGTCGGCTGAATCAGGTTCACTGCATCATTCGAAACCTATTTGTAGGCGCTGCTGCGGCCGATCGGCACGATTCTGGCCGCTCAGTCCCAATCCATGAGCCCTGTGAACTGGACCCCAATGCTGAACCAGCCCGCATCGAGGAGCTTCTGCCACTGCTCGATCGCCTGCTTACGGGGAAGCCCCACTCGCGGCTTTAGAAGAGCTGACTGACCAGGGATCGGCTCTCCCAGATCGATGAAGACAGCAGCCTCGCAGCGTGATGCAGAGCCACGGTGGATGCGCGGGGCAATGGGGGGCGCCTATGCCCTGGCGGCGGCACCAGTGAGCTCACCCGGGCCGGCTTCGTGACCAGCGGCCGCAGCTCCCACCGCTGAGCAGCAGCGTTCAGCAGCCCAGAAAGGCCCGGCAGCGCATGGGCCGGCTCAGCAGGCATGAAACGGGGCTTTTGGACGGGACGGCCGGGAGCGGCCGTAGTGCTGGGTGATGCGCTTCTCCATCCCGATCGCATGGGCAGCTGCAAAGGCCAGGGCAGAGAACCCGGCCAGGGCAAGCAAATGCAGGGGCGATGACTTACTCCCCGTCCCCCAGGAAGATCAGCGAATCCCGGTTCACCCACAGCACCCGGCCGCTCTGGCCTGGGTAGCCCACCCGGCACCAGGTGCCCTGGCTGTTTGAGGTGCACGCCAGCTTGTCGAGCGTTTCCCCCGACACCCCCATCCCCGCGATCGCGGCGCCGTAGTTGGGCTTGGCGTACAGGGTCACCGTGGGCTGACCATGGCCGCTGAGTTTCACCTTGCCGTGGGCCCGGTGATCCACGGCCGCTGCGGGCCGACTCTTGACGTTGGAGACGGCGATCCGGTTGCCATCGCCGTTCTGCTCGCTGAGCGTGAAGCTGTGGTGGCCGCTCATCAGCCAGATGCGGCCCTGCTCATCCCGCATGCGGCGGTTGTCGGTGGTTGGGGGACCGGCCGGCACGAAGCGATAGATGGCACTGCCGCTGAAGCGGATCTCAAAGCCCCCGTTACCCCAGGGCTGCACCTGGCAGGTCTGCTTGCTGTCGTTCATCCAGCAGTCCAGCGTCTGGGCGGCCGTGGCAGGACGCACCAGGGAGGCCCCGGCAATGACACTCGCGCTGACAGCAGCGATGGCGAGGAAGCGGCGGTGGAGCATGCGTGAGCAAAGGAAAGCCAATCGATTATCCAGGTGGGTGTAGCAATCCCCCCGCCACCAGCAGGCCATGACACACCCGGACATCCCTGCCCTGGAGGCCCTCAGCCGTGACTACAGCGAGACGCCCCGGCGGGTGCTGTTTGTGCTGGGTTCCGGGAAGAGCCCAGCGGTGGAGGTGTTTGAGGCTGCAGCGCAGCAGCGCTCCACCAGCATCGATCCCCAGCACCTGGCGGAGATGGCCGCCGGCAGGCGCCGCTCGCTGACGCTCTGCACCCCGATGCAGATGGTGCCCGACATAGTGCGCTCGCTGGCCCACAGCAATGTGGCCGTGTACCAGGTGCAGCTGCTGGAGGAGTGAGCCCAGACTCACTCCATGGTGCGCACGGGGGTGGTGCACCAGCGGCTGCGGCGGATGCCGGCAGCACTCTGGAAGCGATCGTCGCGGAAGTCCGCTCGGCCGGTTCTGGGCTCAATGCGGGCCACCCGCCAGAGCTCCTGCTCGCAGTTGATCGTGACGGTGATGCGGGTGCCGTCGGAGGCGTTGATGCGCACGAAGCGCACACCGTCGTAGAGGCCCAGGGGCTGCCCATGCGGCAGCCGGTTGGCTGACAAGGCAGCCGGCGATGGCCGTGAGCAGCAGGGGGAGACGGCGGGAGAACAGGCTGGTCACGGGGAAGAGGCGCGGCGACTCGGAAGAGCAGCATCCAGCATGACAATCTGTCCGGGGAAAATCCGTCTGGAGAAAAGGCCCACGGTGCGCACCTGTCTCCACCTGCTGCTGGCCGCCTCCCTGGTGCCGCTGCTGCTGCCGCTGCCGGCACCAGCAGCGGAGGTCTGCACCCCATCAGAAAGCACCGTGGCCGAAACCCGCTGCGTGATGGAAGCCCTCCAAGCCAAGGATCGGGAGCTGGAGAAGGCCCTGGTGCGGGTGGCCAGCGAGGCCAGGCAAGTGCCCAGCGAAACCTTCCAGACGCTCTGGCGCGACAACCTCACCGGCTTCTACAAGACGAGTGCCGACCCAAACGAGCAGGCGCGTGCTTTCCGAGCCGAACGCCGCAAGGTGTGCGCCTACGCCAAGTCGGTGAGTTTCCAGGGGACGGGCTACGGAATCGTCACGACGCGCTGTGAGCTGGCGCTCACCCAGACCCTGCTGGAGCAGCTGCGGCCATGAAACGCCCGCTCATCCGCCTCGCGCTGCTGCTGCTCACCGGCGCGGTGGTCTGCGCCGTGGCCTACCGACTGATCGGGGTGCGGGTAGAGGCCGATGGCACGCTCAGGGAGGCTTTCGCCCTGATTCCAATCGGCTATCTCCTGGGCGGAGCCGGTATCGGGACCGGGATCGCCGGCCTGTTGTGGAGAGAGCCAGCCAAGCGCCGGTAAGGCTCAGGACCGAGCCACTTCCGAACGCTCAAGATCAGAAGCGGGAAGCAGCCCAATGGAATCCTCAGACAATCCTGGCCCCGCCGCTGGATCTTGATGTTAGGCGTTGCTTTGACTCGCCGACTGGCGAACAGAGTTCAATGAGACATCCATCTGGGGCTCGAACATACGAGACTACCTGACCCCATGGTTTCGTGACAGGTGCACTTAATTCAATAGCGCCTTCCCTCAATGCATGAGCATGGGCAGAAGCGACGTCACGCGTCACCAGACTGATTCCCATCGCTTGAAGAATTACTGGTTCATCAGCACGAATGTGAACACCTGGCAAATTCGTATCGGCAAGTTCATGTGTAGCCAATGAAAGAGATGCTTCTCCCGTCTCAAGTTCTCCAGTTGCTCCCGACCATGGAGGAAGTGACGCCAACGCAGGAATGCAAGTTTGTTGAAGCTCAAGAGTAAAGCGACATTCGTAGCACAAGAAGCTGTGTACTAGAGCTGGATTATGAAAATCTGGAAATCGAATCTATCACATTAACTCAAATGGCAATCGGAGGCGAAGACCTGACCATGGGCATACACAGAACGCTGCCGCGACAGGCCACTAGGGTGCTTGATGAACAATCTATCCTCATTCTTTGGGTGTCATCTGCAGTGGTACCTGGAGCTGTCCTAACTGAGTTCTGGAGCTAGGGGGAACCGAGGACCACTGTGCGCGCCGGTGAGAAGAAAACGGCCATGTCGTGTGATTGCATGAGCACCTGCGTTGGGATCAGCTCGCCTGCGAATGCGACTACCAGAGAATCGAAATGAAAGAGGTATGCTGGAGCGTTGAGCACTTGCCGGAGTTGTTGATGCGGTCGGTGGGTTAGCTCCGGAACGATCACATTATCAAGGTCCGGACGAAGTGCACGCTCGTAGGTTTTTTCCGCCATCGCACCTCGCGCGGTGACATCCCTTCCATTCGCCAGCTCCATCTGGAGCACAGGGCCCAGCAGTGTGGAGAAACTTCCTGCTGTGAAGGATGGTGTCTCCGAGACGTCTGAGCATGCAAGGACGACAGTCATCGTCACAGACTCCGCAACCTGGTCGTCGGTGTATGGCAGCAGCCGAACACCATCCCAGGTGCGACGTACGGCGCGCTCCACGAAGTCGATCCAGCCTGGTGGTGTGCCGTCAGTCCTCGGCAGGATCTTCCAGTCAATGCACTTCTGGCGCGACCCTTGGTTCTCATCGAGGAGGTGTCGAACGACTGTCCGCACCTCCTCCCTTTGGGTCAGAGGTTGTTCGGGAGCAATTGGAATCTGCGCTGCCGTTCCGACCCGTGTTTCGCGATAGTTCTCGTGCGGATACTCTGACCACCCCTGTGGTACGGACCGCCACGACTCGTGGACCCCCGCCCCGGGGCGCAGCCATCTGTTCGGTTCAGGCCGTTCCAAAGGCAACCAGACCGCGCCCCACGCCCGTGCCATCTCGCGTAGAGTCACCTGATTGCTGAGGATTACCTCTTCCGTGAAGAACTCGTCAAGGCGTTCCTCCAGTGGGCTCTTGCGCGCTGGGTAGATCTCTTCCTCAGCCAGCTCGAACGTGCTCCCGTCGTGTGGAAAGACGATGCGGTCAACAGGATCATATAGTTCGGTATTTTCGAGCGGGAGGTACACAAAGTGACCCGACTGGGCTTCCATCCGCCAGAGGTTCGGCACATGCACGACGATCTTTTCAGGCCATAACTCGGCAGGCCATTGTTTCGCCTCAGCGCCGGTTCGCAGACAGTCAATCCAATCGTCAGGATCAATGGCGATGATGCAACCATCTTGCCCTTTCTTGGCACCAAGCCCCACACCTGCGAAGAAACCGGCGACTTTTGGACTGATTGTAAAGTCGAGGTAATGTGTCGGTACACCGTAATGCTGAAGAATGGCGAAGAAAGCATGCACAGATTCCTCCTCCAGCAGGTGCCGCAGTTCGGAGTCACTTCCGAGCCAATCGCTGAACAGTTTTATCCGATTGTGGATGCGGGCGATTTCTGTTGAATTTCCTTGACGTCGGCTCAGACTGGTTGCCATCGGCCAGAGCTTCGTCTGTCCGCGGAACCAACTGTGTGTACCGGATGCGCGCCAGCGCTCCGCCAGCTCGACTGCGGCTTTCAGGTTGGGAACCCGATGGTCTGGCATGAGGCATTCGTTACGCACCCAAATCTAGATCCAGCGCATGAGAGCTGAACGCGATCATCCTTGCCGCTTCGCGCCAGCCTCCTCACCCCCTGGCTCCGTCAACGGCCGACCCGGCTCACCTAGGAGCGTGTCGCCCATTGGCGCCGCAGGTATGAACGTGCAGGCGACCGGGGCGTGGGCGTTCTGCCGGAGCTCCCCGCATCGAGGAGACTCCTCAGGCCTTCACTACCGCTGCCCTGAACGGTTTCAGGATGTTGTGGCTGGTGGCCATCAGCGCCCATTCTCCGTTCACCTTCTCCAGGCCCCGCAACTGGGCTACGGCCCCTCTGCCCCGATCTTTAGGTTATGCGAGTACATTATCTCACCGAACTTGTATTTCCCAGCCATTCGTCGGAATAATGACTTCGTACTTCGTGACCGTTGTGCTGCCGGTCGAAGTGCCCGTCGTACCGGAGCTGGCTTGGTTGTACTCGAGTTTGAGGTCCAGTTCCGTCTTGCCGCCGCCGTCCGCGCTGATCTCGAAAATGCGGAAGGGAAACGCGACCCCGGAGTTGAGGAACAGATCAAGCATGGGCGAGAGGGTGGCGCCGATGCCGCTGTTCTGGACTGCCTGTTCGACAGCGCTTCTCACGTCTGTCGTTGAGACCGTCGTACTCGTCGACTTCATGGTGCAGACAAAGACCACGCTCGACTTGTCTGGGAAGATGAAGTCCTGCGTTCCGGTGATAAACGTACCGCCCATGTCCGCCTGGATGTCGATGATGGCCGTGCTCCCCTTGGTTGCGAGAAAGGAATCCTCAAAGTTATAAATGCCATTCGCCATGGGGATCTTGAAACCACTGTCAATCTGCGCGTTGACGCCGGTCTCCAAGAAGGTCAGGCCGACGGTGAATTCGCCCCGCGAATAGGGCGTGCCATTCTCGTCGCGAAAGAGGATGGCCATTTGATATTCGCGGCTACTGTCGGTGACCACGGGGGCGCCTATTGTCTTCTTTAACTCCTGTTTTTTCGTCTCCGAGATGTTGTAATTGTTGATGCGCACCAGCTCGCGGGCCACTTCGGCCTTGGCTTGCTGCCCCTTGGGTGGTTCAGGTTCGGGTTTAGGTTTGGGTGCGGGCGGTGCCACCAACGGTGGCTGCAGTGCTTTGCCGATGATGTCACCGATCTGTTTGGTAACGTCGCTGGCTGCAGCCAGGGCCTGCTTCTGGGCGTCGCCTGTGAGCTGGGTTGATGCCTTGGCCAGCTCGGTGGCCAAGTTGGAGAGGTTGGAGAGAGTTGTGTTGAGGGTACCCGTATTGCTGCTGAGCAACGTGCTCAGATCCAGCTTGCCAGCCTCGCTCAGAGCCGCCGCCAGAGAGTTGGGCAGCGGTAGATCGGGTGGGCTCTGAATCGCAAGGTTCGCGTCTGGGATGTTGGGCGTAAGGGTGACATCCTGGCCACGCAGCACATTGGGGTTCGCTGTGGCGATGCCTGGGGCAGGCAGGATTTCGTAGTGCGAGTTGCGGCGCATGTCATAGAGCTCGGCGCCCTTGGCGTTACTCAGCACTGGCTCCATGAAAACGGCGGGAGTCGGCAGGCTCAGCTCTGTGCTGCTGATCAGCTCACCCATACGACCCTGCAGGGCGTCACGCACGGAGCCGTAGAAGTCGCACAGCCGGCCCATGTCGTTGCTGTTGCTGATGATCGGCTTGCCCAGGAATGCTCGGAGTGCGCCGAGTGATGCGGAGATTGGCGGAAAGAAAAGCTGTATGAACCCAGTGTTGTTGGCTCTGCCGCTCAGGTCCGCGTTTTCAACGAAAGGGTTGACCTGCTCCGCCAGGGACTCGCAGAACGAAATCAGCTTACGGTCGGTCGCCGTACTCGCCTGACTGGCGGCGTCGGGAATGAACGTCTTGAGGAAATTGTACAGGCCAGCGAGGCCGTCGGTCACCAACTTAGGATCGCCTACGTTTTCCACCTGACCTAGTTCGAACAGGCCGATCTTGAGCCTGGAGGTGTCGATTGTCAGGGGGCCGAGCTTGCCGCCGGATCTGCATTTCTTCAGTGGCAGGATCACGTGGTTACCGCAGAAGCCAAGGGGCGTCGTGCCTGCGATGTCGCTGAGCTCCACATTGCCGACCTGGACATCCTCCAGAACGTTGATGATCTGTTCGGTTTCCACGTGCTGAAGGATGTAGCGGGTAAAGCCGTACTTGTTAGCATTTAGGAGACCCAGCAGGTTATCCAGCTTGGCGTTGGTCTGCTCCTCGGAGGAGAGTTCCGCTTCCAGTTCGCTCCGCTCCTCGTTAATCCCCTCGAATTGGGAACGCAGGCGATCGGCAATGTTCCAAGGGACGGTCTTGTCTCTGTTGGCGCGCACTGTGAGGGTGGATGATCGGACGGTCTGCCTGTCTTCCAGAGCTCGCAGATTGGGGAGGGCAGCGTCCAGGCCGCGTCGGTCCAGAATCGTGACGGTTGCGGCAATCGTCTCGAAGGCAAGCGTGTTTAGAGCTAGAATGCCAAACGGGCCAGATATACGGAACTCGGAGTTGCTGTTGAAAATCTTGATACCTGTGATCTCATGCAGGGCGATCGGGATGATCGTCGAGTAGCGACCGACGAAATTTGGGTCAGCGTTGGGAGAGTTCTCGCGTAAGAGCGAGATTGTTCCTGCGGAGGTGACTACACTGACTTTTACATTCTCACGCCCGATGGCATCGGTTATGGGCAAAGTCAAAGGGGCAGTTATCAGAGCCTCCATGGCCGAGCCGTCGAGGTTGACCTCCACTTCGATGAGGATACTCCTGACATCCGCGATGGCGGGGGGGTCTTGCAGCTCAGCCGCCGCACTGGGATCAGTGTTAAGGCTGAGGAAGAGTTGGTCGAGCGCCAGCACTAGATTACGGTCATGAATGACCGTGCGAATCAACCACCAATAGAGCCGTAAAATCTCCCTGGTGAAGTAAATTGGCTTATAAGGTAGAAAGAGAATGGGGGCGAAGTCGTTAGCCCGGATGTTCACCTGGTACTCGTTGAGCACCTCAAAATAAAGCGCGTTCAGGGCATGGATACGGTTATGGTTGGTGACGCGATCTGTGCGGATCTGTTGCTGTTCCTCCTGCACGTTCTGGTTGATGATGCTGGACCAGAAGGAGCGCAATGACGAGGAGTTCTGCACCGTGCGCTGCTGGATATTCTGGGCAGAGCTGGCGAAGATCTCCCGGTCGCCCTCGGCGTCGGTTTCCACGAAGCCCAGGGTGGTGGCGCCGGAGAAAATCAGGCTACCAGCGGCTGAGCCGGCAATACTGCCGACGGCAGTGCCGACAGCTGCGCCGGACAAAGTGCCTAGCCCCCCAGTGGCCCCGCCAGTGAGAGTGTCCACGGAAAGGCCCGTAAGGGCGCCCGAAATACCGCCGCCCACGCCGCCGATTACGGCACCCGCCGCCACGAAGCTGCCTGCAGTGGCCGCATTGGCAGCGAAAACGGCGGTACTGCCGTGCTGATGCTCCTCAGCGGTGGCCCTAGCCACCTCATCCACACCTCGCTGGTGAAAGATAGTGCTAGCCAGGCGTTCACCCACGCGGGTGCCCTCGTTGCGAGAGGCGCTGATGGCGCGGCGAAAGTCAAGTATGGAGACCTGAGTGTCCTGACCCATGAATAGGTTAACAGAACCCTGAGGTTCGCCCAAGTGGATGCCGCAGAAGATCCACTCCTGGAGGTACGATACCGAGTAGCCCAGATAGATCAACTTGGTATCTTTATCGTCTCTGAAGTTAAAGAGTTGGGCGATGGTGCTGACGCCGCCGCTGGTGTTTTTGTCACCGCCGCTGAGGACGCTCAGATTCCTTATCTCCTCTTGGCGAAAGAAGCTGACGAAGCTCTTGCTGTTCCGCGAAAACTTCTTGCAACCGGGAAGGACGCATGAGGGAGTCGTAGGGTCTGTCTCGTCGTCCAAGGCTGGCGCGATAAGGTCCTCGGCCTCGGCGAAGGCGGTGAACTCGGCCAGGTCGGCGATAGACTTGATGCCTAGCTTCTCCAGCAGCGCGGCGCTCTTGGAATCGACATCCTTGAGGGACGCGACCGGCAGGGCCAGCATCTCGTGGGGTTCCTTTGTGTGGGCCGATACGTCGAGATAAGCGAGAACTTCGTCCTTGCGCAGCAAGTGGTCCGCGGCGCCGCGGACATAACGAGCGTAACGGAAGGGCGGAAAGGCGAGGAGATCGCCGAGGTTAGCGATGCCGAGCTTGCGGAGCTGCTCGATACCGTCGCTATTCAGTGATGGCAACGTGTGAAGGCCGTGGAAGCCAGATTCTTTGTGATCCCTTGCCTCGTCCCCCCCACCCGCTACCCTCTCTCGCTGAACGGCACCGCTCGCTCTTCCCCCCCCCCCCCTCGCAGCGCCTCTACCTTCATGCACGGCCATTCCACTTATGGCCGCGACCCCGTTCCCAGTTTTGGGCAGTCCGCATAACACTCCATCCACCCACCGCTGTTTCCGCATAACATGCCGAGGTCATCCCCCAAGAATAGCTCAGATCGCATGCGCCGCAAAGGTACTCAGGGGTGGGGCGGTTGCTGCCTGGCGAAATGGGCTGATCAGCATAGCCCTCTGATTTTACCCCTTGCATCTCCTGCACATCCTTGCCTCGCACAGGTGTTCGGAAAAGAGCAGATCCGCCGGGCTTCTGACACCAGCTGGCCCCCGATTGGGCACAGGACGCTCCTATGGATCGTCAACCCCCTGCATGGATTCCTTGCGCTGCTGAGCTTCTGCTTCCGGCTCTGATCCAACCGATGGCCTGGCCACATTTGAGAGCGGTCAGGCCATCGGGTGGGAGCCTGGGTCCCTGATCTCTGCTTGGCTCGGGCTGACGATGTTCCCGCGGTTTGCCCATCAGTAGATGAAACACCTCTCGTGTGATGAATCGCTTTAGGCAGCGCAGGATGTCTTTGTCGCTGAGGCCCTCACCTTTGCGTCACTCGGTCTAGTTCTTTGTGGCCTGGTGGTAACGGAGTCTCACCACAGCGATTCGATGCAGGGCGGCGTTGGCCTTCTGATTGCCGCCGCGATTGAGACGATGGCGTCTGCTGTTCCCGGGGCTCGCCTGCAGGGGACTCACGCCACAGACCGCCGCCAACGTCGCATCTGAGCGGATTCTCTCTGGATTGTCACCGGCGGTGGCGAGCTGATCGGTCGGGGCGGTTGACCTCAATCACGTCGTAGGCGGCATCCAGAAGCGCGCGGTGGAGCCCAGCCCCATAGGAACTGGTGAGCCTCCCCCGCAGCGTGGGCCTGACGCCCAGGGTCTTCATCGCAGCCTCGCCGGGGCAGCCTGGTTCCCACCGCCCTGCAGAGCCGCCAGAGTGAGGGAAATCCCCGGTCCGGCCCATGAGCGAGCACGCCAGCCCCGCGGGACCCGCCTCCAACCCCGCTGATCCCGCCCTGCCCGATCAGGGCGGCGGCTGGCCCCTGATCGAGGGCTGGGCCCGTGCCACCCTCACGCCCCGGGGTCCGAAGCTCTGGCAGACCCTCAATCACCGCAGCGCCTGCCTGTCCTGTGCCTGGGGCACCGGCGGTCAGCACGGCGGATTCCGCGATGAACTGGGCGAGCCGCTGCAGCGCTGCCTCAAGAGCGTCCAGGCGATCATGGCCGAGCTCCAGCCGGCGGTGAGCGAGGGGGTGTTCAGCCGCCGCAGCCTGGTGGAGCTGCAGCAGCTCTCCTCGATGGAGGCCGACCGTCTCGGTCGCCTCAGCCATCCGTTGCTGCTGCGCCAGGGGCAGACCCACTACGAGCGCATCGGCTGGGACGACGTTTTCGCCATTGCCG
The DNA here is from genome assembly GCA_942491175.1 of uncultured bacterium. Classification (GTDB taxonomy): domain Bacteria; phylum Cyanobacteriota; class Cyanobacteriia; order PCC-6307; family Cyanobiaceae; genus Cyanobium. The sequence goes on along the minus strand of CALNZO010000001.1, from coordinate 96,446 downwards.
AGGCCGCCTTCCGGGCCCCACCGGAGCGGGTGGCCTCCTACAGCTCGGGCCGCTCCTCCAACGAGGCCGCCTACCTGCTGCAGCTGATGCTGCGGGCGCTGGGCTCCAACAACCTGGCCGACTGTTCCGATCTCTGCCACGCCCCCTCCACCGTGGGGCTGAAGGAGGTCTTCGGTTCGGGTACGTCGATGGTGAGCCTGGAGAGCCTGCGGCAGGCCGACTGCGTGGTGCTGGTGGGCTCCAACGCCCCGGCCAACCATCCGCGCCTGATGAACGAGCTGATCCGGCTGCGCCAGCGGGGCGGCACGGTGATCGTGATCAACCCGGTGATCGAGGTGGGGCTGCTGAAGTTCGGCTCCCCCGCCTTCCCGATCCGCTCGATGCTGCACGGCTCGGAGATCGCTTCCCTCTTCCTGCAGCCCGTGCCGGGCAGCGACACGGCCGTGTTCCTGGGCCTTCAGAAGGCCCTGCTGGAGGCGGGCGCCGTGAAGCGCGACTTCCTGGCCGCCCATGCCGAGGGCTGGGAACCCCTGCTGGAGCAGCTGGAGGCCACGTCCTGGGAGGCGATCACCAGCTCCTGTGGCCTGAGCCGCCGGGAGCTGGAGCACACCGCCGCCGTGATCGCCCGCTCCGAGGCGGTGGTGTTCGCCTGGGCCATGGGAATCACCCATCACGCCAACGGCGTCGACAACGTGCAGGCGATCGCCAACACCGCCCTGCTCAGCGGCAACGTGGGCCGCCCCGGCGCGGGCACCATGCCGATCCGGGGCCACTCCAACGTGCAGGGCTTCGGCTCCATGGGGGTGACGGTGAAGCTGCGCCAGGACATGCAGCAGGCCCTCGAGCAGCTGCTGGGCCGTCCCCTCAGCCGGGTGCAGGGCTACGACACCCGCGCCCTGATTGAAGCCGCCGATGCCGGCCGGGTGGAGAGCCTGCTGTGCCTGGGCGGCAATCTCTGGGGGGCCAACCCCGATGCCTCCGAAGCGAAACGGGCCCTGGGCCGCATCGACACGATCCTCTATCTGGCCACCAAGCCCAACCAGGGCCACTTCCACGGCCTGGCGGCCCGCCAGACCCTGGTGCTGCCGGTGTTCAACCGCTTCGAGACGCCCCACCGCACCACCACCGAATCCGGCAACAACTACGTGCGCCTCAACGAACCGGGCACCACCCACCTGCGCGGCGCCGACCTGATCAGCGAGGTGGGCTTCCTCGCCGAGCTGGCGCGGCGGCTGATGGGCCGTGATCCGGTCGACTGGGGCCGGCTGCAGGATCCGTCCTACGTGCGGGAACTGATCGGCCGCACCGTGCCCGGCTATGGGCCGATCGCCAGCATCGATGCCACCCGGGCCGAGTTCAGCGTCGAGGGGCGCCTGTTCGACGCGCCCCGGTTCCCCACTCCCACCGGCCGGGCCCGCGTCGCCGTCACCCCCCTGCCGGAGCTCTCCCTGCCGGAGCCGGAGCATTTCGGCGGCCTCGAACCGGGCGAGGGGGGGCTGGTGCTGGCCCTGATCACCGCCCGCAGCTACGGCCAGCACAACACCGTCGTCTACCAGCCCGGCGACGCCTACCGGGGCATGCCCCATCGCCACACGATCCTGATGAACCGGGCCGATCTGCGCCGCGCCGGCCTGGTGGCCCATCAGCGGGTCACGGTGCAGGGGGAGGCCGGTGCCCTCGAGCAGGTGGAGATCATCCCCGGCGAGATCCGCGAGGGGGCGGGGCTGATGTTCTACCCGGAGGTGAACGCGATCATGAAGGCGGTGATCGATCCCCGCTGCGGCACGCCCGCCTTCAAGCGGGTGCCGGTGCTGGTGCGGGCCCCGCTGGCCGCCGGCGATGGGGGCTGAACGGCAGCGGCTCGAAGCCGACGATCGCCGCGAGGCCCGCTGGCGCCGCTGGGGCCCCTACCTGAGCGATCGCCAGTGGGGCACCGTGCGGGAGGACTACAGCGCCGACGGTGCCGCCTGGGAGTATTTCCCCTTCGAGCAGGCCCGCTCCCGCGCCTACCGCTGGGGGGAGGACGGCCTGCTGGGCCTCTGCGACAACCACCAGCGCCTCTGCTTCGCCCTCGCCCTCTGGAACGGCCGCGATCCCTTCCTCAAGGAGCGTCTCTTCGGGCTCACCGGTCCCCAGGGCAACCACGGTGAGGATGTCAAGGAGATCTACGTCCACCGCGACAGCACCCCAAGCCACAGCTTCATGCAGGGGCTGTACCGCTACCCCCATGGGCGCTTCCCCTACGAGGCGCTGATCGAGGAGAACGGCCGCCGCGGCCGCGGGGAGCCCGAATACGAACTGCTCGACACCGGCATCTTCACAGGCGATCGCTTCTGCGATGTGGAGGTGGACTACGCCAAGCAGGCCCCGGACGACATCCTGATCCGCCTGCGGGTCACCAACCGCGGCCCCGATCCCCACACCCTGCACCTGCTGCCCACCCTCTGGTTCCGCAACACCTGGAGCTGGGGCGGTGACGAACCCCGGCCCTCGATCCGCCCCGTCCCGCCTGACTCCGGTTCCGCCAGCGCCGTGCCCTGGCGCACCCTGGCCGCCCACCACCCGGCCATGGGGCCGTTCTGGCTGCACGCCGAGGCGCCCGCCGGTGCCGCCCCCGCGCTGCTGGTCACCGACAACGAGACCAACGCCCGCCGGCTGTTCGGCGTCGACAACCCCGGCCCCTACGTCAAGGACGGCATCAACGACTGCGTGGTGGCGGGGGAGCGGGGGGCGGTGCATCCCGAGGGCCTCGGCACCAAGGCCTCGCTCCACTACGTTCTGCCGCTGGCGGCGGGGGAAACCCGGGTACTCCGGTTGCGCCTCGCCGATCGCCGGCTCACGGCCGATCCCCTCGGCGCCGAGTTCGATGCGGTCTTCCGGCTGCGCCAGCAGGAGGCCGATGCCTTCTATGCCGACCTCCTCCCGCCCGGCGTGCCCCCTGAGCTGCGCCAACTCCAGCGCCAGGCCTTCGCCGGGCTGCTCTGGAGCAAGCAGACCTACCTCTATGTGATCCGCGACTGGCTCGAAGGTGATCCCGCCACCCCGCCGCCGCCGGGGCACCGGCAGGGCCGCAACCGTCAGTGGCAGCACTTCCACGCCGACGACGTGCTCTCCATGCCCGATACCTGGGAATACCCCTGGTTCGCCGCCTGGGATCTGGCCTTCCACTGCGTGCCCCTCGCCCTGGTGGATCCCGGCTTCGCCAAGCACCAGCTCGATCTGCTGACCCGGGAGTGGTACATGCACCCCAACGGCCAGCTGCCCGCCTACGAGTGGGCCTTTTCCGACGTCAACCCGCCCGTGCACGCCTGGGCCACCTGGCAGGTGTACAGCATGGAGAAGCGGGCCACCGGCGCCGGCGACCGGCCGTTTCTGGAACGGGTGTTTCAGAAACTGCTGCTCAATTTCACCTGGTGGGTGAACCGCAAGGACGCCGAGGGCAACAACATCTTCCAGGGGGGCTTCCTCGGGCTCGACAACATCGGCGTGTTCGATCGCAGTGCCCCCCTGCCCACCGGCGGCTTCATCGAGCAGGCGGACGGCACCAGCTGGATGGGCATGTTCTGCCTCAACATGCTCACCATTTCCCTGGAACTGGCGCTCGAGAATCCCGTCTACGAGGACATGGCCACGAAGTTCTTCGAGCATTTCCTCTACATCGCCGCCGCCATGAATCCCATCGGCAGCGGTGGCAACCGCCTCTGGGACGACGGCGATGGTTTCTTCTACGACGTGCTGCACCTGCCGGACGGCAGCCGGCTGCCCCTGAAGATCCGCTCGATGGTGGGGCTGATTCCCCTGTTCGGCACCACGATCCTCGAGCCGGACGTGCTCGATCGGCTGCCGGCCTTCAAGGAGCGGCTGGAGTGGTTCATCCACCACCGCCCCGATCTCAAGGTCAACGTGGCCTGCATGGAGACCCAAGGCCAGAAGGCCCGCCGCCTGCTCGCCCTCACCTACCTGACCCCCAACCGTTTCGTGGCGGAGGATCGCTTCCGGCGCATCCTGGAGCGCCTTTTCGATCCGGCCGAATTTCTCAGTCCCCACGGCATCCGCTCCCTCTCCCGCCACCACGCCGACCAGCCCTACGTGTTCTCCTTCGAAGGGCAGGAGCACCGGGTCGGCTACGAACCGGCGGAATCGCGCTCCGGCCTGTTCGGCGGTAATTCCAACTGGCGCGGCCCGGTGTGGTTCCCGGTCAACCACCTGCTGATCGAGGCCCTGCACCAGTTCCACCGCTACGCCGGCGACGGTTTCCAGGTGGAATGCCCCACCGGCTCCGGCCGCTGGCTCAGCCTCCAGCAGGCCGCCGACCTGATCACCGACCGCCTGATCGGCCTGTTCCTGCCCGCCGCCGACGGCGGCCCGCCCCCCGCCTACGGCGCCTCCGCCGCCTTCCTCACCGATGCCGACGGTCAGCCCCTGCATCTGTTCCATGAGTACTTCCACGGCGACGAGGGCACCGGCCTGGGCGCCAGCCACCAGACCGGCTGGACCGCTCTGGTGGCCCAGCTGATCCAGGACCGGGCAGCCCGTCTGGCCGGGGATCCAGCGCAATCCCTTCAGCCCCCCAGGTAGGCCATCTCCGCCGGCGCCGCCCGCTGGTCGGCGGTTTCCCGGCGCTCCTCGCTCCAGCGGTCGCGGCGGGCCCGCCACAGGGTCTCCAGCGCCTCCCGCAGCCCGGCCGGATCGGGCCGGGGCCGCAGCCAGGGCCGCAGGTCCGTGCCGCTGCCGGCGAACAGACAGCTGTAGGCCACCCCGTCGGCGGTGATCCGCAGGCGGTTGCAGTCGCCGCAGAAGGGGGCCGTGATCGAGGCCACCACCGCCAGGTGGGCGCCACCGCCTTCGCCACCGCCTTCGGCACCGCCCCGGTCGCGGTAGCGCCAGCGGCTGGCGGTGCCGTGGGGCGCCCGCCCCACCGGCTCCAGGGGCCAGACGGCGCCGATGCGGGCCACCATCTCCGCCGCCGGCAGCACCTGGTCCGGGTGCCAGCCGTTGCGGTTGCCCACGTCCATGAATTCGATCAGGCGCAGCTCCAGTCCCAGCTCCCGGGCCAGGCCCGCCAGGGGCAGCAGCTGGTCGGCATTGCCCGAGCGGGTGATCACCGCATTCAGCTTCAGCTCGCCCCGGGCCGGATCGAAGCCGGCCTCCCGGGCGTGGCGGATGGCCGCCAGCACCTTCTCCAGCACGCTGCCGCCGGCCGCCGCGCTACCCAGGCCGGCCATGCGGGCCACGCTGGTCCCGTCGGTGCCATCCAGGCTGAGGGTGATCCGGTCGAGCCCCGCCGCCTTGAGCTGCCGGGCCCGTTCGGCGCTGAGCAGCACCCCGTTGCTGGTGAGGGCGATCTCCCGCAGGGCGCCCCGTGGATCGGAGGCCGGGCGCCGCCGCAGGGATTGCAGTGCGGCGATCAGCTCCTCCAGGTGCCGGTGCAGCAGGGGCTCTCCGCCGGTGAGCCGCAGGGTGTGAACCCCCAGACCCACGCTCGCTTCCACCAGGGCCACCCGCTCCGCCAGCGTCAGCAGCCCGGGTGGATCTTCGCTGTCGGGGCAGCAGTAGGGGCAGGCCAGGTTGCAGCGGGCCGTGAGCGACAGCCGCAGCACCCCGAGCGGCCGGCCGTGCAGATCCAGGGGACGCTCCGCCATGGCAGGCAAGCTAGGGCCACAGACCGGTGACGTCGTCGGGTCGGTTGGCGTTGCGCAGCCCCCCGGGCGGCAGCGGCACCGCCACCACCTCCACCCCGGCGAGCCAGTCCTGCAGCCGCCGGCCGCCGGCGGCGGTGAAGGTCCGCAGGTCCCGCCGGTGGCGCCCATGGGCCGGATAGATCCCCAGCAGCGGCTGGAGACGGGTGCCGTCGTGGGCGACGTGGATGGCGCCGGGGGCCTGGGTGGTGGCCGCGGCGGCCGCTGTCACCAGGGCCTCCAGGGCGGCCGTCTCCAGCCAGGGCATGTCCACCGGAGCGAGCAGCAGGCTCTGGTCGGGATGGCGCTCCATCAGTCGTTGCAGGGCCAGCAGCGGTCCCTCCCGGGGCGGCGGCTCCTCCAGGGTTTCGATCGCGTCGCCCCGCCCGTCCCGGTGGTGGCCCGCCAGGGCCAGATGGGCCCGGTGCTGGCTCAGCAGGGTGATCGGCACCGGCAGCGAGGCGAGCCGCTCGAGGCTGAACTCCAGCCAGGTGCCGCCGGCGGGATGGGGCAGCAGGGCCTTGTCGGTGCCCATGCGGCGACTGGCGCCGCCGCTGAGCAGGCAGGCCCGCAGGCCGCTCATGGCGTGGGCGGTCTGTGGTCGTGAGGGGCTGCCAGACCGAATTCGGCCAGGGCCCGCGGCAGGTTGCGGTGCTCGTGCCCCGGATGGCTCAGCTTCACCAGGGCGAAGCGCTGCAGTTCATCGAGGCTCCCCCAGGCGTCCGGGGGGAGGGGCAGCCCCAGCTGACGGCAGGAGGCGAGCAGTATCTCCGGGGGGGCTGCATCCTGCTGCCAGGGGGCGCCGCTGGCGGGCTCCAGCCGGCCGGCGGCCCCTTCCGCCATCGCGGCCGTGCGCTCCCCCAGCCAACGCTCCATGTCCGCGAGGGCGCCGTCGTCGTCAGGCCAGGCCAGCAGCCGCTGCCGTTCGGCCTCGCTGAGCTGGCTCCAGTGGCTCAGCTTCAGTTTCACCCCCACCAGATCCAGCTTGCGCCGCACGGCCATGGGGATGCAGCGCAGGTCGCCGACGAAGTCGGCTTCGAAGCCGAAGCAGTGGTTCTGGCGGGGGGGCATCGTCTCCTCAGTCAGTCGAGCTGCAGCACGCCCCGGGTGCGCTGGCGGCGCTCCCGGTCCTGCTGCTCGAAGCGGGCCAGGCAGTCGCCCTGGGGCACCAGCAGGCAGCTCACGTAGTCGGAGGCATCGACCAGGGCGGCCCGGATCGCCTTGGCCGCCGGGGTGCGCTGGGCCTGGGCCTGGTTGTTGCCGAAGTTGAGCGTGCCCGCGGCGCCGGTGAGGGCCTGGCCGGTGCGGCCCATGTTCGGCGCCAGAAAGAGGGCCAGGCCGGCCGCCGGCAGCAGGCTCAGGCCACTGCTGCTGGCGTTGGCGGTGCTGGAGGCGCGACCCTCCACCGTGCGGGAGCCGATCACCTCACCGGTGCTGCTGTCCACCACCCGGATGTCGATCGCCACGTAGTCCTTGGTCTGGAGCTCCTGGTTCCTCTTGCCGAACCCGAGCAGGCCGAAGCTGTTCCCCGACTGCCTCCGTTCCACGTTGGAGTCGTAGGAGGTGACCGTGCCCAGGACGATGTAACGGGCGCCGCGCATCTGCCCCTTGCGGGCGGCATCGGGTCCCTGCCGGACGATCCCCAGCTCGGCCAGCTCCTGTTCCGAGAGCACGTCGTTGAGCTGGCGCCGCTCCACCACCTGCAGGGTGCCCGTGCCCTGCAGCTCGTTGGCCAGGGCGGCGGCCAGATCGTCCGCCACCGGTCCCTGCCACCACCAGGTGGGCTGGGTCACGGTGTTCTTGAAGGCAGGTACCGACACGGTGGGGCCTCCCACCGGCTGGCGGCTCTGGGCGAGGGCGGACGATGGGGCAGCACCCAGGCCGGCGGGAAGCACGAGGGCTGCGATCCCCAGCCGCAGCAAGGCCACTGAGGTGGGCATGGAGGACAAGGCGGTGGCATCAACCTTCATTCAAGCAAGCCTGATCCACGGCCGCCCCAGCGGCCAGTGCCCGCGGCACGGGGCTTCACCAGCCTCGGAACTGGCCCATCCCGGGGAGGTTTCCGTATCCGATTTCACGGTGGGACCTCTTCAGGATTAGGTTCACTGATTGGACCGCAGAGGCTTTTCCAGAAGCCGCTCCCATGACCGCCACCGTTCCGCCAAGAGATGAGCTGCAGCAGAGCCTGCCCCAGGCGCCTCGTCCGGCGCCCATGTTCGAGCTGATCCCTTACGAGAAGTTCCGCGACACCCCCTCGGTGCGGTTCTTCGACATCACCGTGCCCAGCTCCAATGCCAGGGATCTGGTGGTGCATTCGGGCCCGGCGGTGAGTCCCCCCGACTGTCCGGAGAGCGGCAGCTGGCAGTTCTATCTCCACCCCCACCAGGAAGACAACCTGCTGGCCATGCACGGTGGTCGCACCTTCTTCCTGGTGAACCTCGGTTGGAATTATCCGTATCACATCGTTCGCCTCGACTGCGGCGGCGACATCCTCCGGATTCCACCGGGGACCTTCCACCGCTCCGTCTCCGATCCCGATGGCTCCCTGGTGCTCAACCAGGCGAAGCGAGAGGAGGGGGCCAGCGTGGTGCGTGAATTCCGCGTCTACAACAGCCACCGCATCCCGCGGCTCTTTGCCGTCACCTCCAAGACCGCACCCCTCCCCAAGCTCCACGGAGTGAGCTGGTAGCCCGCTTCCCTCCTGGAGTTCCTTATCCCGGGCCGCTTCAGTCGATGCGAAGGTCGATGGTGTGATCCGTGGGTTTGCGGCGCCCCTGCCAGGGACGCGCCTGCGGGTCCACCCCCCCCGAGGCGGCCGAAGAGGGTTCGAAGCGGTGGCCGTCCTCCTGCAGTGCGAATCCCACATCACCAGCGGGGGACCTCAGCACCAGTTCCAGGGGCATCTGGGGGTTGATCGCAGGATGCAGGCAGGGGTAAAGGCGCTGATAACGGAAGCGAACCGCCAGCACCGGCGGCTCCTCCCCGTCGCCGAGGGGCAACGGCAGGGGGCGGCCGTTGATCAGCAGCTGGCAGTCCCGCCGGAAGGCCGGGTTGGCCTGCACCTCGAAACGGCGCAGGGAGCCGTCGATGAAACGGCTGGTGAAGCCCCCCTGCACGGGGGTGTCGCAGATCAGGGGCCAGGGCTCCGGCGCCGGTAGCAGTTCCAGGGCCGGGGCCTCCTCGCCGTCTCCGGCTTGCCACTGGAGCAGGGGCGGAAAGCGCCACTCCCAGAGGGCCCGGAAGGGCGCCGGATCCAGGCGCAGGCCATCGGCCGCCAGGTCGGCCAGGATTCCCTCCAGGTCGGCCCACAGCTGGCTTGGCAGCAACTGGAGGTCATGCAGGCTCGTGCCCCAGTCCCGGAGCTGGGCCGGCCGGTGGCCAGGTTCCAGCAGGTGGGCCGCCAGGGCACTCCAGAGCAGGGCGATGGTGCTGCTCCAGCTCATGTGGGGCAGGCTCTCCAGGGCCCGGAATTCCACCAGCCCGAGGCAGCCGGCCGGCGCCCCGGGGTTCCAGAACTTGTCGAAGCTGATTTCGCTGCGGTGGTTGTTGCCGCTGCGGTCGGCATGGAGATGGCGCAGGGTTTCGCCGATCAGGCCCCGATGGTCGCCGAAGGGTTCGTCGGTGGGTTTCCCTTCCGCCTGCTCGATGGCGCGGTAGGCGAGCTCCAGGTCGAAGCAGTCGCCAAGGGCCTCGTCGGGTCGCGGCGACTGGGAGGCGGGGCCCACCCCGGGGCCGCAGAACAGGTAGGCGAGGCAGGGGTGGTGCTGCCAGTAGCGCAGGATCCCGGTGAGCCAGCCGGGCCGGGAGAAGAAGGGATGGTGGGCCAGATCGGGGCCACCCCAGAGCAGGTGATTGCCGCCGCCGGTTCCCTCCTGTCTTCCGCCGTCCAGGGCTTTCCAGCTGCGCAGGCCCAGGCGTGCGCCGGCCTCCTCCAGCGTCTGCAGCCACTGGTGGTAGTCGCTCCAGCCACGGCAGACGGGCAGATTGATCTCCAGCACCCCCGGGTCTGCCGTCAGCCCCAGCACCTGCCATTGCTCGCCGGCGTCGTGGGGCAGCACGCCGCTGAGCCTGGGGGCGGCCAGGCTGCCCAGGCTGTCGGCCACCGCCTGCAGCAGTTGCCGCAGGGGTTCCCTCTCGAGGGGCGGCAGGAACAGCTCCCAGCCCTCCGGATCGATCTCCAGGGTGAGCACCTGGCGGGGCACCTCCTCCGGCAGATGCTCCAGCGGCAGGCGCAGGCCGGCCGGTCCTGGAGCGGCGCTCAGTTCCCGCAGGCTTTCCTCCAGGGGCCAGGGCGCCGCGTGCCACTCGAACGTGGCCGCCCCATCGGCGGCGTCCCGCGGGGCGACGCTGAGGGGAGCGGCCCAGGCGCGGCGCTCGGGATCCAGGGGATCCCGCAGGTGCAGAGGCTGAAGGGCGATGCCCAGCAGCCCGCTCAGGCGGCCCAGCCAGGCCAGGGCTTCGGTCGCCTTCAGTGGCCGGCCCTCGACACCGGGCTGGCAGGGGCCGGGCCAGCGCACCGGTGCCGAGCCGTCGATGCCCAGGAACAGGCGCAGCGCCCAGCGGGGATTGACTTCGCCGTCGTAACGCTTGCCCGGGCAGTAGAGGAGGGTGCTCCCCGGCCAGACCCGCTGTTGCAGGTCCAGGGCCAGGCTCCGGGCGATGGGGAGCTTGGTGGGCCCGTCGGCGGTGACGCTCCATTCGGGCCCTTCCGGTTCGAGGGGCACCAGGGTGGGCTCACCGCCGAGGGTGAGTTGGATGCCGGCGGCGCTGAGGCGGGCTTCGGCCGCCACGGCCACCTTCTCCATCCAGCTCATTCGGGTTGCCAGAGGCTCATGATCAAGCGCTGGGGAGCAGGCTGCAGGATTGGACGGGAACAGGGGAGATTTTCCAGATGCGTTCGGCATACTCCCGGATGGACCGGTCGCTGCTGAAGAAACCGCAGCGGGCGGTGTTCAGCACGGCCATCATGCTCCAGCGTTCCGCATCCCGCCAGGCGCTGTCGACTTCGTTCTGGGCCCGTCGGTAGTCGCCCAGGTCGGCCATCACCCGGAAGGGATCGCTGCTGCAGAGGTTGGCCAGCAGGGGATGGAACAGGTCGCGGTCCCCTTCGCTGAAGTGGCCGGAGCCGATCAGGTCGATGGCTTCCTTGGCCAGGGCATCGTTCTCCAGCCAGGGCATCGGGTGATAGCCATGGCGGTTGATGGAGGCCAGTTGCTCGGCGGTGTGGCCGAAGAGGAAGAAGTTGTCGTCACCGACCCGCTCCCGGATCTCGATGTTGGCCCCGTCGAGGGTGCCGATGGTGAGGGCGCCGTTGAGGGACATCTTCATGTTGCCCGTCCCGGAGGCCTCCATGCCGGCGGTGGAGATCTGCTCGGACAGATCCACGGCCGGGTAGATCTTCTGGCCCAGCTTGACGCTGAAGTTGGGCAGGAAGATCACCCGCAGGCGACCGTCCATCGCCGGATCGATGTTGATGATCTCCGCCATGCCCACGATCAGGCGGATGATCAGCTTGGCCATCGCGTAGCCGGGGGCCGCCTTGCCACCGAAGATCACCGTGCGCGGCGGCAGATCCTCCCCGGCGCGCAGCCGCAGGTAGCGCTCCACCACCTGCAGGGCCGCCATGTGCTGGCGCTTGTACTCGTGAATGCGTTTCACCTGGACGTCGAACATGGAGGCGGGATCGACCAGCACCCCCGTTTCCTGGCGGATCGTTGCGGCAAGCCGTTCCTTGGCCTGCTCCCGCACGCCCTGCCAGCGCTCCAGGAAGGCCCCGTCGGTGGCCAGGGGTTCCAGCTTTTCCAGCTGGTCGAGGTTCTTGCACCAGTCGGGGCCGATGGACTCGTTGAGCAGGGCGGCCAGGGGCGGGTTGGCCACGGCCAGCCATCGCCGCGGCGTGACGCCGTTGGTGACGTTGGTGAAGCGATCCGGCCACACCTGGGCGAATTCGGAGAACAGGTTCTCCTTCAGCAGTTTGCTGTGCAGCTCGGCCACCCCGTTGACCGTGTGGCTGCCCACCACCGCAAGATGGGCCATGCGCACCTTGCGGTGTGGCCCCTCCTCGATCAGCGAGAGCCTCTCAAGCAGTTCGGGCTGACCGGGGAAGCGGATGCGCAGGGTGCGCAGGAAGCGGGCATTGATCTCATAGATGATCTGGAGCTGACGGGGCAGCAGCTGCTGGAACAACTCCAGCCCCCAGGCCTCCAGGGCTTCGGGCAGCAGGGTGTGATTGGTGTAGCTGATGGTGGATGTGGTGATGTTCCAGGCGGTGTCCCAGTCGACCCCGTGGTCGTCGATCAGCAGCCGCATCAGCTCAGCCACGGCGATCGCCGGGTGGGTGTCGTTGAGCTGCACCGCGAACTTGCGGTGGAACTCGGTGACCGGGATCCCCTGACTGGCAAGAATCCTGAACATGTCCTGCAGGGAGCAGGAGACAAAGAAAATCTGCTGGCTGAGGCGCAGGCGCTTGCCCTGCTCCATCTCATCGTTCGGATAGAGCACCTTGGAGAGGGTTTCCGACTGCACCTTGTGGAGCACGGCCCGGGTGTAGTCGCCGGCGTTGAAGGAGGCGAAGTCGAAGGCGTCAGGGGCCTGGGCCGACCACAGGCGCAGGGTGTTGGCGGTGTGAACGCCGTAGCCCAGGATCGGGGTGTCGTAGGCCACGCCGATCACCGTCTGGCCGCCGATCAGCACCGGATAGCTCCATTCCGGCCGGATCACTTCCCAGGGGTTGCCCCGGGCCAGCCAGGGGTCGGTGCTCTCCACCTGGCCATGGGGGGTGATCTGCTGCCGGAAGATGCCGAATTCGTAGCGGATGCCGTAGCCGATGGCCGGCAGTTCCAGGGTCGCCATCGACTCCTGGAAGCAGGCCGCCAGCCGGCCCAGGCCGCCGTTGCCCAGGCCCGGCTCGGGTTCCTCGGCCAGCATGTCCTCCAGGCTGAGCCCCAGGGCGGCGCAGGCGGCTTCGGCCTCCTCCCGCAGCCCGAGTTTCACCAGGTTGTTCTCCAGATGGGGCCCCAGCAGGAATTCCGCCGACAGGTAGGTGGCCGTGCGGACGTGCTGGCTGGAGTAAGTATCGGCCGTGTCGACCCAGCCGGTCAGCAGGATGTCCCGCACCGCCAGCGACAGGCAGAGGTAGTGGTCGTGGGTGGTGGCAAGGGAGGCGGACTTGGCCTGACTGGAGAACAGATGGCGGCGCATCGCCTCAAGGAGGGCCTGCCCCTTGGGGGGGCTTGGGATCGGGGTGGAACTGACCATGGGGGCGTGCCGTGATGGGCTTTGTGGACCCAGTCCTGGCCTGGGGAGTGCCCCTGCCGCTGCACCATCGGCTACAAGCGGCCGCACCTTAAGAGAGGCTTCGCTTCAGCACGATGCTGCTGCGCAGCTGCTTCAGGTCTGCAGGGCCTCCAGCGAGGCGGCGGGGGTGGAGGGGGCGATGGTGGTGGGGTCGAGCAGGTCCGCCTCGATGGTCCAGGCCAGCTCGCTGTTCACCGCCGAGGGCCCCGAGAAGGTGCCGTTCACCGCCGCCGTCAGGCTGGGCTTGGAGGAGGTGGCCAGGGTGATGTAGCGGTCGTCGATGCTGCCCGTGCCGCTGGGGTCGAACCCCCGCCAGCCCGCCCCCGGCAGGTAGACCTCCGCCCACGCATGCAGGTCGTACCTCTTGGGCCGGGGTTCCACCAGGTGGTAGCCGCTCACGAACCGTGCCGGCAGACCGACGCAGCGGCAGGCTTCGATCATCAGCATCGCCAGGTCACGGCAGGATCCGACCCGTTCCTTGAGGGTGCGTCCTGCCGGCCAGGCCGGTCCCACGTGCCGCTGGGTGTACTTGACCCGGTCCTTGATGATCTCCACCAGCTGCTCGAGGAACCTGAGGCCCCTCTGGTCGCTGCCCATCAGGGCTTCCTGGGCGAGGTCCACAGCGGCTGGGTCATGCTGGCCGTTGGGCAGCCAGCCCTCCAGCGATCCCATCAGATCGCCGTTGAGATGACCCACCGGGTAGGGCAGCTGGGGCTCCTGGTCCTCCAGGCAGGTGCCCAGCGCCGGGGGCATCTGGGTCTCCACCTCGCTGATCGCCTGCACATGGAAGATGTCGGTGCCGCCGTCGAAACGGGCCCGCAGGATCTCGTCGCCGCTGGCGGCCACCAGGGGATAGAGCCTGGAGGGCTCCGGGGTGATGGCCAACTGGAAGTGGAGCAGCCGCTGGAAACCGTGACCCCGGGGCTTCAGGCAGAAACGGTGGGGACCCAGAAAGACAGGAGCGCTGTAGCGATAGTCGAAGGTGTGCGTTATGCGGGCTCGCATGCCGGCTCATCACTGGTGGTGGTGCTCATGGGGGCGATGAAGTAGCGCGCTTCGATCAACTTATGGAGGCGATTGAGATTGGCCTGAAAGTTGTCGATGGCTTCATGGAGTCCCGTGGCAACGAGTTCATCGATCCTGGTGAAACTCCAGTGGGCAAGCGTCAGGCCTATCAGACACTCCAGATCATCGGCCCTTTGCGGTACGGAGCTGCCGCGGATGATACGCAGCGTTTCGTTGATTCTCTCCAGGCAATAACGGACGGAGCGGGGAAAGATCGGATCCAGCAGCAGAAAGGCGGCCACGGCCTTGGGTTCGATGATTTGCTGATTGGATTGCCGGAACATCTGATAGGCCCCCGCCGAGCGCAGCAGGGAGATCCACTGCAGCTCATCGAGCACCCCGCCCACCTCCTCGGGCGAGGGAAGCAGCAGGAAATACTTCACGTCCAGGATCCGTGTGGTCTTGTCCGCTCGCTCCAGCAGCCGCCCCAGGCGACTGAACTGCCAGGACAGGTCCCGGCTGAGGGTGGCGTCGGTGATGCCGTAGAAGAGCTGGCAGGCGCGGCGGATCTCCCGCAGCTGCTCCTGGGGGGGCTGCAGCCAGAAGGCGTCTTCCTGGAGGGTCCAGTAGATGTCGTTGATCTGCTCCCACATCTCGGTGGTGATCACCTCGCGGATCTGCCGGGCATTCTCCCGGGCATTGCCGATGCAGTTCAGAACGCTGCTGGGGTTGTCCGCCTCCCGCACCAGGAAATCGATCACGGCCTCGGGGGTGACCATCGGACACAGCCGATCGAACAGCTTGCGGTCGCCGCTGGCCTCGATCAGCGGCAGCCAGGGTTCGGCGCTGCCGGGGGGGCAGTCGAGGGCCATGGCCTCGCTCACCTCCACGAAACGGGAGATGTTCTCGGCCCGCTCCACATTGCGGTTGATCCAGTAGAGGGAATCGGCGACGCGGCTCAGCATGGAGCTTCACCCACGATCCAGGTGTCCTTGCAGCCGCCACCCTGGGAGGAATTCACCACCAGGGACCCCCGCCGCAGGGCCACACGGGTGAGGCCCCCGGGGCTCACCCAGGCCCCCTTGCCCCGCAGGACGTAGGGCCGCAGATCCACATGGCAGGGGTAGAGCTCCCCTTCGCTCAGGGAGGGCACGGTGGAGAGCTCCAGGGTCGGCTGGGCGATGAAGTTGCGGGGATCGGCCTGGATCTTGAAGGCGAACTCGTCAATCTCCCCCTGGCTTGCATGGGGGCCGATCAGCATTCCGTAGCCTCCGGCTTCCGCCACCGACTTCACCACCAGTTCCCCGAGGTGCTCCAGCACGTAGGCCTGATCGTCGGGCCTTGAGCAGAGATAGGTGGGTACGTTCTCGATGATCGGCTCTTCGCCAAGGTAATAGCGGATCATTTCACCCACATACGCGTACATGAGCTTGTCGTCGGCCACGCCGGTGCCCGGGGCGTTGGCGATGGCCACCCTCCCTGCACCGTAAGCCTCCATCAGCCCCCGCACCCCCAGCAGGGAATCGCTGCGGAACACGGCCGGGTCGAGAAAGTCGTCGTCGATCCGCCGGTAGATCACGTCCACCGGCTCCAGCCCGGCGGTGCTGCGCATCCACACCCGATCCCCTTCACAGACCAGGTCACGGCCTTCCACCAGCTGGATCCCCATCTGCTGGGCGAGGTAGCTGTGCTCGAAATAGGCGCTGTTGAACACCCCGGGGGTGAGCAGCACCACCTTGGGGGTGTCGGTCCAGGGCGCCAGTTCCCGCAGGGTCTGCAGCAGATGGGAGGGATAGTCGTCGATGGGTTGTACGGTGCGCCCCGCGAACAGGCTCGGGAACATGCGTTTCATCACCCGCCGGTTCTCGAGGAAATAGGCCACCCCGGAAGGGCAGCGCAGGTTGTCCTCCAGCACCCTCCAGGCGCCGTCACCGTCCCGCACCAGATCAAGACCCGAGATGTGGCACCAACGGCCCAGAGGCGGCAGGAAGCCCTGCATCTGGGGGCGCCAGCCCTGGGAGCTTTCCACATCGGCCCTGGGCACCACGCCGTCGTTGAGGATGTTCTGCGGCCCGTAGACGTCGGCGAGAAACAGGTCGATGGCTTCCAGCCGCTGGATCAGCCCCCGCTCCAGCCGTTCCCATTCCCGCGCCCCGATCAGGCGTGGGAGGGGATCGAACGGCAGGATCCGCTCCACGCCCTTGTTGCCGGAATCGTTGAGACGGAAGGTGGCGCCGAGCCGCTTCAGCAGCATGCCGGCGGCCACGTGGTTGCGGTTCAGCTGGTCGAGCCCCATCTGGCCCAGGGAGGACAGCAGGGGCTTCAGGGCCGCCCGAGGCTGGTCGGTGGCAGTGAAGTACTCGTCGTACCCCTGGTTCGGTTTGTACTCAGTGAACATTCCAGACCTGCCTCGGGCCTGGATCCTGCAGCGCCGCAGGGGGGGCTACCAGTCTCCGTTGTTACGAAACAAGGGGGCTTCTGGTAGGACCCCTGTAAAAAGATTGGAAGATTCACCTGTTCCCGACCAAGAAAACTCCCTTGCTCCGGTGAAGGGGGGCAAGATGAGCGGGCAGGGAGTAATCCTCATGACCACCATGCAGACAACATCCCTGCCGACGAAGGCGCCCTTCGAATCGGCCACCCTCGTCATGGCCGGCGATCCGGCCGGCATCCCCGAGGAGCATCGGGCCTATGACCGCCAGGCCATCGAGTGCTGTCGCCCCATCGCCGTTCGTTGCCTCGACGCTGACGGCAGGCCCAGCGGCCCCTGGTTCCTCGCCGACATCATGGATCTCTGCGAAGGAGGGGCGTGCCTCCTCGCCTCCGGCGACCAGGCCCCTGAACTCGGCCAGTGGCTGCTGCTGGATCTGCGCGCCCATCCCAACTTCGGCAGGACCCGAATGCGAGCCAAGCTGCGCTGGTATGTCCGGGCCCACTTCGCCCTGACCTTCGGGGTGGCCTTCTCCTCGCTCCTGCCGCTGGTACCAGCCCTTGAGGTCGAGCGGCGTGGCGTCCGCCGGGATCCGAACCTGGAGGAATGGGCTCTCGAGGAGGTTTGAAGCCGAGGCGCCTCCAACAGGGGGGATCGCCGCAAGCTGTCTGCCCTCTTTGTGCTGACTCTGTGACAACGGCCGAGGCCACACCTTGACAGGTGGGCAGGTCAGGCCATTTGTGGTAGACTTACAGCAAGGTTAAAATCGGACTAATGCCTTCCTCAGAAATATCCTTTGCCCTTGCCGGTTCTGTTCTGGCCGCAGGTTTGTCCTTCGCCCCGGCACCCGCCAAGGCATTGGGAACGCTGCATACCTTCCAGTTCGACACCGCGCCTCCCGTATCGAGCCCCAGCGCATCCTTCTCTTCCACTCCTGAGGCAGGGGCCGCCAGCACCCCCATGAATCTCACCTTCACCAATGCCAGGGTGAGTTCGAATCGAGTCAAGGATGTCAGTGTGACCTCGGAAGGCGTCTGTCTCTACAAGGTCGGCCGTAGAAACAGCTGCGGACCCAACACCAATGGCCGTGGCCGGCAGTCCTCCATCGACCTCTCTTTCGACAAGAACGTCCAGTTGATCAGTTATCAGTACGGCTTGCTCACCCTCGGCACTCAGTCGGCCAATCCCACCCTGGTCTGGACCAATCAGTGCCATCCTGCCCTTGAGTCCAACGAAGGTCCTGAACGGCAAGTCCGCAGGCACTTCCTACGATTTTGCCACCCAGTTCACACTCAAGGCTTTTCAGACCATCACCATCGCAGGCTTCGGGGGCGATCGCAGAGGCCCCGGAACGCAGGTCCGTCTCGGTCAGCTGGTGGTGCAGGAAGTTCCCCCGTCCAATGTTCCCGGTCCACTCCCCCTCCTTGGAGCCGGAGCGGCTTTCGGCTGGAGTCGGCGCCTGCGTTCCCGCGTGAGTTCAGCGCAAGTCAACTGAACCTCGGCCGGTCAATGCCAGCTCAGCATTCCCTCCGCTCATCTTGAGTTTTCATCCAGGGCGCTCTTAAGGCGCCCTTTTTTCATGGTCTCCAGCCGCCAAGGCTTCCTGAAATTGATGCTCAAGTCCGCCCGTGAAGATCTGGGCTTGCCATCCCAGCAATGGGGTGGTTTTCATCAGATGCCTGCTGCATGGATACCTGATCCCCCCTATCTTTCCTAGATCACCTGCCATTCCTCCGCTGCCGTGAAGTCTCCTGAGATTCCCAGGGAGGTGGCCAGAGAAGGCTCTCCCCGGCTGACCTCGTTTTCCACCGTCATCCTGATGACGGCGATCGCCCTGACGGGACTGTTCGGCCTGACCGTGGTCTCGGGAAGTCTTCCTACTCAGCTGCTTCGCCCTGAGTGGCAGAAGCGTTTCGTGTCCCTGGTCATTGACAACTCCGGCTTTCCTGTCGTGGCCTTCATGCTGGTACATCTGGCAGCCTATGTGGATCCGGATCGCAGGCAACTGACTGACTTGCGAAATTCTGTTCGCAGTTGGGCTGTTCTGATGACCATGCTTTATCTGCTGATCATACCTTTTCAGGCCTATCTCACCGTGAGTGAGTTCAATGACAGAACCAGTCAGAAACAGGCCCAGATAAAGACCATACAGCAGCAATTCGCCAGCTATCGATCCGTTGTCATGGCAGCGGATAACTCTGTTGAGCTGGAGCAGGGGCTGCGCGCCGTCCAGGGGCCGACCCTGGAGACAGGGGATCTTGCCAAACCTTTTCCGAAGTTACGTGAGGAGCTGCTTGCAGCCTTGCAGACGGCGGAGCGTCGTGTCCGCAAGGAGATCGATCAGTCCGCTCCGATCGGTCCACTGATCTGGAACGCCGTTCAGGAAAGCCTGCGCATCATCGGCTCCGCACTGTTTCTGGCCCTTGCCTTCGCCTCCGGTGCCCAGCGGCGCGGATCCATGAAGACGCTGCTGGTCGACTTCCTGTCGATGCGAGAGATGTTTCGACCGGATGTATCTGGGGTCAGCAGAGGGATTCGCCAGTTCCTTTCAGGATTTCAAACGCAGAAATGATCAGCGCAGGAGCCTGAAGCATCATGAAAGGCTTCGCCGAGCCCATGAAGCCAAGCTGAGGCAATCAGCCAAAAAGGCCGAGCGCCGGGCTTCCAAGTGAACGGTCATTGGTGCCTTACAGCAGGAAGTAGCGCTGGGCCATCGGCAGCTCCTCGGCCGGTTCACAGGTGAGCAATTCGCCATCGGCAAACACTTCATAGGTCTGGGGATCCACCTCCACCTTCGGCAGGGCGTCGTTGTTGCGCATCTGGGCCTTGCCGATCCCCCTGGTCTGGACCACCGGCACACAGGCCCGTTTCAGCCCGAGGCGGCGGGGCAGATCGGTCTCCAGGGAGGCCTGGCTCACGAAGGTGAGGCAGCTGGCGGCAAGGGAACCGCCGAAGGCGGCGAACATGGGCCGGCCGTGGACGGGGCCCGGGGTGGGGATGGAGGCGTTCGCATCGCCCATCTGGGCCCAGACGATCGAGCCTCCTTTGATCACCAGCTCCGGTTTGACGCCGAAGAAGCCGGGCTTCCAAAGCACCAGATCGGCCAGCTTGCCCACCTCCACGGATCCCACCTGACTGTCGATGCCGTGAGCGATGGCGGGGTTGATCGTCACCTTCGCGATGTAACGCTTCAGCCGATGGTTGTCGTTACGGGCGCCGCGGGGACCTGTGGCATCCTCCGGCAGGTGTCCCCGCTGCACCTTCATCTTGTGGGCGGTCTGGAAGGTGCGGGTGATCACCTCCCCGACCCGGCCCATGGCCTGGGAATCGCTGGCGATGATGCTGAAGGCACCCAGGTCGTGGAGGATGTCCTCGGCGGCGATCGTCTCGCGGCGGATCCGGGATTCGGCGAAGGCCACGTCCTCCGGGATGCGTGGATCCAGGTGGTGGCACACCATCAGCATGTCGAGGTGTTCCTCGAGGGTGTTGCGCGTGTAGGGCCGGGTGGGGTTGGTGGAACTGGGCAGCACGTTGGGCTCGCCGCAGATGCGGATGATGTCCGGCGCATGGCCGCCGCCGGCGCCCTCGGTGTGGAAGGTGTGGATGGTGCGGTCGCCGATGGCTCGGATCGTGTCCTCCACGAACCCGGCCTCGTTGAGGGTGTCGGAGTGGATGCAGACCTGCACGTCGAAGCGGTCGGCCACGGTCAGGCAGCAGTCGATCGCGGCCGGGGTGGTGCCCCAGTCCTCGTGGAGCTTGAGAGCGCAGGCCCCGGCCCGTATCTGCTCCTCCAGGGCCTCCGGGGTGCTGGCGTTGCCCTTGCCGAAGAAACCCAGGTTGACGGGCAGTCCCTCCGCGGCCTGGAGCATGCGGGCCAGGTGGAAGGCGCCGGGGGTGCAGGTGGTGGCGTTGGTGCCGGTGGCCGGGCCGGTTCCGCCCCCCATCAGGGTGGTGACGCCGCTGGCCAGGGCCGTCTCGATCTGCTGGGGGCAGATGAAGTGGATGTGGGTGTCGATGGCGCCGGCGGTGAGGATGTGGCCCTCGCCGGCGATGGCCTCGGTGCCCGGTCCCACCACGATCGTCACGCCGTCGCTGATGTCGGGGTTGCCCGCCTTGCCGATGGCGCAGATGCGGCCGTCCCGCAGGCCGATGTCGGCTTTGACGATGCCCCACCAGTCGAGGATCAGGGCATTGGTGATCACCGTGTCCACGGCCCCTTCCGCCCGGGGGGTCTGGGCCTGGCCCATGCCGTCGCGGATCACCTTGCCGCCGCCGAATTTCACCTCGTCGCCGTAGGTGGTGAAGTCCTTCTCCACCTCCAGGATCAGCTCCGTGTCCGCCAGCCGCAGCCGGTCCCCCCTGGTGGGTCCGTAGGTCTCGGCGTAGGCGCGACGGTCGATGCGGTAAGGCATGGGAGTTCAGTCGAGGGGGCCGTTCACAAGACCGTTGAAGCCGAACACGCGGCGGTCGCCGGCGTAGGGCACCAGGTCGACCTCGCGGGTGTCGCCAGGCTCGAAGCGGATGGCGGTGCCCGCCGGGATGTCGAGCCGCAGGCCGCGGGCCGCGTCGCGGTCGAAATGAAGGGCGTCGTTGGCTTCGTGGAAATGGAAGTGGGAGCCCACCTGCACGGGGCGGTCGCCGCTGTTGGCCACCGAGAGGGTGGTCACGGGCCGTCCGGCGTTGAGCTCGAGGCTCCCCGGTTCGGGGATCAGTTCGCCGGGAATGATGGGGGCCATGGGGGTGGGGAGCTGGGGGTCAGCGGATCGGTTCATGCAGGGTGACGAGCTTGGTTCCGTCAGGGAACATCGCCTCGATCTGCACCTCGCCGATCAGTTCGGGCACCCCCTCCATCACCTGATCGCGGCTCAGCCAGGTGGTGCCTTCCCGCATCAGCTCGGCCACGGTGCGGCCATCCCGGGCCCCTTCCAGCACCTGAAAGCTGAGCCAGGCCACCGCTTCGGGGTGGTTGAGACGCAGACCGCGGTTCAGTCGCCGTTCGGCCAGCAGGGCCGCGGTGACGATCAGGAGCTTGTCCTTCTCCTGAGGGGTCAGGTGCATGGCGCCTTGGGGGAACGGACATCGGCGGGGCTTCGCTGGTTCGGACCCCGCGCCATCCTCTCAGTCCCCCCGCAGAGGAGTGTTCGCTGAGAGCCTGAGGATGGACCCTTCAGGGCCCTGCCCATGGGTGCCAGCCCCAACGAGCGCTTACGGACGACGCCCCTGGCGGCCGGGGAGTTGCGGGTCTTCGCCCTGATGCTGCTGCCGGTGGTGGTGCTGATCCTGGGCCATGGGCTGTTCGAGATCGTCGGCAGGCCGCGCCGACCACGTGATGCCGCTGCCGGAGTCGGCGGGTTCCCGGCTGGAGGAATCGCTGCAGGGCGGCCAGGCCTGGGCCGCCACCGCGCTCACCTTCCTGGTGGTGGGGCTCAGCGCCCTGGCTTTTCTGTTCCACCTCCTGCGCAGCTGTCTGGGCGGTCGTGCCGCCCTGCCATTCCTGGCCGCGGCGGCGGGGCTCGCCTGCGTGGGCGGGGCGGTCGCCGGCGGTCGGGGGCATGCCGTCAGCGCCATCTTCCATCTCACCTACGGCAGCCTCACGGTCGGCGGCTTCCTCGATCCCCCCCGTCACCTGTCCGTGGGGGTGATCCTCGGGCTGATCAATGGGCTGAGCATTCTCGTGACCGCGGTGGTGATCTCCTTCCTGCCCCTGTGTCTGCTGGCGCCCACGGCTGGCTGGACGGAGGAGACCCTGGTTCGGCGCATCAAGGATGGCCGCCAGGTGGCGGTGATCTCCGCGCCACTGCTGGCCAGTCCGCTCCAGTCCGCTCAGCCAGCTTCTGAAAACGGTTCCCGTGCCGATGGGGGTGGGTTGAACGGCGCCTCCTGGAAGGGCCATACCCGGGGCAGCTGGGGCGGAGTCAGCCCCCGTTCGGCGCGGATCCGGGCCCAGATCCTCGTGAACCAGTAGCGGGCGGCCTGGGTCGAGGGGCCGCGGTAGCGCGCCACCAGCCCATGCTCCAGGAGGCCGCAGGCCATCTGGCCCTCCAGGCCGTGGCGATCCCGCCGGCAATGGGCCAGCAGGGTTTCGCTCACCGGTGCGGGTGCCGCCCAGACCAGGCTGCCGAACACCGGCAGGGCGGCCATGCCGTGGGGGCATTCCAGACCCGCCCCCCCCAGCTCCAGCCGTTCCACCAGGCTCCAGCGGCCTGCCCGCAGGATCTCGACGGAGGAACGCCAGCGGCCCTCGCGGAGCGTCTCCGCGTCGGCGCTGCGGCCCAGGCGCACCACGTCCATTCCCAGCCAGCTGGCGTCGGCCGCCAGCTCCACCCGGCAGTTCTGGACGAACAGCCCTCCTTCGAACAGCACCAGTTCCTGGGGCAGCCACTCCAGATCGCCCCTCGCCCCCAGGTCGAAGCGAAGCTGTTGCCGGGCCCATTGCCCCTCGGGGGCCAGCCGGGAGCGGCCGACCGTTCCGTACACCTTCTGGGCCGCCACGCTGGTGAGCAACACGCGACTGTCGTTATCCAGGCTCGCCTCGATGCTGAGCCGGTCGCCCCCCACCAGGCCGCCGGCGGTGTGCAGGATCGGCAGCTCGCAACGGCCATCGGCGGCCTGGAAGGCGCGCTGCACCTTGAGTGGGGCGGTGGCGCCCCCCTGATGGGTGGTGCCGGCGGAGCCGGGATGAAACCGCAGGCTGGCCGTTCCTTGCCAGGAGGGGCTCGGGATGTTCCGCATGGGCGGGCCTGCGCGCTGCCGGGGGCCACACTCTGGGGGGTAACCGCCGCGGGGTCGGATTCAGATGGGCCAGAGGGAACCCGGAGGTTGGGGCCAGGTGGCGGCCCCTGGCGGCGGGGAGCCGCTGGTGCTCAGCCTGCGCCTGCCGCCGGGCCCCGGCGAGGATGCCCCCGGGGCCGACCCCTTGCTGGTGCTGGAGTTGAGCGCCGATGGGCGCACCCGCCTGCGGGGCCACCAGACCAGCCGCTGCGGCCGGGACCTGCTGCTCCAGCTCCCCCGTGGCGCGGCCCTCGATCCCGGGGAGTGGCTGGCCGGCACCGACGGTCGTCCGCGGGTGCGGGTGGAGGCGGCCAGCGAGCCCCTGCTGCTGGTGAGCGGCGACGATCCTCTGGCCTTGCTGCGGGCGGCTTATCACCTGGGCAATCGCCACGTGGCCCTGCAGGTGGCGAAGGAGGGTCTGCGGCTCCTGGACGATCCGGTGCTGGCGGAGCTGCTGGGGCAGCTGCCGGGGCTGCGGCTGGAGCGGCGCCGGGAGCCCTTCCTGCCGGAAGCCGGCGCCTACGGGACGGCCCACAGCCACACCCACAGCCACGCTCCTGCGGCTGCGCTCCCGGCGCCCCGGCCATGAGCCTGGCCCGGCTGCACCTCTTCCAGCTGGTCAGTCCCGCCTTGCCGGTAGGGGGATTCAGCTACTCCGAAGGCCTTGAGGTGCTGGTGCAGGCCGGCGATCTGCGCGATGCCGCCGCGTTGGCCCGCTGGCTGGCCGCGGAGTTGGAGCGGGGGGCTCTGCCGATCGAGGCCGCCACCCTGCCGCGGCTCATGCAGGCCCTGGCCCGCTGGCGCGATGCACCGGGTGGCGAAGGATGGGAGGCGGTGCGGCAGCTCGACGGCTGGTTGCTGGCCCAGAGGGAGGCGGCCGAGGTGCGGGCCCAGCATCGGCAGATGGGCCGCTCCCTCCTGCAGCTCCTGGCGGATCTCGGCCTGCCCCTGCCGGCGCTCCCGCTGGGGGCCGCGACGGACCCCGCCCCACGGCTGGCCTGGCCGGCGGCCTGGGCCTGGGCGGCGCTGTCCCTCGGGATTGCCCCCCTCGAGGTGGTGGAGGCCTATCTCTACGGATGGGTGGCGACCCAGCTCAGTGCCGCCGTGCGTCTGGTGCCCCTGGGCCCCACCGAAGCCCAGCGGCTGCAGCTGGCCCTGGCTCCGGCCATCGCCTCCCGGGCCGCCGAGCTGGTCGGCGCCGATCCCCAGGCTCTTTGGAACGGCGGGGTCGGCGCCGGTCTGGCCCAGTTGGGCCACGGGGAGCTCTACTCGCGCCTGTTCCGCAGCTGATGGCCACGGCCTGGAACTCCAGCCGTCGCCAGGCGATGAGTCCGATGAGTCCGGCATCCAGCCGGTCGAATCGACGGATCAGCCTCTGGATCGGTTCGTCGCTCACCGCGGCCATCGGGCCTGGCGCCAGGATGGCACCGATCCTGGAATCGGGCGATGGGCAGCAAACTGAGGGTGGGCGTGGCCGGTCCGGTGGGGTCGGGCAAGACGGCCCTCGTGGAGGCCCTCTGTCGCCGCCTGCGGGAAAGGCTGCAGCTGGCGGTGGTCACCAATGACATCTACACCCAGGAGGATGCCCAGTTCCTCACCCGTGCCGGAGCCCTGGCCCCCGAGCGGATCCGGGGGGTGGAGACCGGAGGCTGCCCCCATACCGCCATCCGCGAGGACTGCTCGATCAACCGGGCCGCGGTGCAGGAGCTGGAGGAGGCGTTTCCCGGCCTGGATCTGGTCCTGGTGGAGAGCGGTGGCGACAATCTGGCAGCCAGCTTCAGTCCGGAGCTGGTGGATCTCTGCATCTACGTGATCGATGTGGCCGCCGGTGACAAGATCCCCCGCAAAGGCGGGCCTGGCATCACCCGATCCGATCTGCTGGTGATCAACAAGATCGATCTGGCCCCCATGGTGGGAGCCAGCCTGGCGGTGATGGAACTGGACACCGAACGCATGCGTCCCGGTCTTCCCTGGTGTTTCACCAATCTGCACAGCGGCGAAGGCCTCGATCGCGTCGAGAGCTTTCTGCTGCGGCAGTTGCCCCGGAGCGACGCGGCCTGAGCCAGCGCGGCGGCGAATGAATCGTTTGCAATGCCACACATGGACAGAAGCGCGGTGTGCAAATCCTTGCCGCCCCAGGCCATGAGGAGACTTTTGTCTCATCGGATACCGGGATTAACCACGTCCTTCCCTATCTTTCACCTTGCCGTCGGTTACGGCGACTACAATTCATCTTGAACAGGCTTCAATGTCTCTGCATCTTTCAAGGCGACTGGCAGCTGCTCTCGCCGTAACTGCCGTGAGTGTGACTCTCGTTTCCTGCGGGGGTGAGTCTGGATCCAGCGGTGATTTCGATGGTGAAGTGAAGGTCGGTATCCTTCACTCCCTCAGCGGCACGATGGCCATTTCCGAAACGACTTTGAAAGAAGTCGAGGAAATGGCGATCAAGGAAATCAACGACGCCGGCGGTATCAAGGTTGATGGCAAGTCCTACAAGATTGTCGCCATCTCGGAAGACGGCGCCTCCGACTGGCCTACCTTCGCCGAGAAATCGCAGAAGCTGATCGACTCCGACAAGGTCGCCGTCGTCTTCGGTGGCTGGACCTCCGCCAGCCGCAAGGCGATGCTGCCGGTGTATGAGTCGAAGAACCATATGCTCTTCTACCCGATTCAGTACGAAGGCCAGGAGTGTTCCAAGAACATCTTCTACACCGGTGCCGTTCCGAACCAGCAGGCGGAGCCGGCGGTGCAGTGGTTGATGGACAACTTCTCCGAAAAGCTCGGCAAGAAGGTCTATCTGGTTGGCTCCGACTACGTCTATCCGCGTACGGCCAACACGATCATCAAGGAGCAGATGAAGGCCCTCGGCGGCGAAACCGTTGGTGAGGACTATATTCCCCTCGGCAACACCGAAGTGGCGCCGATCATCGCCAAGATCAAGAAGGCTTTCCCGGATGGCGGCATCATCATCAATACCTTGAATGGTGACTCCAACGTCGCCCTCTTCAAGCAGTTCAAGGCTTCGGGCATTGATCCGGAGAAGTATCCGATCATGTCCTTCTCCATCGCGGAAGAAGAGATTCGCCAGATCGGCCCTGAGTACACCACCGGCACCTATGCCACCTGGAACTACTTCATGAGCCTGGATACCCCGGCTTCCAAGAAGTTCACCGAAGACTTCCAGGCGATGTACGGCGACGACCGCGTGGTGGGTGACCCCGCCGAGTCGGCCTACAACATGGTCTATCTCTGGAAGAATGCCGTCGAGAAGGCGGGAACCTTCGAAGATCTCGACAAGGTGCGCACGGAAATGATCGGGATCACCTTCGCCGCTCCCCAGGGCGAGATCAAGATGTTCCCCAACCACCACACCTCCGAGCGGGTGCTCATCGGTGAGGCGGAGCCCACCGGCCAGTTCAAGATTCTCTACGACAGCGTGAAGGCCATTCCTCCGATCACCTGGAACCAGTTCGTTCCCGAAACCAAGGGATACACCTGCGACTGGACCCAGGATCGTCCAGATGCCGGCAAGTTCAAGATGTGATCACGGCGCGGCCTGTCCGTCGATGAAGGAGCGGTGGTCCCTGCGGGAACCACCGCCATCCGGTTCGAAATACCAACCCATTAGACCTGATCCAGCGTTGCAATGGCGATGCTGGATCTAACTTTCAACATTCATTCCGTTGGAACTTTTCTTTTCTCAGATCCTCGATGGCCTCAGCATCGGATCGGTGCTCCTGCTGGCGGCCACAGGTCTGGCCATCGTTTTCGGCTTGATGGGTGTCATCAACCTCGCCCATGGTGAGTTCATGATGCTTGGCGCTTATGTCACCTACGTGGTGCAGTCGGTATTCAAGCCGC
Organism: uncultured bacterium; assembly: GCA_942491175.1. Taxonomy (GTDB): domain Bacteria; phylum Cyanobacteriota; class Cyanobacteriia; order PCC-6307; family Cyanobiaceae; genus Cyanobium. The sequence goes on along the minus strand of CALNZO010000001.1, from coordinate 69,404 downwards.
TGGGTGGTGTGATCTTCGAACTCTATTTCCCGGTCTCCCTCGTGATGGCCTTCATCGTGACGGGACTGGTCGGTGTGCTGCTGGAGAGAACCCTGATACGAAAGCTCTATGGAAGGCCATTGGAGACACTCCTGGCAACCTGGGGCGTCAGTCTCATCCTGATCCAGCTGATCCGAAGCATTTCCACCGCCATGATGCTGGGCATCCTTGTCGGTGTTGCAGTCGGATTCTTCCTATCCAAGTTACTGCGGGCGAAATTCTCCCAGAAGCCGTTCTTCACCTATCTCAATGGACTGGGATGGTCCCTCTCCATCGTCATCGGTCTGATTGCGGTCAACCTCTTCGATCAGGTCCGCCCCCTCTCCAAGGCCTGGTTCGGTCCCCGCAACATTGACGTGACGGCACCGAAATGGCTGCAGGGAAGCTGGGGGACGATCGGCACCATCGAGCTTCCGGGTCTGAGGATCTTCATCATCCTGCTGTCGGCCCTGCTGCTGCTCGCCACCTACTGGTTCCTCAACAAGAGCGTCTGGGGTCTGCGTATCCGTTCGGTCACCCAGAACCGACAGATGAGCAACTGCCTGGGCATTCCCACGGATCGTGTGGACAGCATCACCTTCGGCATCGGATCCGGGCTGGCCGGCGTGGCGGGGTGCGCCATCACCCTGCTGGGATCGGTGGGGCCCAACCTCGGAGCCGCCTACATCGTCTCCTGCTTCATGGTGATCGTTCTGGGAGGAGTGGGCAATCTGCTCGGCACCGTGCTCGCCTCGTTGCTGCTCGGCATCATCCAGTCGGTGATCGGCTCGGGCACCTTGCTGACCGTCTTCCCCGATCTGCCTGATGCGGCCCGTGGAGTGATCCAATTCTTCGCCACCACCAGCATGTCGCTGGTGCTCGTGTTCATTTTCATCATCATCTTCCTCCAGTTCCGTCCCAACGGGATGTTCCCCCAGAAGGGTCGCTCGGTTGATGCCTGACCCGCTCACACCCATTCACTGCGGATTGCCGTTCCATCTCCCTACCAGGAGGCCTCTACCTTGAAACTCTTCCAAAGACTTGTCCCCTGGATTCTGCTGGCGTTTGCCCTGTTCATCCTGCCGGCGGCCCTTGACGACTTCCGACTCAACCTCTTCGGTCGTTATTTCTCGCTCGCCATCACGGCGCTGGCCATTGATCTCATCTGGGGTTATACCGGTCTGCTGAGCCTGGGTCAGGGAATCTTCTTCGCGCTGGGTGGCTATGGGGCGGCCATGTACCTGATGCTCAATACCAAGAGCCTGGCCGGTGGCAACGGTATCCCCAAATTCTTCGAGAACTATGGCGTCGATGAGCTGCCCTTTTTCTGGCAGCCCTTCTGGTCGCCTGTGTTCACGTTGATCGCTATCTGGGTGATACCTGCGGTGGTCGCGGGGTTGGTGGGTTGGCTGATTTTCCGAAACAGGATCAAGGGGGTGTATTTCTCGATCATCACCCAGGCTGCCCTGATGGTGTTTTTCCACTTCTTCAACGGACAGCAGAAGCTTTTCGACGGTACCAACGGCCTCAAGACCAGCACTTCCCAGCTGTTCGGTGAATTGGTCGGTTCCCCCGACATGCAGTTGTGGTTTTACCGTCTGACGGTGATTCTGCTCCCACTGGCCTTTCTGGTATGTCGCTATTTCACCAGCGGCCGCTTCGGTGATGCGCTGATCGCCATCCGAGACGACGAGACAAAACTTCGCTTTGCCGGTTTCAATCCCGTTCCCTTCAAGACCATCGTCTTCCTGGTGGCAGGGGCACTCTGCGGCATCTCCGGTGCCCTCTACACCGTGCAGAGTGGCATCGTTTCCCCCCAGTACATGTCGATCTCCTTCTCGATCGAGATGGTGATATGGGTGGCCGTAGGCGGCCGGGGAACCCTGGTGGGTCCCATCATCGGCGCCACGCTGGTCAATTACCTGCGCAGTCTTGTCAGTGAGGCCCTGCCGGAAGCCTGGCTGTTCGTTCAGGGGGCACTCTTCATCTTCGTGGTGGTGCTGATGCCGGATGGCATCTATGGCTGGGTCACCAACGGCGGTTTGAGGAGTCTGCTGGCCGCCTTTGGCATCGCCAAGAAGGCAAGAACCTATCCCCAGCTCGATGAAGAGGCTGTCCCCGTGGAATAGACAGCCAGATGATGCTGCCGGTTTTACCTTCGTGACTGCTTTCCCGATTACGCCCTTTCCCGATGTCCATGTCAGAACCTCTCCTCGAGCTCAATGATGTCAGTGTGAGTTTCGATGGCTTCTATGCCCTCACCGATCTCAGTCTGAAGTTGTACAAGGGTGAGCTGAAATCAATCATCGGCCCCAATGGAGCGGGCAAGACAACATTCCTGGATGTCATTACCGGCAAGGTGCGGCCCACCAAGGGCTCGGTCACCTTCAAGGGCCAGTCTCTGCTTGGTGTTTCGGAGCAGAAGATTTCCCGTCACGGCATCGGCCGGAAGTTCCAGACTCCGCGGGTCTTCGAGAACCTCACGGTGCTGCGCAATCTCGAGCTGGCCGCCTCCCCGCTGAAGAACGCCTTCAGCCTGCTGAGTTCAGGACTTCCCCAGTCCTGTAAGGACGAGGTCCATCGCATCATGAACTATGTGGGTCTCACCCCTTTCGCCACCGTGAAGGCCGGTTCCCTCTCCCATGGTCAGAAACAGTGGCTGGCCATCGCCTCTTTGGTGGCCCAGGCACCGGAAGTGCTGCTCCTGGATGAACCGGTCGCCGGTCTCACCGATGAGGAAACCCTGCGCACGGCCGAACTGATCAAGTCCCTGGCCGGCGACCACACCGTTGTTGTGATCGAGCACGACATGGAATTCATCCGCGATCTCGGCTTCGACGTCACCGTTCTGCATCAGGGGCAGGTGCTCACCGAGGGGCCGCTGGAACAGGTCAAAGCAGATCCCCGGGTCATCGAGGTCTACCTGGGGCCGCCAGAACAGTGAACGCATCACGCCCATCCACCACAGCTCCCATGTCGACCACAAGCGCTAAACCTCTGCTCCACGTCTCTGATCTGAACGTCTACTACGGCGAAAGCCACATTCTTCGCAACGTGGATCTGACCATCCACGAAGGCAAAATGGTTTGTCTGATCGGTCGCAATGGTGTCGGAAAGACCACCTTTCTCAAGACCATCATCGGCCTTCTTCAGCAACGCTCCGGCACCATCGAATATGCCGATGGACAGCTCTCCACCCAGCCTCCCCACCGGCGAGCCCGTGCCGGGATCGGCTATGTCTCCCAGGGCCGGGACATCATTCCCCAGGTGACAGTAAAGGAGAATCTGTTGCTGGGGATGGAAGCCCTGCCGGGGGGGCTCGAAAAAAACCGCCACATCGATCCTCTGATCTTTGATCTCTTCCCCATTCTCGAGAAGTTTCTCAAGCGAAAAGGGGGGATCTCAGTGGAGGTCAGCAACAGCAGCTGGCCATTGCTCGTGCTCTGCTGGGCAAGCCAAAGCTTCTTCTCCTCGATGAACCCACCGAGGGAATTCAGCCGTCGATCATTCTCGACATCGAGCATGCTGTGCAGCGGATCATGAAGGAAACAGGCATCAGCGTGCTGCTGGTGGAGCAGCACCTTCACTTCGTTCGCCAGTCCGATTTCTATTACGCCATGCAGCGTGGCGGCATTGTGTCCAGCGGCGAGACGGATCAGCTCTCCGACCAGGTGATCAAGGAGTTCCTGACGGTCTGACCCAGCCCGCCGGATCGGCCAAGTCGGATTCAGCCTGTCTGATCGGGCCCTCAGGCCTGTTCGCCGACAATGAAGTGGTCCGGCACTTTGCATCATCAATTCGATACCCAATACAATGGATCCCTGGTGACGGTCTGTTTCTGTTCCTGCCGGGCAGGATCAGGCTGGTTTTGCCTGTTCGAGCACCTGTTCCAGCTCCTTCTCGATCCACTCGAGGCGGTCATCGCGCAGCCGCCGCTGCAGGGTGCGCAGCTGACGCTTGCTGTGGCGGTCTCCGCCTCCATTCCTTTGCAGGCCCAAAGGATCCTGGCCAGCCTGTCCTTTCTCCGCCGGCGTTCATCCCGCTGATCGATGGCGTGTGTCAACCGTCATGCAGAACGTCCGCACCGCCCAGGTGGAGGCGTTCGGCGCTGATCTGCTTGTGGCGGCCATCAAGACCGGCAAGCTGCGCAACAGGGCTCTGATCCAGGTCTTCGTAGCGGGAGCGGCACAGCTGGCGCAGGCGCGGCGCCGCTGGAGAAGGAGGGCATCGCCACCATCCGCCATCCCCCCAAGCCCGGTTGTTGAGCGGCCTGCAGATCGATCAGGACGCCGCCATGGAGTTGGCCGCCCAGCGGCTGGCGGACCTTGGACTCGCGGCGTTTGGGATCGAGGGGGCGGGCTTGAAGGGTTGAAGTCGGTTGGCCTGCTCGGGTGGAACGGAGAGATCGATGGTGGCGCTTCAGAGCCATCGCCCCCCCCATCCACGGCAGCGGCGGCATCCTCCCGGCAGCGGTCACCTCCCCTCTGGCCACGGGATGGGAGCTGCTGGCGGGGGACGTGACGTCGGGACATCCCGGCCGGGCCCGATCAGGCCTGGTCATGAGCCCTTCCAGTGCCAGGTCCACCTTGCAGACAGTGAGTTCCGGGCGAATCGAGGGGTGTTCTTGGAATGCGTTTGTGAGGTTGATGAGGGGGGAGTTGGGGCCATCGCCCTTGTCTCACGAGTCGTTCTGGCAAGGATGAGGTGTGGCTTGTGAGCTGGTCTGCATTCTGGCGACGATCAATAGGGAGGCGTTCGTGGACTCTGCCAGAGGCTCTGTTTGTAAGAGCATGGGCAAACAGGCCGCCACCTGGCCAAACCCTCCAGCTCCGGAAACTCCTCAATGTTGGTGATACCCAGGAAACGGATGCGAAACCGTTTTGTAGCATCATCTTGAATAAAACGAGAAGAGAGTTAGGAGTTGCGGGTAGGCGCAAACACCATTGTTGAATTAAGTAACTCCGTCTTTCAAGTCGATTGCTCGATGGGCTGGCCATGTTAGGAAGGGCTGAGTAAATCGCGTTCCATGATTCATGGTTGAAGCCTACCTCTCTGCTTGGTCGCGCTCTTTCGACTACACCGGAAGGACGAGGCGCAGTGACTACTGGTGGTATGTATTAGCGAACTTCATTGTAGCCATCATACTTTCGCTCTTGGCTAACAGAATCGAGATCATCACATCGCTCTACTTTCTTTATTCCGTTGCTCAGATTCTCCCTTCCCTGGCCCTGAGTGTTCGCAGGCTCCGGGATATCGGCAAAAACTGGCTGTGGATCTTTCTGCCAATAATCCCTATTGTTGGCTTCATCTGGTATATCTTCTTGATGTGTCAACCAAGCCAGGCCAAAGCTTCGTAAGCCCCCATCCGCGCCATCGAGGGAGTAACTCTCTGGGTGGCTGAGGGCACAGCTGGCCGAATGATCACCCCCGGACATGTCGCTGCGCCGGTTCAGGGGGTTGGCCAGCGCTGGTGTGGCCGGGGCCAAGGCATTAACATGGTAGGGACGTCACTCTGCAGAGTGATGGTTTGACCCACTCGATGCGATCTGTGGTGCATTCAGTCAAGCTAGGCCTGGCCCTTGCAGATCAGATTGCAATCAAAGCGCGCCAATGCGTCATGAGGTTTTATGGGGCAGGTGGCCATGGTTGATTTCCATCTCGAGCTCCTTTCTCAAGCTGGCTCACAACCACAAATAGAGGCTTTCGGGCCATATCAACTTCCAGCTTGTTATTCTTCCAACGGTTAAAGGCTGATCAGGGCGAATATACTTGCCGAGATTCTTCCAGCCTGCGATCTCCCCGTTGTCCTGTTTGTAAGATTGCCGAGGGTTGTGTTGCTGATGTTCTTCCTGTCTCCGCGTCGATGCTGGTCCGAAGCAAGTGTTGCAGCCCCACGTCGATTAAGCTTTCCTAAGTATGGCCAACATGGCCTGAGCAACAATTCGAGTGCGTTCTCCTTTCTATCGCCCTTGCAGCGCCCACGCCCAGAGGATATCTTCTGCCTTGACCTCGGGCCTGAATCTGGAACTACGGCTGGGGCTCCAGCACCAACGCGGATTCAGGAGCCCTGATGAACCAAGCAAGGGCAGCGAAAAACAAAGCGCTCATGAAATACTACAACGAAGTCAAGCCATCGCCGTAGACTGAATGGATGATCTGAACAGATCCCAAAAATGGTGATCTCGATTTCACTCTACTGCGGCGACAGGCTGATCATCGATCAGAGTCCTGCGTCTGCCAGCAGGCCCAGGATGAGCGGGCCGCGCAGAAGCCAGCGCCGCGGGGAGAGCGTCGCCTGGGGCCCCTTCGAAGGGTGCACCATGGCAGCCATCTATCCCAGAAGGAGACGATAAAAAATCAATCACTCAGCGCGGCGCCCTGCAGGAGCGGGACTGAGAGGCCACTGTGAAGCTGGCCCTGCTGAGGAACAACATCGGCGTGCAGCCCTCCCCGGCCGCAAGCGTTCGGCCTCCACCCAGGCGGGCTTTTCCCCATCACCTTCCCGCCCCATCGCTCCTGGCGGCGGGCGCCACGCCCCCAACGTTCCTTGAAGCTCGTGGTCAGGCCAGATGGCCAGCGTCAGCATGGAGGCAGCGGGCCGACTGAAGGTTCCAGCCACGGTCGCAACGCTGCAGCCGTTTGCGGAGCCGCCGATGGAATGGAGTCGACGCGAAGCCCTGCGCCTCGGCGTGGTGGGGGGGGGATCCCTGCTCTATGGACTGGCAGGGGCGGACCGGGCCTGGGCCGCCCTCGAGTGCCCGGAGGATGCTGCCTGCGGGGCCCATGGGATGGACGAACCGGTGGGCCCCTATCGGCCCGATCGCTTCAGCGAGTGGATTCCCCGCTTCCAGCGACCCTTCGAGCCCCTGGTGGAGCGCCGGGGGGTGGATCTGGGTGCCGGGCTGGATGGCTATCGCATCACCATGCGCCAGAGCACGGCGCAGATCCTTCCTGGCCGCTCCACTCCGGTGTGGAGCTACGACGGCCTGGTGCCGGGACCCTGCATCCGCCAGGCCAAGGGCAGGGCTTCGGTGGTGCGCTTCGTCAACGAACTGCAGGACGACCGTGGCGTCGGCATCCCTACCAGCATTCATCTGCACGGTGTGGCCTCCCTGCCCCAGTACGACGGCTATGCCGAAGATCTGATCCCGTTTGGTTACTACAAGGATTACTACTACCCCAACGACAAGGCCGCCCCCTTCTGGTATCACGACCACGCCATCGAGAAGACCTCCCGCAATGTGTATATGGGATTGGCCGGGATGTACCTTGTCGACTATGACGACTGTGATTTTCAGGATCCCAGCCAGGCCGAACGACTCCCCAGCGGTGATTACGATATCCCTCTGGTGATCCAGGACAAGCGGCTGGATGGCGACGGCCAGCTGATTTTCAACGACAGCCTGCGCCGCAGCCTCTATGGGGATGTGATGCTCGTGAACGGCGTGCCCTGGCCGCGAATGGCCGTCACCGATCGCAAGTATCGCTTCCGTATCCTCAATGCCGGCACCTCACGGGTGTTGAACCTGGGGGTGCAGGTGGAGGGGGACGGGCCGCCCCAACCGATGCCGTTGATCGTGGTGGCGAGCGATTCGGGGTTGCTGGAGGCGCCGGTGCGAACCCGCCGGCTGCCCATGGGGGTGGCAGAGCGCTACGAGGTGATCATCGACTTCACCGGTCTGGCGGGGCGGCAGGTGTTTTTGATCAATCCGATTCAGGCGGTGAACCTGGACCGCGACCTGCGCAGCACCGCCGTGATGCGTTTCGATGTGAGCCGAGGCCCCCAGGACACCACCCCGTTGCCGGAAACCCTGGGCCGGCTGACGCCGCTGGATGTGCTTCGCGCCGAGGTGAAGCGGCCGATGCGGATCTTCCGCTTCGATCGGCTGGGCAGCCAGTGGGTGATCAATAACCGTGGTTGGGATGCCAACCGGGTGGATGCCCGGGTGGAGCCCTGCGCCACTGAGATCTGGCGGTTCGACAACCCCGGCGGTGGCTGGGTCCATCCGGTGCATATCCACCTGGGCCATTTCCGTCTGCTTACTCGAAATGGGGTCCGGCCACCGGCCTACGAGCAGGGTATGAAGGACACCTTTTTCGTGGGTGGTTTTCAGCGGGTGGACATGATCGGCCGCTTCGGTCCCCACGAAGGCAAGTACATGATGCACTGCCACAACCTGGTCCATGAAGACCACGACATGATGACCCAGTTCGAGGTGGGCAGCCGTGGCTGCCCACCCTGCGGCGCCCCCGCCAAGCCCCTGCCGGAACCGCCCACGTTCGATGAAATGGTCGAAGGCCCACCCGACTGCCGAAGCGGCGGTGGTGGTGAGGTCTGCGCCTGAGGCTGGGCGTGGCTTCAGCGCCTGCTCTAGCGATGGGAGCCGGCGTCGAACTGGCGCAGGGCCTCCATGTCGTAGGGATTCGAGGCCTTGCCGAGGCGGGGGACGGAGGCGGTCTTGTCCTCCTCCCTGGCGCGGGTCCTGACCCGTGCTGCTGCGTTGGCGGGACGCTCGCCCGTCATCGCAGCCGGGGTTGGGTCGGGGGTCGAATCAGTGGCCCCTTCCGCATACACCGCCTGGGGCCAGTTCACCATGCTGACAATCATCAGCGTCACGGCCAGAGCGATCGCAACCAGGAGTGCCATCGGGGGAAGGTGTGGCTATCTCCAGGCTATGCAGCACTCCCCCGCTTGGCAGCGGAAGGGAGGATTTCCTTCATGGAAGGGTGCTTCCTGGCGTTCGAGAGGGTGGAATCTGGGCGGGATTTCTGAATGCCCTGTTCATGGCATCCCCTGGCGAGGCCAGGGCCATCTTCGTCCGCTCCAGTGGCTTGGGGGCTTAAAAAAGCAGCCTCTGCAATCGCCGATCACGTAACAAATGAGCAGCGATCGAGCACTGAAGTGTGCCTGAAGGGTCCCCGTGGTGGCTCTTGATGCTGGGCCGTGGTCTCCGCCACTACCCACCAGAAGGCGCAGGAGGAGGTGAAGACGCTGTTCTCGAAGAACGCCGGGCTGTCCCCATCGGTGTTGCGTACCCCCACGCCCGCATTGCGGCAGCAACTCTCGGCGCGGGCAGGGCAGGCCGCCACGGCGCTCCTGGGGAGCATCGAGGCACAATCCAGCCGCCAACCGGATCTGCTGGAGAAGGAAATCAATCGCATCGCCCTCTCCGCCCTGACCGATCGGATCGGCTTCGTGTTCCTCTCCGAGGTGCTGCCCCGCCCATTCGACCCTGGGGCTCTCAGCAGCCCCGATTCAGCATCCAGGGACGGGTGCCACTCTCTTTCAGCCTGGGCTTTCCCGATGGCGGGGCAGTCTCCTTGCGCACCCGTCGCGGCTCAGATTGTTCCTGTTTCAGCCGCAGGGGGCCGGTGAGGGACATCACCGGTGTGAAGACGCGGCTACCTTCGGAGGCACATCTCGGACAGTTCGTATTGCACTGACGCTCGTCGATGCGTCGCCAGACTTCATAGTTTTCGCAGCCCTTGGTGCAGCTGTATTCGTAGACAGGCATCGTTGTATGTAGGGAAAGATTCTGACAACAAGTTGGGGCACCAAGAAAAAGGGGGCCTTGGTAAGGCCCCCCGTCCAGTGATGCCTGATCAGCAGGGCAGGATGTCCTTGTCGAAGATCGAGGTGGGAATGGCCAGGGTGCAGCAGGCGTTGGGAATGTCGACAATGCCGCTGACCCTTCCTTCCACCGGCGCGCAGCTCAGCAGCAGGTAGGCCTGTTCACCTGTGTAGCCGAACTTCTTGAGGTACTCGATGGCATTGAGGCAGGCACGCCGATAGGCGATGTGCACATCCATGTAGTACTGCTTGCCCTCGAACTCATCCACCGAGATGCCCTCGAAGACCAGATAATCGTTGTAGTGGGGCTCCACCGGGCTGGTCTTGAACATGGGATTGACCATCCCGTACTTGGCCATGCCGCCCTTGATGATCTCGACGTGGAGGTCGAGATAGCCGGACATCTCGATGGCGCCGCAGAAGGAGATCTCACCATCCCCCTGGGAGAAGTGAATGTCGCCCATCGAGAGCTTGGCACCCTCGACGTAGACGGGGAAATAGATTCGGGTGCCCTTGGTGAGGTTCTTGATGTCGCAGTTGCCGCCGTGCTCCCTGGGAGGCACCGTGCGGGCGGCTTCGTTGGCGACGCGCTCGAACTCACTGGAGGGGAGGGTGCCGAGGATGGCGCTGTTGGGATTGGGCAGAGCCGCCAGCACCGGCTCGCTGCCGGAAAGCCCCGCGCCGTAGGTGCGGCGGTCGGGGGCGGTCTTGACCAGTTCCGTTTCCCGGCGGTTCCACTCGTTCAGCAGATCCTGGGAGGGAGCGCAGCCGATCAGGCCTGGGTGGGTGATCCCGGCGAAGCGTACCCCCGGAATGTGGCGGGAGGAGGTGTAAACACCTTCCAGATCCCAGATGGCCTTGGCGGCCTTCGGATAGTGATCGGTGAGGAAGCCGCCGCCGTTTTCCTTGGCGAAGATTCCCGTGAAGCCCCACTCATCGCCCTGCAGGGCTCCGACTTCAAGGATATCGACCACCAGGATGTCACCGGGTTGGGCACCATTCACCCAGATCGGGCCGCTGAGGACGTGGACCACTTCCAGATTGACATCTTCGATGTCTTTGGGGTCGTCATTGTTCTTGATCTGGCCGTCCGTCCAGTCCTTGCATTCGATCCGGAACACGTCACCAGGATTCACCGAAGCCACCGCAGGAATGTCGGGATGCCAGCGGTTGTGACCGGGCATCTCCTGCTGGTCCATGGGCTTGGTGAGATCGACGGAGAAGAGTGTTTTTGGCATCGAGACAAAAGGAACCGTTTCCTACCCATCCAAAAGGATGACCTGCGGCTCCAGAGTGTCGATTGCTACAGGATGAGGGTATCCCTTGATCGGGGCGCTGCGGCAGGCGCCGTTGGGCAGATCAGTCTGGCGCCCGCCGATTCATGGGTTCGTCTTTGGGGATTTCCTGCTGTCGTCGAAGTCGCCTTTTCGACAGAGATTGTCTTTTAGCCGTGAGGTCCAGCCGTCCGAATCCAGCCTGCCGATCTTCTCGGTCCTGCCGTCAAAATGGAACAGGTGTTGCCAGCGATCTTCGGCTGAGAACTTCGTCTCGACATTGGGATCGCTGATGGGATTGCCGTAGAGGTTGTCGTACTTCGGCCAGCCCGGAACTCCCCTGATGCTGCAGATCGCGCTCATTTCATAGAGCTGAACCTGCGCCGGGTCGCTGGCGGCACTGACCTTCACCACGCCTTTGTACTGCCCGTTGGCGGCGCCGGACCTGAACGGTCTGACGAGCTCCACACGACTGCCGCCGACGTCCACCAGCAGATCACCCGGCTTGGCGTTCTGGATGGCGACTTCCCTGGCCGAGGTGCTGCAGCCCACCAGGCCCATGCCCAGACCCGTGACCAGGGCGACCATGGGCTTTCGGGAGCTCAGGCTCCCCACAGCGTCGAACAAGATGATCGGTCGGGTCGGCGGCCAACCTAAGACGACGCCAGCAGTCGCTTCCAGAGGTCGTCCGCTCCTACGGGAAGGGGGAGGTCGGTGGCGTCGCATCGCCTGATCGGGCGGGATCCCAGGCTGTTGATCAGCAGGGCTCCCTCGCTCTCCATCAGATCCTCGACCCTCAGGGGTGCTTCCTGCACCAGGCCACGGGCCAGGCCGCGGCCCCGCATCACCCCGGGCAGGCAGCCGCTGGCCAGGGGCGGCGTCAACCACTGCCCCCTCTGTCGCACCAGCAGATTGGCGCTGGTGCCACAGCACAGCTCGCCGCCGCTGCCGAGCAGCAGGGCGTCTTCGGCGGCGGCGGCCCGGGCCTCCAGGCGGGCCTGGATGGCGCCGGTGTAGGCAAAGGTCTTGCAGCGGCTCACCAGGCTGGCGGCGTTGCGGCGCTCCAGCCGGCTGACGATCACCGCCACCGGCGACGTCAGGCGCTGCCATGGGCTCAGCTGAAGCCAGAAGCGCGGCCGCCCCCGGGGTTCCCCCGGGGCCGGCGGCCCCAGCCCCCGCTGGCGGCCGCTGCCCCCCCGGCTCCAGTTGAGGCGCAGGGCCGCCCCTTCCCTGAGGCCGCTGCGGGCCACCGCTTCCTCCAGCAGCGGCAGCACCCGGTCGGCGCCCGGCGGCGGCGCCATCCCCAGGCTGGCGGCCGAGGTCCGCCACCGCTCCAGGTGCTCCTCCAGCAGCCGGGGGTGTCCGGCTTCGACCAGCACGGTTTCGAACAGGCCGTCGGCCAGCAGCAGGCCGCGGTCACTCAGGGGCAGGCTGAGCAGGTCCGGATCGCCCCAGGAGCCTTCCGGCTCCGGGTCGTCGATCCAGGCGATCGGTGCGGTCGGACCGCCAGGGCTCACGCCAGCGCCTCCAGCAGCGGGTCGATCTTCCAGCCCATCTCCCTCGCCTCGCCCTGCGGATCGGAGTCGGCCACGATGCCGCCCCCCGCATGCAGCCGCAGCCGACGCCCCTTCTGCAGCACGGTGCGGATCAGGATGCTGCTGTCGAAGCCGCCATCGGCGCCCAGATGGAACAGGGAGCCGCAGTAAGGCCCCCGCGGCACCGGCTCCAGCTGGTTGAGGCGCCGGCAGGCGCGCACCTTGGGGGCGCCGGTGATCGATCCCCCCGGCCAGCAGGCCCGCAGCAGCCCCACAAGATCATGGCCATCCGTCAGCTCACCCATCACCACCGAGGTGAGATGGTGCACATGGGCATAGCTCTCCAGCCCCAGCAGCTGGGGCACGTGCACCGACCCGGGGATGCACACCCGGCCCAGGTCGTTGCGCAGCAGATCGACGATCATCACGTTCTCGGCCCGGTCCTTGGGGTCGCAGATCAGGGCGGCGGCGCTGGCCGCATCGGCATCGGGGTCGTCGTGGCGCGGCCGGGTGCCCTTGATCGGCCGCGCCTCCACCCGCCCATCAGGGTGAAGACGCAGGAAGCGCTCGGGTGAGGCGGAGATCACCGCTTCCTGGCCGGCGACCGCCAGGCCGGCGAAGGGGGCCGGACGATCGCCGGCCAGGCGCCGGTACAGGGCCAGGGGGTCCGGCTGCCGGGGTCGCAGGCTTTCGCAGCAGGCGGTGAGGTTGGCCTGGAAGAGGTCGCCCGCCGCGATCCACCCCCGCAGGATCCGCACCTGGGCGGCGTACTGCTGCGGGGAGGTGTGCCACTGCCAGTCGCCCCGGGGGATGGCTGCGCCGTCCTGCCGCCGCGCCTCTGCCGCCGCCACCGCCGCGTGCGTCGCAGGGTCCTCCAGCCGCCGGGCCATGGCTGTGAGCCGCCCGGGGTCCCGGCCCTCCAGCCAGAGCCGTTCCTCGCCCCGATCGAAGTGGATCAGGGGGTCGTGGCGGGCGGCCCAGAGGCTGGCCATGTCGGAGCTCTGCCAGTGGTCGGCCGGCTCCACCCAGGCCCCTGCCTCGTAGCCCAGCCAGCCGAGCCAGGGGCCGCCCTGGCGGTCCATGGCCGCCAGGGCGGCGAACGGATCACCGGCGCCGGCCGTGTCCGGCAGGCCCCGGCAGCGCATGGTCGCCACCGGGTCCACCCCCAGCACCCCGCAGCGGCCGAGGGAGCTGCCGTCGCCGTCGAGCAGCACCAGGCCGTCGAGGCCGAGGCGGTCCGCCAGGACCCGGGCCAGGGCCCGGGGTTCCAGCCAGGGGAGGGGGTCGGACCTCAAGGGGCGGACCCGGCGCGGCCGGCGGCGCTGGCCAGATCCGCCCGACCCGCGGCCGTCAGGGCGGCATCGCGGATGCGGCAGCTGTCGCAGCGGCCGCAGGGAAGATCGCCGCCGCCGTAGCAGCTCCAGGTGGCCGCGATCGGCACCTCCAGCCGCAGGGCCTCCCGCACGATGGTGGTCTTGTCCCAGCGCACCAGCGGTGCCCAGAGGCGGGCCCCATGGCCTTCGCGGCCCGCCTTGCTGGCCAGGTCGGCCAGGGTCTGGAAGGCGGCCAGGTAGTCGGGGCGGCAGTCGGGATAGCCGGAGTAGTCCACCGCGTTGACCCCGAGCACCAGGGTGCCGGCGTCGCGGGCTTCGGCCAGGCTGAGCCCCAGGGCGATGAACACGGTGTTGCGGCCGGGGACGTAGGTGCTGGGGATCCGCCCTTCATCCACCCCGCCCTCGGGAACGGGGATGGCGGGATCGGTGAGGGCCGAGCCGCCCCAGGCCGCCAGGTTCACGGCGATCACGTGGTGCTCCTCCAGGCCCAGGGCGTCGGCCACCGCGGCGGCGGCGGCCAGCTCCCGCCGGTGGCGCTGGCCGTAGTCGAACGAGAGGCCGATCACCCGGTGGCCCGCCTCGATCGCCAGGGCCGCGGCGGTGGCGGAATCGAGCCCGCCGGACAGCAGGGCGATGGCGACGGGACGCTCGATGGGGGCGCTCCAGGCGGGACGGGCACCATTCTGAAAGCGACGGGGTGGTGGCGGCAGCCGACGGAGGAACACCGCTGGGATCGCGCCCCGAAGGCTCCCAGGGTGGCATCGTGAATCGATCTCACCATGATCCCCGCGAGGTTCCCCCATGGCCCATGCCCTGCGCCGCAACGCCGTGGCTGCGGCCGCCCTGCCGTCCCTGCTCGCGGCGTTGCTGGCGCCGGCCAGGGCCCTGCCCCGGCTGGATCTCAAGCCCTACCCCCTGCCCGCCGCCGGCCAGACCCGCTGGGTGATCCAGCTGCCCGGGGTGCTGCCCACCACCTCCGATCCCCGCCTGTCCCCCAGCCCGAGCGACTGGCGGGTGCAGCTGATCGCCGGCCGCGAGGTGGAGACCGACTGCAACCAGCAGGCGTTCCGCGGCCGTTTCCGCGCCAGCACGCTCAAGGACCTGGATGTCAGTGTCTACCGGGTGATCGAGGTGGGTCCGATGGTGTCGACCCGGATGGCCTGCCCCCCTGGCGAGGCGAAGCGCAGGGTGTTCGTGGCGATGGGCAGCAAGCCCTTCGTGGTGCCCTACGACGCCAGTCGGCCGATCGTGGTGTACACCCCGAAGAATCTGCAGCTGCGCTGGCGGCTGTGGAAGGCGGAGCAGGTGCAGCGGCCAGCTCTCCCTCTCTGACGTGCCGGCTGCCAGGGGTCAGGGGCTCAGCGCAATCCCACTCAGCGCAGTCCCAGCCATTTGTGGCTCTGCAGGCTGAGGCGCCAGAGCGGATGGGAGCGCACGAAGGCCACCGCCAGCTGCTGGCCGGCGGGACTGTCCCAGGCGGGCTGGAGCAGCAATTGGGGGCCTGCATCGGTGGGCGGCCGCAGCCGGACGGCGTCGGCCGCCATGGCTTCGGCGAAGGTCAGGTCCTCGGTGGCCGACACCACCACCTTCAGCTCATCGCAGCGGGCCAGCAACGGGATGGTCGGGGGCCGGTGGGGCTTGGGGGAGAGGGTGATCCAGTCGAAGCGACCGCTCAGAACCCCGACGCCGCTCGTCTCCAGGTGCAGGGGCAGGCCCGCCGCAGCCAGCGCCGAGCAGAGGGCTTCCAGGGGCTGCTGCAGGGGCTCGCCGCCGGTGATCACCACGAAGGCGGCGCCGGCGGCGGCCGCGCTCCTGGCCTCGGCGACCAGTTCGGCCAGGCGGCGGCGGGGATGGGCCGCTTCCGGCCAGGAGTGTTTGGTGTCGCACCAGGGACAGCCCACATCGCAACCTGCCAGGCGGATGAAGAAGGCGCTGCGGCCGGCATGACTCCCCTCCCCCTGCAGGGAGTGGAAAGTCTCGACCACCGCGGGATCGTCAGCCGTGAGCGCGGCTGCCGGCACGATCGGTGGGATCAGGTTCGGGCCCTCCGCGGCTCTGCTGGCGGGCCATCGCCTCGCGGGGGGAGCTGGGCAGCCGCTGCTGGGCGGCTTCGATCAGGCCGCGGAACAGGGGGTGAGGCTTGCCGGGCCGGGAGAGGAACTCCGGGTGGTACTGGCAGGCGGTGAAGAACGGGTGATCGCGCAGTTCGATCAGTTCCACCAGGCGGCCATCGGGGGAGGTGCCGCTGATCTCGTAGCCCGACTCCAGGAACAGGGAGCGGTAGGCGTTGTTGAACTCGTAGCGATGACGGTGGCGTTCGTAGACCACCTCCTCTCCGTAGAGCCGCTGGGCCATCGTGCCCGCCGTCAGCCGGCAGGGGTAGACGCCCAGCCGCATGGTGCCGCCCAGATCCACCACGTCCTGCTGCTCAGGCAGCAGGTGGATCACCGGGTGGGGGCTGGCCGGGTCGAGCTCGGCGCTGGTGGCGCCCTCCAGGCCCGCCTGGTTGCGGCCCCACTCGATCACGGCGCACTGCATGCCCAGGCAGAGCCCCAGGAACGGCACCCGCTGTTCCCGGGCCCAGCGGATCGCCGCCACCTTGCCGTCAACGCCGCGGTGTCCGAAGCCGCCGGGCACCACCACCGCATCCATGCCCCGCAGCAGGGCATCGGCCCCCCGGGTCTCGATCTGCTCGGCGCAGACCCAGTGGAGATCGAGGGACGCATCCTGCTCCAGACAGGCGTGGCGCAGGGCTTCCCCCACCGAGAGGTAAGCGTCGTTGAGCTGCACGTATTTGCCCACCAGGGCCACCTTGACGGCGGGCCCCGGGTGGCGCAGCTTGTCGACCAATTCCGCCCAGCGCGCCATGTCGCTCTCGTGGTCGACCAGGGTGAGGACGTCGAGCACCTGGCGGCACAGGCCCTCGATCTCCATCGCCAGGGGCACCGCGTAGATGCTGTCGGCGTCGAGGGCCTGGATCACGCCGCCGGCAGGAACGCCGCAGAAGCCGCCGATCTTGGCCTTCAGCTCCTCGGTGATGGGTCGGTCGCTGCGGCAGACCAGCACATCGGGCTGGATGCCGATCGAACGCAGTTCCTTCACCGAATGCTGGGTGGGCTTGGTCTTGAGTTCGCCGGAAGTGCCGATGTAGGGCAGCAGGGTGACGTGCACGTAGGCCAGATCATGGCGGCCCACGTCGCCCCGGAATTCGCGGATGGCCTCCAGGAACGGCAGGGATTCGATGTCCCCCACCGTGCCACCGATCTCGGTGATCACCACATCGGCGCCGCTGTTGGCCGCCACCCGGTGGATCCGCTCGCGGATCTCCCCGGTGATGTGGGGAATCACCTGGACGGTGCCGCCGTGGTAGTCGCCGCGGCGCTCCTTGTTGATCACCGCCTGATAGATCGAGCCGGTGGTCACACTGTTGAGGCGCGACATGGCGGTGTCGGTGAAGCGCTCGTAGTGGCCCAGGTCCAGATCGGTCTCGGCGCCGTCCTCGGTGACGAACACCTCGCCGTGTTGATAAGGGCTCATCGTGCCCGGATCCACGTTGAGGTAGGGATCCAGCTTCAGGATCGAGACGCTGTACCCCCGCGACTTGAGCAGCCGCCCGAGGCTGGCGGCCACGATGCCCTTGCCGATGCTGGAGACCACCCCGCCGGTAACGAAGACGAACTTCGCGGCATGGCCCCGCGGGGCGGAGGGTGCGGACATCGGGTGCTGCGCTGATCCCCCAATCTACCGATCCCTTCCAGACCCCCAGCCGCCTCATCTCCTCCCAGCCCCTTCCTCCCATTCCTCCAGGGTGAGCCATCGGCGTCGGCACCGAAGCCGGCCGTTGCCCGCGCAGCGGGCGTGGGCCGGCGCAGGAGGCGCCGCCGATGGCTCACCCCTCCAGGAGGCTGCGCAGCATCCAGGCGGTCTTCTCGTGGATCTGCAGTCTCTGGGTGAGCAGGTCGGCAGTGGGCTGGTCGTTGGCTTCGTCCGCCGTGGTGAACACTCCCCGGATCGTGCGGGCCACGGCCTCATGGCCGTTCACCAGCTCGCGCACCATGTCGAGCGCGGCGGGTACCCCATCGGTTTCGGGGATCGAGGACAGGTGGGTGTAGGTGGCCGCGCCGTAGGGGGCCGGATGGCCCAGGGCGCGGATGCGCTCGGCGATCTCGTCGAGGGCGTTCCAGAGCTCGGTGTACTGCTCCATGAACATCAGGTGCAGGGTGTTGAACATCGGCCCGGTGACGTTCCAGTGGAAGCCATGGGTCTTGGCGTACAGCACGGTGCTGTCGGCGAGCACCCGGCCGAGCCCTTCGGCGATCTGCTTGCGCTGGGCCTCGGGGATGCCGATGTCGATGACGGGGGCGGATGGGGCTTGGGTGGCGGGCATGGGGTTAAAGCGGACTAATTCCGTTTTAGTACCCCAGGGGTTCAAGCCGCTGCGCTCGCGCCAGTGGTTTTCCCCGACCCAGAACCGGCGGGTTCACTCCTGCTCCCTCCAGGTGCTCGCCACATGCAGCTCCTCGAGCTGCCCGTCCGAGACATCGGCCGGCGCCTGGGTGAGCAGACATCGGGCCTGCTGGGTCTTGGGGAAGGCGATCGTGTCGCGGATCGACTCCTCCCCGGCCAGCAGCATCACCAGGCGGTCCATGCCGAAGGCGATGCCGCCATGGGGCGGGGCGCCCATGTCGAGGGCCTCCATCAGGAAACCGAACTGGCGTTCGGCCTCCGCCAGCGGCAGGCCGATGGTCTGCAGCACCTGGCGCTGCAGAGCCGAATCGTGGATGCGCAGGGAGCCGCCGCCCAGCTCCAGGCCGTTGAGCACCAGGTCGTAGGCCTGGGCGCGGGCCTCGGGCAGCCTCTCGCCCCAGGCGGCCGGATCGCTGCCCAGGTCGTCGGGGTTGGGGGCGCAGAAGGGATGGTGCAGGGCCTCCAGCCGGTTCTCCTCGGCATTGACCTCGAACATCGGGAAGTCGACCACCCAGAGGAAGTTCCAGCGGTCGTTGTCCCGGTCGGCCGGCACCAGGGCCAGCTCCCGGGCCAGGTACTGCCGCACCCGATCCAGGGCCTTGTTCACCGTGGCGGTGTCGCCGGCGCCGAACAGCAGCAGGGTGCCCTCTCCGGCGCCGGTGCGGGCGAGCAGTTCCGCCTTCCGCTCCGGGTCGAGGTTGTCCTTGATGGCGCCGATCGTGTCGATCTCGCCGCCCTCGCGCACCCGGATGAACGCCAGCCCACCGGCGCCGGCCGCCTGGGCCTCGCGGAACACATCACCCCCCGGCTTGATGCGCACATTGCTGATCGCCTCGTTGCCCCCCGGCACGGCGATGCACTTCACCGAGCCGCCGGCCTTCACAGCTCCGGAGAACACCTTGAAGCCCATGTCGCGGACGATGTCCGAGGCATCGGTGAGCTCCATGCCGTAGCGGGTGTCGGGCCTGTCGGTGCCGTAGCGGGCCATGGCCTCGGCCCAGGTGAGCCGCGGGAAGGGGCGCGGCAGCTCGACTCCCTTCACCTGCTTCCAGATGGAAGCGATCAGGCCCTCGTTGAGCGCCAGGATCTGCTCCTGGTCCATGAAGCTCATCTCCATGTCCAGCTGGGTGAATTCCGGCTGGCGGTCGGCGCGCAGATCCTCGTCGCGAAAGCAGCGGGCCAGCTGGTAGTAGCGCTCGATGCCGCCCACCATCAGCAGCTGCTTGAACAGCTGGGGCGACTGGGGCAGGGCGAACCATTCCCCCCCGCAGACCCGGGACGGCACCAGATAGTCGCGGGCGCCCTCGGGGGTGGAGCGGGTGAGCACCGGCGTTTCCACCTCGATGAAGCCTTCCGCTTCCAGGTAGGCCCGGGCCGCCCGCACGCTGGCGTGGCGCAGCCGCAGGTTGCGGCCCATGCGCTCGCGGCGCAGGTCGAGGTAGCGGTGGCGCAGGCGCAGCTCCTCACGGGTGTTCTCCTCGTCGTGGATCGACACCGGGAAGGGCAGGGTGCCGCGGACCTCGTTGAGCACCGCGATGCCTTCGGCCAGCACTTCGATCGCCCCGGTGGCGAGCCGCTCGTTGTGCGATTCCTCGGGACGGGCCCGCACCTTGCCCTCCACCCTGAGCACGGTCTCGGTGCGCAGCCGTTCGGCCACGGCGAAGGCGACGGGCGCCAGGTCCGGATCCACCGTGATCTGCACGGTGCCGCTGCGGTCGCGCAGGTCGATGAAGATCACGCCGCCGTGGTCACGGCGCCGGTCGACCCAGCCGCACAGCTGGACGTCATGGCCGATGGCGTCGTTGCGCAGATCGCCGCACCCGTGGCTGCGCATGGGGAAGGGAACATCAATCCGCGAGTTTCCCACGCGGAGCGGGCCACCCTCAGCCGCGACGGTAGAAGGGCCGTTTCACCACCACTGCCGGCTCGGCCCGGCCGCGGATCTCGACCGCCAGCTCGGTGCCGGGCTTCGCCGCCGCCGCGGGCACATAGGCCAGGGCCACCGCTTCCCCGAGCGTTGGCGACCAGGTGCCGCTGGTGACCGTTCCCACCGGTCGGCCGTCCTGCAGCACCGGGTAGCCGTGGCGCGCGATGGCCCGCCCCTTCAGCTTGAGCCCCACCAGCCGGCGGCTCACCCCTTCGGCCGTCTGACGCTCGAGGGCGGCGCGGCCGATGAAGTCCGCCGGCATCTCCAGATGCACCAGCCAGCCCAGGCCGGCCTCCAGGGGGGTGGTGGCCGCATCCATCTCGTTGCCGTAGAGGTGCATCGCAGCCTCCAGCCGCAGGGTGTCGCGGGCACCGAGACCACAGGGGGTGACCCCCTCGGACAGCAGCCGCTGCCAGAGAGCCAGGCCCGCCTCACGGCCCAGCAGCAGTTCGAAGCCGTCCTCGCCGGTGTAGCCCGTGCGGCCCACGAACACCGGAGCCCCGTCGATGGCGAGCTCCCGGTGACCGAAGCGGGGCAGCCCGCTGAGATCAATCCCCGTGAGGGCCTCCAGGCGGTCGGCAGCTTCCGGACCCTGCAGGGCCAGCAACACCCCGTCCTCCTTGCGGTCACGGATGCTGATGCCCTCCGGTCCCAGCTGGGTGGTGATCCAGGCGGTGTCCGCTTCGGCGCAGGCGGCGTTGATCACGAGCACCAGCTCATCGGTGCTGCCGATCCCGGTGCCTCCCCCCCGGGGGACGCGGCCGCGGTCATACACGATCAGATCGTCGAGGATGCCCCCGGCCTCGTTGAGCAGCACCGTGTAGGAGGCCTCCCCGGGGCCGATGCGGAACAGGTCGGTGGGCACCAGCTTCTGGAGGGCGTCCTTGGCGCCATCGCCCTGCAGGGTGAGCACCCCCATATGGGAGATGTCGAAGACCCCGCAGTGCTGCCGCACGGCGTTGTGCTCCTGCACCAGACCGGAGAACTGGATCGCCATGTGCCAACCGGCGAAGGGCACCATGCGGGCCCCGGCCGCGACGGCCGCGGCGGCCAGGGGTGTGCGGCGCAGGGAAGTGGGATCCATGGGGGCGGCGGGCCGGCCAGGAGAACGCCGGTTCACGGTCGGGAGATCCTATGGAGGCAGCCCAGGGGCGGTTTCTTCGCCAATCCCGAAGAAAGCCTGTGATTCGGGTTCCACCCCATCGTCGAAGGCAAGGAACTGCCTAATTTGATTGGCCTTATGGGTCAACCGGATGGGAAACCGTCCCAACTGCCGCAGCTGCCGCCACTGCACCCCGCCGACTGGGGTGGAGATGGGTTGGTGTCAGCTGCGCCAGCTGCCCATCCATCCGGAGCTGGTGGCAGACCTCTGGTGCCACCACTGGACGGCCCGACCGCCCCGCCTGCCGGTCGTCCATCCTCCAGGTCACCAGCGCCTGGCCGTGGCGCCTGTGGGCAACCAGCAGCTCAGCCTGGCCACCGGGCTAACCTGAAAGCAATTACAAAGCCCTTGATCGTCACGGTTGACTCCGTTTCGAGCCTCTTCAGGCTTTTCGCCCCCTCTTCCCACGCAGACCTCTGTGATCGGTTGTAGGAAGGGTTATCCCGTCCACCATCCACCCGGAGGTGTCCTGAATTGAGCAGATCCACCACATCCCCATCCCCCATCGAGCTGATGGCGGTCCATGTGGATTGTGAAACCTTCACCCTGCCCACCGGCGCCCACGTCTTCTCCCGTGGATCGGCGGCCAGTGCCATCTATGCCGTCCGCCGCGGCATCGTGGAGCTGGTGGGTGAGCAGGGCGAGAAGACCTGTTATCGCCCTGGTGAGCTGTTCAGTTACCAGGACATCACCTGGCGTGAGCTGAGCCATCGCAGTGATGCCTTCGCCCGCACGCCGGTGGAGGTTCTGCGGCTTGATCGCCTGCGCTTCCTCAACCTGCTGCACAACCATCCCACCCTGGCGGTGCAGTTGATCGGCCAGCAGCACGACCGCCTGCGTGAGCAGCGCGCCAGTGGCACCTGCTGTTATTGAGAACATTCCCGCCCCAGCAGCAGCAACAGGCTGCGGGTGACCTTGGTGGCCAGCACGGCGCTCACCCCGCCCGGGTCGAGCTGGGGGGCCAGTTCCACCACATCGGCGGCCACAAGATGGTGATGACGCAGTTCCTCCACCAGGGTGGCGAAATGGGACCAGTGGAAACCCCCGGGCTCGGGGGTCCCTGTGCCCGGCAGCACAGCCGGATCGAACCAGTCGAGATCGACGGTGAGGTAGATCGGGCGGCCTCTCAGGGGTGCCAGAGCTTCGGCCATCGTGTCGATCGGCACCAGCCGTCCGCTGGAGTGCAGCTCCCGGAACTCCTCGCGGGTGCCGCTGCGGATGGCGATCTGGCGCAGCTCGCCGCTGGGCAGCACCTCCAGGCAGCGGCGCATGGCGCAGGCATGGCTGTGGCGGGCCCCGAGCCAGCTCCGGCGCAGGTCGGCGTGGGCATCGAGCTGCACCAGCACCAGCTCGGGGTGGCGCTTGGCCACCGCCGCCACCGCCCCGCTGCTGATCGAGTGCTCGCCGCCCAGCATCAGGGGCGCCAGGCCGAGCGCCAGTACCGCTTCTGTGGCCCGGCGCACCGCCGCCACCACCGGCTCGGGGGCGCCGAAGGGGATCGTCACGGCGCCCAGGTCGGCGTAGGCCAGATCCTCCAGGTCCAGGTCGAGCTGGGGGTCGTAGCCCTCCAGGCCGCTGCTCACCTCCCGGATCGCTGCCGGGCCGAAGCGGGCGCCCGGGCGGAAGGAGGTGGTGCCGTCGTAGGCGACGCCGAACAGCCCCACCCGGCAGCCTTGCGGCTCCCGGCGGGAGCCCATGTAGATCGCCCCTTCCGTGTCGAACAGCGCTTCACTCATGGCTGGCCTGCGCTGACGACGAGGGCCAGCTGGCGCTCCACGAAGGCGGGCACCGCCTCGAAGGCACCCCGCTGCCAGCGGGGTGACCAGATGGTGCAACCCTGAGCCACCGCCGCGGCCCGCTCCGGGCGGGGCTCCCGGTAACGGGGTCCATCGGGGGAGGCGAAGGTCCAGCTCCACCAGCCGCTGGGGTACATGGGCACCCAGCCGTACAGGGGATCGGCGTGGCCGAACACCTCACGCAGCAGTCGCACGGTGTCGATGTGGACCTGGCGGAAGGCTTCGGGGGATTCGCTCTGGGTGGCGAACACACCACCGGGCCGCAGCAGGCGGCGGCAGTGCCGGAAGAAGGTGAGGTTGAACAGGCCTTCGGCCGGCCCGGCCGGGTCGGAGCCGTCCACCAGCACGACGTCGTAGCTGGCGTCGGGGGCCGAGGCCGCCCAGCCGATGCCGTCGCCCACGGTGAGGTGGAAGCGGGGGTCGTTCCAGGCGTCGCCGCCGATGGTCGGCAGGTGGCGCCGGGCCAGTTCCACCACCCTTCCGTCAATCTCCACCATGTCGAGGTGCTGGACACCGGCGTGGCGCAGGCACTCGCGGGCGGTGCCGCCGTCGCCTCCGCCGATCACCAGCACCCGCTCGATCGACGCGGCGCCGCAGAGGGCCGGGTGCACCAGCGGTTCGTGGTAGTGCCGCTCCTGCCGCTCCGCCGTCATCCAGCAGCCGTCGAGGAGCAGGGCCTTGCCGTAGGCCTGGCTGTCGATGATCGTGATGCGCTGGTACGGGCTGGTGTGCTCCTCCAGCACAGTGGCCGCCAGGCCGTAGCGCACCCCGTCCAGCTCCTCGTCCACCCAGGCCTTGCCCGGCGAGGCGGCGGCCGGTGGCTGTTGCGGACCCATGCGGTTGGCTCGTGGCTTTCCAGCTAAACCTTCGGGAGGACCCCTTGTCACGGAGCCATGCCACCCTCCCGTCGCCACCTGCTGCGGCTCGCCGGATGGGTGGGGGGCTCCTTACTGCTGGAATCCCTTGCGCCCCGCCCGGCCGCGGCAGCCGAAACCGATCTGGGCGAGCGCCTCTCGGTGTGCCGTCCCAGCGGCGACCCGCTGGAGGAACTGCTGAGTCGCAACCGCGATTTCTGCCGGGCCTGGCAGGCTGCCGAGCGCAGCGAGGATCCCCAGGGACGGGCCTCCATGCTGCAGGACAACGGGCCGCTCCACTGCCAGGTGCGGCCCGATGCCCTGGCTGCCGGCCAGAGGCCCTGGGCCTCGGTGCTCTGCTGCGCCGACTCACGGGTGGCGCCGGAGTGGATCTTCGCCTCCGGCTCCGGCGAACTGTTCGAGGTGCGCAGCGCCGGCAACACGGCCTTCGCCGAGGGGATCGCCTCGCTGGAGTACGCCGTGGCGGAGCTGGCGGTGCCCCTGATCCTGGTGATGGGCCACAGCGGCTGCGGTGCGGTGACCGCCGCCATGGCCCGCGATCCCCTCACGCCCCTGCTGGAGGATCTGGTGGCGCCGATCCGGGCCACGCTGCGGCCCGGTGCGGACCTGGCCCAGGCGGTGCGCACCAATGCCGCCGCCGCCGCCGCCGATCTGCCCCGGCGCAGTGCCCTGCTGCGCCAGGCTGTGGCTGATGGGCGGCTGCGCATCCAGGCGGCCTACTTCGACATCGGCAGCGGTGAAGTGAGTCTGGTGTGAGCGGCGATCTGCCCCTGGGGAAGGGCCTGGTGATCCCGGCGGCAGAGCTGGGCTGGCGCTTTTCGCGGGCTTCCGGGCCCGGGGGCCAGGGGGTCAACACCACCGATTCTCGGGTGGAGCTGGTGTTCGACCTGGCGGCCTGCACCGCCCTGCCGCCGTCCCTGCGGGAGCGCGCTCTGCGGCGGCTGGCCGCCAGGCTCACCCCCGCCGGCCTGGTGATCGTGGCGGCGGAGCACCGGTCCCAGTGGCGGAACCGCCAGGCGGCCCAGCGACGGCTGGTGGCCCTGCTGCAGGAGGCCATGGCACCGCCGGCGGCGCCGCGGCGCCGCACCCGGCCCACCCGGGGCTCGGTGGAGCGCCGGCTGAAAGCCAAGCGGCAGCGCAGCTCGATCAAGAGCGGGCGCCGGCAGGGGGCGGGGCCGGAAGAGGGCTGAGGCGCCCTCTTCAGCTGTCGGTGCCTTCCTCGCTCTCTTCAGCCCGGATCCGGGCCTTGGCCGCCTGCCAGTGGCCCTCCAGTTCGCGGATGCCCCGGCCCCGGAGATCACCGCCCAGGGCGGCCTCCACCCGGGAGAAACGCTGCAGGAAGCGGCGGTTGGTGCCGGCAAGGCCCTCCTCGGGATCGAGATCACACCAGCGGGCCACGTTCACCAGGGTGAACAGCACGTCGCCCAGTTCCTCCTGGGCATGGGACCGGTCGCCGCTGGCCACGGCCTGGCGCAGTTCGGCCATCTCCTCCTGCACCTTCGCCCAGACCCCCTCCATGGCGTCCCATTCGAAGCCGGCGGCGGCGGCCTTGCGGGAGATGGTCATGGCCCCGGCCAGGGCCGGCTGGCCGCGCACCTTCCGGGCCAGCCCGTCGCTGAGGGGGCTGGCGGCAATCCCCTCCGGTGGGTGGCTTGCGCTGGCCCGTTCGCCTGCCGTCGCCCGTTCCGCCCGCTCGGCGGCCTTGATCGCCTCCCAGCTGAGGCGCACGGCCTCGGGGTCGGCGGGCCGATCCGCCGCCGGATCGAACACGTGGGGGTGGCGGCGCACCAGCTTGGCACCGATGCCCCGGGCGATTCCTTCCAGATCGAAGGCGCCCCGCTCACTGGCGATGCGGGCATGGAGCACCACCTGCAGCAGCAGGTCGCCCAGCTCCTCCTCCAGATGGGCGGTGTTGTCCCGGCGGATGGCATCGGCCACCTCATGGGCCTCCTCCAGCACGTAGGGGATCAGGGAGGTGTGGGTCTGGGCGAGGTCCCAGGGGCAGCCGCCCACCGGATCACGCAGCCGAGCCACGATCGCCACCAGCTCGGCGAGGGCTTCGAGGGTGGCATCGTCTGCTGCCGAATCGGGGAACGACCTGGAACCGGACATCTCGACGAGGGAGAACCAGGGGGACCATCCTTGGCGATGGCCGCTTCGGGGTGAGCCGCCGGAGCTGGGTGGACCCTGTCCGTGGCCGCCGATACCCAGGGCGGAGCGTATACCGTGGCGATGGGATCAGGCGGTCCGCGCCTCTCCGCCCCCCTACACCGACCACCGCACCGCCCGTGCGGCACCCTCACATCCGGGCGGCTTTCACACGACAAACCTCCGGGGCGATGGATCGCGCTGGAAGCGGTGGTACGCCGGGCCACGGTGTGCCCGGCCGCCATCACCTCAACCAGCGACATGCGATCACCTGGTCCATCATGCAGCGGCGGCCGGAATCCCTGCCGGGCATGGGACCCCTGGAGCCAGCCGGGCGCCCATCGCGTGAGCAGACCGGTCCAGACACAGAAATACACTGGGACAGGAAGCACGGAACTGCCACTGACTCAGGGCTGGAGATTCACGCCAACGGCGCAGAGATCACGAAGCTTCGAGGTCATCAGCGGCCGCTATCTTCCGGAAACGCCGATCCCCTGAACGGGCGAGGACCGCCCGGCCCAAGGGCAACTTCGCATTTCGTTGCGTTCGGCGGGAGAGCTGTGGCGGCTGCTACCTTTCACGCCCACACAATCGAAGCACCCTCCCGCACGACGTGACATCTCTACTTCGTCCGCTCTTCCTAACACTCCGACCCTTGATCATCGGGGGCATGTTGTCGCGTCCCTGGGCAGCCATGCCATCCAATCGATCTACAAGTCATCTTTCCTATAAATCGGCTACTGCGGGATCGCCTCACCATCCCAGCCGGTGCTGTTGGATCGGGACGTCTTCATCGCGTACACCCTCCATCAAGGGACCGACGCCCTGGCGACGGGGGGGCTGTTCGGCGCGGTGAGCGGGTCCACTCTGGCGGCGGTGCTGCCCCAGTTGGATTCCGCCAAGATCCCCTATGAGGCCTGGACAGCGGCCCTCTATCCCTTCATGGACATTCCGGCGCTGGTGACGGCGATCGTGGTGGCCAGCATCTACCTCAGCAAGCAAGGTGGCAACGCCTCCGAAAAAGTCGAGATTTGGCCGATCATCAAGGAAAGCGTCCAGAGCTCGGCCGTCACGTCGCTGCTCTTGGGGGTGGCCCTCGGCATTCTCACCAAGCCGGAGCCCGTCTATGAGAGTTTCTTCAACCCTCTGTTCCGCGGCTTCCTCTCGATTCTGATGATCATCATGGGAATGGACTCAGCATGAACGAGCTTCGCAAGGTGCAGTGGTTTGCATCTACCTCTTTGCTCCCATCCTGCATGGTTTTCTGGCGTCGGTCTAGGTCTTTTGATTCACAAGTCACCGGCTTCAGCAGCGGTCGACGCGGTCATCGCTGCGTCCGCTCCGATATCTCGGGCCCGCCGACCCTTCGGGCTGGCATCCCGTCGGCGAATCCTTCGGCTATATCGGTGCTCTACAGCCATCGGTACGCGGTGCCATCTGCATCCGCTGTCATCGGGTTTGCGAGATGATGCTCGCTAGTAAAATCCTAAAACCAATCCAATCAAGGTCAGATCCATGAGTCAACAGGTTTGGAAGCTGGTGATCGTTGCAAGGAAATCTCTCCAAGAAGCTCATCAAGATCATCAAGGCGTCAGCCACTGGCTACACCGTCAATGCAGCCGGTGGTGAAGGAAGTCGTAACGTGCGCTCCACGGGAGAGCCAAGCGTGTCGCACACCCTCTCCAATGTGAAGATCGAAGTGCTTACCGGTACCCGCGAGCTGGCTGACAGTATCACCAGGGAGATCGAAGTCAAGTATTACGCGGATTACTCAATCATCACTTACATCTACCAGGTGGAAGCCCTGCGCGATCACAAGTTCTGATCCACTGTTCCCCGGCGCCTCCGGTCCTCAGGGTGGAGGTGGCTTGTTGAAGGGCCCCTGCAGCCACCTCCGCGTCCCGATCGGTGACAGGCATTGATCACCCCCGCTGATTGGATGGATCAGGGACACCTGTGGCGTCCGTCGCGTCCCAGGCAACCGCTGGGCACAGATTCCACCTAAAACTGCTCCACCCCGTTGCCACCTGATGGATTTTCTGCCCACGCTGCTGATGGAAGTCGGCAGCCACCAGATTGAAGTCACGGAGACTCTGATCGGGGTTGGTCGTTTTCTCGTGATTTTCGTGGCGGCCCGCGCCATGGCTGAGCTGATGGTGCGCCTGCAGCTCCCCACCATCCTGGGGGAGCTCGTGGCCGGGGTGGTGATCGGCGCCTCCGGCCTGCATCTGGTGGTCCCCCCGGAGACGCAGGCCCAGCTGAGCGGCGCCCTTCTCGGACTGGTCGGCACCCTCGGCGGTGTGACTCCGGAAACGGTCACCTCGATCTATGGCGAGACCTTCTCAAGCCTCCAGGTGGTCGCCGAGCTCGGCCTCTTCGCCCTTCTCTTCCTGACGGGTCTCGAAAGTGAGCTCGATGAGCTCATGGCCGTGGGCATCCAGGCCGGCAGCGTGGCGTTGACCGGGGTGGTGCTTCCCTTCGCCCTCGGCACCGCGGGGCTCTACTACCTCTTCCACGTGCCGTTCATCCCGGCCGTCTTCGCCGGAGCCGCCATGACGGCCACCTCGATCGGCATCACCGCGAGCGTGTTCGGTGAACTCAAGTGGCTGAAGCGCAAGGAGGGCCAGATCGTCATCGGCGCCGCCGTCCTCGACGACATCCTCGGCATCGTGATCCTGGCCGTGGTGGTCTCCCTGGCCGGTGGCGGTTCCTTCACCCTGGGGCCGATCCTGAAGCTGTGCACCGCAGCGGTGATTTTCGTGGCTGTCGCGCTTGTGCTCAGCCGCTTCGCCGCGCCGGCCTTCGACTGGGTGGTGGATCGGCTCAAGGCCCCAGGGGATGTGGCGGTGGCCAGCTTCGTGGTGCTCACCCTCTGCTGCTTCGCGGCCCAGGCGATCGGCCTCGAGGCGGCCCTGGGAGCCTTCGCCGCCGGGCTGATCCTCAGCGCCTCCAAGCACACCCACGACATCGACAGCGCGGTCAAACCACTGGTGGCCCTCTTCGCCACGGTGTTCTTCGTGCTGATCGGCACCGGCATGGACCTCTCGGTGCTGAATCCCTTCGATCCCTCCAACCATGAGGGTCTCGTGGTGGCCCTGTTCCTGCTGGGGGTTGCCGTGGCGGGCAAGGTGGTCGCCGGTTGGACCTACACCACCAAGGACCCCACCAACCGGCTGGTGGTGGGTCTGGGGATGATGCCCCGCGGGGAAGTGGGCCTGATCTTCCTGGGTCTGGGCACTCAGGCGGGCATTCTCACCCCGGCGCTGGAGGCCGCCATCCTGCTGATGGTGATCGGCACCACCTTCCTGGCCCCCATCCTGCTGCGGCTCGTGATCAGTGCCCAGACCAAGCCGGTGGCCCAGGCCACCTGAGCGGCAAGGCCTCCCGGCCCATCTGAACTGCTGCCCGGTCGGTATCACCCCTATGACTCGCATCTCCCCTATGGGCGTCGCCGATCTGAATCGTCCGAGCCCTTCGCGGGCCCCGGGGTTTCCGGCCCTCCGTCGCGGCCGGCTGGAGACCCTGCAGGTGAATCTGGGCTACCGCTGCAACCAGAGCTGCAGCCACTGCCATGTGAACGCCGGCCCCAGCCGCACCGAGATGATGGATCCGGAGACCATCGCCCTGGTGGAGGCGGTGCTGCGGGCGCGGAGCATCGCCAGCCTGGATCTCACCGGCGGTGCACCGGAGTTGCATCCCGGTTTCCGCGAGCTGGTGCGCCGGGCCCGCGGGCTGGGGGTGGCGGTGATCGACCGCTGCAACCTCACCATCCTCAGTGAACCCGGCCAGGAGGACCTGGCCGGGTTCCTGGCCGGCCTGAAGGTGAAGGTGGTGGCCTCGCTGCCCTGCTACAGCGCCGACAACGTCGACCGGCAGCGCGGCGATGGGGTGTTCGCCCGCAGCATCTCGGGCCTCCGCCAGCTCAACGCCCTCGGCTACGGCGACCCGTTGTCAGGCCTGGAGCTTGATCTGGTGTACAACCCCCAGGGGCCGAACCTGCCGCCCCCCCAGGCGGCTCTGGAGGCCGACTACCGACGTGAGCTGGCCGATCGCTTCGGCATCCGCTTCAACCGTCTCTTCACGATCACCAACATGCCCATCCAGCGCTTCGCGGCGGTGCTGCGCCAGCAGGGGCAGCTGGAGAGCTATGTGGAGCTGCTGCGCCGCCACCACAACCCGGAGAACCTGTCCCAGGTGATGTGCCGCTCCACGCTCAGCGTGGACTGGCAGGGCTTTCTCCACGACTGTGACTTCAACCAGATGCTCGGCCTGGGGAGGGGCCAGGGCAGCTCCGCGTCCCACCTGAGGCAGCTGCTGGAGCAGGATCCCGCCGGCCAGCCGATCACCGTGGCCGATCACTGCTTCGGCTGCACCGCCGGCGCCGGATCCAGCTGTGGCGGAGCCCTGAGCTGAAACCTCCGCCCCCGCTGTCTCATCCCCTGGCCCAGGAGCCGATCAGCCGTCTCGGGGCGACGCGGTTCTTCCGCTGGCGCTCAGCAGCAGCCCGAGCAGCAGGGGCAACCACAGCAGCAGACGTTCCGGGGTCGTGAGCTGCCAGTCCGGCAGCCGCGAAGGCAGCACGAAGTAGACAAAGGCCGAGAGGCTCACCAGCCGCGCCCCCCAGTTCTGGCTGGGCACGGCGAAGGGCATCAGCCAGATGAAATACCACCCGTGCACCACCGGGGAGAGGAAGAGCAGCAGCAGCAGGTAGCGCCAGGCGAAGACCCCCAGTCGAGCGGTGCACACCAGCAGCAGCGGCAGCGCCATCAGCAGCAGCAGCCCGTGGATGGCGTTGGTCTGGAGGGTCCAGGGCCAGAGCAGGCCGATCCAGTGGGGCATCCACTCGGCGCTGCGGCCATGGCGGAGGAAGGTGGAGCCGGTGGGCAGCAGCGGGCAGCTGCGAAGGCCGCAGAAGAAGGACGCCCCCAGCAGCAGCGGCACCAGCCCCACCAGGATCGAGGAGAGCGGCGGTCCAGGCCGATGGGTCTGCCGCCAGCGGCTCCAGGCCCGCTGCAGCAGCAGCGGCAGGGTGATCCACTTCAGGGCCACGCTGAGCCCCAGCAACAGATCGATCCAGGCCTGGGGGCGGGGACCCCGTGGCGGGGGATCCCGCTCCGCCAGCAGCCAGGCGGCCACCAGCGGCAGCAGGAACCAGCTTTCGTAGTGCCCGCCACCGCTGATGCCGTAGATCACCAGGGGGTTCCAGGCATAGAGCGCGGTGCGTGCGGCGCCGAAGCGGGCGGCCAGAAGGGCGCAGATCGCCAGGTCCGCCGCCAGGAAGGAAAGCTTGAAGACCACCACCTGCTGGCCCACGGCGGCATGGAACCGGAACAGCAGCTGCGCCAGGGGGGGATAGATGGCGGTGGTGTCGGGGTGGTTGATCTGGGACCACCAGGGGGTGCGCAACCCCTCCAGCGCCGTGGCATCCGGTGGCAGCAGATAGGGACTGAAGCCCTGCAGCTGGATGCCTCCTTCCCAGAGGTACCGCCAGATGTCATCACCGGGCTCCATGGCCAGCAGCGACAGGCGTGTGAGCACGGCCACGGCCCAGAACAGCCCCCGGGGCAGGGTGGGCAGGGACCAGGAGAGGGCGAAACCCAGCCCCATCACCGCGGCCGCCATCCAGAACGGCAGGAGGTGGGCGGCGTCGAACAGATCGCCGTGGGGCCCCATCAGCAGCGCCCCGCCGATCAGCAGCAGGGCGCTGATCGGTGCGCGCAGGCGCCGCAGCAGCATCCGGCCGAGGGTGGTGAGGATCACGCTCCCGGCCCGCAGGCTGGCCCCCCAGCGCCCCGAGATCTTCGATTCACCGGCCCGCCGTGGGCGGTGGCTGATGGGAATCTCGCGGATGCGCAGGCCCAGCTCGACGGCCCGCACCTGCATCTCCAGGGTCCAGCCGTAGCCGCGGTCCCGCATGGCCATGGCCTCGAAGGCCTCGCGACGCACCAGCCGCAGGGGACCCATGTCGCGGTAGCGGAATCCCCAGCCCAGGGCGATCAGCGCCGTGGCCAGCCCATTGCCCCATCGCTGCAGGGGGGTGAGCGATGCCTGCCCCGCGGCGGTGGCGGTCCGATCGCCCAGCAGGAGATCGTGGTCGGGCAGGAGCTCAAGGAAGCGGGGCAGTTCCTCGATCGGGTCGCTGCCGTCCCCATCGCAGAACAGCAGCCAGCCCACCTCGGGCGCCAGGTCCCGGCAACCCCGCCAGCAGGCCCGGCCGTAGCCAGGGCGGGGTTCGCTGAGCACCTCCGCCCCCAGCCGGCGCGCGATGGCCGCGCTGCGATCGCTGCTGCCGTTGTCGACGACCCGGATGCGGCGGAGCCCCTGGCCCTGCAGCTGGCCGATCACATGGGCGAGGGTGCGTTCTTCATCGCGCACCGGGATGACCACCTGAATGGCCTCCAGCCCAGCCGCAGGCCGCCGGGGATCCGGTGCATCCAGGGCCATGGGCGGATCCCGCAGGGCGCAACAGCCATCCCACCTTGATGGGCAATCCGGCGCGGGGCCTCACCGGTAGCTGTTCAGAGGCCCGGCTTCGAGCGGGAGACCGGACCCCGGGAGGGGGACGGTGCGGCGGCGCTTCGGGTGCCAGCTGGCGCCGGTGTTCCCCTTCTTCCTGGTGAACCTGCTGATGCCGCTGACGCCGATCCGGGCCGCCAGCTTCCACCTCACCAGCCAGATCGGCGTTGAGCCCCCCTCGAACCGTTCCGAACCTGGCGGAGTGCTGGTGGTCCTCCTTGAGGTCGGGACCCATCAGCGCAGGCTGCCGCCCAGGAGGCGGCGCAGGGGCCGCGGCAGCCGGGGGATGGGATCGCCGTCCTGAAGCAGATGCAGCCAGCTGCTGGCCTCCAGACCCACCAGGGCCGTGAGCAGCAGTGGACGCTGCCGCTGCCAGAGGGTCGTGACCTGCTCCAGCCACCAGGCCGGGGGAGGCCCACCGAAGGGAGCCAGCAGGGCGGCGGCCAGGGCCACCACGGCGGCCAGATAGGCCAGGCGCAGGGCGGTGCCCACGAAGGGGCAGTGGGAGAGGAGCGAGCGATGGCTGAGCATCCTCCGGTAGGGCCACCACAGCAGGCCCAGGGGCCCCCAGCGGCGGGTGGGCCTGGAGCGGGTGTCCAGATCGGGCGACAGCCACAGGCCGCCGACCAGAAAGGCCAGGCCTCCCACGGCCGCACCCACGGGGCCGAGCCAGGGCCAGCAGAGCAGGCCGAACGGCAGGGCCAGGAGCCGGGTGGCACGGTCATGGCGGCGGCCGCTGGCCATCGGCGGATTGGCGGGGCGGAACAGGCAGAATGGCACTGCCGCGCGATTAGCTCAGCGGTAGAGCGCCTGCCTTACAAGCAGGATGTCGCTGGTTCGAACCCGGCATCGCGCATCCCATCTCCAGCCTGAGGCCCAAGCCCCCTCCGACAGGGCTTGCCGCTTGCGATGACCGCGAGCCCTCATGGAGAGGGTGTTCGTTGCTGGATGCGGAGGGATGGATGGCCATGAAAAAAGGCGGAGGGTGACTCCGCCTTGGTTCTGTGGATTGGAGGGGCTGGGCTGTGCAGCTGTTGTGCCGCAAGAGCGATCAGCTGAAGGAGCAGGACATGGCGCCGGTCAAGGCTGTGATCGTGACGGTGGCGGTGGTATCGCCGGTGGCCAGGGTGTCGGAGAGGCACTTCACGCCCACGGCTCCAGCCGTGAAGGTCCCAGAGACCGTACCGCCAGCGGCGGCACTGGAGCATGTGACGCCCGCTTGGCTGGGAGCGGCGCCGACACCACCGGAGGCGACGAAGGTGGCGCATTCCTTGGCAATGCCGACCACCTCACCGACTTTGGCGCCAGCTTCTGCGGCATTGCGTGCCTGAAGGAAGTTGGGCAGGGCAACGGCGGAGAGGATGCCGACGATCGCCACCACGATCATCAGCTCGATGAGGGTGAAGCCCTGGGCGATCTTGGACTTCTTTTCGCGCATGCTGCGCATCAGAGCCAGTTTGGTTTTGGGGGAGATGTTCATGGGGGAAAGGGAGAAGGGAAAAAGCTCGGGGGCTTGAATACGAAAGAAGCCTACAGAGTGAATCAGGGGCCGTCCATGTCGTCGGTGTGACCGTTGGATAGAGCAAAGGTGTGACATTTCTGAGGAGTAAAACCCTTTCTACGTCTGGGTTTTCTGGCTCCATTGGCCGTGCTGCTGGTCTCGCAGATGCTGGGTTTTCATGATCCGCTGGGAGCTGATAAGGCGGGAGTCTCGCTGTGGTTTAGAGGTCTTCTAAGCGTTCTCTGGACAACCTGGTCAGCTGTACGGCACAGGAACGACGGCCCCCGTCGAGAGGCGAGATCAGCAGCAGTCTCGGAACGGCAGGGCAGGGGCCTTCCTGAGGGAATCGGGGTTGTGTCGATGGGTCGGTTCTGCGGATTTCGGCAGGCGCTCCAGGGAAGCCG
Organism: uncultured bacterium; assembly: GCA_942491175.1. Taxonomy (GTDB): domain Bacteria; phylum Cyanobacteriota; class Cyanobacteriia; order PCC-6307; family Cyanobiaceae; genus Cyanobium. Next base: position 34,876 of record CALNZO010000001.1, on the reverse strand, counting down.
CGCCAGTTTTCGCGTGAGATGGTGCCTGCGAGGTGGGCGGCAACCGACGTGCTGGAGGCTGTGGGATGGATGGCCATGAAAAAAGGCGGAGGGTGACTCCGCCTTGGTGTTGTTGATGGGAGGGTCGATGCAGCTGTTGTGCCGCAAGAGCGATCAGCTGAAGGAGCAGGACATGGCGCCGGTCAAGGCCCGCGATCGTGACGGTGACGGTGGTATCGCTGGTGGCCAGGGTGTCGGAGAGGCACTTCACGCCCACGGCTCCAGCCGGTGAAGGTGCCAGAGACCGTACCGCCAGCGGCGGCATGGAGCAGGTGACGCCCGCTTGGCTGGGAGCGGCGCCGACACCACCGGAGGCGACGAAGGTGGCGCATTCCTTGGCGATGCCGACAGCCTCACCAACCTTGGCGCCCGCTTCTGCGGCATTGCGTGCCTGAAGGAAGTTGGGCAGGGCAACGGCGGAGAGGATGCCGACGATCGCCACCACGATCATCAGCTCGATGAGGGTGAAGCCCTGGGCGATTCTGGACTTCTTTTCGCGCATGCTGCGCATCAGGGCCAGTTTGGTTTTGGGAGAGATGTTCATGGGGGAAAAGGGAAGGAAAAAGCTGAGGGCTTGAAACGAAATAGCCTAAGGGAATCAGGGGCGTCCATGTCATCGGAGTGGAGAGAAAGGATTTCAGAGAAAACCCTTCTGTCTGGGTCTGGTTGCGTGCTGTGCAGCAGAGAGTTATATCCACGGACGGATAAGGATGGAGTCTGCGGGGTTAGGGTCTTCTAGATTCTCTGGAACGCGTCAACGCATTGTTCGCAGGCTCAAATATGAAAAAACAAGAGCGACAGAAGCAGGACATGCGCCGTACGCGGATCGATCTTACGGCAGGTGCGGACAGGCACTTCACGCGTGGCACCGCTGGTGAAGGTCGCAGACGACCGTGCCGCCACGGAGGCAGTGCGCAGCGAGGTAGGCCGCCAGTTTGTGAAGGTGCCGCGCCGACGCCACCGAGGCGACGAAGGTGGCGCATCCTTGGCGATGCCGACCACCTCACCGACCTGGCGCCAGCCTCTGCGGCAGCGTGCCTGAAGGAAGTGGGGAGGGCAACGGCGGAGAGATGCCGACGATCGCCACCACGATCATCAGCTCGATGAGGGTGAAGCCCTGGGCGATTCTGGACTTCTTTTCGCGCATGCTGCGCATCAGGGCCAGTTTGGTTTTGGGAGAGATGTTCATGGGGAGAAAAGGTGAAGGGAAAAGCTCGAGGGCTTCAAGACGAAATCAGCCTATAGGGCGAATCAGGAGTCGTCCATGTCATCGGAATAGCCGGTGCATCGAGCGCAGCTGTGGGATTTCTAAGAGGTGAAACCCCTCTCTGGCAAGGGGTTCTCGGACTTCACTACTCTTGCTCCTTGTACCGCAGATGCTGTGTTTTCACGCTCCAATGGGAGCTGATAAGGATGGAGTCTTGCCGAGGTTTAGCTGTCCTCTAAGAGTTCTCTGGGCAACCTGGCCAGGTTGGCGGCAAAGGGGCCATGGCCCCAGTCGCCAGGCGAGCTCAGCTGCAGCCCGACAGCGGCCAGGCCTGCGCTGAGGGGAATCCGGAACCTGGAGAGTCGGTGCCTCGATCGCCCCAATCCCCCCCCCCTTCGTCCCTTCTTCCGCTCTGCCGCCCTGAGACCCTCCCCCTGCCATCGGCACAGGATCCGGGCAGAATCGGCTGACGCACGTTGGGTTCATCCATGGCGCCCCCGCATTCATGACCTTCGCGGTGGCCCTGGCCATGCTGGAGCGCGAAGGCCGCTGGCTGCTCCAGCTTCGCGACGACATTGAGGGCATCGTCCATCCCGGCCTCTGGGGCCTGTTCGGCGGCCATCTCGATCCGGGCGAAAAACCCGCTCAGGCGATCCGGCGGGAACTGCGAGAGGAGATCGGCTGGGAGGCGGACAGCCTGCCGTTCTGGTTCGAGCACAGGGATCCCCGGCTCACCGCCCATTACTTCCGTGGCTCCCTCACGGTGCCCCTGGCGGAGCTGACGCTGACCGAGGGGCAGGACATGGTGCTGGCCGGGCTCGATGAGCTGCTCAGCGGCCGGGTCTGGAGCCCCAGGCTTCTGGAAGGGCGAGGCCTTGCCCCTTCCCTGGAGCGGGCCGTGGGTCGCCTGCGAGTCGCAGACCCGTAGCTGATGCGCCGTGGCTTCAGGTTCGGGAGGAAGTCTTTCTCAGTGCTGATGCGAGCAGCCCTTGCACCGGCAGGGATCTTCTCTGGCAAGGCGGTGAGGGGCTGAGCCCCTTCTGTTCCTGCCCACCAGAATGATGGCCCCCATCGCTGCCGGAGCCATGCCCTTGCGACCGCGCCGCAAGCAGCCGAGGTCGGCGACGACCGCACCTGGCAAGGCCGAATCCTCGAAGCTTCCGTCCGAGGACAGCGGTCTGCGCCCCCGTCTTCAGATCCTGGCGGGCTTCCTGCTGCCACTGGTGGTGCTGGGGATCTGGCTCAATTCCCGCGGCTTCTTCGGCAGTCCCTGAGGGCTTTCTGCAGGCCCTGAGGGAGGGTGATCCCCCATGGGGCTGGCCAGGGAAGCCTGTCTAGGGTTGAGAAAAGAAGAGAAAAGGGGATGGTTCGCCATGATCGACACCATGCAGGGGCTGCCGGACGGCACCCTCGGTTTCCGTTTTCGGGGCAAGGTCACCGCCGCTGATTACGCCAACGTGCTCACACCGGCTCTGGAGCGGGGGCTGGAGCAGCACGACCGCCTCAAGCTGCTGGTGATCATGGGGGAGGACTTCGAGGCCTACGAACTCGGTGCCGCCTGGGAGGACAGCAAGGAGGCGTTGCGGCACTGGAGTGGTTTCGAGCGGCTCGCCCTCGTCACCGAGGTGCCCTGGATGCGACTGGCCATGCAGGCCTTCGCCGTCGCCCTGCCCTGCCCCAGCCGGTTGTTCGCCAATGGCGACGTCGAGGACGCCCGCCGTTGGCTGTCGGAATCGCTCGGCACGATCCACCTCTCCCGCGATGGCGAGGTGGTGACGGCCCGCCTGATCGGATCCCTGGAGGCCAGTGCCTACGACAGGGCTGAGCCGGAGATCGATGCCCTGTTCTCCGAAATCCAGGGCGTGCGGCTGCTGCTCGATCTGCGCGAGTTCGACGGCTGGGCCGGTCTCGGAGCCCTGGGTCACCATCTGGCGCTGATCCGCGATCACCGCCGGGCCCTGCGGCGGGTCGCCGTGGTGGGCGATGCGGCCTGGCAGAAGCTGGCCGAACGGGTGGTGTCCCGCCTTCTTCCCGCCGAGGCCCGCTTTTTCCCCGCGGTCGATCATGCCCTGGCGGAGACCTGGATCCGCCAGTGAGGGTTCGGCCGGTCAGGGCAGGGTGGGGCTGATGCCGAGGAGTTCCACCTCAGGATCATTCCGGAAGATCGTCAGAAGCGTCGCGTGCAGGGCCGCCGACCACGGGGACGTGTCGATGCGGCGGAAGGACTTCCAGCTCCAGATGCTCCTGGCGATGGCCCCATCGGTGCAGTAGTAGTCGGTGAGGCCGTCTCCCGGGGGGGTGCTGTAGATGCAGACCCCGAAGCGAAAAGGCGCTCCGCTCAGCTCCACCCACCAGCCCCAGTCTTCGCAGCAGATGAAGGGGGCGTCATAACCGCTCCGCTCGAGCCTGTCCTGCAGGTAGAGGGCGAGGGCCTTGCCGACCGTGCCCTCGTTCACCATCTCCTTCTCTTCGCCGGGAAGCATGGGGAACTTGCCGGATCTCACATGGATGAAGCTGTTCATCGATGGGGTCGTCAGAGCTTTCCCCAGCACCGAGGTGCACCATGGCAAGGATCGAAATCTCCCGCAGCCTCGTCAGCAGCGGGGCTGAGCCCGCCGAGGCGGTAAGCCTTGCTACCGGAGTCCACTCCCCGGGCGCCGAGAGTGGCTTTTCATCACAGGAAAAAGGGGCGTGCAGGAGCTGGTGGGAACGGTGCGGTCGCTGTGGCGCTACCCGGTGAAATCGATGCTCGGCGAATCCCCTTCGCGGCTCGAGGTTGATCCCCGCGGCATCCGCGGGGATCGGGCCTATGCCCTCTGGGACCATGCCAGCGGCCGGGTCGCCAGTGCCAAGAACCCTCGCCTCTGGAAGGATCTGCTCGGCTACGGCGCCCGCTACCGCCAGGAGCCCGCAGCGGAGGCTCCCCTGCCTCCGGTCGTCATACGGCCGCTCCAGAACGGGGGGGGCGATGAGCTCTGCAGCAGCGAGGCCGATGTCGGCGCCTTCTTCAGCACCCTGTTCGGCCGTCAGGTGAGCCTGCTCGACACGCCGCCGGACGGGGCCAGCCTCGATCAGTACTGGCCGCCGGTGGAGGGCCGCGCCTTCCAGGACGAGACCAACGCCCTGGAGCTGCCGGCGGGCACCTTCTTCGATGCCTGCCCCATCCATGCCATCACGACGGCCACCCTGGCGCGACTGCGCCAGCTCGAACCCCAGCTGGACTTCGCGGTGGAGCGGTTCCGGCCCAACCTGCTGATCGCCGCCCCGGAGGGTGTGGAAGGCTTCGTGGAGGAGGGCTGGAGCGGCTCCTGCCTGCGGATCGGCGAGCAGCTGGTGCTGCGGGTCGACGGTGGCTGCCCCCGCTGCGTGGTCACCACCCTGGCCCAGAGCGACCTGGGCGAAGACCTGGAGATCCTCCGTGCCACCGCCCGCCACAACGGCGTGGTGGCCGGTATCCGCCTCAGCGTGGTGACGCCTGGCCCGGTGGCGGTGGGGGATCCCGTGCGGCTGCTGCCCTGAGGGGGCCTCATCCCCGGGCGGCTTCCTCGAGGATGGCCCGGAGGGTGGCTTCCACCGCCTCGGCCACCGGGGTCAGGGCGGGGTCGCTGGAGAGGGAGGCCAGCATCAGGGCCGGGCGGATCATGCCCAGCCGGGTGTGACCCTTCTCGGTGTAGACGGAGACCCGGCAGGGCAGGGCCATGTTGAGGGCCATGGCGCTGCGCAGCACCGTGGCCGCCTGCTGGGGGTTGCACACCTCGTAGATGCGGCAGTTCTCGGGGAAATCGATGCCCTTGGCCCGCAGGGTGGTGCCCAGATCGTGATGGCCCAGCACTCCGAAGCCATGGCGCGGCACGGCGCTTTCCAGGGCCTCGCAGGCGGCCTCGAAGCTCCGGTCGGTGTCGATCACGCAGAAGGGATTCATCGGCTCGGCTCCACCTGGATGGCCTTGCTCACCGTATCGGGCAGGTTCCGGGACACCGGACACACCGTCATGCGGCGTTCCAGAAAGGCGATGGTGTCGGCCTCCAGCTTCGGTGCCGCGGCGCCTTCGGGGCCCTCCAGGGTCACCCGGAAGCTGCCGCTCACCGCCTCGATCCTCCAGCTGGAGGAGGTGGTCACCGTGAGTTCCCCGTCCACCGCGGCCAGGGGCAGGTGTCGCTCCAGGGCATTCGCCACCAGGTAGTGGTGCTGGCAGAGCAGCAGCGACAGCAGATAGAGGCGGAAGCCGGGGGTGTGGAGAGAGGGTTCGAGGGCTTGCCAGTCGGCCCCGTCGTCGTTGCGGAAGTCGACGCTGAGGCCCTCGGTGGCCCGGTCGGGTCCGCCGTGGCGGCTGCGCAGGCGGAAGTGGAACTGGAGGCTGGTCATCGGCGTTGGCTGGAGGAGGGAGGGTTGAGCGAGGCGGAGATTTGGCGCTGGATCGCTTCGAAGCCGGTGAGCAGGGCCGAGCCGATCAGCAGGGCGGCGAAGCCCTGGCGCAGCCGGCGGTCGGACAGGTGGGGCGCCAGTCTCTGGCCGGCGATCGCACCCGCCAGCCCGCCGGCGACCAGGGGCAGCAGCAGCGGCAGGCTCGCCGCCGGCCAGTGCCCGAGGGCCTGGAGAGCCACCAGGCTGTTGGTGGCGATCAGCACCAGGCTGGTGCCGGTGGCCAGGTGCATCGGCAGCCCGGCCAGCAGCACCAGGGCCGGCACGAGGGCGAAACCGCCGCCCACGCCGGCGATGCCGGTGAGCAGCCCCACCAGCACCCCCTGGCCCGCCAGCGCCAGGGGAGATCCAGCGGCGCCGGCGGTGCCGGCCGCAGGGCCGCTGCGACGCCGGGTGAGCAGCCAGGAGGCCGCCAGGGCGGCGACGGCGAACACCCCCAGCTGCACCGGCTCGGGGATCAGCCCGAACTTCACCAGGGTGCCGCCGATCCAGCTGCCCGCCAGGGCCGGCACCCCCAGGACCAGGGCGGGCCGCGGCGCCACCTGGCGACGGCGCAGGTAGGGGCCGGCGTTGGCCACCGCCAGCAGGGTCACCGCCATCAGCGACAGGGGCACCGCTTCTCGGGTGGGCAGGCCGGCGCCGCTGATCAGCAGGGGCAACAGAAGGATCGAACCACCGGCGCCGAGCACCGCCAGCAGGAAACCGATCAGGGCGCCCCCGGCCCCCATCATCAGGAGTGACAGGCCACTCACGTGGCCACCCGGTTCCAGGGCATCACGGCCAGCAGGCGGGCCATGCCGCAGAAGCCGCTGATGCCGGCGAACATCAGTCCGGCGCCCACGAAGCCACTCAACCAGATCCACCCCGGGGCCACGGCAAGGCTGAGCACGACGCCCAGCAGCACGAGGCTGCCGGCGGCGATCTGCACCTGGCGCATCAGCGGCATCGGGGCCCTGCGCTGTCGTCCCACGGGCAGACCGGCTGCCTGCCAGGCCCCGAAGCCCCCCTCCAGCTCCGCCAGGGGCTGGGGATGGCCCCGGCGCAGCAGTTCGGCCAGGCCCATGCTGCTGCGCTTGCCGCTCTGGCAGACGAGCACCAGGGGGGCGTCCGGCAGATCGGTGCTGCCCAGGCGGGACAGGGGGATGTTGTGGCTGCCGGGGATGTGGCCGGTGGCGTACTCGATCGGCTCGCGCACGTCGATCACGGTGAACGTTCCATCGCTCTGGCGCTTGGAGAGCTCGTGGGGGGCAAGGCGCCCGGGGGAGCGGTGGGTGAGGGCCATGGTCGGTGTGGAGATCGGTTCAGGGGACGAAGGGAACGGGGAGGGGCGTGATCGGCTCAGGCCACCACGGGCGACGGGTGCTCCAGCGGCAGGCCCTGGGTCTTCCAGGCCCGAAGGCCGCCGCGCAGGTTGGCCACCCGGGCCATCCCCCGCTTCTGCAGTTGCTGGGTCGCCAGGGCCGAGCGGCTGCCGGAATGGCACAGCACCACCACGGGCTTGCCGGTGGGGATCTCGCCGGCACGGGCCTCCAGCTCCGGCAGGGGGATGGCCACGCTGCCTGGAATGCGGCCGTCCGGTCCGAGCACCTCGGCCTGGGAGCGCACGTCCACCAGGGTCAGCTGGTCGCGGTGATCCGCCACCCAGGCCGCTGCCAGTTCCGGCAGGCCGGCATAGCTGCGCTCGATCGGCCCCCAGTCGTCCTCCTCCCCGTGGTCCGGTTCGCTGGGGCGGCCGGCCCGCAGGTTCGCCGGCAGGGCCACGGCGATCCGGTGGGGGTGGGGCAGGTGCAGGTTCTCCATGTAGCCCACGAAGTCCCGCTCGTCGGCGCCGCCGCCGAGCCGTGCGTTGTAGGCCTTCTCCTCAGCCACCGAGCTGACCGTGCGGCCGCTGTAGTCGTGGCCGGGGTGGAGCAGACAGTGGTCCGGCAGGGAGAGGATCTGCTCGGTGATCGAGCGGTAGAGGGTGTGGGCATCGCCCTGCTGGAAATCGCAGCGGCCGCAGCCCCGCACCAGCAGGGCGTCGCCGGTGAAGGCCATGCTGTGGTCATCCAGTACGAAGGTGAGGCAGCCATCGGTGTGGCCCGGGGTGGCGCGCACCTCCAGATGCCGCCCGCCGAAGCTCACCCGATCGCCGTGGGAGAGGGGCCGGGTCACGTTCTGGGCCCGGGCGGCGGCGGCCAGGCTGATGGCACAGCCTGTGGCCCGGTGCATGCGCCAGCTGCCGGTGACGTGGTCGGCGTGGGCGTGGGTGTCGAGACAGGCCACCAGATCGATCCCCAGCTCCCGCACCAGGGAGAGGTCGCGGGGGTGCTGCTCGTACACCGGATCGATCAGCACCCCTTCGCCGCTGGCCACGTCGGCCAGCAGGTAGGTGAAGGTGCCCGTCTCAGCGTCGAACAGCTGGCGGAACAGCAGGGGAGCGCCGCCGGCGGCGGCGGCGAGCGGGAACGGAGGGTCGGAAGCCATCAAAGCCACCTGTATTGGCTGCTATGAGCATACACGCATAAAGCGAGAAAGGGAGTGCCCGCTCGCAGCCCGGCCCTAGCCGGGCCCCTGCTGGGGCGAGGTCTTCAGCGGCAGCCTTCCCTCCGCCAGCATTCCCTGCAGCCAGGCCCCCAGGAACATGCCGGCCAGTCCGATCAGCACCGGGCCGTTGCCGATCCCCACGCTGGCCACCGCCGCTCCAGGGCAGAGGCCGGAGAGGCCCCAGCCCACGCCGAAGATCACGGCCCCCGGCAGCGTGCCTGGCTTCATCGACTTCACCTCCTGGGAAAAGGGCAGTCCCAGCAGGGTGCTCGAGCGCAGCCGCGGGGCGACCCGGAAGCCGATCGCCGTCACCATCAGGGCGGCCGCCATCACAAGCAGCAGGCCGAAGTTGCGCAGCTGCAGGAAGCTCAGCACCACCTCGGGCCGGGTCATGCCGCTCCAGGCCAGCCCGTAGCCGAACAGGCCGCCACCGATCGCGATCGAAATCAGACGTTTCATGGGGTCACCCCCAGCAGCAGCATCAGGCGGGCGGTGATGATCGCCACGCCCATGAACACCAGCACCGCCAGCAGGGAGGCCCTCGAGAACGACGCCACCCCGCAGAGGCCATGGCCGGAGGTGCAGCCCGAGGAGAGCCGGGTGCCGAAGCCCACCAGCAGGCCCCCCAGCCCCAGCCGCCAGCCGCTGACCGCGGTGGAGAAGAATCCCTGGTGAGTGGCGGTGTACAGCCACGCCCCCAGCACCAGCGCGGCGGCGAACAGCAGCCGCCACTGGCGTGAACCTCGCTCCGCCTTCAGCGGCGTGATGTAAGTGAGGGTGGAACTCAGAAAGGAGCTGGCACCTGCCTTGACGCCCAGCGTCATGTACATCACCACCAGCCCAAGCCCCATCAGCAGGCCGCCACCCAGGAAGGAGGTGACGCCGGTGGGAAAAGGATCGCCCATGCAGCCGGCCAAGGGGAGAATTCGAACCTAGGCGCGGTGCCCACGGCAGAAAGACTGCTGCATAATGTCTTATGACACATACTCCGTTGCCATGGGAGCTGCCGGCCCCGGATCGATGCCCAGTCCCGAGCTGCTGGAGGAGTTCAGCCAGTTTTTCCGCCTGCTGAGCGAACCGGCCCGGCTTCAGTTGCTCTGCCACCTGCGCCAGGGCCCCACGGACGTGGCCTCCCTGATCGAAGCCACCGGCTTCAGCCAGTCTCACATCAGCCGCCAGCTGTCCCAGCTGCAGCGGGCAGGCCTGGTGAGTTGCGAGCGCGATGGGGTCCGCCTGATCTACCGGGCCAACGCCGAGCTGGTGGAGGAGCTCTGCGCCCTCGTTCAGAACCGCATGAAGCAGCGCCTGCAGCAGCAACTGGCCCAGCTTCAGGCCGCCTGAGCGTCCTGCCTTGGCTCCAGACCCTTCGCCGGAGTCCCGTCGGACCTGGCCCCGTCGCCTGATGCTTCAACCTCACCCGGGCCAGCCAGACGCCGGGTTCGGGACCGGCCCCCTGAGCCCTGGTGGCACGGGGTGATCGAGGCCAGAGTGGAAGGCCCCAGCTCCCTCGGGTTTCCGGACCGATGACCGTGCGCTCCGAAGCCATGAGCGAAGAGCTGGCCAGGGATCTCGATCAGGAGGCCGGCCTCGACCAGGTGTACCTCTTCCTGACGGTGGGCGCGGGCACGATCGCCTCCCTGGGCCTGCTGGCCAACAGCCCCGCCGTGGTGATCGGCGCCATGCTGGTGGCCCCCTGGATCATGCCCCTGAGGGCGGCGGCCTTCGGGATCCTTCAGGGCCGGGCGGCCCTGGTGGGCCGGGCCCTGGTCACCCTGGGCGCGGGGGTGGCCATCACCGTCCTGCTCTCCTGGATCCTGGGCCTCGTGGTGGGCTTTCCCGTCTACGGCTCGGAGGTGCTCTCCCGCACCACCCCCAACCTGCTCGATCTGGCCATCGCCCTGGTCGCCGGTGCGATCGCCACCTACGGCAAGGTGCACTACAAGGCGGTGTCTTCTCTGGCGGGCACCGCCATCGCTGTGGCCCTGGTGCCGCCGGTGTGTGTGTTCGGCCTGCTGCTGTCCACCCGCGACTGGTCCACGGCCGTCGGGGCCGGTCTGCTGTTCGCCGCCAATCTCCTGGGGATCCTCAGCGGCGGTCTGATCAGCCTGGCGGCCATCACCCCGGGCCTGCGCAACCGTCTCTGGAGCAGTCGCCTGGGTCTGATGAGCCTGCTGCTCACGGCCCTGCTGCTGGTGCCGCTCACCGGCAGCTTCCTCAACCTGGTGGCCAAGGCGCGGCGGGAGTCGGCCCTGCAGCAGGTGGAGCGGGCGATCACCGAGAGCCTGCGCAAACGCACGATCACCCTGGGCAAGGACTCCGAGCTCCTGGGCACCTCCATCGACTGGGACCAGAACCCGCCCCTGATCACCGCCTCGGTGCGGGTGAGCAGGCCCAACCTGCCCACACCGAAGCAGGTGGCCGCGGTGCAGAAATTCATCAACCGCCGCCAGCCGATCAACTTCCGCCTGCTGGTGCAGCGCATGTCGGTCGATGTGATCGGTCCGGAAACGGAGCCCAACCCCCCCAAGGCCACCGAGCAGCTGGTGCAGACCCCGCAGCCGGAAGCCGCCCCTGCACCACCACCGCCGCCCCCACCCATCCCCGGCACGGATCCCACGGAAAAGATGGTCCCCGATCCGGATCGTCTCGGTGCTCCGGAAAGGACGCCATCGGCGCCTGCGGACGGGCCGAGGAGGCCCTGAACGCCAATCCGGTCGGCCGGTGCTCAGGGCTTCAGGGGAGCCCACGCCATCGTGGCGTTGAACTTTTCGCACCAGATCAGCACCGAGTTCTGCGCCTTCAGATCGATCGAGGCGGGAATCACATAGCTCTGGGCGCCCTGGCTGGATTTCAGCTTCGCCAGCACCGTGTAGCTGCCGGCCTTGAGGGGATAGGCAGGCGGCTTGCTCATGGCCAGCGGCGTGGCCGAGGGGCTGAAGGCCACCTTGAGATCGGGGGCCATGTCGTTGGTCTTGAAGTCGCTGCTGAGGGTGAGCACTGTCCTGCCGCCCTCTTTGTGGATCGAGAAGCCGCCGCTCACGGGAGCCTCGGCCTGGCGGAAGGTGCCTTTGGCCATGGCCATGGGTTTCCCCTGCGCGGTCAGGGCGGGGGTGGCCTTGTCTGCGATGGGCAGGCGGAGGGGCTCGGCGTGCAGCGCCAGGCTGGAGAGGGTCGCGGCGCTCACCACGGTGAGGAGGCTGCGCCGGAGCAGGGAAGCGGGCAGGGGGGACATGGTGGATAGGGCGGGTGTGAGGAGCGGGAATCGTGCGAAGGTTCGGCACGGGTCCTGCCAAGGCTGTCTACCGATGCGTCTGCCCATCGGATTTCCGCCGCTGCCGCCGAGCGCCCGGGCGCCGCTGCCGCTGGGGCTGTACGTCCTGCTGCGGGGGCTGGATGCCACCGTGCTGAAGGGTCTGCAGGACTACGGCCTGGAGCACCCGGTGGCGGGCGAGAACCCGATCAGCTTCTGCAACGTGTTCTTCCTGGCCCAGCTCTCGGTGGGTCTGGCGGCGCTGCTTCCCGGGCGGCGCACGCTGGCGGCCGATCTGGCGCTGCTGGGGGCCCCCGATCGGCGTCTGCTGCTGCTCAACGCCGGCCTTGGGCTGTTCCTGGGGCCCATTGCCTATTACTTCGCCCTGGAATCCCTCTCGGTGATCAGCCAGACCCTGCTGTTCGCCCTGGTGCTGCCCCTCTCGGCCCTGCTGGCCCGATGGTTGCTGGGGGAAGCCCTTCCTACCGGCTTCTGGCGCAGCCTGGTGCTGATCGGCGCCGGTCTGCTGCTGCCCCAGGCGGCCATGGCCATCGGCTCCGGCAGGATGGATGAGGCCGCCGGCATCGCCTGGGCCCTGGTGGGGGTGCTGGCCTTCGCGGGCTCGGCCGTCAGCGGCCGCACCATCGCCGGGCGGGGCTGGCCGACGGCGGTCGCCGTCGGGATCCCCACCCTGGGCTCCGCGCTGGTGTTCGGGGGCATCGCCCTGGTCCTGTTCGGCCCCCACCATTTCCTGCTGCTGCGGCTGTGGTGGGTGATCGGGGTGATCGGCCTCTATGCCCTCACCCTGAACCTCGGCCGGGAACTGGCCCTGCGGAAGGCCTTCCGCCGCTGCAGCGTCGCCGTCGTCTCCCTCTGGAGCTCCCTGGCCCTGGTGGTGGCGGTGCTCAGCGCCGCGCTGCTGCTGGGCGAACCCCTCAACGGCCCTGTCCTGGCGGGATCGGGGCTGGTGCTGGCCGGTGTGTTCGCCAGCCGCGGGCCCCGGCCCATCCGATCGCCATCTTCACCGGTATCCGAAGAACGGGAACCCCGACGAACGCCCCCTTGGCCGTGAACCCCTCCGACGCCGATGCTCCCCCCCGCCCTCCAGGGCTGCGGGGTCGGATCGACGACAGGGGGACGGCCGGCGGGGATCTCTCGGAGCTGTACGACAGCTGCTCCGGGCCCGTCTACCGGCTGGCTCTGCGGCTCTGCCGCTCGCGTCACGAAGCGGAGGATCTCACCCACGACGTCTTCCTGCGCTACTGGCAGCAGGGCCGCTACGACCCCGCCCGGGGTCCGGTGCTGGCCTACCTGCTGCTGATGACGCGCTCGATGGCGCTCAACCGGATCCACCAGCGCGCCAACCGCTGGCAGTTGGTGCAACGCTGGTCGGAGCACCTGTTCCCCGCGGCCGTGCCCACGCCCCACGAACGTGCCGAGGCCGACGATCTGGCGGAGCGGGTGCGCGCCGCCCTCGCCGCCATCCCCGCAAGCCAACGGCAGGTGCTGGAGATGGCCTATTACGAAGGCCTGAGCCAGTCGGCGATCGGCGCCCTGCTGGAGCTGCCCCTCGGCACCGTCAAGACCCGTGCCCGCCAGGGTCTGATCCGCCTGCGTGCCCTGCTCCACGATTCCCGCTCCCACCCATGAAGCCCGCCGCCACCACCCCATCCGACCCCGCCGCCATCGACGCCCTCCTGGCCGGCCATGCCCTGGGGGATCTGGAGGAGGAGGAACGGGAGCAGCTGGCGGCCCTGCTGCGGGAGCGGCCCGACCTGCGCCGACGCCTGGAGGAGTTCAGCACCACCCTGGACCTGCTGCCCCTGGCGTTGCCGGCCGACGCCGTGCCCCCGCCGGCTCTGCGCCGGCGGCTGCTGCAACCCCAGGCCGCAGCGGGCCGACTGGGCACCTGGCTGGTTCCCGCCCTGCTGGGAATCGGTCTGCTCCTGCTGGGCGGTGAGCTCCATCAGACCCGCCAGCAGCTGGCCTCTCTCCAGCGGCAGCTGCCCCCGGCCCTGGGAAGCGAGCGGCGCATGCTGCCCCTGCGGGCGGTGCAACCGGGGCAGCAGGCCTCCGGAGAAGTCCTGGTCACCGGCAACCGCACCCACAACATGCTGATGCTCGACGACCTGCCCGCCCTGCCGCCGCATCACACCTACCGGCTCTGGGCCAGCGTCGACGGACGCACCGTGGGCTGTGTCCATTTCGTGCCCAATGCCCGCGGCCAGGTGGCCATGCCCATCCCTCTCTCCCCCACCAGCCAGGCCACCAGCGTCACGGTCAGCGTCGAGAGCGACCCCACCAGCCAGGAACCCAGGGGTCCGGTGGTGCTCACCAGCTCCATCTGAGTCAGGGCGTCGCCGCTCTGCCCCGCAGGGGGGCGAGCGCCAGGGCGACAAGGAATCCCATCAGCTGGGCGATCACCACGCAGGGCCCGGAGGGCAGGGCGAAGGCACCGGAGAGGACCAGGCCCAGCACGGCGCAGACCGCACCCAGGCCGGCGGCCAGAGCCACGTAGCTGCTGAAGCGCCGGCTCACCAGCCGCGACGCGCAGGCGGGGATGACCACGAAGGCGCTGATCAGCAGAACGCCCACCGCCTTGACGGAGATGGCCACCACAATGGCCAGCAGCACCAGAAACAGCAGCCGGTGCAACGGCACCGCAACGCCTCGCGAAAGGGCGAGGGGTTCATCGAGGGTGAGCAGCACCTGGTCGCGCCGGGTGAGGGTGAGGTAACCGGCGGTGACGAGGAGCAGGGAGCCGATCAGGGCCAGGTCGGTCCAGGTCACCCCGAGGATGTCGCCGAAGAGCAGCTGCTGAATGCCGCCTCTGTAGACCTGCAGGAAGCTCAGGGCCACCACGGCGATGGCGAGGGAGGAGGAGTAGACGATGTTGAGCAGGGCATCGGCCGGCAGGCGGCTGCCCTGGACCAGCTGGTTGGTCAGCAGGGCGAACAGCACCGCGAAGGGGATCAGCACCAGGGTGGGATCGATGCCCAGCAGGATGCCGAGGGTGATGCCGAGCAGGGCGGAGTGGCCCAGGGCATCGCTGAAGAAGGAGAGCTGACGAAGCACGGCGAAGCTGCCCAGCAGGCCCCCGAGGGCACCGCTCAGCAGCCCCCCCAGCAGGGCCCGCTGCATGAAGGGAAGCTGCAGCAGCTCGAGCAGCATCGAACCCTCCGTCATGGGTGGCTTTCCGTGGCTGTGGGCGAGGTCGGCTCAGGGTACCCAGGCCATGGGGGACCCCCGAGGGCCCTCAGCCCCAGTGGCCGGCCACCAGCTCGGAAACGAGCGCCACCGATGCCGCCAGCAGGAGGAGACGGCCAGCCCGGCAGAACAGGCGCGATGTGACGATGAAACCCATAGGGATCATGGGAACTCCTGGAAAGGACGAAGGGAGGACGGCTCAGTGCGCCGCCGCCTGGCAGGGGCTCACTTCCCGCAGGGCCACCGAGAAGGCGGGGGAGCCATGGCGCGTCAGGGGCCAGCGCCGAACCCAGCAGCAATCGGTTTCGTCGTCGATGCTGATCACCTGGAAGATGGCGCCCTGCCGGCTGACCAGCTGAACGAAGCCGCCGGGGTGAAGGGGGGCCGCGGCGGCCTGAGGGGTGTGACGGGGGATGGGGAAGCCGGTGCTGGAGGACGAATAGGGCATGGGTCGGACCACGCATCAGCCTGCAACGTAACAGAAGTTTGAAGAATGGTTGACGAACTTCCCCTTCGTGTGCTTTTGCGGTTATCCCGGGCAGATCGGGCCGGTGGGCAGTCCTTGCTGCGGCCCTCTGAAAACGCGTAACCCCCTCGGGCAAGACCCGAGGGGGTTACTGAGCGAGGACTTTGGAAGTTGATCGGGCTCCCGTCCCCACAAGTCATTTCTAATGGAGTAGTGACCACTACAGACGCCGGCGACACGAACCTTCACGAGGTCGGAGCCGGCGTCCCGACTTCACTCCTCCTCGTCGGAGCCACCCACGGGGACGAGGCGAATCGCCTTGCGACCCAGCTTGATCTCAAATTCATCGCCCGGCTCCAGGCCAAGCATGGCCGTGTAGGCCTTGCCTACCAGGAGGTTGCCGTTGAACTGCACCTTGGCGGTATAGCCCAGTTTGCGGCCGGCCTTGGTGGCCCCCTTCCCGACACCATCGCCGAGGCTGATCCCCTTGGCGTCGAGGAGAGCTTCGTAGAAGGCCGTGAAGTTGAGGCGCTCCGCGCCATCCTTCTTGGTGCTCACATAGCCGCAGCTACGCACCAGATCCGATTTGGAAGCATCGCCCAGCTCTTTCACCCTGGCGAGGAGATCGGCACCTGTAAGCATGATTCGATGGCAAGGGATTGGTGAGTGAATTGTACGGCTTGACGATCCCCTTGCAAGGTGGGGATGGTTCGGCTTGCACCGCTCTTCCGGGTGAACTGGGGGGCTGCTCTTGCGGCGTTGGCGGTGGTTGGAATGGGGAAGATCGCGATCGTGACGTTGTCCATGGGGCTGGCGATCCGTCAGCACGGGGCATCATCGATGCCGGCATCGCCCCGCTCCAGGCCGCGCCCACCAGCCCCTGCTGGCCGCTGGGTATCGTTGCCCTTCAGCTCAAGGTGGTGGCGGGGAAGAAGGGTTGGTTGGGAATCACCGGTTCGGCGTGGTCCCGTGGCGGCGGATCGGGGCAACCCTCCGGCCGAGGCTTCGTACCTCACCAGGATTCCCTTTGATGAAAAGCTTTTGTCCTGGCCGCATTGATGGGAGAACCCCTCCCGCGAGGCTCCCGCTGTGCCTGCACCAGCCAGGCCGGCCCGTTGTCGATCGGCAGCATGGCCAGCCCCCAGCCCCTTTGGCGGCGGTCATTCCTCCGGATAGAGGAGCTCCGCCAGTTCGTCCGGATCCACGTCGTAGACCCGGGCCAGGGTCGTTTCGATCGCGCTGGTGACCACATCCGGCAGGAATCGCATGGCGTTCAGGGCGTCATCGGCGATGTCGTCGGTGAGGAGCTTGTCGCCCCCCAGCTTCTCGTCGTTGATCACGGCCATCACCCAGCTCTGATAAGCGGTGACGAGATCGGCGAATTCGAGTTCCGGATCGTTCAGATCGAGGGCCATGGGACGTCTTCAGGAACCTTGCCCCTGCAGTTTGCTCCCCCGGCCGGGAGGATGGCGCGCCCTGCGAGCGGATCCCCCCCCCCTGGAGGCCCCTCTCAGCTCCCCCCGTAGGCCCGGTAGACGTAGCCGCCGCCTACCCCGGGGGCCACGGTCTGGGTCACATCCTGGGGGAACAGGATGGTGGAGTTGCCGGAGCCCATGTTGAAGATGCAGGTCCACAGGGCTCCGTAGAAATCGGGTGCGGGGTTCCCCGTGCTGCCGCCGGAGATCTTGGCCTTGCCGAGGGGGAACCAGACGAAGGCGCCGGTGGCGGTGCCGCCGCCGCTGAGGGTGAGCTCCTGGTCACAGTTCTTGCCGTCGGCGGCGGGGGTGCCGGACTTGCCGTAGATCCGCAGATTGCGCCAGTACTGGCTCAGATCGGAGGCCGGGGGGGTGCCGCTGTTGCCGTCGGAAATCGTGAACTGACCACTGCCGGAAACGACGAACTTGCCCGAGACATACCAGTTGACCGGGCGAACATCGGCACGGACGACGATCTGGGTGCTGCCCCCGAGCGAGACATCCCCGAGCCGGCAGCCGATTTCCGCGTTGGCGACGCCATTCACCGTGAGGAAGCGGCATTCCGATTCCAGGGGGCTCCCCGGGCCGGTGGCGGCGGTGGTGTAGGGGTAGGTGGTGAAGGTGCTGCCGATGTCCTTGGCGGCCACGGCGGCGAGCTCCGGCGGAAGGGCGGGGAAGCCCGGCAGACCCGGCACCGGCCCGTTGAACTGGCTGCCGAAGAGGGTGCCCCCGGAATCGAGATCCGAGCTGGAGCTGCACCCCACACAGTTCACGTTGCCGCCTGCATCGATGGGGGTACTGCCCGACCAGGCGATCTCGGCGTCGGCGTTGTTGTCATAGAGGATGAAGAAGGGAGATCCCAGCTTGGATTCGGCCGGCGGCCCCGTGATCAGCAACCCCGCCACATTGGATTTCGGCGTGTTCAGCGCGCCGATCGTGAACGAGCGAATCAGATCGAAGCGGGCTTTCTCGATTCCTCCCCGGGTCACGATGCCGCGCACCGTCATCCGCGCCCGGCCGCCGGCCCGGTTGCCGAACATGTCGCAGCCGCTGGCCGCAGCGCCGGCACCCGTGGGGGGTTCGTACTCCACCAGGGAGAAGGTGACGCCCGGTTCGTTGGGCACCGCCATGGTGGCGCTGCTGCTGTTGCTGCTCACCCCCGCGATGCGGTTGGCGGCAGGTGCCGGGGTGGGCTCCTGGATGCCGCAGGCGGCGAGATTGGCGGCGGAAACGGTCTGCCAGGTGCCCGTGCCGCTGGCATTGGTGAGCCGGGTCACCAGCAGGTAGCTGTTCTTGTTGCTGTTGAGCGCATCGAGGAGGGCCTGCATGCCGAATTCGGCGGCCTCCACGGCCTTGCGGGCTTCGGCTGTGCGGATCGAACCGCTCAGGCTGTTGTTGGAACGGCTGGTCTCCAGCAGCACGGCGCCGATCACGGCCAGGGCGGCGATCAGGGCCAGGGGCATCACGAATCCGGGGGACACCCGCCGATGGGACGGCAGAAAGCGGCGGCGGAAGGCGGGCAGGAGGGCGGCCATCAGTTCGCTCCGTAGGCCCGGTAGAGGTAGGCGCCGGCCATTCCCGGAGCCACCGACTGCACCACGTCGCTGGGGATGAGGATGCTGGAGTTGCCGCTTCCCGCATTGAAGATGCAGGTCCAGAGGGCTCCGTAGAAATCGGGATCACTTTTCCCGGCATTGCCTCCGGAGATCTTGGCCTTGCCGAGGGGGAACCACATGAAGGCGCCGGTGCCGGAGCTGCCACCGCTCAAGGTGAGCTGCTGGTCGCAGTTCTTGCCGTCGGCGGCAGGGGTGCCTGGATTGCCGTAGATCCGCAGATTGCGCCAGTACAGACTCAGATCGCTCGCCGGGGCGGTGCCGCTGTTGCCGTCGGAAATGGTGAACGACGCACCTCCGGAGATGATGAAATCACCGGAGACGTACCAGTTGACCGGGCGGGCATCGGCACGGGTGACCACCGATTTGCTGCCGCCCAGGGTGACGTCTCCCAGCCGGCAGCCGATTTCCGCGTCGGCGACGCCATTCACCGTGAGGTAGCGGCATTCCGATTCCAGGGGGCTGCCGGGGCCGGTGGCGGCCGTGGTGTAGGGATAGTTGCTGCGGTCGCTGCTCAGATCCTTCGCCGGCACGCTGGCCAGCTCCGGTGGAAGGCTGGGAAAGGCGGGCAGGCCTGGCACCAGGCCATTGATCGTGGTGCCGTAGGAGGTGCCGCTGGAATCGAGATCCGAGCTGGAGCTGCAGCCCACACAGTTCACATTGGCGCCGGTTTCACTGGGTTTCCCCGCGGCCCAGGGAATCTGCGCATCGTTGTTGTCGTCGTAGACGATGTAGAAGGGTTTGCCGAGCTTCGATTTGCTCGGTGGGCCGGTGACCATCAACCCCACCGAGTTTGGATCAGGCTTGTTCACGGCGGTGACCGTGAAGGAGCGAATCAGATCGAAGCGGGCTTTCTCGGCCCCTCCCCGGGTCACGATTCCGCGCACCGACATCTCCACCCGCCCGCCGTTCACATTGCCGAACATGTCGCAGCCGCTGGCCCCAGCGCTGGCACCGCTGGGGGGATCGAAACCCACCATGGAGTAGGTGACGCCGGTTTCGTTCGGCATCGCCACGGTGGGGTTGCTGCTGTTGCTGCTCACCCCGGGGATGCGGTTGGCGCTGGGGGCAGGGACGGGCACCTGGATGCCGCAGGCGGAAAGATTCGCTGTCGAAACGGTCTGCCAGGTGCCGCTGCCGCTGGCATTGGTGTAGCGGGTCGCCAGCAGGTAGCTGTTCTTGTTGGTGTTGAGCGCATCGAGGAGGGCCTGCATGCCGAATTCGGCGGCTTCCACGGCCTTGCGTGCTTCGGCCGAGCGGATTGAACCGCTCAGGTTGTTATTGGAACGGCTCGTCTGCATCAGCACGGCGGTGATCAAGGCCAGGGCGGCGATCAGGGCCAGCGGCATCACGAATCCCTGGGCCTGCCGCCGATGGGACGGCAGAAAGCGGCGGCGGACGGCGGGCAGGAGGGCGGCCATCAGTTCGCTCCGTAGGCCCGGTAGAGGTAGGCACCGCTGCCGGTGATTCCCGGCGCAAACGTCTGAACCACATCCTGGGGGACAAGGAAGTTGGAGTTTCCGGATCCCGAATTGAAGACGCAGGTCCAGAGGGCGCCGTAGAAATCGGGGGTCGTTTTCCCCGCATTGCCTCCGGAGATCTTGGCGGTGCCCAGGGGGAACCACATGAAGGCGCCGGTGGCTTCCCCGCCACCACTGAGGGTGATCTGCTGGTCGCAGTTCTTGCCATCGGAGGCAGGGGTGCCGGGTTTGCCGTAGATCCGGAGGTTGCGCCAGTACTGGCTGAGATCAGAAATCGCCGGCGTGCCGCTGTCGCCGTCGGAAATGGTGAATTCACCACTGCCGGAGACGATGAAATCGCCGGAAACGAACCAGTTGAGCGGGCGGACATCAGCGCGAACGACAATCTTCTTGCTGCCACCAACATTGACATCCCCCAGCAGGCAGCCGATTTCCGCATTGGCGATGCCATTCACCGTGAGGAAGCGGCACTCGGATTCCAGCTGGCTGCCGGGGGCGGTGTCGGCGGTCTTGTAGGGATAGTTGGTGTAGCTGCTGTTGAGATCCTTCCGCGTCACACCGGACCGTAGTTCCAGGGGGAGAGGGTCGGGAAAGGCAGGCAGGCCGAGCACCGGCCCATTGATCAGGTTGCCGAACGTGGTGCTCTTGGTGTTGAGATCTGCATCTGTAGCACATTGAATGCAGTTCACGTTGGCGCCGGGCTCGGTTGGTTTCCCCTGCGTTCCAGGGCACCTGGGCATCATTGTTTTCGTCGTAGACAATGTAGAAGGGCGAACCCAGCTTCGACTCGCTCGCCGGGCCCGTGATCAGCAGGCCGATCGCATTCGGATCGGGCCTGTTCAACGTGGAGATCGTGATCACGCGGTCCACATCGAAGCGGGCTTTCTCCACCCCTCCCCGGCGCACGATGCCGCGTACCGTGATGCGTGCCCGCCCGCCGGAGAGGTTGCCGAACATGTCGCAGCCGCTGGACGGCGTGGTGACACTGGGGGGAGGCTCGAAGCTCACCATGGAATAGGTGACGTTTTGATCACTGGGCAAGGCCACGCTGGAACTGCTGCTGTTGGTGCTCACCCCGGGGATGCGGTTGGCCGTGGGGGCCGGAGTGGGCGGCCAGAGGCCGCAGGCCGCCAGCTGGGCGCCGGTGACCGACTGCCAGGTGCCGGTGCCGTTGGGGTTGGTGAATTTGGTGGCCAGAAGATAGCTGTTGCTGTTGGTGTTGAGATCATCCAGAATCGCCCCAAGGCCGAATTCGGCGGCATCCATGGCCTTGCGGGCCTCCGAGGTGCGAATCGAGGCAACAAGGGCGTAATTCAGGCGGCTGATTTCCATCATCACACCGCCGATCATGGCCAGCATGGCGATCAATCCCAGCGGAATGATGAACCCCTGGGAGGTGGCCCGGTGCTGGGCAACGGTTTGGCTCAGGCGCTTGCGGAGGGTTCTCATCGGCCGGCTGTTGCTCACCAAGTGGGCCGAGGCGGGCGGGTCCGGTCATGGCTCAGTTGCCTCCCGTGGCCCGGTAGAGGTAGCCGCCCCCCCCACCCAGCCCCCAGGTGGCCACCAGATCGGTGGGGACCAGGAAGCCGGTGTTGCCGGAACCCTGGTTGAAGATGCAGGTCCACAGGGAGCCGATGAACTCCTTGTTGCCGAAGCTGCCGCCGCTGATCTTGGCTTTGCCCAGAGGGAACCACAGCCTGGCCCCGAAGGCCTCGCCGCTGCCGCTGATCGTCACCTCCTGGCCGCAGTTGGAAGCGCTGGCATTGGGGGTGCCGGGATTGCCGTAGATCCAGACGTTCTTCCAGTGGTTCAGGGCATCCAGCGCCTCGGGGGTGGCGGGATTGCCATCGGTGGCCTTCAGGTCATTCCCGCCGCTGACAACGAAGGCGCCGGAGAGGAACAGCTTGACCGGCCGCGCGTCGGCACGGATCTTGATCGAGCCGAACCCCTTGATTTCGGCGAGCTTGCAGCCGATCTCGGCATTGGATGCGCCGAGGTACTCGCAGCCGTCCACCAGGCCCCACGACGGGGCGGTGGAGGTGGGGTGGTTGTAGGGGTAATTGTCGGGAAAAGAGACTGGATTTCCGAGATTGTCCTCATCCAGATTCTGAGCTTCGGCCACGCCGAGAAGTGGGGCGTAGGTGGGATCGGTTAAGAGATTCGGGAACGTTGGGAAATTAGGGATGGGGCCGGTGATCACGCTGCCCAGGCTGGTGCCGCCGGTGTCGAGATCGGAGGGAGAGGTGCAGAGGATGCAGTTGACGTTGCCCAGCGGCTCGGTGAACGAGCTGCCTGAGGTGCCGATGGCCCCATCGCCGTTCTGGTCGTACACGATGTGGAAGGGGCTGCCCGTTTTCGACGCGCTGGGCGCCCCCGTGATCACCAGGCCCAGGTTGTTCTCCGCAGCCGGGGCTCCTCCGGTGCGGATGAACACATCGCGGGTGGAATCAAAGCTGGCCACGATGGCTCCGTTGCGCTGCACGGTGCCGCGCACCGTCATCCGTGCCCTTCCGCCAGAAAGATTGCCGAACATGTCGCAGCCGCTGGCAGGAGCTGTGGCACCGGAGGGGGGATTGAAGCTCACCAGGGAATAGGTGACGCTGGGATCACTGGGCAAGGCCACGCTGGAACTGCTGCTGTTGCTGCTCACCCCGGCGATTCGGTTGGCGCTGGGAGCAGGGCTGGGCACCTCGAGGCCGCAGGCGGAAAGATTCGCGGCCGAAACGGTCTGCCAGGTGCCGGTGCCGAGGGGATTGGTGAACTTGGTGACCAGCAGATAGCTGTTGTTGTTGTTATTGAGATCATCCAGAATGGCTTCCATTCCGAATTCAGCGGCATCGATGGCCCTCCGGGCTTCCGCGGTGCGGATCGAGGCGGACAAGCCGTAGTGCAAGCGGCTGCTCTCCAGAATCAGACCGCCGATCATGGCCAGCATGGTGATCAATCCCAACGGCGTCAGGAACCCCTGGGAAGTGTCCCGATTCCGGGCAACGGCTGGGGGCAGGCGCTTGCGGATGGTTCTCATCGGCTGGCTGTTGCTCTTAAGTGGGCCGAGGCGGGCTGGTCCGGTCATGGCTCAGTTGCCCCCCGTGGCCCGGTAGAGGTAGCCGCCCCCCCCACCCAGCCCCCAGGTGGCCACCAGATCGGTGGGGATCAGGAAGCCGGTGTTGCCGGAACCCTGGTTGAAGATGCAGGTCCACAGGGAGCCGATGAACTCCTTGTTGCCGAAGCTGCCGCCGCTGATCTTGGCCTTGCCCAGAGGGAACCACAGCCTGGCCCCGAAGGCCTCGCCGCTGCCGCTGATCGTCACCTCCTGGCCGCAGTTGGAAGCGCCGGCACTGGGCGTGCCGGGGTTGCCGTAGATCCAGACGTTCTTCCAGTGGTTCAGGGCATCCTGCGCCTCGGGGGTGGCGGGATTGCCATCGGTGGCCTTCAGATCATTTCCGCCGCTGACAACGAAGGCGCCGGAGAGGAACAGCTTGACCGGCCGCGCGTCGGCACGGATCTTGATCGAGCCGAACCCCTTGATTTCGGCGAGCTTGCAGGCGATCTCGGCATTGGATGCGCCGAGGTACTCGCAGCCGTCCACCAGGCCCCACGACGGGGCGGTGGAGGTGGGGTGGTTGTAGGGGTAATTGTCGGGATAGGGGACCGGATTTCCGGAATAGTCCTCGCCGAGATTCGGAGCTTCGGCCACGCCGAGAAGTGGGGCGTAGATGGGATCGGTTAAGAGATTCGGGAACGTTGGGAAATTAGGGATGGGGCCGGTGATCACGCTGCCCAGGCTGGTGCCGCCGGTGTTGAGATCGGAAGGGGATGTGCACTGCCAGCAGTTGACATTGCCCAGGGGCTCGGTGAACGAGCTGCCTGAGGTGCCGATGGCGCCATCGCCGTTCTGGTCGTACACGATGTGGAAGGGGCTGCCCGTTTTCGACGCGCTGGGCGCCCCCGTGATCACCAGGCCCAGGTTGTTCTCCGCAGCCGGTGCACTTTGGGTGCTGATGTACACATCGCGGGTGGAATCAAAGCTGGCCATGGTGGTTCCGTTGCGCTGCACGGTGCCGCGCACCACGAGCCGGGCACGACCACCCAGCCGATTGCCGAACATGTCGCAGCCGAAGGTCGGGGATCCGATCTCGCTGGGGGGCAGGTAGCTCACCAGGGAATAGGAAACCGAGGAGTCGCCGGGCATGGCAACGGTGGGATTGCTGATGTTGGTGCTCACCCCGGGAATCCGATTGGCGGTGGGTGCGGTGCTCGGCGGCTGAATGTTGCAACTGGTGAGGCTGCTGCTGCTCACGGTTTGCCAGTCGCCGGTGCCACTGGGGTTGCTCAGGCGCGTGGCCAGGAGGTAATGGTTCGCAGGATTGTTGAGTTGATCAAGGATCGCCGCCATGCCGAATTCAGCGGCTTCCTTGGCCTTGCGTGCATCCACGGTCTGGCTTGAGGCCTTGGTGTTGTTGTTGAAGCGGGAGATCTCCACGATCATGGCCACGGTGAGTGCCAGGGCCACCAGCAGGGCCAGGCCGGTGGCAAAGCCCGCGTCTTCGCCTGCGCGCCTGTCTGCACGCAGGCCAGAACGGACCATGGACCGGAAGGTCAGGAACCTGCCAGGCCTCAGGGGCGTCCTTGCGGTCTTATCGCGGGGCTTCAGCATCACTGCTCTAGAGCCCCACAGCACCGTCGTTGAAGACGATGGTGTTCACATTGGTGGTGGTGATCACCGCAAACCCGTTGGTGATCACACAGGAGCTGCTGCTGCAGCCGCTGGAGAGGGAAACGGCGGAGCTGTTGGCGTTGATGTAGACAACATCCTCCTTGGCTGCGTCACCGGTGATCGTGGTGGTTCCCGTGGGCCGGTACTGAACCAGTTTCTTTCCGCTCGGCAGGGTGATCTCGGCAGACTTGCAGGGGCTCGAGCAGCTGGTCAGCCCGTTGATGATGTCGTTGTTGTATCCATAGATGGGGTTGTAGGGCAGGCGCAGGGCGAAGTCGTTCGTGTAGGCGGCCCCTCCACCGATGGCCTCCACCGAGAGGGTGACCGAAGCCGTACGGGCGATCACACCGGTGGCCACGCTGGCGTTCGGCAGCTGGAGGCTGAAGGCGGAGGTGGAGGGGAGGCCATCGGTGATGACCCCCTCGCTGACGGCCCCGCTGATGTTGACCTCCGGGACGCCCGTGGTCGCGTTCGCCCCCAGGGGGCGGCCGCAGCGCACCAGCACGTTGGGTCCGTGCCATTGGCTGGACTCGGCCGTTTTCAGGGGACGAACGCCGTAGTAGGTCTGCCAGGCGTTGGCGGGACCCACCATCACCAGCTGGACACTGGCGGCAGGGAGATTGGCGCAGCCGGTGGAGGCTGTGGTGGAGGGCAGAAGCCGTTCGGCGATGCTGGCTTCCGTCTCCAGCAGGTTGGCGGCCAGGTACCAGGAGGCCTGGAGCCGGGAATAGGTTTCGGCGTTCGCCTGCGACCGGATGCTGGAGACCAGCATGCTGCCGATGCCGGCTGCCACCAGGGCGCTGATGCTCAGGCTGAGCAGAGCCTCGGCCATGGAGAACCCGCCCTGCTGACGGCTCCTGGCATGGGACCGGTTGGCGGTGGGATCAGTACCAGTCGACATAGTTGCAGGCTCCGGAGTTGGAGTTACGGAAGCCCTTGCGGACCAGGCCGACCGGGCTGTTCACCCGCACACAGGCCTGAATCGGGCTGTTGGGGATGCTCAGGTAGGTGATCGTTTCACTGGGGGCGAAACCCCTCGAGGTGAAGCTGATCGCGGTGTTGCCGCTCGCCGTGATGCCGGTGGCGCCCACTTCGTGGTTGAGGTTCACGGTGGGCTGGCTGGCGCAGGACCCGGGGGTGCCGCCGGGGGCGATCGTGGCCGTGGAGGCGGCGATCGAGAGCTGGCAGGCGCTGGAGCTGCTTTTGGCCTTGGTCTTGGCCACCTCCAGGTAGCCAGCCAGCTCCACCGCCGCGTGGCGCAGCTGGGAGTCGCGCCGGAAATTCGCGAGCGTGGTGAGGGCGACGCTGGAGGCGATGGCCATCACGGTCGCGGTGATGAGCATCTCCAGGAGCGTGAAGCCTTGCGACGAGGATGGCCTGGTCATGGGGTGCACCAGGCTGAGGCGTCGATCAGGACCGAGGCGTCCTTGGTGTAAGACACCGAGCCGGAGGACTGATAGCGAACGTTGATGCGGTTGCCGGAGGAGGAGACGCTGATGATGCGGCTCAGGCTGGTTCCCGGTGCGTTGCTCAGACTGATGGCCTGGGCCGTACCGGTGTTGGCGGGCACGGCATAGGGGCGGGCCGGCGTGGTGCTGGCAGTGCTGGCCGCGCTGAGGAAGGCCTGGGCGATGTTGCCGCAGTCAGCCGTGGAAGGGTTGTAGGAGAGGTAGGAGGCCTTGGTGGTGCAGGAGGCGTAGCGACCGGTGAAGCAGCGCCAGGTGTTGGCATACCACTTCAACCAGCCGAGATCGGCCGAGGTGGCGGCCTCGAGAGAGTCGTAGGTTCGTGCCTTCACCGAAAGGAGACCGGAGGAAAGGCTCATCTGGGCGGTCCCGGCGACGACAACGGCCACCATCACCAGAGCCACCATCGGCTCCACCATCGAGAAACCCGTTGCCTGAGCCCTGGGGAGGCTGGGGGAAGACGTGTGCAGGTTTGCGTGCCACTGACCAGAGAAGAGTTTTCGCATTATTTGGATCCAGATGAGTAAAAAATATGGGTGCTGATCCATCCAGCCAAAAGATTTTTCAAGCTTTCATAGATAGCCACGGCCGGAAATCTGACTACGTGCTGCAAGTGGAGCTGCGGGTTCGATGTCACTAGGGAAGGCCTTGTGATCGGCTGAACAACTGAAGAGTAGTGGATTGTTTGCACCGCGAGACAGCGATTTTCGACTTGGTTGTCAGCTCTAATGGATTTCTAATTGGTGGCTAGCTCTTCTCTACCTCGCCGACCTGGCGGTCATAATCTTCTGATTTTCCGCCAGCCATTGCTCAGCCCCCTTCTGCCTGTTTCCAGAGATTTTGAGGTCAAATGAAGTCTGGGCTTAGTCTTGTTTTCACCCGCTGGATCCCCGCATGCGGCTGATCGCCACCTACGCCGACAGGGGTTTCCTCGCCCTGGCGGACGCGGCCCAGGCCTTTTTTGATCGTCGTGGGGACCTGCAGCGCCCTGGCATCGCCTTTGGTGCCGAAGGCCGGCACCCGGCCAAGGCCTCGACCGACATCAGCCTGGTCTGGCTGGACCATTCCGATCCGGAGGCCCACGGCCTGGCCGACGTGATCATGCGGGGTGTCTCCGCCGGTCTGAAGCGCTATCTGGCCGAGAGGCCCCTGTTCCTCGAGTGCTGCCCGGAGCGATCCCTGTTCGTGAACCCGATCTTCAATCTGCAGCGCTACGCCCCAGGGGAGGGCTTCTACGACTGGCACTGCGACTGGAACACCAGCGAGGAGGCCACCGAGCCGATCCGCCGGGTGCTGGCCTGGATCCTCTACCTCAACACGGTGCCGGAAGGGGGTACGGAATTCCACTGGCAGGAGCACCATGTGGAGGCGGTCAAGGGCCGGCTGGTGATCTTCCCCGCCGGCCTCTCCCACCTGCACCGGGGCCGGATCAGCCACGAGCACACCAAGACCATCGCCACCGGCTGGATCAATGCCGGCAGCCTCGACGCCTACGTCAGCCGTCTGGCCGCCGATTGAGCGGTGAAGGGCAGTGGCGGGCGCCCTCATCCCAGCGGGGAGGGCTCCATCAATCCCTCGAGGCGCTCCTGCAGCCTCTCGGTGAGCTCCAGCACCGCCCGGCGGCGATCCTGCCGGTAGGACTCCAGGCGTTCCTCCACCACGATCGGGCGGTCGATCCGGATCCTCACCCGGCGCCGCCCGATCCGCGGCCGGGCATTGGCGGTGTGGCCCTGGATGCGGCACTGGGTGTCCCAGAGCAGCAGCAGGGTGTCGGCGAATCGTTCCTGGCTCGGATGCTCCGCCACGTAGTGGCCGCTCACCGACAGGAACGATTCCACCACCCGCATGTGCCAGAGCTGGGCCTCGGCCTCGGCGGCCAGCCGCTCCCGCAGGCCTTTCGCCAGGGGGCTGAGCGGCTCGGGGGAGACCGGCGGTTCCGGATAGAGGCGCTCCCAGCCGGCCTGCTCCAGGCGCCGGCAGCGGTCGGTGAGGGTGCCCCTGGGCTCCACCCGGAAGGACTGCTCCAGCCGCCTCAGGGCCAGGTCCAGCAGGCGCTTCAGCCGGTCTGCGAAGCGCGCCCCGTCCAGCGGCATCGGGGTGCCGGGCGCCAGCGGCGGCAGGGGCAGATGGACCCGGTCCCGGTAGAAGGATTCCATCTGCTCGAGCATCCGCTCCCCCAGGCGCACCAGTCGCCCTTGCAGGGAGGGCACGGCCAGGTCGTGGGTGGGATCGGGGCTGAGGCCGGCTCCCTCTTCCAGTTGGCTCAGGAGGGCCTCGATCGGCCTCCAGACCGGATCGATGAACGTGTACTGGAGGCCGATCGGCAGCAGCTCCATGCCCTCCGGCCGCCCGGCGGCGGCCAGGTCGGCGGCGGTCCAGAAGGCCAGCTGGGCCGTGCCGGGCTCCAGGGGACTGAGCTGTTCGTTGTGGCCGTTGGTGGCCCCTTCCGGGGCCACGGCGAAGGGGTGGGGGCCCTGCAGCAGCAGCTGCCGGGCCGTGCGCAGGGCGGGCAGATCGAGCTTGCCCCGCTGGATGGAACTGCCGCCCAGGTGGGTGAACAGCCAGCCCATCGGCTTGCCGGCCCAGAGGGGAATGCCCCGATCAAAGAGAAACTGGCCATGGGGTGCCGGATCGAGGCGCACGCCGCGGCGCCGGGCCTCCCGGGCCAGATCCACCCACAGCAGGCGGGCCATGCAGGCGGGATCATCGAGGCTGGGATGACGGAAGGCCAGCAGCAGGCGGCTCTCTCCCGCCTGGAACCGCCGCACCGCCTGCAGCAGATGGTCGAGGCCCTCCACCTGCACCTGAACGACACGGCTGCGCCAGCGCAGCCAGATCGGCAGGATCCAGCGGCTGACGGCCAGCACGCGGCCATCGAGCTGCGGCGGCAGGTGGTCGAGGGTTTCAGCGACAGTCCTGCACCGCAATTGATTCACTGGAGCCCGCGGCCAGGCACGGGCAGGAGACGGGGGGCCGGACGGCCCCTGTTCATTTGAATCTAGGGACCGGATCGGGGCCGCATCCTTTGAGACCATGGGCCCAACACCGGTCGCTGTCCGTGTCCGCCGATTCCCTGCCCAAGACCTACGACCCGGCTGCCACCGAGGCGCGCTGGCAGCGGGCCTGGGAGGAGGCGGGTGTCTTCCATCCCGACCCCGCCGCTCCCGGTGAAGCCTTCAGCGTGGTGATCCCGCCGCCGAACGTGACCGGCAGCCTGCACATGGGCCACGGCTTCGAGACGGCCCTGATCGACACGATCGTGCGCTTCCAGCGACTGCAGGGGAAGAATGTTCTGTGCCTGCCGGGCACCGACCACGCCTCGATCGCCGTCCAGTCGATCCTGGAAAAGCAGCTCAAGGCCCAGGGCATCCCGAAGGAGGAGCTGGGCCGCGACGCCTTCCTGGAGAAGGCCTGGAGCTGGAAGGCCGAGAGCGGCGGCACGATCGTGGGCCAGCTGCGCCGGCTGGGCTACTCGGTCGACTGGCGGCGTGAGCGCTTCACCCTCGATCCCGGCCTCAACAGGGCCGTGGTGGAGGCCTTCGTGCGTCTGCACGAGCAGGGGCTGATCTACCGGGGGGAGTACCTGGTCAACTGGTGCCCGGCCTCCGGCTCGGCGGTGAGCGACCTGGAGGTGGAGATGAAGGAGCTGGAGGGCCATCTCTGGCACTTCCGCTACCCCCTCACCGGCGGGCCCGCCGCCGACGGCACCGACCATCTGGTGGTGGCCACCACCCGCCCCGAAACCCTGCTGGGCGACACGGGCGTGGCCGTTCACCCGGAGGATCCCCGTTACGGGGCGCTGGTGGGCCGGACCCTCACCCTGCCCCTGGTGGGCCGGACCATTCCGATCGTGGCCGACGAGCACGTGGATCCGGCCTTCGGAACGGGCTGCGTCAAGGTGACCCCCGCCCACGACCCCAACGACTTCGCCATCGGCGCCCGCCACGGCCTGCCCCTGATCACGGTGATGGCCAGGGACGGCACCATGAACGCCGCCGCCGGGGACTTCGCCGGCCTGGACCGCTTTGAGGCCAGGAAGGCGGTGGTGGCCGCCATGGAGGCCGGCGGCTTCCTGGTGAAGGTGGAACCCCACCGCCACAGCGTTCCGTTCTCGGATCGGGGCAAGGTGCCGGTGGAGCCCCTGCTCTCCACCCAGTGGTTCGTGAAGGCCGAGCCGCTGGCGGCGCGCTGCCGCGAAGCCCTCGACGGGGGCTCTCCCCGCTTCGTGCCGGAGCGCTGGAGCAAGGTGTACCGCGACTGGCTCACCGACATCCGCGACTGGTGCATCAGCCGCCAGCTCTGGTGGGGCCACCGCATTCCCGCCTGGTTCGTGGTCAGCGAGACCGGCGGTGTGATCACCGACGCCACCCCGTACGTGGTGGCAAGGGGTGCGTCCGAGGCCCGCGAGAAGGCGGAGGCGGCCTACGGCGCGGCGTCCCGGGTCGCCGGCCGGGAGCTGCAGCTGGAGCAGGACCCCGATGTGCTCGACACCTGGTTCTCCAGCGGCCTGTGGCCCTTCTCCACCCTGGGCTGGCCCGATGAGACCAGTGCCGATCTGGCCCGCTGGTATCCCACCAGCGTGCTGGTGACCGGCTTCGACATCATCTTCTTCTGGGTCGCCCGCATGACCATGCTGGCCGGCGCCTTCACCGGCCGGATGCCCTTCCAGGACGTCTACATCCACGGCCTGGTGCGGGATGAGAACAACCGCAAGATGAGCAAGAGCGCCGGCAACGGCATCGATCCGCTGCCCCTGATCGAGCGCTACGGCGCCGATGCCCTGCGCTTCGCCCTGGTGCGCGAGGTGGCCGGCGCCGGCCAGGACATCCGCCTCGACTACGACCGTGCCAGCGGCAGCTCCGCCACGGTGGAGGGGGCCCGCAACTTCGCCAACAAGCTCTGGAACGCCACCCGCTTCGCCCTGATGAACCTGGACGGGGAGACCCCCGCCTCCCTGGGGGCACCGGATCCGGCCCGGCTGCAGCTGGCCGACCGCTGGATCCTCTCCCGGCTGGCCCGCGGTGAGCGCGGAAACCGCCGAGCGCTATGGCAGCTATGCCCTCGGGGAGGCGGCCAAGGGGCTCTACGAATTCGCCTGGAACGAGGTCTGCGACTGGACGATCGAACTGCTCAAGCGGCGCCTCCATCCCCGGCCCGTCGCCGAGGGGGAGCACCTCAGCCCCGAGGCCCTCGCCGACCAGCGCACGGCCCGTCAGGTGCTGGTCCTGGTGCTGGAGCAGCTGCTGGTGCTGCTGCATCCGCTGATGCCCCATCTGAGCGAGGAGCTCTGGCACGGGCTCACCGGCGCGCCTGAAGGCACCTTCCTGGCCCTTCAGCCCTGGCCGGCCCCGGAGCAAGGGGCCCTCGATCCGGGGCTGGAAGAGCGCTTCGCCGAACTGATCGAGGCGATCCGGGTGGTGCGCAACCTGCGGGCCGTGGCGGGGCTCAAGCCCTCCCAGCCGGCGCCGGTGCTGTTCGTCACCGGCCGGGGCGATCTGGCCGCCACCCTCAGCGAGGCCGCTGCCGACATCACCGCCCTCACCCGGGCCGAATCGGTGCGGGTGCTGGATCCCGCCGCCGCGGCGGAGCGGGCCCCGGTCCGCTGCCTGGCGGGGGTGAGCGGTGAGCTGCAGGTGCTGCTGCCCATCGAGGGCCTGGTGGATCTGGCCGCCCTGCGGGGCCGGCTCCAGAAGGATCTGGCCAAGGCCGAGAAGGAGATCAAGGGGCTCGCCGGCCGCCTGGCCAACCCCAGCTTCGCCGGCAAGGCGCCGCCGGAGGTGGTGGCCGAGTGCCGCGCCAACCTGGCCGAGGCGGAGACTCAGGCGGAGCTGGCGCGGGGGCGGCTGGCGGATCTGGGCTGAGGGGCGATCCGTGCTCCTCCGGCGCGGTCCTGGACAGGGCGGCCCCCCACGCTCGCGACGGGAAGGGTTCGGAAGATTCAGCCCCCGGATCTCCGGTTCCGCTGGTGGGTGGGGCGTTTTGCTGGTGCCTACCTGGTTCCTGGGGGCTGTCGGGGGGGGCAGGGAGATCCATCACCGATCGCCAGCCGATGGGATCGTCCCCTTTGAGGCCTCAGGCCCGCTTGATCACCCGATCACCACCAGAAGGATCACGGCGCCAAGGGTGGCCACCAGGATGCCGCCGAGCAGTCCGCCCCCGACGACTCCACCCAGGCCGCTGAAGAGAAACCCGCCGATCAGAGCCCCGATGATGCCGACGACCAGATCACCGATCAGGCCGAAACCACCTCCTTTGACGAGGATTCCCGCCAGCCAGCCAGCGATCACCCCCACCAGAAGGAACCAGAGCACGTTCATGGGCCCTCACTGCTGTCCTGAAGATTCAGAAAATGTAGGTGCGGGCCCGATGCCGGCGCTGAGCGGGGCTGATCTCCTTAGAAACTCGTTGCCATTCCTGACCATTCATCACACACAACGCGTCCAGGGATGAAATGCCTCAAGGTGTGTCGATCGGGGGGAAACCAATGGCGGGCTGTGGTCGTCTTCAGGAATCAGAGAGGGTCTCGCCAGCCCTGGAGTGGGAGCGGGAGCTGGCCATCGCGGGCTTGTGGATGTGGTTTTAGAGGCCATCTCCGGTCTTGAGATTGATCACCATGATCCGGCCGGCCCGTGCCCCGATTTACCATCAGTTGCTCCTGCTGATCCTCATCCAGAAACAGCTTGCCTGCGATTTTGTGCAGGATGCCACTGTCATGAAATTCACCATCGCGATGGAAGTGACAGGCAGCGGGCAGGACAGTCGTTTCCCACCATGGATGCACAGATCTCAACCTCGAGAAAGCCAGGACATCAGGATGGTGCTGCAATCAGGCCGTGCAGCTCACCCGATGTGCTGTCTGCTGCACCGCTCTGTGATTCGCACCGCGGGGGCGGGGGACCATCCAGGAGCGCACCGTCACCATGGCTCTGGGTTAAGCCGGCGCCGGCCAGCAGGGCCCCCACGGCGATGCCCACGGTGCCGTTCTGGAAGCCGCTCTCGATGGCGACGCAGCTCACCTGGGGCGGCGGCAGTCGCAGCAGCATCGCCACCCCCGCCAGCTCCCCCGACAGGGCGAAGCCGAAATCCGCCGGGGTGAGCGACAGCCCCAGGGAAAACATGATGCAGGCCAGGGCCAGGGGCAGGGCGATCGTGAACATGCGGCAGCCTCGATACGGTGGCCCGATGGACCCGTCCTGGCTTTCGGATCCCCTGCTGCACTGGCTCCGCTCCCCGTTCGGAGCCGTGGCCTTCGTGCCGCTCTACGCCCTCTGGGTCACCCTGCTGCTGCCGGGGGTATGGGCTTCGATGCTGGCCGGCGTGCTCTACGGCCCTTTCTGGGGCAGCGTGCTGGTGTTTGCCGGTGCCTGCCTCGGGGCGGAGGCGGTGTTCCTGCTGGGGCGGGGCCGCTGGCGGGGCTGGGCGCGGCGGCGCCTGGCCGCTGCCCCGCGGCTGCAGGCGGTGGAGCGGGCGGTGTGCCGCCAGGGCCTTTCCCTGGTGCTGCTCACCCGGCTCTCGCCCGCCTTCCCCTTCAGCCTGCTCAATCTGGCCTACGGCCTCAGCGAGGTGAGCCTGCGCGATTACAGCATCGGCCTGCTCGGAATCCTGCCGGGCACGGTGCTGTTCTGCGGCCTGGGCGCCCTGGCCGGAGATGTGGCCCGTTTCGGTGAAGTTCTCTCCGGGCGCGCCGATCCCTTCACCTGGGCCCTGCGCGTGGCGGGGGTGGGGGCCACGATTGCGGTGGTGCTGCTGGTGGGCCGGATCACCCGCCGGGCCCTCGACGGCCTTCCCCCTGACGGCGGATGAGCAGGTTGACGGATCCCTAGGATCCCTCCCGCCGGCCCACTGCTTCGCCCCGGTTTCGCCCCCATGCCCGAAAGCCAGCGAGGCTGTCCGAACTGTGCTGCCGACGACGTCCGTCTCATCCGCCGGGTGAAGGTCAGCAAGGCACGGGTGCCGGCCCGGCTGTTGCACTGTTCCAGCTGCGACTTCCTCTGGCTCGCGGATCCCACCTGGCTGTCCGTGGCCTACGAGGATGCCTTCTACGGCGACACCGGCTATGTCGACCGCAACCTGCACGCTTCCCGGCTGCTGCGGTTGCTGATCTCGATCGGCACCCTGCTGGGTCTGGGGGCCGTCGAGCCGGCGAGCGACATCGGCACCGGTCTGGGGATGCTCCCCCGGATGATGCGGGATCACGGCTACGACTTCCATGGCAGTGACGCCTACGCGGCCATGGAGCTGATCCGTCCGTTCTGCCGGCTCGCGCCCGATGCCCCGATCCCCCTGCAGACGGCCTTCGAGGTGATCGAGCACGTTCCCGAAACCGCCCCCTTTCTCGCCGAGCACCTCGGGGACGGCATGGAGGGCAAGGAGCTGTTCGTCTTCTCCACCCTGTTGCGCGCCGAGGGCGAGATCCCTGGGGAGGAGTGGTGGTACTACGCCTTCGGCAACGGCCAGCACATCGCCTTTCACAGTGCCCGCAGCTTCCGGGCGGCCATGGCCCGGGCCGGCCTGGATCCAGCCTGGCTGGTGACGATCGATGGCCCCGTTCACCCCCGGGCGATCCATGCCATCGCCCCCCGGCCGGCCTGGCGCCGTGCTTTCCGGGTCGCCGGCTGGTTGATGAACTCCCAACTGGGCCCGCCCCTGCTGCCCCTGCTGGAGCGCCTCACCGGCCGCCGCTGCCTGATCATCCCGGACCATGACCGGGCGATGGACCTGTTGTCGGCCGGCAGGGAGCCTGCCGGTGCCCCCCTGCCGAGGTGTCGCTCAGATCTGCCGCAGGAGCTGCGGACAGGTGACCTCAGGTGCTGGCGATCCCAGTCAAGATCCGCTGGCGTCGTGAGGCGGACGCATCATTTCCTCCCTGGACCGGAGCAGCACTTCATCGGCAACGAGGAGGCCTTCAGAACAGGATCGTCCGCCCCTGCTCAGTCACCTGGCTGCGGCTGTAGCTCACTTCATGGGCCACCGCTCCTTCGCCTGTGAGCAGGCGGATCTCTCCGCC